>NZ_FOJI01000006.1 GCF_900111235.1 [Clostridium] fimetarium
ATGAACAATGTAAGACTAACGTCCACACCGCTATTTGTAAAAATAAATTCCACTAGTGATGGTATAGGGGATGGAATTTAAAATTTCAATTCACGAACCAACAATAATATAGATTATGTCGGATAAAAAAATTGACAACTAAAATACTCCATGATAAAATTATAAAAACCGATGAAAAAGAGTAAGTATTTTTTGATATTTCTTCAAAGAGAGTCACAGGCGCTGGGATTGTGGTAAGCAAATGCAAAGAAGAATGGGCTTTTGAGGGCAAACTGAACTTATAGTAGGTACGCCGGAGAGAATACTCCGTTAACAAATAAAAACATATATTAGTATGTTTTGAGAGGACGTAAGATATTACGTCAAGCCGGGTGGCACCGCAGGAGTTAACGCTCTTGTCCCTGCAGTATTTTTAGCATGGGATAGGGGTATTTTTTATGCCTTTTTTCCCAATAATAGAAACATATTTTGATAGCCGCTAAATAATGCGAATTAAATTCGCGCGGCAGATGGGAGCTAAGATGAAAGAAAAAACAATTCCTTACAAAATTTATCTTGAAGAAAATGAGATGCCAACTCAGTGGTACAATGTGCGCGCAGATATGAAAAACAAACCAGCTCCATTGTTGAATCCAGGTACGTTAGAGCCTATGACAGCGCAGGAGTTAAGTGGAGTGTTTTGTGATGAATTAGTAAAACAAGAATTGGATGATGTCAATGCGTACATTGATATTCCAGAAGAAATAAGAGATTTTTATAAAATGTATCGTCCATCACCGCTTGTTAGAGCTTATTGTTTAGAAAAAAAGCTACAAACTCCTGCAAAGATCTATTATAAATTTGAAGGAAATAACACAAGTGGAAGTCATAAATTAAATTCAGCAATTGCACAAGCTTATTATGCAAAAGAACAAGGGTTAAAAGGTGTTACAACTGAAACAGGCGCAGGACAATGGGGAACCGCATTGTCAATGGCATGTTCTTATTTCGATTTGGATTGTAAAGTATTTATGGTTAAAGTTTCATATGAGCAAAAACCATTTAGACGTGAAGTAATGCGTACTTACGGTGCAAGTGTAACTCCATCACCTTCTACTTCAACGCAGGTTGGTAAAAGAATATTAGAAGCACATCCAGGAACAACAGGAAGCTTAGGCTGTGCTATTTCAGAGGCTGTAGAAGTAGCGGTTGGCTCTGAAGGATATAAATATGTACTAGGAAGCGTTCTTTCTCAGGTATTATTACATCAGTCTATTATTGGATTGGAAACGAAAGCTGCACTTGATAAATATGGGATTGAACCAGATATCATTATTGGATGTGCAGGTGGTGGTTCGAATTTAGGCGGATTAATTGCACCATTTATGGGAGAAGTGCTCAAAGGCGAGAAAAAATATAGATTTATTGCAGTAGAGCCATCTTCTTGTCCAAGTTTAACGAGAGGAAAATTCGCATATGATTTTTGTGATACAGGAATGGTATGCCCATTGGCAAAAATGTATACATTGGGAAGTGGATTTATGCCTTCTGCAAATCATGCAGGCGGATTACGCTACCATGGTATGAGTTCTGTGATATCACAGTTATATGATGATGGTTTAATTGAAGCTACCAGTGTAGAACAAACAGCTGTATTTGAAGCTGCTGAACAATTTGCAAGAATTGAAGGTATTTTACCAGCGCCTGAAAGTGCACATGCAATTCGTGTTGCAATTGATGAAGCTTTAAAATGCAAAGAAACAGGAGAAGAAAAAACAATTGTATTTGGCCTTACAGGAACAGGATATTTTGATATGGTAGCATATGAAAAATTCCATGATGGTGTAATGACAGATTATATTCCAACAGATGCTGATCTTCAACCAGGATTTGACGCGATTCCTAATATACCTGAAAAATAAATTTATATAAGTTTGCAAAAAAGAGCCGATTCATGAACGGCCCCTGCCAAGTAGACCGGGGTCAGTTCATGAACCGACTCTTTTTGATTACTATAGTTGGGATTACTATAGAAGGATAATTAATAATATATTTAAAGGTGTTACAAAGCGTTAGTAATGATTTATTCAAGTTGTTATTCATAAAAAGAATACCACTTGTCTAATTTTACTATTTTTTGTCAAATTATTAACAATTTATTATTGACTTTTCATATGTAAAGATATATATTTTTTATCATATAATATTTTTTTGTATACGATATACTTCATAAAAATATAAAAAAAATTAAGGTGGGGAATCATATGGAATTAAAAGTAATCGACAAAAGAGTAACCTTATCAGATCAGGCTTATTATATTATTAAAGATGCAATCATATCTAGCGTTTTAAAGCCGGGGGAAGTGTTAATAACTGAAAAACTTGGGGAAAAGTTAAATATAAGTAGAACACCTATTAAAGCTGCATTAACTCGTTTACAATATGAAAAAATTTTGTTTTTAAATGCTTCTAATAATTTTGTCGTAGTAGATATTACGCAACTAGATATTGAAGAAATAACGCAAGTAAGAGAAAAGGTTGAAGTATTAGCAGTTGAATTATTAGAAAATAAAATAACTGAAAATCAGATTCAAATATTAAAAGATATTATTGAGAAATATAATATTGCAATTGAAAATACTAGCTTTTGTGAAATGCTTGAATGTGAATATGAATTTCATAATACATTGGCTGAATTCTCAGAAAACAAATTTCTAATTGATACTATACGTACTGCAAATAATATTGTGAAAATATATTTAATGCTTTCTGGGACATATGAAAAATATTGTGATAATGCAAATTTAGAACACCAAGAAATTGTTGATTTTATTATAAATAAAAATTTTGGAAAAGCGAAGGAAGCAATGGCAAGGCATATTGGAAATCTGAAAAATAGAATGTTAAATCAATAGAAATATACATATAAAAAATCGAAAAAGAGCCCTTTACATAATGAACTGCCCCTTGTCAAAGTAGGCGGGGTCAGTTCATCATGAGAAGGAGCTCTTTTTATTGTGCGCGCGGCACGGGAGGGATCTTCTTGATAATGTATGTATTGTATTTAAGCAGTAATCCATGAAAAAATATACTCAGTTTGTTCGGGAACATCTAAAGTAGGTGTTTGTAATTTTTTGAATTCGCCCTTCAAATCTTTTTCAAGTGCTGCTAGATGAAAATGACAAGCGGCGATACCAATATCCACTTTTTGAATGTCATAACCAAAGCTCGTGCTGTATCCTTTTGCTTGTAATTCATAAAAGTGGTAGGTTGTACCATCTTGTAAGATTCTCCAAGGTTGTTTGTTAGAAGCAGATGGTGCAAGGCGTATCATTTCCAAAGGAAAAGCATAAGCACCAGCATCTGCTAGTGATAATAACTTAGTGAAGTTTTTGTTATAAAAAAGATCACTCCATGGTTTTCTATGATCAGATTTGGCAACCATACGGACTAAGGAATCTGCAATTCGCTTTTTGCTAGAAGGATAGCCAAAAGGTGAGATGGCAGGGAAAATCTCATTTTCTTTGATTTCAAATGCATTTTTGAAACTACTACGGTTAAAAGTTCCACCTAACCAACAAGTTCCTAGACCTAAGGAAGTAAGATACAATATCAGCTTTTCAAATTCGTATCCGAGTGCCTCAAGTGCAAGCTCACTTTTTTCGACCGTTGCTCCAATATAATTGTTTGCACCTTTAATTACACCGTAAGTTCCAAGCTTTTCAGAATTTGTCGAAGTATTTGACTCAAGCAGTTTAAAGCTTACCTTAACAGAAAAAGGGTTGGATAGTGTACTAATATAAGTGTTGATTTTTTCTTTCGTTTCCGAAGAAATCGGTTGATCTGTATAAGTTCTTGTACTATATCTAGTTTTTACAGTTTCTTCAATTGAAAATTCTAAATTCATATAGTTGCCTCCTAGACAAGTTTTTGATAGAAATTATTCTCACCGGGTTTCTCAGTGAAATCTGCGAGCATAGGAACTATTTCTAGAAAATGTTTTGCAGCCATATGCTGTCCAAGTGCTTCTTTACTTTCCCACTCTTCAATAATAGTTAGGATATGAGAATCTTTTACATCTTGAAATAATTCATAATGGATGCATCCTGCATCGTTTTTGTTAGTTTCTTGAACCAGTTTCGTTACCAATGAGATAAATTCGTTAATTTTATCTGCCTTCACATAATTTTTTGCTACAATTTTAATCATTGTATGTTTCTCCTTTAGTCCATTTTTCTAAATGAATTCTTTCAGCAATATATCGGTCGACAAACTCGTTTTTTTGACCATCTGGATAGCCAATAGCAATCATAGCAAATGGTTTGATATTTTCTGGTAAATTGTACAAATTTTTAATGTAATCAATTGCTACATCAGCAGTAGCGACACCTAGCCAAACTGCACCAAGTCCGAGATATGTTGCTTCTAATAAAATATTTTCAGTAGCAGCACCCATATCTTGTTGCCATCCAGTTGGTACTTTAAAGTTATTGCTGTTTGCCAAAAGTACAAATGTGACTGCAGAATCAGCAACTGGTTTTGAATAAGGTGTTGTTAAAGAAAGCGTCTTTAAATTTTCTTTATCTTCAACTACAATAAACTCCCAAGGTTGCTGATTTGCAGCGGAAGGGGCTTGCATAGCAGCGCGAAGTAGCTTATCAATCTTTTCCTTTTCAACGGGTCTGTCCTCAAATTTGCGAATGCTTCTGCGATTAAATATTTCTTTCATAGTTTTATTCTCCATATCTTTAAATTTTTGTTTGTTTTATTTACTTTCTAGTTTTGCAATAATCTTGTTTGCAGTTGAGATAAACTGCTCACTTTCCTCAATTGTTAGGATATCAGAGTAAATTTCATGTACATGTGCCCATGCCTTCTCGATTTCAGGCTGTAAATGCAAACCCTTTTCAGTCTTGAAAATATAGACATTTTTGCCCTCTGATTTACGTGAAACAAGTCCTTTGTTTTCCAACTTTTCAATGAAACGTGTGATTGTTGATGGCGTCATATGAAGTGCTTCACCGATTTGTTTTTGCCCAAGGCCGTCGCTTATATTTACAATATGAAGCAAAAATGCATGACTAGGGGATAAACCAGTTACTTTAAAATCCTCTTCAGCAGTTTTTCCTAATACTCGCGCTAATTTACATGATGAGAAAAACAGACATTCATTGAGTTGAGTATCAGTATTATCTATATGGTCCATAGTTCCTCCTTTTTGAATTTATAGTTGGTTGTACATACAACTATAATGCATTAATTAGAATTAGTCAATAGTTGTTATAGAAGTATTACTGATTTTATAATATTTTATTTGATGAATTATAATAGGAAACTTAGCCTTCCGGTTCTAATGGGTAGGCTAAGTTTATAAAGAACTATATTATTATGACAGCGGTTCCTGAGATATCGCTTAATGGAAAGATACTTATGACATTTTCTGAACAGAATTTTTTGATTGCCTCTTTTGCACCTTTAAAACGGAAATTATTGTAATCATGGATAAATATATAACCACCTTTTTTCAGCCGTGGATAAAAATATTGTAGGCCAGAATAGATTGGATTGAATAAATCGGTATCAATACTAACAAATGAAAACTGCTCATTCAAATCACATACAGTATCTGGAAAATATCCTTTTTTAACGATACAATTTTGTGGATACTTCATTCTTGATAAAACAAAATCAACACTTGTATTCGAGAAGTCAGAAGTAGCAGACTCCGAAAAAAAATTATTTCGCTCCGTAACTAAATCTTGTTCATTAAAACCTTCAAAAGTATCAAATAAATATAGGTTCCTATCGAAAAATATCTCATTTAAAACCTTTGCAAAATCACCACGAAAAACACCTAATTCGGCAATGTTACCTTCTATATGATTATTGTATATTTCTGCTGCTGTAAGTTCAAGTGAAGAGAGTCTTACATAATCACATGTTTGATAGATATCAGTTAATCTTTCACGACCTAAATTTTGCATACTACATACAGCATAGGGGTCAATAGTTCGCGAACAAAACTGATTTAATATTATGGTATGATGAAGTAACGATTCCTTTAACTGATTACTATAATATGGATTAAGTCCTATAATTATATCTTTATGAATGCCAATATTAGTTAGTTGATTAAAAATATCATCATAATATCTTGTAGTAATTATAATATAATCAAAGTCGTAATTTACTATAGCATCAGGTGCAATGATTTTTATATTATTTAGTTCTGTCCCTTGTATTGAGGTATTGTTATCAACATATGCCAGTATAGTTGCATTATTATAATCAATATTGGATAATAAATCCTTGCAAGCACTGCCGACTCCAAATAATAATAATTTGTACATATTCCTCCTTTATTCTAAAAACTATAACAATTATAAGTCTATAAATATATGTTAATATCAGCGTATTCACCAGAGGATAATATTGTGCATTTTTTAATAGGATATCAAATAGTAAGAAATGACTTTAATTAAAAAAATATAAGCATATTATAGATTAAAATGTTATATTAGTACCATATACTCTAGGAGGTGAATGATTTTTGAATCCAGCAATATGATTGTGTTGCTTTAATTTCGTTACATTATTTGTTGTGTTACGTGTATAATAAGCTATGAACAGTAAAAAAATATTAAGATACATAAATCTAATACAAAAGGAATAAATAAAAATGGATATTTTGGTTATTGGCGGTACAAGATTTTTTGGAATACATTTAGTAAACGAATTGTTGTCGGCAGGACATAAGGTAACAATCGCAACCAGAGGTAAGGCAAGTGATCCGTTTGGGGATAAGGTTACAAGATTGATTTTGGATAGAACGGACCGAGAAACGATTAAAACGGCAATATATTGGAAAAAATTCGATGTTGTTTATGACAACCTTGCTTATTGTTCTAATGATGTGAGAAATGTTTTGGATTTTGCAAAATGTGAAAGATATATTTTGATGTCAACAACATCAGTTTATGATAAACATTTAGAAACAAAAGAAGGTGAATTTAATCCAATAGATGAAACTTTAGTATGGTGTGAAAGAGACGAGTTTCCATATAATGAATCGAAACGCCATACAGAATGTGCACTATTTAAGCATTATAAAAAAATGCCATCGATGGCAATTAGATTTCCTTTTGTAATAGGAGAAGATGATTATACAAAACGACTATATTTCTATGTGGAACATGCAATCAAGCAGATTCCAATGTATATTGATAATTTAGGATGTAGGATGGGATTTATCCGTTCTGATGAAGCTGGGAAGTTTATGGCATATTTTGCTGACAAAGATTTTACAGGTTATATCAATGGTAGCAGCGATGGAGTAATCTCTATAAAAGAAATCTTAGATTATGTAGAAACAAAGACAGGTAAAGTTGCTATTCTTGCAGCGGATGGCGATCAAACACCATATAATGGCGAGCATGAATACAGTATCAATACGAATAAAGCTAAAAATCTAGGCTTCGAATTCACAACATTACAGGACTGGATATATGAGCTGGTTGATAAATATATTGAATTAGCTAAGGACTGATTTACGATAACTCATAAAGAAACAAAAAAAGCCCGCATGAAAAGAAGAATATTTTGTTAAAAAGCTTGACTTGAACCTTACGTATAGCTATATGATAAGCCATATTAATCAAAATAAAGGAGAATTGAAAAATATGCAAATCAAAGATGTTGAAAAGCATACAGGCCTTACCAAAAGGAGCATAAAGCTATACGAAGAAAAAGGGTTGCTAAAACCAGAAAAAAATGAAGAGAATGGATATCGAAATTACATTGAAACAGATGTTGAGTGTCTAAAAAAGATTAAAATGTATAGAAGTCTTGAGTTTTCACTTGATGAAATTAAACTGATATTGATGTCATCTGATAAAAAAGAAGAAATCTATAATTCACATCTAAAAGAGATTGAATTAAAAATCAATCGATTTCAAATGGCTAGAAGTTTTACTATGCAGCTTAAAGACGATGAGATAATTGAAGACACCGATTCAGTTAGAGAATTTATGGAAGACATTAGTGAAAATAGTAAAGATACATATTGGAATCCTCATATCAATCTTAGTGAACTGCCGCTTTGGACAGCTCTTTTTGGGGGAATAGTAGCATCATTCTTACCAAGTTACTTTTTTACATGGTATATTATTTTGGCTTTGACAATTGCAACTAGTTCGTTCACAACTGTATACTTTATATTAAAAAAAGAAAATAATATTGATAATAGCATGACAAAGAATATAGTGAAAACATTTGCAATGGCGTTGGGGCTTTTAGATTACGAATTTCTATTTTTTAAGTTATTCAATATTGGTGTAGATGCCTGTATAAAAAGACTCAGTGAAAGCGTTACTATAGTTACTACCATGCAACTTTTGGGACTTGGATTGGTAGCTATAATTTCTTGCATGCTTCCACTTGCACTGTATGTGCTGCATTTAAAAAAGAAAAAGAATAGGAATGAGTGACCTTACTTCTTATCTTAATGGAAATATCAGGAGAAAAAAAATGAAAGTATTGATCGTTTATTGTCACCCAAGTAATAATAGTTTTACTTATCGTTTAAAAGAAGAATTTATAAGAGGATTGGTTGCAGCGGGTCATCAGTATGAAGTTTCAGATCTATATAGAATGAACTTTAATGAAACACTATCTGAAAATGAATATCTTAGAGAAGGTTTCTATGATGATAGACTTACAATACCGGAAGATGTATTAGTGGAGCAAAATAAAATTAATACAGCCGATATGATTACATTTATTTATCCAGTATTTTGGACTGAGGCACCAGCAAAATTAGTTGGTTGGATTCAAAGAGTTTTTACGTTTGGCTTTGCATATGGAGATGCGCCAACAATGAAGCAATTAGATAAGGCTTTATTCCTGGTTTGCATGGGTGGAAATTTAAATGATACTGTTCGACAAGAACAAGTCAAAGCAATGAAAACGGTAATGCTTGGTGATAGAATTAGTAACCGTGCAAAAGAAAAAGAAATGATTGTATTTGATCAAATGACGAGAGAATATGGCAATGAAGGAAAGCACGAAGAGGGTAAGCAAGGAAAACGTGAGGAAAATATAATAACCTTTTTGAAAAAAACATATGAAATTGGTTACGGATTATAATTTGAACTTTTTATTTTCTTATTTGAAAGTGGGGGATTTAATATAAGATGGGAAAAAAAGCAAAGCGAATAAAACTTATAATTTTATTATTTATAATACTGTTCTTTATATCGATAACAGTTTTTTTCGTTTATATAAATCCCAAGATACATTCCCAAAAGGTGTATACAGCTGAAGAATTAGGGATAACAGTTATCGTGAGTGCTTACGATATAGATGGAGATGGAATAGATGACTATACTGATATATTACAAGGGGCACGACAGTATATAGCAACAAAGCCAAAGTATGAAAGCAATTACTATGATGGAGGATATCCGGATGATGGAACTGGAGTCTGCACAGATGTTATATGGAAAGCATTTCAAAATGCTGGATATAATTTAAAGGGAATGGTCGATGAGGATATAAAAAGTAATTTGAATGCATATTCTATGATTGTTAAGCCTGAACCGAATATAGATTTTCGGAGAGTTAAAACTTTGAAGATTTTTTTTGATAGAAACTCGGAAAATTTATCTACAGATTTTTCAAATCCAGAAGAATGGCAAGCTGGGGATATTGTAATATTTCCAAATCATATTGCGATATGTTCAGATAAACGCAATTCAAAAGGAATACCATTTATTATTCATCATGATGGCTTCGGTGCAAGAGAGGTGAATGAAATTGAAAACTATACAGTAGTAGGGCATTATCGCATGGTTAATCAATCATCCATAGAAACAGGTTCCACGGAATCAATAAAATGATACCTATATTTAAAACACAAATTATAGAATGTAAATTACCGAATACAAATTACGGAATACAAATTATAAAAAAAAAGCAATTGACCATAAACGGTTGATTGTTTTTTTTACGTAAATTAATCATTTTAGATATTGACAAATATCGAACTCATAGTACAATAAATATAACGACGGTATAATAAATGTAACCTAGGTAATAGAATACATCATTCTTACAAATTCAATAATAGAATTCATAAGGTAGAAAGTGTTAGGAGAAAAGAAAATATGGGAAATAAGAAAAAGGAAACATTAATTCAATTTAACAGAAGTAATATAATAGAATCCGCAAAACAACTGTTTAAAATCAAAGGAGTTGAACAGACAACCATGGATGATATTGCAAAGGAAGCCGATTATAGTAAATCAACAATATATGTGTACTTTAAAAGTAAAGAAGAAATATATAACAGTATTGCTTGTGAATATATGAATCTATTAAAAAAAGGACTAGAAGATTGTACAAGGGAGTTAGATGATTTTGAGGCTTGTTATTATAAAATATGTAATACGATTTTAGAATTTCAGGAACAATTTCCACTATATTTTGAAACTTTGATTGGGGAAATCAACGTGGATATAATACAGCTTGAAAAAGATAGCGTTTTGAAAGAAATATATAATACAGGTGAAGAGATTAATGACATAATTACTAAGCTTTTACAATTTGGTATTGATCATCAATTTATCCGTAAGGATATTGAGTTGATTCCAACCGTTTTTTATCTTTGGTCTGGTATAAGTGGAATTGTTTTATTGGCTCAGCGAAAGAAAAAATATTTAGAATTACGAATGGAACTTAGTCTTGAAGATTATTTAAACTACAGTTTTAAAATGTTACTGAAGTCAATCATAAACTGAATTGATTCAATGAATGAAACTGAATGAATGAAATCAAATTAAATTAATTCAAAGTAATCTAAGTGATTTATTATAATTTAAATTTATTTAAATAAATCTTGGATTATGAAATATAAAATATTTGTAAACTTGGATTTGAGTGCCGCAGAAGTGGCAGATTGGAGCATTATGATATTTGGAATTATAGCAGCAACAATTCTATTGATATTAATATCAAAGTTTTTCACAAAGAGGATTCCTATGAAAAAGCTAGATCGATTCATGGCGAAAATACATAGTATATTGGGATTTTTACTTATTATTGTATTACTAATACATCTGATACAGTCATTTTCATTATTTGATTCCAGACCAATTTACATATATATTTTGGGCGTCAGTTTAGTTATTTGTATAATAGTAGTGGCAGCAAGTTATTATTTTAGAAAGCAGTTAGGAAATAAATGGATTAAAGTACATAGAATATTTGCCTTGATTACAGTAATACTAGTAGTGTGCCATATAGGCAGTTGTCTTTATAGTGTTACGAGCTATCAAAAAGTAGTAAACAATATTGTGATTTCAGAAATTGATGTGACTCATATACCAGATGGAATTTATGAGGGGGAGTATGATGTTAAATACATATATGCTAAGGTTGAAGTTACAGTTAAACATGGGAAAATAGCGGATATCAACATACTTGAACATAGAAACGAACGTGGTGGTCCAGCTGAAAAAATTACAACTAATATAATAAATGAACAAAAAATTGATGTTGATGCAGTTAGTGGAGCAACAAATTCAAGCAGAGTAATTAAGAAAGCAGTAGAAAATGCATTAATGAATAGATAACTATCATTTGGCTCGTTTGTTTGTCGCCCAAATAAAAAATATTATTAAATAATATTTGACAAACGTTTATTAATAACTTATGATGTAGCTATAAATACTATGTAATATAGTAATAAAAAAGGCGGCTGATTATGATAAGAAAAATGTTAGAGCAAATGATAAATATAGAATTATTTGGAGATTCAATTTTAAAGGGAATTCAGGTAAATCCGATAAATAAAAAGTATTATATTAATAATGAGATTGATATAGAAACGTTAAGTGAAAAATACTTGCTTCATATTAAAAATTATTCGAGTTTTGGATGTACGGTTACGAAGGGGAATAATTTACTCAAAAAAAGACTAGAAAAAAATATTGCATGTGATGCAATTATAATGGACTATGGTGGTAATGATTGTGATTATAATTGGAGAGCTATTTCAGAAAATCCAGAAGGTAATTATTCGCCTAATACCCCTATTGAAATTTTTACAGAAACTTATTGTGATATTATTGATACATTAAGGAAAAAAGGTATTTTACCTATATTGACAACATTACCCCCATTACAAGCGCAAAACTTTTTTGATTGGTTTTGTAAAGATCTAAACAAAAAGAATATTTTGAAATGGCTTGGTGAAATCAAAAATATTTACTATCATCAAGAGATATACTCTAAGGCGGTCGAAAAAATTGCATTTGAAAAACATGTTCCACTAGTTGATTTAAGAGGGGCATTTCTAAAGGCTGAAAATATGAGTGAATTGTTTTGTGAGGACGGAACTCATCCAAATACAGCTGGTCAAAAAGTCATCGCATCATCATTTAATGATTTTGCAGATGGATTCTTATATGCTTAATATAAAAAAATATAACATTGGACGCACTCATTTTTATTATATGGGTGCGTTTTTACATGCATACAGAAATGTGTTATAATCTTCGAGGGATAAAATCCTTGATAAAATAAAAATAAAGTATTTGTTATATATAACAACGGAGGACTATGAAAAAAAAGAGCTCAATTAAGAAACAGCTAAATGTTTTTACAATTAGCACTTCTGTTATGATTATTGGATTGGGATGTTTAATGGCTATATATATTTTCTTTTCCATATATAAACAATCAGTAATAGATAGTACAAAAACCGCAGTTTATGGTTTGAAATCTAATGTTTTAGAAGAAGGTAAAGAACAAATTTCTTCTTTTTCTGAGAACTTAATTGTTCTATCGGAAACCACATTATTAGAGGATGTTAGTAAGAGGCAAACCATCTGGGATAATTACATTAATTCTGTTGGAAGTCATAATATTGAGTTAGTCCAAATTTGGAATGATAACACAATGGTTTTCGAAAAAAATACCTGTTTAGATAACAATATCGTAAATTTTATTGCTCCCGATGGAGATAATGGAGTTATTATGCTCAAGGGAAGTAATGATGCTGGAATTTATTTAATTTGTTCAACATTAATCAAAGATGAGAATGGTGATACAATTGGAAAAATCAAAATAGCACAGCAACTTTCAGATCAAAGCTTTATAAATGATACAAAAAGAATAACGGGATCAGAAGCAACAATTTTCATCGGAAACAAACGGTTTCTAACAACCATAAAAAAGGACGGTGTCTATCAAACAGGGACTACAATGGATCCAAAAGTTGAAGAAGCAGTATTAAATAAAGGCAATGAATATATAGGAAAAGTAAATATTCTTGGAGAACCTTATATCGTTTCTTATGCTCCTATTTTTGATATGAACAATCAACCCATTGGTGCTTTCTTTGTCGGAAAATCAGTGGCATCTGCCTACAAATTTCAACTTCATATTACAGTATATATGCTGATATTGGGAGGCCTTCTACTTTTCCTCTTTTATTATATTGCTAGACGTTGGCTTATTGAACATATAATAAATCCTATACAAAGGGTTTCTGAATCCATAAAAAAGATTGCGGAGGAAGATTATGAGCATTTACATGATATGCCAAAGACGAAAAGTATAGAGCTTGAAACACTACAGACATCAATACAAATCATGGGTGATTCAATTGTGAATCAAAAAAAGAAACTGGAAACAATAGCTTACATAGATGTGCTTACAAGCCTTCCCAATAGGGCAAGTCTATACGGAAAGTATAAAGACATTTCCTTGGTTGAAAATGAACATAGTTTATCTGTGATGTTCGATATTGATGTAGATAATTTGAAGTACATCAATCATCTATTTGGTCAAGTGGTGGGAGACAGATTGTTATGTCAAGTTTCTGATATATTGAAGATGATTATATATTTATACCCGGAGTATCAAATCTATAGGATTGCAGGGGATGAATTTGTTGTCTGCAAAGAGGGAGATTATACGCTAGATGAAATACGGACTATGGCTCAAAATATTTTGTCCCTATTTGAGAAAAGCTTTTCGGTGGACCAATATAACATTAGCATGACGGTAAGTGTGGGCGTGGCTTACACAAGTTCCTGCTCAGGGAAAAATTGTATCATATGTACAGGAGAGTGCAAAGATCGTCTTGAAACGCTTTTAAAAAAAGCAGAAGACGCAATGAATCGAGTAAAAACAAATGGAAAAAATAATTTCATTATATTTGATCCTTCAATGAATGCGCTTATTGAGCGTAAAGCCTTATTGCAGCAAGAGTTAAAGGAGGCCTTGAAAAATGAGAATTTAATGGTTTATTATCAACCAAAGTATAATATTAAAACAAGTTCCTATGATGGATTTGAAGCACTGATTAGATGGAAGCATCCCCAAAAAGGTTTTATATCACCAGTAGATTTTATTCCAGTGGCAGAAGAAACAAATCTGATTAATGAAATTGGGGCTTGGGTATTAGAAAAGTCCTGTGTCTTTATAAAAGAATTTAATATTAAGTTTGGTAAAGAATTTAATGTAGCAGTTAATGTCTCTGCAGTTCAATTACTCAGTGATGGTTTTGAAGAATATGTATGTAAAGTGTTAGAAAAATATAAGTTAGAACCTCAGTATCTTGAATTAGAAATTACAGAATCAGTTTTTGTTAATTCAATTGATATTGCATATGAAAAATTAAAAATTCTTAGAAGTATGAATATTAGCATTGCACTAGATGACTTTGGTACTGGGTATTCTTCATTTACCTATTTGAAGGCGCTTCCTATTACAACATTAAAGCTTGATAAAACATTTATAGATGATATTGTATCTGATGAAGTTGCCTTAAAAATCGCGGAAAGTGTAATCCAAATCGGAAAAAGTTGTGGTTTGGAAGTTGTTGTTGAGGGAGTAGAAACCGTGGAACAGTTCCAACTTTTATCAAAATTGGAATGTGACTATATTCAGGGCTATTATTTTTCAAAACCTGTTTCAGAACAAGCAATTTATTCGATATTTGAAGAAGAAAAGTAAAAACTTGTTTTGATATAAGAGGTTGAGGTTGATAATATTTTATATTAAACATTATTTATAGAAATTACTCTTGAAAATTATCAACAAACAAGTTATGATAGGCGAGTAATTGAAATGAAAATTAGCTGCACTTTTTTGATGTCTAATGTACTGTGATTATATACAGACATGAGGACGAAATTAAATGGTGTCAGCACATACATATTTATAATTGGACTTCATTATGGAAGTCTCATTATCAATAGGAATATTATAAATCAGACAGTCTTGACCTAAAAAACATAACAGGCAGGAACTAAAAAGAATTATTCCATTTTTAAGATTATTTTAGGCATAATTGGATAAAACTTTAATTTGGTTCGATATACAGCGCTTGTTTACTTTTTACAATAGATTTTTCTATTGTAGGTAAACAGGCGCTTTTTAATATTTTGTTGGAAGAAAAGGAGTTGGAAAGACGATGAAAAATACAGTAACTACAATACAAGAGCAAAAAATGATGAAAGATAAAATAACGATGCTTACAGCATATGATTATTCTACTGCAAAACGAATGGATGAAGCTGGAATTAATTCGATTTTAGTGGGTGATTCGCTTGGAATGGTAATGCTTGGATACGAAGATACTTTGTCCGTGACTATGGAGGATATGATTCACCATGCAGCAGCAGTTGCAAGAGGCTGTGAAAATGCACTTATAGTCGTAGATATGCCATTTATGTCATACCAAACATCTGTTTATGATGCTGTTAATAATGCTGGGCGACTTATGAAAGAAGGTCGTGCAAATGCCGTAAAGCTAGAGGGAGGGGAAAAGGTATGTCCTCAGATAAAAGCAATTGTGGACGCCTCCATTCCCGTTGTGGCACATCTTGGATTGATGCCTCAGTCTGTAAATGCATTTGGTGGATTCAAAGTACAAGGAAGAGATGAAGAGGCTGCAAGAAAGTTACTTCTAGATGCTAAGGCTGTTGAGGCGGCCGGTGCATTTGCAGTAGTACTTGAATGTGTGCCATACAAATTGGCAAGTCTGATTTCGCAATCTATTCGTATTCCGACGATTGGAATTGGTGCAGGAGCTGGCTGTGATGGTCAGGTTTTGGTATATCAAGATATGTTAGCAATGTTTTCAGGATTCAGACCAAAGTTTGTAAAATGTTTTTCCAATGTTGGTGAAGTGATGACAGTTGCATTTAAACAGTATATAGAGGAAACAAAGGCTGGTACATTTCCAGGAGAAGAACATACATTTCAAATAGCAGATGAAATCATTGAGAAATTATATTAACGAGTTATAATACTTAAAAAGATGAGCAGAAATGGAGAAAAGCATGAAGATCGCAAAGACAATAGAAGAAGTCAGGGAATGTATAAAAGAGTGGAGAAACGAGGGTCTTAGCATAGGATTGGTGCCAACAATGGGTTATCTTCACGAAGGACATCAAAGTTTAGTAAAGCGAGCTTGCGAAAATGATATAGTTGTAGTTAGTATTTTTGTCAATCCGATGCAGTTCGGACCCCAAGAGGATCTATCAAGTTATCCAAGGGACCTTGCAAGTGACATTCGGTTGTGTGAGGAAAATGGCGTGGATTTAATATTTAATCCCCAATCAGGGGAAATGTATGAATCCGATTTTTGCTCGTATGTCGATATGTCAGTGCTAACAGAAGAATTATGTGGTTTAAGCCGGCCAGAACATTTTCGTGGAGTATGCA
This sequence comes from [Clostridium] fimetarium, assembly GCF_900111235.1. Lineage (GTDB taxonomy): Bacteria > Bacillota > Clostridia > Lachnospirales > Lachnospiraceae > Clostridium_N > Clostridium_N fimetarium. The sequence goes on from NZ_FOJI01000006.1 coordinate 16,717, forward strand.
CTGTTGTTTCAAAACTATTCAATATTGTTACACCGGATAGAGCATATTTTGGCGAGAAAGATGCACAGCAACTTGCTATTATTAAGCGTATGGTAAGAGATTTGAATTTCAATGTAGAAGTAATCGGCTGCCCTATTATTCGTGAAAAGGATGGTCTTGCAAAGAGCTCTCGTAATAAGTATCTAAATGAAGAAGAGAGAAAAGCTGCGCTTGTTTTAAGCGAATCAATCCAACTTGGAAAGAAAATATTAGAAGAGGGCGAAAGAGATAGCGCAGTTTTAGTGAAAGCAATGAAGGATTACATTGAAGCGGAGCCGTTGGTTAGAATTGATTATCTTAAAATCGTTGATTCAGTGTCAATGCATCAGGTGGAAAAACTAGAAAGTCCGGTCTTAGTGGCGATGGCAGTTTTTGTTGGAAAGACCAGATTGATCGATAATTTTATATTTTCTATATCAGAAAATCGTTCAGATTCTTTTTATACATCAGAAAATCGTTCTTGACAGTAGTGCAAATCGATGATAACATAACAGTGTTATCTAAATACTATTTAAATTCTATAAACAGAAAAGATGGTGAAAATGAAACAAGAAACACAGACGCGGGAAAAACTATTAAAAGTTGCAAAAGAAGAATTCCTGGAAAAAGGTTATGCAGCAGCATCATTAAGAAGTATCTGTAAAAAAGCTGATGTGACTACTGGAGCACTGTATTTTTTCTTTCAGGATAAAGAAGACCTGTTTGGTTCATTAGTGAAAGAGCCGCTAGATAAGTTGTATGGAATTATGAAACTGCATTATCTAGATGAAATCGCAGAGACGAAAGAGTTAGTAATAGAAAACAATGATATGAAAAATGACTTAGAGGCATCAAAAATGGCCATTCACTTTATGTATCATTATCATGATGAATTTTTATTGCTTTTAACAAAGTCACAAGGCTCTAAATTTGAAAAGTGTTTTGATGAATTTGTAGAGATGTCTGAAAAACATTACCGTGTTTTGGCTGATAAAATATCTGAGATTTATCATTTACCCAGAGTCGATGATTATACAATTCACTGGTGTTCTCATGTTCAAATATTTACCTTTGCACATTTTATTACACATGGATTACCACAAATTGAAGCGGAAGCGCAGATAGAGGTAATGGTGAAATTCATGGTGAATGGTTGGCTTAGTATTTGGGAAAAAAAATAAATTATATCATCTCGGTAGCACTATAAGAAGGGGATATCAATTAATGGTATCCCTAATAAAAACCTAATAACATAACATCGTTATGCTGGTGAAGCATATTATAAAATATCAAGATATTTTAAACAATGTGATTTATATTCGAAAGGTACAGATACGACGAGAGATATGAAAGATTTGTGGTTGTAATACAAATTAAATATGCGCATTGTCTCGCAGAGTGAGCCGATAAAAGATGCGCAGGAATGAGGGGAATTATGTATGTAGAAGTAAAAGAGGTTGACAAATGTTACGGAAATGGAGAAAACCTAGTTAAAGTAATAGATGGTATTACAACTGGAGTTGAAAAAGGGGAAATGTGTGTTATTCTTGGCCCAAGCGGTTCTGGAAAATCAACTCTTTTAAATGTAATTGGTGGACTTGATAGTATAGATAAAGGCCATATTGTTGTGGATGGACTAGATATAACAGGGTTAAGACAAAATGCAGTATCAAAATATAGAAGAGATTACTTGGGATTCATTTTTCAGTTCTATAATCTTGTTCCAAATCTGACGGTAAGAGAAAATATTCAGGTATGTGAATATCTGACGAAGGAACCTCTTGATATTGATGAGTTAATCGATACGTTGGGAATGACTGAACATCAAAAAAAGTTTCCCTCACAGTTATCAGGTGGACAACAGCAAAGATGCGCAATTGCAAGAGCCCTTATCAAAAATCCAAAGCTGTTGCTTTGTGATGAACCAACGGGTGCTCTTGATTATAAGACATCAAAGGATATTTTGATGTTATTAGAAGAAGTAAATAAAAAATATGGAACTACAATGCTGATTGTTACCCATAACTCAGCAATAAAAGATATGGTACATAGAGTGATTCAAATAAAAGATGGAAAAATTAGTAAAGACTATGTGAACACTAACTTGGTATCTGCAAAAGATCTGGAATGGTAAAATTAAACTTTACATGCAAAGTTCATTTCAAAGCTTGTAGGAAACTGAATCATTGGAAGAACAAATGTGTTCTTTGAAATTTGGAGGATAAAAAGATGGTTTTACATAGAAGAATTATAAGAGAATTAAGACAAGGATGGGTAAAATATGGTGCCATGGCTTTTTTGCTTATTTTGTCATTAAGCCTGGTTGTTAGCTTAGCAGGTGGTGCCGATACGATCGTAAATACGATGGAATCAACGTTTCAAACTTCTCATGTGGAAGATGGGGAATTTCAGGTGCACGTGCCATTGAATGATAGCCAGTTAAATGAATTAAAAGACTTGGGAGCAAAAGTAGAAGAAAAATTTTACTTTGATGCACAATCTGAACAGGGTACTTCACTTCGAATTTTCAAAAATCGAGATTATATTAATCAAATAAAATTAGATGAAGGAAGTGATCCGCAAAACGATAATGAAATTATTTTGGAAAAACATCTTGCTGATAATCTTGGATTATCAATTGGCGATAACTTTGTACTTGCTGGGAATACATATCAGATATCAGGAATTGGAAGCGTTCCAGATTATTCCAATGTAGTTAAAAATATTACGGATGTATTGTCCGATATAAAAAAATTCAGTGTGTGCTTTGTTTCAACCGATCGATTTAATGAACTCACAAAAGACAATGACAATGTGGCACATGAATATTCCTATATACTTGAAAATGGATGCACACATGATAAGGTGAAAAATTATATTACGAATATGGATTTTGATAAAACTAAAATCACAAATCCTTATATGAAACAAATTGTGGAACAATTAGAGAGTGGAAAAGAAAATCTGACAAATACATCATTCAAATATTCAAATCTCACATTTTTCTTAAAAGCGAATGATAATCAAAGGATTACTAGTTGTGAAGATGACGTGGCAATTAATAAGATGGCTGCGTTAGTTGCTGGTGTGATTATCCTATTATTAATTGCTTATATGCTATCCGTATTTTCTGTTCATAATATAGAGAAGGAAAGTGCAATTATTGGCACCCTATATTCCATGGGATATGTAAAAAAAGAGTTGATCAGGCATTTTATGATTTTGCCTGTTGCATTAACAGTTGTTTCAAGTGTTTTTGGAACGGTTCTAGGATTTTTGCTGATACCTTCAAAAGTATTAAGTAGTTCAAATTATTTTTCGTTTCCAAAAGCAATTGGCACTTATCCTCTCTATTTGATTGCATTTGGAATCTTAATGCCAATTATTATTACAGCTTTGGTAAATTATTTTGTGCTAAATGGAAAGTTAAAAGCAGAGCCTCTAAAACTACTTAGAAAAGAGAAAAAGCAGACTAAAATTGCAAATGTGGATCTTAAGAATATGGGATTTATTAATCGATACCGTATCAGACAGTTGATTCGTGAAATTAGAGGTAATATTACATTGTTCTTTGGACTATTTATAGCGATTCTTCTTATGATGCTTGGATTTTGTATCTTTGGGAGTATTGATAATTATGTAAATGGAATCACGAAGGATGTAAATTATCAGTACCAGTATATATTGAGTTATCCAATGCAGGAAAGCCCTCCAAAAGCTGAAATCGCATATACAAAAGGATTAAATACAAAATTTGATTTAACAGGCGGTGATATGGGAGTGACGCTGCAGGGGATTGAAAAGGATAATGTATATTTTGATTTTGATGTAAAAAGCGAAAACAATGAAGTATTCATATCTGATTCAGCTGCATTGAAATTCAACTGGAAAATAGGAGATTCGATTACTCTAGAGGATACTACGGCAAACAGAAGTTATAAATTTAAAGTAAAAGATGTGGTACATTTTGCCAATGGACTATATATATTTATGGATATTAATAATATGCGCAAAGTATTTGATCAAAAAGAGGGCTATTTTAATACCTTATTATCCGAGGATAAGTTAGATTTAGAGTCGGGAAGAATTGCATCAGTAATTACAAAGAACGAGATGGAAGCAGCGGCACATCAGATGTATGCTATGATGTCGGATATGATTGTAACAATTGTTGCTGCTTCGGTTGTATTGTTTGTCATTGTAATGTATCTGTTGCTAAAAATGATGATTGATAAGGCAACATTTAGTATTTCATTAATTAAGGTTTTTGGATATTCTCAAAAGGAAGTGAAGAAACTATATCTTGGATGTAATCTTTATACTGTTCTAATAACAACATTAATATCATTGCCAATTACAAAAAAAATAATAAGTATGATATATCCAAGCTTTATCTCGAATGTGTCAGCAGGAATGCCAACCGTTATGCCAGTGTATCTATATCTAATTATGATTGGCATTATCATGGGTTCCTATTTGTTGGTTAATGTTTTATTGTCTAGACATTTGAAGAAAGTGTCGTTGGTTGAAATCCTCAAAGAAAGAGAATAGTATAAAAATAAAATTACAATACTTTTATTGATTTTATGAAAGGATAAAATTTTATTAATGAATAATAAGATAAAAACAATTAGCAAAAACACAAATAAAAAAAGAACAAATAACAAAAGAAAATTTAATTTTATGATAGGAATTTTATGTATATTTATAATTATAGGCGGAATAAATCTAGCTGAAGGCGGTTATGTTAGCAAAATAGTTAATGGGACTGAAAATAAACCATTTATTTTACAAGCAAATAGTGAAATTATTAAAAATGATTGGAGATTAATACTAGTAAACCATTGGAATCCTATTCCAGATAATTATAATATTTCACTCACAAAACTTAAAAACGGAGAGTCTGTGGATGAGAGGATATATAAAGATTTGCAAGAAATGTTTGATAATGCAAGAAATAATGGCTTATATCCTATGATATCTTCTGGATACAGAACGACACAAATGCAGAAAAATATGTTTGATGAAAAATTTTATGATATAAAATCTCAAGGCTACTCTACAAAAGAAGCAGAAACAATGACAGAGAAATGGGTCGCAATTCCTGGAACAAGTGAACACCAAATAGGATTGGCAATCGATGTTGTTGGAGAAAATAATCAAGATAATGCGAAAGTGCAACAATGGCTTAAGGTTAATAGTTATAAATATGGTTTTATTTTGAGATACCCGTCTGATAAAATAGAAATAACTGGTACTAATTTTGAACCTTGGCATTTTAGATATGTAGGAAAAGAAAATGCAGCCCAAATTTATATAAGTGGACTTTGTCTCGAGGAATATTTAGAATCGTTACAGTAAGTGGTGTTTTATGAAAAGAGTATGTCATAAAAGTTGACTTACTCTTTTTTTGAAAAAATTAGTAAAACATATTGACAACTATCGATATAAGTGATATCATCCATATATTGATAATAATAGATTTGAGAGGGGATAGAGTTATGACAAATTCAGATATTGCTAAAGTTTTCAAAGCTTTTTGCGATGAAAGTAGAATAGAGATATTGAAAGAATTATCAGATAGTGAAAAATGTGCATGCAAGTTATTAGAAAAATTAGAGATTGGTCAATCAACATTATCTCATCATATGAAAATTCTATGTGATTCAGGAATTGTAATTGGTCGTAAAGAGGGAAAGTGGACGCACTACTCAATTAATCCAGAAGGTATTAAAATAGCGAAAGATCTTTTGAAAAATATAACTAAAATGGAATAGTTTTTAAGATATATTAGTGCCATCGATTAGATGGCTTTAATATAGTATTACATATCTATACATGTAAATGCGTAGATATATAGATAGAGATGTAGATAAAGATGCAGATAAGGATATAGATTTAAAAGTAAACCAATAGAAACATTAATATAATAGGAAAGGTGTGTTGTAAAATGAAAATAGTAGAATCAATATGGTTATTTTTCCAAAATCAAATACTCGCAATGAAATGGTTAAACGAGGTGATAGGGAGTTTGTTGACAGTAGTAGGACTAGATATTCAAGGAAAGTTGGGAGGGAGTCTTCAGTTTTTTATATTTGATACAATTAAAATATTTGTGCTATTATCTATTTTGATATTTATTATCTCCTATATTCAAAGCTATTTTCCACCAGAACGAACAAAGAAGATACTTGAAAGATTTCATGGTGTAACGGCCAATATTTTAGCAGCCTTACTTGGAACTGTGACGCCATTTTGTAGTTGTTCTTCTATTCCATTATTTATCGGATTTAGTAGTGCAGGACTTCCAGTAGGAGTTACATTTTCGTTTCTTATTTCATCCCCACTTGTAGATCTGGGTTCATTAGTGCTATTAATGAGCATTTTCGGAGCTAAGGTAGCGGTGGCATATGTTATTGTTGGTCTTGTATTAGCCGTCATCGGAGGAACTCTAATCGAGAAACTTGGTATGCAAAAATACGTTGAAGATTTTATTACTGGGGTTAGTAGAGTTGACATTGATTCGCCTGATTTAACGAAATCTGAAAGAATCACTTATGCAAAAGAGCAAGTGCAGGCGACTGTTAAGAAGGTGTTTTGGTATGTATTAGTAGGTGTGGGAATTGGAGCAATGATACATAATGTGATTCCAGAAGCAATTATTCAAAGTATTTTGGGTACAAATAATCCATTTTCAGTAATCATTGCAACCGTAGTAGGAATACCGATGTATGCAGATATATTTGGAACGATTCCAATTGCAGAAGCACTATTTTCAAAAGGAGTAGGGTTAGGAACAATTTTAAGCTTTATGATGGGTGTTACAGCACTATCATTGCCATCTTTGATTATGTTAAGAAAGGCTGTAAAACCAAAATTATTAGTTGTATTTGTCGCAATTGTTGCAGTAGGAATTATTATTATTGGTTATGGATTTAATGCATTACAAGTGTTTTTTTAAAACTTGTTTAAATAAAGTGAAGTCACAAAGAGAAAGGAGAGATAATTATGGCAAAAAAGTGGTATCCTGTAATTGATTATTCAACGTGTAATGAATGTGGAGCATGTGTGAAAAAATGTTCTCATGGAGTTTACAATAAGGAAAAAGAATTAACTCCAATTGTTACAAATCCTGAAGAATGTATAGATCATTGTCATGGATGTGGAAATATTTGTCCTCAAGGTGCAATTACATATGTTGGTGAAGATACAGGATGGGTTCCAACAAATTTAGATAAAAAATAATATAAGAGTATTTTAATAAAAGAAAAAGGAGCATAATTATGTCATTATTTGGACTTGGAAAGAAAAAGGATGAAGTGAAAGAGGTAAATAGCAACTGTGGTTGTAGTGAAGCTTGTGCTACAGGAACTTGTGATACACAACCAATAGAAAATGTGAAACCTGATATTGTTAGTGGTGAATCAGTAAAAGTCTTAGGCTCAGGATGTGCCAAATGTAATGAATTAGAAGCAAATGTGAAAAAAGCACTTGAGCAGTTATCAATGGATACTTCAATAGAACATGTAACTGATTTTGCTCAAATTGCCGCATATGGTGTTATGTCAACGCCTGCATTAGTAGTAGATGGTAAGGTCGTGGCTTATGGTAAGGTTTTAAAAGTTGAGGAAGTTGTAAAATTATTAGAAAAAGTAAGGTAGTGTAAGAGATTAATCGTTTACGCACGATTTAAAAACACAAAAAAGATTGGTAGTGTACCAGTCTTTTTTGTTAATAACATTGACATTCTTAAAAGGCAAGGTTTATCATGGTTAAAATCATTTCAATTTACCTATGAAACATGGAGGACAAAGAGTGAAAGATACTTTTGAATTTAGATATGCGAACGACACAGATGTAAAATTAATATTGTATTTTATTAAGGAATTAGCAACATATGAGAACATGCTAGATGAAGTGGTTGCAACACCGGAATTATTGCAAGAATGGATTTTTGTAAAGAAAAAAGCAGAAGTAATATTTGCAGTGGTCGATGGAAAAGAGATAGGCATTGCACTTTTTTTCCATAACTTCTCTACATTTGTAGGTAGGGCAGGAATCTATTTAGAAGACTTATTCGTTTTACCTGAATATCGTGGTAAAGGCTATGGGAAGGCAATCTTCAAGAGACTTGCACAAATCGCTTTAGAGAGAGGCTGTGGACGTCTCGAATGGAGTTGCCTTGATTGGAATCAACCAAGTATTGATTTCTATTTATCATTAGGAGCGCAGCAGATGAAGGATTGGACGTTATATAGAGTTGAAGGAATAACTTTAAGTGATATGGCAGAATAAGATGTTTATGGAACAAATACTAAGAATAAATAAGTGGGGGAAATGTTATGAAAATAATATATGCTGATGGCTGTAATCCAGATTTTATTATATTGTGTCATATGTTAGATACTTACCTTAATCATATCGTTGGTTGCGAGGAGAATCGTTTACAGTACATACAATATAATAAGTTAGAAGATATTCATGATGTCATTATTGTTTATGATGAGGCTATACCAATTGGATGTGCCAGTTTCAAATTATTTGGAAATGATATAGCAGAAGTAAAACGAGTATTTATAAAAGAAGAATATCGTGGAAAAGGTATTTCAAAGGAACTTTTAAACCTCATAGAGGAACGGGCAAAAGAAAAGGGATTTAAAAAACTCATTTTGGAATCGGGCGAACCACTTGTTCAAGCTATGAGTTTATATAAAAAGTCTGGATACGTGATAATTGAAAATTATGGACAGTACAAATGTATGAAGGATTCAATTTGTATGGGGAAGACAATTATTTCTTGAGAAAAAAATAATGAAATAAAATAATGAATCGGAGGAATTTTAATCAAATGAGTATACAATCTAAGGAAGCAAAAGAATTATTTTTAGAGGGTTATAATTGTTCACAAGCAGTGCTCGCAACTTTTAGTGAAAAATATGGTTTGCCAAAAATACAAGCATTCAGCATTGCTTGTGGCTTTGGAGGCGGAGTACGTGCAGGAGAAATATGCGGTGCTGTTTCAGGAGCTGTTATTGTTATAGGACTGAAATATGGTGCTGATAAGATAGCATGTTATGAAAAGACAGTTGAGTTCAACAATGCATTTAAACAGAAGAACGGCTATATTGTCTGTCGCGATTTACTTGGATATGATATATCTACAGAAGTAGGAATGAATACAGCAAAGGAAAAAGGACTTTTCAAGACAACTTGTGTTGATATGGTTACGAATGCTGTAGAAATATTAGAGGAACTGGGTTATTAGTCTATCAAAAATTATTCGTAAAATAGTTTAATGAAACCGTCTATAAATCGAACAATATAGAGTGAAATACATAAGATAAATATGAAAGCTTATAAATAAATGTGGAGAATTAGCTATGCAACGTTATAAAATACAACCGAATGATAATTTGTTAAGTATAGCAGAAAGATCAGGGATTACACTTTCACAACTATTAGAAGTAAACGAACAGATTAGTAATCCGGACATGATTTATGTTGGAGAAAAAATAGATATACCAGAATATCAGTATATTGTACTTCCAGGGGATAATCTATATAAAATAGCACAGCTCTTTGGTATTCCAATTGAATTATTAATAGCAGCAAATCCTCAAATTTCAAATCCGTATAGTTTAACGGTGGGACAAGAAATCATTATTCCTAAAATGCAAATGCCAATGACTGCACCTAGGCAATTAGACACATTGGAATCGAATTTAGAGGATATAATCGATGATATTAATAACAATGATTGGCAAAAAGCTACAATTAAAATGAACGAAATATATAACAACTTTTATGTGTTAAAGCCTATGCTACAGGCACACATGATTTCGAAAGATATTATTACGAATATGGAAAATGAAATCATTAAGTTACAAAGTGCAGTAGAATCAAAAAATGCATATCAAACAAAAGTTCATGCCAATCTTATAACTGGGTATATTCCAGATATACTGGATTTTTACAAAGTTGAAATTCCAACGGATGTTCCTAGATTGGAATATTTAGGAAGAGCCATTATTTTAGATATAGAAAATAATGACTGGGATTCGGCAAATGCAAATTTTCAAAAGGCTAATAAGATATGGGATGTATTACAAACAAAATTAAATAATACGTATATTGATTTAATCAATTACGGTAATCAAATAATAAGTATTTTGAAGCAATCTATCATTAGTAAAGATGCGAAGAAAACAACAAGTATCTTAATAGATTTACTGAATAAAATTGATGCTTTAAAAGCAAAGATTAATGTACAAATGAATAATTAGTATGATTTAAGAGGTTGGCAGAACCACATCTAGCAGGTGGTGACTACCAGCCTTTTAATTATATTATTATAAACAATTACTTTAATACATTGACACACTTTTCCTATTCTGTTAAGGTATATTTTACTGTAAGTATTTAAACTTACGAAATGAAAGTTATCTTATAATTTGGGAATACTATAGCGGTGATACAAATAAGCATATCAAAAAAGAATGCGGCTTGAGACAAAAACTGTTATATAGGGAGTAAATAAATGGATTTAAAAGAAGTGATGAGTCAAAAAACATTTGCAGTAGTTGGAGATACTCTTAATGAAGAAAAATATGCTTACAAAATAAAAATGCAATTACTAGAGAAAGGATATCAAGTATTTAGTGTTGGAAAAGAATTAAGTTCAATCAATGATATATCGGAAGAAATAGATATTATTGATTTATGTATTCACCCGGTAAAAGGATTAAAACTACTTCAAGAGTGTGAGAAGTCTTTCAAATGTATTTTGATTCAACCAGGAGCAGAGAGTGAAGAAATTCTATCTTATTTGCAGGAAAACAAACTTCCTTACATAGAAGGATGTATATTAGTAGGTCTAAGGCTTTATTCATAATAATGAATATTAAGCGATTATAAATGAAAAATACAACGAGGTACAGATAGTGGAAAATTTTAAAAAAATAACTTTAGAAGATAGAGATATCATATCAAAATATTTAAGCTTTAATAAATACAATGCATGTGATTATAGCGTAGGAAATCTGGTTTTATGGTCATCGGTATACAACACCCATTTTACAGTTGCAGGGGATATGCTTTTTATAAGATTTTTAAGAGGTGAGGATGTTTATTTTTCATTTCCAATTGGAAATGGAGACTTGAAACAGGCTTTTGAGTGGATGCTTGCATATTGTGAGGAACAAAACATTAAATTTCAAATGAATATTATTGAACCGGATATGTTTGAAGAGATTGAAAAAATATATCCTGGCAAATTTGCAATTACTTATCTTAGAGATAGTGCAGATTATGTATATAACATAGAAGATTTGAAAAATCTTTCTGGGAAAAAATATCATGGAAAGAAAAATCACATCAATAAATTTTTGAATTTAAATGATGAATGGACATATGAAGCAATTTCAGATGAAAATACGCAAGAATGCATTGAAATGGTCAGAGAATGGTGTATTCAGAATGGTTGCGGTGAGGATAAGGCCAAATTAGCAGAGATTTGTGTAGTTATAAATGGACTTAAGAATAGAAAAGAACTTAATCTGACTGGTGGTATTATAAAGACAGCAAAACGTATTGTTGCACTGACTATGGGTGAAAGATTATCGAATGATACTTTTGTGATTCATTTTGAAAAGGCATTTTCAGATGTGGACGGGGCATATCCAATGATTAATCAGCAGTTTATTATTCATGAGCTTGCAGATTATACTTATGTGAATAGAGAAGAAGATATGGGAATAGAAGGATTAAGAAGAGCAAAAGAATCTTATAAACCTGTATTTATGGCAGAAAAAGGTATTCTTACTAAAAAATAAATCGTTCGATGGAGGTTGTAATCAATGATTTCGTATGGCAAGTATGAATATATACCAGCACTTAAAATTATGTGGCATAAAATTTTTGGGGACAGTGAAAGTTACTTGAACTCTTTTTTTGGTAAGGTTTATAAGGATGAAAATACATTAGTCGATATTGAAAATGGAAATGTGGTATCGGTTCTTTTTATGATTCCATATAAATTCATAGCAAATGGAAAAGAGACTAAAATCGTATACCTCTATGCGCTCGCAACGGACCCAGCATACAGAGGTAGAAAGATAATGGCTAAACTTATACAGAAGTCATTAGACTTAAGCGCTAAGAGAGGATATGCGCTATCTGTGCTTATTCCAGCGGATGATTCCTTGTTTGAATATTATAGACAATTTGGATTTGAAGAATATTTTGAACGTGTATTGATTACAAAGACAATTGCGGACATCGATAAAGAGCAAACAAATAAAGAGCAAACAAATAAAGGGTTTAAGATCCAGGAAATTGGAAATACATCGATGAAACTTGTTAAGGCAGATGCAGAACAGATTTGGGCTGCTTATTCTCATAGTGAGATTTTTGCCTCTGAAGGTATCATCTTGTCAAAAGAGCAAAATGAATATTACATTGAAGAGCTAAAAAGTGAAGGTGGACAGGCCTATGTCTTTAAAATGTCTGGAGATAAAGATGGATATGCGCTTTTACAATTAAGAGACAATAATCTATTAGTTTTAGAAACAAATGTAGATGCTAATAACTTGAAATTATTTTATGAGGCACTTTATAGATTATATAAATTTGAAGCAGTAACATTTTACCAGCCGATTTGTTTTGATGAAGCAGAAATCAAACCTTACAAAAAATCATTTGCTATGGCAAAGAGCTTAAATGGAATTAATGTGAAAGACCCATTTATTAATAGAGTTTTGATGTAAATAAATTAAATTCACATTATTATTTTTGTTAATATTTAGAAAAACATGCCGATGTATATATTAAGCTATGGAAAGCGTTTAAATCAAAGGATTGATTCTTTGGTTTAAGTGCTTTTTTGAGTTTAGAGATAGTTTAGAATACAAAATAATAAGGTAGTCTGCGGAGAAAAGGTTGAATATGACGAATTAAGAGATTCGGTTGCATCTTTAAACCACAGGGATGGAGGGAACAATGGTATTAGCAGGGGTAGGAGATATGAAGAAGTACGATAGCACAAAAATTCCACAAGGGTTAATCAGTAGTGAAAGTTTTATTGGTACAATGTCGGCAGCATCAACTCAGGTAGAAAATCAAGCAAAGGGTGATTTCTTAAGTATTACGATGGTTCCAAAACCAGGTACAAATATTTCTTATGGGGTCGTAGCCGCATATGCAAAGGAATCTACATCGAAAAATCCAATCATTAACGTTACAACCAATTATGATGGAAAAACAGTATCTTATAATATAAATGTGAATGAGGTTGATCCTAATCAGGCGTCAAGATTGGAAATGTTTGCATTATGTGCATATGCAGATGATGTAGGAACCGGTGACAAAAGTACGTTTGGGACCTATCAAACATTACGTACTTATCAAGAAATGGCGAAATATAATGGATATATTTCATCAGACTCTGAAGGTGACACACTGGAACAATTTAAAAACGCAAAATCTAATTGGGTTAATATGAGTCAGAAAGTGATGGATTTGCTATACAAATGTAATGATTTGGCTCAATATAACAAAGGGATGAGTATCATGAATTTGTTCTCTGATTACCCCAAAGTGGTGTGAGCGATTATATGAAACATATTGTAACGTCAAAGGATACAGCGAGTCAATTTAGCTATCATATCATTCGGATAGCTCCAAATAAAAGTATAAGGAATCATGTTCATGAAAAACGGATATATAACAACCTAATCATTAGATACATGTGTGCCAGTCTTGAAGACGATAAAACGACACTTTAAATCCTCATTTGTATGGTTGGTAGATTTCATATTTTCTTATATATTCGATATGTTAATATAATGATATTAAATTATGAGAGGGGAATAAATATGATTTGTCCAAAATGTGGAACAGAGAATGAAGACTGGTCGGGATATTGTTATCAGTGTAAAAAACGGTTAAAGCCAATAAAATTTGGTAAAGCAACATTATTTGGAATAATATTATGCATACTAGAGAGTGGAGCAATTTTTTTATTACAACTGAATTCAGGATTACGAAAAATAAACAGTTTTAGTATGATAAGTAAGATCGAGTTTATTTGTGTGTTAGGATGTATGTTATTGTCATTGATTGGAATGATTGTTTTATTGGCGGCAAAAAAGAAACGCGGAATTATTATTTCGGAATTATCATGGCTTGCTTTTTTGGGATTCAATATTTTTATGGGAGGTTCACCAATCGCCTCAACGGCGCTACTTCTTCCGGTGCTTGGAATAAGGGTTTCATTGATATCGGTCTGGAAGGATATGACAGTGTAATATATTAATTCATTGTGACGAATGTGGGGAGGAATATTGTATGAATTTACATAAAAAAAAACAACAAGAAGTGATACTTGTTTCTAAAGTTATAGAAGATTATCATGGGGCTACTGCATCATATACGGTTCCAGAAATTAAAGGAACGGCGCCGTGGGCAGGAAATGATGGCTGTTTGTATAAATTTTATTTTACAACCGTTTCTAAGCGTAAAAATTTGCAGTTTTCAGTAACAAGAGAACATTTTAATACCATTCAGGAATCGGAACAGGGTATTCTGGAATACAAAGGGAAAAAATTCTTTTCTTTTATTAAAAAGCAATATATAGTAGAAGAAAGTAGATAATTTGTTTTTGTTTGGAATTAAGTCATGGCGAAAAATTTAATATATTAAAGGGAAAATATGTTTGATTCAGAATATTGTAATGTACAATTAATATGGAAGATAAAGTGGTTCTTTTGACTTGGAAATAATTTTGCAATGGTCAAAATTATAGGAATCCCGTGAACTATAGTTAAGTTTGTGAATGTATGTGTGATTTTATGTTTAAATAAGATAATAAATGTGATTGAGGTGCTTATATGAAACTAATATCTTGGAATGTAAATGGAATAAGAGCTTGTGTACAGAAAAAATTCTTGGAATTCTTCCATGAAATAGATGCTGACATTTTTTCTATTCAAGAGAGCAAAATGCAGGCGGGACAACTTGTGTTAGAGTTAGAGGGATATTATCAATATTGGAATTATGCTGAGAAAAAGGGCTATTCAGGAACTGCAATATTTTCAAAAAAAGAAGCTATTTCAGTTAATTATGGTATCGGAATTGATGAACATGATAAAGAAGGAAGAGTAATCACGCTGGAGTTTGAAGATTTCTATATGGTTAATGTTTATACTCCAAATTCACAAAATGAATTAGCTCGTTTGGACTATCGAATGAGATGGGAAGATGATTTTAAATGTTATTTAAAGACATTAGAAGAGAAAAAACCAGTAATTGTATGTGGTGATTTGAATGTAGCACATAAGGAAATAGACTTAAAAAACCCAAAAGCGAACAGGAAGAATGCTGGATTTTCAGATGAAGAGAGAGAAAAGATTAGTGATTTACTCGATGCTGGATTTATTGACTCATTTCGATATTTTTTCCCTGAGCAAACGGATATCTACTCCTGGTGGTCCTATAGATTTAGTGCTAGAGCGAATAATGCAGGATGGAGAATTGATTATTTCTTAACTTCAGAATCGTTACAGGATAAATTATTGGGGGCTAAAATCCATTCAGATGTTTTGGGGTCAGACCATTGTCCGGTAGAATTGAGTATAGCATTATAGTTAAGTATGTGAACATAGATGAAAAAATATGAAGAAATGAGGGAGACTATGAAAAAGTTAATTGTATATTATTCGTTAGAAGGCAATACGGAGTTAATAGCGGGCAAGATTTTGAAGTATCTTGAAGCGGATGTGATTCGACTAATTCCAAAGAAAGAGTATCCAAAAGGAAATTTTAAAAAGTACATTTGGGGAGGAAGGAGTGCGACGTTTGGAGAAAAGCCAAAATTAGAGGACTATTCATTTGTAGCGGAAGATTATGACGTAATTATTATTGGAACGCCTATATGGGCAGGAACATTTGCACCACCAATTAAAACTTTTCTGGCAGATAACAAAATAAGTGGCAAAGATATTTATCTTTATACTTGTGGTGCTGGTGATGCAACCGATAAGTTTTTTGACAAATATAAAAGTGTTTTAAAGGATAATCAAATTGTAGATACAATCAGCTTTGTTGAACCTTTAAAAAATAAAATTAGTAATATAGATGAAAAAATTAAGGAATTCTGTGAGAAGATAAAGCATATATAATCAGAAAAATTGAAGACAACAGGTAATTAAAATAAATTATAAAAAAATCGTAAAGATTCATTTGCCAATTCAATCATAATTTAATATAATAATAAAACTAAGATAAAAACACGGTCCGGTAGGTAGTCCGGGCGCAATATAATATATTGTCAGTAACCTGCCTCCTTGGTTGTCCATTCTTTGTTCATTAATTTTTTAAAGGAGGGATATTAATGAACAATGAATTAAAGACTGAGTTGAATTCTGTAAAGTTACAGGTATTCTTTGAAGGGCAATTTTGGATTGGTGTTTTTGAGCGACTATATGATGGGAAATTATCTGTATGTAGGGTGATTTTTGGACCGGAGCCAAAAGATTATGAAATTCTAGAATTTATTTTAGAGAATTACTATAACGTTAGATTTAGTCCGGCTGTTGAATCAGATGTAGTGGTAAAGGAGAAAATAAATCCGAAACGTTTGCAAAGAGATATTAAAAAACAAGTTCAGAATGTTGAAATTGGAACAAAGTCTCAGCAAGCATTAAAACTTCTACAAGAAGAAAACAAATTTATTAGAAAAATTCGGACTCGTGAACAGAAGGAAGAAGAGAAAGAATTCCAATTTGAATTGAAAAAGCAAAAAAGAAAAGAGAAACATAAGGGCAGGTAGGAGTATAGTTGCATCCTTAAGAAGGATGAATTTACTTTATCTGAAAGGAGAAGCGTGCTTCTCCTTTTTTTTATATAAAATAGTAAAGAAATTGAAATAATCAATCATAATCCAAATGTTTTCATGGGATATTCTGATACTACAACAACAGAACTGAAGTATTTCCAAAACTTGAGAATTTTAAAGATTCTTTCTTAGCATTATGAAGAATAAAATAATTCCAATATGATTTGGCATATGGTATAGTAAAGGAAATATTAGTAAGAAACGAAAAATATTAACGTTATTACAAAAGCCATAATAAATTGTCATGTTTTAGGAATTATCATACCAATACTACCAGCCTTATTACTTGATCCAATTGGTGGTATTTTGCCAATGGGCTATTCTTTTTCAACAAGAACTCTATTGTAAGAAATACCATTTGTGTTGTAATTAATTGCAGAAATGAGGAAGATTATGAAAATTGATTCCATTTTCAAGAAGAAAAAACCAATACTGTCCTTTGAAATATTTCCACCCAAAAAGGAAATAGCGCTATTAAATATTGATGAGACCTTGAAAAGCCTAAGTGAATTGAATCCAGATTTTATAAGTGTAACCTTTGGGGCCGGTGGAACTACAACGAATAATTCAACGGTGGAAATCGCAAAAAAGATTAAACATGAATATAATATTGAGCCATTGGTACATTTGACATGTATAAATTATAGTAAAGCCGAGATTTGCGACATTTTAGAACAGCTTAACGACGCAGAAATCAAAAATATATTGGCGTTGCGTGGAGATATTAATCCTGAATTCCCAAGAAAAAATGATTTTACATATGCAAGTGATTTGGTTTCATTTATAAAACAATATGGCGACTTTTGCATTAGTGGTGCTTGTTATCCAGAATCTCACATCGAGGCAAAAAATGTTTCGGAAGATATTTTGAACTTGAAGAAAAAGACTGATAATGGTGTAAGTCATTTAATATCACAATTGTTTTTTGATAATAATCTGTTTTATAGTTTTAATAATAAAGTTAGAGTTGCAGGAGTAAATGTTCCTATAGAAGCAGGAATTATGCCAGTTATTAATAAAACGCAGATAGATAAAATGATTTCTTTGTGTGGTGCATCTTTACCAACAGACTTAAGAAAGATGATTCAAAAACATGAAAATAACTGTGATGCATTATTTGATGCAGGAATTGAATATGCAATTGATCAGATAAAAGATTTATTGGAACATGATGTAGAAGGTATTCATATATTTACAATGAATAATCCTATCGTAGCTAGAAAAATCTGCGAAGGAATTAGGCCATTATTATAAATTTAAAAAATCGGAGGAAATTAAAATGAACATAGGAATTATTGTACATTCTCATACAGGAAATACACTTTCAGTTGCAGAAAAAATCAAAGAAAAATTTATAGCAGAAGGACATTTGGTGACTTTAGAACAGGTGATTGCAGTAAACGAGGATCCTGGCGCCGCTGCAAATGTTGAACTAAAGACGATTCCGGACATCACAGGATATGATATGATTATTTTTGGTGCACCAGTGCGGGCCTTTTCATTATCACCAGTTATGTTACTTTATTTAAATCAATTGTCATCACTTCAAGGCAAGAAGATTAGCTGCTTTGTTACTCAGCAACTTCCATTCACCTGGTTGGGTGGAAACAGATCCATAAAACAAATGAAAAAAGCTGTAATTGCAAAAAAAGGAACTGTTAATGAAACTGGGGTTGTGAATTGGTCTAGTAAAAATCGTGAAGATTTGATTACGGATTTCATCAATAAGCTGGCAAAATAACTATAAAAGCGATTCGACCAAAAGAAGGGAATAGCTTTATACGCACATTTGCGATATAATATAATAGTTAGTACGTGAATATGTTCCAAAAGAGAGGTTTAATCTATGAAATGTTTGATTTTACATAATGAAGAAATATCAGAAGAAGATTGCAAAATTGTAACGGTTGAGTCATATAATGAAAAGTGGGGTAAGTTACTGCCAAAGAAATGCAAAAGGATTGCAGGATGGAACTGGATTTGCAAGAATTGCGCATATCATAAAAAACCTGAAAATGCAAAGAAAGCGAAATACTTTAATTATTAATAAAGGAAAAAATTAGTTGAACATTGGCAGAGGCTGATGTTCATTTTTTTGCATCAAGATTTATGTTAAATAGTATCACGGATAGTAACGAATGCCAAACATATTTTATGAAGCATAATGAATAATTCAGGCTCCATATTGTACATATTAAAGATATGCAAAGTTGACTTGATTTTTAATTTCATCTATACTATACAAATTAACACTATGAACATTCATAGTAAGGAGGAAGTATGATTTTCGAAAATAAGATATTTGAAGCGGCTATATTTGATATGGACGGAACGATGTTTGATACAGAGAAACTAAGATTTAAGATGCTAAAAGAGGCATCTTATGAACTTTATAATGAAGAGATTCTTGATTCTATACTTTTTGATTCATTGGGCATCAGCGCTGTTAATGGAGAAATTTTGGCCAAGAAGTATTATGGAGAGGAATATCCCTACAAGGAAATTCGTGAACGGGCTGATAATTTGGAAAGACAATATGTACGTGAAAATGGTGTTCCGGTAAAGGATGGTCTATACAATCTTTTGGAACGATTGAAGAAAAATCATATATTTATTGCTTTGGCAACCTCAAGCAGACGAGAAATCGCCGAAGAATATCTAATAAGGGCAAAGGTTTTACGATATTTTGATATCCTTGTTTGTGGTGATGAGGTGGAGAATGGGAAACCAGATCCAGAAATATTTATAAAAGCTGCAAGTGAATTAAGTTGCGATCCATCTAATTGTTTGATCTTTGAAGATTCGGAAAATGGTATTTTAGCTGCATCTGCTTCTGGTGGTATGCCCATTTTCATTAAGGATATCAAGGATATCAGCGAAAGCACTAAGAAATTGGCATTTAAATCTTATCATGATATATCTGGATTTGTGGAGGATATTATCCCACTTACACACAAATTCCCCGTTCCCGATCTAAATGAACAGTTTCCGTTTAGTCAGGATCATATAATCGCTGGAATTCATGGGTTTGGTGCAATTGGCGGAGGTTATTTGGCTCAGATATTTTCACATTGGGACGGTTATACAAGACCATACCAGATTATTGGTGCAACCCGAAATGAAGCTCTGCGCCAAGTAGTAAATTCAATTGGTAAATACAGTATAAAATTTGAAAGCCTTGCTTACTTTCAAACAATTGAAGATATCCATTTGATTGATATTCAAGACAACGAAGAAGTTATTAAAATGTATGAAGTGTCTAAAATAATTGGTATATCACTTCCTGA
This sequence comes from [Clostridium] fimetarium, assembly GCF_900111235.1. GTDB lineage: Bacteria > Bacillota > Clostridia > Lachnospirales > Lachnospiraceae > Clostridium_N > Clostridium_N fimetarium. Next base: position 36,913 of record NZ_FOJI01000006.1, read on the forward strand.
ATCGGCTATTCGTTTACAAGCAAATGTCATCGCAAAGGGGCTTCTGAATCGCTACGAGAAGGAATTGGAGCCACTTACAATATTGATTATTATGAATAAAATCAATCCCGGTCGCTTCGTTAGAACGCATGTAATGAATGCTTTAAAAACAATTACGGATGAAAAAACTGCAACTGCAGTAATAAAGAATACGTATTTTTGCGAAACAGTAGTGAATCGAATGGTTTCTGCAATACCTTATGAGGTTATCATTGAAAAACTGCAGAATAATATTCAGAATCTTCATCGTAATATATTTCAATATTCTGATGATTTAAAGAAATTATTTGAATTTTCGCAGGTTTATCATGATGATGAATATTTGAAAAATGGAAAACGAAGAAAAAAGAGAACTAAAAATGCAATTTACGATATTAGTAATTTCGAAAATTTCTATGCTGTTTCCAAGTTTGCAAATGAACTTACAGATTTAAATGTAACATTGTTTAGTTCCGAACCGGATATGCCGCTTTTCGCAAGTAATAGTAGTCCTTTACTTTCTACGCTTCGACAGATAGTAGTAATTGATGATATTAAATCAATGCAGGAGATAAAAAATAAATTATCCAATGGGACTCATGCAATTATAGCTTGGTATTCTAGATTGCTAGGATATAATAGTATCGGTCAGGGGATGGGCGATATCCGCGTTGAAAAATTAGCACTAAATATTATGAAATCTGAGATTAAGCCTGCCTTATTAATAGAAAATCCTGATTTTCAAAAGTATATCACTTCATTTATCACTAATTTTATTAAACGTTGCCGCATTTCATTCAATGATAAATGTTCTAGAGTTGGCAGAGACCCTCTTCGTAAATTACAAAATGGTGAACGTATTATAGGTGCAATCCAATTAGCACAGAAATATCAAATATCAACGAAAAATCTCGAGTTTGGCGTAGCATGTGCCATTCTTTATTCCATCCGATTTGCGACGGGTAATAATACGGAAGCGGGAAAAGTGAAAGAGCTTTACGAAAAAAATCATACTGTAGCTGATATCTTAACCTACAGCGGCGATTACAATAAGTCAAAATATCCAGGCCTAGATTTAGAACAGAATCGTGAACTGATAGATCGAATACAAGAGATATTCAACAGAATCGAAGTCGAAATCCCTATAATAATTGATTGATTACAGGAGGGGTTTATGCAATTATCAACATTATGTTATATAGAACAAGATGGAAAATATCTTATGCTTCATAGAACCAAGAAAGCCAATGACCAGAGCCATGACAAATGGCTTGGTATAGGCGGCAAGTTTGAAGCGGATGAAAGCCCAGAGGACTGTCTTCTTCGTGAGGTAAAGGAAGAGACAGGCTTAACATTAATGGATTATAATTTCCGTGGAATTGTCACATTTATTTCAGATGAATGGGAAACAGAATATATGCACTTATTTACAGCAACAGGATTTCAAGGTGAATTAATAGAGTGCGATGAAGGTAAGCTTGAATGGATTGATAAAACGGAAGTTTTAGCGCTTAACATATGGGAAGGTGATAAGATATTTTTAAAACGCCTGAATGGCAATAAAGAATTCTTTTCATTAAAGCTAGAATATCGTGGGGATATGCTCATAAAATCAATAATGCAGGATTCAAACGATGCAAAGAACGAGAAAAATAATTTGCTTGGATATGAACGTATGTACCGAGAATTGAAGCAGTCTCAGGTCAAAGTCATAGCCGATATGGCAGATTTAAAGGCAAAAGGCAAGACCAATTCCGTTACTTATAAACAGCTCATGGTAAAGAAACTGAATAATCAAAGTATTATATCAATGATTGAAATATATGTTTCTTACTAGGCCAATCTTTGCTTTTTTAGAGGATATTATATTGTACATGAAATATTTTAATGATATAATTGGTAAAATATAGAATTATAATTTCGTTAATTAGTTTGAATTCGATACTAGAAGGGGGCAATTATGTTCGGAATAAAGTCTGTTAAGTTTCAACCCAATGAGTATGTGTTAATGTACAGGAATGGGAAAGTAGTAAAGGAGGGTGCAGGCATTTCGCTTTATTATTTTGCACCAACTACGTCTATTGTAGTGGTACCAATTGGAAGTGTGGATGCTCCATTTATTTATGAGGAAGTTACGTCTGATTTTCAGACAGTTACTGTTCAAGGTCAGATTACATATCGTATTGTAGATCAAAAGAAAATTGCATCATTACTTAACTACTCATTAGATTTAAAGGGAAATGGATATTCATCTGATGATTACAAAAAGCTTCCACAAAGAGTTGTAAATATCGTAAGAGTATTGACTAAAAAAACACTTGAGGCATTACAATTGAAAGATGCTATTAAATCAAGTGAGGTTTTAGCAAAGGAAATATTAAATGATATTAAACAAAACGAAGAAATTAATCTACTAGGAATTGAGATCCTAGGGCTTTCCATTCTTGCAATTCTTCCAAATAAAGAAACTGCAAGGGCATTAGAGGCACAAACGAGGGAGCAAATTCTAAAACTTGCAGATGAAGCTATTTATGTAAGACGCAATGCCTCGATTGATCAGGAACGAGCTATAAAAGAAAATGAATTTAATACAGATATCGCTGTTGAAAACAAGAAAAAACAAGTAAGAGAAACAGAATTAGAGACAGAAAAAGCTGTTCAGGTTATGCAAAATCAACTAAAAAAAGATCAATTGAAGTTTGATATTGTATTAGAAGAAGATAGAAAGAATCTGATAGAAATATCTGTTGAAAATTCAAAAACGGAAGCAGATTTAAAAGCTTACGAATTATCAGCAATTATGAAGGTACTTGAAACCATCAATCCAAATATTATTCAGTCCCTTGCAAGTATTGGTATGAAACCGAACCAACTGATAGCCTTAGCATTTAATGAATTGGCTGGAAATGCAGAAAAAATTGGGCAACTTAATATTTCACCTGATTTATTACAGGAGATTATTAAGGAGAATAGATAATAATGGAACGATTAACGGAGAATAAGATTGTTATTATTAAAAGAAAAACGCGACTTGAAGATTTGATTTCAAGATATAATACAATTGAACAAGCAAAGTTTTACATAGAACATTTAGGAAGCGATTTTTCAGATTATATGAAAGAAGATGAACAATACAAAAAGGTACTAGCAACTGCAACAAATGATTTGGAATCATTAGGCAGATTGCAATTAGTTGATAGAGAGTATGTATCTAATTTTATATTTGGTGCAGATGATATCGTGATTGTAATTGGCCAAGATGGATTAGTTGCGAATACATTAAAATATCTGTCGAACCAACTTCTGATTGGTGTTAATCCTGATCCAAGAAGATGGGATGGTGTTTTACTACCTTTTGAAGTAAATGATTTGAAATTAGTTGTCCAAGATGTGATGAAGAAAAATAGACGTATCAAAGAAGTTACAATGGCAAAAGCAACGTTAAATGATGGCCAGAGTATTTACGCGGTGAATGATTTATTTATAGGTCAAAGAACACATGTATCTTCAAGATATCATATACAATTAGGTAATCAAAACGAATATCAATCTTCTAGCGGTATTATCGTATCAACAGGACTTGGCTCAACCGGATGGATGAAGAGTGTACTTTTAGGTGCCACTAGCATAGTAAATCAAATGTCAAATAAGCTAATTTGCGAACCGCAACAAAATAATCAAAACTGGAATGCGGATTACCTGTATTTTTCTGTTCGTGAGCCGTTTCCTAGTAGAATCACGAAAGCAAATATTGTCTTTGGTAAAGTTACAAATCAATGCCCGATGAAAATCTCATCACAAATGCCTGAAAATGGGGTTATATTTAGTGATGGTGTGGAAAATGATTTCTTGAATTTTAATTCTGGAATCGAGGTTACAATTACCATGGCTGAAAAAATTGGCCATTTAGTAGTTTGATGAAGTATTAAATTATATGGAAAAGAGACAGCTGACAAAGTAGTCTCTTTTTCATATAATAAGCTAGCTGACATTTGCAAAAATGCAGTTTAGCAGCGAAGAAATATATCAATTTACAAATGCTTCTACATAGAAGAAAATGCTTGTAATAACGAATAAAAAGTTATAAAATTAATACAAGTGTAAAATATTGGGGAATACTTTGCCGTAAGGAATATAAGGGTTTGTTTTATCATAATAGGAGTGGATTTTCACTGCAGGTTTCCCCAAAGAAGTCTGCAGCCTTTTTAATATATTAGCGGATATTAAAGTAAAAATATCAGAATAAGTAAAATAAAAATCTCTAATAATAGGAGTGAATTATATGAAATTTCGCGTATTGATTCCACAAGATATAACGGAACCAGGAAAAAGATATCTAGAAGAAAATAATTGTGAAATATCCATTTTAGATGATTGTTCAATAGAAAATATTTGTAAGAACATTGTAGATTGTGATGCGATTTTGACACGAACAGCTATGCTTACGCAGGAAGTGTTTGAAAGTGGAAAAAAGTTAAAGGTAATTGCAAAACATGGCGTCGGTTATGATAATGTTGATGTAGAAGCGGCTACGCGACATCATATACAGGTCTGCTACACGCCTGAGGCAAATGCAGGATCAGTTGCAGAACATACGATGGCTTTGATTTTAGCTTGTGCAAAGAAGCTTGTTTATATGAATCGGATAACAATAAATGGTCAATGGGAGCAACGTAATAGGGTACGAACGATGAATGTGGCTGGAAAAACACTAGGCATTATTGGATATGGAAGAATTGGACATCTTGTTGCAAAGGCGGCTGCTTATGGCTTTGATATGCAAATATTAGTATTTTGCCATCATCCTGGAAAGAATAATTTGCCAGATTATGTGACTGAATGCAGTGATATTAACGACATATTTAAGAAATCAGATTTTGTATCTATCCATTCGTCTTTAACAGAAGAAACAATCAAACTGGTAAATAAAGAACGGCTACAGATGATGAAAAACACTGCATTTTTAATTAATACAGCACGTGGAGGGGAGGTGGATGAAACGGCACTGTATGAGGCGCTATATAAAGGAACAATTGGGGGGGCAGGATTGGATGTTTTCGAAGAGGAACCGGCTTCAAAAGAAAATCCACTTTTTACGTTAGACAATGTAATCGTTTCTCCACATAATGCTTCACTGACACAAGAAGCTATGGATCAAATGGGTCTTGATGCAGCAAAAGGAATTATAGAAGTGCTGTATGGGAAAAAGGTTACTTGGCCAGTGAATTAAGAATATCTTGAAGGTTTAATTCAATGTTGGAAGTACAAAAAAGTATTTTGGGGAACAACAAATATGAGAAAGAAGATTTGAAAGAGATAGGGGAATGTAAATGAATAATAGGAGAATGTTTTTTACGTTAATTATGATTTTGTGTTTTTATGTAATAGCAATTCAAATGGTTTCCATAGGAAAGACTGAGGTTTTGACAGTTATATATGGAAAAGAGTTTGATGAAATACTATTGAATGGAAAAATGTCTGATGGAGCCCACAAAGGAACGATAACAAAAATAGATTATATGAAAGTACTAGACTATTCGTATGATAAAGCCACTATCTATTGTGTGAATAGAAGTGGTAGCGGCAATGTTTGTACTTATGAAAAAAATCAAGATGACTGTTGGACGGAAACAAAATGGAAAACGGTATGGTCAGTAAGTGGAAGTGATTCCGATATGATATGGCCTTATTGGTGGGATACTATATTGAATTGTGGGTTATAAGAATAATAATGATAAAATATCATTTTGAAGCTAGGTAATATTTCAGTTAAATATTGAAAGGATATTAGTAAATGCATGATTCTATAAATGTTATTAGAAATATTTTTTTGATAATATGTTTAATGGTACCAGTTATATTACCATTACTACTCGTTGTATTTAGCTATAAATGGTATAAAAAATTATTGCAAAGAGGGATTATTGCAATTATTTTACTTATTCCAATATATGGTGGACATTTTTATGTTTATTCACAAATGAATGGCATAAGTCGTTTTGATATCACTGATTTGACTTTTCTATTAGCATATTTTTTAATGAACTGTATAATTGCAATACCTGTAAAGTCGAAAAGCACTTACATCTTAACATTATCAATCTGGGGCTGTTTGAATGGAGTGTTTTATTATGAATCGTGGAAAATCCTATCATTTTCTAATGGTTGCACGAGTGGTGATCTGAATAGAAAGGTTCTATTTGTTATGCTGTTGTGGTTCGTTTTGTCAATCGTATATACCTTTAAAAGGTACAATAAATTAAAAGAATTTTTTGAAAGTAAAGTAGTAGCGTAAAGAAAATTAATTGGAATTTAGCAATATAAAAAGGAGAACAGTTATTGAACAAACAAGACTACATAAAATCCAAACCAGTCCAATCCTTTGTAGAATGGATTGCTCCAATGCTAGACACCCCCGATTCCTTCAACCACAAATATTTCTTAAAGAAGCAAAAAAGGGACTGGGAGTGCGATTCTATTTTCTGTGCATATGAAAACTACTCATGGCAATTTAAATATACGGATGAGTTCCAAAAAGAAATCAAAGGCACTAGTTTTTGTGAGTGTGAAGAAGTATTACATTCATTATCAGTCAAACTTAGGAATGGTGTAACTCAAGGAAATAATAATATATGCAAAGAAGTAAGTCGTCAAATACTACAATGGGGTGGCGTTACAAATAGAAATATTGATAAAATAGAAAATATAGAAAACATGGGACAAGAATGGTTTCTCTATTTATTGCAGACAAAAGAGCAATTCGAAAGAAATTTGGATTCAAATGAATATTTTAGAAGTGAGATTATAATGAATTCAGGATTCACTAAAATCTATTCTTTGTTAGTGGATGATTTCTTGATATATGATGGAAGATTGGGCGCAGCGTTAGGCCTTTTGGCACGCGGCTATTGTGAAGGAAAAAAATTAGAAACAATACCGGAGGAACTCCATTTCTGTTGGGGCGCAGGAAGAGAATCTATTATAAATAGTAAAGAAAAAAGTAGACGTAATCCAAGCAGTGATAAATATAGATTCGGATCGTTATATTCACCTAAAGTACATTTGGAAAATAATATCAGAGCAAATTGGATCGTGCAAGAAGTACTATGCAATACAAAATCTAAGTTTAATTGTTTAGAAGAATCAAAGAAAATGCGGGCTTTTGAATCCGCATTGTTTATGATAGGATATCATGTGAAGGATCATCTCTTCCAGTGAAAAATCGAGATATTCTATAACCAGCTGTATTGTAATATAATGGCAGAAGAGTATGGAAAATCCGTGTCACTAATTAGAATGAATAGCATTCTATAAGCTTAATTATTAAAATTTAATGGAGGTACAGAAAAATGAGGTTATTAATAAAACAGAGGGTGTTCTCATGGACGGATACCTATGATGTGTTCGATGAAAATGAGAATCCAAAATATTTTGTAAAATCAGAGTTCTTTTCTTTGGGACATAATATTCACATTTATAACGCCGCTGGAAATGTAGAAGTAGGGGCAGTACATCAAAAACTCTTTTCATTTCTGCCGCAGTTTGTAATTGAAATAAATGGAAGCACAGTAGGAACGATTCAGAAGAAATTCTCGTTTTTTAAGCCCAGTTATCAAATTGATTGTAACAACTGGAGAGTAGAAGGCGATTTCTTCGGATGGAACTATGAGATAATGAGTCCATACGCACCAATCATGCAAATTTTTAAGGAACCATTTCACTGGGGTGATACATATGTACTAGATTTCCAAAATCCAGAGGATGAATTAATGGGATTACTTCTGGTTATAGCAATTGATGCAGCAAACTGCTCAAACGACAGATAGTCGGAGGCAACAATTATGACAAAAGAAGAAGCAATCAATTACGGGCTAACGATGCCTGATTCATATGAAGATTACCCATTCCATGATTCAAACTGGGCAGTTATTCGGTGTAAAAGTAATAAAAAGATATTTGCGTTTATATTTGATAGGGAAGGATATACCTGGGTCAACGTAAAATGTACACAAGAATGGCGTGACTTTTGGAGATCTGCGTTTGAATCCGTCATTCCAGCATATCATCTGAGTAAGAAACATTGGAATTCTATCATACTTGATGATACTGTTCCCGATGTGGATGTGAAGAGAATGATAGCAGAGAGTTATGATTTGGTTAAGGGTAAAAGCAAAATATGAAGAGCAAAATTTGCTGATTAATACATATATTCTTATTATAACTCATATGATATAAAAAAATCTATATCAAGGTATATATGGAAATCTATGTGGTTCAAGAAGGCGATGATATCTATTCAATTGCAACAAAATATATGATTTCAATAGATAGATTAATACAAGAAAATGGTTTGGTTTATCCATTTGATTTAATAATAGGGCAAGCTTTAGTGATCACATACCCTAAACAAACTTACACTGTACAACAAGGAGATACATTACAAAGTATAGCCGATATGTATAATGTAAAACTTATGCAGTTATTAAGAAATAATCAATCTTTATTAAATAGAAAGTATCTATATGTTGGTGAAACGTTAGTAATAAGCTATGAAACACTCGGGAATATTGCAACAAATGGATTTGCTTATCCTTTTATCTCAAAGGAAACACTTATTAAAACATTACCTAGCCTAACCTATTTGACCATTTTTAATTATTCTACTACAGAAAAAGGTGAAATAAAAACATATTACAATAATGATGCAGAAATTATAAAAATATCAAAAGAGTATGGTGCTATTCCGCTCATGATGATAACTACGCTAGATCAACAAGGAAAGAAAAATGAAGAAATAGCATTTGAAATTTTAAATAATGAAGTATATCAAGATAACCATATCAATAATTTCTTATCTATAATTAAAATTAAAGGTTACCAAGGTATAAATATTGTTTTTAATTATTTAAATATGGATAATCAATTTATTTATGAAAAATTCATAAATAAAATAGCAAATAAAATGAAAACTGAAGAACTATTATTTTTTATTACGATTAATTATCAATCGCAAGTGAATGATGGTAAAATAGAATTAGGGAAAATAGATTATGCAAAATTAAGTACTTATGCGAATGGCTTGATATTTTTAAAGTTTGAATGGGGGTTTAATAATTTTCCACCTGCACCTGTTATCAATATTAATAATATGAAGGTATTAATTGATTATGTCATACAAGACGTTACACCCGATAAAATCAATATTAGTATACCGATAATAGGCTATGATTGGAGTCTCCCTTATATTCCTAACGAATCAGTTGCCAACTCTCTTTCGATTAATTCTGTTTTAGAGGTCGCAAATAGTAATGATACAAAAATTGAATTTGATGAAATTTCTCAAACTCCATTTTTTTATTATACCTCTTTTAGCTTAGGTGAATCTTCTGAAAATATAATATGGTTTGTTGATGCAAGAAGCATGAAAGCAGCTTTGAAACTAATTTTTGATAAGCATATTAATGGATGTGGTATATGGAATATTATGATATATAATGCTCAAGTATGGACTGTTATTAATTCTCAATTTGACGTAGTAAAATTATAATGAATTCACATTAAAGTCGTTTTACACATAAAATATATCTACCAGAGAAAAAGGCATATAAAATCAGGAGATACCTACTCTAGATTTTATATGCCTTTTATCGATTCACTATTTCATTATGAATTAGGTTGGAGAATAACAATATTTATTATGCGCTTACCTTTTTAAATTTATAATGGAGAAAATCGGAAAAATGATTTATAATAAGCAAGATATGATTATAGTTAACAGCACATTTTGGAAAACTTAATTAGCGGGGGGATTCTATGTCATTGATACTATCACTTCAAGGATGTATGGCGGTTGGAAAAACGACTGCACTAAACTATATATATGAAAATGTTCCTTACGTAAAGATAAGCTATGATATCAATACTGATATTATGGAACAGATCAAATCGAGAAAATTAAATAAAAATCAATATGAGGATTATTTAGAGATACAAAAATTTTGGATTAACAAAGAAATTGAAAGATGGAAAATGGCGCAAAAAAATGAGTACACCTTAATGGATTTTGGCGCTGCAGAAATCGAATTTTATTCTTTGAATTATCCAAAAACCATTGGTAAAGATTGGAAAGTTGAAGGCGAACTATATAAGGAACTGATTAATCTGAGAAAGTGTATGCCTGATAGAACACTGTTCTTGGATGCAAGTGAAGATACTTTAAGAAGAAATAAAGAACAGGATACTAGATTGCCGCGGAATTCTTTTGAACATCATTTAAAATATTTGCTTCCACTGAAAAGAGAATGGTTTATAGGAAGAAAAGATGTAGATGTATTAAACGTTGATACATTAAGTCAAAAAGAGGTAGGTGTCAAGGTTAAGGAATGGATAGATAAATGCATTTATGAAATCAAGTCTTGTTATTGAACCCAGTGCTACTCCACTAGGTAAATTGTGTATTCCTATTTCAATACTCTTCCTGCTTCAAAAGCATCAGGTAACAAATCAAAGCAAACAATGCCTAGTGTAAAATCACCTAGAAGACCCAAAACAGTTCCTTTAAATCTTCTTTCCTTTGATTTCATAAAAGAGGAAGACAGAATTCCTATAAAAAGGCCAATCCAGCTAGTTAGAAATCCAGAAACACCCGAAAAAAATATTGAATTTATAAAACTACTCATGGTTACTCCTTGATAATATACTACATTTAATAGTATATTAATGGTAACTACAAAAATAGAAGAAAAAACTAAATTTAAATAGGAGTGAAGAAAATGATTAATCCAGCTAAATTATTAAAATTAAAAAGTGCATGGGATGTGTTCGCACAAAATCATCCGAAGTTTCCAAAATTCATGAAAGCGATTCATCAAAATGGTGTGCAAGAGGGGACCATCATTGAAATAAACGTCACTACGGCAGATGGTAAAACACTTAGCTCAAATATTAAGCTTAAGGAATCGGATGTAACGCTTTTTAGCGAATTATCAGAGCTATTAAACAATTAATAGGGGAAAACATGGAAAACCAGATTGAAATAACAAACTTAAAGAAAAGCTTCGGGAAAAATATAGTTCTCCAAGATATCAATCTAACCATATCAAAAGGTCAATCTATTGCATTGATTGGTCACAATGGGTGTGGAAAAAGCACATTGCTGAAGATTTTGTGTGGATTGACAACCTATCAAAAAGGGAAACTTGAATATACACAAAAGTTGAAGTTCAATTATGTGCCAGAAAACTTTCCGAAAATGGCAACAACTGCAAGAGAATATATTAATAGCATCGGTATGATAGAAGGACTATCAAAGGAGTATGTTGACAAAAGAAGTGATGAACTATTTCATGCATTTTTTATGGAAGAAATGGTTGATAATTCGATTAAAAACCTCTCAAAAGGAACCATGCAAAAAGTAAGCGTTATTCAAGCAGTCTTGTCAAAGCCAGATATCCTTCTTTTAGATGAGCCTTTATCTGGACAAGATGTTGATTCACAAAAGGTATTTATTGATCTGATAAATCATATGAATGAAAATGGAACAACGATTGTAATGTCTTGCCATGAAGATTTCTTGATTAATGCAGTAGCTAAAATTGTATATGAAATTAAGAATAAAAACATTTACAGGTCAGATAAGAAAGAAATTAAAGACAGAAGTTACGATGTTATGATTTTTAGAAAGAAGCAAGAAAAAGTAGAAGCCAAGCAAACAACCAGGCTAGATGAAATCAGAGTAGATGAAACCAATATCCAAATAGAACATATCCAAACAGAAACGTTCAATATCAAAGAGATGGTCATGAAACTAGAAAAAGTTGGTACTGATACTAAACTTTATGTAAAAAATGAAAATAGCGATATGGTACTCAGGAAAATGTTGAGTAAAGGTTATGAGCTTAGGAGGATGTACGATGAAAATATTTAGTAGTCTTATAAGATACCATTACCTCTTATATGTAAAAACAAATAAATTCATTATGCCCGCATTGATATGGTTCGTATTTATTAATTTTTTATATTCACAACAAAAACCTGATATCATGTCAAGCACGTTACTTTCTATTTCACTTCTGTTTTTTATTATGTTATGGGTAGGAATTTCGTATATGGAAAGTATTGATCCAGTATCTGAGCAGATATTATTATTGAAAGTTGAAAATCGTAATACATATTATCGTAGTAAAAATGCATTCGTATTTTTGTTAGGAGCAGTACTTGGATTGGTGGGCGTTGCGCTTCCAGTATTGAAAAACATGGCGAGTGGATTTGAAATGTTTACGAGGCCATTAACAGTTGGGGATATATTTTGCACTTTTATTTTACATATTATAGTTGCTACTTTAGGAGCTTCATTGGGAATTGTTTTTCAACCAAGGTGCATGAAAAACAGGAAAGAAGCGTTGATGCTTGTGACGCTTATTGCGATCATTAGCATAACTAAAGCTGGTATTAATCATGCATTTTTATTTGCAAAATATATTACGTGGCTGTTTCCACCATTAAGTGATATTACATTATATTTTAACAGTAGTGACTATTTTAGCGCAGCAGCTATGGGAAAAGCGGTTTTGTTTGGCTGTGTATATAGTGCGATTTTATTATTTATCAGTAATCAGTTATTAAAAAGAAAATTATTTTAGAATAGATTCGTTTGTACAAACTTAATATGCACATTGTCTCGCTACGCGAGCCATTAAAAGCAGTGCGAAAATGAGGAGAAATATGTTTGCGTTTCAATATAACACATCGAAAATAGAATATAATTTAATTAAAAGTAAGAGAAAAACCATCTCGATTTCTGTGGATTCCAAAGGAAATGTATTAGTGAAAGCCCCATTAAGGTTGTCAGATGAGAAGGTGTTAGAACTAATTAAGAACAAATCAAGTTGGATTGAAGAGAAGCTTCTTTTAGTGCAGGATACAATTGGACAACAACAAGAAAGACAATATAAAAATGGCGAAACCTTTTACTATTTGGGTAATGAATATGTTTTAAAGATAATAGAAGATACAGTAAAAAAGAGGTTATCTGTAAATATATATGACGATAAACTAGTTGTTACAATACCAACAAGTAAAGCAGATTTTATTCACGAAGGGATTGGTAATGAAACAATTATTAAATTAGCAATTATAAAATGGTACAAACAGATGGCAAAGGTTAAGATTTTAGAGCGCGTTAATTCTTATGAAAATTTGTTCGCAAAAAAACGAGGCCCGGTCATAGTGAAAGAGCAGAAAAAAAGATGGGGAAGCTGTAGTCAGGACGGAACGCTTCGCTTCAATTGGAGAATCATAATGGCACCAGAATATATTATTGATTACATAGTTGTCCATGAACTGTGCCATTTAAAATACATGAATCATGCAAGGGAATTCTGGAATCTAGTTGAAAGCATACTGCCTGATTATAAAATCAGGAAAGAGTGGCTAAAAAAGAATGGGATTATGCTTGAGTTGTAATTATAAGTAATAAAATAGATTACTATTAAAAACATAGCAATCTATTTTATTTGGATAAGAAACCTGTGCAAAGTAGGAAATATTTAGTAGGAAACAAATCGTATTATATCGATAACGCATTTTTAGCCCAATTAGAATCATTCATAATAGCCCTATCAACACCAATTAGATCGGCTTTTTTCTCTGAAAGGAGTTTTTCGGCAACTTGTGCTTGGGTAATTCCACCAGTTAGGATCCACCATTGATATAATCACAAGCACCTAAACGTAGAAGTATGGGGAAATGTTCACCAACAGCTTCTAGAACTGATTTGATTACTTCGAGATGAATATTAATCCTATTTGATAAATCTCCTCCATATTCATCAGTTCTCTTATTCGTAAGTGGTGAAAAAAATTGATTTAAAAGATATCCATGTGCGGAATGAATTTCCACTCCATCAAAGCCAGCTTCTTTTACTCTACGTGCTGCACTTGCAAACGCATGAACAATATCTTTTATTTCTTTAAGGGTTAGTGCTTTTGGTATCAATTGATCTTGATGAAATGGATTAATAACTAAACTACAATATCTATTATAAAAAGGAGAAGATGAAGATGAAGATAATACCAAAAGAAGATTTGATTGTCAGAGAATCTATGTCATTGTTTTTTGGAGGAGGCGAAATATGGTTTGAACAGTTAGACGCCCTTTCTATACACAAAGATATTATATTAGATAAATTCATGAAGGATATGGAAACAATCAAAAGGCCATCATCGCCGGCATTAATAGGAATAAATTTAGATGAAACATTTGTTAATAAAGAAATAGCAGATACAATTATTAGTAATCTATCTCAAGCCAGTCAATTTGTGAGAAAAGTAGTCTTTGTTGGATTGGATAGCAAGGGGAAAAAGCAAATGAAGAAATCAATTGATAACAATCTTGTGCCAATTAGATTTGTATATACATTTATCAATGATTATGAATTGGCAAAGGAATGGTTGGTTAATATTGAATAGATAGACAATTATTATTTTTCAAGGTATAATTTATGTATACTAAGATGAGGATGTGGGGGTGTACAATCGTGAAAAATAGAGAGTATAGGACGATAGATGATAAACAAATGAAGGATAATTATGAAGATTTCACACAGATGAAGAAAAAAGCTCGACCTGAATTGACTGCATTAAGAATTATAGGCCTTTACGTAATGATTGGAAGTCTGTGGATATTATTATCAGATAAAGTATTGGTAATGTTTCATGTAAGTGATTCTGTATTTAAGGAAATATCGATTTATAAGGGATGGTTTTATGTAATCATTACAGGACTCATCTTTTTTTTGATTATATATAGATCACTAAGATTATATAAAGAATCTATTGATTATGTATTAATGAGTTACGATGAATTAAACTCAACCTATGAGGAAATTATGGCTATGAATGAAGAACTTGATCAACAAAATTCGGAACTTCAGAGACAAACAAATGCATTAATGATTAGTGAACAAAGAAATCAGGTCATTGTGGATGGATCTTATGATGGGATTTGGGATTGGGATATTTTAAATGATATCTATTTTATACCGGATAAGTGGAAAAAGGAATTTGGATATGAACCAGATGAAATAGGGAAGAAAATATCCCAAATCAAAGAATTATTTTATCCAGGAGACTGGGAAAAAGTAAAAGAATCAATGGATAAATATCTGATTGAGGAAAACGGAATTTTTGAATCAATTTGCAGGATTCGTAAGAAATCAGGAGAATATAGGTGGATTCTTACAAGGGGAAAAGGGGTGCTAGACGAAAATGGAAAACTTCAACGTATAGCAGGTTCACATACAGATATTACAGAAAGAAAAAAAATGGAGGAAAAACTGGAATCTTTGGCATACTATGATACATTAACCGGTCTTCCCAATCGTATTCTTTTTGAACGAAAAGTAACAGAATATATAGAACAAAATCAAAGGTTAGCAATCATTAATGTAGATATTGATGATTTAAAACGTATTAATGATTTATTTGGACAGGAAGCAGGCGATAAATATTTGAATTATATTGCCAATTCACTCACTGCGGTGATGTCAGATACAGATATCATTGCACATTTAAGCGGTAATCAGTTCGCAATTGCACATGTGGTAAATGAAAAGTACGATGATACCAAAGATACATTAGAATTATTATTTCGCCAGATAAGAATACCATGGGAAATTAATGAAGACATATTATTCGTAACATCAAGTGCTGGATTGGCAATGTTTCCTGAGCATGGTACTACTTTTGCAACGTTAATGCAGAATGCAGAGATTGCTATGTTTAATCAGAAGGATAAGGGAAAAGATGGTTATACCTTTTTCCAACCAATTATGTATGAAGAAACATTAATGATTGGACAGATAAATACGCAACTAAGGAAAGCAATTGAAAATGAAGAATTTGTGTTACATTATCAACCACAGTACGATCTAAAAACAGGGAAAATGATTGCAATGGAGGCATTGATTCGTTGGAATCATCCTGAAAAAGGTATTATTCCACCAATGGAATTCATTCCATTTTCAGAAAAAACAGGCCAAATCATTCCAATTAGTATATGGGTATTTAAAACAGCTATTATGCAAAAACGAGAATGGGTGAAAAAGGGATATGAGCCTTTGAAAATCGCTGTAAATATGTCTGGGCATGTTATTGCTGACGAATCTATCGTTGATATTTTGTGTGAGATGTTGCAAAATTACGAGATTAAGCCTGGAGAGATTGAAATAGAAGTGACAGAGACTGCAGTTATGCTTGATTTGGAGAGGGCAAAAGATAGTCTTAAACGATTGCGTTCTTATGGTATTTCAATTGCAATGGATGATTTTGGTACAGGTTATTCTTCACTGACTTATCTACATTCACTTCCCTTCGATATTTTAAAAATGGACAGAGAATTTATTAAAAACATTAAAACAGAAGATGAAGACAGCTTTATATATAAAACAGTAATTGATTTAGCACATAATATGGATTTGATTATTGTTGCAGAGGGAATAGAGACAAGGGAGCAAAGAGACTTTTTACTGAAATATAATTGTGATATAGGTCAAGGATACTATTTCTCGAAACCAATACCAGCGTCTGAAATCGAGAAAATGTTAGTTTGAAATTTAAATATATCTGAACGGATTACTGATTTGAAGCATAAAATAGTAGTGGGGTGAGAAATATGCTGACAAAAGTTACTTATAACCGAGAAGCAGCAACTCAATACGCTATTAAATGGGCGCTTGCACGTAATCCTATTTATAATGATTTCGATGAAAATGGCAGTGACAGTACAAATTTTGCTTCTCAGAGTATTCAAGCAGGAAGCGGTATTATGAACGATACACCTGTTATGGGTTGGTATTATAATAATAAAAATGACCTTACTTCGTCATGGTCAGAGTTACAGTATCTTTATAATTTCTTGATTTATAATAAATCGGTGGGGCCTTACGCAGAAGTGGTTGATAAGCGCAGAATGGAGCTGGGTGATATCGTACAATTAAAAGATGAATCCGGTAGATTTTATCATTCACTTGTTGTTGTCTCGATTGATCACGATATATTAGTAGCTGCACACACGTTAGATGTACTCTATAAACCACTTTCAAGTTATGAATTTGCTCAGATTCGTTATATCCATATTAATGGGGTTCGAATATACACCTGATACATGTAGCAATACTTTTATAACATCCATATATTAATTAATATGATATTATGAAAGCAGTGATTACTATGCACCAATGTCCTATGGATATATTTCAATATACAATTGAGCCAGGCGACTCATTGGAGAAAATAGCAGGGCAATTTAATACTTCAGTTAATTTGATTGCTAGCGGAAATCCTAAAATCAGCTTAGATAATCTGAGTATTGGGCAAGTGATTTGTATACCATCATGGTTTGCACATCATTATAATATTCAAAGTATTTCTAATAATACAGAATATAGTAGACAAGAAATCGATATAATGAATGAAATGCGTAGGCTTTGGGAAGAACATATTACTTGGACCAGAATGACCATTATAAGCATGGTAGAAAACTTAGCAGATGTAGACCTTGTAACGAAACGTCTTCTTAGAAATCCTTCTGATTTTGCAACGCTATTAAAGGCGTTATATGGAGATGAAGTAGCCTCAAAATTCGAAGAATTATTTACAAATCATCTAGTTATTGCAGCACAACTTGTAAAAGCATCGATGTCTGATGATAAAACAGCCGCTTTGGATGCAGAACGAAGATGGTATGCAAATGCCGACGAAATAGCTGCATTTCTTGCGAGTATAAATCCATATTGGTCAGAAAAAATATGGAAAGAAATGATGTATGAACATCTTGCACTTACAAAATCTGAAGTCGTCAATAGAATTAATAAATACTATGCGGCAGATATTTTGGTCTATGATAAAATTCAAACGCAAGCATTGAAAATGGCAGACATAATGTCAGAAGGCATTTTACGTCAATTTCCAAATAAGTTTTGATATAAATCATAAAAAGCACTATCTTAAATATAAATAAGATAGTGCTTTTTATGATTTATTCAGAAATAAAATAATTACAGATAAAATAATTATAAATGAATATAACTTGTAAAAGCCTCTAAATAGTGATATTATAAACGATAATAATTACTAAGATAACTCGTAGTAATTAACATAAATACTGACAGATAAAAGGAGAATCACATATGAAAGGAACCGTAGTTTCATCATGGATTGAATCTAGCAAAATACTATTTGGAAAGAGTGTTGTAGAGAAGGTTTTACAAAGTTATAACTTTCCAATTGATTATATTTTTTCACCACTAGAGGATGTAGAGGATAAAACAGCAACAGGTTTGATAGATGATATTGGAAAGGCTGTAGGAAAGAGTCATATTGAAATATGGGGTACAATGGGTGAAGAAAATATTAAGACATTTAGTAAAAATTACCCTGGATTTTTCCGTCATGAATCAGCTTATCAATTTTTGAAATCAATGAATGATGTACATGTTATTGTAATGAAGAGATTTAAAGGAGCGGTCCCTCCAATTTTAGATATGAAACCAATATCTTCACACGAAGTGCTTTTTACATACCGTTCCAAAAGAGGAATGGGTGATTACTTAAATGGACTAATCATCGGGGTGTCCCATTATTTCAAGGAAAAAATCATAGTTGAAGTACTTAATCATACCCAAGCAGAAATTCAAATGAAGCTAACCTTTGAAAATGAAATACAATTCATTAAAAAATATAGATTGAATCAGATACTTTCGTTTGGAATTCTTAAAAATGTAACTTTAAAGTCAGCCGTTTTGAATACAGTTTTAGTTGGATTGGCCTCATTGATCGTTCTTTCCAATCCAATACAATCATTACTGATTAGTGGAATTACGTTAGTCGTTTCATTATGTACTTCATATATTTTCCATAGGCCACAAAAACTTATTTCACAAGAATTATTAAAACTAAGTAATAGAAATTTTGTTGAAACTATGCATATTCGCTCTAATGATGAATATGAAACAATCATGGAGATGCTAAACGAAGTAAAAAGAAGTGTTCAAAAGGATTTCATTGGTTTTAATGCGATAGTAGATGAGATGTATACATTCAATAATTCGGTTTCTGATATAGCAAATACAATGCAAGCGACTTCAAATGATATTACAGGTGTCCTTGATGAAGTGGCGATAGCAGCAACAACACAAGCAGAAGATACAGAAAAAGTTGTTTATGTGCTAAATGATAGTATTAAGAGTGTGACAAGAATTTCAGGTGAAAGCCAGAAAAATAAGAATGAAATTGAAAATGCTGTAATCAGCATTGAAAACAGTTTCCTCAACGTGCAAAATACGGCGTCTCAAATTAATTCAGTGCTTACCAAATTTGGTGAAATTAAAAATAATAGTAATGAGTTACAGCGTAATGCCGCTAATATCACTCAGATTGTATCCATAGTAGCTGGAATTGCAAAGCAAATTAATCTTTTGGCGTTGAATGCATCTATAGAAGCTGCAAGAGCAGGAGAGGCAGGTCGAGGTTTTGCAGTTGTTGCTGAAGAAGTTCGTAAGCTTTCAGAAGAAACGAATCACGCAGTTCAACAAATTAATGGTAGTTTGACAAGTTTTGTATCTAGTGTAGGAGACGTTGTAGAAGGCATTGATACCCAATACAGTGTCCTTGAAACCGAAAATGCGAATTTGACAGGAGCTGTACAAACATCAAGTCAGTCAAATGAAAACTTAAAAGGTGTTTCAAGCTTGATGATTAAAACATCACAAGAGCTTCAAATGGAAGCTGATAATATCTCCTCATTATTTGACAATATTCAGAACTTAGCTTCAATTGCCGAAGAGAATTCAGCAGCAACAGAGGAAGCAAGCTCAAATGTAGCTGTATATGTGGATCAAATCAGTGAACTAACTGACCAGATTTCAGTATTTGATTTGATGATTAAAAATTTCCAAGATGATTTAAGTAAGTATAAGGTATAAGGTATAATAGCTATTTGGATTCGCATTACTTAAATGTTGCGAGTTAAAGTGATTTTGAAAAAAAACATAGGTTGCGTTCAGGAAATAAATGCCTGAAAGCAATCTATGTTTTTTCTTAATGTAGAAAATGCAGTTATGTAGAATGTGATTTAAAATGTTATGGTTATAGGAGCTCCTGTAAAGGAATAGATGGTGGCAGTAGCATCCTTAAGATAAAGAACTTCGCAATTCCCGTCGTCAGCTGCGTACATCCCTTTGATGCTTGGATTTTCATCAATCATATATTGTCTAGCTTCAATTCTATCATCTTGTACAACAGTAGCCTCGATACGAATCCAAGTCCCATCTGAATACATAGCACAGATTTCTGTTTTAGGATCTTTTTTTATTTGTTTAAATACGTTCTTAATATTTCCGGTTTGGATATAGAGTTTATTCTCAAAAATACCCAAGGCTCCAAATGGTCTTACACGAGGCTGGTCACCTTCTGTTGTAGCAAGATAGAATACGCCACATTTCTTTAAATATTCATATACTTCGTTCATTTAAACGTCCTCCACTAAATCTCAATATTGATTTCAAGTTACCTTGATGGTATAATTATATATAGTTAGGCGTAATTATACAAGTACGATGTTTTAGTGTACTAAGTATCTTTTGTGATACTAAAGGAGGAATATGGAGAAAGATTTATATGGAGTTTGTCCGTTTGTGACAGCTCAAAAGATACTCACTGGAAAATGGACGTTACTTATAATGCATCATTTAAACTTGAAAACGATGCGATTCAGTGAACTACAGAGAGCACTTCCGCATTTAACACAATCAACATTAACAAAACAACTTCGCATGATGGAGGGAAATGGGCTAGTCATTAGAACTGTGTATAGTCAGATACCACCAAAGGTAGAGTATTCATTAAGTGATTTGGGTTATGAGTTTAAACCTGTTTTAAGTACGCTTGAAACGTGGGGAAATAAATATTTAGATTTTCTGAAAAAAAATTAACCTAATTGAATTTGTATTGACACAAAAATTTTATTACAATATAATTCAAGTTATAGAGTGAATATGGGAAAAATTGTATAAAGATAGGTTGTAAAAGTAGAAGTTAAAGGGGGCGTTTATATGTATGAAAACAAAAGAACAATTTGGAAATTCTATACTTCAATAGATGCAGAAGAGGTATTTATTAATGAAATGTGTAAAAAAGGCTGGAAGCTTTGTGGTATTATTTTAGGTAGTAGGTTTGAATTTATCAAATGTAATCCAGGTGAATTTATATGTAAAACTTATTTTACGGTTGATAAGAATGGAAATACGGATAAAAGAAAAAATGCAGTAATGCGGAATAATCTGATTACCATAGGTGCTGAGATCATTGAAGAACGTTTCAATATGGAGACAAAAAGCCATATTTATGCATTACGCAAGGCTGAATTAGGAGCATTTGAAATCCGAAATGACTTGAATGCCAATATAGAAGAGGTCGAATCAAGAATGAAGTATCATACTAATTATGGTGTTATTTTTATAGCGCTTGGAGCAATGATATTGACGATGGGAAACGTATTTGTGGCAATTCTTGAAATGTTAGCAGCTATGTTTATGCTGTTACCTGTTTCGAAATATAAGAAGAAGTTAATTGAATTAAAGAAGCAAAGAGAAATCATCTGGCAACATAAAATTCACTCAGAAGAATCGACAAAGTAATCGACGTGGCAGTTCTTAACTTCTTTCTGATGTGATAAGGATAATAAAATAAGCAAAGTAACAGACAAAATCACGGAGGAATCCTATGAATATACAAATATTTGGAAAGGCAAAATGTTTTGATACGAAAAAGGCCGAACGATATTTTAAAGAACGTGGAACTAAGTTTCAATTAATTGATTTGAAAGAAAAAGGTATGAGTAAAGGTGAATTTAACAGTGTAAAGCAAGCAGTCGGTGGTTATGAAAAGTTGATTGACCCAAATTGCAAGAACAAAGATATCCTTGCTCTAATCAAATATATTTCAGAGGAAGATAAGGAAGAGAAGATATTAGAAAATCCACTTATAATATTAACACCTGTAGTAAGAAATGGTAAACAGGCTACTGTAGGTTATCAGCCAGATGTGTGGAAAAACTGGGATTGATTTACAGGAAATACAAGAGAATTATCTTCTCAAAGCATAAGCAAAGAAGTGACTTTATGTGAAAAGTGTAACGAGATATTTGCATATACTAGAAAACATATTGAGAAATAAGAATTTGGAGGAAGAAAATGACTCATATTTACTTTGTAAGGCATGCACAGCCTGAACATGAGTGGCAAGAGGATCGAACACGTCCTTTAACCGAAGAAGGAAAGCGAGATAGTAAAAAGGTAACTCAAATTTTAAGCGATATTCATATTGATTGTGCCTTTTCAAGTCCATATCAGCGGAGCATAGATACAATTTTTGAAAGTACGACAACCCATTGTTTAGAGATTGTAACAGATGAGAGATTTCGAGAACGCGAAAAGGGACAAAATGGAAATGATTTCGGAATATTTCAAAAAAGATGGAGCGATTTTGATTTCCATGAAGAAGGTGGAGAATCACTTAATATGGTTCAGAAGCGTAATATCGAAGCATTTATGGAAATATTACGTGACCATAGAGATGAAAATATACTAATTGGAACACACGGTACAGCTTTGAGTACTATTTTGAATTATTATGAACCCACCTATAATTGTGACAGCTTTCTTAGAATTATTGATTTTATGCCTTATATAATTCGTTTGGATTTCGATGAGCTAAGATATTTTAAAAAAGAAGAATTGTTATACGTTGAAAAAGAGTTCAAAGGTGCTATAAGAGCAGATAAAAAGTAATTTTGATAAATTTTAAAATATGTAAAATATAAAAATAAGGAGGACCAATATATGAACACACCTAATTTTTTTGCATAGCAAAGGCTATTGCATATAAATACGATAAATAGCCTCTGCTATTCCTAAAAAGAAAAATTAAATTAGGAGAGCAAAATGAGCTATAAGAAAGCAAATAAGGTTCTGCCAAATGAATTGGTAGAAATCATACAACAATACATAGATGGTGAATATATCTATATTCCACGAAAAGAAACAACAAGAAAGAAGTGGGGAACAGATACGTCCACTCGTAAAGATTTATTAGAAAGAAATAATCGAATTTATGAAGATTATCAAAACGGTATCTTGGTATCTGATTTAGTAGAAAAATATTATTTGTCGTTAAAGAGTATTCAACGGATTCTTTTGCAAGAGAAAAGAAGATGAGCATAAAGATAGGCCGATGTGGTTTAAAAACCTCATTGGCTTATCTTTTTTTCTGAGAGAAGTATGAGGTTGGAATATGTAAAATCCTCACGTATAATTTTACATATAATAGAACTTCAAAAAAATCATGAAAGTAATTCTATTTTATGAATTTCAATTATAAATCATATTAGGAAAATATTAAAAACGCTATTAAATATTCTAATAAAAGGAAGGCGGAATGTATATGAAAAACCCACAGTTTAATGCATAGCAGAGGCTATTGCATTATGAAAACAATATAGTGAATAGTCTTTGTAGCTCTTATGAATGATTTGAAATTTTAATAAGAAGTTGGAGATGCAAATGAACTATCATAAAAGAATTGAATTAGAAATCAAACCAGTTTCCAGTCCACAGATAATAAGAAATTGTTCAAAATGTGGAGGGAAATCATATTTTAGCAATACAGGAAATTTTAGAGTGAATGCAAATGGAAATTGTATTGACATATGGTTGATTTACGCATGTTGTCAATGTAAAACCACTTACAACATGACATTATTTGAAAGAATATCACCAAATGAATTAAGAAAAGAGGCTTATGAACAATTTCTAGCCAATGATAAAAGCCTTGCTATGAGTTACGGTTGTGATAATCAGATATTTAAAAAAAATAAGGCAGAAGTAGATTGGGAGAATATTACGTACATAATATCTGAAAAAATATTTGAAGAAGAGTATCAGGAGGATCAAGCGTTTCAAGAACATCAAAAAGTTCTTAAAATCAAATGTATCTATCCATTGAAGATAAGGATTGATAAGTTGTTTGCAGAATATTTTAACATTTCTAGAACGAAGGTAAAGCAACTTATAGATGAAAAGATGATTAAGGAATTGCATTTTGGTAACACAGGTAAAAAATATATTATAGATGGTATGGAATTCATAGTGGAACTACGATTTTAAATCAATCAAATAAATCCATATCATAGAAATAGATATAATAGTCTTTCAATTAATATAATAAAGTTAATGAAGCGATTAACTTTATTATTATCATTCGTTATTATATAACTTGAAATAGGTCTGTTTTATAAGTATATTTATATGATGAATTTATAAAATAAATATACTTATAAAATATAAACATGGAGCCTTAATACTTATATGAAATCATTCCATTTAGAGAAACAGTACAAATATGTTGCAGTACCAATATTATTTTGGGGAACGTTAGCTACGCTAAATAAATTACTGCTAAAATCATTGGATGCCATGTTCGTTTTGGCTGTAAGTAGCATTGTGGCATTCATTTTTTTATTTATCTATAATTTTTTCACTGGAAAATTAAAGAAAATGAAGACTTATAACCTGGCTGATATTATTAGAATGGTAGTTTTGGGTATTTTAGGATTCTTCTGTTATAATCTTTTTTACTTATTAGGGATTGATGTTTTTCCAGCGCAGGAAGCAATGATTTTAAATTATATGTGGCCTGCTATGATAATTATTTTTTCTTGTATTATTTTGAAAGAGAAAATGACCTTTAAAAAGATAATCGCTACGATGATGTCTATTGTAGGAGTAGTTGTAGTTGCATCAGAAGGAGATATTTCAAAAATCGCCTCTGGTAATTTGAAGGGAATCATTTTTTGTCTGTTGGCAGCTGTTTCGTATGGACTATATTCCGTGCTTAATAAAAAAGAAATCTATGATAAAAGTATTGCGATTATGATTGGATATTTATCAACGGCCATTATAGCTTTTGTATGTATTGCAATAACGGGTACGGATTCAACTTTAAACCCAGAAAATATGATTGGACTACTATACAATGGAATCGCTTGCAATGCTATATCATATCTGTGTTGGGTGTTAGCATTAGATTATGGAAATACTGCTATCATTTCGAATTTGGCATACTTGACGCCGTTTATTTCACTTATCATATGTGCAGTAGTATTACATGAAAATATTAGTTGGTATTCAATTATTGGGCTAGTGATGATAGTTTCAGGAATTATTGTACAGTCGGCTGGAAAAAAGAAAAATGAACTAATAGATAAGAAAGTATTGAAGCATGAACTATAAGAATATAATGAATTTCGAGAGACCCAGATATTAAATATGGGTCTCTTTTTATATCTAAATATAATTTTAAAAATCAAATATATCACGTACTATACAATTCCCATTGACAAAGTATAGTATAAAGGTTATAATTCAAAAAATAAATCATATCGTTATAGTATGAAATAAAAACAGGAGGAGAACAATTATGAAGAGAAAGAGGCTTTTAGTACTAGGTTTGATTTTATCTATGATAGGGGGAACATTTGCTGGTTGTGGGAAAGCAAAGAGCTCAGATGCAGTAACCGCATATTCAGATCCCGTATCTATTACAAATGTTTCTTATGATCCAACAAGAGAGTTATACGAAGCTTATAATTTGGAATTCGCTAAGTATTGGAAAGATAAGACAGGCCAGGTTGTTACTGTTACACAGTCACATGGTGGTTCAGGAAAGCAAGCACGTTCAGTAGTTGAAGGAAATGAAGCAGATGTGGTGACATTGGCACTTGCACATGATATTACTTCAATTGAAGAGGCTGGTCTTATAGACAAAGGCTGGATTGATGAGTTTAATTTGAATAGTTCACCTTATACTTCAACAATAGTATTTTTGGTCCGTAAAGGAAATCCTAAAAACATTCTGGACTGGAATGATTTAGTAAAGAGTGGCGTAAATGTAATAACACCAAATCCAAAAACTTCTGGTGGCGCTTGCTGGAATTTCCTTGCAGCTTGGGCTTATGCAGATAACTTATATGCAAAAGATGGAACAAAGACAAAAGATTTTGTCAACAAACTTTATAAAAATGTAAGTGTACTTGACTCAGGTGCAAGAGGCGCTACAACAACATTTGTAGAAAATGGCCAGGGCGATGTTTTGCTTGCATGGGAAAATGAAGCATATCTTTCATTAAAAGAACATCCAGATGAATATCAGATTGTCATTCCAAGTATCAGCATATTGGCAGAGCCATCAGTTGCAGTTGTTGATGAAGTTGCAAATGACAGAGGAACAGCAGAAGTGTCAAAGGCTTATCTTGAATATCTATATTCAGATGTAGGTCAGAGAATTGCAGGAGATAATTATTATAGACCATCTAATAAAGATATTTTAAAAGAGTATTCAAAAGTTTTTGACCTTAATCTTAAAATGGTTACCATCGCTGATTTTGGCGGATGGGATAAAGCTTATTCAGATTACTTCAAGGATGGCGCTATATTTGATCAGATCTATGGTAAGTAAATTTTAAAATTTGATTTTATAATTATATTTGTATTAAATATATGCGATGACAGATGGAGATTACTTTCAATACTTCTGTCGGAGTATATATTTATTTAGAAGGAGAGTGATTATTTTTATGAAGAAGATAATTTTAAAGAAGAAAAGCGGCCGTGGAAAGCGGGTTATTCCGGGATTTGGAATATCAATGGGAGTAACGATGACTATGATGAGTCTGATTATTTTGATTCCTATGGCATCCATTATTATTTCCACCGCTGGACTTAGTTTTCATGAATTCATAGAAATAGTAACAGCAAGGGATGTCGTATCAGGATACAAAGTAAGTCTATCATGCGCTTTAGTAGCTGCACTGATTAATTGTGTGTTTGGTGTGATTTTGGCCTGGGTACTAGTAAGATATGAGTTTCCAGGTAAAAGAATATTAGATGGTCTTATTGAACTACCATTTGCACTTCCAACAGCAGTTGCTGGTATTTCTCTCACTTCGTTATATTCGGATAAAGGATGGATAGGAAGTATTTTTGCAAATGCAGGAATTAAAATTGCCTATACAAAAATTGGAATAACAATTGCCATGGTATTTATTGGAATTCCATTTGTAGTAAGAACGATACAACCCGTACTTGAAAAACTTGATAAACAGTATGAAGAGGCATCTTACTTGCTTGGAGCTAGTGGAGCAAGAACTTTCCTGAAAGTTGTGTTCCCAGAGATATTGCCAGCAATGCTTACGGGGTTTGGGCTAGCGCTTGCAAGAGGAATTGGTGAATATGGAAGTGTTGTATTTATTGCAGGAAATATTCCATATAAAACTCAAATTGCACCACTTCTGATTATGTCAAAACTGGAACAGTTTAAATATACAGACGCAACTGCAATTGCACTGGTTCTACTTTTGATTTCATTTTCGGTTTTACTATTAAACAACTTAGTTCAGATGTATATGAACAAAATTACAAATAACAACTAGGAGGTAGCCATGAGTCAGACAAATAAGAAACTCAAACAAAAAAATATCAATCAAGGCTCCAAAGTCGTTAAGGTGATTTTGATCACAGTTAGTATTTTGTTTATTTTTATAATGCTTATAATGCCAATGGCAGTTCTAATTACATATGCATTACGAAATGGTTGGGAAGCCTATAAAAAGGCTATATTTGATCCATATACGATAAAAGCACTATGGCTTACGTTGACAGCAACACTTGCAGCCGTGCTTGTAAATACAGTCTTTGGTGTATTTGCAGCTTGGACTATAACAAAATTTAAATTTCGCGGAAAACATTTTTTGACAACATTGATAGATATACCATTTGCTATATCACCTGTTATCGCTGGACTTGTATTTATAATGACATTCGGACGAATCGGTTGGGCCTATGATTATATGAAGGCAATTGACATAAAAATTGTGTTTGCAGTTCCAGGTATTATTCTTGCAACCATATTTGTAACCTTTCCATTT
Organism: [Clostridium] fimetarium; assembly: GCF_900111235.1. Lineage (GTDB taxonomy): Bacteria > Bacillota > Clostridia > Lachnospirales > Lachnospiraceae > Clostridium_N > Clostridium_N fimetarium. The sequence goes on from NZ_FOJI01000006.1 coordinate 64,969, forward strand.
ATTTCAAGGGAACTTATTCCTGTATTAAATGCACAAGGAACCGATGAAGAAGAGGCAGCCGCTCTCATGGGCGCTAGTGGATTTAAAATATTCAGAAAGATTACCTTTCCTCACATTAAATGGGCCTTACTTTATGGCATTGTATTATGTACTGCAAGAGCAATGGGTGAATTTGGAGCAGTTTCTGTTATCTCAGGACATTTAAGAGGGAAAACCAATACGCTACCTCTTCATGTAGAGATACTATATAACGAATTTAAGTTGTCATCTGCATTTGCAGTATCATCTATTTTAGTTATTATGGCAGTCATCATTTTAATCCTTAGAAATATCATTGAATACAAAGCAAAAAGGGCAGGTGAATAGAGATGTATGTAGAACTTAAAAATATAAATAAACATTTCGGAAGTTTTAAGGCATCTGATAATGTTAGCTTTGGAATTGAACAGGGAAAATTAATTGGATTATTAGGGCCAAGTGGAAGTGGAAAGACTACAATCCTTCGTATGATTGCAGGACTTGAGTCCCCTGACTCAGGAGATATCTTTATTGATGGAGTTCGAGTAAATGATATTCCAGCAGGTAAAAGAGGAATTGGTTTTGTATTTCAAAATTATGCATTATTTCGCTATATGACTGTTTTTGATAATATTGCATTTGGACTTGAAGTTCAGAAAAAGACTAAGAAAGAAATTAAGGAACGAGTATTAGAACTGATCAAACTAATTGGATTGGAAGGTATGGAGAAACGATATCCAAGTCAACTTTCGGGTGGGCAACGACAAAGAGTCGCATTTGCAAGAGCGTTGGCTCCAAATCCACAGCTTCTTTTGTTAGATGAACCATTTGCGGCGATTGATGCGAAAGTAAGACAGGAACTAAGAAGCTGGCTTAAGGAAATGATATATAAGGTTGGGGTTACAAGCATATTTGTGACACATGATCAAGACGAAGCCATTGAAGTTGCAGATGAAATTATCATTACTAATAATGGAACAATTGAGCAAAAAGGCTCACCACTTGATATTTACAAGAATCCTGAAACACCGTTTGTGGCACAGTTCATTGGGCAGTCAACTGTCTTGGAAGATTGTTCAAAACTAAAAGGTTTTGAGTCGGTTAAAATAGGCGAGAAAGCGGTCATTAGACCCGAATTTATTAATATATCAAGAAAAGATAAAACAAAGCAGTACATAAGTGCAGCAGAAGAAGGCATTATAGAACAGATATCATATAGAGGCAGTTATCTGCAATTAAAGGTAAATGTAAAAGGGATTATATTGACGGCAACAGGGTCTTTGGAAGATGTGATGGAAGTCGGAGATATTGTGAGTGTATTGATTTATCGATTATATATTTTTGATGAAAATAATGCTTACTTACTTGAAAATGAAGAGATGAAAGATAATAACTCAGTATTCATTTAATAAAATTTAATAAATGCTGACCTAAAAGATAGGAGGCTCATATGAAAAAAGAAATACAAGTAAAACAATTAGAAACAGATGTTTTAATCATAGGTGGTGGAACAGCGGGGTGTTATGCTGCATTAACCATACGTGAAAATTCAAAGGCTTCTGTAATTATAGCTGAGAAGGCTAATATTAAGAGAAGTGGATGCTTGGCAGCTGGCGTCAACGCAATTAATGCATATATTGTAAAGGGAAGAACCCCAGAAGATTATGTGGACTACGCGAAAAAGGATGCAGATAATATAGTGAGGCAAGACTTGCTACTTTCAATGTCTCAAGGATTAAACCGAGTGACAAAAAAATTAGAAGATTTGGGCTTGGTCATATTAAAGGATGAAAACGGAGAATATGTAGCAAGAGGAAATCGTAATATTAAGATTAATGGTGAGAATATAAAACCTATTTTAGCGACGGCAGTGAATACATTAGATAATGTGACTGTCTTAAATCAGGTTAATGTTATAGATTATATTGTAAAAGACAACCAAATTCTAGGAGCCTTTGCAATAGACGTAAACAACGAAATATTATATGAAATAAAGGCAAAATCTGTTATTTGTGCAACTGGTGGAGCGTCAGGCTTATATAAGCCAAACAACCCAGGATTTTCAAGGCATAAGATGTGGTATCCGCCGTTTAATACGGGTGCCGGTTATGCGATGGGGATTCGTGCCGGAGCAGAAATGACAACTTTTGAAATGAGATTCATTGCACTTCGATGCAAGGATACAATCGCACCAACAGGTACAATTGCACAAGGCGTTGGCGCAAAGCAGATCAATTCAAAAGGTGAAGTCTATGAAACCAAATATGGAATTACAACTTCTGAACGTGTTTATGGAACAGTTAAGGAAAATCAAGAGGGTCGTGGACCTTGTTACCTAAAGACGGAAGGTATCAGTCCTACACAAGATGAGGAATTAAAGAAAGCTTATTTGAACATGGCACCTAGCCAGACTTTAAAGTGGGTTGAGGCAGGTAAGGATCCTAGTGAGCAAAACGTCGAAATAGAAGGCACGGAACCTTATATAGTAGGCGGTCATACAGCAAGCGGATACTGGGTTGATAATAATCGTGAAACAACGATCAAGGGTCTTTTCGCGGCAGGCGATGTAGCGGGTGGATGTCCTCAAAAATATGTAACAGGAGCCTTGGTAGAGGGCGAAATTGCAGGTAAAGCAGCAGTGGTTGAAGTTGAAAAACAAACACGTTTACAAGAGCAAATACATTTGCAAAGCCAATCACATTTACAAGAGCAATCACATTTGCAAAGCCAATCACATTTACAAGATCAATCACACTTGCAACAAGATCAATTAGAGGAAGAACCTCTAATAAAAGTAAAAAAAGAAGAAGTTGAAGGTATTTTAAACTTTGTAAATCCAACTTTTACAACACAGCAACTTGAAGAAGCCATGCAAAAAGTAATGGATGCATATGCAGGTGGTATCGGAAGCAATTATTCGTTTAACGAAAAGCAACTTGAACTGGCAGATGAAAAAATCGACCAGATCATAAAACTAAGTGATGGTTTAAATGCAGCCGACATGCATGAATTAATGTTTGTATATGAGTTAAAAGAGAGATTAACGCTCTGTAAATCAGTAATTGCACATCTAAGAGCCAGGAAAGAGACCAGATGGCATAGCTTTGCAGAAAATCTGGACTATCCAAATAAAAGCGATGAATGGCTCAAATATGTGAATTCAAAGGTCGTGAATGGAAAACTTACCATTTTGTACAGAGATTTAGTGGAAAGAGGTGAGACATATGAGCATAGCAATTAATAAGGAAAAATGTGTTGGCTGTAAAAAATGTTTTTCTGTTTGCCCTGGAAGTCTAATTCAGGAAGACGAAAACGGCAAAGCATATGTCAAATATCCAAAAGACTGCTGGGGCTGCTGTTCTTGCGTCAAAGAATGTAAGGTGAAAGCAATATCATTGTATTTAGGTGCAGATATTGGCGGAAGAGGAAGCCAGATGACAGTGGAGACAAAAAAAGATAACGTCAATCATAAGCAAATTATGCATTGGGAAATCACTGAAAGTGATAAAACAGTGCATGCAATTGATATAAACCCCAAGTCATCCAATCAATATTAGAAGATTTTAATTTGGGAGTTCAATCATATTCAAAATAGAAAAAGAAAACAGGAGGAATGAGAAATGAGTGAATTATCACATCTTGATGAATTAGAAGCGGAAGCAATTTATATTATTCGCGAAGTGGCTGCAGAATGCGAAAAACCGGTAATGTTGTATTCAATTGGAAAAGACAGTTCCGTAATGCTTCACCTTGCAATAAAGGCATTTTACCCGGAGAAACCGCCATTTCCTTTTATGCATATAGACACGACATGGAAATTTAAAGAAATGATAGCGTTTCGTGACAAAAAAGCGAAAGAATTAGGAATAGAAATGCTTGTTCATACAAACCAAGAAGCTGTAAAACAGGGAGTGAATCCATTTGATTATGGTTCTTCTTATACCGATATCATGAAAACGCAAGCATTAAAAGAAGGACTTACAAAATATGGATTTACTGCTGCTTTTGGCGGTGGACGTCGTGATGAAGAAAAATCACGTGCAAAGGAAAGAATCTTTTCTTTCCGTAATGAGGCACAGGCGTGGGATCCAAAAAATCAGAGACCGGAGATGTGGAAGCTTTATAACACAAAGATAAAAAAAGGTGAAAGCATGAGAGTTTTCCCTATTTCTAATTGGACAGAAAATGATATTTGGCAATATATAAAACGTGAGGCTATTGATATCGTTCCATTGTATTTTGCAAAAGAGAGACCATTTGTTAGACGTGATGGAAATATTATAATGGTGGATGATGACAGATTAAAGATTCTTCCAGGTGAAAAAATAGAGCACAAAAATATACGTTTCAGAACACTTGGATGTTATCCATTGACAGGCGGAATTGAGTCAGATGCAAATACACTTGATGAAATCATAGAAGAAACACTCAGTGCAGTATCTTCTGAGAGAACAACAAGAGTCATCGACAGTGAAGAAGTCGGAAGTATGGAAAGAAGAAAGAGAGAGGGGTATTTCTAAGATGAAGAGATTATTAAAGTTCATAACATGTGGTAGTGTAGATGATGGAAAATCCACTCTGATCGGACATATTTTATATGATGCAAAGCTTTTGTATGCAGATCAGAAAAGAGCATTGGAATTAGACAGTAAAGTGGGAAGTCGTGATGGAGCAATTGACTATTCCTTACTTCTTGATGGTCTGATGGCAGAACGTGAACAGGGTATTACAATTGATGTTGCCTACCGTTATTTTACAACAGATAGCCGAAGCTTTATCGTAGCTGATACACCTGGTCATGAGGAATATACAAGAAATATGGCAGTTGGTGCCTCATTTGCGAACCTTGCCATTATATTAGTAGATGCAAAACAAGGAGTTCTTGTTCAAACAAGAAGACATGCAAGAATTTGCACCTTAATGGGTATCAGACATTTTGTGTTTGCAGTGAACAAGATGGATTTGATTGGATTTGACGAAGGAAAGTTCTTAAAAATAACAGAGGAAATCAACACACTCTCAAAGGAGCTTGCGCTTGAAAATGTGGCAATCATCCCTGTTTCTGCAACAGAAGGAGATAATGTTACAAAAAGTTCCGTCAATCTTCCTTGGTACAGTGGACAACCTCTTTTAACTTATCTTGAAGAGGTGGATGTGGAAAGCACCTTAGAAGAAGATGAATTTTACATGCCAGTACAAAGAGTCTGCCGTCCAAATCATACATTTAGAGGCTTCCAGGGACAGATTGAAGCAGGTGATGTGTCTGTAGGTGATGAAATAACCACGCTTCCAAGTAACGAAGTGGCAATCGTAAAGAGCATACATGTGACAGATAAAGAAGTACAAAGTGCAGGAAAGAACCAGCCAGTTACTATACAATTAGACAAGGAAGTGGATGTTTCTAGAGGCTGCGTAATTGCAAAAGAGGCGAAACTGATTGTAGGTAAATCATTTACGGCAACAATTCTTTGGATGGATGATTCGCAGTTAACTGCAGGAAAGAATTATTTTGTGAAACTTGGAACCAAGATGCTTCCAGGTGTTGTTACAGAAGTTAAATATAAGATAGATGTAAATACGGGCGAGCATTTGGCAACAGACTATTTAAACAAAAATGAAATCGCAGTTTGTGAAATTTCACTTGTCGAAAAGATTGTATTAGATCAATTTGACACCCATAAAACGCTTGGAGAACTAATACTCATCGATCGTATCAGTAATATGACATCAGCATGCGGTGTAATAGATACTATTTTGGATGATGACAGAAACAAAAATGATCGTGTGTCTTTTGCGTATAATGACATAAAAGCCAGAGGCGATATCTTTGAAGAATTCTATTACAACACAGAAAGTCTGTCTTTATCAAAATATAAACCAGCAGGACATACCTATACAATTGGAGATGAAATCCCTATAAAGGGTGAGAGCTACCAATATCCTGAGAATTTTGATATTTTGGTACTTCGTGACTGGGTAGCAATTAAAATCGAGAACAAAAAGATCACTAAGATAGAATCAATCGATGATTACAAGTATGCTGACGTTCCAATTGCGAATGGAAGAGGATTCGCTGTCAAAGTGAATTCTATTGAAAAATTGATTACTTTTTTGGAAGAATATAAGAAAATAAACAATGAAAATGAAGCAAAATTTCTTAATGATTGGGTGAACTTTGAAACTTATCGAAAAGTTATATTCCATAGTAACTATTGGGTAATATAATTTCCAAATATAAAAGCTCTGATAGATGATTTAGAACATGTGATTAATGCATAATAAATAATAAAATATATTAAATATTAGGAGGTATTCTTTTGGCAGTAGATTATTCGGCATTAAAAAAAGGTGGTTTCATGAGACAGAAGCAAAAAAATACGTTCTCACTCAGACTTCAGGTAGTCGGCGGAACGATAACATCAGAAAAGTTAAAGAAAATATATGAAGTCGCTGATAAATATGGTCAAGGATATGTACATTTAACATCAAGACAGAGTGTGGAGATACCATTTATTAAACTCGAGGATATTGAAGAAGTTAAATTGGAATTGGCAAAAGGCGGAGTTAATCCTGGTGTATGTGGTCCAAGAGTTCGTACAGTAACAGCATGTCAAGGCAATACCATTTGCCCAAGTGGTAATATTGATGCTACGAACATTGCAGAAGAATTAAATACAAGATATTATGCAAGAGAGTTACCTCATAAGTTTAAATTTGGAGTGACAGGATGCCAGAACAACTGTCTAAAGGCTGAAGAGAACGATGTAGGTATTAAAGGCGTTTTAGATGTCCATTGGAACAAAGAAAAATGCATCTTTTGTGGAGTATGTGTAAAAGCTTGCCGATCAGGAGCACTCAAGATGGAAGACAATCAGATTCTGTTTGATGAAAGTAAGTGCAATTATTGTGGACGTTGTGAAAAATCATGCCCAACCTCAGCTTGGGAAGGTGAAACTGCATACATAGTATCGTTTGGTGGTCTATTTGGAAATACAATCAATAAAGGTGATGCGTTCCTACCACTTGTTAAATCCGAAGAACAGCTTTTTCATATAACGGATACAGCAATTCAGTTTTTTGATGACTTTGGAAACGCTGGAGAACGATTTAATTTTACGATTGATAGAATTGGTCGCGATAAATTTAAGAAAGTAATAGAGGAGGCATATAATGGCGGATTTTAAAATAGATGAAACGATAGACATAACAGATGTTGTATGCCCAATCACATTTGTAAAAGCAAAGGTTGCTTTAGAAGAGCTAGAGCATGGCCAAATTATATCTATCAGAATGAATGATGGAGAACCAGTTCAGAATGTTCCTAGAAGTATAAAAGAGGAAGGCCATCAAATATTAAAATTGATTGACAATCAAGATAATACTTATAGTCTGATTGTCAAAAAAGTAGAAGATTAATATCGGAGGTGAATCTATTGGCTTTAAGAGTAAATGAAGATAATTTTAATAAAGAAGTATTAGAGGCAGAGGTGCCTGTGCTAGTTGAGTTTTATTCAGATTCTTGTGTCCCATGTAAACAGATGTCTCCGATTCTTGGAGATTTAGAGGAGGAGTACGAGGATAAGTTAAAAATAGTGAAGATTAACGTGAATTTTGATTTACAACTCGCAGAAGCCCATATGGTAATGGGATCTCCAACCTTTTTGTTTTTCAAAAATGGAGAAGAAAAAAACCGCCTCAGAGGAATAACGAAGAAGCCTGAGTTAATTGAGATCATAAATAGCATTCTATAGGAGGTATAGCCATGTTTATAACAGTAGCAGGAAATAAAAAAGAAGTGAGTGACAAAATAACAGTTACTCAATTAATCGTAAGTGAAAAAGTTGAAAATCCAGAATATGTATCAGTATCATTAAATGATGATTTCGTAAAATCCGGAGATTTTAATAGCACAATAATAAATGAAAATGATATCGTAGAATTTTTGTATTTTATGGGAGGAGGAACAATCTAAATGGCATTTACAAATGAACAGCTAGAAAGATATTCCCGGCATATTATTTTAAAGGAAGTTGGAGCAAAGGGACAAAAGAAACTTTTGAATGCAAAAGTACTTATTATTGGTGCAGGTGGCCTTGGTGCTCCAGCAGCAATGTATCTAGCAGCAGCAGGTGTTGGTACTATTGGAATTGCAGATGCAGATGAAGTAGATTTATCCAATTTGCAAAGGCAGATTATTCATGGAACTGCTGATGTAGGCAAAGCAAAAGTAAAGTCCGCAAAAGAGACAATGAATGCAATGAATCCCGACGTAGTAGTAAATACATATCGTATATTTGTAAACGCTGATAATATCATGGATTTGGTTAATGAATATGATTTTATTATTGATGGAACAGATAATTTTCCTGCAAAGTTTTTGATTAATGATGCCTGTGTAATGGCGAAAAAGCCATTTTCACATGCGGGAATTATTCGATTTGCCGGTCAACTTATGACATATGTTCCTGGTAAGGGGCCTTGTTATAGATGTGTATTTAAGAATCCACCACCAAAGGATGCAGTTCCGACATGTAAGCAAGCAGGAGTTATCGGAGCGATGGGTGGTGTAATTGGTAGTCTTCAAGCTATGGAATCGATTAAGTACATTTTAGGAGTGGGAGATTTGTTGACAGGATATTTGCTAACATATGATGCTCTTAAAATGGAATTTAGAAAAATAAAACTTCCAAATGTCGATAATTGTGCAGTATGTGGGGACCATCCAACTATTACAGAATTAATTGATTATGAAGAAACAGAATGTGATGGAAAGTAGGTATAAAGTGTGTTATATTTAAGTAACCAAGATTATATCGCAATATTGAATCATGCGCTACTGGGTCTTCCCAATGAGGCTTGTGGCCTAATTGCAGGAAAAGTTGAGGCAGATAAGAAATATATAAAAAAAGTCTATATGTTAACGAACATTGATGAGAGCAATGAGCATTTTTCAATGGAGCCCAAAGAACAATTAGCGGCGGTAAAAGATATGAGAGCCAACAATTTCACATTGATTGGTAATTTTCACTCACATCCAGAATCACCGTCAAGACCTTCAGAGGAAGACAAACGTCTGGCTTTTGACTCAACGGTCGATTATCTGATTTTATCACTAGAAAATATAGAAACACCTATACTAAAAGCATTTTTGATTGATGAAGGTAAGAATGTTAGAGAAGAACAAATTGAAATCGTACAATAAATTATAGCGAAAGGGCGGACTTATTGTTCGTCCTTTCATAAATATTTGAGGACAACGTGAATAATTATCATTCACATCCCTGATTTGAGTGTTGTGTACGCAACAGAAATGAGGATAATATGTATTGTATTAGTATCAGCCATAAAACGACTCCAGTTAGTGTTAGAGAATTATTTGCTTTTTCAAAACAAGAGCAGTTAGAATTTGGAAAACAAATCATGATGAATGAGGATATTACAGGCCATGTGATCGTATCAACATGTAATAGGAGTGATGTATATTTTAGTGGTACAAAGAACGCAATAACCATAATGGAAAAGGCAGTATGTCAATATAAGAACATTTCGTTGGTTCAAAATTTGAAATATGTTAATGTGTTTAGCAACGAAGGTGCGCTCAGACATTTATTCAGAGTGGCAAGTGGTCTGGATTCCATGGTAATTGGTGAAGATGAAATTTTACGTCAAGTGAAAGAAGCATATCAACTGGCGTTAGAAAATAGATTTACAAATCAGGAATTAAACATCGCTTTTCAGAGTGCAGTAAGCAGTTCAAAGTTAGTGAAAACAGATACAAACATTTCAAATATTCCGGTTTCAATTGGAACACTGACAGCAAACTGTGTTACTGATTTCCTTAAGAAAAACAATGGATGCAATGTCCTGATTATTGGAATTACGGGTCAAATGGGTAATATTGTTGCTAAAAACTTAAGTTGTAAAGGCGATTTGAATATTATTGGAATCAGTAGAAAGCATAATGCTGCAAATGATTTATTCCAAAATTATAATAATATTGAAGTGGTGGCGTATAAGGATAGATATCAATACTTGGAACAGTCAGACGTAATCGTAAGCATGACAACAAGTCCACATTATACTTTTACATTTAATGAGGTATCAGAAAACTTAGGAAGTAACAGGAAAAACAAATTATTTGTTGACCTAGCGGTACCAGGGGATATTGATAAAGAGATAGCAATGATATCACAATGCGAAATATTAGATATTGATTTTTTTGAAAATGCTTCAAAAGAAAATAATTTAACAAAGCTGCAGGAATTAGATAAAGTAGAATTGATTTTGGACAGGCGTATAGATGAAACATTAAAGACTATATATGTTCAGAAATTTCAGCCAACGATTGAAGCGGCGGTAAATACAGTGAAAATGAAAGGTTTTGATTATATTTTTTATCATTTAAAGGATGCATTGAATAGTGATCAGCTAAAAGCAGTACTTGAAGCATTGAGTAATATTGAAAAAGGAGAACAATGATGGCATATTTCCCAATCTATATTGAATTAAAAGATAAAAAATGTGTTGTTGTAGGCGGAGGCAAAGTCGCTCTTCGAAAAATAGAAATTTTACATCAATTTGGTGCAAAAATAACCATTGTTGCACCTTTTATTTGTGATGACATTTATAAAATAGAAGACAATACCCATTTAGAAGATAACGGCCCATTAGAAGATAAAGACATACATATTACCTTGGTGAAGAGAAAATTTGTCGATTTGGATATAAGTGAGGCTGAATTGGTAGTTGCGGCTACAGACGATGAAAAACTGAATTCTTATATTTCAGCAATTTGTAGGGATAAGAATCTATTGGTAAATGTTGTTGATGTAAAAGACGAGTGTAGCTTTATATTTCCAGCGATTTATAAAAAAGGGGAACTGGTAATTTCAGTTTCAACAGGTGGTAGTAGCCCTTTAATGGCAGCTAAAATCAGAGAGAATATTGAATCAGTAATTCCAGATTATTATAGTAGTTTAATTGAATTTTTAGGTGACCATAGAGATTATATAAAACGCGAAATTCATTCACAAGAACTAAGAAAAAAAGTGTACAATGAATTCATAGAAATAGTTGAAATAAACCAAGGATATATGTCTTTAGACATGATAAATAAAGTTATCGATAAGTATAAAATATTACAAGAAGGAGATTGCTGACTAAATGGACTATAATTATATTGTAAAGATAGGAACGAGGGGAAGCAGGCTTGCACTTGTTCAAACAGATTTGGTGATAGACGCAATTCATAAGCATGATCCACAGCTTCAATGCGAAACTATAGTTATAAATACATTAGGTGATAAAATACTCGACAAGCCATTGATTGAATTTGGTGGAAAAGGTGTATTTATTTCAGAATTTGAAGAAGCCTTGATGAGTAGAGAGATTGACCTAGCAGTGCACAGTGCAAAGGACATGCCAATGGAATTATGTGAGGGATTAGAGATTGCTTGCGTATTAAAAAGAGAGGACCCAAGAGATGTTCTTATTACAATGAAGCCAGTCAAAATACAGGAGCTAGAATCTGCTATTATAGGGACGAGCAGTTTGCGAAGACAACTTCAAATCGAACAACTCTATGGAAATATAAAGTGTACTTTACTTAGAGGAAACGTAAATACTAGGCTTAAGAAGCTTGCCGATGGCATATATGACGGAATTATTCTAGCAGCTGCAGGAATCAAAAGGCTGGGACTTGACAATGAACCAGAATATAATTATCGCTATTTTGATTTTGATGAGATGATACCAGCTGGTGGACAAGGTATTGTAGCAGTTGAAGCAAGAGTAGATAGTGAATTAGGTCAGATGCTGCAAAATATTTCAGATCAAGTGTCAGGAATGGAACTAGAAATTGAACGTAAGGTACTCCATTTATTTGAAGCGGGATGCCATGAACCGATTGGCGTGTTTTCAGAAGTAAAGCAAGGTGAAATTAAGCTTCGTATTATGAAAGAAGTGAATGGAAAAATATTAAAGCAGACTGGAAAAGTTGACATCGAGAATCGATTGGAACTTGTAGAACGTCTAGTGAAAAATGTTTTGGAGGAAATATAGATTGGGAATGGTATATTTTGTTGGTGCAGGGCCCGGTGATCCTGGACTTATAACATTAAAAGGAAAAGAACTCCTGCAGATATGTGACGTTGTTATCTATGATAGATTGGCTTCGTTTCAGCTTCTTGCGTATTTAAGAGATGATTGTATCAAAATATATGTAGGCAAAGAACCAGGACATCATTCAAAAAAGCAAGAAGAAATTAATCATATAATTGTTGAAAATGCGCAAAAGCATAAAATTGTAGTACGATTAAAAGGTGGTGATTCCTTTGTTTTTGGCCGTGGTGGGGAAGAAATCGAGGAATTGTTAAAATATAATATTCATTTTGAAGTGATACCTGGTGTTACCTCTGCTATTTCAGTTCCAGAAAGCGTTGGAATACCAGTCACGCATAGAGGTGTTAGCCAGAGCTTTCATGTGATTACAGGGCATACTGGTTCAGGTGGAAGTACATTGACTGAAAACTATGAAACATTGGCGAAACTTGATGGTACTTTGGTGTTTTTAATGGGGTTGTCAAATCTTTCCGATATAGTTGAGAAATTAGTCTTAAATGGAAAAGATATTAATACACCAATAGCAGTTATTTCAAATGGAACTATGAATAATGAAAAGACAGTTCGTGCTACGTTGGCTGACATTGTATCTCAAGTAAATAGCGCAAAGGTGGTGTCTCCAGCAATCATTGTAATAGGCAACACCGCAAAACTAAATTTTTCTTCACATATCCAAAGCCCTATTTTAAACTTGAAAGTTGGAATTACTGGAACGAAAGAAATTCGAGAAAAACTTGAACAGGGATTATCAAAGCTTGGGGTAAAACCTTATTCACTTTGCGACATGCATATTGTTGAAACCCCTTCCATAAGAGAGCTAAAAGAAGAACTGTCATCTATTGAACATTACCAGTGGGTATTATTTACTAGTAAAAATGCAATAAAGCTTTTCTTTGAAAAGTTGAAAGACGCAAAGATTGACAGAAGAAGATTAAATAATATACAATTTGCAGTGATAGGCCTTGGAACAAAGCAAACATTAGAAAATTACGGGTATTTTGCAGATTTTATTCCCAGTAAGTTTAATTCGGTTGCTTTGGCAGTTGAATTTTCTCAAATCATTAGTAAAAATGAAAGAGTACTTATACCACGGGCATTAAGAGGAAGCGAAGAACTTACAGATATATTAAATGAAAATAAAATATTATTTAAAGAGATTTTTATATATGATGTAATAGGAAAAATCACAGAAAATATAGAATATATTGCTGAAATGGATTGTCTAGCATTTGCTAGTGCATCAGGCGTTAGCTCTTTTTTTGAAGGAATTAAGGAAAAAGGAATAGAATTGCCAATAGGCATTCAGATTGCTTGCCTTGGAGATGTTACAGCAGAAGCTGTAAAGAAATTTAATTGGGATGCAGATATTATTGCAGATGTTAATTATACAGATGGGTTAATTGAAGCGATTGGAAAATTCAAATGGAATGACCGCTAAAACTAGGCATAATGAGTAAAATCATGCATGGAATGACCACTAAAACTGAGTAGAAATGAGGAAAGTTATGAATCGAATGAGAAGATTACGCGTTAATGAGACTATGAGAAGCTTAGTTAGAGAAACAAGTATTGAAAAATCCGACTTGGTTTATCCAATATTTATTATAGAAGGGCACAACATAAAAAATCCAATTGATTCCATGCCAGGAATCTTTCAATATTCCATTGATCGATTTGAGGAAGAGCTGGATCGAATCATAGGTGTTGGTATTCATGCTATTTTAATATTTGGAATTCCTGAACATAAAGATGAAGTGGGCAGTCAGGCCTATGATGATGAAGGAATCACACAGAGAGCAATTCGGTTCATTAAGGATAAAGCACCAGATTTGTTAGTGATTGCAGACGTTTGCCTTTGTGAATACACCTCTCACGGCCATTGTGGCTTAATATGCGACGAGAAAATCATGAATGACGAAACATTGCCACTGTTATCTAAAATGTCAGTCAGTATGGCAAATGCCGGAGCTGATATTATTGCACCGTCAGATATGATGGATGGACGAGTAAAGGTTATTAGAGAAGCTTTGGATGAAAATGGATTTAAGGATTTAATGATTATGTCATACAGTGCAAAATATGCATCCGGGTATTACTCCCCATTTAGAGATGCCGCACATTCTGCTCCAAGTTTTGGAGATAGAAAAACATATCAAATGGATCCAGCAAATATAAAAGAAGCGATTAGGGAATGCCTATCAGACATAGAAGAAGGTGCGGACGTTATTATGATTAAGCCAGCCCTTGCTTATTTAGATGTTATCAGGGAAGTGTCAAACCGTACAGATTATCCAATTGCAGCCTATAATGTAAGTGGCGAATATTCTATGGTAAAAGCGGCAGCCATGAACGGTTGGATTGATGAAAAGAGAATCGTTATGGAAAATATGATAGGAATAAAACGTGCTGGTGCAAAAATCATTATTACATATCATGCATTAGATGTTGCAAGATGGCTTGATGAAAAATGATAAAGAGGAGCAACAAAATGAATTCAAAAATATCGAAAGACCTATTCGAAAAATCTAAAACTTGTATTCTAGGAGGCGTTAATAGCCCTGTCAGAGCATTTCAGGCAGTAAATAGAACTCCAGTATTTATAGAAAGAGCAAAGGGCTCAAAAATCTATGACGTGGATGGAAATGAATATATTGATTATGTTTGTTCATGGGGACCCTGTATTTTAGGGCATTGCGAAAAGGGAGTCATTGAAGCTGTACAAAAAGCCTGTGAAAATGGGTTGACCTTTGGTGCACCGACTAAAAATGAGTACATATTAGCGAAGCTGATTCGTGAGTTAATACCATCTATGGAGATGACGAGACTAGTTAGTTCTGGAACAGAAGCTGTTATGAGTGCTATTCGTGTTGCAAGAGGTTATACAAATCGTGATATGATTGTAAAATTTAGAGGTTGCTATCATGGACATTCTGATGGATTGTTGGTGAAGGCAGGTTCTGGAGCGTTAACACAATCAGTGCCAGATAGCAAAGGAGTTCCGGCTGATTATACAAAAAACACACTAATTGCAGACTATAATAATGAAAAGTCCGTAGAAGACCTATTTGAAAAATATGGTGATACAATAGCAGCAATTATAGTGGAACCAGTTGCTGCCAATATGGGGGTTGTACTTCCTAAAAATGGGTTTTTACAATATTTAAGAAACATTACTACAAAGTATAATTCATTGTTAATTTTTGATGAAGTGATTACTGGATTTCGTTTAAGTATTGGTGGGGCGCAAGAATATTATGGAGTTATTCCTGATTTGACAACTTTGGGGAAAATAGTAGGCGGTGGAATGCCCGTAGGCGCATATGGCGGAAAGAAAGAGATCATGGATATGGTAGCTCCCATTGGACCAGTTTATCAAGCGGGCACATTGTCTGGTAATCCAATCGCAACGGCAGCAGGAATCTCAACACTGACAACTCTAAAGAATAATCCAGATATTTATAATAAAATAGAATTACAGACAAACAAGCTTGCAAAGGCGGCAAAAGATAGATTTGGGGATCAGGTTTCGGTAAATCATATTGGATCCTTAATGAGTATATTCTTTACAAATCAAGAGGTAGTTGATTTTGACAGTGCAATGACATCAGATACTGAAAATTTCGCGAAGTATTTTGGATATATGTTAGATCATGGGATCTATCAAGCTCCTTCTCAGTATGAAGCCATGTTTATTTCTAATGCACATAGTGATGAAGATATAGAAAAAACATGTGAGATCATAAGAAATTATACTCAAATCGAAGGCTAGTTATTTTTTGAGCTAATAAGAAAAAAAATTAAGTGATAAAATATAATACAAAAAGGAAATCGGTAAGGATTTAAATACAGCTTTCAGAATAAATACAATCTATATTTCATAAGATGTATACAAATAAGATGTGCGCAGAAGATGCGCAGAAATGAGGGCTGTTATGAAAATAAATATTAGTAATGTTAAGTGGAAAGAATTAATCGTTAGTGTTGCAATCAGTCTAGGGGTCGGTGCGTTATCGGGATATTTGACTAAAAACAGCATGTCCTTGTATCAAGAATTAGTAAAACCTCCATTGACTCCACCTGGATGGATTTTCCCCGTTGTATGGACAATCTTGTTTGCTTTGATGGGGATTTCTGCATATCTAATCTATATTTCGGATTCCAAGGATAAGGTTCAAGCATTACAAATATATGCAATTCAGTTAATGTTGAATTTTTTTTGGTCCTTGGTATTCTTTAACATGCAGGCATACTTATTAGCATTTTTGATTTTAATATTCCTATGGATTTCTATTATTGCTATGATCAAAATATTCTATGAAATTAATCCAATTGCAGGGAAACTTCAAATTCCATATTTGTTGTGGGTTACGTTTGCAGGTTATTTAAATTTGGCAATATATTTTTTGAATAGGTAACTTTATGAGGGTGAGTTAAGGATGAATTGTAATAATTTACAAAAAATATACTAGCTAAATCTTATGAAAAAGAGTATAATTAGTATAACAATTGGAGGTGAATATTATGGGAGACAAAAGTCCGAAAAATAGAGAGCAAAAAAAACCAAAAGCTGACAAAAAAGTTAGCTCTATTATCTCTTCAGCAGTAGCACCAGCAAAAAAATCTAAATAATAAGGATACAAGAATATTTTATAAGTGTTTTTAATAGGGATAAGTTAGAAAACCTAGGGTACATTATAGGTCTTACTAATTTTATCCCTATTTTTTTGCCTTTTTCATCAAAGGTGAATTGAAATAATAAAATCCACAATATAAGAGAGTTGTAACGGCGGCGCCGATTAAAAGTCTAATCATTTCAGATGAAATCTGGCTTTCCCGTAATGGAAAATATACAATTAAAGAGATTCCAATCGATAATATCACGCATAAAACTGGAATGATTATAGAATGAAATGGGTTAAAACTAATTTTGTAGTTTCGAATGATATAGATAATATGCGCAGAGCATACATAAACTTGACTTAAAAGTAATCCCCACATATATCCGACAATTCCATAATGAGGAACAAATATGATCAAAAAAACAATTCGAATTAAAATACCAATTGTATTTTGAATACAAGTTATGGTAGTTTTACCAAGACCATTTAAGATACTACCTAAAGTTGTTGCGATATACAAGAATGGACATAGCCATGCAAGAACCGTAACAAAATATCCTACACTTTGATTGTGAAAAAGTAATGCACCAATACGACCACCATAGACAATGAACAAGGCAGTAAAAAAGAAACCCATTATAAGACTATATTTCAATGAATTGCTGATGGTATATGAAATTTTCTTTGCGTTATTGTCTGCTTGCGCTTTTGATACGGTAGGAAGCAAGAAGACAGAGACAGAGTTCGTAATTGTTGAGGGAAAGAGAATGAGAGGGAAAGCCATTCCTGTCAGCACTCCATATACGCTTAAAGCTTCAGAAGTATTTAGTCCATATACAATAAGTTGAGCTGGTATAAGAATTGCCTCACCACCTTGTAGAAGTGTTAATAATATTCGATTTGCGGATAAGGGAAGTGCCATGGTTATAATTTTTTTTATTTCCATGAATATTCCATTAAAAACAAAATTGAAATTCTTTCTGAATATCAAAGTGATGGAAACAAAGATGCAAGAAGCCATTTCGCCGGCTACTAGCCCATAAGTAGCGACAATTGCTGTTATTGGTCTATGTATGCTGATAAAATATGCGATTATGAAATATACAATACCAACGCGTAGCGTTTGCTCAATAAGTTGAGATAATGCAGGAACTGCAGCTTTTTTTAGCCCATAGTAATATCCATTAATACAGTTTTCAATACAAATAAAAGGTACTGCGAAAGCAATAATTCGAATTAAATAGGAACAAGAAGAATTAAGAAAAATATTTGTGGCGATATAGTCTGCATTTATATAAATGATAAAGGTCATAAAAATTGATAATGAACAGGATAAAATAATGCCAGATATTAAAGTAAGGCTAGAATTTCTACTGGTAGCAACATATTTTGATATTGCAGTTTCAATTCCTCCGACGCAGATTGCAAAGGACAAACCTACAATAGGAAGTACTAGCTGATATAATCCCATTCCCTCGGAACCAATTGCATTCGAAAGAAATATTCTGTAATAAAAGCCGATTAATCGGCTTATTAGTCCAGCTACAGTTAATATAAAAGTGCCTCGGATAATCGAACTTTTCATAGTATCTCCGAAAAAATAATATATATATCATTATATTGATAGACTGCATATTATATTATAGGTATTTTAAAATTAATTTTTTTCGTTTTTTTGAAATATATACTTGACATATGTATGACCTAAGTGTAGACTAACAATTAAATCCCGACTAATTTGGTGGGGTATTGAAAGTAGGGGTGAAAAAACTTATGAAAATGTCTACAAAAGCTAGATATGGACTAAGAGCATTGATTGATTTGGCGAGTAATAGTCAAGAAGGTCCTGTATCCATTAACAGTATTGCTGAAAGACAGAAAATTTCAGAAAGTTATCTGGAACAGCTGTTAGCAAAATTACGTAAAGCAGACATTGTGAAAAGTGTAAGAGGATCACAAGGTGGATATGTTTTAGCCAGAGATGCAGAAAATATATCGGTTGGAGATGTTTTACGAACACTGGAGGGCAATTTGAATCCAGTTGAGTGCCCGTTAATTAATGATGAAGTTGATTGTAATGATGAAGATAAATGTGTAAGCAAGTATGTTTGGAAAAAGGTTAATGATAGTATTAATGAAACAGTTGACCACATTACAATAGGTGAATTATTACGTCGTTGAAAATAATGTTAAATTATTAATATATTTTTATAAAGGAGAAAAACTATGGAGAAAAAAATTATTTATTTGGATAATGCAGCAACCACAGCTGTAAAACCAGCAGTATTAGAGGCTATGATCCCATATTTTACAGAAAAGTTTGGTAACCCTTCAAGTATTTACAGCATTTCTGCAGATAATAAAAAGGATATTACTGAGGCAAGAGAGACAATTGCAAAAACAATTAATACAGAAGCAGAAAACATATATTTTACTGCCGGTGGTTCAGAGTCAGATAACTGGGCACTTAAGGCTACTGCAGAAGCTTATGGAAATAAGGGTAAGCATATTATTACAACTAAGATAGAACATCATGCAATACTTCATACTTGTGATTATCTTGCAGAAAAAGGATTTGAAATCACCTACCTAGATGTTGATGAAAATGGTTTAATTAAACTTGACCAATTGAAAAAAGCAATAAGACCAGATACAATCCTTATTTCAATTATGTTTGCCAATAATGAAATCGGTACGATTCAGCCAATTGCTGAAATTGGTAAGATAGCAAAAGAAAATGGTATATTGTTTCATACAGACGCAGTTCAAGCATATACACAAGTGCCAATAGATGTTGATGCGTTGAATATCGATATGTTAAGTACGAGCGGACACAAAATCAATGGCCCTAAGGGAATTGGTTTCTTATACATCAGAAAAGGTGTTAAGATACACTCATTTGTACATGGTGGAGCGCAGGAAAGAAAAAGAAGAGCTGGTACTGAAAATGTTCCTGGTATTATTGGAATGGCTAAAGCAGCTGAAATTGCTACAGGTAATATGAAGGAAAGAACAGAAGAAGAAATAAAACTAAGAGATTATTTAATTGACAGAGTACTTTTAGAAGTTCCATATGCTAGATTAAATGGTGACAGGTACAAGAGACTTCCTAATAATTTCAATGTAAGTTTCCAATTCATTGAAGGCGAGTCACTACTCATTATGCTTGATATGGAAGGAATATGTGGATCAAGTGGTTCCGCTTGTACATCAGGCTCACTAGACCCATCACATGTGCTTTTAGCAATTGGACTTCCTCATGAAATTGCACACGGTTCATTAAGACTTACGTTGAGTGATGAAACAACAAAAGAAGATATTGATTTTGTAATTGAAACAATTAAAAAAATTGTGGAAAGACTAAGAAATATGTCACCACTTTATGAGGATTTTATGAACACCAATAAATAAGATAAATCCAGACGGAGGATAAATTATATGTATAGTGAAAAAGTTATGGACCATTTCCAAAACCCAAGAAATGTTGGAGAAATAGAAAATGCAAGTGGTGTAGGTACAGTAGGAAATGCAAAATGTGGTGATATCATGAGAATATATTTGGATATTGATGAAAACAATATCATAAATGATTGTAAATTCAAAACATTTGGATGCGGAGCAGCAGTTGCAACAAGTAGTATGGCTACAGAATTAGTGAAGGGTAAGTCGATTAATGAAGCCCTTGAGATTACAAATAAAGCGGTAATGGAAGCACTTGATGGACTTCCACCAATTAAAGTACACTGCTCCCTACTTGCAGAAGAAGCAATCCATGCAGCACTTTGGGATTATGCTGAAAAGAATGATATTAAAATTGAAGGTCTTACGAAACCCAAATCAGATATCGGTGAAACTGTAGAAGAGGAAAATTATTAATGAAAAAAGTCGTAGTTGGGATGTCAGGTGGCGTTGATTCTTCGGTAGCAGCATATTTATTGAAAGAACAAGGATATGATGTAATCGGAGTAACAATGCAAATCTGGCAGGATGAAGACAATGTGGTAGTGGAAGAAAATGGTGGATGCTGTGGTCTTAGCGCCGTTGAAGACGCTAGGCGTGTAGCTAACCAACTAGGAATCCCATATTATGTAATGAATTTTAAAAATGAGTTCAAAGAAAAGGTAATGGATTATTTTGTTGCAGAGTATTTAAAAGGGAAAACCCCTAATCCTTGCATAGCATGTAATCGTTATGTAAAATGGGAATCACTTTTAAAGAGAAGCTTGGATATTGGTGCAGATTATATTGCAACGGGTCATTATGCAAGAATCGGTCAGTTACCGAATGGTAGATTTGCTATTAAAAATTCAGTTACTGCTGCAAAAGATCAAACATATGCATTATATAACCTGACTCAGGATCAACTGGCACATACACTTATGCCAGTGGGTGAATATGAAAAAGATCATATAAGGAAAATAGCACAAGAAATAGGCCTTATGGTTGCAAATAAGCCAGATAGCCAGGAAATATGTTTTGTTCCAGATGATGATTATGCAGGATTTATAGAACGAGAAACGAATATTAAGAGCATGCCAGGGAATTTTATCAACTCAAAAGGTGAAGTTTTAGGCAAACATAAAGGGATTGTTCATTATACAGTTGGACAGCGAAAAAGGTTAGGAATTGCTTTGGGACATCCTGTATTTGTAACCAAGATTTGTCCGGAAACGAACGAAGTTGTATTAGGTGAAAATGAAGATGTATTTACACAAAAACTCTATGCAAATAACTTGAACTTTATGTCTGTTGAAAAGTTAGAAGGGCCAATGCGTGTTAAAGCTAAGATTAGATATGGCCATGCTGGTGGAGCTTGTACAATTAATTTGGTTGACGACGATACAGTAGAATGCATATTTGATGAAAAGCAAAGAGCTATAACACCAGGACAAGCAGTCGTTTTTTATGATGGCGATTATGTACTTGGTGGAGGAACTATCCTATAAATCTCAATTTAAAATACACATTACATCACAAAATCTCGCGGACGATAAGGTCAGCGAGATTTTGTATTATAAGCTTGGAATTTGAACGAATGAGCAAATCCTTACCTAAATTTTAATGAATTCAGGTTTCCTATTTTTGAAAATTGTATAGTAGTCAAAACCACTAGACTTCAGGATTTCAGGGACTTTTTCAAAAGCATACGCCAAATGTTCTGGTTTGTGTCCGTCAGAACCAATCGTAATGATTTCACCACCTAATTCTTTGTATTTTTTTATGATATCGCTACTAGGATGAGTTTGATCTAGGCCATATTTAAATCCTGAGGTATTCATTTCAATGCCTTTTCCCTTTTGAATCAAAAGTGATAATGCCTCATCAATAATGTCAGAATAATCTAAATATTTATAAACGAAATTCTTATCAGGGATGTATCTTTTAATATAATCAATATGACCATAAACATCAAACTTGTCACAAACCTTTATGTTTTCTAGGATACTTAGAAAGTATTGCGCAATCCCTTCTTTAATCGTAATTCCATCCCAATAACTCTTGAAATATGGATCAGTACCATTTACAAGATGAGAAGAACCAATAATGAAATCAAAATTGTATTCGTTGCCAAAATTATTAATTATTGGTGCTAAATGCTTTTGAAGTCCTTGTTCTAGACCAATGTATATAGGGAAAATACCTTCATAGTGGACTTTCAGTTCAATCATTTCTTTCATATAAGAGGGTAAATCTAATAAAAACTCTACATTTCCATTTTCTGATGGATAATCAAAGTCATTGTGATCTGTAAAACATATTGAAGAAAGTCCAAGTTCTATCGCTTTTGTGACCATACTTTCGGGAGTTGATTTTGAATCAGAAGAAAAATAGGTATGTAGATGAAAATCAGATAAATTTAAAAATTGATTCATAAAAGCACCTCCAAAAATCTCATTTATAGTTAGTTGTTTGTATTATAGATTAATCCGATTTTATAGTCAAATATTAAAATAAACAAGAGACGTTAGCTTGCGCAACGTCCCTTGCAGTTAAATAATACAAATTACCTGTTTAATAAATATTAAAGTAAATTTCACCTGGTATAATGTTACTTTTACATTTTGTGTTAATGGTATTAACAGTTGCTGTAACTGTACTTCTTGTCGTTGACTGAACTGTTGTGGTTGGAGCAGTTACGCTGTATCCACTTGGTAATTTATCTGCTGAACTACCTGAAAACCCTCGTATATTACTGAATGCTGTAAGTGTAAATGGTAAAATATTATAATTATAAGCATTGTCAAAGGCAACGCAATTCGTAAAGGATGCTGTACAAGCACTATTGTTATTATCAAAGCCTTTTGATTTATGACCAAATGTGAGGCAGTTCTTTATCGTTCTTACACAACTACTGGTAGTATAGGTAGAACCAAATTTGAAACCGTTTGAATTACCTTTATAATTGCTAACCCAGCTTGCAGGACTATAAGCAACGGTAGATGCAGATGTTACTATAAAACTGCTTGTTGGCAGTGTAAATGTACCACTTGCATATAGAGTAGCAAAAGTTGAATCTTTAGCATTAATTAATTCAACTAATAACAGATTTGAATCTAATGCAGCACCTTTATTAAAATCATATAGGCCAGTAAATACGGTTGGATCACCGTTGTTCCAGCAAGCACACTGCTCGTATGATAAATCATAGGTTAATACGTCTTTATTATCATATGAATCCCATCCATCATCTGAATTTTCCCAAGAATAGCAGCCGTAGAATGTGTTTCCGATACCTGCTCCAAGTTTAGGTGCAAACCCATCTGCATTTCCGCCTAATGTATATACGTCACAGTTGCGGTAGCTATAGACAGATTTGATTGTATTGCTATATGCTCCACTAGTTATTTGAAGGCCTGCATCATTATTATAACGTGTAATACAATTATAGATTGTATTGTTGCCTGCAGCGGTTCCTTTGATTTGTATTCCATTATCAGGCGCTTTCTCAATAATCAAATTTTTGATCGTATAATTACTTCCTGTGATTCTAACTCCAACTTGGCTATCACTGGATGCTTTGTCAATATAACTTGAGCGGAAAGAACTAAAGTCGAGTACAGGATATGTACCATCACTGTTTGGAACTCCTATGATTGAAATGTTTGAATTTAAGCCAGATAGTGAAATCTGTCCAGTGCAAGAAATAGTTGTTCCTTCAACATATATTTTACCACCGCCACTTTGTTGCACTCGAGTAACAGCTGCTAAAAGTCCTGAATAAGAAGTTACAATAGTTCCATCGCTTGTATCTATGGTGTTAGTGTTCGTTGTGCCTAATATACTTCTTTGAATATTAAGGATATCAAAGATATCAATATTATTATCATTGTTAGTATCTGCAGCTATTTGATTATCACCCGATAGGGTAGTAGTTCCTAGTATATGATATTGTATTGCAAGTATATCAAAAATATCTACGATACCATCGTTCGTGACGTCATAGGTCAGACGAATAGATGAATCAGCTGCAAACGTACTTTGCGTAACCATGCTGACTAAAACAAATGCCATAAATAAACTTAAAATCTTTCTTAAATTTTTCAAAATCATTTCTCCTTAAGTGTTTTTCTATTAGTATTTTGAATTTTGAAATGCAGTACTTTGATTTTTTGTTTGGAACCATTATGGATACATAATTTGAGAAGTAGAATATGTAGTTAAACTACTAGACTTTAATAATAAATCCACCTATATTTTCTGAAATCAATGTAATATATATATAAAATTAATTTTATGATTTTTAACAAAATATGTCAATATATAAATGCAATATATATAGAATGTAAAGAAAAATATATGATTAATAGTTTCAAAAGTGTGGTCCTATATTTAAATTACGATAAATCAACTTAAAAAAAGATTCAGTATATAATTAAAAAATATGATAATAATAAATATGCAATATATTGCTCTTAAGCTTAAATTTATCACATTACTTTATATAATTTGAAAAAAAAGGGAAATAAGACTTGAAATTTCCTCGTAAATTATGTAGAATGTAATAGGTTGATTATAAATTAACAATCTTTAGAAAATTTTATTATACTTAATACTAGGAGGAATTATAATTATGTCAGTAAAAGTAGCAATTAACGGATTTGGACGTATCGGTAGACTTGCATTTAGACAAATGTTTGGTGCTGAAGGATACGAAGTAGTAGCAATTAACGATTTAACTAGCCCAGCAATGTTGGCGCATTTGTTAAAATATGATTCATCACAGGGTAAATATGCATTAGCTGATAAAGTAACAGCTGGTGAAGATTCAATTACAGTTGATGGAAAAGAAATCAAAATCTATGCAAAAGCAAACGCTGCAGAACTTCCATGGGGAGAAATCGGTGTAGATGTTGTTCTTGAATGTACAGGATTCTATACTTCAAAAGCAAAATCTATGGCACATATTACAGCAGGAGCAAGAAAAGTTGTTATTTCTGCACCAGCTGGTGATGATCTTCCTACAGTTGTTTTCAATGTAAATCATGATATATTAAAAGCAGAAGATACAGTTATCTCAGCTGCTTCATGTACAACTAACTGTTTAGCACCAATGGCTAAAGCTTTAAATGATTTAGCTAAAATCCAATCAGGTATTATGACAACAATTCACGCTTACACAGGAGATCAGATGACACTTGACGGACCACAAAGAAACGGTGATTTCAGAAGATCTCGTGCAGCTGCAGTTAACATCGTTCCTAACTCAACAGGTGCTGCTAAAGCAATCGGTCTTGTTATCCCAGAATTATTGGGCAAATTAATCGGTTCTGCTCAACGTGTACCAGTTCCAACAGGTTCAACTACAATTCTTATCGCAGTTGTTAAAGGCGCAGTTACAGTAGATCAAATCAATGATGCAATGAAAGCAGCAGCAGATGAATCATTTGGATATAATACAGACCTTATCGTATCAAGCGATATTGTTGGTATGAGATTTGGTTCTTTATTTGATGCTACACAGACTTTGGCATCTAAATTACCTAATGGTGATACACAAGTTCAAGTTGTTTCATGGTATGATAACGAAAATTCATACACAAGCCAGATGGTTAGAACAATTAAGTATTTCTCTGAATTAGCTTAATTGTAATTTCAAATAAAAGGTCCTAATCTTTCGGGGTCCGCTCTTGTAGGTTAGACTATAGGACCGGGCCTTGAATTTTATAAATGGATAAAACAATATAAAGAGTAATATTAAATGTAATATAAATAAGAGATGGAGGTATTTATTAAATGCTTAACAAAAAATCAATAGATGATATCAACGTAATGGGTAAAAGAGTATTGGTCAGATGTGATTTTAATGTTCCATTGATTGATGGAAAAATCACAGATGAGAATCGTCTTGTAGCCGCACTTCCAACAATCAAAAAACTGATTAAAGATGGTGGGAAAGTTATTCTTTGCTCACATCTAGGCAAACCAAAAAACGGACCAAGTCCAGAATTTTCATTAGCACCAGTTGCTAAGAGATTAACTGTACTTTTAGGTCAAGAAGTAAAATTTGCACCAGATGATTCAGTGGTTGGCGAAAATGCAAAAGCTGCAATTTCAGCAATGAAGAATGGCGATGTAGTTTTACTTGAAAATACAAGATTTAGACCAGAAGAAACAAAGAATGGTGAAGCATTTAGCAAAGATCTTGCTTCTATTTGTGATATATTTGTAAATGATGCATTTGGTACTGCTCATAGAGCACATTGTTCAAATGTTGGAGTTACAAAATTTGTTGATACCGCAGTCGTTGGATACTTAATGGAAAAAGAAATTAATTTCCTTGGAAATGCAGTAAACAATCCAGTTAGACCATTTGTTGCAATACTTGGTGGTTCTAAAGTTTCATCAAAGATTTCTGTAATCAATAATCTGTTAGATAAAGTTGATACAATAATCATTGGCGGTGGTATGTCTTATACATTCCGTAAAGCTTTAGGCGGAAATATTGGTAAATCACTTGTTGAAGAAGATTATCTATCATATGCATTAGAGATGATGGAAAAAGCGAAAGCGAAAAACGTTCAATTTTTAATTCCTATCGATGAAGTAACTGTAAAAGAATTTAAAAATGAATCTCCAATCAAAATAGTTGCATCAGGAGAAATGGAAGCTGATGATATAGGCGTTGATATTGGACCAAAGACTTGTGAATTATATACAAATGCATTAACAGATGCAAAATTAGTAGTATGGAATGGTCCAATGGGCGTATTCGAATTTCCTAACTTTGCAACTGGTACAATTGCAGTAGCTAAAAAATTATCAGAAATCGATGCTATTACAATCATCGGTGGTGGTGATTCTGCATCAGCAGTTAATAATTTGGGTTTTGGTGATAAGATGACTCATATTTCTACTGGTGGTGGCGCATCACTTGAATTCCTTGAAGGAAAAGAACTTCCAGGCGTTTTAGCTGCAAATGATAAATAGTATTAAATAATAATATTCTGGATTTGTGTTATAATTACAATAACACAGGTTCAGAATATTAGTTTTTGTCTATATAAATTTACAATCAATATAATTTGAATCTAGAAAAATGATAATGATATAATTACCTGAATTTAAAGGGAAAACGAATATGTATTATAAAATAATAAGCAAATAATGGCTTATATTAGGAGGATTTAGTTATGAGAAAGAAGATTGTTGCAGGAAATTGGAAAATGAATACGACTCCAAGTCAAGCGATTGATTTGATAGAGAAATTAAAACCATTGGTTAAAAATGATGATGTAGAGGTTATATTTTGTGTACCATATGTATCATTGATGTTAGCCGTGGATGCTGTAAAAGACACGAAAATCGGAATTGGCGCTCAAAATTTCTACTTTGAAGAAAGCGGTGCATACACTGGTGAAATATCAGCATCAATGTTAAAAGATATCGGAGTAAAATATGTAATTATAGGACACTCTGAAAGAAGACAATATTTTAATGAAACAGACGAAATTGTTAATAAAAAATTATTAAAAGCATTTGAATATGAAATCACTCCAATTGTTTGTTGTGGAGAAACTTTAGAACAAAGAGAAGCTGGAGTTACAATAGATCATATTACAACACAAATTAAAAATGCATTTAGAAATGTTAGTGATGATTTGGCAAAAAAAGCTATCATAGCATATGAGCCAATATGGGCTATTGGTACAGGCGTAGTTGCTACGTCAGATCAAGCTGAAGAAGTATGTGCCTCAATAAGAGCATGTATTAGCGAAATTTACGATAAAGAAACGGCTGAAATAATTAGTATTTTATATGGTGGAAGTGTTTCATCTGCTAATGTAAAAGAACTTTTTAAAAAGCATAATATAGATGGTGGATTGGTTGGCGGTGTCAGTCTTAAACCTGAATTCGGCGATGTGGTAAATTATAAATAAATTTAGAACTTAAGGAGAAAAAAGTTATGAACAAGAAACCAACAGTTTTAATGATACTTGATGGGTATGGCTTGAATGATGAAAAAAGAGGAAACTGCGTTGCAAATGCAAAGACTCCAGTTATTAATAATCTTATGAAGGACTATCCATATGTAAAAGGCTATGCAAGTGGCTTAGCAGTTGGACTTCCAGATGGTCAGATGGGTAATTCAGAAGTTGGTCACCTAAATATGGGTGCTGGTAGAATTGTATACCAAGAACTTACAAGAATTACGAAAGAAATTAAAGATGGCGATTTTTTTAACAATGAAGAGCTACTTGCTGCAATTAAAAATTGTAAGAAATACAACTCTGATTTACATTTATTTGGATTATTATCTAATGGTGGTGTTCATAGTCATAATACTCATTTATATGCATTACTTGAGCTTGCTAAAAAAGAAGGATTTAATAATGTATATGTTCATGCTTTTCTTGATGGACGTGATACTGCTCCTGATTCAGGGAAAGAATTTGTTGCTCAATTATTAGATAAGATGAAAGAAATTGGCGTAGGTCAGATTGCATCCGTTATGGGACGTTACTACGCAATGGATAGAGATAACAGATGGGATAGAGTCGAACTTGCATACAATGCAATGGCAAACGGTGTAGGCGAAAAAGCGGAAAATGCTTTAGCTGCAGTTGAAAAATCTTATGAAGCTGGTAAGCAAGATGAATTTGTTGCTCCAACAGTTGTAGAAAAAGATGGAAAACCACTTGCAACAATTAAAGATAATGATTCTGTTATTTGTTTTAACTTTAGACCAGATAGAGCTAGAGAAATCACAAGAACGTTTTGTGATGATTCATTTGCTGGATTTGAAAGAGGAGCAAGAAAGCTAACCAAGTTTGTATGTTTTTCAGAATATGATATCACAATTGCGAATAAGTCTGTAGCATTCAAAAAGGTTGCAATTTCTAATACATTTGGTCAATTCCTTGCAGCTAACAATAAAACGGATGCAAGAATTGCAGAAACAGAAAAATATGCGCATGTTACATTTTTCTTCAACGGTGGTATTGAAGAGCCGAACAAGGGAGAAGATAGAATTCTTGTAAAATCACCAAAGGTTGCGACCTATGATTTACAGCCTGAGATGAGTGCTATTGAAGTATGTGATAAATTAGTTGAAGCAATCAAAGCAGACAAATATGATGTGATTATAATAAATTTTGCAAACGCAGATATGGTTGGTCATACTGGAATCGAAAAGGCTGCTATCAAAGCGGTAGAGACAGTAGATGCTTGCGTTGGAAGAGCTGTTGCAGCAATTAAAGAAGTTGATGGGACAATGTTTATATGTGCCGATCATGGTAATGCGGAGCAACTTGTTGATTATGTTACAGGTGGAAGCTTTACAGCACATACGACGAACCCAGTACCATTTATTCTTGTCAATTATGATGAGGCTTATAAACTTAGAGAAGGTGGGTGTCTTGCAGATATTGCACCAACACTTATTGAAATAATGGGGTTAGTACAACCAAAGGAAATGACAGGAAAATCACTCCTTATTAAAAAATAAATTGAAATTTGGAAAAACTTGTGGTACAATCAATCCTATGTGGATTATAGGAGGTGTATGTATGTCAGTAGCAGATATTGTAAGATTAATAATTATAGGTATTTTTATTTTAATTTGTATAGCATTAACAGTAATCGTTTTAATGCAAGAAGGTAAGTCAGCAGGGCTTTCAGGAGCTATTAATGGTGTCGCAGATACTTATTGGGGCAAAAACAAAGGTCGTTCAATAGAGGGAAAACTTGTAAAGTTTACTAAGTTTCTTGCTATAGGATTTATTGTACTTGCAGCTGTTTTGAATATTAAATTCTAATAAAGGAAACACTCTTTTGTGGAAGAGTGTTTTTTTGCTTTTAAAGTTTACAAAAATATAATCACAAAATAAGAAATATGGGAGGAATATATGGATAAAGATTTATTTAATAAAAGAAAAAAAACAATTACAGAATTAATTAGTGATGAACATTATGTTCCTATGAAAATAAAAGAAATAGCAATTTTACTTCAAATTCCAAAAGAAAATAGAGCAGATTTGCAGGCAGTTATGGATGCATTAATGGATGATGGAATAATAAGTATTTCAAAAAGAGGAAAATATGGTAAGGCAGAGGCAACTGCAGTTATTGGTAACTATATTGGTAATAAGCGCGGTTTTGGTTTTGTTGAAGTAGAGGATATGGAACAAGATATATTTATTCCAGAAAGTCAATCTAACAATGCATTTCATCAGGATAAAGTGAAAGTAGTTGTTACATCTTCAAGCCAGAATGGAAAGAGATGTGAAGGACGTATTGTTGAGGTTTTAGATCATGGAATAAAAGAAATCGTTGGTACATTCCAAAAGAATAAGTCATTTGGCTTTGTTATTCCGGATAATGGGAAGTTAGCATTTGATGTATTTATTCCAGAAGAAAACACAATGGGTGCTGTTACTGGTCACAAAGTAGTCATTAAGATGGTTAATTATGGACAAAATGGTAGGAAACCAGAGGGTAAGGTTATTGAGATAATTGGACATATTAATGATCCTGGAACGGATATTATGTCAATTGTCAAAGGCTATGAATTACCAGTCGAATTTCCAGATGAAGTTATGAAATTTACAAACAACATTACAAATGTAGTAGATGAAAAGGATAAAGCTGGAAGATTAGATCTGCGTAATGTTCAAACAGTTACGATAGATGGAGAAGATGCTAAGGATCTAGATGATGCAATAACAGTTACAAAAAATGGAGACATTTATCAGTTGGGCGTTCATATTGCAGATGTAAGTCATTATGTAACTGAGTATAGTCCTCTCGACATAGAAGCATTAAGCAGAGGGACAAGCGTTTATCTTGTTGACCGAGTTATCCCTATGCTTCCACATAAGCTCTCTAATGGCCTCTGTTCGTTGAACCAAGGGGAAGATAGACTTGCACTGAGTTGTATTATGGATATTGATGAAAAAGGTACTGTCTTAAGTCACAAAATTGCAGAAACTGTGATAAATGTTGATAGACGAATGTCTTATACAAGCGTGAAAAAGATACTTGTTGATAAAGACGAAGAGCAGATTAAAGAATACGAAGCACTTATTCCAATGTTTAAATTGATGGATGAATTAGCTGAAATCCTTCGTGCAAAACGTAAGACAAGAGGTTCAATTGATTTTGACTTCCCTGAAACTAAGATTACACTTGATGAAGAGGGTCATACAATTGATGTTAAGCCATATGATAGAAATGCTGCAACTAAGATAATTGAGGACTTTATGCTTATTGCAAATGAAACAGTTGCTGAAGATTATTTCTGGCAAGAGATTCCATTTGTATATAGAAGTCATGAAAATCCAGATCCAGAGAGAATTATGAAGCTCTCTACGTTTATTAATAATTTTGGATATTCTCTTAAAGTAACAGCAGAAGATATACATCCGAAGGAACTTCAGAAGCTTCTAACAAAAATCGAAGGAACTGACGAGGAAAATCTAATTAGCAGATTAACACTTCGTTCAATGAAACGTGCTCAATATACAACAGAGTGTATCGGACATTTTGGACTTGCTGCTAAGTATTATTGCCATTTTACATCTCCAATTAGAAGATATCCTGATTTGCAGATTCATAGAATTATTAAAGAATCTCTTCATGGCGGGATGAAAGAAAAAAGAATTAAACATTACACTGAAATTCTTCCAGAAGTTGCTACACACACAAGTACAACGGAAAGACGTGCAGATGATGCTGAAAGAGATACAAATAAATTAAAGATGGTTGAATATATGCAAAAATATATTGGACAACAGTTTGACGGCGTTATTTCAAGTATTACAAGTTGGGGAATTTATGTGGAATTACCTAGTACAATTGAAGGTATGATATCGATTGCAACACTAAAAGATGGCCCATATTCTTATGATGAAAACCATTATGAACTAAATAATCAAACAACGAATAAGACATTTAAACTTGGACAAAAGGTTAAAGTTGAAGTTGCTAAAACAGATAAGATGCTTCGCACTATTGATTTTGAGTTGATCGAAGACTGAGAGATGTTGGTGGTGAATATGAATTTGCAATGAATCATTTTGCTTGCCTTTCCTTCAAGTAGCATGCTTTTTGCAAGCCTCAGAGATGATGAAAAGTCTCACTTCGTTCGATTTTCATCTGAGTCTTGGAAAAAACATAGGCGCTACTTTCAGCCGGTCTGCGCAAAATGAGTCATTGCAAATTCATATTTACTATTCACATTTTGTGGGATGGGCGTGAAGAGCAAGGGCAAAGGGCAAAGAGCAAAGGGCAAAGAGCAAAGGGCTAAGAGCTAAGATCGAGGGCAAAATTAGACGCTTAAGCATGCGAATGAACAAAATAGTAGCAAAACCAAGATAAAAACAAAAAATTAATGACAAAGTTTAATGAAAAGGCTAATATAGAAACAGAAACAGGAACAAACATAGAAATATAACAAAAAAAATAATAACAAGTAAGATATATTAGGATGGGGAGGAGAGAATTATGGCAGAGGAAGCTCGAAAACTGGTTGCCAATAACAAAAAGGCTAGATTTGATTATTTTATAGAAGCTGAGTATGAGGCGGGAATGGTGCTTCATGGTACAGAAGTGAAATCTATTCGTATGGGTAAATGTAGCATTAAAGAGGGATTTATTCGTATCGAAAATGGTGAAGTCTTTATATATAACATGAATGTTACTCCGTATGAAAAAGGTAATATATTTAATAAAGATCCTTTGAGGACGAAAAAATTATTACTTCATCAATTTGAAATCAATAAGCTTGCTGGACAAATGGCAGTAAAAGGTTATACTTTGGTCCCTTTACAGTTATATTTAATAGGTAACCTTGTTAAGTTGCAAATCGGACTTGCTAAAGGTAAAAAGTTATACGATAAACGTCACGATATAGCTAAAAAAGATCAACAACGAGAGATACAAAAAGATTTTAAGGTACAGAATATGTAAAAATAAATGCACTCACATTGCTATGTGGAATTAATACTTGTTATTGTTGATGAATAATGATAAAATTAATTAGAAGTTTTTAGCGGTGGAGTGCTTTCGTATTTTCACAGTTAATATTATACATAGTTAAGGAGAATATTTTATGTCAGGACATTCAAAATTTGCCAATATTAAGCGCAAAAAGGAAAAAAATGATGCTACTAAGGGCAAAATATTTACTAAGATTGGTAAAGAACTAATGGTTGCTGTTAAAGAGGGCGGATCAGATGTAAGTAATAATAATAAGTTAAGAGATGTTATTGCAAAAGCAAAGGCAAATAATATGCCGAATGATTCAATTGATAGAAATATTAAAAAGGTCGTTGCTGATGCCAATGCAGCCAATTTTGAAACAGTCGTATATGAAGGTTATGGACCTAGTGGAACTGCAATTATTGTTGAGGCACTTACAGATAACCGAAACAGAGCTGCTTCAAATATACGTAATGCATTTACAAAAGGTGGCGGTAATGTTGGAACACCTGGTTGTGTGTCATTTATGTTTGATAAAAAAGGTCAGATTATTATTGATAAAGAAGACTGTTCAATGGATGCTGATGAATTAATGATGATATCACTTGATGCAGGAGCAGATGATTTTGCAGAAGAAGACGATAGCTTTGAAATATTAACAAATCCAGATGATATCGGGATTGTAAGAGAAGCGTTAGAAGCAGCTAAAGTCAAGATGGTATCAGTAGAAGTAACAAGGATTCCTCAGACATGGGTTGAAATCTCTAATGAAGGTGATGTCAAGAGAATGAACCGTATTATTGATTTACTAATGGAAGATGATGATGTTCAAGATGTATTCCATAACTGGGAAATGCCTGTTGAAGACGAAGAGTAAAGGGATATTAATTATCCTGTATTTATCACAGCTTATATAAGTGTGATAAATACAGGATTTTTTTGTTTGGTAGCAATTATAAAAATGAATATAATTTAGTAAAATAAGTGAATGTATGCAAAAACATATTCCATAATAGTATGATTAATGATATGATTAAAATATATATTAATGTATCCATACCAAGGAGGAAAATAACAAATGCGCTTGTCACAACTAGTTCAAAATAGCAATCTTGTACTTGAAATTAATATTAATAATCAGCATTTGGAATTCGAGTCAACTGTTATTACAAAAATCGGAGATTATATATTAATTGAGCCTGTTAGGGTTAGTGGGAAAGTTGTGAATTTTGAGATAGGCAATGTCTTGGTTGATATGCTTCTAATTCGAAGAGATAAAAAACCAGTTGCTTGGAAACGCGTTTTATTAAAAAATGTAATATATAAAAACAAGACTTATTACAAAGTTATTCCTACAGGGGATGGCTTTGAAATTAATAGAAGAAATGCATTTAGATTATCTGTTGAAGTGAAAGGCGTTGTTCAAGTTGGCACGAATAGTGTGCCAATGGATGTAATTCTTAAGGATATTAGTCAAAATGGATTTTTATTTGTCAGCAAAGATATTATTGACAGACCGCTCAAATCTATTGTTAGATTGGTATTTATTGACCTCAATAAATCTTTAAATCTTAATGGATTGTTAGTAAGGAAAGAAAGAATTAACCAATCAAAGTATTTTTATGGTTGTGTGCTTAATATTAAGAATCAATTTCTTAGTCAATATATGAATGATAAGAATGCAGATATGTTATCAAAACAGAGTATTGTTATAACGAATCGAAAGACCTTTTAAAAGGGTTTAATTAAAAGAAATATGTTGGAAAATTTATTATGATTGGTTTAGGAGTAAAAAATGGAAAATGATAAAAGAATAAAATTATTAGAAAATGCTAAGGTTTGTTCAAAATGTGGTGTTCAAATGACATATATATATGGTGAGATGTTTGAGTGTAAGAGTTGTGGTAATAAGGAACTTTCGGATTTTGGCATAATCAAAGAATTTTTAGAAAAAAATGGACCTCGACCAGCAATCGTTATTCATGATGAAACGGGCATTCCAGTAGATTATATAAATAAGTTGTTAAGAGAAGGCCGAATGGAAATTCCGGATGGTTCTGATTCATATATAAAATGTCAAAAATGTGGTACAGATATTCGTTATGGGAAATATTGCCCGGATTGTATGATTACGCTGACTAAAAATGTGAGTCAGGCATTGTGGATGCCTGAGGTCGGAGAAAAGCCTAAAATAATAAGCAAAAAAAACAGTGAAATCTCATTTGCCTCTTATATTAAAAGAAAAGAAGACAGATAACAAGAAAAGATATAGCCTATACTATTGTAACAATCGTTCTAGAGTGCTATAGTGTAAGTAATGCTATTTATTATGGCGACAAAAGAAAGAAGGCATACTATGTTTGGTTTAGGTGTTAAGATGTCACAGGAAGAGAAAATGATTAAATTAGTTAAGAAGGGAGATTGGGGATCACTTAGTAATTATATGGAAAAAGATACTGAGACTAAGGTGAACTTATCTAAGGCATGTGCTAATTCTTCTTCTAGCGACTGCATGAATATATTACTTCTTTTGATTGAAGAGCCAGAAATCGAAGTTAAACTTGCAGCTGTAAAATCATTATCAGTAGTGGGAACAGATCATGAAACTGCAGCATTACAGCAGTTACTTATGAAGACTCCAAAAGAAAATGAAGAGTTAAGAGGCGCAATCACTTCTGCAGTTCAAGTAATGAGACATAAAGCGTAATTATATAATGAAATAATATTAAAATAAGGGCCCGCTGATGCGAGGCTTTTATTTGTGTATAGAAATAATTCAGTAGCACGCTTCCGTTACTTAATATATATATATATTAATAATAGTTTGCTGTAAATTGTTGTAAATTGTTGTCTTTTGGCAGAAAATTTGTTATAATTACATTTATAAAACGGTATCTTTTGGAGGGCAATAATATGGAATCTAATATTTTAATGGAAAGTGGTACAAATGAACTTGAAATACTTGAATTTATGATTGGAAATAACCACTATGGAATTAATGTGGCTAAGATCAAGGAGATAGTTCCCTTTAATATTGTAACACCTGTGCCTAATGCGAATCCTTCGGTAGAGGGTATTTTTATGCCAAGAGATTTATTGATTACTGTTATTGATTTAGCGAAGGTAATTCACAATGCTGCTTCCGAAGACCCTAGTAAAGACATGTTTATTATTACGAATTTTAACAAGTTAAATGTGGCATTCCATGTACATAAAGTTGTTGGTATTCATAGAGTTTCATGGGTGGATATTATTACCCCTGATTCTACAATTAATACTGCAGAAAACGGAATTGCAACAGGTATTATTAAAATCAATGGTCAATTAATTGTTATATTGGATTTTGAAAGAATTGTTTCTGAGATTAGTCCGGAAACAGGACTGAAAGTTTCTGAAATAGATAAGTTAGAAGGAAGAATCAGAAATACTTCTCCGATTATTATAGCAGAAGATTCCCCATTACTTAGTAAGATGATATTAGATTCATTACAGAGGGCTGGATATATTAACCTTATATTATTTAAAAACGGTAAAGAAGCTTGGGATGAACTTACTAACATTAAGAATAAAGGGACAATTGCCAAAGATGTTCACTGCGTAATTACTGATTTGGAAATGCCATTAATGGATGGACATAGGCTAACAAAATTAATTAAAACAGATAAAGAATTACAACATATTCCTGTAATTATTTTTTCCTCTCTCATTAATGATCAGATGAGATTAAAGGGCGATTCGGTTGGAGCTGATGTTCAACTTTCAAAACCAGAAATCGGATTATTAGTTCATGAGATTGATAAGTTACTAGCATAATTGTTTATAATGCTGGAATCATAAATTTATAAATTAGAGGTGCCAAACTTGAAAAACTTAAATGAAGAAGAATATTTGGAAAGTTTGCTTAAGACTATGGATAATAATACTGAAAAATCTGACGAAGAATCTAATGAAGATCTCGATTCTGAATTAGGTTCAGTACTCAAATCAGGACTTGGTTCAGAACCTAATTCAGGATTTGATTCAGAACTCAATTCAAAAATTAATTCACAACCTAATTCAGAATTCAATTCAGAACTTAATTCAGAGATTAATTCACAACTTAATTCAGAATCAATTAAACCGATGAATAACTATAATGAAAATACAGAGTCTGATGTATTAGAAGAATTAGCAGTTTCGGAAGAATCTGATAACAGCAGTATGGATGTTACCAACGAAATTGGTGAAGCGAATACTGGTGTTATTTCTAATGAAAAAATCGCATCAAATGATTTGGGCGAAGAATATAATGATATATTTGAACCAGAAGATAGTGATTTTAAAATCTCCGATATTCCTGATAGAGAAGCTGCTGAGCTGACTCAAAGTGAAATGGACAGACTGGCTGATATGAATTCAGAGGAGTTAATTGATGACGTAACGAATGAAAGTATTTCTATGGATCAGTTGAGTGAAAAAAAAGAAAATAATAATTTAAAAGAAAATAATATAAGTGAATTTGATTTAGCGAATAAGGCAAGTGATCTTGTACTTGATAATGATTTTTCTGAAGCAGAAGCAATAGCAGCGGCAGGAAGAGCAATAACGAATGGGCTAACAAGTGCTGCTGGTGTTATAATTCCAAAAGAAAAGCTAAAAAAGAAGAAAAGTGTTAAGAAGAAAAGTGATAAGAAGATAAGTGATAAAAAGGAAAGTCGAAAGAAGAGAAGCATTTTAAAATTTATTAAAAATATTTTCTTTGAAGATTTAGTACAAACAGAACATTCAGAACAAACAGAACAAACAGATCAAACAGATCAAACAGATCAAACAGAACAAACAGAACAAACAGATCAAATGAAACAAGAGTCAAAAGATATTACTGAAGAACCGAAAGATGAAAATCAGAGAGTTTTAGAAGAATTATATGGAAATAATTCACAAGAAGAATTCATCAATGATAGTGATTATAAAGGTGATAATGATTTTAAAAGCAATAATGAAATTAATGATAATATTGTAACTGAAAAGAAAGGTTTTTTTGCTAAAAGAAAAGCAAAGGCAGTTGCAAAAAAAGCGAAGTTAGCTGAAATGGCAAAAGCCGAGGATGAAGCAGAAGAATTAGAGTATAATAAAAAAAAGAATGCAAAAAATGCAAAAAAATTAGCGGCTAAGAACAAGAGTGATGAAGTTAAAGCTAAAAAAGTAGCATCAAAAAAGCCAAAGGTTGAGAAAGTTAAAAAACCTAAGAAAGAAAAGAAACCAAAAACACCAACAAAGCCTCAGGATATGTTAAAGATTAAACCATTGTCATTGGTTCTACTGGTATCGTTTGTTGCTGGTATCGTTGTGTTAATAGAGATTGGCAATACTGCTTTTTATTATAATAATGATATTAGCCAAGCAAAGTTGTACTATCAAAATGGAAATTATCAAACAGCATTTGATTCATTGCAAGGGGTTGATTTAAAGCCAGTTGATGAGGAATTATATAATCAGATTAATACAATCATGTTTGTACAGAAACAATATACGTCATATCAGAATTATGTTAAGTTAGGAATGGGAGTTGAAGCTCTTGATTCATTAATTAAAGGTATTCAACGTTACTATACATATTATCCAACAGCAAAAGAACTTGGCGTTACTGAACCATTAGATGCAAATAAAGCGTTAATTATAAATGCATTGAAGACAACATTTTCAATGTCAGAGGAAAAGGCAATTAGTTATGCTTCTTTGTCAGATTTGGATTTTACGCAATATTATTTAACATTGGAAAGCTATGGAGGAATGGTAACGAAATGATAGCAATAATTGATTATGATGCAGGTAATTTAAAAAGTGTTGAAAAAGCATTGATTTTTTTAGGAGAAGAAGTTATTGTCTCTAGGAATCCTGAAGAGATTCTAAGTGCGGATAAAGTTATATTACCAGGAGTAGGTTCATTTGGTGATGCAATGGAGAACCTTAAAAAATTTAATTTAATAGATACAATTCACCAAGTGGTTAAGAATAACACGCCATTTCTAGGGATTTGTTTAGGACTTCAACTGATGTTTGAGAGTAGTGATGAAACACCAGGTGTTGAAGGCCTTGGAATCCTAAAAGGGAAAATCCTTAAGATACCACCATGTGAAGGACTAAAGATACCTCATATGGGATGGAATTCAATAGAAATCAACCCTAAATCAAGATTGTTTGCAGGTATTCCAAATGAACCTTATGTGTATTTTGTACATTCCTATTACCTTTTGGCTGATGATGAAGGTATCGTAGCTGCAACAACAGAGTATTCAACGCATATTCATGCAGCTGTTGAAAGTGGTAATATATTTGCTTGCCAGTTTCATCCTGAAAAAAGTAGTAGCTTAGGGCTTAAGATATTGACTAATTTTGCTAATTTAGGCAAGGAGGTAAATTAATGCATACGAAAAGAATTATACCATGCCTGGATGTTAAAAATGGAAGAGTTGTTAAAGGAACTAATTTTATTAATTTAATAGATGCAGGGGATCCTGTGGAAGTTGCAACAATGTATGATAAATCTGGAGCAGATGAAGTCGTTTTTTTAGATATTACGGCTTCTAGTGATGGAAGAAATACTACGATTGATTTGGTTCGTAAAGTTGCAGAGAGATTATTTATACCATTTACAGTTGGCGGTGGAATTAGAACCGTTGATGATTTTAAGGTTTTGTTAAGAGAAGGTGCTGATAAAATTTCAATTAATTCAGCAGCTATTATGAATCCTAACTTAATTAGCGAAGCAGCTGATAAATTTGGAAGCCAGTGTGTCGTTGTTGCAATTGATGCTAAGAGGCGTGCAGATGGTTCTGGCTGGAATATATTTAAAAATGGCGGACGAATAGACATGAACATGGATGCCGTTGAATGGGCTATGAAAACGACTGAACTTGGTGCTGGTGAAATCCTTCTTACAAGTATGGATTGTGATGGAACCAAAGCCGGCTATGATAATGAACTTACTTCTATCATTGCAAGAAATGTTTCGATACCAGTAATTGCTTCAGGTGGTGCGGGCAACATGGAGCATTTTTATGATGCTTTTACAGTGGGTAATGCAGATGCAGCACTTGCAGCCTCACTTTTTCATTTTAAAGAATTGGAAATAAGCGAGTTGAAACAATATTTGAAGGAAAAAGGGCTTCCAATGAGAATTGTGTAAGCAATGTTAGTTTGGAGATGAATGTATGGCAGCAATTAGTAATGACTGGCTAGAACCATTAAAACCAGAATTTGATAAATCATATTATAAAGAATTATACAAAAAGATTGTGAATGAATATGATAACAAAATACAGATATTTCCTAATTCTGATGATATATTTAATGCATTTCACTTTACACCGTTGAGTGAAGTGAAGGTTGTGGTTTTGGGACAAGATCCATATCATAATGTTGGACAGGCTCATGGATTGTGTTTTTCAGTAAAACCAGAGGTCTCTATTCCACCATCACTTGTTAACATCTATAAAGAGCTTAGAGATGATTGTGGCTGTTACATACCGAATAATGGATACTTAAAAAAATGGTCTAATCAGGGCGTACTAATGCTCAATACAGTGTTAACTGTTAGGGCACATGAAGCGAATTCACATAAAGGATGGGGATGGGAGCAATTTACAGATGCTGCTATTGAAGTCCTAAATAAGATTGATCGACCTATGGTATATATTCTTTGGGGAGCTCCGGCACAGAAAAAAAGGTCTATGCTGAATAATCCAAAGCATTTAATTTTAATGGCACCACATCCCAGCCCATTATCATCTTATAGAGGATTCTTTGGTAGTAAGCCATTTAGTAAAACGAATGAATTTCTTAAGAATAATGGCATTAAGGAAATTGATTGGCAAATTGAGAATATTTAAGCGCAAAACATATGAGGACTAATCAATAGATTAGTTCTTTTTATTGTGTTATTGATACTAAATCGGTAATGTGTTATAATTCGATAATTATCGAAATGAGGTATGTATGAATACAAAACAATTAGCACGAATTCATAAGGCTTTATCCAATGAAAATAGACTGGAAATATTCCTAAGTATTTTGGAGTATGAACAAAAAGATTTCGAAGCGACACCAGATTGTATCATGCAAAAAATCAGAAGAAATCTTTGCATTGGAGCTCCAACAGTATCACATCATTTAAAAGAACTTAGTGATGCTGGATTAATTAGTACAGCGAAAGACGGTAAGTATTTAGTAGCAACTGTTAATAAGGATATTATAAAGGATTTAAGTAATGAATTTAACTTCTCGGGAATGAATCAATAGAGTATTTGAGGATTTTCTGAAAAAAATACCATGTTAATTCGATACATATCGAATTATAAAAGAAATGGAGAGAATAATGAGTAAAGTAATATATTATTTTAGTGGAACTGGAAACAATATAGCAGTTGCTAAAGGGTTATGTGAGAATATTCCAGATATGGAGATGTATCCAATTACTGATTTACTTGAAAATAAGGTGATAAATGAAAAGTATGACTTGGTTGGATTTACAGTGCCCTCCTATTATTCACATATTCCACCGATAGTAGCTGAATGTATAAAAAATCTCCATTTTTCCAATAATCAAAAAGTGTTCTCTATTATTGGATGCGCAGGAAATAGGGGACATGCAACAGAGGATATAAGGCATTTAGTTAAAGCGTGTGGAAAAGAAGTCGATTATGAATATATGATATTTTTTGCAGGCAATTACATCCTGTCATATAATGCCTTTCCAAAGTGGTATCAAAACTTAGTACTGAAACTTTCAAAGAAAAAGATAACGAAAATCGCTAAGCAATTGTTAGAAGCTAAAAGAGCTAAACCACTTGGAAAAGGCTTGTTCTATAGTGCTAAATATGAAGAGGCTCTGCAAAAAAGCATTCGTAAATACAGCCAGACAGGTCTTGAATATACGGTTAGTAATGAATGTTCAAAATGTTCACAATGCATACAGATTTGCCCTGTAAATAATATTACTATGGAAAGCGGACTGATTAAATTCGGTTCTAATTGCCAACAATGTATGGCATGTATTCAGTGGTGTCCCAATAAAGCAATTGATTATAAGGGCATTGCGAAAGACAGAATACGCTATCATCATCCCGATATTTTGGTTAAAGATATGATCGATTAATTCAAGAATAGTGAGATATAGTGATATTTCATAGAATATAGTGATATTTCATAGAAATTTAATTG
The DNA here is from genome assembly GCF_900111235.1 of [Clostridium] fimetarium. GTDB lineage: Bacteria > Bacillota > Clostridia > Lachnospirales > Lachnospiraceae > Clostridium_N > Clostridium_N fimetarium. The sequence goes on from NZ_FOJI01000006.1 coordinate 107,346, forward strand.
ACTTATAATAGTTAGTCATATATAGTTGGAAAAAATGGGTAATACTTTATAAGGAAATTACCAAAAATTATATTGTTTAAAAAAGTTAACTTGTTTAAAAATGAAAGAGTGGAGTGAAAGAATAAAATGCTTGAATTAAAAAATATAAAAAAGACCTACAAGATTGGTGATATTGAAACGAAAGCCTTAGATGATATTAGTGTCGCATTTAGACAAAAGGAATTTGTTGCGATTCTTGGTACAAGTGGTTCGGGTAAGACGACATGTCTTAACATTATTGGTGGACTAGATAGATATGATTCTGGTGAATTGATTATAAAGGGTAAGAAAACATCAGATTTTAAGGATAAAGATTGGGATGCTTACAGAAATAATTCAGTGGGTTTTGTATTTCAAAGTTACAACTTGATTTTACATCTTAGTATTGTTGCAAATGTTGAACTTGGTATGACGCTAAGTGGAGTTTCTGCTGAGAAGAAACATAAAAGAGCAATAGAAGTGTTAGAACAAGTTGGCCTAAAAGAACATTTACACAAAAAGCCCAATCAATTATCTGGTGGACAAATGCAAAGAGTTGCAATTGCTAGAGCGCTAGCAAACGATCCAGAGATTCTTCTTTGCGATGAACCAACTGGAGCACTTGATACGACTACAAGTATTCAGATTATGGACTTAATCAAGGAAGTTGCAAATGATAGGCTTGTTATTATGGTAACACATAATCCTGATATTGCTGAGCGATATGCAGACAGAATTATCAATTTTCAAGATGGAAAAATCATTTCTGATAGTAATGTTTATCAGGAAGAAACGAAAGATGATCAATTTGATTTGAAGAAAACAAGTATGAGTTTCTATACAGCTCTAAAACTTTCATTTAATAATATTAGAACGAAAAAAGGTAGGACATTCTTGACAGCATTTGCTTCAAGCATTGGTATTATCGGAATCGCTGTTATTTTGAGTCTTTCAACTGGATTTAAAACACAAATTTTAAAGTTTCAAAATGATGCTTTGGCAGAATTTCCAATTATGATAACGCAATCAACGACTCAAATGAGTACAGAAGATATCAAGAGTATGAAAGAAGAGATGAAAAATAAAATGATGGGTACGGTTGAATACGAAAGTACTGATAAAGTATATTTGTATGACTCTACACAAAATAATTTCATCCATAAAAATGTATTCACAGATGAATACATGAAATACTTATATGATATTGATCCAGCCATTTGTAGCAGTATCGGTTGTACAAGAATTGTTTCTATGAACTTAGTACGTAAAGTGGATGGAAATGTAGTACCTGTAACGCTGAAAGCTTCTGGCTCTGAAGTAAATAATAATAATAGTAATAACAATAATCAAGGCTCAAATAATACAATGACAAGTACTGATGGGATTGGACTTACATCATATCCAGAAGTATTAAAACAAGGGGAAGAACCTTATTTGAAAAAGAATTATGATTTGCTTGAAGGGGCTTACCCTGAAAGCGTTTCTGATTTAGTACTTGTTATTGACACAAAAAATCGTGCGGATTATACGATTTTAAAAGCATTGGGATTTGATACGCAAAACGTTGATACAATCAAATTAAGTGATATTATTGGTACTGAATTTAAAATAGTTACAAATAACGACTTTTATGTAAAGACTGCATTTGGCTCATATCTACCAGGTACAGATTATAATGCGATGTATAATTCTTCAAACAGTATCACCGTCAAAGTAACAGGTGTTGTTCGTTTGAAACCAGATGTTAGTATCGGTTTGCTAGGCACTGGAATTGCATACAGTGATGAATTATCAAAGTTAGTCATTAACAGTGCAAAGGATTCTGAAATTGTGAAGTCACAAGAAGTCAGCAGTAAAAATGTTATGACGATGGAAGACTTGGATGCAGATAAAAAGAGTACATTTTTATCATATCTTGGAGGAAATGCAACTCCTTTTATGGTCATGGTATTTCCAAATGATTTTAATGACAAAGATGCGGTAATTGCCTATCTAGATGCATATAATGCAGATAAAGATATCAAAGATCAAGTTGTCTATACTGATTTAGCTAGTTCAATGTCAAATATGACCGGTGGAATTATGGATGGTATTACAATCGTTTTAGTTGCCTTTGCAGCAATTTCGCTTGTTGTAAGCTTGATTATGATATGTATCATCACTTATACCTCAGTATTAGAACGTACAAAAGAGATCGGTATTCTTCGTGCTTTAGGTGCAAGAAAGAAGGATATTACTCGCGTATTTGATGCTGAAACATTTATACTCGGAATATTCTCTGGAGTACTTGGAGTATCTATTGCATGGGCGCTAACATTTCCAATTAATGCAATGTTATATAAAATGACCGATTTAAAAAATGTTGCAACATTGCAGATAGATCACGCCATTATTTTAGTATTGATTAGTACATTGCTTACGGTTCTAGGTGGACATATTCCAGCGAAGATGGCTTCAAGAAAAGATGCTGTTGAAGCATTGAGAAGTGAGTGATTTATAATTATATTTTTCATAAGTAGGGCAAGGAAACATTTAAACAGCTGTTTCCTTGCCCTACTTTTTTATGGACAAATATAAACATAATATTTATGTTGACATACTATACGTCGTATAGTATTATTCTAAATAGATACTATACATCATATAATATTATAGATTGAAAAATCGTAGCTCAAATATATTGAAAGGAGGTAGTGAAATGGTATTTCAATTAGGTTCAGCGTTGCTGGATGCATGTGTGCTTGCAGTACTTGACAAGGAAGATACTTACGGATATATACTTACTCAAAATGTGAAAGAAGTAGTTGATATATCGGAATCAACAATGTATCCTGTTCTTAGAAGACTTCAAAAAGAAGAATGTTTATCAACTTACGATCAACCATTTAGTGGACGAAATAGAAGATATTATGCAATCACAGATAAGGGGAAAGATAAGCTCTGTCTTTATAGAGATGATTGGTCTGAGTATAAATTAAAGATTGAAAAGATTATGATGGGAGGAATTAATAATGAATAAAGATCAGTATTTGGAATGCTTAAAAAATAATCTTCGTAATATTCCAGTTGAAGAAGTCAATAATATTATTGATTATTATATGGAATATTTTGAGGATGCAGGAGTTGAAAATGAACAAATAGTCATAGCAGAGCTAGGTAAGCCGGAGCTTGTTGCAAGTAAGATTTGTGCGGATTATGTAATCAAAGATATCGAAAGTCACAATGAACCAATTAAAAATGTAGCACAAGTAAAAAAGGGGCTATCTGATATATGGATAATGATACTTGCAATATGTGGATTTCCAATATGGTTTCCGCTTGTAATTGCAGTTGCGGCTGTTGTATTTTCATTAGTAATTGCAGTGTTTAGTGTTGTAGTTGCATTTGTAATAGCATCAATTGCTATCGTTGGAAGTGGTATATTAGCACTCATAGTTGGAATCTGTGTCTTATTTATTCATATGCCAACTGGTCTATCGACACTCGGAATGGCATGTGTTGCCATTGGTCTTGGCTCTTTATTTTTAGTTGCTACGGTTTGGTTGGGAAATTTATTTAAAAGTTTCATACTTAAAATTGCTAAGATTAGAGTTAAAAAGGGGGTAAAGAATAATGAACAAGCTAACTAAGAATGCATTACGCATGGCAGCAATTTTTATTCCAATCGGAATTTTATTAATTATAGTTGGAGTATTTACAGGTGCAAAAAGAGGCGTATATATAGAATCAGGTAGAATTAATTTAAATGGAGATAAAGATTATAACAATGAGAATTATGATATTACAGATATAAAAAATATAATTGTAGATGTCAGTAATGCTAAAATTGTTATAAAAGAATCCACAACTGATAAATTTGGATTTGATGTCAATCTGACATCGATAGCAGAAGACCCAACAGTGAGCTTTGATAATAATATGATTAAGATTGAAAAAAACGCAAAATTTGGATTCAATATCTTTTCTTGGGATTTTGGTTCATTATTTGATGGAACGAGTAATGAGGTTATCATATTTGTTCCAAAGGGAACTATATTAAATGAGGTAACACTCAATACAGATAATGGAAGAATTGAAATTACAAACTTGAATGCGGACACTCTCAAAGCAGATACTTCAAATGGAGCCATTACTACAACGAATGTAGTGATTAGTAATAATACATCACTTAAAACGAGCAATGGAGAGGTGGATATATCCGGAACGTTTTCCAATACGACATATGCGAAGTCTTCTAATGGAAAAATAATCGGTGATGGACTATTTAACGGGAAAACTACAGTTAAGACTTCAAATGGAGCTATATCATTTAAAAATAATATAAAAAGAAGTGATTGTAATATTGCCGCCGAAACAAGCAATGGTAGTGTTAGAATAAATGATTCTAAAGTTGGTGATGAATTCAAGGAAAATAATGGAGCGAATAATTCGATTGATCTTGATACCTCGAATGGGGGAATTACAATAGAGCTCGAATGAAATACTACAAGCAATACAACACCACGCGTGCTGCTACAAGCAATGCAACAACAAAACAAGAAGTCTGTGGAGGTGAACTTGTTCACCTCCACAGACTTCTTGTTTTGTTGTTATGTGGCGCCAGCCACGGGCTTCTAGATATTCCTTGATGTTATTTATCAAGGAATATCTAGAAGATGAGCCTTGATGTTATTTATCAAGGAATATCTAGAAGATGAGCATGAACATATATGTATGTATAGTGATTGCTAAAAGTAGCTACTAGGTATAAAAATTACTATATGCAGTTTATTGACTTTATGGACATTCCTTATATAGTTTGATATAATAAAACAAACAACTGTTCGCAAAGGAAAAATAATATTGTGGGGTGCAATAAGTGAAAGAACAAGATAAAATGGATTTATTATTATATCAAACAGAAGACGAGATAATTAAGATTAATGTAGGGGTAGAAAATGATACAGTTTGGTTGACTCAGGCCCAAATGAAGGAATTGTTTGAAAGAGACAGAACCGTAATAACTAGACATATTAATAATGTATTTAAAGAAAATGAGGTTGATGAAAAAAGCAATGTGCATTTTTTGCACATTGCAAATTCAGACAGACCTGTAGCATATTATAGTTTGGATGTTATCATTTCAGTTGGGTATAGAGTAAAGTCAAAGAGAGGCGTGGAATTTCGTCGTTGGGCTAACAGTATTTTAAAAGATTACATAATCAAAGGATACACAGTCAATAATAATCGTATCAGCCAGTTAGGAGAGGTGATACGAATATTGAAACGTACAGATAATCAGATAGATTCAAAACAGGTATTAGAAGTCATCGAAAGATATACGATAGCCTTAGACCTGTTGGATGATTATGATCATCAAAGGATTCAGAAACCAAAAGGAAATGAAAATGCATATATTATGACTTATGAAGAATGTAAGAATGTGATTTCAGGCATGAAATTTGGTTTGAATAGTAACTTGTTTGGGAATGAAAAAGACGATTCTTTTAAATCTAGTATTAGTACAATTTATCAAACCTTTAATGGTAAAGATGTTTACATGACTATTGAAGAAAAAGCTGCTAATCTTTTATACTTTATAACAAAAAATCATAGCTTTAGTGATGGGAATAAAAGAATTGCTGCGACCATGTTTTTATATTTTCTAGACAAAAATCAAATGCTTTTTGACGAGGGGCGAAAAATTATTGACGATTATACACTGGTTGCCATTACGATAATGATCGCGGAATCAAAGTCTGAGGAAAAAGAAATTATGGTAAATCTAGTAATGAACTTTCTTGTATAATAACCTTTCTTGTGTAATAACCAAGATAAGCATTATGTTGTGTAATATAAAATTAATTTTAAATATTTATAAAAAAAAGCTCCGAACCCTAGTATTTATACAGGATTCAGAGCTTTTGCTTTCGTATGTATATTAAATTCATATTCAATTTAGCAATTAGGTGACCTACCCTTTAGCAATATTCTTTTCCGCCGTAGCCAACATCAACTTAATTCGATTCAATTGATTTACTTCACTAGCGCCTGGATCATAATCAATCGCGATGATATTTGAATCAGGGAAAGCAACTCTAATTTCTTTAATAACACCTTTTCCAACAATATGATTAGGCAAACATGCAAATGGTTGGCAGCATACGATATTGCTGGCTCCGTTATGTATTAACTCAATCATCTCACCAGTTAATAACCAACCTTCACCAGTTTGATTACCAAGAGATACTAAGTCTTTTGCAAGATTCGCAGTTTCGCTGATCTTGGCTGGTGGTGTAAATCGATTACTTTGTTTAAGCGCTTTCTTAGCACCGCCTCTAAACCATTCTAAAAGCATGATTATTATATTGCTCTTGATTTCGGATTTTTTACTTGCACCTAAATATTTGGTTTTGAACTTTGCATTTTCTGCGCAATAGAGTAAAAATCCCATTAAATCAGGCATCACAGCTTCTGCACCCTCGGCCTCAAGTAAATCTATTATATAGTTATTTGCGGATGGTAGGAATTTTACTAGGATTTCACCTACGACACCAACGCGAGGTTTGATAATATCTAAGAGTGGAAGTTGATCAAATTCACTTATGATATCTTTAATGTTCAAATTAAATTCATGCATACTAACCTTTTTTTGCGTTAATTGTGCAATACAGATTTTACGCCACTTGTCATGAAGTGCATTTGCAGAGCCTAGAGTAGCCTCATAAGGTCTGGTTCTGTATAATACGTTCATAAATACATCCCCATACACAACTGCCTGCATAGCCTTTTTAAGCATCATGAGGTCATACTTAAAACCTGAGTTCGTTTCGATTCCACTTGCACTAAGAGAGATTACTGGGATATCACTATGTCCTGATTTTTCAAGCGCACGGCGAATGAAACCAATATAGTTAGATGCACGGCATCCACCACCTGTTTGACTAATGACAATTGCAGTTTTCGTTAAATCATATTTGCCAGATAAAACAGCACTCATAATTTGTCCAACTACCATAAGAGATGGGTAGCAAGCATCATTATTCACATATTTCAAACCGATGTCTACAGAAGTTTTGTTGTCATTATCAAGTACTACGAAATTATAGCCACAGGATGAAAGTGCTGGTCCTAATAAATCAAAGTGAATAGGAGACATCTGTGGACAAAGTATCGTATAATTTTGTCTCATTTCATGAGTGAATTCAACTCTTCTAAAAGCTGAAGATTCGATTTTTCTGTGGAAATGCTTCTGATCACGGACACGAAGTGCAGCTAGAAGAGAACGAATACGTATTCTAGCCGCTCCAAGGTTGTTTACTTCGTCTATTTTTAGTACAGTGTATATTTTGTTGGCTTTGTTCAAAATGTCGCTTACAGCGTCTGTGGTGACGGCATCAAGACCGCATCCAAATGAGTTGAGCTGTATTAAATCAAGGCATTCTGTGTCTCTTACATAACTAGCTGCTGCATATAACCTAGAGTGATACATCCATTGATCCATGACAATAAGAGGACGTTCTACGTTTCCAAGATGTGATATGCAATCTTCAGTAAGAACAGCGATTCCATATGAATTAATCAATTCTGGTATTCCATGATTGATTTCTGGGTCAATATGATAAGGACGTCCCGCGAGAACAATACCGCGTCTTCCGGTTTCCTTTAAATATTTGATCGTTTCTTCACCCTTTTTACGAACATCTTCACGTGTAGCTTTCATTTCAGACCAGGCAGCACTTACAGCGGCCTTGATTTCTTTTGCAGGAATCTCGGTCTGGAATTCTTCAACTAGACGTTTTGAAAGCAAAGCTTCAGTTTCAAATGACATAAATGGATTCCTAAAGTCAATATTTTCAGTCTTTATTTCCTCTACGTTATTTTTGATGTTCTCTGCATAGGAAGTAACGATAGGACAGTTGTAATGATTGTTGGTCTTATTTATTTCTTTTGTCTCATAAGGAATACAAGGGTAGAAGATAAACTTAACATTTTGTTTGATTAACCATGAAATATGTCCATGCGCTAATTTTGCTGGATAACATTCAGATTCACTTGGAATCGATTCAATACCAAGCTCGTAAATTTGATGACTTGACTGTGGTGAAAGTATTACCCGATAACCTAAATTTGTAAAGAATGTGTACCAAAATGGATAGTTTTCAAACATATTTAAAACTCTAGGGATTCCTACAACACCTCTTGCAGCTTTGTCAGCGGTGAGTGGTTCGTAGTCAAATAATCTATGTAATTTGTAATCAAAAAGATTCGGAATATTTTCTTTGTTTTTTTCCTGACCCAGACCTCGTTCACAACGATTACCAGTGATAAATTGTCGGCCACCAGAAAAACGGTTAATTGTAAGATGACAGTTGTTCGTACATCCCTTGCATCGAGCCATTTTTGTATCAAATGAAAGCGCATTGATATTATCTATTGTAAGCATCGTGGATTCTGTAATGGCGTCATATCTTTCTCTAGCAATTAAAGCGGCACCAAAGGCTCCCATAATACCGGCAATATCAGGACGTACAACTTCACATTTTGAAATCATTTCAAAGCTTCTAAGAACTGCATCATTATAAAAAGTACCACCCTGAACAACGATATGTTTACCAAGATCTTTTGGATCTGTGATTTTAATTACTTTATATAATGCATTTTTGATTACAGAATAAGCAAGACCAGCAGAGATATCTGAAACATCAGCGCCTTCCTTCTGAGCTTGTTTTACTTTTGAATTCATAAATACAGTGCAGCGCGTTCCAAGATCAATTGGATGTTTTGCAAATAGTGCAACCTTAGCAAATTCTTCAATTTCAAAGTTGAGTCCCTTTGCAAATGTTTCAATAAAAGATCCACAACCGGAAGAACATGCTTCGTTTAACTGGACACTGTCAACTGTCTGATTCTTGATTTTGATACATTTCATATCCTGACCACCAATATCAACGATACAGTCAACGGCTGGATCAAAAAATGCTGCAGCATAATAATGTGAAACAGTTTCAACTTCACCTTCATCAAGTAAAAGAGCGGCTTTAATTAATGCTTCTCCATATCCAGTTGAACACGAACGTACAATAACCGCTTCTTTTGGTAGTTTGCTATAGAGGTCCTTGATGGAACGAATCGTAGTAGCAAGTGGACTACCGTTGTTACTGCTATAGAAGGAATACAGCAAATCGCCATCTTCACTAACTAAAGCAACTTTGGTTGTAGTGGATCCAGCATCAACTCCAAGATAACAGTTACCTTTATAGGTAGCGATATCAGCAGCCTTAACACTATGAGAACTATGGCGCTTTGAAAATTCAGCGTATTCGACTTCATCTTTAAATAAAGGCTCCATACGTTCAACTTCAAACTCCATCTTAATCTTTCCATTTAACTTCTCAATAATAGAAGAAACAGTTACGACGATTTCTGGATTAAAGTTCATTGCAGAACCAGTAGCAGCAAAAAGATGTGCATGCACTGGGGCAATCGTTTGCTCAGGAGTCAAATTAAGAGTCCTAATAAATGCTTCTTTTAACTCTGAGAGGAAATGAAGAGGACCACCTAAAAATGCAACATTTCCACGTATTGGTTTACCACAAGCAAGTCCGCTAATCGTCTGATTAACAACAGCCTGAAAGATAGATGCAGATAAATCTTCCTTTGTTGCTCCTTCATTAATAAGCGGTTGTATATCCGTTTTTGCAAATACGCCGCATCGAGCAGCGATAGGATAAATTGCTTTATAATTTTTTGCGTATTCATTAAGACCAGTTGCATCTGTTTGAAGAAGAGTTGCCATCTGGTCAATAAATGATCCTGTACCACCGGCACAGATACCATTCATACGTTGATCTATTCCATTCGTAAAATAAATAATTTTGGCATCTTCGCCACCAAGCTCAATTGCAACATCTGTATGTGGTGCATAATCAATAAGCGAAGTAGCAACAGCTACCACTTCTTGAGTGAAAGGAATACCTAGATGTTTTGCAAGTGTGAGTCCTCCAGAACCAGTGATCACAGGATATACATCAAAGGTACCTAGTTGTGTCGTTGCTTTTAATAGAAGAGATTGAAGAGTCCCTTGAATATTAGCAAAATGTCTTTCATAGTCTGAAAATAAGATATTGTTGTCGTCATCTAATATAGCGATTTTTACAGTTGTGGAACCAATATCAATTCCTAATTTATATGTATTATTCATAATTATTTTGGCTAAAGCCAGCCTCCCTTATTGCAAGTCACTTTTTAATATAATCTGTATTATTATAGTATAGATTAATTAAATATTCAAGAAAAACAATTTTTAATAAACGTTTATAAACTCTTAATAAAGTGTTCGTTGACAAAACAGGCTCGTATCCGTATAATGGTAAAAGCGTCTTTGGGCTTATCCAAACAGAAAGGTACTGGTAATGTATGAAATGGTTTAGTAAATTAGAACGCAAGTATAGTAAGTATGCAATTAAGAATTTAATGTTCTATATAATTGCGTTATATGCTTTTGGATTCATAATTAATCTTTTTTATCCAATCGTTTATGTCGAATATTTTTCGCTCAATGCAGAGATGATTTTGCATGGTCAGGTTTGGAGGATTATAACATTTATAATTCAACCCACTACCACAAGTGTAATATTTATATTTTTCTCATTATACTTATACTATATGATCGGCACGGTTTTAGAACGTGCGTGGGGAGCCTTTAGATTCAATGTATATTTCTTTATGGGAGTTATACTTCACGTTTTGGCAGCAATATTGATATACTTGGTATTTGGAGTTAACCTTCAACTTAACACATATTATCTTAATATGGCATTATTTATGGCTTTTGCGACAGTACAGCCAGATATGCAGTTATTACTATTCTTTTTTATTCCTATCAAAATTAAGTGGTTGGCATATTTGGATGCAGCATTTTTTATTGCAACAATTGTGTTTGGATACTTAACACCTTGGTTACCAACTAATATATGGTTGGGTTTGTCTTCTATTGGAGTATTGCCTGCACCTGGATATGTATATTCAGCATATGTTTTAGCGACAGCAGCTTTGGTTTCAATGCTAAATTTTATAGTTTTCTTTTTGATTTCAAGATCAAATCAGAAAACAAAGACACAAAAAAGATATTCACAAGCTATGAAAGATAATTACAAAGGTTTTGGTGGAAGCACAAAACAAAATAATCAAGCGGGTACAAGTAGTACAAATAGTACAAACAGTACAAGTGGTACAAGTGATGCAAATGTAACGAATAAATATCACAAAATTACAAAGCACAAATGTGCAGTTTGTGGTAAAACAGAGAATGACGGTGATGATCTCATATTTAGATTTTGCTCAAAATGTGAAGGCAATTATGAATATTGCAGCGAGCATTTATACACACATAAACATGTTACTAATGAAACAAAAGAAAATGTTTCTAATTTTCCCAATAATAATTAACGTTAAAATAATGAATAATAATAACGAAGGATGAAGATTGGTAAATTACAATATATTATATTTCTATGGAGGAATTTATGAAAAAGACTAAAATTATTTGCACAATGGGACCAAACACAAATGACAGAGAAGTGATGAAACAACTTGCATTAAACGGAATGGATATTGCAAGATTTAATTTTTCACACGGTGACCATGAAGAACAAAAAGGCAGAGTTGAATTGCTTAGAGGCGTAAGAGAAGAAATCGGTAAACCAATTGCTATGTTACTTGATACAAAAGGCCCTGAAATCAGAACTGGATTATTAAAGACAGATGAAAAGATTACACTTGTTGAAGGAAATATCTACACATTAACAACAAGAGAAATCATAGGTGATGATAAAATTTCTTCAATCACATATGCAGGACTTGCAGAAGATGTTGTACCAGGTAACACAATCCTTATTGACGATGGTTTGATTGAACTTACAGTACTTGAAATCAAAGATGGTACTGAAATTGTATGTCGTATCGTTAATAACGGAGAAGTTGGACAAAAACGTGGTGTTAACGTTCCTAATGTAAATATCAAACTTCCAGGACTTACAGAAAAAGATAAAAGCGATATTGTTTTTGCTACAGAGCAAGGTTATGATTTCATCGCAGCTTCATTTGTAAGAAATGCAGCTGTAATTCAAGAAATCAAAGATATTTTAAAAGCACACAATTCAGATATTCAAATAATTGCTAAGATTGAAAATGCTGAAGGTATTTCAAATATCGACGAAATCATTGCAATTAGTGATGGTATCATGGTAGCTAGAGGTGACATGGGAGTTGAAATTCCAGCTGAAGAAGTTCCACATATTCAGAAAATGATCATCAAAAAATGTAATGCGGTTTACAAACCAGTAATTACAGCTACACAAATGCTTGATTCAATGATTAGAAATCCACGTCCTACAAGAGCAGAAGTAACAGATATTGCTAACGCAATTTATGATGGTACTGATTGTATTATGCTTTCAGGCGAAACAGCAAATGGTAAATATCCAGTTGAAGCTTGTAAAATCATGGCTCAGATTGCTGAAACAACAGAAAAACATTTAGAAACAAAGCTTGAAAATGTAATCCTTCATGCAAAACGTAATGTATCAAGTGCAGTTGCAGCCGCAGTAGTATCAACAGCAGCAACATTAAATGCAAAAGCAATCATTACTCCAACTATTTCTGGCTTTACTGCTAGACTTATTTCAAAAATGAAACCATCAATACAAATAATTGCAGTTTCACCTTCTGATAAAGTTCTTAGAAAAATGCAGATTTATTGGGGAGTAAGACCAGTGAAATCAGTAGAAGAAAAAACAACAGATGAAATTGTTAGCAATGCTGTAGAATCAGCTAAGAATGCAGGATATGTAGTAGATGGTGATTTGGTAGTCGTTTCATGTGGTTTAGCTGCTAGTACAACTGATCACAGTATACCTGGAGTTACAAACACAATGAGAGTTTTGAATGTATAATTTAATATAATATTGAGTTGTATTGATAAAAGTCAATATAATTAAAAAGTCAATATTAATAGACTATGTCTATTAATATTGACTTTTTTGTTGCTTCAAATGAAAGCTTATCAAAATATATCTTGTTTACAATTTATATTTTATAATCGTTTGTATTTTTATACTTTCTTAATATATTTTTAATATTTGTAAGATAACAAACACTAATTGATGAATAGTTTATTTCCATTACGTCTTATTTAATTTAATATATAAACATAGATACATTAAAAAATAAAGAGGAAAGGAAATAAACTTATGAAACAGATGGAAACGGCAAAAAAGAAAATCAATTTTGATAAGATTTTCCCATTTTTACTGATTAGTCCAACAGTTATATTGATTTTATGTTTTATGGGATATCCTATAATTAAAGTGTTTTATTTAAGCATGCAAAACTATAATTTAAAAAATATATTTGCCAACGGATATGTAGGTTTTGATAACTTCGTAAAGCTATTTACAAAGGATGAATTGTTTTGGAGCTCGGCAGTAATTACCTTGAAGTGGGTGGTTTCGCAAGTTGGTATTCAATTAGTTTTAGGAATGATTGTTGCCTTAATCTTGAATCAGAAATTCAAAGGAAGGGGTGCAGCTAGAGCTGTAGCACTTGTCCCATGGGCAGTATCTGGAGTTTTGGTGACGATGCTTTGGACCTTGATGTATGACCAGTCCAGTGGATTGATTAATGATCTTCTTATGAAAACTGGAATTATTCATGAAAAAGTAGCATGGTTATCTAATTCAAAAACATTTTTCCCGGCAGTAGTAGTTGCTGAATTATGGAGGGGCGTACCTTTTTTTGCAATCAATATACTAGCCGCTTTGCAATCAATTCCCGAGGATATATATGAATCAAGCTCAATTGATGGTTGTGGAAAAATAAAGACATTTATATATATAACACTTCCATTTTTGAAAGAAAGCATTATATTTGCAACGCTATTACGTGGAATTTGGGAATTCAATTCAATTGATATGATTTTCACATTAACAAATGGTGGTCCAATGAATCAAACAACAACCTTGCCAATTTACATGATGAAGACAGCAATTATAAAAGGTAATTATGGGTATGGTTCAGCAATTGGTGTAGTTACATTCTTATTCCTTCTAATATTTGCAGTCTTATATATAAAGTTAAGTCATTATGGAGGCGAAAAAAATGAATTATAAAACAAAAAAACAAATTGCCAAAATATTATTTGTATATATACCTTTGTTAATAACAGTAATTATTGTATTAATACCGTTTTTATGGGCTTTGTCAACTTCATTTAAAACCTTGCCAGAATTCACATCAGAAACAATTCAATATCTACCTAAAAAACTTAACTTTGAAAATTACATATTTGTATGGACAAAGAGTGGTTTCGCAAAATATTTTATAAATAGTATCGTTGTATCATTTAGCTCAGTCATCATCATAAGCTTGCTTTGTATATTTAATGCTTATGCACTTAGCAGATATTCTTTTAAAGGTAAAAATGCTTTGATTATTCTATTACTTGGAACTCAGATGATGCCTGTAATTTTATACATTGTTCCAATGTTTTCAGTGTTTAAAAACCTTAGCTTAATTGATACACCATTAGCTCTTATTATATTCAACGTTTTATTGCAGACACCATTTAATACACTTTTGATGAGGAGTTTTGTAAATGCGATTCCGAAAGAAGTTGATGAGGCAGCAATGGTTGATGGAGCTGGAAGATTTACGATACTGATTAAGATTATAATGCCATTGTTAAAGCCAGGCTTTGTAGCTGTTACGGCTTTTGGATTTATAGGATGTTGGAATGAGTTTTTGGTTGCATTTACATTTATTCAGACACAAAAGAAATTTACGATTCCAGTAGGCTTGAAATCAATGATAGGAGAATACTCCGTCAACTACCCTGCATTAGCAGCTGGGAGCGTTATAGCATTGATTCCACCAGTGATCTTATTCGCTTTCATTCAAAAATATTTAATAGCAGGATTGAGTTCAGGTTCAGTAAAAGGATAATAATGAAATATTATTATAAATATGTATTGAGGAGGAAATTTACATGAAATTGAAAAAATTATCAGCATTACTGCTTACAACAGTAATCGCATCAACAGCTTTATTTACAGGCTGTGGCAATACCAAGAACTCTGGTTCTAATGGTGAGACACAAAATCCGAATGATCCAGCCACAGTAACATTCTGGGCAGCATCAGTAACCCAAGAAAGACAGGAGTTTTTTGATTGGTTTGCAAAGTATGTACATGAAGTTTATCCTAATATCACTTTGGATATGCTTGGGGTTCCTGGTAACCTTACTGATTACAGACAAAAGCTTGATGTCGCAATTCAAGCAGGAACAGCACCAGACATCACAAATGATTTTAGACCAGAATTAGTAACCAATGGTTATTACCAAAATATGAATGATTATTTTAATAACTGGTCAGACAAAGGCTTAATCAATGAGCAATTAATCAAATCAAATAAAACATATGATCCAAATGGAACAGGTCTTTATGCATTACCATATAGCTCTCAAACATGGAATATGTGGGTAAGAACAGATTGGTTAAACGCAATCAATATGAAAGTTCCTACAAATTGGCCTGACTTTTTTACTGCCGTACAGAAATTGACTGATAAGAAAAGCGACAAATATGGTTTGGCAATTAGAGGCGGTGGCGGAAGTGCAAATACATTAGAAATGTTAATGTATGCATATTCTGGAGTTACAAATTACTTTGATGCAAATGGAAAATCAACAATCAACAATGCAAAAAATGTAGAATTTGTACAAAAGTACTTAGTGGATACTTATAATACTTATACATCTCAGGATGACCTTACAAAGGGTTGGGCTGAACTTGCAAATGCATTCCAGTCTGGAAAAGCAGGTATTGTTGTTCATAATCTTGGCTCAGCAAAATCTATGGTTACTGCATTTCAAAGCGATTACAGTAAGTTCCAGGCAGCTGTATTTCCAGCAAGCGTACAAGGATATGTAGTTCATGCAGGCTTAATGCCACTTGGATTATCAATGAATTCACAATCAAAGAATAAAGATGCGGTATGGAAAGTAATGCAGCTTTACTTGAGCAAGGAAGTAAATACAAAATATTGTCAACTATATGGTGAAATACCAGCAAATACAGAAGCTGCAAAAGATTCTTTCTTTTCAGATTCACCATACATGAGTGTAGGCGTTAAAATTGAAACTGATAAAACAATAAAATTTAATGATACACCATACTATTTACCAACGTATTCAAATATCCAAGCTGATATGGAAGCCAATATTCAGTCAGTAATGGCTGGGAAAATGACACCACAGAAACTATTAGATAATTGGGCTGCTGCACTTGAAGAAGCCAATAGTGAATATCATAGTTCATTAAAGAAATAAAATATAATAACAGCAAAACATGGACCTCATTTTAAACCATTCGAGGTCTGTGTTTTGTTTGTTACTTTTGCAAATGGTATTTTAATATGTTATACTTTGGAAATTATGTATAGGAGGAAGAAAAAATGTTAAAAAAAGTATATAGGAACCTTCCTTTTAAGAAACAGTTAATGTTATTTTTGACTGTAATAGGGTTGATTTGTGGCATTGTTATAGCTATAGTTATATATTTTTTTGAAACAAATCAAGTCAAGAAAAACTCAACTTATTTAATTAATAATACAACAAAACAAACAGCAACAATGTTTAATAGCAGACTTGAAATAATTTTAAATCAATATAATAAACTTGGAGATAATTTAAGCCTGTGGAGGCTTGTTAATGATAGATATAGTTCCGAAAATAGTGCTCAAAAGTATGATGATATTATTGAGATTTATAATAAAATGGATGAGATATATTCTAACAATGGCGAAATAATGGATTCAATATATTTTGAGAATTCACATGGAACGGTAGTACAGATTTATAAAGATATGGTATACGATAAGGCATCTGCCGATCTTGGATCCTATAATCTTAACCAGAATCCAGAAAATTATGGGTATATCTGGATTAATAATCATGAAGATAGCATCTTTAAGACAAAAATACCTCGAAATGTAATTACTATTGTACAAAAACTTAAAAATTTAAAAAATGAAGAAATCGGAACAATGATTCTTAATTTAAAAAGTAATTATTTTGAAAAATTATTGAATCAGGTAGAAATTAGTGAAAATGGATATGCTATGTTATTGAGCGAAGATGGATATATGATATCAGATGTAGTTGATGAGAAATTTATGTTAACAAAAGAGGAACAAGATTTGCTATTACAACAAGCACAAGTGAATACTGTAAATACAGAAATAAAAGGCACAAATTCAAACCAAAATATGTTTCTATATTATGCACCATTAAAAGTAAATAACTGGTATCTAGTGTCAGTTGTACCATATAATGATTTGATGAGTAGCTCAAGACAATTGGCCTACGTCTTAACTTTGATTATAATAATTGTATTGGTAGTAGCCATTATTATTTCTGCATTTTTAGCGACATTAATCACAAGACCTATTGAAAAATTGTCAAAGCAAGTAATTGAGTTTCAGACTAATCCCAACGTTGAATTTGAAGTGAAGTCAGGGTATGAACTTACAACGTTAGCAAATGGGCTATCAAGTTTGAAAATGTCTGTTGAAAAATTATTGGATCAAGTACGCATTGAGCAAGAGCAAAAGGCGAAATTGAAACTCCTTATGCTTCAGGCGCAGATACAACCACATTTTTTGTATAATACATTAGCTTCAATCAACCAACTAATTAATTTGAAAGAAAATAGCAAGGCAAGCAAAATGTGTGAAGCTTTGTCAAAGTTTTATCGATTAGGCCTTAGTAATGGAAAGGACATTATTTCTGTGAAAGAGGAAATAGAACATATCAAAAATTATCTTTTTATACAAAAATATCGATATGAAAAAGATTTTGAATATAGTATTAATATTGCTGAAAATATTATGGACATGAATATTTTAAAATTATCATTACAACCTTTGGTTGAAAATGCAATATATCATGGTATTAAAAACAAAGAGGATATTGGTATGATAGTAATTTCAGGATATAAAGCTGAGAATACAATGATTTTGGAAATATTTGATGATGGTTGTGGCATGACAGAAGATGAATTAAAACAAATCAGAGAAAATGCAAATTCACTTTCAAATGAAGTGATGGATAGTGGTTTTGGAATATACAATGTCAGCAGCCGACTAAAACTGTTTTTTGGAAATGAGGCCCAACTTATGTTTGACAGTAGTAAAGGTGTTTATACCCAGGTAAAGATTATCATTCCTTTAGATAAGTTAGGAGAATAATGCTATGTACAGATTAATGATAGTTGATGATGATGAAATAATAAGAGAAGGACTCGTTAAAAATATTAACTGGAATGAGAATGGAATTCAAGTAGTAGCAGAAGCAAAAAATGGTAAAGAAGCGCTCGAAAAGATAGAATTATTTATACCAGAGATTATTTTGTCTGATATTAAAATGCCATTTATGGACGGGATAGAACTTGCAAAATATTTATATGAACACAACCCTCAAATAAAAATACTTTTATTATCTGCGTATGAAGAATTTGAATATGCAAAGAAAGCACTACAGTATCATGTTAGCGATTATATTATGAAATATGAAAGTAATGATGTGATTCTTGATAGAGTGAAACATCTTATAGTTCAATATGAGATTGATAAAAAACATAATGAAATAATAGATAGTAATAAAGATTATCTTATGAAGGATTTTATCCAACAGTTATGTTTTAATAAATTGGAAAAAGGCGAAATAGAGAAGAAAATAGATGATGTTAACAGTGAATATAAAACAGGATTATTTTCTGTGTTATCATTTGCAATTGAAACTTATAACAGTAAGAGGGAAACAAGTATTATAACGCTTTCAAATGACCAGAAGATAATAAATCATATTAATGAGTTTTTTAAACAGAATGAGTTCTTAACTGTTGTATTTCAAGATAAGGAAAACATTAAATTCGTAATAAACTATAAAGGATATGTAGAATTAACTGCGGATATGTTTCGGAAAAAATTAGAATTATTGGTTTATGAAATCGAATCATCCCATCCAATTAATATGCAGATTGGTGGAGGAAACTTTTATACACGAATAGAGGATATCCATAAATCATATCTAGAAGCAGAAGAAGCTTTAAGCACAGTGAAATATATTGAAAAGGGTAGAAGAGGCTCTAGAGTAATTCTATTTGGAACGACAAAAGATAAGCATGGGAATATGGCTGAAACAATGGACAAGATTGTTCAATATATTAATGAGCATTTTTCAGATACCGATTTATCGCTTAATACAATTGCAAGACAAGTATATCTTTCGCCTAATTATATAAGCACTCTATTTAAAAAATATCTAGATGTAAATATAAGCAATTATATAATTGATATTAGAATGAAAAAAGCTGCAAAACTATTACGTGAAAGTGACTATAAAGCATACGAGATAGCAAATATGGTGGGATACACCAATTCACAGTACTTTAGTATTTTATTTAAGCGAAGTATTGGTATCTCCCCCACGGATTACCGTAGCCAAAATCAATAGGGAAAGGTCTATTACTATAGAACGTTAAAAAGCTAATTCTGTACAATACAGAATTAGCTTTTTATATAATTTAGTAACTTGAATTTAGTGCTTTTTAACCTTCGAAGCCGCTAATGCTGCTGAAAAGATTGCCAAGGCAAATATAAACTCAATTCCTAAATAACTTAGAAATGTATTGATTTGCGTAGAAGTTCCTGTGTAAGTATCGATAATCTCATTTGCCTTTACATACCAATAAGTTGGTAAAAACTTTGCGAAAGCGACAACACCGCTACTCATATATTCAAGAGGAACGAATATTCCACCAAGGAAGCTAAGTCCAAGGCCAAGAACATTTGAAGCCATATTTAATGTACTAGAAGATTCAACAAAATAACTAATGAAATAAACAATACTCATGGCAACTAATAAGAAAACAATACTATTACATACATAGAGTAAACCCTTTATACTGAAAAAATCCGAGTTATACATAATTGCAGCTAACACCATAAATAATGCCCAACAAGAAAAACTAAATAACAAACTGCTTAAAGTTAAGGATATATTTTTCTTGGTTATGGAGAGTGCTGAACACTGAATCCTTGAATTTAAGTCATACTTCCTAAAAGTAATTAAAATAGATCCAAGTCCAACGGTAAGTATACATATAAGAATATAAGGGATATATGCAAAAAAGTAATAAGTTGAACTTCGTACGTTTGAAGTATCACTAACTTTGTGGAGCGATATTTGTGCAGAGATAGCAGAAGTATCAAGTGCAGATTTCGCAGCATCCTCTACAGAGTAACCAGAAGATACATAGATGTTTAAGGTTTTTAAATATTGATTGATTTGATTATCAACAAATTCACCACTTACACTTTGAGGAACTTTAACACTTTCTATCACATTTTCACTGTCACCAGCTTTGATTTTATCTTGGAATCCTTGATTTATAATAACAATATATTCAACATTTTGATAAAAAAGTTCGTCTGCCATCGTATCTTTATCATCTATAATATTAACAATTGTGTGATTATCATCTATATACTTATATAGGCTTTTACTAAGAATTGTGTTATCCCTATCAATCACGGCAATTTTTACTTTGGTCGGCTTATAAGTCGTCTCTAGTTGTGATGGACCATTATTTGTAAGAAATATAGTTAAAGCTAGAAAAATACCGAAATATATAAATAGGCTTGATAATTGCCGTTTAACTGTTTTGAAAAATGCTTTAAATACTTGCATATTTGTTCCTCCTTAATAAGAAAAAGCTTCCGAAACAAAGCAATAATGCCATAATCCCAATAATAGCGATATCACTAATAAATCGATCATATGTATCGTACATATTAAGCGAATATAGACAGTCGGTAATTAATGCAGCTGGATTAAGTCTATTAATTATTGGATAGGTATGTTCAATGATATCTTTCATGTCGTTCTTCATTAGACCACTTAAAAAGCAACACAACATGGTAAATGCCATAATCACAGATTCTTTTGTTTTGTCAGACCATTTGCCAACTGATCCAAGAAAAGTACCTGTAGATACACCAATTACAGAGCCGGCAAAACTGGTAAGTAGTATTAATCCTATTTTTGATCCAAAATCGATTTTTAGTATGACGATTAAGTAGAAGAATAAGAGTAATACTGACATGTAATTCACCACAACGGACGCACAGAAATCACCGAATATTACAATGAGTTTATGCGCTGGTGAAACTTCTCGTCTTGCACCAAGTGCCGATAAATTAGCCTGAATATTCATAACCGTATTAAGTCCAGTAATTGAACCATATAAACAAGTCATTGCAATCAGTGCGTAGAAATACTGCGAAAGTGCATCCATTTTTGAGTTGGAAAAAGATACTTCTTTGTTAAAACTAATATCTTGTGACATCAAATTAATTGTATTAGTCAATTCTTCTGGATGATTGATAGCGATTTGCTTAAATATATATTCATGTTGAAGATATTGCTCAATAAATGATTTTATAATACTTTGATTTAAACCATCACCTGAAACTGTTATTGTTGGAGTTCCAGTTGAATATATAATGCCATCAATTTTTTTATCTTTTAGTAATTGAAGTGCTTCTTCATTATTACTTGCGCTAGTAATCGTGAATAATTGGTTACTATTTTCTTGGCTAAATTGATCAATGACTGTTTCAAAAGCACTGTTTGGTATGCCTTCTGATACTAATGCTACTGGAATTGGTTTGAAATTAAATTCATTAGTATTCAGTAAATGACCGAATGAAAAATAAAATAACGTTCCAAGTACAATTGGAAATGCGAATGTCCATAAAACTAATTCTTTCACATGGAAAAGTTGTTTGATTCTATATTTGAAAATATGAATAAACATATATTTGAATTCCTTTCTGAATGATTTATTTGGTTAATCTCTTAATTCTTTTCCAGTGATTTCAAGGAAAACATCATTAAGTGTTGGCAATTCTGAGTGTACACGCCCAAAATTAATATTGTTATCCTGCAAATAGTTCATAACATGGATAAGATTATGTGTGCCGCCATTACATTTAACTACTAATTGATTATTTGAATAATCAGCTGAATATACATGGTTGAGTTGTTTGATATTTCCTACGTTTTCATTAGAAAGATTGAGAACATCAATATAGATGGTTTCGTTATTTTTAATCATCATTTTCAATTCGTTAGCAGTACCGTTAGCAAGATTCTTTCCTTTATCCATAATTACAATTCTAGAACAAATCTGTTCAACTTCTTCCATATAATGAGACGTGTATATGATAGTGGCACCATTTTTGTTGAGGTCTAAGATTCCTTCAAGAATCTTATTCCTACTTTGTGGATCAACTGCAACCGTTGGCTCATCAAGAATAATTAACTTTGGTTTATGCGCAATACCACATGCAATATTGAGTCTTCTAAGTAAACCACCGGAAAGCTTTCTTGGATAGAACTTTCTGAATTCTGTTAATTCTACAAATTCAATTGCTTCCTCAACATATTGTTTACGAAGCTTTTTGTCAGTTATGTATAAGCCACAGAAGAAATCAATGTTTTCATATACAGTAAGAGAGTCAAATAAGGCAACGTTTTGCAACACTACACCAATATCTTTCTTTAAGTCATAACTGTCTGGTCTCATCTTTTTACCAAATACCTCGATATTACCTTTGTCATAAGTGAGTAATGAAAGTAGGCAATTCAGTGTAGTTGTTTTACCAGAACCATTTGGTCCAAGCAATCCAAGTATTTCACCTTCTTCAAGGTTTAAGTTAAAATGATCAACTGCAATTAGTTCTTTGTATCGTTTTACTAGATTTTCAATTTTTACAACAGATGTGTTCATTTACAAATCCTCCTAATATTTTTTGAAATTTCTTATAGGTGTATTGTATACATTTAAATTACATGTGTGTAGTGTAAAACGTAAGCATCTTATATGACATTTGTCATAATTTACAAATACGGTTAAATTTTATAATTCTCTATAAAAAAGTAGATTAGTATATCTAAATTTGATATAGTAGTAATAATTGGTAAAGAAATGGAGACAGGTGCGAGAGCTATGCAAGGAATAGGTGATAGATTAATCGTTTGGATGTGTTGTTTGACATTGGCTATTTATAACAGCGGTTCATCAACAATCGTTCTAATTGGGGCCTTATTAGCATTTACAGTAAGCAGCTTCGGAATTTATATTGAAGGTAAAATTATTCGATTATCACAAATACTGATTTTTACGATAGTTTCAGTTAACTTTTCTGTTTTCATGTTTTTTATGCCCGTGGTTGTATATGAATGGTTAAACGTGGTTTGGGCATTCAACAAAGTTAAGCGTGAAAGCAAAAATAGGAATGAGTTATTTACGTTCCAAGATATATATGAAAAAAATATAATAATGTGTGCGATCCCTGCGATTGTTTTGGCTATATCAGTTGTTAATAATTTGAATAAGATTAATATAAGTTATAAGTTATGTATATTCGTCCTTACATTTATAGCTATATGGCTGAATGTATATTGTAACAATTATTCCGAACTAAAACAGAAATTCATAATCAATAGAGATAATAGTGCAGAACTGACGATAGCATTAAAGAATAAAAATAAGTATCTAATGGAGAAACAGGATAGTGAGATATATCTAGCAACGCTACATGAGCGAAACCGTATTGCCAGAGAGATACATGATAATGTCGGACATATGTTGTCACGTTCTATTTTGCAGATTGGTGCAGTCCTTACGATTAATAAGGACAAGGAATTACAACCCCACATAACAGGTATTAAGGATACGCTTGATATGGCAATGACGAGTATACGGACAAGCGTACATGATTTACATGATGAATCAATTGATTTAAATGAAGCCGTGAAAGAAATCGCTGCAAAAGATATGAAGAACTATGAAGTTAATATAGATTTTGACATGTCAAACGATGTGCCTCGTAATATAAAATATTGTTTTATTTCAGTATTAAAAGAAACCGCTTCAAATATAATTAAGCACAGCAACGCTGATAAGGTTAATATTTCATTGCGAGAGCATCCAGCCTTCTTTCGATTATCAATAGAAGATAATGGAACGGTATGCGATAAAATAGACCTCGTGAATTTTGAAAATAATGGAATTGGTTTATCAAATATAAACGAACGGGTTGAAACTTTTAATGGAACTTTGAATATTAATACTAGTAAGGGATTTAGAATCGTTATTTCTATTCCAAAGAAGTATACGGGGGATGATTTCAAATGAAAATAGTTATTATAGATGATGATAAATTAGTATCGATGTCATTACAGACAATATTAAATGCGCATGAAAAGATAGAAGTCGCAGGAGTTGGAAATGATGGGACAGAGGCAGTGATATTATATGATGTACATTTACCAGATGTATTATTGATGGATATCAGAATGGAAAAAATGACGGGATTAGAGGCTGCAGAAACAATTATACATAAACATCCAAAAGCAAAAATATTGTTTTTAACAACATTTTCTGATGATGAATATATTGTAAAGGCATTGAAAATCGGAGTGAAAGGGTATATCTTAAAGCAAGATTTTGAAGGGATTGCACCAGCCTTAGAGGCGGTTTTTCAAGGACAGTCTGTTTTTGGAGAATTAATTGTTGATAAGCTCCCTAATCTTTTACAAAATAGCGAAATATTTGATTATGGAGAACTTAATATCACCAAAAAAGAATATGAAATAATTGAACTAGTAGCAGAAGGACTTAGCAATAGAGAAATTTCGGAGAAGGCATTTCTTTCCGAAGGTACAATTCGTAATTATCTTAGTTCAATTCTTGAAAAACTCGAATTACGAGATAGAACGCAGTTGGCAGTTTTTTATTACCAACACGGAGGCAGAAAATAATAAGTTATCAAGTAAAGGAAATAGTATGAAATTTAATTTGAAATTTGTTGTAAAATTTATATTGAAATTATTGGTTTGGGTTCCGCCAGTTATAATTGCATTATTTATATTTGGATTTTCTAGTCAAAATGCAGAGGAATCATCCGGTTTAAGCTCCAAAGCAGCCACGACTATTATTCACTTTGCAAATGATTCGCATATTATTAGTGTAAATGCCGAGAATGAGGCGAAATTCATTGAAAACTTGCAGTATCCCATTAGAAAATGTGCGCATATGACGGAGTACATGATATTTACTTTATCTGTTGTGCTTGCATTATATGTGTGGAATGTCAGAAACAAATGGCTTTATTTAGTTGCATTGGCAGTGGCAGTAATATTTGCCAGCACAGATGAATTTCATCAGCTATTTGTTTCGGGAAGATCTGGAAGGATTGTAGATGTACTGATTGATAGTATTGGGGCTTCAATCGGACTTCTTATTGTTTGGGGTGTTAGAAGAAAGATGTTCAAGAGAAAAATGATAAATAATTCTATTGTTGATTATTGAGTTGACATTCTAAATTCATTGTTTTATAATCGTGATAGTTGAATATTGAAAAATGCATTGAAAAGAAGAAGTAATAATATGTGAAACTTACAGAAAGCCGCCGGCTGATGAGAGGCGCAATATATCAGATTTATTTGGTATATAAGGGAAACACATTATGAATACATCTTAGAGCTTCGTACCGAATATAAATCATCAATCAGTTGGATATAAATCTGCTGATTAGATAATTTGAAAAGTAGGCTACGACGGAACCTCGCACACGTTATAGTGCTATAGTATTGTTCCTATATAAGGGGCGTACTAGAAAAGGTAAGCAGTGTGAACTGTTTATAAATTAAGGTGGTACCACGAATATATCTCTCGTCCTTATTGGTTTGTTAATTATAAAACCAATAAGGGCGGGAGTTTTCTTTATGTGTAAATAGTTTTAATATTATTAATTATAATCCAAATATTATATGAAAGGCGCCAAATTTGGCGGTACTGTTATAAGCTGATGCACCTATTACAATCAACCCCAGTACAGGAATAAAAACATGAAAATATACGAAGAACTACAAGCAAGAGGTCTAATTGCACAAGTAACAGATGAACCAGAAATCAAAGAATTAGTGAATAACGGAAAAGCAATATTTTATATCGGATTTGATCCAACAGCAGACAGCCTTCATGTAGGACATTTCATGGCACTATGCCTTATGAAGAGACTTCAGCTAGCAGGAAATAAACCAATCGTCTTAGTTGGTGGTGGAACAGGCATGATTGGCGATCCATCAGGCAAGTCAGATATGCGTAAGATGCTTACAGTGGAAGACATAAATCATAATTGTGATTGCTTCAAAGAACAAATCAGCAAATTTATTGATTTCTCAGACGATAAAGCGATTATGGTAAATAATGCTGATTGGCTTATGAAACTTAATTATGTTGATATGCTTAGAGAAGTTGGACCACA
Source organism: [Clostridium] fimetarium (assembly GCF_900111235.1). GTDB lineage: Bacteria > Bacillota > Clostridia > Lachnospirales > Lachnospiraceae > Clostridium_N > Clostridium_N fimetarium. The sequence continues at coordinate 133,803 of NZ_FOJI01000006.1, forward strand.
TTTCAGTGTTAACAGAATGCTTTCCGCTGAATGCTACAAACAACGTATGGAAAAAGGACTTAGTTTCCTAGAATTTAACTACATGATTATGCAAAGCTATGATTTCCTTCAGTTATTCCAACAATACGGATGTAACATGCAGTTTGGTGGAGATGACCAGTGGAGCAATATGCTTGGTGGCACAGAACTAATCAGAAGAAAGCTCGGTAAAAATGCCTATGCAATGACAATCAACTTGCTACTTAATTCAGACGGTAAGAAGATGGGAAAAACAGTTTCAGGAGCTGTATGGCTGAATCCAGAAAAGACCACACCATTTGAATTTTACCAATACTGGAGAAATGTAGCGGATAGCGATGTCCTAAAATGCATCAGACTTCTTACATTTTTACCACTTGAGGAAATAGATACAATGGATTCATGGGAAGGCTCACAACTGAATGTTGCGAAGGAAATACTTGCATTTGAACTTACAAAAATGGTTCATGGAGAAGACGAAGCTCACAAAGCAGAATCAACAGCAAAATCATTATTTACAGGTGGTGAAGATGCAGAAAATATGCCAACTACTGAACTTACAATAGAAGATTTTACAAATGATTCAATTGACATTATTTCAATCCTTCACAAAGCAGACCTTGTAACATCACGATCAGAGGGCAGACGTGCAGTTGAACAGGGCGGTGTAACTGTTGATGGTGAAAAAGTTAGTGATTTTACAGTTTCATATACGAAGGATCAATTCGAGGGTGATGGGATTGTTGTAAAACGTGGTAAGAAGAACTTTAAGAAAGTGATAGTTAAGTAAAAAAATATAGCCATTTCATATAAAAAGAGGAGTGTAAAATGCAAGCGTTTCGTATTCTAAAGGGAATAAATAAAATGAATATTGATGAGGTTAAACAATTAATAGCTCAGACATATTGGGCAAAAGACCGTACAATTGATGTAATACGAAAGTCAATGGAAAATTCTATTTGTTTTGGTGTATTTCTAGACAAAGATGTTAAACAGGTTGGCTTTGCAAGAGTAATTACAGATTATGCAACGACTTATTATATATGTGATGTGATTATAGATTCCCAATATAGAGGCTATGGTTTTGGAAAAAAACTATTGGAGTCAATCGTAAGTGATCAAGATTTATGCGACTTGAAAGGAATATTAGTGACCAAAGATGCGCATGGGTTATATGAAAAATTTGGATTTGCTAAGGATGGAAGCATCTTCATGCAAAAAGCAAGAAAAATATAAATAATGGGATAATTTCTAATCAAACAATTAAATAGAGTCCCAATAAGACATAACAAGTCTGTCATTCTAGTTTTTTTACAACTAGAATAGCAGGCTTGTTTTCGTATTCAGTTATTTTGAATGTAAAATAATAGTACATTTCGTGATTTTATTTTACAAAAGTTATATGTAAATATTACTTAGAAGTGATTATGGACTTTACATGAAGATAGTATCATTCATATATCAAGTTAATAACAAAACTTGATGGAAAATACTATTACAAGTTGTGAATTGATAATAGTATTTCTCAAGTTAGAAAGAGCATATAAATTTAATCGTTGGAGGAAAAGAAAAATGAGAATTAAGAAATTATTGTGCATGTCATTGAGTATTATGGCAATTGCGGGAGGTATCGTTGGATGTGGATCAGATACTTCTAGTACATCAGGTACAACTACAGGAACTGCTGCAGTTACAGCAACGAAATCAAGCATTTCAGGAACAGTTATCGGTTCTGGTTCATCAGCATTACTTCCATTAGCTCAGAATGCAGCTGATAAGTTCAAAGAAAGCTATCCTAATATTTCAGTAACACTCAATGCTGGTGGTTCTGGTACAGGCTTAAAACAAGTAGCAGATGGTACAGTTGATATTGGTAATTCAGATGTTGAAGCAGCAAGCAAGTTAGAAGCTTCAGTTGCAAGTGCATTAGTAGATCATAAAGTATGTGTAATCGCAATGGCACCAGTTGTGAACAAAGATGTTGCAGCAACAGTCAAGAGTCTTACAAAACAACAACTTGTTGATATATTTACAGCAAAAATAACAAACTGGAAAGATGTAGGCGGTCCAGATGAAAAAGTTATCCTTGTAACTCGTCCAACAACTTCAGGTACAAGAGCATTATTTAAACAATATGCATTAAACAATACTGATGAAGCATCTAATGCATCATTGGAAACAGATGATTCAGGTACATTGTTACAAAATGTTTCAGATAACAAAGGCGCAATTGGCTATGTAGCATTATCTTACCTTGTTAACAACACTAAGGTTAGTACATTAGCAATCGATGGTGTAGACCCAACTATTGCAAATACATATAGTGGAAAATACCCAGTATGGGGATATGAGCACATGTATACAAAAGGTGCACCAAAAGAAGCTGTTAAAGCATATCTTGATTATATCCTTTCAAGTGATTATGCTACACAAATTGAAGCTCAGGGTTATTGTGTAACATCTAAGATGCAAGTATCTAGATAAGGTATCAGGATAAAAATTCAATGGATAAGTTGGTAGTTAACTTTCCATAAGAGTAAACCAGAGAAATCAGAATATCGGTTCTCTGGTTTTTTATAGAAAGGAAGTGTTGTATATGAATCACAAAAGAAATATGTTTCAAAAAGAATATTTCTGGCATGGTCTGGTTACAATCGGTGGTTGTTTTATGATTGTGCTTACGTTGGCAATAGGTATATTCCTAGTGTATAAAGGAAGCGCATCTTTTACAACTTATGATCATAAAATAACGGAGTTTTTATTTTCTTCAAAGTGGAATCCAGCGGATAATTCAACTGGTGGGGGTAATATAGGCGCAGCAATATACATTTTTGGTTCTATTAGTACATGTGCGCTTGCTTTATTAATTGCTACACCATTTAGTATTGCAGCTGCAATTTTCATGACTGAAATCGCTCCCAAGGTAGGAATGCATGTTTTTCAACCAGCAGTGGAGATCTTCGTTGGAATCCCTTCGGTCGTTTATGGTTGGATAGGGTTAACCGTTCTCGTTCCTGCAATAAAAAATATATTTCACTTAACCTATGGATTTTCTGTTTTGGCGGCTGGAATTGTACTGGCGGTTATGATTTTTCCAACGATTACTAGCGTTACAGCAGATGCCATTCGAAGTGTACCAATTCAATTTAGACAGGCATCCTATGGACTTGGTGCTACAAGATGGCAAATGATTCGTACAGTGGTTCTTCCGTCAGCGAAGTCAGGAATATATACTGGTATCATTCTTGGACTAGCGCGGGCATTTGGTGAAGCGTTGGCTGTAGCAATGGTTATTGGTAAGACAAGAGCATTTCCTAAAAATATTTTGTCTTCTACAAATAATCTTACAGCCTCCATTGCATCAGACATGGGTGGGGCAATGGAAGGTGGAGAATATAACAGTGCATTGTGGTCAATGGCGTTATTACTGTTCCTGATTTCATTGTTGTTTATATTCATAATTCATTTTATTTCATCAAAAGAGGAGAAAAAACTAAATGGGAAAAATTAAAAGCGCAAAAATTGCTGACAAAATTATGACGATTGTTTTTTACTTTATCGCTCTTTTGTTTTTGATATTGTTATTAGTATTAGCTTTATATGTAATTTTCAAGGGATTTGTAGATTTTAAGCTTGAGTATTTATCATTTAATAGAAAAGGAATAGGCAATCAATTCTTTAACACCATATATTTGGTATTCTTATCATTAGTAATCAGTGTTCCATTGGGGACACTTGCTGGGATATATATGGCAGAGTATGCAAAGCAAGGAAAAATAACAAATTTTCTTCGTATTAGTATTGAAACGCTTTCTTCCTTACCATCAATTGTAGTTGGTTTATTTGGATATTTGGTATTTATCGTTATGACAGGTGCTAGATGGAATTTGATGGCAGGAGCACTTGCGGTATCAATCTTAAGTATCCCGTTAATTACGACTACTACGGTGGATGCATTTAAGTCGCTTGAAAATGGATATAAGAATGGTTCGTTAGGACTAGGAGCCACACATTGGCAAACGATTTACCATGTTATGCTTCCTGCGTGTTTTCCACGCATTATGACTGGTATAATATTAGCGGCAGGTCGAGGGTTTGGTGAAGCAGCAGCTTTACTATATACATCGGGCATGAGCACGGATATAAACTGGTCTAACTGGAATCTATCGGCTGCAACATGCGCATTAAATCCATTTCGACCAGGTGAAACATTGTCTTTACTAATATGGGCATCTCGTTCAGAGGCAGTATCTGCGAATGCAACCCAGATAGCAAATCTATCATCAGCAGTTTTAATGATTATGGTATTTACTTTTAGTATAGGTGCAAGAATGTTAAGTCGAGGAATTAATAAGAAAGCGAAAGGGTGTTAACCATGGACAGTAAGATAATAATAAATGATTTAAATTTGCATTATGGTGCTTTTCAAGCGTTAAAGAATATAGGTATGGATATAAAAAAGAACGAAATCACTGCCTTAATTGGTCCTTCAGGATGTGGAAAGTCTACATTTTTAAAGACGTTGAATCGAATGAACGATCTCGAGGAAAATGTAAAAATAGAAGGAAGTATTTTGTTGGATGGTATCGATATTTATCATGAAATGGATTCTATATTGCTTCGTCAGAAAATAGGAATGGTGTTCCAACAACCGAATCCATTTCCGAAAAGCATTTATGATAATGTTGCATATGGACCTAGGATTCTAGGAATAAAGAAAAAAAGAGAACTTGATAAAATTGTTGAAACTAGTTTAAAACAAGCGGTAATCTGGGAGGAAGTTAAGGATCGTCTTCATAAGAGTGCACTTAGCTTATCGGGCGGCCAGCAACAACGTATATGTATAGCAAGAACGCTAGCTGTCAATCCAGATGTGATTCTTATGGATGAGCCAACATCAGCGCTAGATCCTATATCAACATCAAAAATCGAAGATTTAGCCGTTGAATTAAAGAAAAATTATACCATAGTAATTGTTACTCATAATATGCAACAGGCAACAAGAATCTCAGATAAAACTGTATTCTTCCTATTAGGTGAGACAATTGAATCAGGCGAGACTCATGAAATTTTCTCAAGACCGAAAGATAAGAGAACTGAAGATTATATTACTGGTAGATTTGGTTGATGCAAATGGAGGCGGAAAATGAGAGATATATTTAACGAACAATTAGAACAGCTAAATTCGGATTTGGTTGAAATGGGAACGCTTATAGGGCAAGTGATTAGAATGACAGTCGAGGCCTTGGTGGATAAAGATATTGAGAAGGCAAAGAAAGTTATCAGATTTGAGGACCAAATTGATCGTCAAGAAAAGACAATTGAAAATCTATGCCTTAAATTATTGCTACAACAACAACCAGTCGCAAGTGATTTTACACAAATTTCTGCAGCGCTTAAGATGATTACAGATATGGAAAGAATTGGTGACCAGAGTGCTGATATTTCCCAAATATTAATAGGTATGGCAGGTCAACCATATATCAAAAAATTAGATCATATTCAAGCAATGGCGAATGAAACGACTAGGATGGTTTTTAAAAGTATAGATGCATATGTAAAAAAAGATCTTGAATTAGCAAAAGAAGTTATTCTGCAAGATGATATCGTGGATAATCTGTTCTTAATTATTAAACACGAATTAATAGATTTAATTAATGAGAATACCGAAAATGGTGAACAAGCAACTGATCTGCTTATGATTGGTAAATATTTTGAGCGCATTGGTGATCATGCGACTAATATTGCTGAATGGGTCATTTTTTCTATTACAGGTAAACATGATGACATTGATAAAATAACAGAATAGTTTATTGGAGAGGAGTTATCATGCCACTAATTTACATAGTAGAAGATGATATTGATATACAAGAAATTGAGACTTATGCGTTGAAAGATAGTGGATATACTGTTGAAGCATTTGGGTGCGCGAAAGATTTTTATAGATCAATATCACTGAAAGTACCCGATTTGGTTTTACTTGATATAACACTTCCTGATGATAATGGTTTCGATATATTAAAAAAGCTCCGTGAATCTCCTGAAACAAAAAAGATTTCAATTATAATAATCACAGCAAAAAATGAAGAAGCCGATAAAGTTAAAGGCCTTGAATTGGGTGCAGATGATTATATGACTAAACCATTTGGTATACTTGAGTTTCTTGTTAGAGTAAAGGCTGTTTTACGTAGAACACATAATATGCAAGAAGAAAAAATCTTAGAAGTTAATAATATATACTTGGATAGTGAAAAAAATATTGTATATAATAATGGAAACTTATGTAAGCTCACATTTATTGAATATAATATATTAAAATTATTAATGGTAAATAACAAAATAGTAGTATCAAAAACTGATATGATTGAGCAAATTTGGGGAACTAACTTTAACTGTAAACCAAGGACATTAAATTTGCATATGAATACGTTAAGGATAAAACTTGGTGATACAGGCTCTAAGATTAAGACCGTTAGGCATGTGGGATATATTTTAGAATGAAAGTTGGTAATTTGTAATCAATATAATGTTTAATTTATTAGGTTATTAGTAATGTTAGGGCTTTGAGTGGAGAATGTTGAATATAGTAAAATACAAACGGTTCTGTTACACAGTAAGTTATTTGACTTACTGTGTAACAGAACCGTTTTAGATTGATTTCAATCATGTATTATGTTAAGTCCTGAGATATCAGTGTCAGCAACCATAGAAAAATTAGTATTATAAATTACAAATCCTGGCTTTGCTGCATTAGGCTTTTTGAGATTCTTGCGTTCGGTATAGTCAATTTCCACCTTTTCCTGGTCACGACCTTTTGAATAGTGGGCTGCAAGGCTTGCGGCTTCTTCATATGTTTTGTCCGTAAGTTCATTTCCGCCAGTTTTTACAATAACATGGGAACCAGGGATGGTTTTTGAGTGGAACCACCAGTCACCACCATTGGCAAATTTAAATGTAAGTTCATCATTTTGAAAATTATTCTTTCCAACATACATATGGAATCCATCGGACGAGATATAGTGAAAAGGCTTGCTTGTAATCTTGACTTTTTTGCCAACATAGCCTTTTTTACCAAGAAGACCTTTTTTGCCAGTAGGGCCTTTTCTTCTGATGTATCCATATTCAATTAATTCTTCTTTTAGTTGAACAAGGTCTTCTTCTGCAAGTGCAATATCAAGTGATGTTGAAATGGACTCCAAATGATTGATCTCTGAACTGGTTTCTGCAACTAATTTTGTATCAGCTTCAAAAGTACGTTTTAACTTGTTATATTTATCAAAATACTTCACAGCATTTTCTTTGGGTGTAAGCATGTTGTCTAAAGGAATTGTAATCATTTCATTTGTATAGTAGTTCAAAGCTTCAAAAGACTTGCTTCCTGATTCAATCCCATAACCATAAGTATTGATTAACTCTCCATACACCTTAAATTTATCACGTTTATCAGTATCTTTAAGTTGTTTTAACTGCAAATCGTATTTTTTATAATTTCGTTCAAGAGCAGTGTTTAGAATTTTTCTTAAATCAACGGAGCGTTGTCTGATTCTAGAAATGGCATTTTTGGTCGCATAGAAAGTATGAAGTACTTCACTGATTGTTGAATATTTCACACAAGTTAATAAACCACCTGCTTTTTTGCTTTCCTTACTGTCCGTGTCTTGATAGATACTTAATTCAAGACTTCCAAATTCAATTGGCTCATTTCCCTTGTAAACAATATTGGGAATGTATTGTTTTGAACTGACTGTTTCCATGATGCCTTTAAAAATAGTATAAAGATGCTTTTGTTCGTTTTCACTGAGGACATTTGCAGGGGTTGTGCTGTCAATAGATGCATCATAACATAATTCTTCAGAAACAATAGGACTAATGCCTGTAATACTCGTATAGATGGCTTTTACAAGAGGTATCGGCTTACTATATACAAGCTCTGCAAAAGTTTCATAATCGACTTCCAAAGGATTGGCTTTATCCGTTGTCTGAGGAATGAAGTATTCACGTCCTGGAAGAACTTCACGAACGGAACTCATTTGTGATGAAACATGTTTGATACTGTCAATTATCATGTTTTTGTCATCACAGAAGATGATATTACTATGTTTTCCCATAAGTTCCACAATAAGATGCTTTTTGCATAAATCACCCATTTCATTTAGATGTTCCAGCTCAAAATCAATAACTCGTTCCAAACCAGGCTGGCTGATGCGAATAATTCTTCCATTATTTACGTGCTTACGCAGTAGCATGCAAAAGTTCGGAGCAGTAATTGGGCTTGTCTTATTAACATCTGTAAGATAAATAAGTGGAAGACCAGCATTTGCTGAAATTGTAAGTCTGTATTGTGTACCATTATTTTTAATTGTCAATAAAAGTTCATCAGCCTCAGGCTGTGCAATTTTATATAAACGTCCACCGACAAGACTACAATTTAATTCATTTACTATATTTGAAATTACGATACCATCTAATGCCATAAATTCACTCCATTCTTGCGTCTAAGACGCCATAAAATAATCTTTGTTCGACTTAATATTTTAACACATTTATGCTTTAATATGCTGATAATTATTCATTTTTCTTAAATATTAAACTTATTTAAGCTTATTCAATCATATTTGGTAAATTAATAAGAGTTAATAAGAGATATCTAGTGAATAAATAATGTATAAACTTGCTTTTATACGGAAACTTGATATACTTAAATAGGTATTTGTTAGGCTTGAGATTTAACTTGGTCTATTATAAAAAAAAGTGGGGATAATTATAATGATTAAAAGTATGACAGGATTCGGTAGATATGAAATAGAGGAAGGACAACGAAAAATTTGTGTTGAAATGAAGTCGGTTAACCATCGTTATCTAGAGACTGGTATCAGGATGCCTAAAAAGCTCAATTTATTTGAGGCACGTATTCGAGATGTATTAAAGAAATATGTCCAAAGAGGCAAGCTAGATGTATTTATTACATATGAAGATATTTCAGAGAACAAAGTATCGTTAAAGTACAATCCTGAATTAGCGGCTGAATATATGGGGATATTCGACCAGATGTCATCAGATTTTGGAATCAAGAATGATGTTACAATATCGTTGCTTTCAAAATATCCAGAAGTTATTATCATGGAAGAGCAATCTGGTGACGAAGAAGAATTATGGAATTTTATAAAAAGTACAATTGAACAAACTTGCAAACGATTTGTAGATACAAGAATTATAGAAGGCGAGAATCTAAAGATTGATTTGAATAGTAAGCTGAATAATATGCTTGAATTAGTGAATTTCATCGAAGTCAGAAGCCCACAAATAATTGAGGAATACAGAACTAAAATAGAAAACAAAGTAAAAGAGCTTCTTGCAGATACAACGATTGATAAAAATCTATTAGCAGCCGAAGTCATCATATATGCTGATAAAATCTGTGTGGATGAGGAAATTGTACGACTTAGAAGCCATGTAGATCACGCTCAAAAGTGTCTTGCGCAGGAAGGTGGAATTGGACGAAAACTTGACTTTATTGCCCAGGAAATGAATAGAGAAGCCAACACAATTCTTTCAAAAGCAAATGACTTAGAAATATCAAATAAGGCAATAGATTTGAAAACTGAGATTGAAAAAGTTAGAGAACAAATTCAGAATATCGAGTAATATAATTTACACTTGATTGTTACTTGATTATTGTGTATACTATTGAAGCATCTTTATTACTTAGAAGGAGCTTTGTATGACGCAATTAATTAATATAGGATTTGGAAACATTGTTAATTCAGATAAGATTGTTGCTATAATTGCACCTGATTCTGCACCAGCCAAAAGATTGGTACAGAATTCGAAAGAAACAGGTAACGTTGTAGATGCTACGCAAGGTAGAAGGACAAGAGCTGTAATTATAACCGATAGTGCTCACGTGATTCTATCGGCATTACTGCCAGAGACAATATCTGGAAGGTACAAGGGTGAAGATAATGAGTGAAAAAGGTCTATTGATTGTTTTGTCTGGTTTTTCAGGGGCTGGTAAAGGTACCGTTATGAGGAGATTGTTACAAAAATATGAAAATTATTCTTTGTCAATTTCAGCAACTACAAGATCCCCTAGATTTGGCGAAGTAGATGGCCAAGATTATTTTTTTAAAACAACTGAACAATTTGAATCTATGATTTCAGATGGGCAGTTGATTGAATATGCAAAGTATGTAAGCAATTTTTACGGAACTCCAAAAGATTATGTTGAAGAACAACTTGAACTTGGTAAAAATGTAGTCCTTGAAATAGAAATTCAAGGCGCACTTAAAGTAAAGGAAAAATTTCCAGGTACTGTGCTTTTGTTCTTATTGCCCCCAAGTGCAATGGAACTTCAAAAAAGACTGATTGGAAGAGGTACCGAAGATTTCGCAACAATTAAAGCAAGGCTTTCTAGGGCAGTTGAAGAATCACAAGGAGTTGAAAACTATGATTATATCGTAGTGAATGACAATTTGGATATATGTGTTGATGATATCAATTGTATTGTTGCAAGTGAACACAACAAAGCAGTTAACAATTTAAATTTGATTGATAATATAAGAGAAGAACTCAAGAGTTTTTCGGAAGGAGTAATATATGATACATCCATCGTATAAAGATTTAATGGCAGTAGTAAACAGCGAGGTAGAAGAAGGCGAACAACCTGTTGTTCAAAGTAGATATTCAATTGTAATTGCAACTTCTAAAAGAGCTAGAGACATCATTAGTGGGGAAGAACCTTTGATTGATAATGCTGCTGGAATGAAACCATTATCAATTGCTGTTTCCGAATTATATACTGGTAAAGTAAAGATTGTAAGTGACGAAGATATATCCGAAGATTAAGGAATTGGTTTTTGATAGACGGACGAAAAAGCCAATGCATTTCCGCTTGTTCGCTATTGCCTCTACAGCCTTACGTGATTGTTTGCATTCGGTTCGACACCGTGAAAATGGTGTCAACCGCCTGCAGACAATCGCGTAAGGCTGTAACGGCAAATGCGTACAATTGCGAAAATGCATTGGCTTTTTCTGCGCGTTGGCGATTCAAGAAACTGCACGGCGCGGTGATGCGAGACGGCGATTAAAAAACGGCATGGGGATTATCTCACCCCCATTCCACTCCCGTTCGACATCCAACGCCCAAAATAAATTCGTCGCACGGAATATTCAGCGAAAAAGCATATAGGTCCTCAATTGTCCGCATATTGCCGTTACAGACCCGATTATTGTTATACAGGCTGCAGACACCGCTTTTTAGGTGTCTGACAGAATGCATAACAAAAACCGGGCCTGTAGAGGCAACTAAGGACAAGTGGACCTATATACTTTTTCGCGTCCGTCCGCCAACCTATATCCTCGTACTCCACTCGGAGCAGTCATATACTTTCGTTACAATGTCTTCGTAAAACTCAGGTTCATGACAAATAAGTAAGATACTACCTTTGTAAGCAATAAGCGCGCGTTTTAACTCAGCTTTTGCATCCTGGTCAAGATGGTTTGTGGGCTCATCAAGAACTAGAAGATTAGATTCCCTATTGATTAATTTGCAAAGTCTAACTTTCGCTTGTTCTCCACCGCTTAGTACACGAACCATACTTTCAATATGCATCGTTGTAAGACCACATTTTGCAAGAGCAGCGCGAACTTGATACTGTGAGTAGGAAGGAAATTCCTTCCATATCTCTTCAATACAAGTTGTATTGTCTGTTGATTTTGATTCCTGCTCAAAATATCCTAAGTAAAGGTAATCACCAAGTTCAGCAGTACCACTGATTGGTTTAATAAGTCCTAAAATACTTTTAAGAAGTGTTGTTTTACCAATACCATTTGATCCAATCAAAGCGATTCTTTCACCACGTTCCATTGATAAGTTAAGTGGTTTTGAAAGGGGCTCATCATATCCGATTACAAGATCTTTTGTTTCAAATATAACCTTTCCAGCAGCACGAGCTGTAAGGAAGTTAAATTCTGGCTTTGGTTTATCTTTTGTAAGTTCAAGTACATCCATTTTGTCAAGTTTCTTTTGACGAGACATCGCCATATTTCTAGTTGAGGCACGTGCTTTATTTCTGGCTACAAAATTCTCTAAACCCTTAATTTCTTGTTGCTGACGGATATAAGCTGACTCTTGTTGTGATTTTCTTACAGCATGAACGTCCTCGAATTTCTCGTAATCACCGACATATCTGTTAAAACTTTGATTTTCCATATGATAGATGATATTTATTACACTATTAAGGAAAGGAATATCATGAGAAATCAATATAAATGCATTTTCATAATCAATTAAGTAGCGTTTTAACCAGGTAATGTGAACTTCATCTAGGTAGTTAGTCGGTTCATCAAGAAGAAGAATGTCGGGTTTTTCTAAAAGAAGTTTTCCAAGTAGTACTTTCGTACGATGACCACCGCTAAGCTCAGATACATCCTGGTCAAGGCCTAAGTCAAGAAGACCAAGCGCTCTTGCGACTTCTTCAACCTTAGCATCTATAACATAAAAATCATGTATAGTAAGCGTATCTTGAATAACGGCAAGCTCATCCATCATCTTATTAAGTTCGTCTTCGCTTGCTTCACCCATTTTGTCGCAAATTTCGTTCATATTTGTTTCCATATCAAATAGATATGAGAAAGCAGAAGATAAGACATCTTTAATCGTCATCCCTTTCTCAAGAACGGTGTGCTGGTCTAGATAACCGATATGAATGTTTTTAGCCCATTCAATTTTACCAGTGTCAGGCATGAGTTTGCCTGTGACTATATTCATAAATGTTGACTTACCTTCGCCATTCGCACCGATAAGACCAATATGTTCGCCTTTTAAAAGACGGAAAGATACGTTATTAAAAATTGCACGATCACCAAAACCGTGACTCAAATTTTCTACATTTAAAATCATATAAACCTCCGAAATAATAATTGTAATCAACTTTTCCTATTATTACATAGTAAGAATGATTTCTGCAACATTAATTAAAAATAATTTTTCCCATAATAATTAATTACATAAGTCAAAATAAATGGTTAATAATAAAAAAGGTACAAGGTTAATAATAAAAAAAGGTACAAGACTTGTAATTTTCACATCTATATTCTATAATAAACTCATTATGTTGTATTGAAGTACACAGTTATTATTAAGATTTGAAGAAAAGGATGGATATTATAAGATGAAAAGTGCAATTAAAGCATTGACGGAAGGAAAAAATCTTTCTATCGACGAGTCAAAAAGAGTGATGAATATTTTACTTGGTGGTGAGGCTACACAGGCACAAATAGGCGCATTTCTTACAGCATTAAGAATGAAGGGAGAAACTTTGGATGAAATCGTAGGTCTCGCAAGTGTTCTTAGTGAGAAAGCGATACATATTTCACCTAAAGTAGATAAATATATTGATTTTGTAGGTACTGGTGGAGATGGAACGAATACATTTAATATATCTACGACATCAGCACTTGTTGTTGCGGGTGCAGGAGTATCTGTTGCAAAACACGGTAATAGAGCTATTTCTAGTAAGAGTGGTGCCGGTGATGTACTGGAAGCACTTGGTGTGAATATTACTGCAAAACCTGAAGAAGTTGAAAAATGCGTTGAAGAAGTTGGAATTGGGTTTATGTTTGCACAAATATTTAATCCTGCAATGAAGCATGTTGGCCAAGCTAGAAGTGAAATGGGAATTCGTACTGTATTTAATATCCTAGGTCCACTAGCGAATCCTTCAGGAGCAAAATGTCAGGTAATTGGAGTATATGATCCAAAGCTTACAGAGGTAATTGCAAAAGCAATGCTTATTATGGGTGTTGAAAGAGCTATGGTAGTGAGTGCTAAAAATGGTATGGATGAAGTTTCAACGGCAGAAGATACTGTGGTTTCTGAAATCAAAGATGGTCAGGTATCTACATATACAGTCACACCGGAGCAATTTGGTATGAGAAGAGTTGATGTAATTGAATTGGTTGGTGGTACAAGTAAAGAGAATGCTAAGATTACGATTGATATTTTATCTGGTTTAAAAGGACCTAAAAAAGACATTGTAATTCTGAATGCAGCATGTGCGTTATATATAGCAGATAAAGCCTCTTCAATTGAAGATGGAATTAAGCTTGCAGAGGAGTCAATTCATTCTGGTAAAGCGATGGAAGTATTAAATAAACTTATTGAGTTTTCAAATAAGTAATTATGTTAGTTAGGAGAATTTTAATAAATGAAATTGTTATTTATATCACTTGGATGTGATAAGAACTTAGTAGATACTGAGGTAATGCTCGGACTTTTAAATCAAAATGGGTATACATTTACTGATGATGAGAATGAAGCCGATGTTATTGCAATTAATACCTGCTGTTTTATTAATGATGCGAAACAAGAAAGCATCGATACTATATTAGAGATGGCAGAACATAAAAAAGACGGAAATTGTAAGGCCTTAATTGTATCTGGGTGTATGGCACAAAGATATAAGCAAGAAATTATTGATGAGATTCCGGAAGTTGATGCGGTTATTGGTACATCAACATATGATAAAATTGTTGATACAATTAATGCGGTTTTAGCTGGAAAAGGGTTTAATCAATTTGATGATTTAGATAGATTACCTGTTGTTTCATCAAAAAGAGTGATTACAACTGGCGGATATTATGAATATTTAAAAATTGCTGAAGGCTGTGACAAGCACTGTACCTATTGTATAATTCCTAAAGTCAGAGGGAATTTTAGAAGCGTTCCTATGGAACAACTTATTGAAGAAGCCAAGAATCTTGTAGAACAAGGTGTTAAGGAAATCATATTAGTTGCACAAGAAACAACACTCTATGGTATGGATATATATAGTGAAAAATCGCTTCCAAAACTTTTGCACGAATTAGGTAAAATTGAAGATTTGAAGTGGATTAGAATCTTATATTGCTATCCAGAAGAGATAACAGACGAATTAATTCAGGCAATTAAAGAGGAACCAAAAGTTTGCCATTATCTTGATATTCCGATTCAACATGCGAGTGATGTAATACTCAAACGTATGGGAAGGCGTACCACGAAACAGGAACTTATAGATATAGTAAACAAATTAAGAAAAGAAATTCCTGATATTGCACTTAGAACGACATTAATCACAGGATTTCCTGGAGAAACCATTGAACAGCATGAAGAAGTACTTGAATTCGTGGATGATATGGAATTTGATAGATTAGGCGTATTTGCATATTCACAAGAAGAAGATACACCAGCTGCTCAGATGGATGATCAAGTTGATGAAGATGTGAAAAACGAAAGACGCGATGCGATTATGGAGATGCAACAGGAAGTTTCTATTGATAAATCAGCTGATATGGTAGGCAAAACGATTGAAGTTCTTATCGAAGGAAAAGTCGCAGATGAAAATGCATATTTAGGCCGCTCATATATGGATGCACCTAATGTTGATGGTTATATATTTATAAATACAAATGAAGAATTAATGTCTGGAGACTTTGTGTTTGTTAAAATAACAGGAGCTTTAGAGTATGATTTAATAGGAGAGATTGATTATGAATTTACCAAATAAACTTACGATTGCAAGAATAATATTGATTCCATTTTTTTTATTCTTTTTGATGACTGATTTTGCAGGTGATTTTAGTAATTATATAGCTGCAGTTATTTTTATAATAGCAAGTTTGACGGATTTCCTTGATGGCAGTATAGCTAGAAAGAATAATATTGTTACTAATTTTGGTAAATTTATGGATCCATTAGCGGATAAGTTGTTAGTGTGTTCTGCATTAATTGCATTTATCCAACTTGAATATTTACAAGCGTGGATAGTAATTATTATAATTAGTAGAGAATTTATTATTAGTGGGTTTAGACTTGTTGCATCTGACAATGGTATTGTTATAGCTGCTAGTTACTGGGGTAAATTCAAGACAACTTTTCAGATGCTTATGATTATACTACTCATTTTTAATTTTGATTTTCCATATGTGAATATAATCGAAAATATATTTATATATACAGCACTTATATTAACAATTATTTCACTTCTTGATTATTTGATTAAAAATAAAAATGTTATGATTGAAGGGGGCAACAAATAATGGTTGCAGAGCTTATTTCTGTTGGAACTGAAATTTTACTCGGAAATATTGTTAATACAAATGCCGCTTATTTGTCAGAAAAATGTGCTTCATTCGGACTTTCTTTATATAACCAACAGGTTGTGGGAGATAATGAAGATAGACTAGCAGATGCATTAAAAGTCGCAATAGAAAGGTCAGATATAGTGATTCTTTCAGGTGGACTGGGACCAACGCAAGATGATCTTACGAAAGAAGTTACCGCAAAAGTAATGGGATGTGAGCTTATTGAAGATGCACATTCGAAAGACCATATAATAAGTATGCTTAAAAGTTTCGCTTTAAAAGAAAATATTACTGAAAACAATTGGAAACAAGCATTTGTTCCAAAGGGCGCTATTATTATGGAAAATCATAATGGAACTGCACCTGGAATCATCATTGAAAAAGATGGTAAATCTATCATTTTATTGCCAGGGCCTCCTAATGAAATGATACCTATGTTTGAAGAATCAGTTACCGTGTATTTAAATAAATTGCAACCGGAAATACTATATTCCATGATGGTTAAAATATGTGGAGTTGGAGAAAGCAAAGTTGAAACACTAGTCCTTGATTTGATTAATGGTCAGACGAATCCAACAATTGCAACTTATGCAAAAACAGGCGAAGCACATATACGTATTACTGCTAAAGCAAAAAACTTAGGATCTGCTAAAAAAATGGTAGAGCCAATAGTGGAAACATTAAAAGATAGATTTAAGGATAATATATATAGTACAAATGAAAATGAAGAGTTAGAAGATGTCGTTGTTAAAGAACTTATCAACAAAAAACTTCAAGTAGTTACAGTTGAGTCTTGCACAGGTGGTTTATTGGCAGGAAGATTAATTAACGTTAGTGGTGTTTCCCAAGTTTTAAAACAAGGTTTCATTACTTACGCTAATGAGTCAAAGATGAAATTAGTTAATGTCAACGAATCAACTTTAAAACAGTTCGGTGCTGTCAGTAAAGAAGTCGCTATCGAAATGGCAAAAGGCGGTATTATTGAAGCGGATGCAGATATAGGAATCGCAATAACTGGTATTGCTGGTCCTAATGCGGAAGAAGATAAGCCAGTAGGTCTTGTATATATTGCTTGCTGTTACAAAGATAATGTTGTCGTAAAAGAATATAATTTCAATGGAAATAGACAAAAGGTCAGAGACCAATCGGTTACTAAGGCACTTGATCTTCTTAGAAGGTGCTTGAAGTAACGGAACCTAAAATTATCACTTTATATTTGCTTTCTCATTGGCTTGTATGAAAGTTACTAATGTATTCGTTTTATGCTAGAAACAAAGATAATAAGCAAAGACTAGAAGAACAATATATAAACGCTTGGCAATAATTATTTTTGAGAAGTATATTTAAATTAAGCTATATTTTAATCATGGAAACTTTCAAGTTAAGTGATACTATATGGCTTATTTTTATACATGTGGAAAATAGATAATGTAAAATTTATGATATTAAATAAAGTAGTTTACGTAATAACATTTATATGATATAGTGAAATTGTAAGTTATAAAATGGGTTAAGAGCAGGATATCAAATTCCATTTTGAATAATTTTTCCCTACCAGTCATGTGCTGTAAATTATTCGAACAAATATTCGTAAAACTCTTGACACATAGCAGAAAATATAATATAGTTATGAAAGAAAGCGAACAGCTGTTCGCAATATGGATTATTTAAGGAGAGGGATATATGTTAAGAGAAGATAAATTAAAAGCACTGGACGTAGCGATATCTAATATTGAAAAACAATTTGGTAAAGGTTCTATAATGAAGTTAGGAGATCCTAATATTAATCTTAATGTTGAAACCGTTCCAACAGGCTCATTAAGTTTAGATATTGCTTTGGGTCTTGGTGGAATCCCAAGAGGAAGAGTCGTTGAAGTATATGGACCTGAGTCAAGTGGTAAAACAACAGTTGCATTACATATGGTTGCCGAAATTCAAAAACGTGGCGGAATTGCAGGATTTATTGATGCAGAGCATGCTCTTGATCCCGTTTATGCTAAGAATATAGGCGTTGATATTGATAATTTATATATTTCACAGCCAGATAGTGGAGAGCAAGCTCTTGAAATCACTGAGACGATGGTACGTTCTGGCGCAATTGATATCGTAATTATTGATTCAGTCGCTGCACTTGTACCAAAGGCCGAAATCGATGGAGATATGGGTGATTCACATATTGGTCTTCAAGCACGTCTTATGTCACAAGCCTTAAGGAAGCTAACACCAGTTGTAAGTAAAAATAACTGCGTAGTAATTTTTATTAATCAGCTTCGTGAAAAAGTTGGCGTTATGTTTGGTAGTCCAGAAACAACATCCGGAGGTAGAGCTCTTAAGTTCTATGCTTCCGTTAGACTTGACGTTAGAAAAATCGAAACTTTAAAGATGAATGGTGAAGTAGTTGGTAATAGAACCAGAATTAAAGTTGTAAAAAACAAAATTGCGCCTCCATTTAAAGAAGCAGAATTTGATATTATGTTTGGACATGGGATTTCACAAGAAGGAGATATTCTTGATTTGGCTTCTAATGTTGGAATTGTTCAAAAGAGTGGAGCTTGGTTCGCTTATAATGACGGTAAAATTGGTCAGGGACGTGAGAACGGAAAAGCTTATCTGAAGGAGAATCCAGATATAATGCGTGAAATTGAAGCGAAAGTAAAGGCACATTATGGAATTAGTGAAGATGGAAAGATAAAACCGGCACCAGATAAAAATGCAAAAGATGCCACAGAAGCATCACCTGCTAAAGTAGCCGCAGAAACACCACCTACTAAGAAAAAAGCTGCTGACAAATAGTTATTAGAAACATACGTTATAAGTCTTCTGAAATTGTCGCAAAAAGCTTGCTGTAGGTGAAGTATAATATAATACTTCACCTACAGCATTTTTAAAATTCATAATTAAGCAAAATCAAAGAAAGCAGAAAATATAAGATGGATAATGATGAGATATATTTAGTTACTGAAATAGTTGAGATTAATAAGAAAAAAAGAAGAATATATATTAATTATGATTCAGCATTTTCATTATATGTTGGTGAAGTTAGAAAGTACAAAATAAAAAAAGATTTGCCTATTGATAAGGAAATCTATGATGAGATTGTGAATGAAATCTTGCCTAAAAGAGCAAAACTTAGAGCAATGAATTTATTGAAGGATAGAGATCTTACAGAGCATTCGCTTAGAGGAAAGCTTAAAGAAGGATATTATCCGGAAGACTCTATTCGTATTGCAATTGAGTATGTTAAAAGTTATGGATATATAGATGATAGAAGATATGCACAAAACTATGTTAACTTTAAAAGTGTCTCAAAAAGTAGGTATCAAATCAAAAATTTGCTTCTACAAAAAGGACTAGATAAAGATTTGATTTCCGAAGTTTGCGACGAATATTATGAAAATAGCGATAACAATGAAAACAGTGAAAGTAAGTTGATAGAAAAGCTCATTTCCAAGCGTAAAGTAGACATAATTAATATAACTAGAGAAGATAAATCAAAGCTTTTAGGTTATTTGACGAGACGAGGATTTCGAA
This sequence comes from [Clostridium] fimetarium, assembly GCF_900111235.1. GTDB lineage: Bacteria > Bacillota > Clostridia > Lachnospirales > Lachnospiraceae > Clostridium_N > Clostridium_N fimetarium. Next base: position 153,474 of record NZ_FOJI01000006.1, read on the forward strand.
TTGACTTAATAAATGGTGTAATTAGTGAAATTGTTAATAAATGAAGCTGAATTAATACAGTCTTTGCTTGACATAATGTCCAAAAAAGTATAATATTTAACTATTGTATATTTGTACAATGAAAATTAAATAAGGAGGTGCTCCTGTGCTAATTATAATTATTATTTCTATAATTGTCACACTTGTTGTAGTCGCACCTATTACTTGGATTATATCAGGAACTATTCAAAAGAGGGTTAGTGATGCTAAAATTGGAAGTGCAACTGATAGAGCAAGGGATATAATAGACGATGCACTAAAAACTGCCGAAACGAAGAAGAGAGAAGCGCTTTTGGAAGCAAAGGAAGAGTCAATTAAGACTAAGAATGAGCTTGAGAAAGAAACACGAGAAAGACGTGCTGAAGTACAACGTTATGAAAAACGTATACTTATTAAAGAAGAAACTCTTGATAGAAAAACGGAAACAGTTGAAAAACGTGATGCAAATATTACTAGGAAAGAAGAAGATCTTAGTAAGCAAAAACAACAGGTTGAAGAACTTGAGCAAAAAAGGCAACAGGAACTAGAAAGAATTTCAGGATTAACCTCCGAACAGGCAAAAGAGTATCTTTTGAAAACTGTTGAAGATGAAGTTAAACATGATACTGCTATAATGATTAAAACATTAGAAAGCAGAGCTAAAGAAGAAGCAGACAAGAAAGCAAAGGAATATGTTGTAACTGCAATACAGAAATGTGCTGCAGATCATGTAGCAGAAACAACAATTTCAGTTGTTCAGCTTCCAAATGATGAGATGAAAGGCCGCATAATTGGTCGAGAAGGACGTAATATTCGTACTTTAGAGACTTTGACAGGTGTTGAATTGATTATTGATGATACGCCAGAAGCAGTTGTGTTATCAGGTTTTGATCCTATTAGAAGAGAAGTTGCAAGAATCGCACTTGAAAAGCTTATTCTTGATGGACGTATTCATCCAGCAAGAATCGAAGAAATGGTCGAAAAAGCTCAAAAAGAAGTCGAAGTATTAATACGAGAAGAAGGTGAAGCTGCAACCCTAGAGGTTGGCGTTCATGGAATACATCCAGAACTAGTTAGATTATTAGGAAAGATGAAGTTCAGAACAAGCTACGGACAAAATGCGTTAAAGCATTCTATCGAAGTTGCTCAGCTCTCTGGATTATTAGCAGGGGAAATTGGTGTCGATATTAAAATGGCTAAAAGAGCTGGTTTATTACATGACATTGGTAAAGCTGTTGACCACGAAATGGAAGGCTCACATATTCAAATTGGTGTTGATTTATGTAGAAGATACAAAGAATCAGCCATTGTTATTAATGCGGTAGAATCACATCATGGTGACGTTGAACCTGAATCTTTAATCGCTTGTATTGTACAAGCAGCTGATACAATATCTGCTGCTAGACCCGGCGCAAGAAGGGAAACGTTAGAAACTTATACAAACAGACTAAAACAATTAGAAGATATTGCCAACTCTTTCAAAGGGGTTGAAAAGTCATTTGCCATTCAGGCGGGTAGAGAAGTTCGTATTTTAGTAGTTCCAGAAGTTGTTAGCGATACAGATATGATACTTTTAGCTAGAGATATTTCAAAGCAGGTTGAATCTGAACTTGAATATCCTGGACAGATTAAAGTGAATGTTATTCGTGAATCAAGAGCAATTGATTACGCTAAGTAACTAAAAAAGCGAAATTAACAGATAGCCAAACCCTTATAAACAGTGATGTTTTGTTGGGTTTGGCTATTTTTTTGCAATTAAGGCATATCGTAACTTATCGTAAATTGGTGTAAATTATTAATATTTTGGCGTAAATAATGGCGTAAACTAAATTAACTAATGGCGTAAAAATGAGAAAAACTTAATGTGATATAAACACTAAAATAAGAGCATTATTTGATTGTAGAAATACAGCTAATTAGTGTTCTTATTTTAATGCTTAAATACAGAGGCATATCAATTAGATGACATCATATAAATCACTTCATATTGTAGACACAAAAACTAATACCTATATAGAATAATAGAGGCTCACAAAGGCTCACAAAGGCTCACAAAGGCTTGTAGAGTGTTACTTTAACCGTATAATTCTATAATATATATGAAATTGCAATATACTAGTAATCGAAACTTAAGATTATACAATTATTATTGGTAGAATATGTCTTTACATCTTATACTATTGGATGTACTATTATCTTATAAAAATCAAGGGGGATAAAAATTGGCTGATTATGGTATTTGTGAAGTTCATTATAATGATGATCATTCGAAAATTGAAGAGGTACATGCATTCGAAATTATAGAGAATGATGCTGGTGAAAAACATACTGATGGTATTAAACACACTTTTTCAAAAGAAAGCATTATCTTAAGAATTGATTGTGGTGATAAGGTTACTACACTAATCAAAAATGATAAAGGTGAGTGGGACAGAGGTTCAAAGGTTATAGTTTATACAGAGGATAAAGGAAAATTTATAAGAACAAAAAATAACACTAAAAAAGTGGACAATTTAGGGGAATTACCTGAATACTAGAAACGATATTACACGACTTCAAAGTCAAATCGTATTACTTCTTGTGATATTTTTCATTAGATATATAATGTTGGAAAACAATTATAGGGGGGATAAAAATGAGTGTAAAAGTAAATAAGAAAATGAATAATATAACATCTAATTATAGTTATTACATAAGTGAAATTGATCACATAATGCATAATCTTGAAAAAGGTCGTACTTATGAAAAAACAGGATGTCGACAAGATGGCTATTTAGCGACAAATATTAGTAAATTACGTAAAGAAATTAATGAGATGATGTATTATATACAAAAAGATGAATTAGGAATTGAGGAACCAAGCAAAAAAGTATTACGAACATATGAAGAAAGAGAAAACAAGGAATAAAATGATTTATTTTTAAGGCACTTGCAGCAAGCAGGTGTCTTTTTAATGTATTTTCTAAGTTATCAAAAATTATTCAAATTACCATATTGGGTTTACTTCTTGTCCATTAAGATGTAAAATTATTTGATGAGTGTTTATGAAAATGAGGTTAGAGAATGAAAGATAAAGAAATTTTGTTATATGGCAATAAATATGCTGGATTAAGTAAATCTATGGTAGAAAGTTTTTTGCTATTATCAAAATCTATCGTACCATTAGCTGAAGGGGCTGGTAATTTTGTAAATAATTATATTAAATTATCAGAGAATCTTAGTAAATATATAACTGATCTTTATGTAAAGTTTGACTCTTCTGAATATCGTAAGATGTTAGAAAATATTGGGAAATTAGCAATATATAATAATTACAACGATAGTATATTTTCGCCCAGTATCACTACTGAAAACATTATAAATGTTTTAGATTCGTTAAATATTAATAAGAATGAGAACGGATATATTACTAAAGATAGTGATGAAATTAGTTTTGATGAAATCAGTGAATTCACAGATGATATAAACACTGTTGTAAAAAGTAAGTTCATTACAAAAGATTATATGGAATGTGCAGAAAAATGGGGAATGAAGCATCCTATATTAGTAACAATTATAGGTATTGTGATAGCATTTTTATTAAATTGTATGACCTCAAAATCTGCCATCACCATAAACAACACGAATATTTATGTCAATCCTACAAGTCATTCTCAAAAGATATATGTCATTCCACAAAATACTAAAATTGTAATTGATAATGAAGGTACTAGATATTTTTATAAAATACTATATACTGATGTTGAAAATGATAGGGATATTGATGGTTATGTTGCTATCAAAAATATTAGAATAGATAAATAATAGGACAAAATGTATATTTAATACATAAAATGAAGGATGAAAGTGAAAAAACATACTAGAATTGCAATTTCATATATTGCGTAATTTGAAAGATTTTCATAAGAGGGGAGTAAAATTATATGGTAATAACATGTTGTCCTGAATATGGACGAGAAGGAGTAAGTGATTCTGAGAAAGTATATTATTTTAATGGAGGTTCTTCATGGATAGTATAGGCTTAGTGATTTCAATAATTTCAATTTCAATTGTGGCTTTTTCTTTCGCATGGCAATGGAAAATAAAAAATACAGAAAAATTGAAATATAGTATTTTCTCTTATATATTTGAATTTTATGCACCCTGTTATATGATTGATAAATTACCTACTACAGCTGATGTGATAAATCATATTTTAAAATTTAAAAGTCATAAGAACATTATGAAAGTAAAATATTTATTAATTGAATTAAATCATGAAAAAAAGATATTAGCTACTACTGATATGGATAGATCATTTGAAAGAATATGTTGGAGACCAAGTATAATATTATGATGATTATTCACAGGAGGTAAATAGGATGGAATATAAGTTCCCTGATTTTAGTGAAAGTATTAGAAATTGTGTTGATCAAGGTCATAAAGTTTTAGAGGAATTAGCTCGGACGATATCAGAAATAAAATTACCCATAATTGATATTAGCGTTTCAGAGGAAACTAGTATTGGAATTCAATACCTTATGATTGCGAGAAAATATAAATGGCCAATTTTTATGGAAAGGAACTTAGAATTTCAAAAAAAAATAATTGCTGCAGAAAAAGAAAAGGATGACATAGAAAAGATTATATATGAACATTTTGATGATAATTGTATAAATGAAATGTTTAATGCTTGGAAATTTTCGAAATGTGTAAACAAATTTAGAATGTCTATATTTGAAGAAAGTAAAGAATTATATTTTAATAAAAAATATTATGCAACTACATCAATAATGATGTGCCAATTATACGGTGTAATCATCGATATTAATTCCTTTGCGAAGGATAATGGAATAGTGATTTCTGAAGATGATAAAAAATTTATTGCTTTACAATGTGATATTAAACCAGAAAATATTAATTCAGAAAAAGGTAAATTACATCAAGTAGCATTTATTCCAGATACGGGGAATTTACTTTGGGAAGCAATAACAGAATATTTCCGTAAAATCATCTTGTCATCAACAGAAAGTAAAGAAATATGGAATCATCAGCCGATTAGAAATAAAATTTGCCATGGAGATCAATTGAACTTTGGAACTAAAGAACATGCACTTAAATCAATACTTGGGATTAATTTGTTAATACAATTAGGAGAGGCTGTAGAGTATACAATTGAAAATAATAACGATAAAGAGGTACATATAATATAAATTCTAAATATATTAGCATTTATATATTGTATTGAGTTGGTGCGATTATTTCATTTTTAAGAGTAATAAACAACAATATAAATCAAGAAAAATAAATCACTAATCAAGAAACTTTCAGCAATGTAGGTGGCTTTTTTATATTCAAAAAATAGTAAAAAGGCACAGGTACGAATTATATTTGCTACCCAGTACGCGGTTTATAAAAGGAATAGGATTAAATTATTACCCTGCTTAAATGCGGGAGTATACATGAGGTTTGAAAATAATTTTATAAGTATCAATAAAGGCTCCTATCTGTACAAGGAGCTTTTATTGATACTTCATCGATTACCAATTATGTGTTCGGGTGGTTTTAGATTATGTATATTAAGATATACAAATAGTTTCCTTATAAATTATTTTTTATTACACATAATAAGAAAAATACTTATGGAGGTAACAATATGGCAGTAGCACACAAAGGCTCAATATCTATGGGATTAGTATTGATTCCGATTGGAATGTATAAAACAACGACAGATAATGATATACACTTTAATCAATTAGATAAAGAAAGTAAGGCTCGGATTAAATATAAGAAGTACTGTAGTCACTGTAATAAAGAGGTTACGACAAGTGATATAATAAAAGGTTATGAATATGAAAAAGATAAATATGTTATTATGACTGATGACGAACTAGAGAAAATCAAAACAAAAAGGGACAAATCAATTCACATCATTCAGTTTGCTAAAATGATTGAAATAGATCCTATATTTTACGAAAATGATTATTATGGATTACCTGATGTAGGGGCAGAAAAAGCCTTTGAATTATTACGACAATCATTGTTAAGTCAAAAGAAAGTAGCTATTGCTAAAACAGTTATTGGTACCAGGGAAAATCTTATAGTATTATACCCAACAGATGAAGGAATTATTGTTAAGACATTATTTTATCAAGATGAGATTGTAGAGATTCCTAAAAAAATTCCAAAGATGAAGTTAGATAAGAATGAATTAGATATGGCAAAGATGTTAATAGAAAATATGACTAAGCCATTTGATGCAGCTGAATTTAAGGATGAGTATCAAACCCGATTACGCGAGGCAATTATGACAAAAATTCAAGGTAAAGAAATTATTAGTGTGGATAATGGAGAACAAAATAATGTTATTGACCTTATGGAGGCATTACAGCGCAGTCTCGAATTAACAAATAGTCCAAATGCAAAAACTAAAACAGTGAAGAATAAGAAGAGTACTGCATGATAGATCTTTTTGAAGAAAAAGCAATTAAACCAATGCTAATAAAAGATATGATGAATCCATTTAATTCAAATGATTGGATTTATGAATTAAAACTGGATGGGATTAGATGTATTGCATACCTTGATGATTTTGAAACGGATTTAAGAAATAAACGAAATATGAAATTACTCCCTAGATTTCCGGAGCTGCAATTAATTAATAATCAAATAAAAAACAAATGTATTTTAGACGGTGAGCTAATAGTACTTAAAAATGGGGTTCCAGATTTTTACGAATTGCAAAGACGTACTTTGCTGACTGATACATTTAAAATTCAACTGGAAAATAATAAATATCCTGCTTCTTTTGTTGCTTATGACATTATTTATTATAATAACAAGACGATAACAGACCTTTCATTAATAGAAAGAAAAAAGATATTGCAAGATGTATTAGTGGAAAATAAAGATATTGCAATTTCAAGGTTTATACAGGAGAAAGGAATTGAATTATTTAATATTGCAGACCAGAATCAACTAGAAGGGGTAGTTGCCAAAAGAAAAGACTCTAAATACTATTTTGATAAGCGTACCAATGATTGGGTGAAATTCAAAAGGATGGCAGATGAAGATTTTGTTATTTGCGGATATAATAAAGAGAAAAATACATTGACATTAGGACAGTTTAAAGGTGATGTGTTAATTTATAAAGGAAATGTATCATTTGGTGTAAAGCAAGATTTCTTAAGAATATATAATTGTAAAATAACAAATGATTCACCATTTAATTTAACCCCTTCTAGTAATGATGATGTAACATGGCTAGAGCCAACATTAGTATGTGTGGTTGAATATATGCCAAATACAAAAGATTCATTAAGACAACCTGTATTTAAAGCTATTAGAGATGATGTGATACCTAAAGAATGTCAGGTAAAACCATAGTATGAGTTATGTGGACCTCACGCATAACATCAACAAGCTTACGTAGTGCTAGAGATCGCTGACATGATAGGTAAGACATAGTCCTGTAATGTGTGCACTGTTCTTCCTAAATTTCTCATAGTTCTTTCTGTTTTGAAATTAATATGGCTAATTTGAAATGCTTTAGACTATAGGCATAAACTAATACCTAGATCAAATAAAAACTGCTTACAGAGCTCTTGAGAGGGCTACTTTATTTCTATAGTTCTGTATATTACAGATTTGTAATATACAGAGCTATTTGAAGGAATTAGCATGAATTTAAAATTGAAAAGGTGAAATAAATAATTAGCATAGTAAAATATTTTAGTCTGTAAGGGGGCATCTCAATTTGAGGTGCTCTTTCTTACTTTTTTATAATGAATATATGAAAAGTGAAAATCTTATTTTTTCATCCCAGACGCTTCTCTGATATAGTCATCGATAGCCTGTTTTGATACACGCCATACAGTGCCAATTCTAAATGCTTTGATTTTACGTGAGCGTAGTAACTCGTAGGTACGGTTTTTTCCTATCTTTAAGTAATCTGCAACTTCATCTGAAGTCATAAGTGTTGATGTGTTGTAATCAGCATTATTTGCTGTCATGTAGTCGTTCATTGAATTATTCATGATTAAATCCTCCTTATATTTTATATTATATTAATGTTTGCATTGTTATTTCACATGTGTTACAAAATCTAACTAAAGTAAAAAAGTGCTTGTTGTACGTTAGGTAATCAAAATTATATAAAAAGATACTAACAGTAATGTAAAGCAGTGAATTGAATTTCCCTACTTGCTATTTTATTATAATACTAGTTATTAATAGAATAAGAGTATAGCTATTATATAGATATAACTTCTATATACAATATAACTACTCTATAGATATACACATACTGTATATAAAATATATACATGTATAGAAAATTACATAATCAATAACTAATAAGTAAAAACAATAATGGAGGTATAACAAATGGGACAAATTGTATCAAGAAATGTAAGTCTAGAAGAAATGGAGATGTTTAATAATTTTAGAGGAGAACTTAATATGTCACAAGGATTAAAGGCTATGGTTCATCAGGTATGTGATAAGAGATATAGTCTAGTAGAGCTATTGCATGAATTATTGGAACTTGATAAAGATTTAAAAAGTATAGAAGATAATTTATCTGAAAAAGATCGATTGTTATTTAATAACGCACATGAAAGGATTGAACAAATATGGCAAATCTTATCGCGATAACAGATGGTTATAAAAACGAAGATGCTGTGTACATTGTGTTGAATTATATGTGGTCGCCATATTGTGATAATGATTTATCTTATAGGGGAAATATATATTCTTACAATCCTTATATTGTTGCTAATCAATACATGGCTGTGCAGAAAGTTTTTATGCAGGAAAGAGGAAAACGAATATGTCACATGGTCATTGGCTTTGAAAATAAGGAGATTAATTATGATGAAGAAGTGTTAGATGTTATGAAATTAGTGATTGATTATTTTAAAGATAGATTTCAGGTGTTTGCAGTAATACATAATGGATCGAAACATAGAGTGGATGAATATCTACATATTCATATTACAGTAAATACAGTTTCGTATGTAGATGGAAGTAGATTGTATGATTCTGGAGAAATGTATTATAAATTAAAAGAATATTTAGAGTCCTGCTCAAAATATAATTGGGCCTTGAAGAGAAAGAAGGCTAAAGATTGGCCAAATAGTTAGAAATATTTTATGTTGTATAAAGATATCTCTCATATGTGAAAATTAGTGATTATTTAATCAACATATTTATAATAGCAGAAAGCTAAGTTTCACATATGGAGGTATTAATTAATGAATGGTAAAAAAAACAAAGTGGTTCCGGTTTCTATGCCAGAAGAAATGAATAATGAAATCGCAAAGAATGCTGCAGAACAAAATATGTCCAAGTCGGCCTATATAAGAAGTATTATGTTAGATTCCGTAGAATACAGAATTAATAGACCAACTCTAAATGTAATACTCATAGGCTTAATTGAGCATCTAAAAGAAACAAAAGATAAAAAGGTCAGAAATACATTGAATGCAGATATAGAAAATATTATCAGTTTACTGAAGTAGGAGGAAGTGGATAATGGAGTTTAATGTTTATAGAGAACAAATAAGGAATAGAAGCGAGCTAGAGAGCTTTATTTCATTATGTTGGAATTCAGATAAAATCAAGTATAGAGGTGGCTATGGAGTGATTACGAGAAGTGTTGAATCTATAGTGGGTGGTTTCGAAATGACTCACAGAACTTTTTGTAAGAATATAAGTTTACTAGTACATTGCTTTTCGATTACCTTTGATCAAGGAATGTCAGAAGCCTTTGTGGTGAATGTAGCTGAACAAATCAAAGTTTATTTGTCGCAGAATTATCAATTGATATATTTGATAACAGAAAATACTGATGGAAGAAAGGAAACTGTTTTTATACTTAATTCAGTTTCATATGCAACTGGAAAGAATTTTTGCGATAACAATAAGGCATACATATTACTACGGGAAAAATTAAAAGAGATAACTGGTATTGTGTGTAATATAAAATTTGGCCAAAATGTGTTTTTCAAGGCTGCTGGATCAAATATGAATTGTTATGTAAGATAAGGAGGAATCAAGTAATGGAATATAATTATAATAAGCTCTGGAAAATGCTAATTGATAAAAATATGAGTAAGAAGGAATTGTCAGAGCAATCTGGAGTATCAGGAGCAACATTGGCAAGAATGAAAAATAACCGACCAGTCACAATGAATGTTTTGGTGAAATTATGTGGTGTTTTGAATTGTCGTATAGATGATATTGTTAAAATAAACTTATAATATGGTATATATTGTAAGACTTTTGTTTTATAATAGAATAATAGTAAATATAATATTTCAATAGATAGCAAGATTAAAAAGAAATGAGGATGGTAGATTATTATGAAAGCACAATATGGAAAAATGGAAGAAATAATTAGACGCTATCGTGGAGGTTTGATGCGAACAGAAACCATAAAAGCCTATGAAGAAGCAAATAAAAAGACAATGGAAGATATAATTATGAAGATGGAAGCTTTCCTTGATTTGAAAAATCATGTGATCAGCGCTATGAAGATTGGTGACTTAAAAAAGATTATTAAAAATCAGGATGCTCTTGCAGAGGAAGAAAAACTCAAATATATTAACATTAATAAGTGCAAGGATTATGACACCTTTATTCGAATCGCAAGTGAACGAGTTGAAGAATTTGATGCAGAAAGAGATAATCGCCATGTGCGTGGAGAAATTTGTAGAATCCAAAATAGGCAGAGATTGGCCAAGCGTTCAGAACTTAATTGGGTTGATATGGATGCGAAAGGAATTGGAGAATATGATAAGGAGACAGAGAGTTTTGCTTCAGGTAATTTTCTTGGAATGCTTAACTACCGTGCGAGTGGAGGGGAAGAGTGGCGGCGAATGTTAAAAGAGTTCCAGGAAAATCCACGTGATGTTCATACAATGCCAGAAACAGGATATGAAATTGAGTGGTTTCATGTGGCATCTGATGGCGAAAAGGTTACCATTATGCAGGCCAAGAAAAAACCGTTCAAGGTCATTAGCACACCTATGGTGCTCAACGAAAGTAAGCTGTCGTTGATGGTTGCACTTTATCGAAATGTAAAACATGGCGTCAAATTCAAAGAAAATCCAGATTCTGAAATGGAGTATTGGCTGGGTATATTTAAACTTCTACGAGTGAGGGGATAAAATAGGATAAAGACTGTAACCTGTTCAAACTTCATGGTAATATAAAGCTGAATTTACGACGTTTTTTATTTTAAATTAATAAGATAATACCTGGATAGAATAAGACTATTTGCTTTTGATATAATTGGTTGTGGTAGCAATAATGGGAAGCTGACCAACTGAAAGAAGGAGTTATATGGAATCGAAAATAGAAAATTTGATGCGAGAAATTGCATTGCCTAAGAGATATTTTAACAATGATTTTGTTATTTCTGACAAGTTTAGAGAAGAGGCAGATACCTTCATATTACTTCTTTATCAATGTAATGGTAAAGAATTTAATGCTATTCAAGAAGAAAAAATTAATAAGAATTTAGCTGAGATTTGTGACATAGCTAAACTTAATATAGACTCTATCCTTAATATAATTAAGTACTACGAAAATGCGGATATAAAAACTGCTCAAAAAGAATTTGATATATTAATGAGCAGAATAAAAGATGATATATTTATCGGTTCGATTGATGACCACGTTCAAATAACTACTAAAGAGCACACTTTCTGGACAAGATTTCGCATTACGCCAGGCTATCAATATTTCAGGGTTAGGCCTTCTGAATATGAATCCTACACTATTTCGCAGAATGCAGATGAACTTTTCCATATCCCGCTTTCTAAGCGGGCATATTCTAATAACGAACGATTTAGTTTAGCGGGTTTCCCAAGTTTGTATTTATCAACAATGCTTCCGTTAGCTTGGCAGGAATGCGGATATCCGCAAAAATACTATTATTCTGAATATCAGTTTGAGCATAGCTATGATACTATTTTTGAAAATCGCTTGGTTGACGAGGAACTACAATTTCTCTCATTGTATTCGCCAGACGAAATATGCAATTGGGGGGGCATCTGTAAAGTATAATCATTTTGATCTTTGGTTAGAAGTAGTTACTAAGTATTTGAAGAGCTATCCTTTGATATTAGCTTGTTCTTTTGTGAATCAGAGTGGTAAGGTTCCATACAAGCAAGAATACATTATCCCTCAAATGCTTATGCAGTGGGTTCAACGTAATAATTCAACAGTACAAGGTATTTCATATTTCACTTGTGTTGATACAAGCATGTGGCCAAGCCAATGGTGTGCATACAACTTAGTTATTCCAGCGGTGGCACCATACGACGATAAAATGTACAGTAGCATATTAAGGGATAAATTTTGCTGGACAGAACCTAGGTTCTTCACGGTTCCGATAGCTGACAAAAAGTATAACGAACACGATAGAGAAATTATATATAGTTTTATTAGAGATATAAGAAGTGCTACGAGAACATATCAGTTACCTATGAAGTTTCTAGCTTTACTAAATAAAATGATGAATGTTAGTGGCTGCCTCATGAGCTTGCTGGACAGTGGAAGTGCTCAACATATGCAGTTGGCATTACATATGTTGAATTCTCTTGATGATAATTGTAACCAGCTAAATGCTTTTCAATTGGAGAACTTATTTGATGAAGTCTTACAGGATAAACAAGATCTCAATGTAATTAATAATTTGAATTTAGATGATACAATTAACACATTTAGAAACTTGTATAACAGATTTATTGTAGATGGCGGAATTGACGATAGTATTGAGAAATTAATTGATAAATACAAAATGCTTTGTTGGAACGGCTTACATCCACACTCTGAAATAATACTGATTTATTCTAATCGTACTGAAATTAACGAACCAATAAAGTGGTTGCGTGAAAACCATGTTTTGCACTTCCCCACAAAACTAGATTCTAGCGATAATACAGTCGAGTATTTGAATAAAATTGCAGAGGGAGCAAAGGTTTCAATTCAAGATTTTTGGGACAAGCCTATAGGAAACAATGAATGGATTAAAATGAATATTGGAGCAATTAAAACACCAATTTTTATCAAACAAAATGACGTTAGCATTTTCTCGCCCGATGGAACCGCTTCTTATGAATTTGTACAAATAGGATTCAATAAAGACCTTTTAGCAGAGAAATTACATTTATCAAAAAGAATATTATAAACACTTCTCTTCAAACGAAATCAAATTATACAAGTCACATAATGTTAATGTTTGAATGGATAAAAGTACTTTATTATTAGCTACAAATATATATTTATAAATATTCGTCGGCTGTCGCTGATTGTGTGGATAATACTGTAGAAGAGTGATATTTCTATGACAGTTGTATGGTGGAAAGGTGACTTGATTAATTAATTGAAAGATCGAGATATTTTCATTTGGCTAAAGTTAAATTTAATCACAGATATACCAAACAGATATCTAATCAAGAGTGTAAATTAAGATATGTTACTAAAAGACTGATAAAAATAAGAGATAAATTTGGCAGTGAAATTAAAGAACTGTTAATAATATGGAGAAAATGACAATATGATGGTAAATGAAAATAAGGATTCCTATGATAGAAAAACAGATACATATATCGTTGCATATTTTGATCTTTTAGGAGTCACTTCAAGGATAAAGTCAGATATGGAAAAGCAAGAAGTGTTCATGAATAAATTGCATAATTTATATACATTTTCCATGAATCTTACAAGAGAAATTAAAATTAAAGAAAATAAGGAAATACAATTTAAAATATTCTCAGATAATATTATTATTGCAAAAAAGATATCAGAAGAAAACAGATTAGAAGATATAAATTGTTTGTTATCATGTGCAGCACATTTTCAAGAACTTGCGGCAAGTGACAGTGTTGGATGGATGTTGCGTGGAGGGATTACAATTGGTCAATTATTTATTGATGAAGTCATGGTATGGGGTGAAGCCCTGGTAAAATCATATTTTTTGGAAGATAAGGTGGCAATATATCCACGTGTTATTCTTGATTCAAATGTTATAAGTGAAATTAAAAATGATAGTGTATTAAGTGAATATATGCGTAAAGACTTTGATGATTTGATGTATCTTAATTATTTAAATAATTGCTATTATTGTGGAGAAAGGTTGATGAAAGGCTTTGAGTTAATGAAAGAAGAGCTAGAAAGCCATTGGGATGAACGGATGCGACAAAAGTTTAGCTGGCATATGAATTATATTAACTCTGAATTGGATAGGAAAAAAGAGAAAAAAGATAAAAAATATAGATTAACATTGACTATATTGTAGAAAAAGTGAAATTAATATGGGGATGGTTGGAGAATCTAATACATCGGATATTTTAAATAGTTATCTACTTCCTAAAAATAGTGAATTTATTTAATTAAACTACCCATTATGATTGAATATTTTAATACAGAGTAAAATGAAATATTATATTTGAATTTCTAATTAAAACTATAGAGCTGAGCACTTTAATGCGCTCAGCTCTTATTTTTTATCCGCTTATTTATTTCTTGTATATCTTTTATAAGCTGCTGTATGTGTGCAATCTGTTCAGCTGTTATATCGCTTGTTTCTATAAGAAAATTATTCTCATTTAATTCAAGTAAGTAATCAGTTGAACACGAAAAATAAATAGCAATCTCACGTAGTTTATCAACAGAAGGCATAATATTGGAGTTTTCCCAATTACTTACTGTTTGTTTTGAAACATTAAGCATTTTTGCTAAATCAACTTGATTTAGACTGTGTGAAATTCTTAAAGTTTTCAATTGTTCACCAAACATAAATACCTCCAAGTTTTTTAATATAATAAGAATTATATCTCATTAAAAGTCTATTTACAAAATACCAAAGTATTGCTATAATTGACACAAAATTACAAATAAGGACATTATTGGTTATTACTTTAATTCCGATTTTTGTAAAGTGAGGGGAACAAATGAAAAATTATTATGAAAGTTTAGAAATTTCTCCTAATTCTTCTGAAGAAGTAGTGAAAGCTGCTTATAAGAGTTTAGTGAAAAAATATCATCCTGATAATATTAAAGGTGATTCGGTTAATCATGAAGAAAAGATGCTTGAAATCAATGAAGCATATGAAATGCTATCAAATGTGAAAAAGAGACAAGAGTATGATCAATTAATGAAAAATCAGTATAGCGAAGATAGGAATCGATATGATCCTAATGATGAGGATTATTATGATAAAGAAGATGATGATGTAAATGACTTAAAGAGTGGAAATGCTAAAAGTAATGAAGAAAATGACAGACAAAACATGGCTGATCAAAAAAAAGATAGGTTTGATAAAGGCGATATTTTTACAATCTTATTTTTTATTGGAACGCTTGTGTTTATTAATTATAAGGACTGGTCAAATTTTTTTACGAAAGCCTGGGCAGTGATTTGTATATTGGGTATACTTGGCTTGGCGTCAGATTGGCTTAATAAATCAAAAAGAATTATTAGTAAATTAATAATTATAATAATTGTAGGCGTTATTGTAGTTGGTATATTCCAAATAAATGTTACGAGTATTTTTGGTAGTAATTCAATTATTGGTACATTTTTTGATAAAGTTAAAACGTCTATTGTAAATAAAAATGATGATTTTAGTTTCTTATTAGCCTCGAATGACGAAAATGGTACTTTAAATAAAATAATGGGATTGGAAGATGTAACATTAGAAAAATATGTAGCAGAAAACAATATAGCTATTAATAAGTTTAACGTGAGCGATAAAGTCGAGAACTACAAGAAAGATGACTATAATATACAATATTTAACATTAAATAATCAAAACAAAGATGATGCTTATTTTACATATTCAGAAAGTTGTACGCATTTTTGTTACTATGGTGAAATTGCAAATGGTAAACCTAACGGAGTGGGCCTTGTTTTACAAGATTTGAGTATTACAAAAAGTGATGGTTCTACAATTGATGTACAAGAGAGAATGTATTTTGGAGAATTTAAAGATGGTATGTATGATGGATATGGGATTGTATTTTCTGAATATGGTAGCCGTAATATTAATTCTAGTGCATATAGTGATTTGTTAAATTATTATTCTAAGAACGGAAAATCTCTTGAAAATGTGGTAATTGATTACATGAACCCCATTTGTTATGAAGGACAATTTTCTAAAAATTTAATAAATGGAAAATGTAATTACGTTTTGATTTCAGAGAGTTATGACTACAATAATGGTGGCATTTCAAGTATCAATATGTCAAATTCAGAAAATGGAATATATGTAGGTAAGGCAAAAGGGGAACCGATTAATAACTGGGATGGAAATGTTAAGTATTATGAAAATGGAAAATTGGTTTATGATTGCACGTATTCATTCAGCTTTTTTGTTAAAATAGCTAGTAGAAATGGCAAAGGAATATTATATTATTCTAACGGTAAAGTAAAGTATGATGGCGATTTTGCAGCGAATGAATATGATGGAGATGGAAAACTTTATTTTGAAAATGGCACTTTACAATATGAGGGTGAATTTAGCATTGGTGAATATAATGGAAAAGGAAAACTTTATAATTCAGAGGGTGGCTTGATTTATTCTGGTAGTTTTAAAAAAGGAACATATTAGTTTAGAATTTTATGAAGAAAATTATAAAGATTATAAAAAATACAAGGAAAAAGAGAAAATACATTATAAATTAAAATGTATTTAGAGGTGGGATATATAATGGCGATAATTGAGTGTTCTGAATGTCATGGTAAAGTTTCCGATAAAGCTACAAAATGTCCACATTGTGGGAATCCAATATCAGGAATAATGAATATTGACAATAATGAAGAAAAAAATATCCAAGAAAAAAATGAAAGTGATAAATATAGAAAAGTTGAGTCAGATAATATAAATGATAATAATTCAATAAATACAGATAAGGATAATCGCAATAAAAAATCTAAGATGTCAGTAATAAGGATTGGTATTATTATTGCAGTTATTCTTATTTGTATAGGCTCGGCTGGTGTATATTTTGGATTCTTTAAAGGGGATAACCATATTATGCAGTCAGTTCAAAATACTACAGCTGAGCAAATAGAAACCCTGAAGAGTTCAAAACAGGAAGCTTCTACGCAGCAAAGTACAAAAGCAGATACAAATACTTATTACACAACAGAAATGGTGAGATGCAGCAGTTTTAATGTAACAGTTAAGTTTGCCTGGACCATTAAAGATAGTAATTGGAATACAATCACTGTGAAATGCGATTGTGTAATAGAAAATATCACTGGAAAGAGTATTGTGTTCAATGCATCAAAGAATTTTGCGTTAAGTAATAATGGTGTTGGTATAAATGCTAGTTATAATGGCTATGACGGCAAAACAATAGATTCAAATGGAAAAATTAATACAACTTTGGAATTCACATATCCAAGTACAGCTAACATCGATTTATCACAAATGATTATGACAGCAGATTCAAAAAAAATATCATTGAATGATAAACCACAAACAGCAGTAGAAAAGAAGAATTTTGAAGGCGCATATTACCGAAGTGGTGCAAAGGAAGTAGTTATAAAGTTAAGTGATAATACATATCAGGTTATTACATTTTATAGTTTTGACGGTAGTGTTACTTATGAAACGGTGAATTTGAGCTTAGACAATACCTTTTATTTAGGAAAAGCTCAGTATATTTGGTATCCGGACACATATACAATAAAATCGTTATCAAGTGACAATATCTACACATTCGTAAAAAAGTAAAATTCGATTGAAGTACATATCAAATATTGAAAATTGGAGATAAAAAATATGGCAATATTAATTTGCATAGAATGTGGTGGTAAAGTATCGGATAAAGCAAAGTATTGTCCCCATTGTGGCTTTGAGGACAAAAATATAGATTCAGGTGAGAAACAAAGTACTGTTGATAATAGGAATAAAATGATCGAAGAGCAAGGAGAATTTACATCTTCTGAAATATTGGAAGATAATAAAAAAGATGTTGTGACAACCAATGAAAAGATAGAGCAATATACAAAACAATATAAGGAAGAAGGAGATCCAGTAGATTCGGATGGAGATAAGATAACAAAATGGACATATTGCGTTGATAAATATTCATGGTTTCGGAATATGTCATTTGTATTATTTATTGGATTTATTTATTATGTGATTTATAAGTTTAAACTGCCAAATAACGGGACATATGAAACTATTTACAATTGGTGTATTTACTACTTAATTGTGTATTTGATTGTATTTTTTGTACTTAAATTTACAGTTACAACGGATGATATAAGAAAACTTGGAAAAGAAAAATACGGAACTAACGGGTCAAAGAATTTTAAAAAGAAAAAGTAGCTTATTAAAAGTATTGCGAGGTAAATCCCTATTCATTTAAGTCATCTTTAGATATTAATTACATAGAGTGAGAAAAAATAGTTATTAAACATGGAGGATAAAAATATGGCATTAATGAATTGCCCAGAATGTGGTGGACAAGTGTCTGATAAAGCGGACACTTGTCCACACTGCGGATTTGAAATAAAAAAAACAGTATTGAATGAAGAACAAAAAAAAGTGGATGTCATTAATATTAATGAAACAATGCAGGAAGAACTAGATAATATAAAAAATGTAGACAAAAAAGAAACTAAGGAATATAAGCTATGGTCATCATTCGGCATAAATTTTCTGCACAGGCAATGTACATACGTTGAGATAAATGGCACTGGAATCAATGTATCCCAGAAAAGAAAACAAACCAATATTGGATTTGATAAAATAAGCGAAATTCGTCCTTCACTTTACATTTCTCCATTATATATAGTAGCAATGCTACTAATTATGGTGGTATGTGCAATTGGAATATCTAACTGGGATTTTGGATCAGAGTTACTGATTGCAATAATAGCTACGATGATAGTCTTATTTTTAATTGGTAAAAATCAGAAAATAGAGATTTTATATAATAATGGATGTAAATTATTTATTTTTGTTGCAAGTAAGAAAATAGCGAAAACTTTTTTAAATAATATAAAATCCATTTCAAAATGTAAGGTACAAAGAAGGATATGTATATGGCAGGTAACCTGTATAATCATAATTTTCATATTGTTTGGATTTAATACATATCTAAATTTCTTTTCACCTGCCAAAATAAATATAGAATGTGTGAAAAGTTCCTATAACAGCAACTATCCAGGGAAAACATATGGAGAAGCTTTTAATGATTTTTTCTCGGAACCTAAATGGAAGGGCTTTAAATCGGAGACTGGTGAGTATACTGTTGAATTTAATGGTAAATGCCTTATGAATGGTACTACTAAGAAAGTGACAATACAGTATACAATCAAGGATGATAGTTTTAATCTTACATACTACGGTATTGATGGAAAAGTAGGCAGTGAGTCGGATTATCAAGAATTAATGGAATCTGTTTTTAACGGAAAAACTATATCGCAAAGTGCTGCTAAGGAAACTGAAACTTCAACTGTGAAGTCGACAGTAGGTGTTGCTAATAATCAAACAACGAAGGATGAATTAATAACTGCATTTTCGAAAGAATATAATAAGGCTTCTAGCCTTGCAAGTATGGGGAAAGAGGGCTTTAAAGATTTGAAAGATTCTATTAAAATAGTGGTAACTAATGATGTATCAATAAATTCATTAAAGATTGGTGATACCTTTGCGACACTAGATTTTGCCATCCCGTATACTTCAACAGGTGATAGATACGATGATTACTTTTGGAAAGGGAAATTAATGAAAACTGATGTAGTAAACAAGTATAAAGTCATTTTAGATAATGGTACGATATTTGGATATCTGTCTGTAACAAATTCTTCTATAATCGTTACGGAAAGTAGTTATTCGGGAACCTATAACTAAAATAGAGCTTCTACTGTATAAGAAGTTGCTATGAAATATATGGTTAAACCAGAATTGGTTTAGCGTATGAATATGGTTTATTGAAATTTAAAAAGAGTCATGGGATAAATGGATCAACTAATTTTGATATGAAAAATAGCTAACACGAAATAGGTTCAATTATTGAATTGTATATTATAACGAAGAGTACTTCCGTGGCTGCACGGAACATAGGATCATAAAAAGCATACTTCTGAAGTCGAAGTATGCTTTTTTAAGTGTATATAATATAAGTGTAATGAATAATAATATTGAATTTAAGGAGGTAAAAGTTATGTCAGCAAATGTTGAAACAATGTTTTATGTAAGAGAGGTACCATGGCACGGATTAGGTACCAGAGTGGAAAAAGCACCGACGTCAAAAGATGCAATAATAATGGCCGGGCTTAACTGGGAAGTGAAACCGCGGAATATCTACACTTCAGATGGGACAGAGGTTGAAGGCTATAAAGCCAATATCCGAACTTCTGACGAAAAAATACTTGGAGTGGTAACTGATAAATATCAGATCGTGCAAAATGAAGAAGCATTTGCCTTTACTGATAACTTGCTAAGTGAAGGGATAACTTATGAGACAGCCGGGAGTCTGCAGGGTGGAAAAAGAACCTGGATACTTGCAAAGATGCCAGGGAACATAAAGGCAGCAGATGATGAAATTACACCTTACATGGTATTTTCAAACTCATTTGACGGATCAAGCTCCATCAAGGTAGCAATGACACCAATAAGAGTGGTATGTCAAAACACTTTAAACCTTGCCCTGTCTACAGCAAAGAGAAGTTGGGCATGCAAGCATATGGGAATCATACAGAGCAAGATGGAGGAAGCTGGAAATACACTCTTATTAGCGGATAGATACTTACAAGAGCTTAAGAGTTCTATTGAGCAGATAAGTTTAAAAAAGATTTCTGATGGTAGATTCAAAGAATATATGGATACGTTATTCCCTATATCAGAGGATATGACGGAGATGCAAAAAAAGAACAGTCGGATTTTAAGGGAGCAATTAAGTATCAGATATTTCGATGCTCCTGACCTCGAAGGTATGGATTTGAATGGGTACCGATTTATTAATGCGGTATCGGATTTTGCAACTCACGCATCACCTTTAAGAAAGGGAAAGAATTATAGAGAGAACTTGTTCTTTAAGACGGTAGAAGGCAATGCAATGATTGATAAGGCATATGCGATGATAAAAGTCGCTTAAAGGAGGCTTCATATGCACGGAAAAAGATTTAGTCTCATTCATACAGAGATTGTAAAGGAAAAATCACTTATATATAAGGAACGTATTATTGACTCCCCAAAAGCTGCAGCTGATTTTGCTGCAGCTTTTTTTAAGGGCAGTGACAGAGAGAAAGTGTATATTGCATGCTTGGATGCGAAGGGAGAAATTGTATCAATGGAGCTGATTTCGGTGGGAACCGTAGATAAGGCGTTGATAGGGATAGCGGAAGTGTTTAAAACAGCCATCATGCAAAATGCGAGCAAGATACTGTTAATGCATTTTCATCCGTCAGGGTCAACAAAACCGTCAACTAATGATATTCTTGTAACCAAAAGAGTCAAGGAGGTAGGCGAACTGATGGGAATAAATCTTGCAGATCATATCATAATTGGTGACGAGGATAACTACTATTCATTCACCCGAGAGGAGACATTATAAATGAAAACGAAAGATCGATTGACAGAAAGATTTTTATTAAAGATAAGTACAGAATATCTAAATTTTAAAATAAGTGTTGTCATGAAAAATCATGAGGAGATATATGCAATGGCGTATGAAATTGATCATATTGCAAGGATATATTTGATTCTTCAGGAAAGAGCTGATCAGATCCCAGCATATATGCTAAAAGCACTTTATCAAACACCTGAGCTTATTAAGACAGTATATGACATATGGATGAACCATCAGGACTCTTCTGAAACAGAACTTAATGGATTTGTGGTAAAAATTCTTGCCATGTTGTCAGATAAGAATACAAATTTAAAGAAGGGAGCGTGAAAAGTTATGAAGAGACTCGTAAATATCAATGAAATCAGCCATGAAGAATGGTTGATTTACAGGAAGAAAGGTATCACAGGAACAGATGCTGGCGCTATCGTGGGTATGAATCCATATGTAAGTTCAATGCATGTATACCAGAATAAGATTTCGGATGATACAGATCAGATTGACAATGAGGCCATGCGACAGGGTAGAGAACTAGAAGATTATGTGGCAAAGCGATTTATGGAGCATACGGGTAAAAAGGTACGGAAGGCTCAAGCAATATTTTATAATGAGGAACATCCTTTTATGCTAGGTAATTTTGACCGACTTGTAGTGGGAGAAAATGCTGGGCTTGAATGTAAAACAGTAAGTCCGTATTCTGCAGATAAGTGGAAAGATGGTAAGATTCCTCTCCATTATCAGATACAGTGCCAGCATTATCTTGCAGTATCTGGATGCGAATGTTGGTATCTAGCAGCGCTTGTATTTGGACAGAACTTTATTGTTCATAAAATCGAACGAGATGAGGATCTAATCAATAGCTTGATAAAAATCGAGCAGAGGTTCTGGGAAGATAATGTACTTGCTGGTATATTACCTGATCCGGATGGAAGTGATACCTATACAGATGCAATAGCTAGAATGTATGCCGATTCAAGAGCAGAAAAAACAATAGAATTATTTGGAGCTAAGCAGGAACTTGATAGGCGCAATGAGATTGATGAACTTGTTGAAAAGCTAGAGAGGGAAAAGAACGAGATAGACCAAAAGATAAAACTTCAAATGCAGGATGCAGCTTATGCAGAGGCAGAAGGCTACAGAATATCATGGGTATCGTCGCAGTCGCAGAGGATTGATACAAAGAAACTTAAGGAAGATGATCCAAATATTTATTCAAAATATTCAAAAATAAGTAGTAGCAGAAGATTTATGGTTAAGGTAGCTTAACGGAAAGGAGTAAAATGGAAACAATTGATATCAAACAGGAACTAGCGTCACAGGCCCAAACAGACTCAAAAAAAGAAGTGAAGCTCACTAAAGCGATGAGCATTGCAGAGATGATTAAGGCTATGATGCCTGAAATCAAACGGGCATTGCCATCAATGATCACACCGGAACGATTTACAAGGATTGCTTTATCAGCGCTTAATAATACGCCAGAACTACAAGCATGTACTCCTATGAGTTTTATTTCAGCGCTTTTAAATGCTGCACAGTTAGGGTTGGAAATAAATTCGCCCCTTGGACATGCATATTTAATTCCTTATAAAAATAAAGGAGTATTGGAGTGTCAGTTTCAGATTGGATACTTGGGACTAATTGCGTTAGCATATAGAAATGAACTAATGCAGACAATACAGGCACAATGCGTTTATGAAAACGATGAGTTTTTATATGAATATGGTCTGAATCCAAAACTAGTACACAGACCTGCCACTTCTGATCGGGGTGAACCTGTATTCTTCTATGGACTATTTAAGATGATTAACTCTGGTTTTGGCTTTTGTGTCATGTCTAAGCAAGAAATGGATGAATTTGCAAGAACATATTCAAAAGGATTGGCATCTTCATTCAGCCCATGGAAGACTTCGTATAATGAAATGGCTAAGAAGACCGTTATAAAGCAAGCTCTAAAATATGCTCCCATTAAAACAGATTTCCAGAAGGCGTTAAGTACGGATGAGAGTATAAAATATGCAATATCAGAGGATATGACTGAGGCTGTAAATGAGATAGTTTCACAAAATACAGAAGTAGCATAATTATATATGGATACAGTAATAGTAATATTGAATTTAGAAAGCCCCTGCAGAGATACTGCAGGGGAAATTTATTTTATGGAGGAAAAAGAAATGACATTTGAAATATTTAATAAAATGGTGGTAGATTTAATTATTAAAAAGACCATAGGAAAATATTATTTAAAAATAAATAAAGTGATAAAAAATAACGATTGTGAACTCACAAGTATAACTCTTTTGGATAGCGCAAATAAATGCGTACCTTGTGTATACTTGGAAAATTACTTTAAACCAGAAACGACAATTGCTGATATTCCTAATATTGTAGAAGAAATAATTAATACTGTAGAAAACAATCAAATGACAGTTCAGAATTTTGACTGGATATCACAGTGGAAAACAGCAAAAGAAAAGATTTCATGTAAAATAGTAAATACAAATCGAAATGAAAAATTGTTAGAAAGTGTACCAAACAGATCTTACTTGAATCTTTCAATTATTTATTATTTAGATATATCAGATGGATGTGTCAATGGAGAATCTGTTCAAGGTACATCCTTGGTAAGGAATGAGCAACTAAAAATGTGGAATGTGAGCGAAAATGATTTATATGAAGCTGCAGTTGAAAATATTATTGGATCAGGTACTCTTAAAACAATGGAACAAATTATGAATGAGTTTTTAGATTCAGGGTCCGAAGAAGAATTAGAAGATTTTGATTTTACTGATGATGGAAATATAGGAATGTATGTTGTCAGTAACAAAAATAGAATTTATGGTGCAGCAGTTTTACTTGATTTGGATTTTATGGTTAAACTTTCTAAAAGATTTGTAAGTGGATTTTATATACTTCCAAGTTCAATCCATGAATTGATAATTGTTCCATATAGCGATGAAATTAGTGTGAAAGAACTTAATGAAATGGTTAATCAAGTAAATGAAAGTGAAGTAAGTGAATCGGACTTTTTATCGAATTCAGTTTATTTCTATGACAGCACGAATAAGAAGATTTTAATTGCAGCTTAAACATACACAAGGAGGATTAACATAATGATTTTGTTAATATTATATATAATATTAGGCTTTTATTGTACAAAAAAGACGATTTATGCAAATAAAATAGTATTCTATCAGAATTTTGGTGATTTGTTTTTGCAGAGATTTATTTATGGGATTTTATTCGGCTGGGTATTAATTCCCTGGGCATTGATTAAAAAGATAGTGACAAGATAGGTAGATAATTTAACGTCTGAAAATGTGTACTTATTCGAGCTAATAATATATCACAAAATTACGTCCGTAAATGCCTACATGGTAATTTACGGGCGTTTATTTTTTTGTGTAAACATTAACGAACGATTTGGAGGATTAATATGGGAAATTATTATGGATATCATAGGACGAGTACCACTCAGCAGCATCTTGACAGAGGGATCAAAGAGATTACAGATTTCTGTGAAATTAATGAAATAAAATTAGAAAGGATATATACGGACCAGCTGACTGGGAAGAATTTCAATAGACCACGTTATACAGTGTTGAGTAATGATATTTTAAGAGATGGGGATACACTTATAATTAGTGAGGTGGACCGACTTGGAAGAAATAAAAAGGCAATTCTTGAAGAACTTAGATGTTTTAATAATAAAGGTGTTAGAATTATGATTCTGGAACTGCCTACAACATTGCAGGATTTTAGTAAGTTGGATAATTCTATGGCTAAGATGCTTATGGAAACAATTAATAATATGCTGATTGAACTATATGCAGCTATGGCACAGGCTGAAATTGAAAAGAAGGAGAAAAGGCAGAGAGAGGGAATTGATGCAAAAAAGGCAAGAGGAGAGTGGGAGGATTATGGACGACCAAAGATAAAGAAACCTGAGAACTGGGATGACGTAATAATAAAATGGAACAAGGGTGAAATTAGATCTGTTGAGGCAATGAAACTGACTAGGGTGAAGAAAAGTACATTTTATAAATTCCTTAAGTTATAGAGGGATTTAATATATTTTATATTATAGAAACGGTATACAGAATGTTTGTTTGTGCTTGATAGTATTATTATAATAATAATTAAATATGTCATCATAAATTGTTAAAATAACTTGTAAAAATTTATAAAAGGTTATAAAATACATTATATGCAAAATATTGGGGAATATGCTGCAATTGGGGATGAAAATATAATTGTTATTATAAGAATATAGTGATTGTAGGTTTCCCCAAAAGAAATCTACAATTTTTTTTGCCCAGTATGGGCGTAATATAGAGGGCAAAAGTCCTTAACATGACCTTTTAGTGGTAAATGTATAGCTGAGAACAAGGGTGCCCATCGTGATGTGAAATCTGAAGGAGGTTTAAAACAAAATTCTGATCCGACGAACAGAAATAACATATAGTAGTAAGAAGTCCTGAAAATGGGACAGATGTATATGATAAAATACAATGCGGTGATCGAAAGCATAGTTCATAAAAGATTGAAAGGAAGTACTAAAATGAAATTGATCGATAATGTTACTCAAACGTTAAGTGATGATTTATCCGTAGAAATAAAAAAAGATAGTAAAGTATCAATTGCAGCGGCCTGCTTTTCAATCTATGCATTTCAAGAGTTAAAAAAACAACTTATTAATGTGGATGAATTACAATTTATTTTTACGTCTCCAACATTTATTAAAGATAAAGCAAAGAAAGAAAAAAGAGAATTTTTTATTCCAAGAAAAGATAGAGAGAAAAATCTTTATGGCTCAGAATTTGAAGTGAAATTGCGAAATGAGTTAACACAAAAGGCTATTGCGAAAGAATGTGCCGAGTGGATAAAGAAAAAATGTGTTTTTAAATCCAATATTTCTAATGAGAATATGATGGGGTTTATGAATGTGGATGAGAAAAGTTATATGCCATTAAACGGATTTACAACTGTTGATCTAGGCTGTGAGCGTGGTAATAATGCATACTATATGGTTCAAAAAACGGAAACTCCAATGAGTACTGCTTATTTGCAGTTATTTGAACAGCTATGGAATGATAAGAATAAATTACAGGATGTCACAGATGAAGTAATCCAAAACATTTCAACCGTTTATAATGATAATTCTCCAGAGTATATATATTTTGTTACACTTTACAATATTTTCAATGAGTTTTTAGAGGATGTATCAATAGATGAACTTCCAAATGAAGCAAATGGTTTTAAGGAAAGTAAGATATGGAATATGTTGTATAATTTTCAAAAGGATGCGGTGTTAGCAATAATAAATAAGCTAGAAAAATATAATGGTTGTATTCTAGCAGACAGTGTTGGACTTGGTAAAACATTTACAGCATTGGCTGTTATTAAGTATTACGAAAATAGAAATAAATCGGTTCTTGTATTATGTCCGAAGAAATTGGCCAATAACTGGAATACATATAAAGATAACTATGTGAACAACCCAATCGCAGCCGATAGGATGGGATATGATGTCTTGTTTCATACCGATCTAAATAGGGATGCAGGAACATCTAACGGTTTAGATTTGGACAGATTGAATTGGAGTAATTATGATTTAGTTGTAATCGATGAATCGCATAATTTCCGTAATGGTGGAAAGGTGACAGATGATGGGGATAAAGAAAATAGATATTTGAAATTATTGAATAAGGTAATAAGAAAAGGTGTACGGACTAAGGTGTTAATGTTGTCTGCAACACCTGTTAATAATAGATTTACTGATTTGAAGAATCAGATTGCACTTGCATATGAGGGTGAAAGTAGGCTGCTAGATGAAAAACTTGATACTAGTAGAAGCATTGAAGATATATTTAAGCAGGCGCAGGCAGCATTTAATGCATGGAGTAGGTGTGAACAGCAAGATAGAACAACTGGGCGATTGCTAAAAATGCTCGATTTTGATTTTTTTGAAGTTTTAGATAGCGTTACAATTGCTAGATCAAGAAAGCATATCGAAAAATTTTACGATACAACAGAAATTGGCACTTTTCCAAAAAGAAATCTTCCAATTTCAAAAAGACCTGGACTTACTGATTTAAGTGATGCCATAAATTATAACGAAATATTTGAACAACTTAGTTTGTTAGACTTGTGTATCTATACACCTACAGATTATATTTTACCAAGTAAACTTGAAAAGTATGTTGATATGTATGATACCAAGAAGGTAAAAGGAGGATTAACACAGTCTGGACGTGAACAAGGAATCAGAAGATTGATGTCAATTAATCTAATGAAACGTATGGAAAGTTCCGTATACTCGTTTAATCTTACACTAAAACGAATTAAAGAATTGATTGATAATACGATACAGGCAATTAATGATTATGAAGATCATAAAATATCAACTAATATGGTGCTTAGAGATATTACTAATTTGGCTGAAAATGATTTTGACGAAGATGATTTAAATGATGATGTATTTACTATAGGGAAAAAAGTCAAGATAGATTTGTCTGATATGGACTATCCAACTTGGAAGAAAGCACTTGAAAAGGATAAAGACGTGCTCGACTTATTGGTGTGTATGATAGGGGATATTACACCTGAACATGATAGTAAACTGCAAGAATTATTTGATATTATTGATAAAAAGCAAGAGTATCCAATAAACGTAGGCAATAAGAAAATAATTATATTTACAGCATTTGCAGATACAGCTGGTTATCTTTTTGATACTGTAGGTGTCTATGCAAAGAAAAAATTCGGACTAGATACAGCATTGGTTACTGGAGCTATAGATGGTAAAACTACGATAAAGGGTATGCGAACCAATTTAAATACAGTATTAACGTGTTTTTCTCCAATTTCAAAAGGAAAAGATTTATTGATGCCGGATAATAAAGCTGAGATTGATATATTAATTGCAACAGACTGTATTTCAGAAGGTCAAAACCTTCAAGATTGTGATTATTTGATTAATTATGATATACACTGGAATCCAGTAAGAATTATTCAGCGTTTTGGACGTATTGATAGAATTGGAAGTAAGAACGATGTAATTCAGCTTGTGAACTTTTGGCCTGATCTTACTTTGGATGAGTATATTAATCTAAAAGCAAGAGTTGAAACAAAGATGAAGATTGTGGATATGACTGCTACTGGAGATGACAATCCACTGAGTCCAGAGGAAAAGGGCGACCTAGAATATAGAAAACAACAATTAAAACGACTTCAAGAAGAAGTAGTAGACATTGAAGAAATGTCATCAGGAATATCAATTATGGATTTGGGATTGAATGAATTTCGATTAGATTTATTAGATTATATTTCCACACATTCAGAGATTGAACATGCACCTTTTGGAATGAATGCAGTAGTGAAATCCACAAATGAATTACCACCAGGTGTAATATATGTGTTGAAAAATATTAAGAATGAAGTAAATATTAATAGTCAGAATCGCTTACATCCATTTTATATGGTATATCTTACAGAAGATGGTGAAGTGGTTATCGACCATTTATCACCAAAGGAAATGCTGGACAATTTTAGGTTCCTTTGCAAAGGAAAAAAAGAGCCGGATAAGAAATTATGTGCTGCATTTAATGATGAAACAGAAGATGGAAGAAAACTGGGCAAGTATTCAGAATTATTAGGTGATGCGATTTCATCTATAATAGACATAAAAGAAGAAAATGAGTTAGATAGTTTTTTAAGTGGAAAGCAGATGAGTTTTCTATCTGAAAATATTGGTGGATTGGATGACTTTGAGCTGATTTGTTTTCTGATTATACAGTAAAGGTGGGATGGATATGTTTGGTCTACCACAATCTACGGAATTACGCAAAGTAGTACATAAGAAATTAATCTTTGCCAAGTTTCCAGGAGAATTGAATGGAGATAGAAAAAAACGATTCGACAATGATATTAGTAGAATCGGAATAGTAAATGAAATATCACCGTCTTCAGTAAATATCAAAGAGGGCGAATCAATAAAGTCAATCTTTGTAGTGCAGATAGAATTAAAGACAAAGAATTATGATGAGCGAAATGTCTTATTGATATCAAAGTTATTTGGACAGCAGATGCTAATTATATTGAAGTATGAAGAAGAGTATCAACTTGCTGTATATCAGACAAAGTTATTGTATTCTGATTGGAAAAGTAATAGCGAAATGGAGCTTCATTTAAACGGACTGGATCTGGATTCTATGTGGCTGAATATGGTGGAGCAGGTATCTGGAATTATTCCTAAAAATGGCAATTCACTTGATGAACAGATTGCTGTTGAAGTAGAAAAAGCCAAACTAATGAAACAGATTGATGAGATGGAAACGCAAGCAAGGAAAGAAACTCAATCAAAAAAGAAATTTGATATGTTTCAAAGAATGAAAGAATATCAGAAACTATTGGAGAAACTATAATGGATAAATTAAAAATGGGCACAAAAAACTTGGCTGATGTAAATTATAAGAAACTAGCTGCATTATTTCCTAATGCAGTTACAGAGACAATAACTGGATATGATGAAAATGGAAAAACCATTATTGAGAGAGCAATTGATGCAGATGTGTTGAGGCAAGAAATATCATCAACCGTAGTTGAAGGAAGAGATGAAAGATATCAGTTTACTTGGCCAGATAAAAAGAAAACTTATGCTGATATTAATGCGCCAATTGATTCAACGTTGCGACCATCAAGAGGAAAAAGCGTTAATTTTGATAAAACTGAAAATGTATATATAGAAGGTGATAATTTTGAAGCATTGAAATTATTACAAGAAACATATTTAGAAAAAATAAAAATGATTTATATTGATCCACCATATAATACTGGTAGTGATTTTATTTACAATGATGATTTTGCAGAAGATTCAAACGAATATATGCAAGATAGTGAACAGATAGATAACGAAGGAAATCGAATGGTTCAAAATACAGAAACAAATGGAAGATTTCATAGTGATTGGCTTAATATGATGTTCCCAAGATTAAAACTTGCTAGAAATTTATTGGCAGAGGATGGGGCAATATTCATAAGTATTGATGATAATGAGGTAACAAACCTCACAAAAATAATGGATGAAGTATTTGGTGCTAGAAATAGAATTGCAATAATTTGTCATAAATCAAGAGCTTCGATATCAAATGATAAAATAATATCTCCAAATCATAATATGATTTTGTTTTATGCAAAAGAAATACTAAATCTTGAAGAAAAAAGAAAAATGATTGGACTTGATCCAATACTTGAGGGTTTTGGTTTAGATGACGGGGATGGACGAGGGGAGTATCGTCTGGTACCAGTTGATGGACCTGGGGGAGAAAAAAAAGGAAATCCGTTTTATGAGTTTCTTGGAATAGAAGGTTATTGGAGATTTTCCAAAGATACTATGCAAGATAAATATAATGAAGGTCTTGTAGTAAAAAGAGGAAATAGTCTTTATCAAAAATATTTTAAGTCAAAAGCTGCAAGTACTCGTCGTACGGCAACAACTTGGTGGGATGATGCAGGACTAATGTCAACAGCAACATCAAAATTAAAATCTTTGATGGGTGGAGCTACGTTTGATACTCCGAAACCAATAGAATTAATTGATAAAATGCTTAGAATGATTACCTTCGAGGATGAAAATGCAATTATTTTGGATTTCTTTGGTGGCTCATCAACAACAGCTCATGCAGTATTACAATATAACGCAGAAACAAATGGAAAGCGAAAATTCATTTTGGTCCAAGTACCTGAAAAAATTTCAGAAAAACTGGAGGCTTATAAAAATGGATATAGAGATATTTGCGAAATTGGAGAGGAAAGAATACGTAAAGCAGCTGTAGAAATTATGAAGATAAATAAAGATGTTGATACGGGTTTTAGAGTGTTTACTATTGAAGAATCTAATATGAAAGAGACTTTTTATAGTCCCAAGGAAGTTCAACAGTCATTATTTATGACGTATACTGATAATATAAAGGAAGATAGAACTCCAGAAGATTTACTATTTCAAGTGATGCTTGAATTAGGCGTTTTATTATCTAGTAATATTGAAGAAAATGAAATTGCTGGAAAAAGAGTATTTAATGTTGCAGAAGGTTTTTTAATAGCTTGTTTTGATACAAACATATCTGATGAAGTTATAAAGAAAGTGGCTGAGTTGAAACCATTATATGCTGTATTTAGAGATAGTAGCATGGCTAATGATAGTGTTGCAACGAATTTTGAACAAATTTTTATGACATATAGCCCAGATACGGTTAGGAAAGTACTGTAAATATGGATAATAATTTATTTGACGGAATTTCTTTACCACAATTTAACACAAGCTTCAGTTACGATATGGCTAATAGTTTGCGTAAGCAAACGCAAGATATGATTGATAGTATTAAGCCGCTTGATGAAATTCTTACAGAGCAGATAAAACCCTTACTTGAAGGAAATCAACAGGTAATAGAAGGTTTGTCTAATAATTAACAAAAACTGGATGAATTATATCAATTAAAGGAAAAGGAATTACAAGATTGTAAGGAAGATGCCAAAAAAGCGAAAAAATATAATTCTATAATGCTAATCATTGCTTTGATTTCCGGAGGAATTGCATTAGCTTCATTAGCTGCAACAATAATAATATCAACATTGGGAGGTGCTACATAATGAAATTTAATTTTAAAATTCAGCAGTACCAGACAGATGCTGTTGAAAGTATTATAAATGTATTTAACGGACAACCATATAATGATCCGGTTAATTATCGTAGAGATATAGGTAAAAACAAAGTGGTAAAATCATTTTCTCAAATATCTTTTGATGATTCGGATGAATTGGAAATAGCTGATGATTTTAACGATGCAGGATTTAAGAATGAACAAATGGCTATTCCTGATAATATGATTTTATCTAACATAAAAAAAATACAGCAGGAAAATAATTTGAAAGTTTCGGAGTCATTGATCAAAAATCTTGGATGCTGTTCTTTGGATATTGAAATGGAAACTGGTACAGGAAAGACATATGTGTACATAAAGACTATGTATGAGTTAAATAAGCGTTACGGATGGTCAAAATTTATCGTTGTTGTTCCGTCTATTGCTATTCGAGAAGGTGTTATAAAGTCATTTGAAATAACACAAGGTCACTTTATGGAGCAATATGGGAAAAAAGTAAGACCATTTGTATATAATAGTAAGAATTTAAATCAACTAGATGCATTTTCGAGTAATGCCGGTATTAATGTTATGATAATCAACATGCAAGCTTTTAATACGTCAATGAAAGAAGGCGGGCGATCGAAAGAGTCAAGAATTATCTATGACAAGAGAGATGAGTTTGGAAGTAGAAGACCTATTGATGTAATTAAGGCAAATAACCCTATTATTATATTGGATGAACCACAAAAAATGGGTGGAGATGCTACGCAGAATGCTTTGAAGAATTTTAATCCGTTGTTTTCTTTGAATTACTCTGCAACCCATAAAGAACATCATAACATGGTATACGCATTGGATGCGGTTGATGCATATAATCAACATTTGGTTAAGAAAATTGAGGTAAAAGGATTCCAGGTAAAGAACTTCCGTGGAACAGATAAATATATGTATTTGGAGAATATTATTGTTTCTCCAAAGCATCCGCCTAAAGCAAAAATTGAATTTGAGATTGCCTATAACAAATCAATTAATCGTGAATCCAAAATACTTGGGGTTGATGATAATTTATATGAATTATCAAAAAATATGGAGCAATACAAAGGCTATCGTATTTCAGAGATTGATCCTTTTTCAGCTACTGTTACATTTACAAATGGAGAAGTAATATGTAGAGGAGATGTTGTAGGCGATATCTCAGAAAAAGATATGCGACGTATCCAAATTAGAGAAACCATAATATCACATTTTGAAAAAGAAGAACAATTATTTAACCAAGGAATTAAAACATTATCACTATTTTTTATTGATGAAGTAGCTAAATATCGTCAGTACAATGAAGTGGGTGAGGAGGATCTTGGAGAATATGGAGTGATATTTGAACAAGAATACAATGACATAATAAATGATTACATCACAATATTTGATACTCCTTATCAAAAGTATTTAAAAGATATAGCGGTACATGAAACCCATAAGGGATATTTTAGTATTGATAAAAAAGGACAGGCTATAAATAGTACTGCAACGAGAGGTAATGATTATTCGGATGATATTTCAGCATATGATTTGATTTTAAAAAATAAGGAAAGACTACTTAGCTTTGAAGAGCCAACAAGATTTATTTTTTCTCATTCAGCATTAAGAGAAGGATGGGATAATCCAAACGTATTCCAGATTTGTACTCTAAAACACAGTGATAGTACTATGTTAAAGCGGCAAGAAGTAGGACGTGGATTACGTCTTTGTGTAAATCAGGATGGTTTTCGTATGGATGAACAAAGTCTTGGACGCGATAGAGTCCATAAAGTTAATAAGCTGACCGTAATAGCAAGTGAAAGTTATAAAGACTTTGTGACTGATTTACAGAAGCAGATTAAGGATGTTCTTTATGAAAGACCAACAAAAGCTTCGAAAGAATATTTTATAGATAAAACAGTTAAGGTAGATGGTAGTTCAGTTAAGATTACAGAGCAACAGGCAACCGCAATTTATCGCTATTTGTTAAAGAATGATTACATTGACAATGATGAGCATATCACAGAACAATATCATGCAGATTTGGAGAATAATTGTTTTGCAGTTTTACAGGAAGAATTGCAGCCACTCGCAGAGGGTGTTCATAAGCTAATCCAGAGTATATTTGATGATAAAATTCTGGGTGATATGATTTCTAATGGTAATGAGACTACGATTCCTAGTAATGACCTGAATGAAAATTTTGCAAAGAAGGAATTTCAAACACTTTGGGGATATATTAATCATAAGTATGCTTATACCGTAAGTTTTGATAGTAATGAGCTGATTAAAAAAGCAATAGATCACATTGATGAAGAATTGTTTGTATCGGAGCTGCTTTATACCGTTTCAAAATCAGAGCAAAAAAGTATAATGGATGCGAATATGGTTAGAGAAAGCAATTCGTTTTATGATGCAAAGTCAAAAACCAATGCATTGAAGCATTCAGAAACAAGCCAGATTAAATATGATTTAATTGGAAAGATTGCCGAAGGCACTGTATTAACGAGAAGAACTGTTGCAGCAATCATAAGTGGAATAAGTCCATTCAAGTTTGCAATGTTTAAGAATAATCCAGAAGAATTTATCACAAAAGTGATCCGCCTAATAAAAGAACAAAAAGCAAATATGATAG
This sequence comes from [Clostridium] fimetarium, assembly GCF_900111235.1. Taxonomy (GTDB): domain Bacteria; phylum Bacillota; class Clostridia; order Lachnospirales; family Lachnospiraceae; genus Clostridium_N; species Clostridium_N fimetarium. The sequence goes on from NZ_FOJI01000006.1 coordinate 188,361, forward strand.
TAGAGCATGTTTCTTATGACAGAATTGCCGGCAAATATGAGAATTCTATATTTACAGCAGAAAAGCATGCAAGCATGGATAAAGCATTTAGAGCAGAAAAGCATATTCAGGATTATGTTTATACCGATGGAACAGCAGAAAAGAGTGTTGAGAGAACATTTGCAGAATCATTAGAAGAGGCATCTGAAGTGTGTGTATATGCAAAGTTACCAAAAGGATTTGCTATTCCCACCCCGGTTGGAAATTATTCTCCTGATTGGGCTATTGCATTTAACGAAGGTACGGTAAAGCATATCTATTTTGTTGCAGAAACGAAAGGAACGTTGGAGAGCTTAAGCCTAAGACCAATAGAAAAAGCAAAGATAAAATGTGCTCGAAAATTGTTTAATGAAATATCAACAGAAAATGTTGTTTATCATGATGTTGATAGTTATGCAACATTACTTGATGTTATGAAGAGTTTATAGGAGGTATTATGGTAGATATTAAATACGATATAGTTGAAGAAATAGGCGTTCTTTCGGAGAATGCAAAAGGATGGAGAAAAGAAATAAATCTTATTAGTTGGAATGGTGGTGCACCTAAATATGATATACGTGATTGGGCCCCAGAGCATGAGAAGATGGGTAAAGGGGTAACTTTGACAAAAGAGGAACTTGATAAGATAGTTGAGATTTTAGCAGAGTAAGGGTGAAAAGGGGTAGTAATAATGTTATTTAAGCGTATATGGATTAAGAACTTTAGAAATTTTGAGAGTATTGATATCAATTTGGAAAACAAGAATATTCTATTTGGATTAAATGACATTGGAAAAACAAACTTTTTATATGCTATCAGATTCCTCTTTGACAGAGAATGCAGAAAAAACGGATTAATTGAATCTGATTTTTTTCAGAAAAAGATTGAACGTGAAATAGAAATAACTATAGAGATAGATATAAGTGATATTAATGATAGTGATAATAAAAAAATCAGAAAAAGAATGGCAGGAGCAATCTCAAGTGGATATGATTCTGTGTTTATGCAATTAAAAGCAAAATACGAATCTGGAAGTATAGTTGCAATGCCAGAACTGTTTTGGGGAAGCGATATTAATTATCTTGAAGCTATTCCTAGTACACAGGCAATTTTTGAAATTGATAAAATTTTTAATGTCGTCTATATTGATTCCTCTATACAGTTGGGTAATGTATTTAAAAGATATACAAGAAATATTTTTAGTAAAGATAGTGGAATGACCGAATCAGAGCGTGGAGTTGTAAAACGATTAATAGATACTCTAAATGATAAACTTGGAAAACTCGATAGTATCAAAGAACTTGAAGGAATGATAAAAAGTGAATATTTTAAATATCGACCTGAAAAAGGATTTGAAATAAACATTAAATCTGAAATGGAATTAGAGAATATATCATCTAAGCTCATGCCATATATAAATTATGGGGGAGATGTTTCTTATCCAACATCAGGTGATGGAAGAAGAAAGTTGTTGGCATATACATTGCTTTCATTAGAAAATCGCCAATATGAGGATGTGAAAATTAATATTTTTTTAATTGAGGAATTAGAAAATCACTTACATAGATCAATGCAATTAGCAGTTTCAAAACAACTATTTACAGATGAAATATTCCAATATATGTTTTTAACAACTCATTCATCTTTGATTGTAAGCTCTATGGATGAAGTAAATTTAATCAAATTATATAAAACAGATAAAACGGATGGAAAATCAGTCTATTATAAGGTTCCTCCTAAATATCAAAAACTTAAGGCCCAATTGAATCAGAATCTAGCAGAAGCAATATATGCAGATTATGTATTATTGGTGGAAGGTCCATCAGAGAAGATTTTGTTTGAAACAATCATGTGCACAAAATGTCCAGCATACGAATTGCTTGGAGGATACATTTTGGAGGTGAATGGAATTAGTTTTAAGGAGTATATAAAAATATTAAGTAAACTAAATGTGATAACAATTATTAAGACTGATAATGATTTGAAGTATAATAAAGATAAAAAGGAATATAACCATTTAGGATTAAATCGTGCATTGTCCATTGCAGATGAGAATAAAGTAAATAATGTTTTGTATAATCCAACACAATTTGAAATAGATAAAATGGGTATTCAAACACAAATTTATAATAATTATATTGAAAAGCTTGAACTATTGCAGCAGAAGCATATATATTTATCAAAAATTGATTTAGAAAATGATTTATATGAAGCAATACCAAGTAAAATGGACAGTTTTGTAAAAAAGAAAAATACAACTAAAAGCGCCGTGGATTATTTACAAGAGAAAAAAATGATACGAATGATTGAATTATGTTCGGAGTTAAACTCATCAGTTACAATCAACAAAATTTATAATCACGATAGATTTAAATGTATAAAGGAGATGTGTGATTTATGCTGCCGATAGATCAGGAAATACGAGAAGCAATAATAAACCAAGTTGGTAATATTTCTATAAGCGCTAGCGCTGGTACAGGTAAAACACATACAACAATTTTAAAAATAAAACATGAAATTAAAGTGAATACTTCCTTTCAAACATTTGCAGCTATTACTTTTACAAAGAAAGCAGCCAAAGAAATTCAAACTAGATTATCAGGAGCTAAAGGAGATGGCTTTGTAGGAACAAATGATAATTTTGTCTTGAAAGAAATTATTTGTCCATTTATGTATGATGTATATGGAAGAGAATTCAAAAAAGAACTTAGGCCAGATTATTCAAGTGAAAATCAAGTTGGAAAATTTGAAGATGGAATTGAGAAGATTAAGCAATATGGTTATATATGTAAATATGCTGATAATAAAAAGAATTTTTCTTTTCAACTTGCCTTGAATATTTTAAAAAGATCTGAGGCAGCAAGACTTTATTTACAATCAAAATATTACCGTATTTATATTGATGAATATCAAGATAGTGACAAGGATATGCATAATCTATTTATGTACATTTGTGATACATTAAATATTCTTCTTTTTATTGTTGGAGATTTAAAACAGTCCATTTATGGATGGAGAGGTGGATATTCTAAAGGTTTTGAACAGATTATATCTAATTCCAATTTCAGTCAGTACCGTTTGAGGCACAATTTTCGTTCAGTGATTTCAATACAAAATTTTTCAAATATGTTCATGGATGATGTGAGATGTGATGTAAGAAAGGAAGAGTTTGATAATGGTGTATGCTGTTTTGCATATAGAGAAAGCGGTTATGCGGTAGAAAAAATTAAAGAGTGGATTCAGTTTGAAAGTACAAGCGCATTTCTTGTGCGTCGCAATGATGATGGTAAAAAATGGGCATCAGAATTGAAGAATAATGATTTGGAATTCACATTTATCTCAGGCTCTCCATTAGATAATAATGATTTGGAAAGCGAGCATGTTTGGATTTCACGTCAATTAGCTTATTTTTTAATAAAAGAATTATATTCGGAATTTGATTTTTATGATGAAATTCCAAACTCTGATTCATATAATTTCGCAAAAATAAAAACAGCACTTCAGCGAGTAGAAAAAAGTATGGGTGATAAAGAGGTATTCGAACAATGTTGTTATGGACTTTATGAAATACTTGGATATGAAAATAGTGAAAAGATACGAAAAGAAGTAACTGTTTTATATCAAGTTATAAATGATGAACAATATATTCCTACATATAATAGTGATAAGTTTAGACATGTGGTGACAACAATCCATTCGGCGAAAGGATTGCAGTATGCACAAGTTATAGTTCTTGCAGAAAATTATAATTTGCAAAACGAAGAAGATTTAAATCTTCATTATGTTGCTGTTTCAAGACCTGAAAAAAGATTGTTAGTATTATGTAATTATTCGACCTTCAATGGAAAAGCGTATTGCGCTGCAGTTAAAAATAATATTACTCAAGTTAATAATTTGGGAATTGATGTTAATATAGATGATGTGGCAGAATGTCTAAATTCTGCTGAATTTAGCAAGTAAATAATTGCTGCGATTAAAAGATAAGCCTTAAGTTTCGAAAATGTAGTAGATAATATATATTTAAATTCAGGTTTGGAGAGTGTATTAATGAATGATAAAGTGACATGTGCAATAGAAACCATGAAAAAAGGGTATGTTCTTGACCCAAACCGCATATTAGCGGACTACAGGAAAGAAACAGATGAAATTCGCGGTTATCACGGCAGGGAACTGTTAGAACTACTCCAAAATGCAGTGGACGAACTCGGTGGGACAAAAGACCGCTTTGTTTCTATTGTGTTAAAAGATAATGTGCTGACAATTAGCAACAACGGAAATGCATTCACTTTTGAAGGCTTTATTTCCTTGATGTATTCAAACCTTAGTCCAAAGCATAACAAAGACGAATATATAGGTAATAAAGGTACTGGGTTTCGTTCCATACTTAATTGGGCAGACAGTGTTCGTATATATAGTGGTGATTTGTCTGTTGAATTTTCTGAATTCTATGCTCGTGAAACACTGCTTGAATTGCTCGAAAATGTTGGTGTTAGTGAATTTCGTAAAAAGCATGATGATGTAAGGCTTGCGACACTTGTTGCACCTCGATTGATTTCGCCGCTACAAAACAAAGAATACGACACAGTAATTGAAGTTGAATTGAAATCTGACGTTGTTGATAGGGTAATAGGTCAGCTAAAACAAATCAATTCAAAAACGCTTCTGTTTTTGGAGAAGCTGGAAAAGCTGACTATAGAATATTTTAGAGAAGTATTTGTTTATGAAAAGGCACCATCTGAACGTGAAAATAGTATTTGTGACATACAGATTACAACTAAAAGAAACGGGAAAATCGTCGAAACCGATAATTGGTCTATTTTATCTCGAGAGGGCGTATTTGAGAAACAAAAATATGGTGTAATGGTTGCATATAAAAAGGATATGTCTGTTATGCCAGATGTTTTGTACAGCTATTTCAAAACAAAGGTTCAATTTCCAGTCCATGCACTTATTCATGCGACGTTTGACCTAAACGCAGACAGAAACCACCTCGTTGAAACAGAGGCTAATAAGCACATACTGAAAGTTGTTTGTGATACGCTTGTTGAACTTGCACTGCTAACAAATTCTGAAAACGTAAACTACGCCCCTCTTACTTTACTTTCAACAATAGGAGATTTTCCAATTGACTTGAGTTGGGATAATTTCACTATTAAGAATTATTATCTTGAAGCAGTTGCTGTGAGCAAGGTTTTTCCGACAGTTGACAACAAATATATTTCATTCACTGAAAAACCGCGATTTTATGATAGCAATATTGCTGACTTTTTGTGTGGAAATGTATTTTCTACGCTAATGCCTCCAACGGATAATTCTGCAATAAGAGCTATGCTAAAATCCATTGCAAAGCATAGAAAAGTAAGTATGCGGTATCAATGCAGTGAAATCACAACTGGCATCAATTCTGTTTTGTCATCACTTCAAATCAGTGAGAGAGCAGCTTTGTGGCTTGTATTTATCAGTGAGTACCGAAATGAGATTTCCGAAGAAAATAAGCCGCATTTTATTTTGGATAGTAGTGGTAACACTGTAATTGATGGTCAACAAGTGTTCTTGCCTGCAGAAAATGTAGAGTTTTCTTCTCCACCTGATTTTACGAAAATCGTTTTTATGAATAAAGACCTTGTGAGTGCCTTACGCGATATGCAAGGCAAAGAAAGTACATTAAGAGGTCTTGCCAATGAACTCTCGAGATTCAATATTCGAGAATACAATATTGCAAATATCATTAATGCTGTTATTTCTCGACTAAGAAATCGTGTGCATCAAACAAGCAAGAAAACCCGAGGGTGCTACGAAGATACTATCGAGTGGCTGTGGAAGCTATGGAAGGCCAATGTTTTGAAAAATGAAATGTCTGCGTTAACGACAATTCCGTTGATAAATCGTAGTGGTGCAGTAAAAAATGCAAATGAATTATATTTCGGTCAAGAATTTGGCAATGAGGTAACTGACAATTTGTTTATGGACAACGATGATCTTTTTGTTGCACTCCCTAGAAGAATAGTCTTAACTGAATTAACAAAGCAGCAATATAAAGAGTTTTTGTCAGCGTTAGGTGTTGCCTATTTTCCTCGAAAGACTAAGTTGAAAATCTACCCAGTTTTAGATGCCTACAGAGAACTTATATACACAAGCATAAGAAAATACCCATTGCTTGCAGAGGATAATTGTTATCACAATGAACAGGAATTACGTAGCGCATCTTTTAGTTATGTTGAAATTGCTACGGTTGAGCGTCTTGATGAAATTTTCAAAGAAGCAAATACCAAAAGCATAATTGACTGGATTAGACAAGATGAGAGTATCCGCCAATTGCTATCTGATTATGAGCCAAGTACAAGTCGTGCTTACGTCTATAATTTGTATCAACAAAAAGTAAGAGCCATCAGTGGCGAACAGTTGGCTTCGCATCTTCGTTTTGTCTTTGCAACAAGCAAGTGGATAGAGATTGATGGTATTAGATATTCACCTAAGCAGTGCTTGTTAGTGAACAAAATTGACACATTATTTGCGCCTATCGTTGTTGCACCTAATTTAGACTTGCTCATCGATAATCATAATCGCAGGATTTCAGAAATAAACGCTGTTCAGAATGTTTTGGAGCAGATAGGAGCCGCATCAGATTTTTCGGGATTAGACACAGAAACTTTTTATTCATTGTTAATGGCATTACCAGAAACTGATGAAAGCGGTGAGATAAGCAAGGCTCTTTACACATCCATTTTGAAATCTGGTGGACTAAAAAATTTCAACCCAAATAACGCAAAGCGACGTGAGTATTTACAAAATGGAAGAGTATTTTGCAAATCTTCGAAAACATATATGGCGATAAAATATGTCCATTATCTTACAGAGAAGACGGTAAGTCGTGAAATATTGAAGGGTTTTAACCTAATTGCTATCCCAAGCAGACAAAGCCAAGAAAATATAAAGAGATATTTTGGAGTATTACCGTTAAAAATCAAAGGTTCAATAATCGGCGAGCCAACAATTCACCCAGAGAGCGTTGACTTTGAACAAGATTTTAACGATTTCATTTGTTATGCTTTTTGCTCGCGTGTCGATGCTGCAAAGCAAAGCGAAATCTCTACAGTAAAAGCATTGCGGGTTCGTTTATGTACTAATATAACAGCCGACTACGGAAAAGGCGAAATTATATTAGCCGAAAGTTCTTACATCAGGGGCAAAAATTGTGTTTATGTTCAGGCACCCAGAAATGGAGGACATTTGAAACAGCTAAAGAGTAACGTGGATTTCTGTTCCGCAATTGCCGAACTTTTTATTACGGCTATTGATATTCAGGACGATACTCTTTTCGGATATGTACGCTCCTTATATGAAAAGGAACTGCACAATCGAAACGCTTTAATCTTGCACGATTTTGATGATTTGAGTATTCTTGAAAGGTCTCGTGATGCCCTCAATCGAACACAATCTGAAAAAGAAATGTTTCTTTCGGCTTGCGTACTTATTGCTGGTGAGAATAGCATTGCATCAATTGAAACTGACATCGAATCTATAAATTTTACTGATTTTAACTCAACTGCAAACGTAGTGACACTTATCGATATCCTACAAACTCTGCAAATCGACGTGGATGAGTTTAATGAAAAATCCGAGATCATTATAGACTTAAGTCCATTCTATCTTGAGTGTTTACATAAGCGAGCAAATGACGAGAATGATTCATATAAAAATGGATTGTTTGCAATGCTAAAAAGTGAACCTATTAGCAAACAACGCACATTCATAAAACAATTGGATAAATACAGGACGTTTGTTTTCAACCCGCTAAACAGTATCTATTATGATTGGAAAGCTGAGTTTACACAGCAGTTTGGAAGTGTAATTTCATTCGCATCTGAGGAGAATGCAGATACGGTTTGGAAAACATACAGGGATATTTTTGTGCAAAATAAGGATATGTCCATAGTAAACGATATGCTTGTTGATTCGGAACAGGAGAGCCTCTTATACTTTGGTAAGCTTGATGAGTTGGACAAAGCTTATAATGCCAGAAAAGCTGACATTGTCAATGTACAAGCAAAAGAATCAAAAATACTAAGCACGACATACGCAACAACCATTCCAATAATATTGGTTGATGTTGTTGCTCCATCGAATAATACCGTCAATAATCCAGGTAGCTCATCACGCACAGGAAGCCGTATGGCGGGAATGAAACGAGAACGTAATATCTCAGAATGGGGTGCATTTGCAGAAAAACTTGTATACGAACAAATGAAATCAAACTTCCTCAAAGTATTATGGGTTTCGGAAAACGCAAAAAAAGAGGGGATCAACCCTGATGGAATAGGAGGTTTGGGCTATGACCTAAAGTATTCCAACGAAAAGGGCGAAATTGTTTATGTTGAAATAAAGTCCACTGCCGGGACGGGAATTTCATTTGTAATTACAGAAAACGAACTGAACTTTGCCGAAGAACATCCACAACAATATGAGGTTGTTTTGGTGACTGCGGTAATGAGTGATGTCGAACGAAAAATCTATCGACTTGCAGATTTGTTTTATTACGCCGATGGTGAAGAACGTTTTTGTAATTCCAAATTTGGTATCATTGGAGATAGCTACACTATACGTTGTCAATTCTACACCCAGTTGGGAGGATGAAATTATGGATATTTTACTGGTAGTAATATTAATAATAATAGTTACTTTGATTGTTGTATTAGTAATTCACTCAGGAAGAAAAGTTATTTACAATAGCAACGATGTTTTAAGTGCTGAAAAAACTAATTCAACTACTTTTGAAGCAGTAGAAGTTGTACAAGGCGGTGGAATAGGCATATCGATAGAACGACTACCTGCGACAACTAAAATTGAGGAAAAGAGTCTATTTGAAATTACTGACCATACAGTTATTGCTCGAATTTCAGAGATAATACCGGCCGCAGCAGAAACTGTAGCAAAAACACTTACAAACAAAGCACTTAAAAATGTTGAATTATACAAGGTGGTTATCCCCAGTGGTGTTACCCTTGCAGAATCTAAACAAATGGAAGGTGCTGTTCGAGGCTTTTATCGAGGAGCAAAAGGAATTAAAGGGCAAGCTAATTTAGTCAAAGTAGACCCTACGAAAATTTCTAAAGCCGCCACGGTAGCTAATAGGTTTGCAAATATAATGAATGTTGGCTCTTTGGTTGTGGGTCAATACTATATGTCAGAAATCAATTCTAAGATTGAAAATTTGAGTAAGAGTGTAAATAAAATTAGTGATTTTCAAGAGAGAGAATTTAAAAGTCGGATTCTATCATTGATGGCTTTATCAGGGAAAATATCTAATTTTAGTTCGGAAATTTTGGAAAGCGATGATTTGCGAAATCGAAAACTGCATACTATAGATGATTTAGAGAGAGAAGGAATTCAATTACTTCAGCAGATTAATTTAGCCTTCGTCGAAATAATAAAGAAAAATCAAAAAACAGATTACAAGGAGTATCAAGAAAAAGTTGATAGCTTTAGGCTCTTGCTCGAATATCAACAAATATTAATGACAGTATTAGAACAGATTAGTAAGTTGACATATTTACTTGGTAAAGGCGAAAACTCAAATGAGATGAGTTATTCAATATTTAACGTATATCTGGAACAATCAAATCAGATAAGGGCGGCATTAGAAGAATGGCATAGAAAACAAGTGGAGTTGCATGGAATTAATGTAAATAAGAACCGAAGAAGTAAAAAAGGCATTGAAGGTTTCTTTGCATCAATACCAGGTTTTATTGATGATAATTTAAATTATAAGGGGCTTGAGGACGGATTGGTGCAAAAAATAGATGCTCAAACAACGCAAAGCAAATTAATGCTGAATAAATCTGAAGAGGTATATGACAAAGATGTTCAGATTATTATTAAAGATGGTAAATACTACTTTTTACATGAAGAACTCAATAGTTATTCATAGTAGGCAAATCGCAAGGAATGATGGAAAATAAATCGTTTAACACACAAATATATGATCTGATCAAAGGATTACAAACTGATGGAATAGAGTGAAATATGGTTGACAAAGAAAAGAGCATATTAATGTGTATGTAATGAAATATAATAGAAAAAATCAGCGTATAATAGATAGTAACTACATTAGGAGGTAAATAGTCTTTGTATGCTGATAAAATTGTTCTGAACGTTAATGAAATAATAAATCGAAAAGTCCATTGGGATAATATTGAAAAGAAGGAATATGATTCTAGATGTTTTGATATGGGAGAGTTAATAATAATCGAATATGAAGATAAAAGTATAAGACTTTTTTCAACGCAGTTAAAATTATTATCGACATTGTTCTTTCTGAATGGGAAACAAAATACTGATAGGATTATTTTAGAAAAAACAATATACTGTACAATAGTACAATCCAATATATTATTGGCACATATTAATGAAAAAGAATTTTCAGAAAGATACACTTTAGGAGGAAATTTAATGATTGAAAAGAATGTAAAAATTGAAAGTTTGGACGAGGAGGAAGTGTCATATTCAGATGATGATTTGTACAATATAACATCATGGGGAGCTGATTTGTCTTTTAGAGAAATACTAACTATGTATGAAGATGGTGAACTACTTAAACCGGAATTACAACGAAAATATGTATGGTCTAGAGTAGAAGCAAGCAGATTTATAGATTCCATTCTATTAGGGTTGCCTGTTCCAAGTATTTTTTTTGCAAAAGAAGTGAAGGAAACTATGTTGATTATTGATGGATATCAAAGAATAATGACAGTTAATGATTATGTAAATGGTACTTTTTCCGGAGATGGAAAAGTATTTAAGCTATCAAATACAGATAATATTAATGCTCGATGGAGAGGAAAAGCATTTGTAGAATTAGAACCGGACGAAAAAAGAAAAATTAAAACAACAACAATTCATGCAATTATTTTTGAACAAAAGCACCCTACGAATGATACAGGAATGTATCAGATTTTTGAGCGCATTAATACAGGTGGAAGAACATTAAAACCACAAGAGATTAGAAATTGCATATATCAAGGGCAGTGTAACAATTTGTTGCTTGAATTAAATAAAGATAAGAGCTGGAGAAAGGTATTAGGATTGAATGATGAAGATTCAAGGATGGCAGATATTGAATTGATTCTCAGATTTTTTGCAATGAAAGACATTCATAAGAGAAAGGAAAAAACTCAAAATCAAGTCAATTTGACAAAATATCTAAATGATTATATGGGTGATAAGAAGAAAATCTCACTTGAAGAATATGCGTTGATGAAAAATGAATTTGTAGAAATGATTCATATTTGCTATAAAAACTTTGCTGAAAATTCATTTAAAAATCTAAAAAAGGGAACGGAAGAATTTGTTAAAAAAGTTAATCCTGCTATTTTTGATGCAGTTTCAGTTGCAACATCAAATGCAATCAAAAATGGATATAAGTTTGAGGAAGAAAACTATATTGAAAAATATATAAAACTACTTAAAGATGATGAATTTATTGACGCTGCAAGTAACAGAACCACTAATATGGTAAATATTGAAAAGAGAATAAAGAAGGCCTCTGATATTTTATATGGAGTAACATATGAATGGTAGATATGAACAAATAATTAATGATACACATGAAGAATTAAATAGTATTAAAAAGTGGATCAACAGCGGAAATCAATTTGATTCAAAGAGCAGGTATTTAATTTCTTATGCAGTAATCAAATCAAGTGGTACGGTAGAAGTGGTATATAAAAGCATTATATTTGACGCGCTCGTAGAAGGAACAACACAGGAAACAAAAACATATCTTGAGAAAATGATTATTGATAGCTCATCAAATCCCAACACTGGAAATATGAGTCAAATGTTGCAACAAATATCTCCTGAATGGCGTACTGAGTTTGATGACAAGGTAAACAAAAGCGGCGAAAAAGATAAACTTAATTCTTTAGTTAAATTAAGAAACGATTTTGCACATGGAACTAATATTACAGCATCTATTGATACGGTTATCAAATATGTAAAATCAGCTAAAAAAATACTTGATATATTAGCTGATACAGTAAAATGATTATTATAACGAAAAAAATCAAATGAATGAGATACATAGAGTGATTTAATCATAATAATCACTGAAATGCATATTTTAGATTTACATAGCAATCCAGAGTTACATAGGATAGAAAACGGTTTATTCAAACGATAAACAAGTTGATTGGTGAAATAAAGCAGTTGATTCAAGCAAAAAATTAATCGATTGGAGGCAAAACCAGTTGATTCATAAGAAAAATCCACTGTCAGTTTCAAACAATGAGGTTTCTTAGAAAAATACAAGCTCTTCAGATAGATCAATTTTGGGAACGATGATGCGTTCTATAATGATGATAAATTTTTCATGAGATGATGCTACGCCTTTATTTACCTTGAGAATACCTTGATTTCTTATGGTCCAATACCGAATATAATACCATTGTCGGATAATCATTAATGATTATCCGACAATGGTATTGTGAATTTAATAAATTATAAATGTATATTATATACGCATAAGTGTATAATTAATGTTTTGTATTTGAATAGGAAAATTGTGTAAAAAGCAATATAGTGGATATAAAATATATTTAATTTCAAAGTTTATATGTTAATTAATAAAAAAAAATATAATAATTTTACTTTAAAAAACGTTTATATAGTGCATTGCATTATATGAACGTTTTTTCTATTTAGTGAACATCAATACAAGTTATGAACGCTGGGAATTATTTTATCTATATTTAATAGGCATTATAAGGGACTTTATATTGTAATCAATAATTTAATCTAAAAGAAAAGTCAATCAGAGAAAGAAACAAATTATATTTTCGCGCGTGAAACAAATGATCCAACGAAAAACGTTGCTATATAATCAGTTAGTATTTCTTAAACTAGGAGGATGAAAAATGGAGAATTTCAAACAATGTTCTAAACCCAGTACCTATGAACGACCTGGATAGAAGAAATAAGTGAATATTAATAAAACTAGAATTGATGAGAGAGTACCTACAAATGTAGATGAAGGAGATAATATGGATATTATGAAAGATTATAGAACTGAAAAGGGAGCAATTATTGTACCAGTGGATGGTGGTTATGGAAATATGAAAACTGCGAATCATGTATTTGCGACTGGTGTAATTTTAAGTGAGTTAGCACCAACAATGAGCAAAGACGTTCTTTTATATAATGAGAATCATTATATAATTGGAGAAAATCATAAAGAATTTAAATTTGAAAAGATCTTAGACGAAGATTTTTATGTATTGACATTAGTAGCGATTGCAATGGAGTTAAAGAGTCGAAATCTTCATATCGCGGATATTCAATTGGCAACAGGGCTTCCACTAACATGGTTGAAAAGTCAGAAAGAAGATTTTAGAAAGTATTTATTGCAGAAGGATTATGTAGAATTCAAATATCAAGGTGAAGATTATCTTATTCATATGGTGGGAGTGGATGTATTCCCTCAAGGATATTCTGCAGTTGCAGAAAGAATACATGAGTTTAATGGAGTGAATATGCTAGTAGATATTGGAAATGGAACAATAAATATAATGTATATAAATAATCGTAAGCCGATGGAAAGCAAATGCTGGACAGAAAAATATGGGATTAATCAATGCAGTATCAATATATGCAATGCCATTATGAACAAAACAGGAGTGGTAATAGATATATCAATCATTAATGATTTTCTACGTATGAAGAAAATAGATGTAAGTGAGAAATTCTTGAGTGTTATTCAAGACACTGCTAAAGAATATGTAAGAAATGTATTTATGAAGGTTAGAGAACACGAATATAACAGTGAATTAATGAAATTGTATGTCATAGGGGGTGGAAGTAAGCTCCTAAAAGAGTACGGTGAATATGATAAAAACAGAGTATTTTTTGATGAAGATGTAAGGGCAAATGCAAAAGGGTATGAATATTTATCTTATATGAAGGACAAAAGGAAAACTAAGATTGTGAATTAAGGGGGTAACTATAATGGTAGATAAAAAACACACTAACTTAAGTTTTAATATGTCTAATGCAGAACATGATAAAGCTTGGAATTATCTTCATAGTATGGACAAGAAAAAATTTGGGTCACAAAACAAATTAATAATAAAAGCTATAAATGATTATTTTGATAATTATTATGTATCTAAAAATGACCCATATCTTGAATCAAGAATTAAGGAAGATGATTTTATTAATCGGATCATTTCAGAAGTGGGATTTAAATTGACAGAACAGATGCCTCAAATGGTATCAGGGTATTTAATGAATATGCTAGGACCTATGATGTGTAATTCAAATAATAACTTGTCCTCAAACAGCTTTTCCATTGGAAATAAAGGCGCGCCTTCTGAAGCAATTGATAATTCTGAAACCGAAGATGATTTAGATTGGAATTTTATCGATGGGTTTGAAGAAGTATTAGAATAGTATTTGTAGAGTAAAACAATGCAATTATATGGTACCAGAAACAAAGGTTTTTGGTACCGTATAATTACCATTAAGAAAGAATAAGAAAATCAGCACTAAATTTTTTGAAATTAGTGCTATTTATAAAAAAACAGCTTCACAAATAAGTATAGTTGGAAAAACAGTTTGAAAGTAATAATGTTTTTAAAATAGGAGGAATTAGGATATGAGTGATGAAGTGAAAATTATGTGTATAGTTGCAGATAAAACGATGGAACAGACAAAACTAAAACCAACCATCAATATGGAACCAGTACAAGAGCCACAGTATACGCAAAATCAAAATATGGAACCAGTACAAGGGCTACAGTATATGCAAAATCAATATATGGAACCAGTGCAAGAGCCACAGTATATGCAAAATAAAAATCGCAATATGGGGCCGGTACAGGAGCCACAGTATATGCAAAATCAAAATCCCAATATGGGGCCGGTACAAGAGCCACCGTATATGCAAAATCAAAATCCCAATATGGGGCCGGTACAGGAGTTGCAGTATATGCAAAATCAAAATTCCAATATGGGACCTATACAACAGAGCATTCCAAACCCCAATATGAAATATGAATCTGATACAATTATAAGCATATTAGCCAAAGGTGCAGAAATGAGTGGTGAGATTTGTTCCGCAAATAAAAAGTTGATGTATAAAGATGTCTGTATTAGCCAATTGATGCGAGAGAAGGAACAGTTGAAGAGAAATAATATAGCACAAATGATAGTAGATGATACATTTGGTATAAGAATTCAAAAAAAAGTTGGAAATCCAGGAGATATTATTGGATTTTGGAAGATAGAGTCTTGTACACCACATGTAATTATAAGAAGTAAAAAAATTAGTACAATGTACTTTGATGTCAAATTGATTAAATTCATTGCCGGAAACATACAACAGATATCATTTATAGTGACACAAGAAGAATTAGAAGAGAATAGGATACTAGATTTGTTGTCTAAAAAAGCAAAAATAATAATGATGTTACCCAATATGAGTTTAAAGGTTTTGAATGAGCTTATTAAGAATTACTTAATGAGCAAAATCGAATTACATGATGTAATTGAATATGAAAGAACAGGTTGGTATACAACTGATAAAGGACATAAGATATATAAGTTCGTAAAGGAAGGGGAATATCCTACATCTTTAAATAGTAGTAAAGCCGAAGTATCAAAAAGCTACGACGAGTGTCTAGTAATTAAGAAGTATTGGAGTTTATATAATGGTGTTGAAAGTATACGCGGAAGGGTATTCTTACTATTATTTTTTCATTGTAGTTTGATTTATTCGGAATTTTTTTCAAAGGTAGCAGATGATGAAAGAATTTTAAAAGTTGCTATTAATCAGCCAATAGCTGAAGCTATGATATCTTATATGATGGGGAATATATATGAATCCGTTGAAATAAACGTATGTGATTCTGAATTAATGCAGACATTTTGGAGAGATAAGGACATGCCAAGCGTATTTAGTACATCTGATAGTAAGAGTAGAAGTGACAAAACACGTAAAAACATGTCAAAAGTATATGAGGAAGTTATTTATGGTTATAGTTTTGATGAACATGACAAAAAGGTGGTAAAAAGAGGTTTAGTAATAGTAATTGATAAGTTCTGTTCTATGAGTATGAAACGAGATAGGTCGTTAAATATTGATTTTTTTGTTACTGGTAGTATTGAAGAGTGGATGAAAATTTTAGATACTAAAAGTATTCCAGGCAATTATATTAAAGTCTTTACAGATTGGATTAGTCAAAATTTCAACATAATAAAATCAATGGTTAATACTGAACGGTTAAAAAATGATACGTTTGTACATATATTTATAATAATGCAAAAAATGATAAAGGAATTCCATCGTACATATGGAGTAGACTTGCCAGAGTGGTTCGAAAAAGAGAGCTTAGAAGACATTATTATGGATGTATATGATGAGTTTGAAGAGGAAGTGGATGATGATGAGATGGTAAACGAATTGTCAGAAATGCTATTTGAACAATTAAGATTTGATAAGCTAAAATTGAATATTCAAAATGGTAAAGGAAAAGCATTTGAAGTTGATTTATTTGAAGAAACTAAAAATTCATTGTTCTTAGATAAGAAAAAAGAAGTTTTCTTCGTTAACTCAGAAGTAATTTCAGATTTTGTTCTTAATCAGGCTTCATTTAGAGTGTCAGTAGATGAATTTAAACGAATTCTAAAGGATAAGGGTTTTTTGGTTTCAGCTATTACTGAAAGATATGTTTCAAGGATGAGTTTAAAAGTTAGAGGTCAAGAGAATTCTGAGCAACCAAGAATGATTAAGTTAAAAAGCTCATTGCTCGGAAATATTGAATTATTATAAACCAGGAGGAAAAATAAATGAACAAAATTAAAATCGGAGTAACAACCAGAGGATTAGAAGTAAATATGCCACTAGCGAAGGAAAGGAATAATCATATGCTTATATTAGGAACAACAGGATGTGGAAAAACGTATCAATGCGAGCGAATGGTACTGGAAAGTTATAAAAATAATGTTCCTATGATAATTTTAGATCATTCGCAAAGCTATATAGATGAACAATTAGAAACACCCTTAAGATTACTGGAGGTAGAAGGAAAGCTTTTTCGTCATAGTGTTTATAAGGATAAGATATCACTTAATCCAATGGAATATCAGAGACTAGGGGAAAACGGTAATCTAAAAGAAAAAAAAATTGACATGTGTGCTAGAGTAGCAGGTATATTAGCTGGATCGTTTTCCTTAACAGATTATCAAGATAATGTATTGTATAATTTATTAATGAAAAACTTTGATGGAGAAAAAGGCTTTATGGATATATTGAAAACAATTATATGGGATTTGGAGGAGAGAGAAACAGATAAAGCTGCTCAGAGTTTACTTAACAAAATGAAGAAGTTTGTGGATTATGAGTTATTTGCTGATGACGATATTTGTATATGGGATTTAGCTTTTAAAGAGCATAAGATATTAATTATTGACATTAATTACTTTGATGAACTTATGCAAAATTGCCTTACAGAGCTCTTGCTTTGGGATTTATATAATTACAATATGAAGTTAAAGAAAGAAGAAAGAGAATTTTGTGTTCTTATTGATGAGTTTCAGAAAATGAGAATCAATAATAAAAGTGCTATTACTAAGTATTTAAGTGAAGGGCGTAAGAATTGCGCTAATATATGGTTGGCAAGTCAGACGTTAAAGAATAAATTCACAAAATCACAAAAGGCAGACTTGTTACAGGCTGGATGTAAACAGTTTTTTGCACTTTCTCCAGATGATGTTGGTCTTGCAGCTCAATTGTTAAATGAACCAAAGAAGTATAATGATATTGCAAATTCATTAAAAAGAGGACAGGCGTACATATCATCAAACGTATTGACTAAAAGTGGTAAAATTCTTGAGAGGTATGAAGTGGCTATTATTGTTCCCGAAATTTAGAAAATTGTATTACTAGCCATTTTGAACTTGAAAGTTTTATAAAAAGGTAGGATAATCAGATAAATGGATGCTTTTTAGTGGTAGAGAGTGTTGAAAGTGGCTAGTTTATATATGGAGGGTAAATATATGGTGATTAAAGAAGGATGTTTTGAAAATAATAAAAATGATAAAATACAAGAATTAGTTATATCTGGACTAGAAGAGATGATTAATTGCTATACAAAGTATGGAGAGAAAAAAGAACCACTTTTAAACTCACAGGAATATGATAATACACATAATGTTATCACGATTCTGTTAGATATGAAAAATAGGATATTGGAAAGCGATGCAAATATATCGAATGAATATGTTGGCATATTATTTCTAATGAAAAATTTTTGGGATGGATTTAAAAGTCAGTTAACAGACATTATAGTTGAATCCATAGAATATAAGCCTAAAGAACTTGATGAAAAAATCAACGATTTAATGAAATCTTGTAATCTTATTTTGAATTTTATACCTAGAGGATTAGATGAAAAGATTACAGGGTTAATTATAGTTTGGAATAAGTCCACAGATATCAATTCTGAAAGGTTGGATGAGAAGATTAATGAGTTAATGAGAACTTGGCTTATTTCCATAAAAATGACTTATGAAGAATTAGATCAAATAATTAAAGACTTAATGATTACTAGGCTTATAAAATGTGATTTTAATACGAAAGTTCATCCGCATCTTCATGCAGATCATACTATAGGTTTATTTTGGGAAACAGAAAAATTTTATTATGATTGGTATGATAATGCATTAAGGATAAGTAGAAATGATAGTGAAAAAAATATATTTAAAGGTTGCTTTAATAAGCAAGTTATTGAAAATTTAAAGAATAAAAATTATAAATTTTTCAATGATTATTTTCTGGATTTGTATGCAATGAGAGGCGATTTTAATTATAGTGAAATGTTCAGTTTAAGTAGTGACATAAGTATAGAAATATGTAAAGCTACAAACTATAATGAATGGACTAGTTGGGTTATTTCTTCTCTTATTGTACAGAATCTTGGTGGGCTAGTGGCGGCAAGGTGGATTGATGTCAATTATTTAGAAAAAAGTAAAGAATACATGAGATTCTATTTTGAAGAAAAGGAACTACATTCTTGTTTATTAGAGAAGGCTGCTAATAAGACAGCTTTTTTAAATGTAATTAAGTTAGTAGCTGTTGAATCAATTTTATCACAGGGCGTGTTAGAACATGCTTTAGATTCTAGAGTTTACCGAGAGTACTATGAAAGGATAGAAAAAAAGGAAAAATATAAAAAAATGGTTAACTATGATCAAGAAGAATTTATAGGAATTTTTGAATATTTAGATGAATTAAATGGAGGCAAAAATACTCAAGAAAAAAGGGTACATGAATTAAAGGATTTATTAGAAAAAATGAATCCCAAATTTTTTCATATATATGATAGTTTGGGGTCAAATAAAAACCTTGAAAATACTAAATTAACAAATTTTTACACGTATGATTATCAAAAGAGCATAATTGAATTAATGCTAAGTGACAGGGAAAATAGCTCTGAATTTACATATGAAATGTATTGTATACAAGTGGGTAGAGGTAATACAGGTGGCCAATTTAGATATTGTAACTATATTGAAGATATTATTAAAATGAAGATTGATTATACTAATAAGGTAGATAAAAATCATTTGCTTGCATTGGATGATTATTATAATATATCTGGGTTCAATTCAGTTTTAGAGATATATTACGGAATAAGCAAAATATTTGATGAAAATTATACCAAAGATTTGTTTAAGGAAAAAAGAATAATTAAGTTATGCCAACTTGTGGGGGAAATGGTCAGAAACATTGGTATGGAGACTTCAAATATTATACATTCTATTATGGATTTTTGTATAGAAGTGAAGGATATAGATCCAAATGATAAAATAGATTGTATTATCGATTTATTAGAAGCTTATGATTTTCAAATCGTTTTGCAAAAGTTAGAAAAGCAGTATATAGCGGGTGTTGATTTTTATTGGAAGTGTAAAGGTGTAAGTAGAAATAATAGAAATGAATTATATAAATCAATTAAAGAAAAAAGAAAAAATAGAGTGAGCAATCTACACTTTGATATACCGATAAAAGTGATTGATTTTGCTGAAGATGAATTAATTCTAATTGAAAGTAATGAAGATGAAAAAACAGCAAATATAAGTGAAATTTATGTATCTAGAGATAAGAAGATTCAATTATTTAGGAGTGTTGCAAAGAATGTTTTAGTAGGGATACAAAAAAATTGAGAAAATTGAATTGCTATATAATATGTGTTAGTACGATGAGTGAATAGTAGGTGGATGATTTTTAGTACATTAGCTGATATGCTTTGATCTCCTTTTTTAGGGCTTTGTATATGGAAAAGATGTATAACATTTATAATATACAAATCTGAATAGCGTGCGCGAATTACAAATCTGAGAAAAAATGATTATGATATGCTATCTCCATAGAAGGAGATAGCATTATTTTATTTAAAGAGTAGATAAAAGAGTTAACACTAGATATTTTGGTGGTCCATTAGAATTGGAATTTGTAGAAAATTGGATGATGAAAGGTAATGGATATTATATTGAAGAGTAGTTAGAATTTACTTTTATAATTGGGAATGAAACAGATAGAAATTTAAGCGAATATTAATTTGATTTGAGAAAGGGGCTGCTAATATGGTAGAGCAAGAAACAAAGGCATTGTTAAATATAAAAGAAATGTGTGAATACCTAGGAATCGGTCAAACAAAATGTCGTGAGTTACTAAATAGTCCGAAAAATGGATTTACTGTTAGAATAGGGAATCGTTTATATGCTAATAAAAAGAAACTAGATAAATGGCTTGATATGCAATGTTGTAATTAAGTAAAATAAAAAATGGCGTAAATTGATTTGATTTAAGAAACGCATTGTGATAATATTTATATATATCACATAAAGGTTTTTTCTCATATCAAGGAAAGGTGATAAAATGGGAAAAAATATAGACGGAAAAGAACTAGGACCTGGAATATCTCAGCGGTCAGATAAAAGATATTCTGCTAGATTTGTAAATTCCAATGGTGAACGAAAAGAATTTTATGATTTTAAGTTAGCAGAAGTTAAAAGGAAACTAAACGATGCTAGGTATAAGGATGAAAATGGACTTGCTGGAAATGGAAAAAGTGTAACTGTAGATAAATGGTTTTGGGTTTGGCTTGATACATATAAGAAAGATATTGTAAGCCCTTCAACATATAGAAATTACAGGGCTAGATATAATAATAGTATTAAACCTAAAATTGGTTATATGTTACTTGAGAAAGTTAGAAAAAATCATTGTCAGACCATTTTAAATGAAATGTATGATGAAGAATATTCGTTTGGTACAACGGACCAAGTTAAGATAACTTTGCACGCATTGTTTGATGGAGCAGTAGAAGATAGATATATTCTTACTAATCCTTCACAGGGAATAAAATGTAAAGAAAGAGACGTTGAAGAGCGAAGAGTTCTAACAATTAAAGAGCAAAAAACTTTTTTAGAATTTGCTAAAAACACAGCTTATTATTATGTATTTCTTTTAATATTACAAACAGGATTGAGATGTGGTGAAATAGGTGGATTAAAGTTTGAAGATATTGATTTTGATAAAAAGGTATTACACGTTAATAGAACAATGCTTCAGGATAAAGATAAAGGTGGATTTTATTTTGGTAAACCGAAGACAAAGTCAAGTGTAAGAGAAATCCCTTTAACTGATTTAGCAATTGAGATATTAAAGAATCAAAAGAAAAATAATTTCAAATTACGTTCAGCATCAAAAGTATGGGTTGATAATAAAGAATTTAATAACCTAGTATTTTTAACAAAGAATGGTAATCCAGTTGGGAACTCTACATTGAATCTTAGCATTATTAGAATAGTTACAAACATTAATAACAATGCTAAAATAGAAGCCAAAATGAATGAAACAGATTATATAGAATTTAAACATATGTATATTCATTCGTTACGCCATACGTATGCTACGAGATGTATAGAGAATAATATGAAGCCTAAGAGCTTACAGAAAATTCTTGGACATTCTAGCATTACTGTAACGATGGATCTTTATGTTCACGTTACTGATGATGAGTTAGCTAATGAAGTACAACGTTCATCACCACAGTTAATACAGGTAAATGGCGTAAAGATGGCGTAAAGTAATAAATATAGATATTTAAAGCCTTGAAACACAGGTATATAGGGGATTGTAGAAAATTGGTATTGATTACGCTAAGTAATTTTTTTGTAGTAAAGTAATTAGTAGTCAAACCATTAAAACATATATGTTTTAGGTGGTTTGACTATTTTTTTTTATGTTTTTCCTTAAATTTAATTTATAGAAGCTTATCGTAAACCAATCACCTAAAGAAGGATAATTGAAGTATATGAGAAGTAATATGAAAAAGAATAAATATATAAAGATTATAATAATAATAGTTTTGGGAATTTAGTCTTTAATATGGGCTATTCCATATATACATAATGAAATATCAACAAAAATATATGGAAATACGTTGAAATCGGAGATGATTACATGGATTAAGCCTTTTTATATAAATTATGTAATAAGATTCATATAAAAACATAAAATAATACTACAGTTCATTATGAGGTATTATTCATGAAAATGAGAATTGGAGTAAAATATGTTATTATTCTTGAACTTGTCTTATTATTCGTTTTAATAGTAACATTGGTAAACAAAAAAATGAATAACAAATCGGAATACGTTCTTACTTCAGCTACTGACATAAAATATGTGGAATTTAATGTTACATATTCGGCGCTAGATAAGGCCTATGCATATGATATTGGATCTCAATCAGAAGAAATCAAACTTAATTGGATTGAATTACTTTCCTATTTGGGCGCTAAATATGGTGGTGATTTCTCAAAATATAAAGAAAATGATATAAATACACTTGTCAAAAAACTTCAATCAAAGGAAGAGACAATTGGTACTTTAACAGAGGATATGAAGCATTATTCTTACTATTATGAAGCTTATGAAGCTGTACTAGGTGGATTAGTTGGGGAATATGAAATAGAAGTTGCTAGTGAGCAAAATCCTACAGAAAAAGTATGGGTTAAAAAATATGGGCTAAAGGGATTCGCTCCGATTGCGAAAAATTTTCCATATAGTGATTATGACGATTTTGGAGTGTCTAGATCCTATGGATATGCAAGAAATCACTTAGGCCATGATATGATGAGCCAAGTGGGTACCCCGGTTGTTTCTGTTGAATCTGGATATGTTGAAATCCTTGGTTGGAATCAATATGGTGGATGGCGAATTGGTATACGAAGCTTTGATAATAAACGGTATTATTATTACGCTCACTTAAGAAAAGATTTTCCATATGTTAAAACATTAAAAGAAGGTGATATTGTTTGCGCTGGAGATGTTATTGGCTATGTTGGAAGAACTGGATATAGTAGTACTGAAAATACAAACAATATAGAAACTTATCATTTACACTTCGGATTGCAACTGGTATTTGATGAATCTAAAAAGGAAAGTGAAAATGAGATTTGGGTAGACTGTTATAACTTAGTTCAATTTCTATATAAAAACAGATCTGAAACGGCTAAAAATACTGAAACAAAAGAATGGTACAGAATATATCAAATGAAAGACCCCTCAGTTGATGCTTTTTTGCAAAACAACAATGAACAATGATTTTATAAAAGACCTTTTAATTCATTGAATTGAAAGGCCTTTTTTGGGTAATTAATCAACTTAATATTTATATATGATATTATTTAATCGCAGGTTAGATTTGAGCGCTTTTTTATATAAATTGTTAATATTCAATATTATTCTTGCATTTTCTATACGTAGAGTGTAAAATTAGCTTAATTTTGTAGAATTTAATTATGATTTTGATATTTTAGGAGGCAATTATGAAGTCATTTAAAGAAATGAATAAGGAAGAGCTTTTAGAATTAAAAGGCGAATTAGAAAATAAGTACAACGAAGAAAAAGCGCTTGGCCTTAGTCTTGATATGTCGAGAGGAAAACCTTCGTCTACGCAATTAAATGTGTCTATGGGATTGTTGGACGTGCTTAGTAGTTCATCCGTTCTTAAGTCAGAAAATGGCGTAGATTGCAGGAATTATGGAGCTTCAGATGGAATTCCAGAAGCTAAAAAACTAATGGCAGATATTATGGGGACAACACCTGATAAAGTGATTGTATATGGTAATGCAAGTTTGAACGTTATGTATGATACAGTTGCTAGATCATATACACACGGTATACTTGGAAGTACTCCATGGTGCAAACTAGACACAATTAAGTTTTTATGTCCCGTTCCTGGTTATGATAGACATTTTGCTATCACCGAAAGATTTGGAATTGAAATGATTAATATTCCAATGACAACAAAAGGTCCAGATATGGATTTGATTGAAAAATATGTGAGTGAAGATGAATCAATAAAGGGAATCTGGTGTGTCCCTAAATACTCAAATCCACAGGGGATTTCATATTCCAATGAAACAGTAAGTAGATTCGCAAATTTAAAACCGGCAGCAAAAGATTTTAGAATATACTGGGATAATGCATATGCGATCCATCATTTATACGAGGATAATCAAGATGAGATTCTTGATATTATTGGAGAATGTGCTAGAGCTGGAAATCCAGATATGGTATTTGAATTTTCTTCAACATCTAAAGTGAGCTTTCCCGGTTCTGGTGTGGCGGCATTGGCAACTTCAGCAGCAAATATTGCAGAATTTAAAGATCAACTTACAATACAAACAATTGGACATGATAAAATCAATCAGCTAAGACATGTAAAATATTTCAAAAATATAGATGGTTTGAATGCTCATATGAAAAAGCACGCTGACCAGATGAGACCAAAATTTGAAGCAGTGATAGAAGTCCTAAAAAATGAGTTAGGCGGCCTTGAAATTGGTTCTTGGATAGCACCTAAAGGAGGCTATTTTATATCATTTGAAGCACTTGAAGGTTGCGCGAAAGCAATAGTGGCTAAGTGCAAAGACGCAGGTGTCGTAATGACTAATGCGGGTGCTACATATCCTTATGGAAAAGACCCTAAGAACAGTAATATTCGAATTGCACCTTCATTTCCAGAACCACAAGAATTATTGCAAGCAACTGATTTATTTGTACTTTGCGTAAAAATAGTAAGCGTTGAAAAATTACTTGAATTACTATAAATTAAGATAATAATACAATTCGGAGGCATTAAAATGGCACTAATAGGGTTTATTGGAATGGGTAACATGGGATATGCAATGTTAAAAGGGGCTTTGAAAGTATTTGATAGTTCAGAGTTGATTTTTTCTTGCCCAGATAGAGCTAGATGTGAGGCAATTAGCAATGAAACAGGCGTGAATTATGTTGAAAGTAATTCAGAATGTGCAAATAATGCGAAATATATTGTCTTAGCAGTAAAACCACAGATATATGATACCGTATTAAAGAATATTCACAATATTATTACGCATGAACATGTTGTTATTTCAATTGCACCAGGTATAACAATTGACTATGTTACAGGCGCACTTGGTGGTGATGCCAGAGTAGTAAGAGCTATGCCGAATACTCCAGCTTTAGTTGGCGAAGGTATGACAGGTATTAGCTATGATTCAAAATTATTTTTATTAACAGAAAAAGACTTGATTCAGAAATTTTTCAAGTCTTTTGGACGTGTTAACGTTCTTCCAGAAAGTTTGATGAGTGCAGTTGTATGTGCAAGCGGAAGTTCGCCAGCATATGTATATATGTTTATAGAGGCATTGGCGGATAGTGTTGTTCAATATGGCTTGCCAAGAAATAAGGCATATGAGATGGTTGCACAGACTGTACTTGGTGCAGCTAAGATGGTACTTGAAACTGGAGAACATCCAGCGCAACTAAAAGATAATGTATGTTCTCCTGGTGGCACAACAATTAAAGGCGTTGCAGCATTAGAAATGAATGGTTTTAGATCTGCAATATTTAAAGCTACTGATGAATGCTATCAAAAATGTAATAATATTAAATAGCAATAAAGAGGTGTAGAATAATGCAACGTATAAAACGAATTAAACGCGAATTAAAATATTCGGGGACAATGATTGACATGTATACCGATACAATAAGTGTTCCAAATGGAAATGTTGTGCAATGGGATTTTATCAAGCATCCAGGTGCTGCGGCAGTTGTTCCAATAACGGATGATGGTAAGATCGTTATGGTAAGACAGTATCGGAATGCACTAGATCGAGAAACGTTAGAAATACCGGCTGGTGGCTTGGATTCTCAAGAGGAACCAACCATAGATGCTGCAGCAAGAGAATTAGAAGAAGAGACTGGATATATATCACATAATTTAGAACTTCTGATTACGGTAGCTACAACTGTGGCTTTTTGTAATGAGAAAATCGATATATATGTGGCTAGAAAACTTATTCAATCAAAGCAGAATTTAGATGAGGATGAATATGTGGAAGTGGAAGAGTATAGTGTTGATGAATTAGCTGATATGATATATGCAGGTAAAATTAATGATTCGAAAACAATTGCAGCAATAATGGCTTACAAAAACAAGTTTGTTAATATTAAATAAAGAGTAATTTATATTAAATTGTAATCATATAATAAGACAGAACTGATGCGCTAAGCATAGTGGAAAGGGAGAGTCTTATTTATGGAGGCATTTAAAATAGCAATTATAAATAAAAGGTTCTTGATAGTCCTATTTTTAGGGATGATATCAGGAACCTTGTTTGCTAATTTTTACGGTACGAATCATATTAGTGACTGGGGAATATTTGATGGTGTGTATATGGAAAAATATAATACCATTACAATCAACTATCCCACATTGTGGAAGTATGTTGCACAAGATAGAATAAGAGACATCATTTTTTTGTCTATTATTAGTTTGACTTCAATCAGCGTGTCTATTTTTTTGTTGTATCTATTTTATATAGGAATGGGGATTGGACTGGTTGTAAGCATGGCTACAATGCAATATGGAATATTTGGGCTATGGATTTATGTGGTTTCAATATTTCCACAATATATATTCTATGGACTTGCATGCTATATTATTGCTAATAATTTAGTTAAAAATAAAAAACACGAAGCGAAAAAGCCAAATTACAAATTTTTGGCTTCAATAATCATTTCCTGTCTTTTGGTTATAATAGGTACTTGTGCAGAGGCATTTATTAATCCAAGTTTTATGAAAAATATAATTTACAACATGTATTGATTTGAATACTTTAATATTAATATTTTTGATTACATTTGTTATAAATAATAGATTGCATTTGTGATAAATAATAGTTGATTTAATGTATAAACCATTATATAATGTGAATTGCCCTAAAGTTCGAAGGCAAATAATAAAATTTAAGTTCACATAATATATGTGCAAGTTAACAGAGGAAAAGCAATGAAAGAATACATTAATCAATTTCTTTTATATGAAAAAAATTTAAAAAAAGCCACTTCTAATACGCTGCTTTCTTTTCAAAGAGATTTGATAAAGATGGCTGATTTTTTTGAAATCCAAGGTATTGTTGATGTAAAGAAAGTTAACGATACGCAGATGAATGCGTATATGTTATATTTAGAAAAAAATAATTTTGCAACGGCCACTATTTCAAGATTTGTATCGTCAATAAAATCATTTTTTAGTTATTTGATGAAAGAACGAATAATTGATAGTGAACCTACATATATGATGAAAGCCCCTAAAGTAATCAAAAAAGCGCCTGATATTCTTTCAGTAGAAAAAATCGACAAATTACTTTCTCAACCGGATATATCGAAACCAAAGGGAATAAGAGATAAGGCAATGCTTGAACTTCTCTATGCTACCGGAATTAGAGTTTCAGAATTAGTGAATTTGAAAATCAGTAGCATTAATTTACAGATGGGATTTTTAACTTGTAATGATAATGAAAAAGAACGAATAATTCCATTTGGTAATCATGCAAAACAGGCAATTCTTCAATATATTAAAAATGCTAGATTGTATTTTGTGAAAGATACTAATAACGACATATTTTTTACAAATTGTTCAGGTAGTTTAATGAGCCGCCAAGGATTTTGGAAAATAATTAAGGGATATGGAATCAAAGCAGGAATTGAAGAGGAAATCACTCCTCATACACTTAGACATTCATTTGCGGCACATCTTGTTCAAAATGGAGCTGATTTACGCTCGGTGCAAGAGATGCTTGGACATTCTGATATCTCAACTACAACTCAGATATATGCAAAACTTGCAAGTGGGAAAATTCGTGAAGTATATTCCAATTCTCATCCACGTGGGTAATTAAAACATCAATTCATACATAATAAATATACAAAATCAAAATCGAGTATAGGGAAGATCACTCCCCTATACTCGATTTTGATTTTGAAATATATTATGAAACGAAAGTACAGTATTAAATAGTTAACAGTTGATTATACGATTGATTCAGCAATATCATAGATTAGACGTTCAGATTCAGTCCATCCAAGACAAGCGTCAGTAATTGATTTTCCATAAACACCATCCCCAACCTTTTGGCAACCTGGTTCAATATAACTTTCAATCATTACACCTTTTACAAGCTTGTTAACATCTTGAGAGTGACGGCAACTATGAAGTACTTCTTTTACGATTCTAACTTGTTCCGTATATTTTTTAGCGGAATTGCTATGGTTTGCATCTACAATAACTGCTTGGTTCTTAAGGTCACGTTTTTCATACATTGCAAGAACTCTAACTAAGTCTTCATAGTGATAGTTTGGTATGTTTTGTCCGTGTTTGTTTACAGCGCCACGTAGAATTGTATGTGCAAGTTCATTCCCCTGTGTATTAACTTCCCAGCCTCTGTATATAAATGTATGTCCAGATTGAGCAGCAACAACGGAATTAAGCATAACAGAATAATCTCCACTCATAGGATTCTTCATGCCGGCAGGAATATCCATACCACTTACAGTAAGCCTATGTTGTTGGTTTTCTACAGAACGTGCGCCAACTGCAACATATGACAGTAAATCTGATAAATACCAGTAATTTTCTGGGTAAAGCATTTCATCAGCAGAAGTGAGACCTGTTTGCTCAATGATATCCAAATGCATTTTTCTGATTGAAATCAAACCATTTAAAAGATCTGGCTTTTTTTCTGGATCTGGCTGATGAAGCATGCCTTTATATCCTTCGCCAGTTGTACGTGGCTTATTTGTATATACACGTGGTATAAGTATTAGCTTATCTTTTACTTTATCTTGAACCCTTGCAAGTCGCTGCGCGTAGTCCATCATAGATTCTTCATTATCAGCAGAGCATGGTCCAATAATCACTAAAAATTTATCAGAGGCCCCAGTTATTACATCTTTGATTTCTTTATCACGAATCGCTTTGAGTGCAGTGACTTTTTCAGTAACTGGGTACTGTGCCTTGATGTCTTTAGGAACAGGTAATTTTTTTACAAATTCAAAACTCATATTATTTCCTTCTTTCTATAAGTGAATTTTACTAACAAGCAATAATAAATTATAAATGAATAAATATTAAAAGCACATAAGGCAGATTATAATATACAAGCAACAAAAAGTAAAGAAAAACGGGTTGAAATGGAAAAAACATATGCTAAAGTATTTCGGCTGTGATATAATATTCCAACAAACAAATTGGAGGATATTATATGATTAAGAGAGTTATATGGATAGTACTCGACAGTGTTGGCATGGGGGAATTGCCTGATGCAGACAAATTTGGTGATGTTGGAAGCGATACAATAGGAAATACATCAATTGCAGTAGGTGGGTTAAAAGTACCTAATATGGTGAGGATTGGACTTGGAAATATTGATGGAATTCATAATGTGGATTATTGTAATGATCCAATAGGATGTTTTGGTAGGCTTGCGGAGATTTCAAATGGCAAAGATACAACGGTAGGTCATTGGGAAATGACAGGTATTTACTCGGCTAATGCATTTCCAACTTATCCGAATGGATTTTCAAAAGATATATTAGATAAATTTATAGAGTTGACAGGCGTAAAAGGAATTCTTGGAAATTGCACAGCTTCTGGAACTGATATTATTAAAAAGTTAGGAGATGAGCATGTAAAAACGGGTTTTCCAATCATATATACTTCTGCAGATAGCGTTTTTCAGATAGCTGCACATGAAAGTGTATTTCCAATAGAAGAGCAATATAAAATATGTAGAATTGCAAGAGAAATCCTGCAAGGTGAAAATGCAGTCGCTAGAGTGATCGCTAGACCTTTTATCGGTGCGAATGGTGCTTATGAAAGAACATCTAACAGACGTGATTTTTCTTTGAAACCACCTTTCGATAATGTATTGAACCGTTTGAAGGATAATGGATATGATGTTATCGGTATTGGTAAAATCGAAGATATATTTGCAAAAGAAGGTATAACGAAAGCAATTCATACCGCAGATAATCAGCAGGGAATTGATGTAACAATTGATTATATAAATCAATCCAATAAGGGACTGATTTTTACTAATTTAGTAGAATTTGATTCAAAATGGGGCCATAGAAATGATTTTGCAGGATATGCAAATGGACTAAAAGAATTTGATGAACGCCTTCCTGATATAATGAATTCTATGAGGGAAGATGATATTCTAGTGATAACAGCTGATCATGGTTGTGATCCAACAACTCCAAGTACAGATCATTCAAGAGAATATGTACCGCTACTTATATATGGTGCTAATATTAATAAAAACATTAATCTTGGAACAGGAAAAACTTTTGCGAATATTGGACAGACAGTTGCCGATATATTTAATTTAGAACCACTAAGTGTGGGGATCAGTCTCCTTAACCGTATACAATAGCGCCGTATACAATAGCGCCGTATACAATAGCGCCGTATACAATAGCGAAAATAAAACGAAAATAAAACGAAAAAAGCTTATGTCTTATGAAAGTAAGCGATAGGAATAGGAAAAAAACATGAGAATGTATGATTTGATTATGAAGAAAAGAAATTCAGAAGAATTATCAAAAGAAGAAATAGAGTATATGATTCAGGAATATACAAAAGGTCTAATTCCAGATTATCAGATGGCTGCATTTTTGATGGCCGTATATTTTAACAAAATGACAGATAAGGAAACGGTTGATTTGACGATGGCTATGGCAAACAGTGGGGATATCCTCGATTTGTCCGCAATCAATGGAATTAAAGTAGATAAACATAGCACTGGTGGAGTTGGTGACAAGACTTCATTAGTTGTAGGGCCAATGGTGGCGGCCCTTGGTGTCCCTGTAGCAAAAATGTCAGGAAGAGGACTTGGACATACAGGAGGGACCATCGATAAGTTAGAAAGTTTTCCCGGATTTTCAACGTCGATGAGTGAAGAACAGTTTTTTAAAAATGTGAATTCAATTAAAATCGCAATTACTGGTCAGACAGGTAATCTAGCCCCTGCAGATAAAAAATTATATGCACTCAGAGATGTCACTGCAACCGTTGATAATCTTTCTCTTATTGCAAGTAGCATCATGAGTAAGAAAATAGCGGCTGGAGCGGATGTAATAGTTCTTGATGTCAAGACTGGCAGTGGTGCATTTATGAAAAAGGAAGAAGACGCATTTGCACTGGCAAAAGAAATGGTAAAAATAGGTGATGGCGCTGGAAGAAAAACGGTAGCAATTGTATCTGATATGGATCAGCCACTTGGATATGCAGTTGGAAATGCACTTGAAGTTATTGAGGCAATTGATACGCTAAATGGGAAAGGGCCTAGTGAATTGTTAGAACTATGTGTCATTTTGGGAACCTATATGCTAATTGGAGCTGAAATCGCAACCAATGAAGCACAAGCAAGAAAGATGCTTCTTGAAACGATTGAAAATAAAACAGCACTTAACAAATTAGCTGAATTCGTTGAAGCACAAGGCGGTGATAAAGCCGCAGTATTCAATACGGATTTGTTACTTAGGGCTTCAATAATTGAGGAAATCACTTCAAGTGAAGAGGGCTATGTTGAACATATCGAATCAGAAGAAATTGGTATTGTATCAATGCTTTTGGGTGGTGGAAGAGAAACCAAGGAGAGTAAAATTGATTTGGCGGTAGGATTAGTCCTTCATAAAAAAGTTGGGGACAAAGTTAACATAGGAGATTCAATTGCAACAATATACGCAAATGATGCGGTTAAACTTGCTACTGCGAAAAAACGATTTAATGGAACGTATACATTTTCACAAAAACCTATTGAAAAGAAACTATTTATCAAGGGAATTATAAAATAAAATACAAATCAATCAAAATTGTATAATATATCAAAAGGAGATTATAAATCATGAAATTCACATTTAATCATAGTAATTTTAATGTTGTAGATTTAAATAAATCAATAGAATTCTATAAGAAAGCACTAGGACTCGAAGAGGTAAGAAGAAAGAATGCTGAGGATGGTTCTTTTGTTCTAGTATATTTAGGAGATGGCTTGACAGGATACAATCTTGAATTAACTTGGATAAGAGATTTTGAAAAAGAAAAGTATGAATTAGGTGATAATGAATTTCATTTGGCTTTTAGAGTAGATGATTTTGATGCTGCACATAAACTACATGAAGAAATGGATTGTATCTGTTATGACAACACAAAAATGGGTATCTACTTCATAACAGATCCAGATGGCTATTGGCTTGAAATTATACCAACGAGATAATAGATAATAAGATATTACAAAAAAACCGATATAGAAATGCTAGAGTTTACACCTAAAAATCTATATGGACATTCTATAATTCTAAAATAATTCTTAAAAAATATAAAATCCTTATATTTCTATTGACAATCACCCGATTCTGAGTTAGATTAGTTAACAAGGTTGATAGTTAACTAAGTTAACTACCAACACGTTCGAGTTTATTAAAAATAATATATATTAGGAGGAAGGTGAAAAATTGATTGAAGAGGAAGATAACATTTCAGGAAATGATACTCATATGAAACTTGTAAATTTAATGAGTAAATTCAGAAAAATAAAACATATGGATAAATTTGTTGGAATTAAAAAAAGTGAATTTATTATGTTGATTACAGTTGATTGTACTATTGAAAAATGCGGAACTGCCACAGTATCACAGATTTCCAGTAAAATGGAAATGACAAATGCTGCTGCATCAAAGACAATTGGAGAATTAGAAAACAAAGGGTATTTAGAGAAAAAGATAAATAAAGAAGATAAGCGTCAGTCATATATTGAACTTACTTTAAAAGGGAAAGAAAAACTAAAATTTTTAAAAGCTGAAAGAGATAATATTACAAAATCAATTTTTGATAAATTAGGTAAAGAAGATACAGATAAACTATTTGAACTTATGGAAAAAATATATGAGGTAGCAGAAGAAGAAATTAATATTCGTATACAAAACAGAAAAAATGAAGAAAAAGAATAGTAGTAAAGAAAGGGATTTAATTTTATGTTAAAAATATTTAAATATTTAAAACAGGAATGGTTATCTGTTCTGATTATTTTTGGTTTATTGATATTGCAAGCAACATGTGACTTGGCATTGCCACAGTATACGTCTAATATTGTAGATATTGGTATTTCCAAATACGGAATTGAAAATGCAGTACCAGACACAATAACAACTGATACATTTAATTCAATAAAGCTTTTCTTAACAGATGACCAAATCAACACTTTAGATAAGTTTTATAATGAATCAAGTGAATATAACGTTGCAGCGTATACGCTCAACACACAAAATGAAGCAGATATTAATCTGTTAAACGATATCATTCAGACACCAATGGTTGCTGTATATATGATTGGTTCATCTGATCAGTATTCAATTGATCAAGTAGCAATGATGCCATTTGAAGCTAGAGAACAGATAATTACTGACGTTACAGAGAAAGTTTCTATAATGGGAAATACAGCAATTGATACGGCTACTGCTAAGGTTATCATCTCTGAGAAAGAAAAAC
Organism: [Clostridium] fimetarium; assembly: GCF_900111235.1. Classification (GTDB taxonomy): domain Bacteria; phylum Bacillota; class Clostridia; order Lachnospirales; family Lachnospiraceae; genus Clostridium_N; species Clostridium_N fimetarium. The sequence goes on from NZ_FOJI01000006.1 coordinate 222,329, forward strand.
TTGGTATCGATATCAATAAACAGCAGACTAGTTATATGCTTGCAACCGGTGCCAAAATGCTGGGTATAGCATTGGCTGCAATGGTATGTACAATATTCGTATGCTTGTTAGCTTCAAAATCGGCTGCAAGAATTGGTATGAACCTAAGAGTAAATGTATTTAGAAGCGTAGTGGGATTTTCTAATACGGAAATGGACCAATATTCGACAGCTTCGCTTATTACAAGAAGCACGAATGATATCCAACAAGTTCAAATGGTTATTGTTATGTTACTTCGAATGGTATTCTATGCACCTATTCTTGGAATCGGCGGTGTAATTAAAGTACTTCATACAGAAGCTTCAATGGCATGGATTATTGCAACAGCAGTCGGTGTTATCATGGTAATGATTGTGGTACTGTTGACAGTAGCAATGCCTAAATTTAAGCTGGTACAGATTTTAGTTGATAAAGTTAACTTAGTTGCTAGAGAAATCCTCACAGGTCTTCCAGTTATAAGAGCATTTAGCCGTGAGAAACATGAAGAGAAACGATTTGATCTGGCAAATAAAGAACTTACAAAAACACAGTTATTTACGAATCGTGTAATGACATTTATGATGCCAATTATGATGTTTGTTATGAATGGTGTGGCTGTTATGATAGTATGGTTTGGTGGAAAAGGAATCGATGCGGGTACACTTCAAGTTGGTGATATGATGGCATTTATCACTTATTCAATGCAAATCATTATTTCATTCCTTATGATTACAATGGTTTCAATTATGTTACCAAGAGCAGGTGTCGCTGCTGTAAGGATTGATGAAGTTATTAATACAAAAGGAACAATTTTTGATCCAATCAACCCTAAGAAATCAGAAGGAAAAGGATTGGTTCAATTTAATGATATATCTTTTACTTATCCGAAGGCTACAGACAGTGTAATTGAACATATTAATTTTACTGCAAAACCAGGTGAGACTACTGCAATTATAGGTAGTACCGGTAGTGGTAAATCTACATTAATTAATCTGATTCCAAGACTTTATGATGTAACAAGTGGAAGTCTTACAATTGATGGTGTTGATGTTAGGGAAATGACTCAACATGATCTGAGGGAAATGATTGGTTATGTGCCACAGAAAGCTGTATTATTCTCAGGAACAATTGATTCTAATTTAAGATTTGGTAATCAAGAAGCGACCGTGGAAGAAGTTTCTAATGCAGCCAACATTGCACAGGCTACAGAGTTTATTAATGATAAAGAAGAAAAATATGAAAGTCCTATTTCACAAGGCGGTACAAATGTTTCTGGTGGACAGAAACAAAGATTATCAATTGCAAGAGCAATTGCAAAAAAGCCTAAAATATTCATATTTGATGATAGTTTTTCAGCTTTGGATTACAGTACAGATGTTGCGCTTAGAAAAGCGTTAAAAGATAATACAAGTGATTCAACAGTAATCATTGTTGCACAAAGAATTAGTACAATACTTCATGCGGACCAGATTATCGTAATTGATGAAGGACAAATAGCAGGAATAGGTACTCATAAAGAACTTCTTAAAGATAATGAAGTTTACAGACAAATTGCTATGTCACAGCTTTCAGAAGCTGATATGAATGCAATCGCAGATGAACAAAAAAGCTTTGAAAGCAAGGAGGTATAGACATGAGTGAAGAACAAATAAAACAGAGAAGTCCTAGACGTGGCCCTATGGGCGGACCAATGGGAATGGGAATGGGACCTGGCGAAAAGGCGAAAGATTTTAAAGGAACGATTAAGAAACTTATTAAATATATTGGAAGTTATAATATTGCTATTATTGCTGTAATTGTCTTTGCAATTGGAAGTACTATCTTTTCTATTGCTGGACCTAAGATTCTTGGTAAAGCGACAACAGAAATATTCACAGGATTTTCATCCAAATTCACTGGAGGAGCTGGAATTAATTTTGAAAAAGTTGGGGGCATACTGATATTTTTAATCTGTTTATATGTAATTAGTGCCATATTTTCATTTATCCAGGGATTTATAATGTCTGGTATTGCTCAAAAGATTAGTTTTAGATTAAGAAGAGAACTGATTGAAAAAATCAATAAAATGCCAATGGATTACTTTGATAAGAGCACTCATGGTGAAGTGCTTTCAAGAGTTACGAATGATGTTGATACGCTTGGTATGAGTTTAAATCAAAGTGTAACACAACTGATTACTTCAGTTACTATGATTGTTGGTGTACTTATTATGATGCTTACAATAAGTCCATTGCTTACTTTGGTAACATTTATTATACTTCCGGTTTCTGCAATCCTAATTTCTACAGTTGTTAAAAAATCACAGAAATATTTTAAGGAACAGCAGGAATATCTTGGTCATGTAAATGGTCAAGTTGAAGAAGTGTATGGCGGCCATACAATTGTAAAAGCATTCAATAGAGAAGAAAATATTTTGAATGAATTTGAAAAAATGAACAATGTGTTATACAACTCAGCATGGAAATCACAGTTTTTATCAGGACTTATGATGCCTATTATGAATTTCATTGGTAACTTAGGTTATGTTGCGGTAGCAATACTTGGTGGAATACTCGCAGCGCAAGGTAAAATTACAGTTGGTGATATACAGTCATTTATTCAGTATGTTAGAAACTTTACACAGCCAATTGGTCAGATTGCGCAAGTTTCAAATATGCTTCAGTCGACAGCAGCTGCCGCTGAGCGAGTATTTCAATTTCTAGAAGAAGAGGAAGAAGATCAGGTCGCAATTCATCATGCACCAGTTAAAATCAAAGATTTAAAGGGAAATGTGTCATTTGAAAACATCCATTTTGGATATAATAAGGAGAATATTATTATAAATGATTTTTCGGCCAAAGTTACAAATGGTCAAAAAATTGCAATTGTTGGTCCAACGGGTGCAGGTAAGACTACTATGATTAAACTTTTAATGAGATTCTATGATGTAAATAGTGGTGCAATTAAGGTTGATGGCTACGACATTAAGGACTTTGATAGAAGTGAACTCAGAGAAGCCTTTGGAATGGTACTTCAAGATACTTGGTTATTTAAAGGAAGTATAATGGAAAATATTAGATATGGTAATCTTGATGCAACCGATGAAGAAGTCATTGGTGCAGCAAAAGCAGCGCATGCACATCATTTCATAAAGACACTTCCTGATGGTTATGATATGGAGCTTAACGAAGAAGCAAGTAATGTGTCCCAAGGACAAAAACAGCTTATCACAATTGCAAGAGCTATTTTGGCAGATAAAAAAATTCTTATTTTGGATGAAGCTACAAGTTCAGTAGATACTAGAACTGAAGAGCGTATTCAACGAGCTATGGATAATCTTATGAAGGGCAGAACAAGCTTTGTTATTGCTCACAGACTATCTACAATCAAAGATGCTGATTTAATTCTAGTAATGAATGATGGAGATATTATTGAGCAAGGTAATCATGAAGAACTTTTAGCAAAAGGTGGTTTTTATGCAAATCTTTATAACAGTCAGTTTGAAAGAACTGCATAAATTAATCCGTTTTATTGATTTTAGTACATTGTAAGAGTTGAAAAAGTTCGGTATTTGTGATATGATTTTCATATGTTGTATAGCGGATGGCAATAAACATCCTTTATATGAAACAGCACGGCGGATATTTAATTATCTGCCGTGACTATATATGTAAAATGATAAGGAGATAAAAAATGGAAATAAGATCAGGCGCAAACCCTAGGGATGTAAAATTATATGATACAGAAAGACTTAGAAACGATTTCTTGATTCAGGACACATTTGTAGTTGATGAAATCAAAACTGTATATAGCCAAATTGACAGAATTATTGCTGGAACAGCAACTCCTGTTAGCAAAACACTTTTACTTGAAGCAGGCGACGAGTTAAGAGCTAAATATTTTCTTGAAAGAAGAGAAATGGGTGTTATTAATCTTGGCGGTACAGGTACACTTACACTTGACGGACAAGCTTACACATTAAAATATAGAGATGGTATTTATGTTGGAATGGGTACAAAAGTAATTAGTTTTAAGAGTGAAGATGGTAAAACGCCAGCGAAGTTCTATTTCAATAGTGCTCCAGCACATATGACATACCCAACTGTTTTTATAGATCCTAATAAAGACATTAAGCCAGAAAACAAGTTAGAACTTGGTACACTTGAAGATGCTAACCATAGAATTCTTAGAAAATATATTCTTCCTGGACAAGTTGAAAGTTGTCAACTTGAAATGGGTATCACATCATTAGAGCCAGGTAGTGTTTGGAACACTATGCCATGTCATACACATGACAGAAGAATGGAAGTTTACCTTTACTTTGAAGTTCCTGAAAATGCTCTTGTTTTCCATTATATGGGAGAGCCTTCAGAAACAAGACATATTATTATGAGAAATGAAGAAGCTGTTATTTCACCAAGCTGGTCAATTCATTCAGCATCAGCAACACATGCATATTCTTTTGTATGGGGTATGGTTGGTGAAAATCAAGCGTTCGATGATATGGATGCAGTACAAATGAAAGACCTTAAGTAATTAGGGCTTCATATAAAAAAATAATAATTTGATCTGAAAAGGAGATTTTAAAATGGCAGTTAATTTTTCACTTGAAGGCAAAGTTGCTTTGGTAACTGGTGCTTCTTACGGAATAGGTTTTGCAATCGCTTCAGAATATGCTAAAGCAGGCGCAACAATCGTATTCAACGATATTAAACAAGAATTTGTAGATAAGGGTCTTGCATCATACAAGGCAATTGGAATTGCAGCTCATGGTTATGTATGTGATGTAACTGATGAAGATGGCGTAAATGAAATGGTCAAAAAGATCGAAGCAGAAGTAGGTGTTATTGATATTCTTGTTAATAATGCAGGTATTATCAAACGTATCCCTATGATTGATATGTCAGCTGCAGATTTTAGACAAGTAATTGATGTAGATTTAAATGCACCTTTCATTGTATCAAAAGCTGTTATTCCATCAATGATTACAAAAGGTCACGGAAAAATCATCAACATTTGTTCAATGATGTCAGAATTAGGACGCGAAACAGTTTCAGCTTATGCTGCAGCAAAAGGTGGTCTTAAGATGTTAACAAGAAATATCTGTTCAGAATATGGCCAGTTTAACATTCAATGTAACGGCCTAGGCCCTGGATATATCGCTACTCCACAGACAGCTCCTCTTAGAGAGACACAAGTAGATGGTTCAAAGCATCCTTTTGATTCATTTATCCTTGCTAAGACTCCAGCTAACAGATGGGGAGATCCAGAAGATCTTGCTGGTCCAGCTGTATTTCTTGCTTCAGACGCATCAAACTTCGTAAACGGACATGTTCTTTACGTAGATGGTGGTATCCTAGCATACATCGGCAAACAGCCAGATTGATCGTCTAACAATTATCGTCTATCAATTAGACATGCGCTCTTAAAATAACAAAAGCCTCACAAAATGAGTTTACTCATTTTGTGAGGCTTTTGTTATTTTAAGAGCATAGGGCGAACGCCCGCGTGTAGGGGAACAGCATGTCGTCCCCATGGTATATTTTAATATTGTAAATCATGAACATATGCATTATCATATAATTAGTTTTTTCAATAAATTCCAAACACCAAATTAACCAAGGAGCTTTAAAACTATGCTAGAGATAGATCAAATCATTCAAGACTATGGAAGATATATTTATAATTATGCCTTAAAATTAACATGTCATCCAGCTGATGCAGAAGATTTAGCCCAAGAGACATTTATTCAAGCATGGAAAAATCTTGACGGTTTAAAATCCGAGCTAGCAATTAAAAAATGGCTTATTACAATTTGTTATAACCAGTTTCTTATGAAAATTCGCCAAAAAAGTAGTCGGATTGAAGAGCTATCAGAGGATTTTCAAATGCTTGAGCAAGAAGGCTTTATGCTAAATGATAGCTCCTCAAACCCAGTTGATGAAGTATTGGTTGAGGAAGAAATAAAGGAATTACAAAATGGTTGTTTCCTCGCGATGGTTCGAAAACTTACGTTGAACCAGCGAATTGTGTTTTCATTAGTGGATATGTATGGAATGCGTTTAGAAGATGTGGCACAAATATTAGGTACTTCAATATTAGCTACAAAAGGTCTATTATTTAGAGCTCGTATGAATATCGATTCCTTCTTTGCAGACCATTGTAATATTCTTAATATGAATAATCCATGTAGTTGCAAAGCATGGATTACATTCTCTTCGAATCGCAATAATCTTCAACTTCAGACTAAAAAACTTATAGAGACATTAAATTATAAGGAGAAAAACTATCGATTTGATTTAGAGGTTAGAAATAAAATAAAATTTCTTTATTCTAATATGCCAGATAAGAAGCCAAGCGAAGACTGGTATATCAGAGTTTTACAATCATTAAAATAAAAATTAAAAAAAAACTATAAAAACGTATCTTTCCTATTTTATATGCATCTATATCTATGAAGTACAAAATAGAAAGGAGAATTTCAATGAAAAATGTTACAAATGATTTTAAAGTATTTATGGAAGAGTCAAATGGAGTAGGACAAGCATTTATGAGTACAGTTATGAAAATATCGGAGGTAAGTGCCCTTGAACCAAAAACACACGAGTTAGCATACATTTCCGTGCTAGCCGCATTGCAAATGGTAAGTGGCTTACCATTCCATGTAAAACAAGCAAAAGAACTAGGTGCTTCATTAGAAGAAGTAAAAAGTGCAATCCTAGTAGGAACACCAATCGTAGGATTAAGAATATCCCCTTCCTTCGCCATAGCCATAAATTTCTACAATTCAGAAACTCCAAGCGAAAACACAAATAATTAATTTTTTAAAATCCAAAATCCATAACTGGCGGCAGGGCGTTCCGTCTCCACACAACGCCCTGCCGCCAGTTATTCAACAACCAGAAACCCCGCCTATAGTTTCCTCAACTGTCCGCATTTGCCGTTACAGCCATACGATATTGTCTGCAAGCGGTTGACACCATTTTCACGGTGTCGAACCGAATGCAGACAATATCGTATGGCTGTAGAGGCAATAGCGAACAAGAGGAACTATAGGCGGGGTTTCGTCCGTGTTTGTTTAATAACTAAGCTTAACCATTTCTCCACCCTTAATCTCCATAACCTTATCATTATTAATAGTAATCCATGCAGAAGAAAAGGAAGGGTTATATACAAAACTTAAATCAGCTGCAAATTGTAGTTTATCGTAAGTTTCCATATAATCAACAATTTCAATGTTAGTAGCGAACCAGATATCATCTGAATCAGCCATCTTCTGGCAGAATTCTTCAATTACATTCCAGTTATTGTCTTTTGTAAATTCATAGCTATGTCCCCAAACATACATCATATAAAGATATTGTTTTTTCTTCAAATCCTTGAATGCTTTACCAAATTCAAGTAATCCGTGGTTATGGTGACAGGTAGCCTTCCATTCATAAAAGTTAGTAGGGAAAGAAAATCCATTCGCATCGCCTACAATTTGGGACTGACTATCAGTTTGTATCTGCTTTGCAAGATAAGTGGATGCGTATTCATCGCCAACAATTCTTGCATACTTTATTCCAAGATCTTCTAGAATACGTTCAACACGTGGGCTGTAAGAACCATTTGGATAAGCGTGTCCTCTGACAGGATATCCCATGATACGCTCAAGAAACTTTCTATCAGATAAAATTTCTTCGACAATTTCTATTGTTGGACAACGGTCAATTGTGGGGTGCGTTGCAGTATGAGTAGCAACTTCATGGCCTTTATATAAATCAACCCATTCTTCAGGCTTAATTCTAATATCTTGGTCAATTAAGCCTGAATTAAGATTAAAAGTTCCACGAATTCCATATTTGTTAAAAATTGATACTAGCTTTCTATCATCTAATTTACCATCGTCATAACTCATTGTTAGAACTTTGTGCTTTCCCCCAGGAAATGCTTTGTATATTTTTAACATTCTTAAAGAACCTCCTATAATATGAAAAATTATTTCTTCACATTATATATCTTTTGACTATAAAAGTCGAGATTATATATACTATATTTTTTATCATTAAAAATACTTAAGTAGATACTTAACTTGAGATCCTATTTAATATAATTTTGATGACAGATTTTTATCTTATGGCAAAAATCCTTTTATTATTTTATCTAAGCAATAAATATAGCTTATTTTTTCTGAACTTGATTTTGCTAGTATCGGAAACTCGCAATATAGTTGGTCATTTATGTATATAGATGCAGTACCGACGGCTGAATCTGCAATAATAGGTGCATCAATTGTTTCTGGAAGGGAATATATAATATTCACATTATCGAAGCGAGAAAGTTGCATGGCAACATCACTGTTGATATAAGTCTTAATTGTTGGTGTGATTCCATTATTAACCGTAATATCCTTGTAATCTGATATATAAGTGAATACATTTGTATCAAAATAGTTTTCGATTCCAAAGTTAAGTAGCTTTTTTGTGTCAGCCCATTTGTAAGACTTATTACCGGGCCAACCACATGCAAGAACTACGCTGACAAAAATATTGTTATCTCTTTTTAATGCACAGACATAACAATATCCAGCATCTCCAGTAAATCCGGTCTTGCCTGAAATGACTCCATCCATCATCTGTAGAAATGCATTTGCATTATTTACTGTAAATGAATGTGAACCAGCAAAGTATGTGCCATCATCTTTTTCTTTCTGATTTGTAAAAGAATAAGTTTTGGTTTGTGTTATTTTCAAGAAATTCTCATTTTGCACGCAATGTGCCATGATTCTAGCCAAATCAACAGCCGTTGTAGAATGTTTCCCATTTTCATCTTCTGCATCAAGCCCATTTGGCGTAATGAAATAAGTATTTGTACACCCAAATGAACTGGCCTTCAAATTCATTAAAGTAGCAAATATATGTACAAGCTCTTTACTCTGCTCCGTAGAAATGGTTGCAATATCGATTGTTGCAAAATCAGTAATTGGATCAAATGTTGACATCGTATAGTTCATTGCATTTAATGTCGAATCACCTTTGTTTTGAAGGTTGATCAAATAAGTTAAAGCAACATTTTCAGCTATGGCTACAGCACTATCATTATGAGACTGAAGCATTAATGAATATAGTAAATCCCTAAGAACGTAGTGTTCTCCAGAGCTAATATTCAACTGAACATCAGGCATACTTGCAGCATATTTTGAAACGGTAGCAAACTGGTCTAGATTACCATACTCAAGAGCAATCAAAACAGTCATTATTTTTGTAGTGCTTGCATTTGCAGCTGGTGCAAATCCATCTTTTTCAAATAGGACACGATAATTGCTTCCATCAATAACTGCAGCATATTTGGCATACAGATTTGATGGCTTGGATTTGTTATAATCATCTGAAGTTGATACTTCGTTGATACAAAGAGTCGTAATTGGTCGTGATTGTGTCTGACTCGTTGCAATTGTTTCAATTGAAAGGTTTGAATACGAAAATGATTCACAGATAAGTAAAAGAATAATTATGGCGGCCAAGAATCTTGACGCAAGCTTATACATGTATTTTTTCAAGGGGGTTTCCTTCAAAAAAGTCCTTGATTAATTCTATGATAATGGTTCAAAAGATATGTTTTATAAACGTATAAAAACGGTATATTAAAAATAATGTTAATTATTGTAAGACTATTGATAAAAACCTTATAAATATTTTAAATCTGATATAATAGATTGACATTTACCTATAGGATATTATAAAATAAATTATCGAAAAATATGGAATTTCCAGATGTTTATTTCCAATTTTTTAACGCTATGGCAACCTTTTAAAAAAAGAGATTATAAGTTAAATTCATGACAGTGGGCTAAAAAACGACGAATAAATTTAAAGGAGATTTGTATGAAGAAAAAAAGAATGAAAAAGGGACTTGCATTGTTCCTGACGTTGGCAATGGTTATGGGCTTGCTGCCAGCATCGATACTAACGGTAAGCGCGGCGAACCCTGCATTTAATATCACGGCGGATTTCCCAATCAATTCAGGGAAGGATTTCCAAAGCATGATAATTGGTTTGCCAGAAGACAAAACAGCTATATTGATGTCATCTACCGTCTATGAGAGCGGATATTATACGAGTACATATTATTTAAGTATTTACGATAGTAGTGGAACTCCACTACTGAATCAAAAGAACATCAGTACACTTATGGATACAAAATATCGGAGTGAAGAATGTCACATTTTGGCTCTGAGCAACGGATATATAGTTGTTGCATATGGAAAATCTGACAGTGGTTCAGCACTATTAACGGGATCAGAATCCACACCGGGCGCCTATTTTATGATACTTGACCAATCCGGAAATAATGTAATCGGACAGACAAAAATCAATTCAACCGATCCTGGAACTAGTCTTTCAAGGTCTATTTCAATGGCGCAACTTTCAAATGGAAATATTGCTTTTTCATGGCAGCGAAACGATAATATCAGTATTGCGACACGAGTGTTTAAGCTTGACGGAACAGCGGCTACACCGGAAACGATTCTTATCAGCGACAATGCAATTACTTCTGAAGTATCCGCCGGTTTGGGCGGTTCATATATGGTTGCCTATGCAAATTATGATGGCTCGACTTACATGTACTATTATAAGGTGTTAAACTCCTCCGGTTCGGTTGTTTCCAGCAATACTGTTAGTTCCGGCAATTCAATCATGTTGTCCTTGAAATCACTATCAAATGGAAATTACTTGTATGGGCTTTATAATTACAATACCAGTACAACAACAGCGTATCTCTTTGATTCCGCTGGAACATCCACTGGATCATTCACCCTGAACGGATCAATCAGCGACGGCGGAATGGCTGTTAGCAAAGTTTCAGGCATCGAAGGCTTTGTAATACTATCCTATGATAATGCATCGACCAATGCAATTAATGATGCATATAACAATAGCACAGAATGGTCTGGCATGGAGTATGTATATTTCAATTATTATAATAACAATGGAGTACTGCAGTATACCACTACAGCTCCTGTCGATTCAGGTAGCGTGGCTCTATTGGGCTATGATCCAGATCAGGGGTGGTATACTACGTATAATTTACCAACCTTCTATTTTTGCGCAGGATATTCAAGAGGATTTGCCTTACTGAAAATTAACTCATCCGACAACACGAATTATTTAACTAGCGTTAAGCTATTTGATATGGGTGCAACCAGCACTGCGCCTTCTGTGACAGCAATTGGAGTAGCACCTTCCTTTATACAGGACAATATAAGCGGAGTCGATTTGTTTAGTTCAGTTACAGCCTCTACCAATGATAGCGGCCAGACATTTACCCAAGCAAAGTTGACCGTCACAAACATCTCAGATACGACGGAATACCTGGCCGTCGATGGTACAAACATTTCGCTTACTAACGGTGCAAGTGGTTTATTTGCAACTGGCAGTTATTCCGTTGCAGTTGTAAGCGGAACGGCTACAGTGACCCTGAGTGGTATGTCTCTTGACGATGCGGCTATGAAAACATTGATTGATGATATATCCTATAAAAACAGTGCAGCATCCGTTACGGCCGGGAACCGTGTTGTTGCTGTGGTATCGGTTACTGACAGCGGAGGTGTCAATAATAGTACCTCTCTTAGTATAACAACAACAGTTTCGGTTATAAAAGCTCCGACGGTACAGTCACCAAACGCAAGCAGTATTACCTCAACGACTGCGGTGCTTAGCGCAATAGTGAATGCAAATAATTGCTCCTCAATTGCAAGTTTTGAATATGGTACAACGGTATCTTACGGTGCTACTCTTACTGCGGTGCCAAGCACTGTTACGGGTGTGGGCTACACTTCGACAAGCTACACTCTGAGTGGACTTATTCCTAATACGACATATCACTTTCGTGTAAATGCTGTGAACGCACTTGGCGTGACTTACGGAAGCGACTTTGCCTTTACAACTTTAGCCATCGCTCCGACTGCGGAAACGCAGGACGCAAGCAATGTTTCCGCAACAAATGCAACGTTGAACGGAACAGTGAATGCCAACAACGCCTCATCGGTTGTGACCTTTGAATATGGTACGACGGCAGCTTACGGGTCTACTATTACTACGGTACAAAGCCCTATTACAGGTTTGGGTTCAACTCTTGTAAACTACTCACTGACAGGGCTTATTCCTAATACGACCTATCACTTCCGGGTAAAGGCAGTAAACGCAACTGGTACGACCTACGGAAGCGACTTTACTTTTACCACCACAGCAGTTGCCCCAGCCGGACAGACACAGGACGCAAGTAATGTATTTGCAAATGCTGCAACGCTGAATGGAACAGTGAACGCCAACAACGACACCTCGATTGTAATATTTGAATACGGTACAACGACTGCTTACGGCTCGACAGTTACTGCACTGCAGAGTCCTACTACCGGCATTGGATCTATGCCGGTGAGTTCAACGATTAATGGACTTTTACCCAACACAACATATCACTTCCGGGTAAAAGCTGTCAACATGGCCGGAACGGCTTACGGAGATGACTTTATCTTCACAACTTCTGCAATCGCTCCGACATCTGAGACAGTGAATGCAGGAAACATAACTGCATCAACCGCAACCTTGAAAGGAACAGTAAATGCCAACAACATCACCTCAATTGTGTCCTTTGAATATGGTACAACCATTGCCTACGGTTCGACCGTTAATGCGGTGCAAAGTTCCGTTACTGGATCGGATTTCACATCGGTAAGCTTTTCGTTGAGTGGGCTTACCCCCAATACTACGTATCACTTCTGCGTGAAGGCTGTAAATGCTGTCGGTATCACCTACGGAAGTGACTTAACATTTACCACTCAAGCGATTGCTCCTTCAACGAATACAAATAATGCCACCAGCATTTTATGTACTGCCGCAACACTGAACGGAACGGTAAACGCCAATAATGCCATCTCAATTGTGACTTTTGAATATGGTACGACGATAGCATACGGCACAACAGTTACTGCAGTGCAGAGTCCTGTTACGAGCATAGAATTTATGCCAGTGAGTGTTTCACTAAGTGGGCTTACCCCTAATACGACATACCACTTTCGAGTGAAGGCTGAAAATATCGTAGGAACAACCTACGGAAGTGATATAACATTTACTACTCCAACACCGCCGACTATAACAAGTATCATAAAGCCTTTCAATGGGATATATACAATTGGAGATAACCTAGACTTTACTGTAAACTTCAGTAAAGATGTAACTGTCGTGGGGATGGACTCAACGTTGTCTATCAATATCGGCGGTGATCTGAAGCAAGCTTCCTATCTTAGTAAAACGGCTGACAGTATCACCTACCGCTATACAGTGCAGACAAGTGATTTAGATTCCGACGGAATAATATTGCCCGCAAATCCTCTGGCCTTGAACACAACAATAATCAAAGATTTTGCCGATAGCAACATTAACGCCACAATGACTTTTTACGAAGTCACAGTACCAGAAGTGTTTGTCGATGGTGTTGCTCCAACAGGAGCCATTACGCAGGGAGCAAAACACTGGAACAGCTTTTTGCATACTATTACATTTGGCATATTCTACAAAGAAACTGTTTCTATTTCCATCACAGGAGATGACAATGGGGGAAGTGGTGTAAAAACAATCCAGTACTTCAAATCAGACAGTGCTCTTTCTTTAGAAGAAGTGAAAGGGCTAACCAACTGGAGCAACTACTCATCAGCACTTTCACTTACACCAGTTGAAGCAGAAAAGTTTATTATTTATTCTAAAATTATTGATAACGCAGGTAATGTTACATATCTAAGTTCTGACGGTATGGAATTTGATACAAAGGGACCTTCCATCACAACCGATTATGTCAAGGGGGCTTCCACTATGGAGGTTACGGTCAGTGATAGTGCTTCGGGAGTAGGAAATGTTTCCTATACAGTAAATGGAGGTAGTGTACAGACAGCAGTGTTGACTGCCGGCAAGTTCACTATTGCCTCTATTGCTGACGGCAAATATGATATTGTTATTACCGCAAAAGATACTCTTGGTACTATAAACACTTTAACAGTGCATATTGTATCCATTCATAAAGTTACATTCAAACTGTTTGACGGCGACACCGGTACAGCACTACAAACCGTAATGACCGAATATGGAGGTAATGCTATCCCTCCATCTGAGCCTACGAGGACGGGTTTCAATTTCAGCGGATGGGATCGTGCATTTAACTACATTACTGCGGATGCAACCGTTAATGCGACTTGGAATATAAGTGGTATCAATTTAATCAATTATGGGGCAACCTATGATAAAAATGCTCATAATGTGGTCGACGTAACAGGCACATTATCAGGTGACACCGTTACCTACAGTACAAATGGAACAGATTATTTCACTTCCTGCCCGCAAGTTACCAATGCTGGGAACTATTCGATATATGTTAGGGTGGAAAGAGTCGGATCTGTCGCTTGGGAAAGCGGGATGAAAGCTGCGGTCATTAATCGCGCGCCTGGCAGCATCACCATCACAACTAATTTGACAAAGATATATGATGGTTACGCCGTGTCCAATCCATCCGTTAGCAAAAATGGAAGTGGTGCGGTAACCTTTACATATTACACTGATAATGCTGGTGCGCCTGGCATAGAACTTGCTAGCTCACCGTCAGAGTCCGGAACCTACTGGGTAAAAGCATCAATGGCGCAGGATACAAATTATTTCACGGCGGTTGCTACACTTAAATTCACAATCGACCTTGCGGATATATCTGGTCTGGTTTCCATTCCTACATCTATGCTGACAGGCAACACAGTAACCGCAGATGTTTCTGGAGTCATTCCAACGGGTGCGACGTTTGGCTATCAATGGAAACTGAATGGGGTGGCAATTGACGATGCAACAGGTAGCAGCTATCAACTAAAAGAAGACGATTACGGCAAAACAATGACTGTAACGTTGACAGCCCAAGGTAACTATACAGGAAGTATTACAAGTAATAATACGTCAATTGGTGAAAATGTGGCGCCAACTGGTGAAATCAAACGTTATACCAACAGTTGGAACAACTTCTGGAATGGTGTGATGTTCAGTGGATTTTCCAAGGAAACTGTATCAATCACTATATCCGCTGATGACAAAGGCGGTAGCGGCATTGCGACAACGGAGTATTATAAATCAGACAAAGAATTGAAAACAATCGCAGAGGTTCAGTCGATTACTGAGTGGAAAACCTATCCGTCCACTGGTTTATCCTTGATTCCAAAGGACACTGAGAAATTTATTGTTTATGCTAAAATTACCGATAAAGCTGGAAATGTAACTTATCTGAATTCAGATGGTATGACGTTTGATTTGCAGGGACCTTCCATCACAACCGATTATGTCAAGGGGGCTTCTACTATGGAGGTTACTGTCAGTGACAGTACTTCGGGCGTAGGAATAGTTTCCTATATAGTTAATGGAGGAGGCGTACAGACCGCAACACTGACAAATGGAAAAATCACAATAGATTCCCTTGCCGAAGGCAAATACGATATAGTTATCACGGCGAAAGACAATGTCGGTAATACAAACAGCCTAATCATAAATGTAGTTTCTGTATACACGGTTACCTTCAAGTACTTCAGTGGGGATATTGGCCAATCTCTAAAAACTGAAGCAGTCCAATACGATGGTAGTGCGACTGCTCCATCTGATCCTACCAGGAGCGGTTTTACATTTAAAGGATGGGATAAATCATTCAGCAATGTTAAGGAGAATATGATTGTCAACGCCACATGGGACATCGGCGGTATTTATGTGGTACCATATACGGGCACTTATGATGGGGACGTGCATGATGTAGTCAGCGTGATCGGTTCTATGACCGAAGATATCATTACCTATAGCACCAACGGAACTGAATTCTCAGCTGCATGCCCACAAACTACTAATACTCGTAGCTATCCGGTTTATGTACGAGTTGAAAGAGCGGGATTCGCCACATGGGAAAGCGGATTATTAACTGCGACGGTCAACACAAAAGTCATTACAGAAGATATGATTTCGTCGATTGCGTCCTTAGAGTATACAGGAAAACCAATTACTCCAAATACTGAAGTGAAATTTGGTTCGATTGTACTTGTTAAGGATATCGACTATACGGTAAGCTATTCAGGCAATAATAAAGTTGGTATTTCAACCTTAACCATAACTGGAAAAGGAAACTATTCAGGTTTGTCAGCTAAAAGCTTCGCCATTTATGCGAAAAACTCCAGCGTAGAAATTATTGACCAACAAACCCCTTCAGTTATTGCGGAAGGATTGAAAGAACTCTACCAGGATAAAAATGTCTACACAAATAAAGAGCGTCAGATCGAGCAAAGCGGTGGTACTGTAAACATCGAATTATCCGTTCAGTTAAAAACCGATCTGGCTGAGGACAAGGAAAAGATAGAAAAAGTCGCATCCGATAAATCAATAGGAATATATCTCGACCTTTCGCTTTTTAAAACGGTCACCTTGTTTGGAGAAATAAATGGAGAAACGAGTAGAATCAGCCAACTCAGCGATCTTCTCGCAATAACAATTCCGATTCCTGATAACATTAAAGGAAATCTAGGAATCGCAATGTACCGTGTCCACGAGGGAGTAGCCGCCACGATTCCTGTTGGAAAAGAGAATGCTGTGGATGGCGAATATTGCACAATCGATGCGGATAATATCATACTATATGTGCGTAATTTCTCAACTTATGCCATCGGTTATGACATAGTCTTAAACACTAATGATGGAAAATCGCCGAATACTAGTGACCATACCAGTACCATTCCAGTTATAGCTTTCGGAATAAGCTCTATTCTTATGGTGGGTCTTGCAAAGAAACGAAAAAAAAGAGTAACCAGAATTATTAAGCAATAAATGAAAGAAAAAAAGCTTTACTTATAGGTATTTGAATATATTGACTGATTATCTTTTTTCAATTTCAACCTAAAACAAATTTCTATGAAAAAAGAGAATATTTATAGTTAGATAATGAGCATCTGTCAAAGGGCAGATGCTTTTTGTGCGACAGGCAGTCGCACCAGTTCTAACGAGAGTTAGAACTATTTTGCGTATTAGGAACAGCGGTCACGATGCGGAGCAAAAACGGAC
>NZ_FOJI01000015.1 GCF_900111235.1 [Clostridium] fimetarium
AGTATAAAACAATAATTTTATAAATTATTTTATTTCTATCCTTAACCGGTGGAATTTAACCTTACAATATGGAATTTAACTTTTCATTCGACCATTATTGTTGGTTGTTATTATCAATTTTAACTAAAGTATTATTATATTTTTCTTACTATACTTCTTCATTTTATTAATCTATGAGCTTCACACAAATCATTCTTTTGAATTTCAACTGTTTCAAAACATCCAGAGATTCCATCATAATTTTGTAATCGTCCATACATGATACCTTCAAGACCTAATAATATTTTTATGCATTCTACTGCTTGTAATGAACCAATTACACCAACAACTGCTCCAATTGCAGGACTTGGTTTTTGCATCTTCGTATTATCATATCCAATGCATTCAAGGCAAGGATAATTCCTATTAATTGAAAGTACAAAACCATAAAATCCATTAACTCCACCTTCCACCAGCGGAATATCCATTTTCAAACATGCACGATTTACAATTAATCTTGTTTCCACATTATCAACGCAATCTACAACTGCATCAGCTCCCTCAATAATTTTACATATATTGTTTGCGTCTACCTTTTCAGAAATTTGATTGATTTTAATATTAGAATTGATTTCATTTAATTGTTTTTTGGCAACTTGTACTTTTAGCTTTCCTATGTCTTTTTCCTTATATAAAAATTGCCTATTTAAATTGGATTCAGAAACAATATCATAATCTACTAATGTAATCGTTCCAACTCCTGCGCATGTCAAATAAGTTAATACTGGTGAGGCAAGCCCCCCAGCACCGATTACTACTACATTTGATTGCATTAAAGTATTCTGACCACTTTCACCTATATGCTTTATTAAAATCTGACGTTCATATCTCATACTTTTCCTCATTCCTATGCATCTTTCTATGCATCTTTCTATGCATCTTTCTGCACATCTTTCTGCACATCTTTCTGCACATCTTTCTGCACATCTTTCTGCACATCTTTCTGCACATCTCTAGTTTGCGTAAGCGTAGTGCAGGCGCGAACCATGAATAAGAATGTGGAGCATTCTTGCAAGCAAATCAAAGATCTGCTTGCTTCATATTGAAATTCACACTATTTAGCACTACTCAAAATCATGGATGTAAATGATAAAATCATTCACACTCACCCTCCTCCTACTGGTGGAAACAATGCAATAACATCCCCATCCTTTAAAGATGTATCTAACTTAGAATGTGCTCCATTAACCAAGCAAATTGCTACCTCTTCATGAGGTATCTGGAAATAATCTAACACTTTCGTTATTGTATTGAATTGGTCTACTTCTAAACACACAATTTTTTGTCTACCTTCACGAAATGTTGCAAATAATCTTACTTCTATCATATTAATACCCATCACTTTCGTAAAAATTTATTTTAAAAATGCAAGAAGGAATTTTATACAATAGACACTTGCATTAAAATCCTCCCTGCATATTAAGAATACTTATTTATTCAATTCTACTATTTACAAATATTATAACAATCCCAGACGTTCTAAGGTTTCCTGTGTAGGGAATGCATTCTCCCAACCGCGAACTTTATAATATTCTGGTAAGGTAATTGCAATCTGGCTTGTTTGACCTTCTGAAGGACCATTTTGAATTGGTTCATCTGTTAGTCTCTTTGGCAAATTGTCATCCTCTGGTTTCATCCCAGCGGCCTTATTGAACATACGCTCAATATTATAAATTCTTTCACCTACTTCTAATAATTCCTCTGGTGAATAATTTGTTCCTGTACCTGCATTCAACATATTTGCATACTCAGGCGCACCTATAGCAAATGAAGTAAATAAACATAGTCCCATAGAATCTATTACTGCGGTTAAATCCTGAAAAATCTTTGTCCATAAAGCCTTACCTTCAGTTTTAGTGCGATCTAATAGTTCTGGTAAGCCAAGTATTTCTGGTGAAATCATGTATCCACGAACATGACAGCCACCTCTATTACTTGTTGCATAAGTGATACCAATTCCCTGAATAGCACGGGCATCATATGCAGGCATTTCTTGTTTTTTAACACTCATTGAAAATTCTGGGTGTCCATAATATTCACATAAACGATAAGAGCCATCAGCCATAAGCTTAGCTAACGGTATATCTGATTCACCCATTCTCTTTGTCCATTCTATTATAGCTTCTGAACTACCCCACTTAAGAGGAACACCTTCACATTCTTCTTCTTTAATATACCCTTTTTCATATAGTTCCATAGCTGCTGCGATTGTACAAGGTGTAGAAATAGCGTCTAATCCATATTCGTTGCACCAGTAATTACCTTCGTTAATAGCATTTAAATCACTAATCCCACAGTTCCCGCCATAAGCCCATAATGGTTCGTATTCAGGTCCACCCACAACTTTACCGTTAAGATTGATAACACGGCCACAACCAATCGGACATTTATGACAAAAACTTTGTTTCACAAGATATTTTTCTTTTAAGGTTTCTCCTGAAGTATCATCTGCTTTATCATAGTAAGATTGCTGCCAGTTATTTGTTGGAAATGCGCCTGTATTATTAATAATATTTACAAGTACTGCTGTTCCATATGTTGGTAATCCACTTCCAGTTACACCATTTGCTTTAATTAATTCAAAAGATTTTTTCGTTACTTCCTTTAATGCTTCTGGATCAAACGCTTCTATAGAATTATTTGTTGCAGTAACAGTAATTGCTTTTAAATTCTTTGATCCCATTACTGCACCTACACCACTACGTCCCGCTGCACGATCTTTATCATTCATAATTGCAGCAAGTAATGATAAATGTTCACCTGCTGGTCCAATATTTAAAACAGAACATTTTTCATGTACTTTTTTTAATTCTTCATCAATTTCTTCACTCTTCATACCTACATAATCTTGTGCAGACAATAGTTCGATTTTATCATCGACAATATTAATATATGTAGGAGTTTTGGCTTTTCCTTCAACTATTATGGCATCCCATCCTGCATACTTTAGTTTTGCTCCCCAAACGCCGCCTGAGTTAGAGCTAGCTATCATACCAGTCAACGGTGACTTTGTTACTACCATAAAACGACCTGTAGTTGGAGCTTTCGTTCCTGTCATTGCTCCTGTAATATAAACTAATTTGTTTTGTTCTGACAAAGGGTCAACTGTAGCAATTCCTTCATCATAAATCATTTTAGTTCCAAGGCCTCTACCACCAATAAACTTCTTGGCTAAATCAATATCAAGTTTTTCTACTTTAATTTCTCCATTTGATAGGTTAATACGTGCTGTCTTTCCATTATACGCTGTTTGCATAAAAAACCACCCTTTCTTTAATTAAAATGATTACATAAATAAAATGTGCTTTCACTTGTAATATATAGAAAAGGAGTCCTTTCCAAATGCGGGAGGCACTAATTCTTAGGTTAATACCCAATGATTTTATCTACTCAAGATAAAACTCGGATCCTTTTACTTATCATACTTCTTTTTGTTAGATTATTCAATACAATAAGCCGAATTATTATATATTTATTCGTGTTTTTAGTTGTTTTTGTAAATTTATGGTATTTTCTAATTATTTCCAAACAAAGCATTAATTATTATCATCAATATATATTCTGTCACCGAGTTGAATATTTCCAGAAATAATAACTTTGGCAAATTTTGAACTTGTTTTTAATTGACATATTTGATTTTTCTGCGCTAACTTGCACTCGGAAAAACATCGTTTAGAAATTGATGATATTTCGATACTTGTATGATTTGTTTTCAAAATATTGCCTTCTTTTAGTAATGAATAATCTAATCCTTGGGTCACAATATTTTCATGATATCTTGAAAAGCATAAACCTTCTGATTCCTGACCTACTATCCAGTTTTTAGCTTCTTGCATAATTAATGCTACTTGTTTTTCACCGCCCAAACAATGACAATCTCCAACAATTCCTTTTCCTGCTACAAGTTCTAGCGATTGAACATTTTCAAATGGCAATTCTTTTTTTCTTTGTAAATGAAGCATTTCTATATATCCTGATCCTAAATGCAATTGATTACCTCACTTATATGATTTCCTCATCCATATAGCATAATTTTCCTGACTGAGAATATTCATAACCTCCAAATTTATCTAAACAAACGTGAAATTCATCACTTTTTAATATATTAATAAATGTAATAACTTCAGGAAGTTTTAAATGTTTTACTGGTATAGCAAAATCATATTCCTCCTGTCCTATTTCTATAAAATCTAATTGCATCGCCTTAGCTGCTGCAAAGATTCCCATACCTGCATCTGCACTTCCACTCGACACAAGTGCTGCAACTGCCATATGCGTTGCTGATTCTCTATCATAACCGGGGATTTCTAAACTATCAATTCCTGCTTGTTTAAGCTTATAATCGAATAATACTCTTGTTCCAGCTCCTCTTTGCCTATTTACATAACGACATTTTTTTAAATCTGATATATCTTTTAAATTCAACGGATTACCTTTTTGTACAATTAGTCCCTGAATACGTTTTACTCCTTTAATTAAAGCCATAGGCTCTTCAAACATTTTCTTTATATATGGCATATTATATATCCCTGTAGCTTCATCTAGTAGATGCGTAGGTGCAATATGTGCCTCACCTCTTTTTAGCGCCATAAGTCCACCCATACTCCCAATATGAGTACTTGAAAGATAATTACCGGGATAATTTGATGACATCAAATCTGAAATGAGGTCAAGTATTAAGTCATGACTGCCAATAGCTACTATGGTATGTCTAATTTCTTGCAAACTTCTGTATAATTCTACTTTAACAATTTCTCCAGCCTCTACTCCCTCACAATTTTGCTCAATCACACAAAATCCGTCAGCTCGTACAAGACTCATTGCAGCACCTGCACCTCTTGCAAGTGGCGAAGCAACTAATTTATCTCCAACCTGGCCTACCTTTACTCTCACATATTCCTTATGTTTAAGAGATGATATCATTCTTTTCGATATCACTGCATCTACAACATTATTATCACTAGTAGGTTCCCCTGTCATCAACGACATAACCGGTTTTACAAAGTTTTCAAAATCTATATACGCTGATACAGGATAACCTGGAAGTCCTATAACTGGCTTCCCCTTTACAATTGCTAATATAACCGGTTTTCCTGGCTTAATAGCAACTCCATGTATAAGTACTTCACCAAGTTCACGTAGAATATGGACTGTGAAATCTTCTGTTCCTGCACTTGATCCCGCATTTACAATTACCATATCGAACTTATTAACTGCCTCTTCGATCGCAGTTTTGATTTTATTATAATCATCCTCAATTGGTGGGAATCTATATGCAGTTCCTCCATAAGATGTTACCATAGCTTCAAACATCCTTGAATTTGATTCAATTATATCTCCATCTTTTGGTGTTTGGGTTGGCTCTATTATTTCTGTTCCAGTAGGAAAAATTCCAATTTCTGGACGTTTCACTACATTTATTTTAATAATACCGCCAGAAAATAATACACCTATATCGATAGGGCGTATTTTATGCAAGCTAGGTAATAGCATTTCCCCGGTGACAATGTCTTCACCAATAGGTCTAATATGCTGCCATCCCGTTGCCGCCTCTATTATTTGAACAGTATCATCATCAATTTCAATAACATCTTCTGCCATAATAACTGCATCATATGGAAAATTGATTGGATCTCCAGTGTCAACCACTATAAAATCTTTATTTTTTTTCAATGTAAGAGGAGTTCTTTCTGATGCTCCCTTTGTATCTGTTGAAATTACGGCTATTCCATCCATCGCTGCGGCATTAAATAAAGGTGATGAACACCCTGCATAAACAGCTTCTTTTAGTATTCTTCCCAAGCTTTTTTCTACTGGTAATTCCTCATATTGCATTTTTAATATTGATTTAAATGCATCCGTATAAATAGAAAGTGCTTCTTCCAACGGTGTGTTTTTCAAATACAAGTTTCTTTTCCCCATAGCTCTATACCTTTCAATTTAGATATAAAAGACTTCAACAATTTCGTCTTTTTTTAATCCTTCTTTATTCTGATCAATTAATATATAGCCATCAGCTCTAGTCATAGTAGTTATTAAACCAGACTTTCCAAGTATTGGCTCTGCATAAAATTCATTTTCCTGCTTTATCAGTCTAACCAACTGGCAAGTTACTTTTCCGGGCGCACCTGCAAGATTTGTTATCATTTTAGCGAAATTAGATCTCATATAAGTTTGATTCGTAATATGTTTCCATAACCAACTAACCAGTAGTTCAAATACCAATACCGCTGCCACTGGGTGTCCTGGCAAACCGACTAGTAACACTTTATCATTCTCATCATAACCTAAAATAGTAGGTTTTCCAGGTTTGAGTGCTAAACCATGTGTAAAAGATCCATGGCTTGCTACTTCATCAATAATCTTCTTAGTTGCATCTTTTTTACCTTGAGAGCTTCCACCAGATAAAATAACAATATCACTTACTTGCATTGCTTCAATAATCGCTTTCTTTAGTTCCCTCTCATCATCTGCAATAACACATGTATTTAACACTTCTAATCCATGCTTGATAGCTTGGGCATAGAGTAAATATGAATTAATATCTCTGATTTTCCCAAAAGGTGGAATAGTATCTGGTGCAACAAGTTCATCCCCTGTTGATATAATCGTTATTTTCCAAGGTTTATATACCTCTATTTCTGTAATACCCAGACAAGCAAGTGCTCCAATTTCCTGTGGACGAATTTGTGTTCCTTTTTTTATTACCAGTTCACCTTTATTAATGTCTTCTCCTGCTAAAACTATATTTTTCCCAATTGCTGTTGAACTATATACGGCAATTTGATTACTGCTAAATAATTCGCAGTATTCAACCATTACCATTGCATCTGCTCCTATTGGAATCATTCCACCAGTTGGAACATATGCACATTCACCGGCTTGTATTTCTTTTTTTGCCGGAGTACCCATAACAACCTCATCAACAATTTCTAAAAATATAGGTAAACTTTCTGAAGCTCCTGCTGTATCCTTCGATAAGACAGCATAACCATCTACAATTGATCTTCGAAACTCTGGTACCTGTTCTTGTGAAATAATATCTTGTGCAAGTATGTAACCTTGAGATTCAAGTAAATTTTTAAATACAGTATCTATATTTTTATTTTGCAGAACATTTAACATATTTTCCCTTGCGGAAGTAATCGAATCTACTTTTAATAATTCCATAAAATATCATTACCTTTCTTATGTTCAATTTCCTACTACCATATAGTTTTGCAGGTATTTCCTAATTATAGAATTTTGAGGATTAGAGAAAACCTCTTTTGGTATTCCAGATTGTAGAATCGTTCCAGCTTCCATAAAATGTACAACATCACATATATTATAAATGTGTGCAAGTTGATGGCTAACTATAATCCATGTAATTGGTTCTTTCAATTGAATTTCGGAAATTATTTGCTCAAATAGCGCAACACTGTCTGGATCTAAATTTGCCATAGTTTCATCAATAAGAACTACTTTGGGTTTGAAAATTAATGATCTTGCAAAAGAAAGTTTTTGGCGTTCACCACTTGATAGACTTGGAGCATATTGTTTTTCTTTGCCCGATAATCCACATTTGCTAATCCACTCGGCAATTTCATCTTTTGAAAGTATCATTTTCCTAATTTTTAATGGATAAATCAAATTGTTGTATACAGTATCATGAAGCATATATGGTCTCTGAGTTGTTATTGTAATATCTTGCATTGTATGTGGTCCATAGTCTACCACGCCTAAATCTGGTTTAAGTAATCCAGCAATTATTTTCACAAGTGTAGATTTTCCACATCCATTGTTTCCTACTATACCATGAATTTTTTGATCTTCTAATTCAAAATCTTTTATATTTAAATGAAAGTCTTTATAACTTTTTTCACACTCAATAATTTTCATTCTTATCTTCACACCTTCTAAGTATATCTACTATGCACTGAATTATAAAAGAAATTAATAGTAACATTACCCCTAAAGTAATGGCTTCGCTATAATCACCTCTATTTCTCATTAATGATATTGCTGTTGTCATTGTTCTAGTTTTGTATTGTATATTACCACCTACAATCATTACTGCACCAACTTCACTAATGGATCGACCAAAACCTGTGACAATAATAAAATATAAATCATTTTTCATTTCTTTTAATAGTAAAAAAAAGGTTTGCCGCCTGTTTGCGCCCATACTTTTTGCAAAATTTCTAACTTGTGGTGCTATATTTCTTGAAGTTGTATACGACATACCACTAATAATAGGTGTTATAATTACCACCTGTGCAATGATCATAGCTTCAAATGTAAATAGTAAATTAAAACTACCAAACCATCCTTTTCTCATTAATAGTAAATACACAAGCAATCCAGCAACTACGGGCGGTAAACCCATTAAGGTTCTATTAATTCTTATTATAATTCCTTTTCCAAAGAAGTCTGTCTTTTCAAGAAGCATACCAAATGGTATGCCAAGCAAAGTAGAAACAAATGTAGAACAAACAGCTAATTTAATTGTTAATGAAATAATATCGAAAATTTCTTGATTTATTTCAAATCCAATACTTTGCAAAAAACCCATAAAGGTATGCTCCTCTTGTCATTTTATTTATTAGCTGATGCATTTGGAGTGAATAAAACTTGTCCATATTTTTCAACGCCAAAACTTCCAATAAATTTTTGGGTTTCATCAGAAAGTATCCAATCAACAAATGCTTGTCCACCAGCTACGTTGACTTTTGGATTTTTTTGTGGATTTACAGCAATTACTCCATAATAATTCATAAGCTGAGAATCATTTTCACATATGATTTGCATAGATGTTTTATCTTTTGTAGTTAACCAAGTTGCTCTATCCGTTAATGTATAAGCCTTTTTTTCATCTGACATTAAGATGGTAGCGCCCATTCCTTGACCTGAGCTAATATAGTTTGGATTATTGGCTGGAGTAATCGATAAATTTTTCCATATACTTATTTCTTTTGTATTTGTACCAGATTGATCACCTCGAGAAATGAACGTATATTGTTTATCATAAATAGTTTGAAAAGTTGTTTTAATACTTTCGTTTTTTGCAATTGCTCCTGCAGGACCGATTACTACAAAATCATTATACATAACATCATAGCGTTTCACGCCAAATCCAGCTAGTATAAAGGCATCTTCCTTTTCCTTTGCATGTACTAGTAGTACATCAGCTTCGCCATTTTCCCCCATTTTCAAGGCTTCTCCTGTACCCACAGCGATTGTATCAACTTGCCATCCAGTCTGCTCTGTAAACTTGGGAATTAAGACATCTAGTAATCCAGAATCCTGTGTACTTGTAGTAGTTGATAAAATAATTTTCCCTTTAATGGCAACCGTTGCCTTGGTTGTAACCTTTTCCTCTACTTTTGTGTTGCCACATGCACAAAATATAGCAGCCATCATCATACATAACAAAATTATAGATGCTTTCTTTTTCATATTTTCTTACCTTTCAAATAATCATTTTTATTTATACTTAAAATATTAGTTCACGCTTTATCTTCCACAATTATTTGCGGAACCAATCAGTATTTTCAGACCATGTTCAAGTTCAGGCATAACATAGGTAAGACACTCTTCTACTGCTTTAGGACTTCCTGGTAAATTTAGGATTAATGTAGATTTTCTAATACCACAGGTAGCTCTAGATAACATGGAGCGCTTTGTAATCTGCATGCTATAAGCTCGCATTGCCTCTGGAATTCCTGGAACCATTCGCTGTGCAACTTTTTGTGTAGCTTCTGGCATACAATCCCTTTGGGAAAAACCTGTCCCTCCAGTCGTTAAAATTAAATCAGCTGTATTATTATCACAAATATATTTCATCTCGTCATATAACATATTAATATCATCCGGAAGAATTGTCGTATGAACAACATTATAACCATATTCATTCACAATTTTGCATATCCTAGGTCCGCTAACATCCTCTCTTTCTCCTGCAAATCCAGAATCGCTAGAAGTTATAACAGCCACTCGTAGTGCATCCGTACTCGGTTTATTTGGTACGTCACTAATTATCACCAATTCATCGCCTTCATTTATGACTCCTCCAGCTAAAACTCTAGTAAATACCCCTTCTCTTGGCATAATGCAATCACCCATCTTCTGGTAAATATTGCATCCGGTATGGCACTCTTTTCCTACTTGAGTCAACTCTAAAACAACTTCATTACACTTAAATATAGTTCCTACTTTAAGTGAACTAAAATCGATTCCATCAACAATAAGATTTTCACCAAATGCGCCTTCTATAACCTCTGCTCCTCTACTCTTAAATTCTTCGATTTTATCATAAGAAAGAAGACTGACCTGCCTGTGCCATTTTCCTGCGTGAGCATCTCCTTTGATCCCGAAATCTTTTATAAATTCACATGAATGTACATTTTTCTTTTCTGTACCTTTTTTTTCACTAACACAGACTGCAATTATTTTTCCCATAAAACTTCTTTTAACCTCCTATTTTTGACATATTATCTTTCTCATATGTCTCATTCTCATGATTTTCATTAAAATCATGGCTTTTAGGCTTATTATAAATTGTATCACTAATCACTTGATCTAGATCTGCATCCCCTAGATTCCCTCTTAGTAAGGATTTTAAATCCGTTCCATTTTTATATTGCAGGCAAGTTTTCAAGAAACCATCTGAAGTAAGTCTTACTCGGTTACATTGTTCACAAAATTGATGGGAAATAGCACTGATAAAACCAATTTTCCCTTGAAACGCCGGTACCGAATAATAATGTGCAGGTCCATTTCCAAGATTATCATCAATTGCTTCGAAGTGTCCAAACGCTTCTTCTAATATAGTAATAATCTTATCTTCACTAAAGTAAGTATAGTTTTTTCCTAAACCTATAGGCATCATTTCAATAAATCTAACGCTTAATCTGGAATTTTTAGCCAGCATAGCAATCTTTATTATGTCTTCCTTATCAGTTTCTAACATCGGAACACAATTTATTTTCACCTTTAATTCATCATATTTTAAAGACTCGTGTAGCGCCTCGAGTACGTTTTTTAATGCATCTCTTCTGGTTATCTTCTCGTATATTTTAGAATCTAAAGTATCAAGGCTTATGTTGATACCATCTAAACCCGCTTTAATTAGTCTTGGCAAATATTCTTTTAGGTTCCTTCCATTTGTTGTTAATGTAACACTTTTTATTCCATCTATTCTTTTTATCTGGTCAATCAAAATATCTATATTTTTTCTTACTAATGGTTCACCACCAGTTAATTTTACTTTATTAATTCCTAACCTTACAAGACTCTCACAAATTGTTATTATTTCATCATATGTAAGAATTTGCTTATGATTAACTGGTTTTATTCCACCTTCTGGCATGCAATAAATACAGCGCATATTACATCTATCTGTAACTGAAATTCGAATATAATCAATATTTCTATTGCAATTATCCTTCATTAAGAGTCCTTTCCGTGAAAAAAGTCACCACTTTTTCCTCCATTTTTTTTCTCTAGATATATATCTGTTAACTCCATCCTTTTATCAATTGCTTTACACATATCGTAAATAGTCAACAAAGTAACCGTTACTCCCGTCAGGGCTTCCATCTCTACGCCAGTTTTTCCTTCCGTTTTTACAGTACATATAGCTTGAATCGTATTATCTTCTTGACAAATATTAAAATCTACTGCACACTTATTAATAGCTAATGGATGACACATAGGTATCAAAGTTGCTGTATTTTTCACTGCCATAATACCAGCTACTCTAGCAACACCTAATACATCTCCTTTCTTTATCGTGTGATTTAAAATAGACTGCATAACTTCAACATTTACAATGATTTTACCCTTTGCAACTGCTGTACGATCAGTAACCTCCTTGTTCGAAACATCAACCATTATGGCATTACCTTCTATATCAAAATGTGTAAACTCCCCCATAAACAAATATCTCCTCTTGCATTGTTTTTCGACTTATTTCGACAATTTATATATATTATTATATTTTTTTATAACCTCAATGTCAATAATTATTATTCAATTTATTATATATTTTAATATTATCTAATAACTGGGTTTTTATGGTTAAAATGTGTTCGAATTTGAATATTAATTTTAGTGATTTTTAAATATGTTATATTTATTATCAAATTACTATTTGCGTATTTTCAAGAAAATATACAACTTACTTGAGCTTTATATTTAACTGGATAGTTATCTTTAACTAAATAAAAAATGGTTCTTAGGTATTAAACCCAGAACCATTTATTAATAATAAAATTTATATTTAAGTTAAGATACTATTTATTTTATTACTATTAATATTTTATATTGCTAATTATTATCCAAATGCTGTAGTAATTCATATAGGTCTTGCTCATTTGGAGGCCCCCCCATAAAAATTCCTGTATAAAATCACAATTCTGGTTTTTTAGATATTCTAATTGCTGCTCATTTTCAACACCTTCAGCCACAACTGAAATTTCCATTTCATGAACTAATGAAATAATTGATCCTACCATCAGCTTACTTGTATTTGCGTAACTAATACTATCTATAAAAGAATTATCAATTTTCGAAATATCTATTGGCAGTTTCTGCAAATAATTTAATGAAGAATATCCTGTACCAAAATCATCTAAAGCAATTTGAATACCCATTTTTTCAGTTTATCAATAACCTGAATCACATATTCCATCGATGTTATAAATACTGATTCAGTAACTTCAAGCTCTAAGCAACTCCCACTAACTTTGGTTTCTTCAAGGATACTTTTTACCATCTGTACAAATGAAGGATCTATTATTTGTACAGATAATATATTAACAGATATCACAACATCAATATGATAATCTTCTTGGATATATTTTATCATCTTACATGCGTTTCTAAGAATCCATTCCCCATTGGAATAATATAACCGGTTTCTTCCGCCACCGGTATAAATTTTGTTGGACTAACCAAACCAAATGCTGGTGACTTCCACCTAACAAGTGCCTCAAATCCTCTAAGTTTTTTTGAATGCGAATTATATTATGGCCCCTTGAATCATTTATCCTTTTAAAATTATCCAAATCGATGAAAACAACAGCAAAGTTGCTTTTATTATTGACTGAATGTGTAACTAGGAAATCAAGTCTGTTAATAATCATCTTGCGATTAGGAATTTCAGTTAAAATATCAATATACGCAAGAATTACCAAAATATATTTAACAACTTAAAAAGAGATACAATCTTTCGACTGCACCTCCTATCACTAATTCAGCTGTAACCTTTTTACAACAATAGAATGGGCTCTTATCTGTTTCTCTAATCGTTCCATTCCCGTCAGACTTATAATTTAAAGAAGTCCCAAATTACGAAATCCATTATACAATCCATCCTCTGAAATGTGATCTGTCACCATATCGGCAAGTTTTTTAAGTGAATCATCGGCATTTCCCATCGCCACACCTGTATGTGCATACTGCAGCATCTCAACATCGTTTGGCCCATCTCCAAATGCAATACAGGAATCCCTTGGAATATCCATATAAGTCATCAGTTTCTGCATTCCAGTTGCTTTATCGATTCCTTTACATGTTATTTCTCCACTATAAATATGATCTTGTCCAAAACTGGAACCGGTAATTTTAAAATAAGGATCTATTGCCTCCTGCATAAACATAATATCTTTATCTGCGCCAAAATACATTCCACTTTCAATCTGTTCCATTTCATAAGGGCGTTCACACAACGTAATACTATTCATTTCATCAATGTTATCAAAACCTAATGAAATTAAATAATTCTGCATTTTAAGTTTATTCACCTCATCTATATATCTTCCACAAACTCCCTGAAACATATACGATGCATGATGCTCCATTAACTGATTTGCAAGCAAATTCAGCTTGTCTTTTTTTAAAACATTATGAAAAATAGTTTCATTTCCACATGTGATATATGCACCGGCAGATGCAACGATTCCATCAAATGGGAACTCTAATAACCATGGGTAAATATTAGTTATTGTCCTACCTGTACATAATGCAATATAGCAACCTTTTTCTTTTGCTAAGTATAATGCCTTTTTTGCTGATTCTGGCATTTTAGCATTAAAATCTACCAAAGTTCCATCAATATCTAAAAATACAATTTTTTTCATAACATACCTACTCTATTTCTCTTATGATTTTTCTGATTGGCAGAATGCATCCTGGTGAGACAGAAATTTCATCCATTCCCATTTCTAAAAAACGCTGTGTCAATGTAAGATCAGCGCCGAGTTCCCCACAGATTCCTGCCCAAATTCCTGCATTATGTGCATTATCAATAACAAGCTGAATTAGTCTAAGAACAGCTTCATGGTGAGAATCATAGAAATCATCTAGTTTTGCATTCTGGCGATCTATTGCTAAAGTATACTGCGTAAGATCGTTTGTGCCAATACTGAAAAAGTCCACTTCCTTTGCAAGGATATCACTAATAATGGCTGCGGCTGGTGTTTCTATCATAATTCCCTGCTCAACCGCTCCATATGGAATTTTATCTTTATCAAGTTCTGCTTTGACTTCCTCAACAATGATTTTGATTTTGTGTACTTCTTTAATAGAAATAATCATCGGATACATTATAGAAACAGTTCCATAGGCGCTTGCCCTATAAATAGCACGAAGTTGCGTTTTAAAGATTTCTGGTCTTGTAAGGCATATTCGAATCGCACGATATCCCATCGCAGGATTTTCTTCTTTATCTAATTTAAAATAAGCGGCCTGCTTATCTGCACCAATATCTAAAGTACGGATAATAACCTTTTTCCCTGCCAAGGTCTCAACTACTTGCTTATACACTTTGAACTGCTCTTCTTCGGTTGGAAAATCATCTTTTTCTAGAAATAAAAATTCACTTCTAAAGAGTCCAATTCCAGAGGCATCATTTTGTAAGACAGATGCCAGATCCGTAGAATTTCCAATATTAGCATAAAGATTGATTTTTTGTCCGCTTAATGTAATGTCCTCTTTTCCTTTTAAGGTCTCTAAAAGCGTACGTTTTTCGATATCTTCTTGCTGTATTCTCACATATTTATCAAGGGTATCCTCATCAGGCGAAATAATAAGGGTTCCCGAATATCCATCAACAATTGCAGTCTGTCCATCCCATTCTTCTTTTATATCCATATCCACGATTGCTGGAATTGTCATCATTCTTGCCAGTATTGCAGTATGAGAGTTTGCTGATCCTAATCTAGTAACAAATGCTAGTAATTTTTCTTTGTCCATCTGTACTGTCTCGCTTGGAGCCAAATCCTCTGCCACAATAATAACAGCTTCATCACTGATTTTTGTATTTGTCGCAACACCATTTAAAATCGAGATCACCCGTTCTGAAATATCTTTCACATCAATTGATCTTGCTTTAAAATATTCATCTTCCATATTTCCAAATATTTGTGCAAAATTATCACCTGTGATTGCTACTGCGTACTCTGCATTAACAGATTGTGTGCGGATTAGGTTATAGACTGATTCATTATAATCATCATCTTCAAGCATCATTGAATGTATATCAAAAATTTGCGCATTTACTTCTCCAACCTCTTTCACAGCTTTTTGATATAATTTTCCCAGTTCTTCTATTGCCTTATTTTTCGCAGTTTCATATCTAGAAATCTCATCCTCAAGATTTATTATTTTCTTACGAATAACTTGATTCTCTTCTTTTACATAAAATTTTATTTTTCCAATTGCTACGCCGCTACATATTTTTTTACCACTATATTTCTCCATTTTAGATCCTCTCTTAAAGATTTTCCTTGAAAAATTCCTCTAATTTTGTAATTGCTGCATCTTCGTCGTCGCCCTCTGCAGTTATTGTAATTTCTGCTCCGTGTCCCACTCCAAGTGCCATCAGTGCCATCAGTTTCTTCGCATCTGATTGTTGGTCATTTACCTTTAGTGTAATTGTCGATGTAAATGGTTTAGCAGCTTTTACCAAAAGCCCCGCTGGTCTTGCATGTATTCCTATTTCATCCTGAATTGTATAATTAAATGATTTCATAAATTTTTGTCACCTTTCTGATTGTTATTTTAACTTCAACTTTAATTTCTACTTTTTATTTTCTATTTCTAATTTCTATTCCTGTTCTTGCTTTTGTTCTTGTTCTTGCTCTTGTTCTTGTTCTTGTTCTTGTTCTTGCTTTTGTTCTTGTTCTTGCTCTTGTTCTTGTTCTTGTTCTTGTTCTTGTTCTTGCTCTTGTTCTTGTTCTTGTTCTTGCTCTTGCTCTTGTTTCTGTTCTTGTTCTTGCTCTTGTTTCTGTTCCCGTTCCAATTTTTAATAAATGATTGAGTTTCTAAAACTCATTTCAAAATGTTAATATAAATAACCATTCACAATTATGCATTTCGCCGCTGACCGGCTGAAAACAGCGCACTTTGCTGTTTGAAGGAAAGGCAAGGCAAATACATAATTATGAATGATTATTTATTCGACACCTTTCAACATGAGTTTTATACTCAATTCATATTTTATTAAAGATTTTCCCCATTTGATGCGATTACTTTTTGGTACCAATTAAAAGATTTTTTCTTTCGTCTCGCTAATGTTCCTGTTCCATCATCATATTTTTCCACATAGATGAATCCATAACGCTTTGCCATTTCTCCTGTTGACGCACTTACTAAATCAATACATCCCCAAGGTGTATAACCCATCAGGTCAACTCCATCTGCCACAGCTTCTTTCATCTGTTCAATATGTTCTTTCAAATAATCAATGCGGTAGTCATCGTTAATGCTTCCGTCTTCCTCTATTATATCATACGCACCTAATCCGTTTTCAACGACCATAAGAGGAATTCCATAACGAGCATAGATTTCATTCAATGTGTAGCGAAGTCCTTTGGGATCAATCTGCCATCCCCAGTCACTTTCCTTTAGATGCGGATTCTTCAAACCACCCATAAGGTTTCCACTTACCTGCTCCTGTATAGGGTTCTTTGCAACACAACTACTCATATAATAGCTAAATGTATAGAAATCCACACATCCATCTTTTAGTATTTCAAAATCGCCTTTCTCCATTTTAACTGTTATATTATTTTCCTCAAAATAACGTTTTGCATAATATGGATACTCGCCACGCACTTGAATATCAGAACAGAACCAATTCATCATCTGCATATCTTTCTGTGCCTCTAGAATATCATCTGGATTACAAGAGTATGGGTACATTGTAATAAAACAAATCATATTTCCCATCTGAAACTGTGGATATTTTTCATGTGCAATCTTAACTACTTTGGCACTTGCAATAAACTGATGATGAAGTCCCTGGAAACGCAATTGTTCATTATCTACTTGATTTATAAAATCATCGGTTCCTTCATTTAAAATCCCAAGTGATAAAAAATTCCCCATTTTCATCGTTCCAGCATTAATTTCATTGAACGTAAGCCAGTATTTTACTTTGTCTTTGAAACGTTCAAATAGTACCTCACAATATCTAACAAAATGGTCAATACATTCTCTGCCAGCCCATCCATTGTAAGCTTCTGTTAACGCAAAAGGCATTTCATAATGAGATATCGTAACGAGTGGCTCTATACCATATTTCAAACATTCATCAAAAACACGGTCATAAAATGCAAGGCCTGCCTCATTTGGCTTTTCCTCCATACCTGTTGGGAATATCCTGGTCCATGCAATAGAAAGGCGAAATGTCTTAAATCCCATTTCTGCAAAAAGTGCAATATCCTCTTTGTAATGATGATAAAAATCGATTGCCTCATGGCTTGGGTAAAGTGTACCCTCTTCTATCTGTCTTGTTATTCTTTTAGGCGTCTTGTGGGAACCATTGGTGCACATATCCGATGTAGACGGCCCTTTTCCGTCTACATCCCATGCTCCTTCAAACTGATTCGCCGCAGTCGCGCCACCCCATAAAAAATCACTTCTTAATGTTTTCATAATAATGACACTCCTTTTTATTTTAATGATTTATTACTAAAGTACTGTTATGATTGTATCTCCAACTACAACTTGTTTCGCATCTGTTGGAATTATATCTGAAAAATCATCTGTATTCGAAATAATAATAGGTGTGATAATAGCATAGCCTGCTTTCGTAATCTTTTCAATGTCAAATTCCAATAAGAGCTGTCCTTTTTTAACTTTATCACCCTTGGAAACTTTGGGTGTATATCCTTCACCATTTAATTTTACTGTGTCGATGCCTACATGAATCAATATTTCTACACCATCTTCACTTAATAATCCAAGTGCATGACCAGTTTTGAAGAAGGTCATGATTTCTCCATCGCATGGAGCAAATAATTTTCCTTCCATTGGAAGAATTGCAATACCTTGTCCTAATGCGCCTGTTGAAAAAGCTTCATCATCTACTTCACTTAATTCTTTTATTTCTCCTTTTAATGGGGACACAATTATTTCATTTTTTACAGTCTTTGCTACTTTTTTCATTGAAATTTCTGCTAGTACATCATCTTTGTATAAAATCATTGTTAATACAAATGCAACAACCATTGCAACTACGGTACCAACAATTACCCATATCATACTATAAGCATTATTTGTACTTATATCAATAAAGTTTGGAAGTCCAAATAAACCCAATCCACCAAGTGCATAAGATCTAGCTCCCATAAGTCCGATAATACCACCACCAATAGATGCAGCAACACATGATATTACAAAAGGTTTTTTCTTAGGAAGTGTAATACCATAAATTGCTGGTTCTGTAACCCCAAACATACCTGAAATAAATGCTGGAATTGCAATTTGTCTTAATGCTTTATCCTTAGTCTTAAATACGATTGCAAGAACTACCATAGATTGTGCAAACGAAGCTGCAAAATACGGTGTAAGTATAAAATCATATTTTAAGGTTGCAAAGTTTATTATCATTAAAGGAATAAGTCCCCAATGTAATCCAAAGATTACTAAAATCTGCCAAACTGCGCCTAATATTAAGCCAGCAACTAAACCACCTACAACAGGTATTCCATATACAGCCCCAAATCCTTTACCAATTAATGCGCAAAGAATAGTAGAAACAGGACCAATTGCCAAATATGTTAATGGTACTACAATTGATAATGTAAAAACAGGTACTAGGAATGTTTTTACTACATCTGGAATTATCTTTTTCCAGAATTTTTCTAGTTTTACAGCCACATATACTGCAATAATAATTGGAACTACACTAGAAGGATATCCACTAGATGGAAGTAATACTGGTATTCCTAAAAATGTACTATAATAATTGGTTGCAAACATTGTTCCTGCAAAAGCAGTACCAATAATTGCTTTTGCAGATAAACCTACCATAGCTGGATAACACAACGAACCACCTATTGCCATACCAATAAATTTATTACCGCCAAACTTTTGCGCAGCTGTGTATCCTAAAATAATAGGTAGGTAATAAAAGAATCCATCTGCTATAGAATATAATACACCATAGGTTCCACCAGTTGCTTTCGTTACTCCCATAAATACCAATAATGCCAAAACACCTTTAATAATACCAGTAGCCGCTAATACACCCAAGATAGGTTGGAAAACACCTGAAATAATATCAATCAACGATGCTCCAATACCCATTTTTTGCTTTGGTTCATCTGCTGACATCTCATTTGTAAATCCACCAATCTGTGAAACAACATCATATACATCTGGTACATGATTACCAATAACAACCTGATATTGTCCAGCACTCTTCATTACCGTAACAATTCCATCTGTAGCTTTTAATATTTCCGTGTTCGCTTTGGACTCGTCTTTCAATTTGAAACGAAGTCTGGTTATACAATGTGTCAAACTGATTACGTTTGATTTCCCACCCACATTCTGGATAATGATTCTTGCCAATCCATCATACTTACTTGCCATAATAAATACCTCCATTTTTATAATTAATATATATAAAACACATCTTTTGTGCTTTATTATTTATGTAAAGCAGCGAGCCACATTAGATCCTGTATTCATTTGGTTCTAATGCTATAACAACCAGAAACTAAAATCGGATTTCTTGTTGTTGGAATAAAAAAACCCGGACAAGATATAGAAATCGCTTCCTATCTTGATCCGGGTTTTGCCGTCTAAACGTAACAATCCCTATCTATCTCATTATAATTTTCTCCGAACAATTCTTGAAATATGCATTGTTAGATACATAAGTTCTTCTTCACCCGTATCATATTTCATTTTTTTCTGCATATATTCCTTAATCCTGACTGCACAGCCATATGCCTGCGGGAATTTATTAATTTGCGATTTTACAAATTCTTCATCATCTGTAGGATAACACTGATTTGTTACTGCCCGTTGTACAAAAAATTTCAAGTGTGTTATAAAACGTTCATAAGAAAGTGTATTTTCATCAATTTCTATACCAAATGTATACTTCACTATATTTAAAATATCTTTTATAATACCTGGCATTTCCATAGCTTGATGCATATCTCCAATATCCATCTCTGCATTTACAATATGTAAAGCAAAAAATCCTGCTTCATCCTTTGTAAGTTCAACATTCAAGCGTTCTTTTATGATTTCAATTGCTTTGCATCCAATTTGGAATTCGATATTGTAAAACCTTTCAATCTCCCATAGTAATGCATTCTGAAATGTAATTCCTTGTTTTTGTCGTTCTAGGGCAAAATTCAAATGGTCCGTTAAGGTAATGTATATATTTTTGTTTAACTTTTTACCTAACGTATCTTTCGCATAACCAATGATTTCGTCTGCAACCTTTACCTGTTCGTAAGGCATTTCCTCAACCAGTCTTTCAAACTGACTGGCATTGGTATGAGGCATCCGAAAGATTTTTTCAATCTTAGCATCCTCAATCTCCTCACCTTGCTTTTTCTGAAATCCGATACCTTTTCCCATAACAACGATTTCATTATTTTTTTCATCCAAGGAACTTACAACATTGTTATTTAAGATTCTAATAATCCTCATACATAACATCCTTATCCTTTAGTTATAGCAATAAAAAAACTGTGCTACACTCTATTAGCAATTTAAAAATGCTAATTTATGAGTATAACCCAGTCTTGCCTGACAACAGTAACAATCCGGTTTTACTTTTCTTTCTTAATATGTTTATATTACAACAAAAATATACTATTGTCAATTACAATTAACGTTTTTGTCATATATCCATAATTACACCATAATATTTTTGTGCAATTCCACTAACTATATGGATATATTTCAATTATATTTTCTAATCCACTCTATTGACGCTCTCAAAGCCTCAACTGTTTTAGTTTCTACCACACACCTGCAATCATTTCTTTTTGCCAATTCTAATTTACGAATCAAATCTATTTCACCGGATCCTAATGCAAGATGATTACGCTTCCCTAATGCATCATGAATATGAAAATGTCTTAATCTATCTACTTTACTTATTATATATTCTTCATCAAACTTCCCAGCTGAATGCGAATGTCCAATATCCCAAGTTAGGGAAAACACTTTGCTTTCTAGCAAAAGATTGATGCCCTCTTTTTGAAATGGCAAATATCCATCTGTGTTTTCTATTGAAATTAAAATATTGTCATTTCCAATTTCATGTTCACAGATATCACGGAATTTCTTTAGTTTCTGCAAATAAATGTCCTTATATTCTTCATATAAATACACACGTTTTCCTGGTAATGTAAAGTACACTCCATTGTTCATATGCATGTTCAGAACTGGCACCCGAAGTTTTTTAGCAATCTGAATGGTACTTGTGACTGTTTCTATCCAGGCCTGTGCAACACTGGAATTAAAATCACAGACATTCATATTTTCATCCAAATGAATTGTATAATAAATGTGATATCTCTTTGCGATTTCTGATAATTCATGAATCTTGCCAATACTCTCTACCTGATACTGTGGCAAATTCATGTTTAATTCCACAAAATCCAGCCTTAGTTCTTCACACAATGCTGCTGATTCATCTAGATTCTTGTTTTCAATTAATGTTGCCATTCCAAATTGTATATTTCCACTTTTCATTTTGCTTTTATCCATAAATAATTGTTTTTTAAAAAAGTTATATATAAAAACCCTTTTAATAATTTCGATTTATCGATTGAGTTACCACAATTGAATTCTAAAGTTTCATTATCTACCGCATCAAAAAATATTTTATTGCTTCTACACCAATCAATTTTCAAATAAATGGTATGTTCTCCCGTTGGTATTTCAAATTCCTCTGTCATTCCATCTTTTATTTTCCCTATATTTTTGCCATCTACTATTACATTATATTTT
Source organism: [Clostridium] fimetarium (assembly GCF_900111235.1). Classification (GTDB taxonomy): domain Bacteria; phylum Bacillota; class Clostridia; order Lachnospirales; family Lachnospiraceae; genus Clostridium_N; species Clostridium_N fimetarium. The sequence continues at coordinate 22,294 of NZ_FOJI01000015.1, forward strand.
CTGATTGAATCTACATATTCAGAAGCTCTTGTTATTCTTATCATTTTAATCCCTCATTTCTTGATATCTATGACCAATCCTCACCACTGATTCCCCTCATTTAGTAGTGTCAAGTTCACATCCTTATAAACTCATATATTTTGATAAATCATACTGGTATATGAAATTCCTCCATCAAATCAATCTTCAAATATTTTCTCCTAAGATCCTTTGTATGTTCTATTTTTCTTGCTGCATCTTAAGCAAGTCACGAATTTCAGTCAAAATAAGAAGCTCTCCTGATGGTTTTGTTGGTTCCTTCTTCTCTTCTTTTTTTCTTGTAACAACATTCATCCCTTTCACTATTAAAAACACAGTCACTGCAATCAAAAAGAAATTAATAACAGCTTGAATAAATGAGCCATATCCTATACTTGCACTACCAAATGTAATTGCTAGCTTAGAAAAATCAACGCCTCCTAACGCAACGCCAATAATAGGCATTAAAACATTACTTGTTAGTGCTGTAACAACAGCAGTAAAAGCACTTCCTATAATTATCCCAACTGACAAATCCATTACATTACCTCTTGAAACAAAAGTTTTGAACTCTCCCATAAACCCTTTTCCTCTTTGAGCTAATCTTATTTTTTCGTTTTCATTCATATTTGCTCCTGTCTGCCACACAAACTTGATTTGCATTATTTAGTGGCGATATCTATCTTTTATTTTAAAATACTACCACAATATAATATAACGCAATTAATTATTTGTCAAAAAAACGACGTGGATTCATTTTTAAAACGGATAAAAAATATACTTACGCTCATTTTTGTTTTTAAAATCAAGCACTTATCATTGTATGAAACATATATTTTAATAGATGTAAAAGTCTATTGAGTGTCGCTAAACAATGCGAATTCCATTTGTAGCGCAGATAGGAGCAAATATGAGATCTTGTGAACTTGTCACTTTAATTACGGCTATTGCATGCAGTATTTCTCAATGTTATCCCAGTGAAGAACTTCCTGTAATTGCTGCAATTTTAACGCAGCTAGGCGATACATTAGGAACGATTATCGCTCAAGAAGAATTTTGCAATGAAATTACCGAAAAATAGTTGATAATCTCCAATTTTTCAGTCATCTCTAATATTTATGAAATAAAAAGCTCTCATCCTATATTTAAAATATTTTAGGATGAGAGCCTCTGCTTCAATTATATCTATTCTATTATAAATTAAATTTCTTTTTTGTATCTGCTAACGCTTCATCCATTCTTGAAATAACTGCCGTTATTTGTTCTTCTGTTATCACTGCAGTTGGTTCAAAACGAACACATTTTGCATTCACTAATGTACCTGCTGTCATAACGCCTCTTGAAAACAGACCTTTTGCTACACTGTATCCAACATCACATTTAACAAACTCAACAGCTAGCATTAAGCCTATTCCACGAACATCATCAATTACTGTAGGGTACTTTACTTTCAATGATTCTAAACCGGCTTTCAATATTTCTCCCTTTGCTCGACATTGTCCAGGGATATCATTATCAATCATGTATTTGATCGTAGCGATTGCTGCAGAACAACATACAGGATTACCACCAAATGTAGGTGAGCCAAGTAACCATGGGTTATCTACTAACTCTTCAGTCCACATGTTAGGTCTACATATAATTCCTGTAATTGGCATGATACCACCGCCAAATGCTTTACCATAAGCTAAAATATCAGGAACAACATCTTCTGCTTCACATCTCCACATTGTACCAGTTCTACCCATACCACATTGAATTTCGTCGAAGATTAATGCCACACCATATTCATCACAAATTGCTCTTAATTCTTTTAAGTAGCCCTTTGGTGGAATAATAACCCCAGCTTCACCTTGGATTGGTTCTACAATAATTGCTGCAACTTTTTCTCCAACAGCGACTAAATTTTTAACAGCTTTTCTTGCGTCTTCTGCATTGCCATATTCAACATGTTGAACTTGTTGAACCATAGGAATATATGGTGAGCGGTACGTATCTTTACCACCAACCGAAACAGCGCCCATCGTCTTACCATGAAATGCACCAACTGTTGAAATATACCATCTACCACCTGTTGCAATTCTAGCTAATTTCAGTGACATTTCTACTGCTTCTGCTCCACCATTTGTAAAGAAGCAATACTGTAAATCTCCTGGTGTAATATCTGCGACCGCTTTTGCAAGATATCCTCTAAGTGGATCTAATAATTCCTGTGAATGTAATGCTTGATGGCCTAATTGTGCGACTACTGTTTCAAGAATTTCTTCATTTCTATGTCCACAAGTATAAATACCAAATCCGCCTAGACAATCAATAAATTCTTCGCCATATAAGCCTTCACAAACACCATCATGATCTGTCCATTCTACAACTGCTGAATTTGTAGAAACTGATTTTCTATATTTAAGCCAGCCTGGACTAACAAACTCATCAAAGTACTGAATTGTATCTTTGGTTATCGTTTTCTTATCTTCCTCTGTCAAATTATCACTATGAATAAACTTTACCACTTTTTCTAAATCTTTACTTACTTGTTCATAACTCATATCATTTCCTCCTTTAAATACAAAGAGGGCACTAAAAGAATTACTCCTTTAAGTGCCCCTTCGCCTCTTATAAACACACTATATCATCTTATCTTATTCTTTTCAATTACTATAAAGTACGATTTACGTACTACTTAATCATGTCATATACTACTTTTTAATTACTTTAGATTACTTTTAAATCACTTTTTAGCCGTCTATATTTTATCATCTAATCATCAAATCATAATTTTATCTTGTCCTAAACCTAAATTATTAATTTAGGTTTCAAAACTTCCTCGGCGAAATAAATGGTGAATATTAATTTAATTTTTAAATCTTCCTCAATAAATTGAATGGTGAATATTAATTTGATTTTAAAATCTTCCTCATCGAAGTGAACGGGAATATTAATTTAATTTTCAAAGCTTTCGCAGCAAAGTAAATGGTGAATATTAATTTGAAATTATGCTTTTCCGCAGACCGTCTGAAAGCAGCGCTTACATTTTTTCCAAGACTCAGATAAAAATCGAACGAAGTGAGATTTTTCATCATCTCTGAGGCTTGCAAAAAAATGTGCTGCTTGAAGGAAAGGCAAGGTAAAGCATAATTTCAAATTAATATTCACTCACCACCTCCCGTTCACCGCTTTAACTTTAAATTAATAATTAGTTTTCATACCATCCAACCAATCCAGGTGTTAAATTAATATTAATTTGTTTTACTTCTTGATATTCATCTAACCCATGAATTCCAAGTTCTCTACCAATCCCGCTCATCTTGTAACCACCCCATGGGGCTTCATTATAAGTTGGATTATAACAGTTGATCCAAGTGATTCCTGCTCTAATTTCTTTGATTACTTTGATTGCTCTTGTAACATCTGAAGTAAATACAGCGCCAGCAAGACCATATATTGTATCATTTGCAAGCTTAATCGCTTCTGCTTCTGTTTTAAATGTTTGGATTGTTACAACTGGTCCAAAAATCTCTTCTTTTACAATTGTCATTTCTCTATCACATTCATCAAAAATTGCTGGACGCACAAAATATCCATTTGCACATTCGCCTTCTAAATAGCGAAAGCCTCCACATACTAATTTTGCGCCTTCTTTTTTACCAATTTCTATATAATCCAATACAGTTTCCATATGAGACTTTGAAACAAGTGGACCCATATCTGGATTATTCAGTGGGTTTCCCAAAGTCATTGCATTGGCTTTTGCAGCAAGTTTTTTAACAAACTCATCTTTGACAGATTCTTCGATAATTATACGTGACCCTGCGGAGCAAACTTCACCTTGATTAAAGAAAACACCAATCATTGCCCATTCTACCGCTCCATCCATATCTGCATCTGCAAAAATAACATTTGGTGATTTACCACCTAATTCTAATCCAATCTTTTTCACATTTCCTGCTGCGCAGCGCATAATACTCTGTCCAACAGGTGTACTACCAGTAAAGGTAATCATATCAACATCATTACTAGATGCAAGTTCTTCGCCAAGTGTTGAACCTGGCCCAATCACTAGATTTGCACAGCCCTTTGGAAGTCCAACTTGTTCAAATATTTCAAAGAGTTTAATCGTTGATAATACTGTATTTGAACTCGGTTTAAATACAACACTGTTTCCCGCTGCAAGTGCTGGTGCTAACTTCCATACCGCCATCAAAAATGGATAATTCCAAGGAGTAATTTGTGCACATACGCCAACTGGTTCATGTACCGTGTAGGAATGCATTGTACCAAAGTTGTTATTTACGTCATAGACGCCTCCATAAGGAGCTTTTATAAGTCCTGAATAGTATCGAAATGTATGTATACCATCATCTACGTCGCCTTCTGCTTCTCTTAACGGCTTACCATTATCCATCGCTTCTATTTTTGCAAACTCAGAAGCATTCGCTTCAATTGCATCGGCAATTTTCAAAAGGATATCTCCTCTTTTTTGTGAATCCATATCTCTCCATTCTCTTGTTACATAGAATGAATTTTTTGCTGCAGCAATTGCTCTTTTTGTATCTTCTACACTACATTCATATACCCGTTCAAATATCTCACATGTTGCAGGATTTTCAACATCCAGGATTTTTCCTGAAGTGCCTTTCGTCCACTCACCATCAATATATACTTTTTTCACTTCCATAATGACCCCCTCCTACTTTTTCAACTCAGTCCACATTTGGTCATATTTTTCAAGAACACTCGTACTTAGATTATCTAAGTATTCGCCTTTATTCAAAACTTCTGCCGGAACATTTTTAGCTGGATTTGAAGAATAATCTGCACTCATTTGTGAAACAGCAACTGTATTTGGATTTAAGTATGGGAACTCCTCCATAACCATTTTAGCGGCTTCTGGTGTTAACATATAATTGATGAATTCCATTGCTGCATCATAGTTTTTTGCACCTTTTGTAACACACCAGTTATCCATAAAGGTATATGCTCCTTCTTTTGGAAATACTATTTTGATATCCGGATTTTCTTCCATTGCCAATGCGATTTCAGCATTCCAGCAAAATGCTAAATTACAATCTCCTGAAATCAATGCTGACTTTGGACTATCACTGTCATACAATTTAACATTATTCTTTAATGTAAGTAATTTTGTTTGTATTTTTCCTAAAGTAGTACTATCAGTTTCGTTCATACTTAAGCCCATGCTTCGAGCTGTCATTCCGATTACTGCTCTATAATCATCTAGTACAACCAGTGTATTGCTATATTTTGGATTAAACAAATCATCATATGAAGTGATTGTATCTTTTATTTTAGCTGTATTTACAGCAATTGCAGCAACGCCACCTTGATATGGTATAGAATATACATTACCTGGATCATATTTTGGATTTAAATACTGTGTACCAATATTACTAAGATTTGTTAATTTCGTCTGATCGATCTTTTGAAGCATATCTTGTTCAATTAACTGTTTTACCATATAATCACTTGGCTGAACAATATCAAAAGCACCCTCGGACTCTGATTTTACTTTTGCAAGCATATCTTCATTAGATGAGAAAGTTGAAATATTTACCTTGATTCCACTTTCCTTTTCAAATGCTGCAATAACAGCATCTGGAACATATTCTGTCCACACATAAAGATTCAATACTTTTCCACTTGCACTTGATTTTCCACATCCTGCGAGAGAAAATACAAGAACTACAGTTAACATCATACAGACTAATTTCTTCATACTTTTTTTCATAACTGCCTCCATCCCGACACCCGTTGGTGTCATAAACTAATTTTTAATCGCTTTTTTAATCTTATTCTTACTAAAAATTCCTGATTGCGATAACACGACTATAATGATTGTTCCTACAAGAATCAAAGTAGACAATGCATTTACATCTGGCGAAACACCACTTTTGATACTTTCCATAACTTTTAATGGAAACGTTTTTGTCTGACCATTTGTAAAGTAACTAATAATTACATCATCAATTGATAGTGTAAATGCCAACAGTGCTCCTCCAGCGATTCCAGGAGCTAGAACTGGTAACGTAATATTAAAAAATGTTTTGATTCTATTTGCTCCAAGGTCCATTGACGCTTCCTCTATTGAATTATCGTATCCTGATAATCTTGCTCTTATATTAAATATTACATAGGGAACACTAAAGGTCACATGTGCAATAACCAAAGATAGAGTACCTCTTGGGATATTAACTTTTGTAAATAATGTTAAAAGAGAAATACCTAATACGATTTCGGGAATAACAACTGGTATGTATAACAATGCATCAATTGTGCTCTTTCCTTTGAACTTATACTTATACATTCCAACCGCTGCAATTGTTCCTATACAAGTTGCCAGTATCGTGCTGATTACAGCAATAATAATTGTAGTTCTAAACGAATCTAACAACGAAGTATTTTGAAATAGTTTACCATACCAGGAAAACGTGAATCCTTTCCAAGTCAAATATGGTTTCGAGGTCGTCGCGTTAAATGAATTTACAACAATAACTACAATTGGTAAAAACAAGAAAAGATAAATGAAACTACAATAAATGGTCTTTGACATTTTTGCTAATGCTATTTTATTTTGTCTTTTCATTTTCTACACCCCCAAATTATCCATATCTCCACCACACTTCTGATAAAGTTTTACTAATAGTAACGTAATCAAAATCAATACAATTGATAAGGCTGCACCCAATGACCAGTTATTTCCGCTTTGGAACTGTCTTTCAATTAAGTTTCCTATTAGATCAGTATTTCCACCACCTAAAATATCTGATACAAAGAAATACCCTAACGTTGGTATAAATACCATAATCGAACCAGAAAATATTCCACTTACCGTCAAAGGTAATACGATTTTCAAAAATGTAGTATGCCCTTTCGCACCTAAATCAGAAGATGCCTCAAGTAAGTTCTGGTCTAGCTTCTCAAGTACCGTATAAAGTGGCAATACCATAAAAGGAAATAGGCAGTAGACCATACCGAGTACTGTGGTTCCCCTGTTATACAATAGGTCCAATGGCTTATCTATTAAATGAAGATGCATTAGCCCTGTATTTAACCATCCAGTTGTACCTAGAAATGTTTTCCATCCATAAATACGGATTAATGAATTGGTCCAAAATGGAATGATTACTAACATATATAATATTGTCTTTCTTTTACTTAATGTTCTTGAAATGATCATTGTAAAAGGATATGCAAGTAATATACAAATCAAAGTTGTTAAAAACGCGATTAATATAGACTGCCCATATATTTGAATGTAATTTGGATTAAATAATCTTTGATAATTTACAAGGGTGAATTTGAAAACTACATTGTAATGCTCGTCAATACTACAAAAACTCATTACCAAAACATATAGCAAGGGGATTGCTACAAAGAACGACAGCCATAGTGCAACTGGTCCAACCATTACTGCAGCCGGAACTGCATTTGATTTCAAATTATGTTTTGTCATATGCCTGCCTCCTAAGCTAGTTTAATATTTTCAACTGCATTATAAAATGTCTGATCTGGTGAATGGAGCAATTTTGCATCTTCGTTTTCCCAGTAGAGAAATACAGTTCCTTCTGACGGTAACGCTTGCCCTGCAAGTCTTTCCAGTTTTACTTCACTTCCGTTTGGTAGCACCGCTATTGTCTTTAAAGTTGCACCAACATATACTTGTTCTTTTACTTTTGCTTCTATTGTAAATCCTTCTACGGGTTCTAATGAATACTTCATTCGCTCTGGTCTAACGGAAACTGCTATTATTTCATTTAAACTAAAATCACTACCTTTTCCTTTAATAATGCCAGATTCTATTACAACAGAAACTTCATCTTTATTAATTTCTTTCACATATCCTTCAAATAGATTTGTTTCTCCAATAAATGTTGCAACGAATTTTGTCTTTGGATTTTCATAAATATTATAAGGAATATCAACTTGCTCTAAAACTCCTTGATGCATGATTGCAACTCGGTCACTCATGGATAACGCTTCTTCTTGATCATGCGTTACATAGATAAATGTAATATTTAACTTTTTTTGTAAACGTTTTAATTCCAATTGCATCTGTTTTCGAAGCTTTAGGTCCAATGCGCCAAGCGGTTCGTCAAGCAATAAAACTTTCGGTTTATTAATCAACGCTCTTGCAATTGCCACACGCTGTTTTTGACCACCTGATAAATTTGAAGGAAAACGTTTTTCAAATCCTCCCAATTGTACTAAATCAAGCATATCCATGACTCTTTTCTTAATTTCACTCTTTTTGATTTTTTTGATTTTTAAGCCATATGCAACATTATCATATACATTCATATGTGGAAACAATGCATAGCTTTGAAATACTGTATTCACATCTCTTTCAAAAGGCGCCTTACTTGCAATATCTTCTCCCTGTACGAGAATTGAACCACTTGTCTGTTCTTCAAATCCAGCTATCATTCTAAGTGTAGTCGTTTTTCCACATCCAGAAGATCCCAGTAATGTCAAAAACTCTCCTTCATACACTGTAAGATTCAAATCTTTTACGATATGATTGTTTCCATAGGATTTGTTAACATCTTTAATTTCAACAACTGCATTTTTCATATTAACTCCAATCTGCATTATTTCTCACGATTTTCTATTTGAATTATAGAATCCTCATTTACAGTGCTTTATTTCCTCTTTCACCAGTTCTAATACGGACTGCATCTTCAATATTTCTAATGAAAATTTTACCATCACCAACGCGACCTGTTGCTACTAAATCCCTTATTTCAGTTATAATTTCTTCCACTTTTTCATCATGTACTACAACTTCTACTCTAATTTTTGGAAGAAGATTTATTGTTGTTTTGAATCCTTTAATTTCATTAATGCTTCCATCTGCATTTGCAAATCCTTTTTGCGTACCACATCCCATAACGCTTGAAATAGTCATACCTCCGCAGTTATAGTTATCCAAAATCTGTTTAACGGTTTCCAATTTTTCTGGCCGTATAATCAATACTAACTCTTTCATATAATATCCTCCTTATTATAAAAAGCGAAACAAGTTTCGCTTGGAAGAATGCTACGCATTCTTCTGAACTTACTTCGTCTAACGACGAACTTTCCTATAAGGTAAAAAAAAAAGCAACGGAACTTACCAGTAGGTAGCTCCGTTGCTTTATAAATGCAATTATAATCTTATATATATATATAATCAATTATTCTAAAATGTAATTTTTATAACACTTTTTTATAATTATGTAATTATATAGTATTATATTTTTTAAATATTACATCCTAAAAGTATTATTTAATTATCATTTTCTCTAATCATCATAAACATTTGAACTCGATTATTAATTCCTAATTTTCGATATATATTAAGCACATGCTTTTTTAATGTATTAACACTAATTACCAATTCCTCGCATATTTTATCATTATCTAATCCCTTCAAAAGGAGTCTTAGAATTACTTCTTCTCTTTTTGTTAGTTGAAATTTTATTACGGTCTCAGTAATTGTTAGTTTGCAGTGTATTTTGTCTCCTTTCGTTTTTTCATTAAACATTCTAAATGAAAGGTGATCTTTTAACATATCTAACAAAAATACATCATCATATTGGAAATTTTCTTTACCGATTGTTCGATATAATGTTATTACTCCAAGAAATTGCTTTTCTCTTGCGAGTATCATTTGAATAGAATAATGCCAGTTATTCGGCTTATATACTTTTTGATAATATTCGGACTTTATACGTTTTTCGTCATTAATGATATCCGTTTCTCGGTATACCATACTTTTTCCACCGTACATAATTCCTCTACTATAATCCAATTCATCATATTGTGCTGCTCGATCTAACTCACAATTAAATGACACTGGATTTATCAGTCCTTTTTTACCATCTTCATTTGCAAGGAAAAAATCTGCACTATCGAAATTTAGAACCATTGTCAACTGCTCTAATAAATTACTTCGCATTATCATAATATCTTCCGTCGTATAAATTTTATATATAATGTTATTGAGTACCAACCAATCACTAGTTTCTAGATTTTTCATTCGCAATGCCTCCATCTGTCTTTAGCTGCAAGTAATTTTTAATATAAAATGCCATTTGAAGTTTAAATTTTGATTCCATTGTATTAATATCATCATTTAGTAATTCTTTAATCTTTTTCACTCTGTAGTTAACTGTATTACGATGAGTAAATGTTTTATCTGAAACCAGCTGAATACTAGTATCATATTTTACATATAATTCAAGCGTTTCAAGTAAATTACTACCTCTCTTTTTATCGTAATCTTCTAATATAATCAAACTCTCTTTGTAGATTTTCTTCAATATTTCTAAATCACTCACAAAAAACAAGATTCGATATATTCCTAAACTTTCGAAATAGCATTTTCTAATATTATTATATTTAGCTGCGCTTAATGTACAAACCGCCTGATGATAACATAGAGCAATGGAGTATATAGTATCACTTATATCTGCGATTCCAATTCTAGTAATTGGTTTATAGTTTTCCAATTTATCAACAATTCTTTCTACTCGCTGTTTATCAATTTGATGCATGATAACAATTAGCATATTTCCATCTAAATACATATGGTAATCTAGTTCTTCTTTAATCAGAATATTAGTTATGTTTATAAAAATATTCTTTGATTTATCATCAAATTCTTTCATATTATCAAAATAAAGAGCCATAACACTGTACGTTTCATTTTGATTATAACCATAAGTATTCAATTCACTAAAATAGGCAGATGCATTATCCGGATGAGAAATAATCTCTTTTAAGGCAATTGTAATGTTATCCTGCACTTTTGAATCATGCAACAACTGACTGCAATAGTCTTGCATAATATCAGAAAGGCGTATTTCCCAAGGCATAACAAATAACGGGAATTCATTTTTGTTGCACATTTCCTTTATCTCTTCATTAATATCATCTTCTACAATATAATTACCTACATTAATAATGAGACCAGTCGATTTTTGTTTTATTAATTCTTGTACAAATTCATAAATCCATTTTCTATTATTCGCATTTAATCCCGTTGTTAATATAAGTTCACTGCCTTTTAAAAAACTTACAGTCATAATATCTTCGGTAAATTGTGCCCAAGATACTACATTTTTGAGTCCGGCTTCTCCTGCTATCAACTTTAACTTATATTGGCTCTTTGATTGGTTAAATAAATCAAATAGAGTAATGGACATATGCGAACCTCCAACTATTTTTTTTAAGATACCATATATCTTTCCTATTGTCAAAAGAGTGTATTGTATATGGGTGAAATACATCGTGCTATTAGCACATATTTGTCTCGTATTTTTATGCTCTAAAGCCATTTTATTTATAATCATCCTGTGATATCATAACCACATTATATAAATTGGAGGTTCTACTATGTTAAAAGAAGCGTTACCTAAAATTATTACAGAGTCCTTGCCAGGTCCAAAAGCGAAGGAACTTATTGAAAGAAGAAACAATGCCACCCCATCTGCAATACGTTGTGTATATCCAGTTGTAATTGCAAGAGGCGAAGGCGCAATGATTGAAGATGTAGACGGTAACTATTTCCTTGATTGGATCGGTGGCGTTGGAGTACTTAATATCGGATACTCACACCCTGAAGTGATTGCTGCTGTAAAAGAACAAGCAGATAAATATTTTCATGCAATGCAAAACATTGCAACGCATGAAGGTTATGTTGCGCTTGCTGAGAAAATGAATTCCATTATCCCAGTAAAAGGCGTTGAAAAGAAGACATTTTTTGCAAATTCTGGTGCAGAAGCAGATGAAAATGCAATAAAAGTTGCCAAATCATTTACAAAAAGACCAAACATTATTGTTTTTTCAGGTGCATTTCATGGCAGGACATTACTAACGATGTCTATGACAGCTAAAAAATCTTATTCAAATGGTTTAGGGCCATTTCCTGATGGCGTGTATAGAGCAGAATTCCCATATTACTATAGAAAACCTGCCGGTATGAGCACAGAAAATACATTATCTTATTATATCAAAAAACTTGAGCAAGTATTTGATGAAGCATCACCTGCAGAACAGGTTGCTGCTATTGTTGTAGAACCATTACAAGGTGAAGGCGGTTTCATTCCTGTTCCTATCGAATGGATTAAAGCCGTTCGTAAAATTTGTGATGACAATGGAATCTTATTAATTGCAGATGAAGTACAAACGGGTTTTTGTAGAACCGGTAAAATGTTTGCTTGCGAATATTGGAAAGAAGAAGGCATTATGCCTGATATTATTGCAAGTGCAAAATCAATCGGTGCTGGTATTCCTCTAAGTGCGATTACAGCAAGAAAAGAAATTATGGAATCTGTTAAGCCTGGAACGCTCGGTGGAACTTATTCTGGTAATGCTTTAGCCTGTGCTGCTGCGCTTAAAACAATTGAAATTATGGAAAGAGATCACTTAGCTGATCGTTCTATGGAGATTGGTAAGAAGGTTATGTCCACTTATACCAAATGGATGAGCAAATACGATGTTATCGGAGATGTACGTGGATTGGGTGGAATGATTGGTATTGAATTTGTAAAAGATAAAGCTACCAAAGAACCAAACCCTGAAATCGTATCTAAAATCGTCATGAATGCTGTTCAAAAAGGACTTATGATTGAAAGTGCTGGCGTTTATGGAAATGTAATTCGATTCTTAGCTCCACTTGTTATAACTGATGAACAACTTACGGAAGGTCTTCGCATCTTCGAAGAAGCTATAAGGGATAGTTTGTAGGAGATCTGGGATTGGGGGGGTTGTGAGTGAATGTTAATTTATCAGGATGCGTTTTGCTTGCCTTTCCTTCAAGCAGTATGTATTTTATAAGCCTCAGAGATGATGAAAAGACTCGCTTGCGCTCGTTTTTCATCTGAGTCTTGTAAAATACATGGGCACTGCTTTCAGCCGGTCTGCGCAAAACGCATCCTGATAAATTAACATTCACTGGCTACTTTGTTGAAAGAGCCAGACGCCTAAAACTGGGCGAATTGGGGAAAAAAATAAACAAAAAACGACAATAACAACTACTACATCTACAACTACTACTACTACAACTACAACTACAAATACAACTACAACTACAACTAGAACTACATTATAGTATAGTCAAAAATCAAATGATGTTTAGAATATTCAGTATATAAAAATGAAGGATGAAGGTGGTAATATGCAAAAATTTAATATTTTTCCTACGATTGAGCAATTTGAGAGTTGTGAGGAGTTTTTGGGGGAATTTGGGATTGGGAAAGGGGATTTGGTGTTTATTAGTGATTCTACTCGCGATTTCTATTTTACAGATGCATTTTCAGATGCATTGGTTGTTAATTATAGAAAATATGGGAGTGGTGAGCCAACTGATACTATGGTTGAAAATATATATAATGATATCAGCGGATATACCTACAACCGAGTATTTGCAATAGGTGGGGGAACAATCCTAGATGTAGCTAAATTATTTTCATTGAAAAAAACGGTACCAGTTTTAGATTTGTTTGATAGGAAATTTGAAATAGTCAAAAATAAGGAATTGATTCTAGTACCAACAACTTGTGGAACTGGAAGTGAAGTCACAAATATTTCCATACTTGAACTTACTGCTATTAATACCAAGATGGGATTAGCGGTAGATGAACTCTATGCTGATTATGCAGTTTTGATTCCTGAGTTGATTTCTAATCTTCCATTCAAGTATTTTGCTACAAGTTCAATTGACGCACTAATCCATTCAATCGAATCATATACTTCACCAAAGGCCACTGAATTTAGTAAGCTTTTTTCCGAAAAAGCAATGCGAATGATATTATCCGGCTACAAAGAAATCATTAAAAAAGGTCCTGAAATTAGAAACCTCTATCTAAATGATTTTCTAATCGCAAGCACCTATGCTGGAATTGCCTTTGGAAATGCGGGATGTGCAGCTGTTCACGCAATGAGCTATCCAATTGGTGCCACCTACCATGTACCTCATGGTGAAGCAAATTATCTCATGTTTACAGAAGTTTACAAAACATATCAAGCACTTAATCCAAACGGGATCATAAAAAATCTAAATCATATTTTAGCTGAAATTTTAGAATGCGAAGATAACCTTGTTTATATAGAGATAGAAAAGCTTCTCGATAATATTTTACCGAGAAAGCCTCTACATTTATACAATGTTACAGAAAATGATTTATTGATATTTACGAATACAGTTATGACCAAGCAAAGCAGGTTAATGGCAAATAACTATGCTGTACTTGACAAAGAAACTGTATTATCGATTTATACGAAATTGTATTGATTATATCACTACTATCATTACTTATTCTTTTTCAAATCCGCTAAGTCCGATTCCACCAGGACCGCAATGGCAGGTGATAACAGCTCCAGTTTGAACTCTTATCATTTTTTTAAATCCTTTTTGTTTTGAAATCTGCTCTATTTTTTGAAGAACAGCTTCTTCCACTCCCATACTAAATATGCAGAAGAGCTGTTCTAATTCTAAATTATGTCTGTGAACATACTCCTCAAAATATTTTTCAATGATTTTATTGATAGAGCCACGGTATTTCTTCGTAGCAATCAGTTTTCCTTCAATTATCTCGATCATAGGTTTGATATTAAGCACCGTTGCTCCTATATATGATGCATTAGAAACACGTCCGCCTGCCTTTAAAAACTCAAGTCTTCCAGGAATAAATGACATTTTTGCACGCGCTGCATATGCTTCAACCTTTAATTTCAGTTCAGCTGGATCCATATCTGGATTCTTCTCAATTAATTCTGCAGCTTTAATAATAATAGCAGATTCGCCGCCAGATACATTTTTGGAATCAATATGATATACATTATGCATATCTTGTGAGGCGATACAGGCATTTGCAAATGTGCAGGATGCCTCAGCGGAATATCCAATATGAATTATAAAACATCCAGGATTTTTAGCTGTGATTCGTTCGAATACTTCCTGATATTGACTTGGATTTGCTGCAGCTGTTGAAGGTACTTTTTTAGTATCTTTAAAATAATCATAAATGTGTTGTATATCAAGCTGCCCATCAAGATATTCCTTGTCTCCCATCATAATATGCATAGGAATTACTTCGATTTGATAACGATCCACATACTTCTTTGGTAAATCCGCACCACTTTCTGTTACAATAAATAATTTTCTCATAATTGCTAAATGCTCCAATCTGCCGTGCGAATTTACTTCGCATTATTATCGGCACTTAAAACTCAAGTCTAATACTCAAGTTTAAAATATGTAATTCAAACACCGTTTATAGTAAATACTATTGACTATATATTCAAAGAAAAATTTGCTTATTAATACATATTAAGCAAATATCCCATACTATATTTCATAATTTATTGAATACTATATTTCATATTTTATCGTATACTGAATTTCATACTTTATTTCATACTTTTTTTCATACAATTTCACTTTCAATTGTTAAAAACTATTTTTTACGTACTACCATTTCTAAAATTGAAGATAACTGCTTAACATTATCATAGCCAAGCCGGTCTATCAGAGTATCTATCAAACGCTCTGCTATTTTTACTTTTGCGATAACATGTTTTTTTCCTTTGTATGTCAAGAAAACTTGCATTCTACGTCGATCTTTTTTTGACAATTCCATTACTACAAATTCTTTTTTACGTAATGAAGATAAAATCGATGTAATTCTTTGTCTGGTAACATTCAGTGCCTCACTCAAATCAGATGGATATATCTCTTTATTTTTATTCATGAGCATGAATAGTAACACACGAGTTTCTCCCTGAAGGAATTCCATTATTGGAGCAAAAATGTCGGAATCATAAATACTGTATAAAGTTAGTGTTAATTCCTCTTTTAAATCCATCTAATCCACTACCCTCCAATTAATCTACATATAGTAAACACTGTTGATTATACAAGATTTTCTTAATATCGTCAACATGCATTTTCGCCGTTCATATTCATTTATGATTTTCGAAGTAATTATCCCCAAAATTTTATATATTATTCTACGTTTATTAAAGAATCCAAACAGGAGCTTAACATTAGTATCACCGACTATATTTAATCCTTCTATAATAACAAAGATGCATTGAAAATGTTTAAATGTCAAACATTTTCAATGCATTTTTATATTACCATAGAGATTTAAATTTTCTGAGGACTCTGAACTTTTCTAAGCAATAATTATTAGTTCTCCTACTGTTGCATAATAATCACCGTCAATTTCAGTAATATAAATAGTTTGTTTGCCAATTTCTTTTCCATCTTTCATTGCTGTAACGGTTATTTGCGCTTTTTCTACAACTCCTTTTTGAACACCCTGAGAAGCCCCCTCATATTCAAGATTTCCTTCTATCTCTTCATTGCCATTGAGGGGAATGAGCGGCGACCAATAAAGGGTGTCACCAGTTTGTCTAGAAATAGATGTCCCTTCAAAATTTACAATGCCTGTTTCCATATTCCAAGTAAGCAGTTCACCATAGTCAATCGTAACTTTTATACTGTCCGGTTTCAATGAATCACTGTCACTATCATTAAAATCAAAGCTAAATGGTAGTCCTGGAACGCTACTTATTAATGGACTATAGTTAGCGAGCAGCACCTCCACTTTTGGTGTCAACACAGTCGAAATGGCATCCTCCTTATAATTCACGCTAAGATTAGTTCCCTCTACTTCCGCAGCATACACCGTCAGAACAAATCCACTAAACACCTGTTTTTTTGCCGTTGATATAGGATTCTTATTTTTGGGATTATCATTCTGAACCTGTGTTTCGGGATAAGCCGAATGATTTTGCATAATGTTTCCTCCTTTAAAAAGTAAGACATAAAATACTACTGCAAGGAGCAAACAAACTGCTAGTGGTTTATATACCTTCTTCATACTAAAAGTCTTCTTTTCCTGATGTACTTCTGATTCAAGCTGTATTAAAATTTTTGCCAGCATTCGGTTTTTCAAAGCATCATCTGGTTCAATTTTATTCCAAGAGTTGATTATTTGTTTATTCTTCATCAAATTCACCACCTAACTTTTTTCGAAGAATCAATCTCCCTTCATGAAGATAATTACGGATTGTCGATTGGGGTTTTTGGAGCATTCCTGCAATTGCTGTGCTTGTATAACCTTCGTAATAATATAGATAAATCACTATTTTATACTTGTCTGGCAAAGTCATGACCACCGCTATAGTTTCATCTATTTCAAAATGTGATTCAATACATAGATTTTCGTGATCTTCAAGTTGCTCTTTTTTCTGCCACCAATGCCGAAAATGGTCTTTGCAAATATTTGTAGCAGTTACAATTAGCCAAGCCTTTTCGTGCTCTTCATTTTGAAATTTACAATTGTATTTTAATAATTTCACAAAGGTATCCTGTACAGCATCTTCCGTATCGGCTTTATTTTTCATATAGGTAAAACAAATGCGGTAAATTGAATTTACATGACGATTATATATTTCTCCAACTTCTTTGTCCGTACGAAACAAAGATTTTTCCATTTGAATTCCCCCTTTCACTGATAATACGATTGAGCAGCCTAAAGTGTCGGGTTATTAACGAATAATAATAAAAGCCTAAATTGCCACTAAATTGCCAAAGTAACTTCCCCCCTACCCTACTCGAAAGCTGAAGTTACTTTGGCAATTTCTTATTTATTATGGTGGAACAAATCATATTATCTAACTACTACTCCCAATAATTTCACAATATCTGACGCTTGGTATTCATTAATTATTACACCCTTTAACTCAATCAAGCTATCCGACAAAGCCACTGCTCCTATTTGACTATTTGTAAAATCTATTCCTTTAAGCATAGTTTTAAAAAAACTAGTATTTAAAAATTGTGCATTTACAACCTCAAAGTTCTTTTGTGTACACTCGGATATATTAGCATTTGATAAATCACTATCGCTAACCATCACCCCATTAAAATTTGCTCTATTTAAATTTGTGTATTGAAAATTCGAGTCACTAATTAGGACGTGCTTCAAGCTAGAATTATACATATCTATACCAAGACACTTACATGATATAAATTCACATTTATTGAAATATGAATTTTGAAAATTACTATTAGAAAAGTCACACTTTATAAAGATAACATCTACAAAGCTCGATTTTTCGAAATCACAGTTAATAAATTTGCAATTTTCTAAAACGGTACCATTCATACTTATTTTATAAAAGTCTACCTTTTCGCAATAATTTTCTTTTACAATAATTTTTTCAATATCTATATCTTCTTCTCTAAAGCTAATACTATATGACATCAAATTTTCTACATCGACCAATACCTTCGGTATATTAGGCTTTATAATTTTCATGATTTTCCTCATTCCACTCATTATCTATCTGTTCTCCACAAAATTCCTGCAGCAATTTAAGCTGAGGTTTTTTTAGCAATATAAATATAATATTAATCATCATCAGTGCAAGAATAAAGATAAACAAAATAAATATACCGGCTCCAATGTCTTTAGTCAATATCAAATAGCCGCACAAACATACTTCTCCAATGATAAATGGAAGTAATATACAAAAAAAAATGTGACTAATTTCTATTTCTTTTTTTTGCCTTTTTGTGAATAACTCTACTGTATAGTCTCTATTTTTTCTAATATTTTTTGCTTTTTTCTTTTCATATTTCATATAAAGTCCTGTCTTCAGAACGCCTATTTTTTTTGATTTATTATAAGTACTTCCATATAAATCGCCTAAACCTCCACACCTCTCTATACAATTGATTATTGCTACTAAAAGCAAAGCAATAGCAAAGATTAACAGCATTCTAGGTATAGTCGTATATGTTTTATGAAAATCCATTCCTTGTATTAAAGCAAATAAAATACTGCTTAATATCACTAAAATCAGCCTAATTTTCCCTTTATACTTGGCATGCTTATTTTTACCGTTCTTAGCAATTTGCTTCCTAAAATAATAATCAATAAAAAAATCAAGTACCACTGTGCTCACTGCAATTCCAAATGCATATATTATGCTTATTTTGCTTCCAACTACAACTGTTCCTTGAATCCTCAGAACATTATATGAAACCATGAAAAATATACTAATAAACAATGCTGTAGCGGAAATACCAACTAGTCTTAGCGCCATATAAAAAACAAAGGAATGATAATTAATCCCTTTTAATATATTGTTGCAAAAGATTTTGATATCTTTGCCGATTACTTCTTCAGGTACTCTTCCATTTTCTTGAGCCGTTAATAAAAGATCTAATATTTCTTCCAGGCACTCCTCTTTTTTTTCATACATACTATCACTACACTCAATATACTGTTGTATTGATTCAAATTCATTTAAATATTCCCCTGTTAACTTTAACTTATATTCAATCTGATTTTTTTTCATGTTTTTCCCCATCCCCTAAAATAATAGAATTTGCTCTTTCTGTAATATCTAGATAAGTTTTCTTGAATTGTTCTAAATACGCCTTACCCTCTTCGCTAATCCTAAAATATTTTCGCTTAGGACCATATGGTGATTTACCTATTCTGCATACAATCAAATCTCTTTTTTCCAGTCTTGTTAAAACTGGGTATAATGTCCCATCTTGAATATCATTAAAGCCATAATCCGCTAGCACAGATATAATCTCATAGCCATAGGTTTCCCCCGCTGCAATAATAGCAAGAACACAACCCTCAAGTATTCCCTTCAACAATTGTGATTCTTCCAATTTTATCTTCCTTTCTTCCAACTACTATGTATATCTAAGTAGCTATTTATTATTTATACAATATCTACTCTGTATTGTCAAGTAGATACGCTGAATTTAGTGAGTCAGTAGATATTCTAAATTTATTGAATCATATTAACAAGAAATATGATATTAATATAATCGTTTACAGTGAATTAAACAGAATATTATTAAAGTTTTCTTTATAATTGATTTGATATTATATTTTCTCCTCTAATTGTAATTAAATTTGACATTAATATAAGAAAAAGATAAAATATTATTAAGGTTAAGGGTGCACATACATAGTTTTATACTTATATTTCATTGAATTGCTCCCTATTACAAAAAATCAAATGCCATATGTAATTGTATTATGTGGCTAAAGGAGGAAAGTATTATGGATTTTTTATTAAGCGGTGTACTTGCAATCACATGGCAAGAGATCGTAATGTATCTAATTGGTATTTTGTTAATTTACTTAGCTATCAACAAGAATTTTGAACCTGCTTTGCTTTTGCCTATGGGATTTGGCGCTATATTAGTAAACATCCCACTTTCTGGTGTATTAGACCAGACGTTAGCTGGTATCGGCAATACTAGTGGTATAATTGAATGGCTATTTCATGTTGGAATAAAGTCCTCTGAAGCGATGCCACTTCTCTTATTTATAGGAATCGGAGCAATGATTGATTTTGGTCCACTTCTTTCTAATCCTAAAATGTTTCTTTTCGGAGCAGCAGCACAATTTGGTATTTTCTTTGCCATCTCTGTTGCTACATTATTAGGATTTGACTTAAAGGACGCTGTTTCTATTGGTATTATTGGAGCAGCGGATGGTCCTACTTCTATCCTTGTATCACAAATTTTAAATTCTAATTATATAGCGCCCATTGCTGTCGCGGCTTACTGTTATATGGCTCTTGTTCCAATCATACAACCTTTTGCCATTCGATTAGTAACGACTAAGAAAGAGCGACTAATTCGTATGCCTTATAATCCAAGTAATATTTCGAGAACGACAAGAATATTTTTTCCTGTTATCGTAACTTTTATTGCTGGTATGATTGCTCCTGCATCTGTAGCATTGGTTGGTTTCTTGATGTTCGGAAACTTACTAAGAGAATGTGGTGTACTCAAAAGTTTATCTGATACAGCGCAGACATCATTAGCGAACTTGATTACGTTGCTTTTGGGTCTTACTATTTCTGCAAGTATGACAGCTGATAAATTTGTTACACCAGCAACTTTTATGATTATGGGTATTGGACTGATTGCATTCATATTTGATACAATTGGTGGCGTTCTATTTGCAAAATTATTGAACTTGTTACCTGGACAAAAAGTGAACCCAATGGTTGGAGGCGCAGGTATTTCAGCATTTCCAATGTCAGCTCGTGTTATTCAAAAGATGGGTCTAAAAGAAGATCCAACCAACCATCTTTTAATGCCAGCAATTGGTTCCAATGTTGCAGGTCAGATTGGATCAGTCGTTGCCGGTGGTGTTGTACTTAGTATTTTAAGCACGATATTATAGTAATCGTACACAATAGAAAGGAGTCTCTATAATGATAGAACAATTATTAAATAGCGAAAGATGGAGTAATTTTTTAATATCTTTAAATATTATGTGGAAGGGAATGCTTGCAATTTTTATAGTACTTGGCATTATTTCAATTATTGTTATGATAATGACAAAGTTACAAAAAGATAAAAAAGATAAAATAGAATAATTAAAGAAAAAAATTGTATATAATATTATTTCAAAAAAAAATCCGTTTCCACTATGCAATGCATAGCAGAAACGGATTTTTTCTTACTCAATCACTTCTTTATAACTATAAAGTATTTGTATTTCTACTCTTCTGTTCTTACTTTTGCCCTCAAGCGTATCATTTGATGCTACAGGATTATTTTCGCCTAATCCTGCAGGTATTAGTCTAGAACGATCCACCTGACAATTCTCATCTAGATATTGAGCAACATTAGCCGCTCTTGCTGCAGATAGCTGCCAATTAGAAGCATAGATACTATTATTTATAGTTACATTATCTGTATATCCATTAACTACAATCGTATTATCTATTGTATTCAATTCAACAGCTATTTTTTTTAAAGCTTCCTTCATATTATCTTTTAGTACAGCCTTACCACTATCAAAAAAAGTACCACTTGGGAATGTAATAACCAAACCACTTTCTTTAATATTAATTCCAATATCTCCACCTACATTAATTGTGGATATAATTTTATCAATATTTTCTTTTACACCTTTTATTTGTGACTGTTCCGATTTCTGTTCACTTGATTGTGTTGATGGATTAGTTGACGAATTCGTAGGAGATACTGTTGCAGCTTCTGTTGCGGCTTGTGTCTCTACAGGCACGCCACCCTCCAAGAGACCAACGCCACCATCCAGTATTGAATAAGCAGTACCCGAACCATTTCCCAGTGCTGCATTAAGCGAACCAGATACAGCCGCAAGCTTTTCGGAATTTATATTACTCATTGCAAATAGTACTACAAACAATACAAATAACAAAGTAAGCATATCTGCATATGTAAGAAGCCAGCGCTCACTATTCCCCTCTTTGTGTTTTTTCTTTTTCATCCTCTAAGTATCCTTCCAAATGCTCTCGGATCAAAATTGGGTTGCTTCCGTTTTGAAGCATTATAATTCCATCAAGCATCATGTATTTTGTTACAGTTTCATCGCCATCTAATTCTTTAAGCTTTGTTGCTATTGGGAGCCACAATATATTAGCCGAAGCAATACCATATAGTGTTGCAATAAATGCAGTCGCCACCTTACCACCAAGAGCCTCCATATCGTTCAAATCGGCAAGTACGTTAATCAGACCCAAAACAGTACCAACAACTCCCATCGTTGGAGCATATCCACCTGCGGCCTCAAATATCGAAATTCCCTTTGAATGTCTTTCTTCCATATTGCTAATTTTAGTCTCTAATGTATGCTTCATATTATCCAAATCTGTACCATCTATTACCATCTGTAGACCCGTAACAAGAAAAGGATCCAAATTCTCACCACTAGTAATTTTCTGTTCAAGTGACAACAATCCATCTTTTCTTACAAGTACAGCTAATTCTTCAAAATATAACAAAATTGCATTTCTGTCCTCTTTATGTGTTGTAAATGCTATTTTTATCAGTTTCGGAATCTTAACAAGTCTTTTAGCTGGAAATGATACACCTAGAACAGCAAATGTTCCACCAAATATAATCAAAGCAGACGTCGGCGAAATAAGTTTCGTTACAATTCCCTCTTCCAAAATAAAGCCTATAACGAGTACCGCGAATCCCAAAATCAAACTGCCAATTGATACTATATCCATATCAAAGTTCCTCCAAGTTTTTCTTACGTAATAAAATATTTTAAAATATAACAAAAAAGTCTATAATAACAATTATACTTTGTATAATTTAAATAGTCAACAATTTATACCCTTAGGTTTTAGAATATAGGCATAAAAATAGGGATAGAACCAAATTACATCCTAAAAACATATTTATAAGATGATTTTTAATTCTATCCCGTTTATTATTTTGAAAGCTTAATTTATATAATTAATATCTCATTGGAATCAATTCCATATAGTCTTGTAATGAAGCATCATTTAAAAAGCAATCTATAATCTGTTTTCCTAGTGGTTCAAGATCTGGAGTAATAAATTTAACTAATTCCTCTTTAAAGAAATCTGTTAATATCTTTGCGCCAATATCATAAGCTTCGATACCGATTTCTCCTTGCTTTTCAGGTTGTAAAAATGCTTTTCTGATATATTGACCGTCTACTTTTATGGAATCAAGACAATATCCTAATAATGTGCAACGGGCTTCAACCAAATGTTCTTGTTTGAACTTTGCTCCGCCACGGCGCGCAATATATTCTCTTGAAATCCATTCAGGCATGAAACCTACGTCGTAAGCTCCAATGTGCTGATTCGGAATAATAATATATCTTGTACTTGTTGAACTACAAATCTGCTCTAACAATAAATTTGCCTGTTTAACCATCTTACCAGTAGCAAATGGCCAATAAGAACCAACGCCTTCGCTCTTCAGTGCGTTGCCTGAATTATCAACAATACTTGGATTCTTAAATCCTCTTGGTGCTACAAGTCTCCAAATCCATGCAAGTGCAGGTGGAAGTACATGCATCATACCCAATATTCCGTATGTAGGATCAGACTTTGTACAAGCTGGACATCTAACGCCAAAGCTTCTTACATCAACTTCAACTGTTCCATCAACAATATCCGGCACCATATTTCTTGGAAATATTACTCTTGGGTTAGGACATGGTTTTCCGTTTGAGTCAAGTGTATGCTCCCAAGGAATACAAGTTGAATTAGGAGTGCCTTGTAAATTAATAAATACAAGTGGCTGACTTGGTTGCATAAAAAGTCTTTCATAAGAAGGATTTTCACCATATGCAGTAATGCTATCTACTCTTAAGAACCAACCTGTCTCAGCATCGCCAACAACAAGCTTGTTGCTTTCATTTTGCATCTTAGGATGGCAAAGCGCCATATCATCCGTTACTGGACGTAATTCACATGTTTCAGAAATTCTAAGGTAATTCTTTTCACCTGTTACGGTATTTTTTCCTAATAAAACTCTGTCATCTGCTTCTCTATGAACTTTTTCAAGCATCTCGCTCTTACCACCGCCAGATGCACCTTCGTGCATAATTACGATTTCATTATCATAAGGAGTGATTACCTTAACAGCTGAAGCATGACAGGTTGTCCAATCTTCTCTCTCACCAATATTGAGTAATACGCTGTATACACCCTTTTTAGCACTTGGCCCTGGATACAAGTTATATGAAAATACTTCATGAACTTTTTCTAATCTATTGTGAACGCAAATCTGTTTTCCTTCAAAGTGTGTATGACGGAAAGGGGGAGCAAGATAAACAATTGCTACAGGCTCAAAAGGTGCTTTAATATCATCGATATTGAGACGACCCTGTAAATCGGCAAGTGCTAGCGCAAAGTGGCCTGCGTTGGCTGGAGCGATAAGAATTGAAGGATATCCGTACTTTTCGCCACCTGAAAGGAAAGGTAAAACAATCAGTTCCTGTTTCTTTAACCATGCAAATGTTTCTTTTCTTAAGCCATCAAATTCATATCCGTATGTGTCATTGAATTTTGGTTTATCAGTTGGCTGATCGTCGGCAACGATAAGACTGTCTGGATCACGGCGACGCATATAATCATCAGGGTAGTTAATTACAACACCATTCTTGCATCTTGTTACAGTGGCTTCAACACGGTTGCCAACACCTGGGATTTCATATTCAACATTGTATTCATCTTTATCATCGCTTCCAAATGAGAGAGCTAAAAGTTCCTCTCTAGTTTTTGGAAATATTAATTTTTTGCTGCTAGTTAATATGTCCATTACATCATCATCTAATTTGATTTTACTTAAATATTCGTTCATATAAACTCCTTCCCATCTGCCTTTGCAGTCTCTCAAGTATAATTTAAAATAGTGATTCACATTTTATTATTTAAGCCGGTATCTTTGGATTAATCCTTGGATATCGGCTTACTTACAACTTATTTATTTCTAATTTGCTTTGTCTTCCGAATGATTTAGTTTGATTATTGCTTTTATATTTCATATCATTTTTTGATTTATTTCACTGGGTTTTTATTCCAGCAATAAGAAGATACTTTAATTTACCTCTCAAGTTTTATATTATATGTCATTAATTCATGCATGTCAATATAATATTGATGAGTTCTCACCTTTCTAATATGATGGGTTCTCACCTTTGTGAAATTCTTAATAATTTAGATTGTTTGCTTGGTTATTCCCCATACGACTCTATTTACATACTCTGTATAGGACAATATAATTCTAAGTACTTTATCAGATACATTGGAAACACTATAATCATCTACTTCTCTTAATGTATCTTTTTGTTGTGTTTCTAACACAATAAGTCCTTGCATTATTCTTTGTTTTGAAAGACCAACCATCATAACTGTGGTTTCCTCCATTGCCTCTGGTCTTTCGTGACATTGTCTAATATTTAGCGCTTTTATCCCTAGAATTGAGGATTCTTCACTTATGGTTCCACTATCACTTAATACAGCTTTTGCATTTAGTTGAAGTTTAATGTAATCATTAAATCCAAATGGTTTAATTGTTTTCACAAGTGGATTTAATTGAATACCCATTTCGTAAATCTTTTTTCTGGTTCTAGGATGGGTACTAACTATAATTGGTATATTATATTTTTCAGCGATTGCATTTAGGCTATCTACTAATTCTACAAAATTTTGTTCTATATTAATATTTTCTTCTCGATGAGCTGATACAACAAAGTACTCATTTGCTATAATGTCTAATTTTTGTAATATATCAGAATTTTCAATTTCTTTTCTTCTGGAAGTAATCACTTCATACATTGGACTCCCAGTTTTAATAATTCTATCTGATGGAAGTCCTTCTTTTAGAAGATATTCTCTTGCAATATTGCTATAAGGTAAGTTGATGTCTGATATATGATCCACAATTTTTCTATTTGTTTCTTCTGGTACTCTTTGATCAAAGCACCTATTCCCTGCTTCCATATGAAATATAGGTATATGCCTTCTCTTTGCAGCAATTGCGCATAAACAACTATTTGTGTCACCAAGTATCAAAAATGCATCTGGTTTTACCTTTTCCAATATAGGATCAATTTTAATTAAAATATTACCAATTGTCTCAATTGCGTTATTGTTAGCTGCATCAAGAAAATAATCAGGTTTTCTTAGATTTAAATCCTCAAAAAACACCTCATTTAATTCATAGTCATAGTTCTGACCTGTATGTACAAGTATATGTTCAATTACTTCTGATTGTTCTAGCTTATTAATAACTGCTGACAAACGTATAATTTCTGGACGTGTTCCAACTACAGTAACCACTTTTAATTTTTCCATGTCTACTCATCTCCTCTTGAAATGTCAACCTTAAATTGATACCTCCATATAGTAAGTATCAGGCTTATCACGGTTAAAGAATTCATTTGCCCACATAATTGTAACCATATCCGTTTTTCCTAGATTTTCAATGTTATGAGTATATCCTACAGGTATATCAATAACTTCCATTTTTTCATCCGTCACAAAGTACTCTATAATTTTATCTGAGTAGATATTTCTAAGACGAATAACACCAGTTCCACTTACCACTAGAAATTTTTCATGCTTCGTATGATGCCAGTGGTTACCCTTTATAATTCCTGGTTTCGAAACATTTACAGATATTTGCCCTCTATCTGGCGTCTTTATAAACTCAGTAAATGAGCCTCTATTATCAAAATTCATTTTAAGCGCATAACTAAACGAATCTTCTTGCATATAACTCAAATATGTACTGTATAGTTTTTTTGTAAATTCATCCGACACTTTGGGAATTGTCATATAGATACGGCTATCCTTAAACGAATAGATTTGTGATGCAAGTTCACCAAGTGCAACTCTATACACTACAGGGATTTCATAAAAAACTCCTTTTCTATTTTCCTTTTCTTTCGTTACACGAATTAATTCTGCCACTACATCATCTATATATGCTAAATTTAAAATATAATTAGGATCATCTACATTTATAGGCAAATTGTGAGAAATATTATAACAAAATGTCGCGACCACACTGTTATAATTTGGTCTGCACCATTTCCCAAATACATTAGGGAATCGATAGATCAATAATTTTGCACCCGTATCTTTTGAATATTCAAGCATTAAATCCTCCCCTGCCTTTTTACTTTTTCCATAAGGATTATCTAAAACTGCTTGGATTGATGAGGCCAACATAATGGGGCAAGTGTTTTTATGTTTTTTTAGTGCATCTAACAGGGTAACTATAAACTCATAATTGCCTTTCATAAAATCTGCATTATCACTGGGCCGATTGATACCCGCTAGATTATACACAAAATCAGCATCTCTACAATAATTATCTAACAAATAAGGTTCTGTATTGATATCATATGTATATATTTCATCTATTTCCAATTCATTTTTCAGCTGTGCGATTAAATTTTTTCCTATAAAGCCACTGGCTCCCGTTATTAGAATATTCATTTTATATCCAGCCTTTCAACTCATTATTCACATAGTCAAGTTTCAATAGCATTTCTTTGATTTCTACGACATTTAAATTTTTAGTATTATTTGAGTTATATTCGTCCTCATTCGAAAGCTTCTGGCTACCTTCCACGAAATACTTATCGTAATTTAAATCTCTCTTATCGGCAGGTACACAAAAAAAGTCGCCTCTATCCTCTGCTACAAAATATTCTTCTTTTGTGAGAAGTGTTTCATATTGTTTTTCTCCATGGCGTGTACCAATAATCTTAATGTCATTCTTTGCTTTAAATAATTCCTTTAAGGCTTGTGCTAAGTCCCCAATCGTTGATGCAGGCGCCTTCTGTACCATGATATCGCCGGCCTTCGCATTTATGAAGGCATATATAACAAGTTCTACTGCCTCGTCAAGACTCATTAGAAATCGTGTCATGCTTGGATTGGTAATTGTAATTGGTTTTCTTGACTTAATTTGATCAATAAAAAGTGGTATTACGGAACCTCTAGAAGCCATTACATTTCCATAACGAGTACCACAAATTGTTGTTTTATCATTGTCTACAGTCTTTGATTTTGCAATAAATACCTTTTCCATCATTGCTTTCGAAATACCCATTGCATTGATTGGATAAGCTGCTTTATCAGTTGATAAACAAATTATTTTCTTCACTCCACATTCAATTGCTGTTGTCAAAACATTGTCCGTTCCTATTACATTTGTCTTAACTGCTTCTAATGGGAAAAACTCACAAGATGGAACTTGCTTCAGCGCCGCTGCATGAAATATATAGTCAACCCCATACATGGAATTTTTAATTGACTGTAAATCTCGTACATCTCCTATGTAAAATTTCACTTTATTATTGTTATATCGCTTTCGCATATCCTCCTGCTTTTTCTCGTCTCTAGAAAATATTCGGATTTCGCCTACGTCTGTACACAAGAAACGATCTAATACTGCATTTCCAAAACTGCCAGTTCCTCCAGTAATCAAGAGTGTTTTATTAGTAAACATTTAATTACCCCATTTTTATAAAAATCTATATATTTTATAGTATGAATAATATTTTTTAATGGAACTATCGCTTAACTCATTAATTTACAAAGTCTGACAAATATCGTAACCAAATACAGGCTAATAGCATAATATACTATAGAAATAATATAAAAAGAATGGAAGGTGATTTTATGAATTTCATAGATCTCTTTAGATTTTTTCTAATACTCATAGTACCTGGTATGATTTCTGCTGTCATTTTCGGCTTTATTGCACGTTTGAGACAAGAACCAACAATCGCGACTACTTTAATTTTTGATTTTTGGATTTTTATAATTATGATAACAGGATTGTATTTCTTCAAGGGGATTGTAAATATGCCTGGTCTTATAGCAAGTTTTGAATGCTTGAGCTTTACTAGACGATATGCTCTCCTTAGTGTTTTTATTGGAATTAATCTTGCAATTATGTCTGGTTTTATATACAGATTATTTTTTAGATGCAGATGGAGAAGAAGAAAAACTAGCTAACTTATTTCATGCTACGAATAGTACACTACACTAAAGTCGCCTTTACATTATTTTATTGTAAAGGCGACTTGAATTGTATATCACTGATTCATTCACCTTACACTTTTACTTTTCTCTTTTATCTTTAACTTCTTCTATATATTTTATTATTTATAATTTTTGTCTCTTGATTCAATGATAATGCTACTAATGCTGTAGTTGGTCCTTGTGCCCATTGGTTTGAACCATAATCCTGTGGATATATTCCAAATCCAGTACATTCAGCCGAGGAATCCATTACCACTCCGTTTTCAATTGAATGACTAATCGCAAGAAGTCCCAAATTTGAATAATGTAAAAAGGATCTATTTAAAATTCCTATCATTACTCCTCTTTTAATTGCATAAGATATCATCGAAGTTGCGGAAGTATCAACATGACCCTCAAATGCAGTTAACTGCCATTTATAATAGCCGCTATTCGTCTGATACTTTACTGTCGTTTTTATGATTACTTCAAATTGATATCTGAGTATTTTATAATATGGATTTGTTGACGAAATATATTCTAGGCTATCAATCATTCCAATTAACAACCAACCTACTGCTCTTCCCCATCCGATAATCCCATGTTTAATATTCCCTTTAATGTTATAGCCATGATATGGAAGCGAAGTTTTGCTGTCAAAACCATACTTAAGATAATTAATCATTTGATTTATCGCTAAATCTATAGCCATTTGATTATGATATGCTTTCCCATATCTGCATAAAAATGGACAAATCATACCAACACTTTCAATATAAACATCATCAAAACTTTTTCTATATAGAAGGCTTCCACTTTTGTCTTTTGGATGTGCAAATAAATAATCTTTGATTTTTTCAATCGTATTCTTATATTTATCATTTGGTGTCAATTCATTCAAATATATAAGTGTATATCCATTTATGGCATTCTCAAGACTATTTATTAAAGCACCGCTTTTTGTCCATTTGTCGAAATATTTTTGCAAGCTATTTAAATCTTGAATATCTTTATCAATCGAATACGACCATTCCAATGACTGTGCTAAAAGACCATTTTGCCTAAAATAATGATCTATTTTCTCATCTTTTTTAGTGCTTGAAGTATTATTTATAAATGAGATTATCTGATGTTTCATGCTTACTACTGGATAAATGCTCAATTGTATTCTTGTATTTTTTGTTAATTCACTAATGAATGCCATTTTTTTATTTTTTTCGCTATATCTATCTGTATTAAAATCATTTACTTGTTCAAATGAGTTTTCTTTATTCCTTGTAAATTTATTCGTTTCTTTTGCAATCAAATTCCTAGCCTTTTTTAAAAATGTGATTAATAATAAACAATGAGTATAATAGAATTCTTTGACTTTCTCACCTATTTTGGACAAGATAATATTTGACAAATATGCAAATTCTTCTCTTTGTCTCAATATCACATAAAAAATAATATTAGAAATGCTTAATATCAAAAAACCCATTATAATAATATTTATTAGCGTAATATTTACAAGAACAACCGTATTGAGTAACCCCAAAATGGCAAACACAAAACTAATCGTAAAAATATATGTAATGGAATCTATAAAATAGTATTTTGCATCCTTATTAAAAATCATTTTATAGATAATAAATGGTTTTGTTACATTAGCAATTAACCCTGCTACTATGGTTCCTATAAAAACTCCCTTAAGTCCAATAAATTGTACCAATATGATTGATAGAACCAAATTTACAACTGCCTGTGCAATTGATATGTATTTATCAGCATCAAATATTCCAGCTGCTGATTTGAAATTATTGATAACAGTACGATGTCCTTTAAAATAATAGTCTACCATGATTAATATAATTGCTGATTTATCTATAATCATATTGGGGCCCAGCCAAATATTTATAAACGGCGTCAACAAAAAAACAAAGAATAATAATGACAATCCATAAACCCAGAACCCTAAAAATCTATATACCTTAAATAAAAGGTATTGTCTTTCTTTATTCTCCGTTGCTATCAAATTGCCTAGTCCTGAAATGACAGAATTAAATACTATATTTATAAATACATTCACTGTATTTATTATCAAATTATAATTAGAAAGTATAGCGACACAAGTTATATTAATAAATGATGATATTATAATATTGTCTGTTTGATTGATACTAGTTTCACCAATTTTGTGATATAGCAATGCAATTATATTTTTTTTAAATACTTTAATTTCCTCTTTAGACAGATTACCATTACTTTTTTCCAGAAGATATGGGTATAATTTATTAAAATATATGTACACAAATATCTTTTGAATTAGTCCTATTACAGCACCCGCCAATAAATATATCAAAAAGCTCTTGCTTACTATCAATATGATTATTTGGGCTATTAGAATTGTTAAGGATGTAATTACTTGTATATTAATTTGTATATAATTTTTTTGTTCTGCATTCGTCAAACTATATTTATAGGACACAAAATAAGTACTTACCGTATTAAATAGAAAAATCAAGTAAAATATATTTAATTGGTCTAGCGTTATATCTCCTGGATTTTTGATTATATATTTCAAAAAAGGAATTATTAATAAGCCTAGAGCTGTAATAATAATCGCAATAATCCTATAAACCTGTTTATATAGCTGCATGAGAATTTTGATTTTTTCAAGATCTTTATCAACGACTGGCTTATATAAACTATAACTAATTGCAGTACCAATTCCTAGTTCTGCTAAAGACAAAACGGATAATACATTTGTATATAAACCATTGATACCAAGATAATTAACCCCAAGAATATGAATCAAAAATGTCCTTGATACAAACCCTAATATAATTGACGCAAAGTTTCCTAATGTACCAAATAATATATTACGAACTGCATTTTCAATTCTCCCCATATTATTTCCCACTTGTTTCGCTTCCCATAAGATATTTTACACTTGACGAACATGCGATTAATAACATTATGATACTCATCATTTTTATCTCTCCAAGTAGAACATTCACAGTATATCCAATTAATATAGGTGTAATCCATATATATTTTTTGATACTTGTTACTTTTCTTTTTCTAAATACCAAATACATAAATATAAAATAAGAGATAAACCCATATCCCAATATCCAATAGAAATGTCCATTATGTGGAGCAAACTTTAAGCCATTTACTAAGGTTACTCCGCCCTTTCCAATTAATATAAATTCAAAGAAGTTTACACTTTGAATGACCGTTTGCCAAATCACGAATCTAGAATCACCAGAATTATTGCTAATTCTTTCAAGAGATTCCATAGCAATTCCTGTTTCTAAATAATTAGGAATTTGTGGGATAATTTTATATAGAGCAAATAAAGCGATCAGGAATAATACTATATTAATCGGTGTTATTTTATATTTTTTATTATGATTACCTTTAAATAAATCAAAAAGCTTTACAATCAAATATAGTCCAATACTGATACCAGAAGATAAAAATGCACCATTACTCATGCAAGCTATCAAAACAAAAAGCAATGATAATAAAGAAAATATTTTGATGAAAAAGCTTGTTTTTTCATTACACCATAAATACAAAACGATAGCATTCATCATATACCCTATATTATTGGCATCCATCCAAATAAATGTATATCTATAATTTACAAAGTCCTCAGCTATGTTGGCATTAATTTCAGAACGGGGATTCCAAAATAAAACTACCTTTTGGAATAAATTTTTGTCTATGTTAAAAAATGCAGCTAAAATCACCACAAATAAAATAAAAACAATCAAAAAATTTTTAATAACAAACGGATATTTGTTTATATAATATAAAAACATAAAATAATATAAAAACATGGATGTATATAATATTAAAAATACTACATTTTTGTAAGCATATTGAGGCGCCAAGATAACGCTAAAAACCGTACTTAAACCCATTAAAATAAATAAAGCAAAAAATAATTTATATTCTAATTTGTATTGATCATTATTTCTCAATAATTTATATTTTTTAAAAAACCAATAAAATATTAATGGCATTGTATATGGAATCGATACTAGCCATAAGTATGGTAGGAAAAGGCAATCAATAATACATATAAAAAAGACAAATTTATCAAATAAATATTCTTTATTTTCAGGAAGACTTTTTATTAATTCATTCATAAGATACCTTTCTCTTTATTTTTTTATTACTAATCGCTTATAAATTTATATATTTTTTCACATTGCTTTCTCCACGTTTTATTCTCACTCACAAATTTCCATGCTTTTAAAGCTTTTTCACTTAATTCGCCGAGCGACAAAGACATTATTTCATTGATTTTATCTGCTAATATGATTGGATCATTACTATCAACGAAAAACATGGTATCCATATAATCATCCGTAAACCCATTTAATTTTGTTGTAAGAACCGGTGTTCCACTAATCATATATTCAAAAATTTTTGATGGGAAAGTCACCTTCGAAATCAGATTCTCAATTGGTCTTGGATTTATAAGTAAATAAGCTTCCCCCTGTATCTTTTTCATGGTGTTATTATCAACTTTCCCATGATATTTTACATTTTGAGTTAGATCTGCACACTGCATAACATACTCCATTATTTGCCCACTACCATAAATATCAAGCACAACCTCTTTGTCACTTACATATTTCATAGCCTCAATCAAGTTGATAATTCCACTATATTCAACTAGTGCACCTGAATATACGATATTCTTTCTTGAAAATGTTTTGATAGGGATATCCATAATGTCTTCAAAGCCTGCACCGCCTTCAACGATAATATACTCTAATCCTGGTGCATATAAATCAACTGCATGCTTATTTAATGCAATGATTTTATCACAGCACAAAATTGCTTTTCGTGTACTATAATCAAAAATTTTTCTTAATAAAATATAAAGCCCTTTTTTCCCAACATTATCATCAATGGGCAAGTCGGCTAGCAAGGATACAATCTTACATCCATATTTTTTTTTTAACCATTTAGCCGGCAATCCAATTTGTGGAAACATATTAAATGTAAATATTATATCTATTCTCTCTTTTTTAATTATCTTTTTCGCCGTATTATAAGTTGAAATCGTTTCAAAAAATTGTTTAAGAATAGGTAAATTAATGAACCCCACTTTCAAACTATAAAATTCATCAAATAAGCGAATTGATTGTTTTTTTACAAACATCTTTCCTCTAGGATATGCAGCAGTTGGGTAAATCGTTATACATTTTATATTCAAATCTTGATACAGCGATAAATTTTCAAGTACATTAATTTGCATTTTATTTCCAGCTATAGATGCTCCATATAAATTTAACGCTTCTTCTTTATTAATTGCATATCCCAAAAATAGTATATTTGTCACTTTTAAAACTTCCATATGTCTTTTCACCATAGATTCAATGGTATATTGCCTTACTATATCTATATTATTGTTTGCCATTTTTAACCTGAGCGCATCATCCTCTAATATTAAATTCACTTTTTCTGTTAATGCTTTTTCATCTTCTACCGGGGTAATAAATCCATTTTCAAAGTTCTTTATAAGTTCAATTCCTGCCACACACTTATCTGTCGTTATAACTGGCAATCCGTATGCCATGGCCTCGTTCACAACCAAACCCCAACTGTCTCCCCTTGTTGGAAGCACAAAAACAGTAGCCATTAAGAAATACTTTTTTAATTCTTCCTTTTCTTTAAATTCAATAAAATGAACATTACTTAAGCCCAAATCTTCTATGATTTTTAAATATTCAGTTGTAGGATTGCCACCAATTATATATAAATCTGCATTATTTATATATTTACATGCCTTAAGTAATACATCATAACCTTTACTATTTATAAATCGTCCAACCGATAGGATTACATTTTCTGCTGTTATACCGAGTTCTTTTCTAATAATTTGTTTTTTATGATTTTCTATAAAATCACAGCAAATATCATTTTCTTTAATAGATGTAAATGGGTATCGATATATTTTTTCTTTTTTTACGCCATAAGTTTTCCAATAATCATCATGGCTGATTGACGTACTAAAATATAGTTCTGCCCCCTGAATCAAATGCTTTTTCAAGCATTCTTTAACTCCCTTGCCACTCTTAGCAAAGCCTCCATCACCTTCTAAA
This sequence comes from [Clostridium] fimetarium, assembly GCF_900111235.1. Lineage (GTDB taxonomy): Bacteria > Bacillota > Clostridia > Lachnospirales > Lachnospiraceae > Clostridium_N > Clostridium_N fimetarium. Next base: position 57,777 of record NZ_FOJI01000015.1, read on the forward strand.
ATATATCGGATTTTTCGTAATTTCATATATTCGATTGCCATTATTCCAGTTGGTGTTGCGATATTAGTAACAATAATATAATCATATTTTTTCTTTTTCAAATATTTAAATATTTGAAAACAAATGGTCTTATCTACATCAACTTCTTTTCCATCCATAATAATTCCTTGAAAATTAACAAAGTTATAATTTTTCCAACTTATATCTCGTTCAGTTGATGTAGCCATTTCAAACAAAACTGTTAGTTCACAAAGCTTACCCATCTCACAAAAGAAATCGACCCTATATGGCGACGGTATATTCGTTATCCATAAAATTTTCATCTACATTCTCCATTTAACAGCCCTCATATAATTCCAAATATTTTTTGTAGCAGCTATTTTTATTATATTGCTGAGCTTTTTTTACACATTCTAAAATATCGATTGACTCTGTTTTAAATTTTTGAATTGCATCAATATATAATTGGGTAGTAATATCCTCTACAATGATTCCACATTGTTCATTAATCAGTTCAGGATTTGCCGAGTATTTGTTAGAAATCACAGGAGTTCCACATGCAAGTGCTTCCAGTGATACCATTCCAAAGGTTTCTTCTATGGAAGGATTAAGAAATAAGTCTGCGGCTGTATAAATTTCAGCCAATTCCATTAAATCATTTGTTCTTTGAATCACTAATATATTACTCGAAAGGTTATTTTTTTGCTTCTCGGTAATTCCAACAAGTACTATTTTGTAAAAATTATCTAATCTATCTGCCAATTCATTGAATAGCCACAAACCTTTTCTGTCATGCCAAATTGATGCTACTCCAAGAATAATTGTTTTATTTTCTAGATCGAATTTTTGTCTAAAATCACTTTCTGTTGGTTTGAATATATCCAAATCAATTCCATTTGGTATGACTTGAACATCATATTTATTTAAATAAGATTGCATCACCTCAAACTTAAGCCAATTAGAGACAGTTGTTATTTTTAAGTTCTCAATTCCATTAAATAATTCTTTTTTAAAAATGTAATTTTTTTTAGAATTATCACGAAAGATACTTGCCGGATATAGATTTCTTTGAATACAATCGTAGCAACAATCTTTCCATTTACTACAACCAACATATGTATAATAAGCACAATGCCCTGTGAATGCCCAACAATCATGTAATGTCCATATCACAGGTAATTTCATTTCTTTTATATATTTAAATAATAAATCTATATTGATGTAACTTCCATGGATATTATGAAGATGTATGATATCAGGATTATAAGCTTTGCACTGATTAATGAATTTTATCGTTGCTCTTTTAGAACCAAAGCCTTGTAGATCTAGTAATCTAGTTTTTATTACATGCGCATAAACATCAAGTTTACCGCCAATTCTAATATTTTTAACGGACTCATCTGTACAGTCTCTTCCATATGCGATACATGCATCATTTCCTGATTCCACAATTAGCTTATATAAATCAACACAGATTCTGCCTGTACTACCATATCCACAATCAGAATTAATTAGTAACACTTTCATAATACTCCCACCTGCCTCTTTATCGGCACTTAACATCAAACTATTGCTCCCGCTCTGTCACTTCAGCGGTACCCAATTAATATATCAAAAATTTTGTTTACTTTGATTTTCCGCGAGATAAACCGAAATGTTTGTATCCCTGCAATTGTGATTATAATAACAATAATTGGTATAAATAATGTGAAATACCAAAGCTCAAACCGATTAAATAAATTTGTTATTATCCCTGCAATTGGCATGTGTAATAGGTAGAGTGAAAATGATATTTTACCAATATCTACAAGCCAATTTGCTTTCTTTAACATTAAGCAAAAATAGGAAGCCCCAAAAACGAATGCCATAGCTACCAATTCTGCAATAAATGATGCATATTTCCAATAAGAAATACTTACTCCATTTATTAGATAAATAATCAAAAACAAGAAATATATACTTGTTATGCATAAAAACCATTTCTTACAAAACAAGACTAACTTTTCTAGCAAATGATACTTCTTAATCAACAATCCTAGTATAAAATAAATTGACCAATTGAATGGATTTATATATGGATATATAGGTATTAAATCTAAGCCTGTTAAAACAATACTTATTATTGATAGAAACATATTGAAAAGCAGAAAACATAAATTATTCTTTAGCTTCCAAAATAGCAGATAGAAAATCATTAATATCGTTAAGTAATATAGATGGCTATGTACCATAAGGGTACTGACCCAGTTATAAATATTAACACCACCTTTTCGAAGTGCAACATAAAAAAAAAGTAATGTTCCACAAAAAATCCACGGTATTATAATGGTACTTACTTTAGCACTTAAAAATTGTGTTGTTGTTTTGTTAGTATTCAAAAAAAGGTATCCTGAAATCAAGAAAAATATGCCCACACCAATTGAACCAATACTACTAAGAATTAATGAAAACAGTATACCAAAAAAAGTATTGTTTGATATTATTCCAACATGCGCTGATACTACACTATATAACGCAATTGCTTTCATAATGTATATACAATCTCTTTCTTGAAAAATATCAATATTAATCATATATTCTCCCATCTGCTATGCAAATGTAATTCGAATTATCAAGTCGCAATTAAAATAATTAATATTCAAGTCCTCTTTTTTCCATAATTAATCACTTTCCCTAATTCAATATAGGCAAATCCCTCTTCACAAGTATTTCTAATTTCTTCCTTTTTACTATTAGATTGTTTTTTGTGATTTGTATCAGAACTTTTTATTATTTTAGTAGTCAAAATTTGCTTACTGCATTTCAAAATATAGGTATCCGTATTTCCTATTATCTTAGCTGGGACTCCCGCAACTACAGAATTTTCCGGAATACTTTTTGTAACAACGCTCCCAGCTCCGATAATTACATTGTCACCAATTATTACATTAGGCAATATCAAAGATTTTGCACCAATAAATACACTGTTACCTATAACAATTTTACCAACTTTCCCATAGCCTAAATAGACTCTAGTCGATTGATCATGAGCAAGAAACTGAACATTATTTGCCACTGTCACATCATTTCCTATACTGATTAAGTAGCAATGTGATGGATCAAACTTTGTTGCTGTTTGTCTATAAAAATTGTAACCGATCTTCATTCCTCTTTTTAAATAGTAAGATGTTGGTAAATCTCCATAGCAGATAAAATTTATAGTTTCGAAGATATGTGTTAATATGAACCTCTTTATTGCTTTCATAATCACCTCTATTTTATATAAGGCTTGATTATATGACATACTATTTCCATTATCATTATTAATCTTAACATCACTTAATTTACCTTCATTTGTTTTAGTATCATTATTCATTAAATTTTCACTTTTAAAATGCTCCATTATAATGTCATAGCTTCTTTTAGTAGTATATTTTTCCAAAAAAAGTTTATACCCATTTTCTCCCATCAAATCTCCGTTTTTTTCTGATGCAATGACTTTTTCAACCGCTAAATCAAAACTGCCTATATCACCATTGTATGCTTTTGCACCACAACCTGCGGCTTCAATGATATCGCCAATATCAGTAGCACTATCTGTAGCTGAAATAATTGGAGTTTTTGCTGTAAGATAAGTTAATAATCTAGAAGGGAAATTTGGTACACTACTATTTTTACTTAATAAAATAAGTCCAACATCACAAGCTTGAACTATTTCTGTAAAATCTGTTTTTTTAATCCAAGGTAATATTTTTGCATTCGAATAAATGTTACTAATCAAATTGAATAAATAAAGGTACTCAGTTCCTGCACCTATTATGAGAAAATAAAATGAATTCCTTTCTTGATAGTAATTAATTATATCTACCAAAAAATCTACTCCTTGCGCTTTTCCAAGATTTCCCCCATATACAAAAATCATTTTATCTTTTGGTAAATCATATTTTTCTCTAATCAAATCTCTTTCAACACATTCAAGATTTCGAATTTTTTCACTGTTGGGGCATACCTCGATCACTTTATTGCTTAAATATTGATTATTTTTTCTAATAAAGTCTACATTTGCATCTGACATACAGCCTATATAATCCGAATTTTTATATGTTATTTTTTCTAATAATCGAAAAACAGACCATACAATTCCACCTTTACGCATTTCACCCAAATCGACTGCATCTTGTGGCCATATATCTTTTAAAAGAAGATATAGTTTTGAATGATATAACTTTTTCAATAAAATAACACTCAAAGATAAAGTAATAGGTGGTGTCGCAAATAAAATCAAATCAAATTTCTCTCTTTTAAAATATCTATGCATTGCATATATGATTTTAGGTCCTGCAAGAAATGAAAATATCACTTTTAAATACTTATTTCTTTTTTGTATATTACCTGACTTTACACGTAGTACTTGAATATTATCTTCATATGCCAAGAATGTTTTTTGATTATTTACCCTTTCATTTACTGCCGCAACCGTAACTTTATTACCATTCTCATAGAACTCTTGCGCTAAATCTGAATACAGATTATACTCCCCTACTTTGGGCCATGCGATTGTTATTAATAATACGTTCATATTGATTATTATCCTTATTTATTAATATCTTGCTTTACTAATATCTTTATTTTATTATTTAAATTATTATATCTTGATTTAATTATATCTAATTACTTGTTATCAAATCAAATACATACTTTATTTCTTTTTCTCCGTATCTTTGGTCTATTGTTATTGGAATCATATTTTTTGACAAATAGTATTCAAATGTGTCTGAATTCACCTCATCTAAAATATAACTCCACCAATGTCCCTGGAATACATTGTTTTCAATTAATTTGGGTAATGTTCTATTATCTTCAATCACAAGTGGATACACCATTGGTACACAATCCTCCTCATAAAATTCTGTAGGATCTATTTTGTTAATATTTTTAAATAGCGAACACGCAATTTCAAAATTTACTTTTCGTATGCGTTTTATGAGATTGTAATCAGTTCCATCTAGAATAGCATGTGTTAACTTTGACATTTTCTTGATACTAGAATTGTCTATCCGGTCATCGTTAGTTTTTTTGTTCTCATAGGCTTTTCCTGCACATCCATATTCAATACGCTGTAGCAAAAACAAGCTTGTATCAGAAGAATAATCCTGCTCATATTCTTCTAAATAATCATTTGCATGACTACCAATCAGATATGCCCCGTCTGGTGCACCTATGAATTTTCTTGCAGAATATACATTCATACAGTTGGCAATTGGAGGTGCAAAAAATGCCTGAGAATTATCGATAATTACATTTTTATACTTTGAAGCTAAGCTACACATTCTAGCCGAACTCATAATCCCAAAATAATTCACGAGTAAAATTGCAGCATTCTCAATATAATCTGTTATCAAAGGATTAAATGCTCTATCACAATAATAGTACTTGATCTTAACTCCATTTTTTAATAGGAAATCTTTAACTGTTTCACATTGATAATATGGAAGATATATTATATCTTGATTTAATATTTTAATTGCATGTAGAATTGCAGCTCTACCAGTATTAAGGCGAGCAACATGATCACCAACATAATATTCGAGGCCGCTCAAAAATTTTAGTTCAAGGAAGCTTCCGATTTCCATTTGATCTTCCATTTTCAGCTCTCCAATCTCACGCTCAACTATAATTGCTCTTCACCATTCTTATTTTCAACAATTCTTACGCTACACTATTCTTACTCTTCTAATATAATATTACTCCTGCATCTGTTTTTTAAGTGTGTCCCACTCATAACCATTATTAAAAAGATAATCTATAATTGATAAATTTGGCAAGAACTCTCCCCAGCATTGTTTATAAATAATAGAATGATAGTTTGTATATTGAAGCTTTATTCCACGTTTCAGGAAGTGATCTTCTACTTGATAAACACTGGCTCCATTTCCAGAGAAATATACATCACCTCCAAGGGCGCTACATATATCAATTACGCGTTCCTCCCTTCGAGTCGTAATATCCAAGGACGATGAATGCTCGAATCTTTTTGAGATACCAAATTTTTCACAAGTTTGCTTTATGATTGCAATATTCATTTCCGCAATGTTTTTGTATTCAGGAATCAATATATTTTCAAGATCCGCATAAATCTCATCAAAGAATTTAGCTTTACTATAATTAGATTTCAAAGTCTTTAAATGCTTTTGTTTCCATCCTAAGTAGTCCCTTGTAGTTACTTCTTGTATCGTATCTCCAAAGGTTTGCTTTACTGGAACCTTGAGACGAAGTTCTCCCTGTGGAGTCTTAATCCTATTCCAATTACAAATTCCTTCATTGGAATACTGGGCGTCGTCTAGGAATACAAAGCAATCACATTTGGCAATCTTGTAGAAATACCCCGGATATGGTATATAATCTGGTTGGTGTATGGCTATTATCATAAAATTATAATCACCTCAAATTTATAGACTTATATTCATGTATTAAACTGCTTATTCTTTTTTATCCAATCTTTCTTCAAATGAATCTCTACTATAATTACCGTAATTTATTGTGTTTCTTTTAAAAATGCCAACAAAAGTGGCCAGTATAATTTTAATATCTAATAGGAACGAAACATTATTTGCATAGAAAACTTCATATTCAAACTGCTGTTCCCATGTTGGTGTAATATTCCCATATAATACTTCTGGCGGAATAAGTCCGCCTCTTACGTTGAGCCTCTGCATCTCATATTTCGTATATAAAGGTAAGTACTCTACGATAAGAGGTCTCGGTCCCACTAAAGAAATATCACCTTTTAAAATATTCACTAGCTCTGGTAGCTCATCAATTGATGAAGATCGAAGGATACTTCCAAGTTTTGTAAATCTTAATTCATTTGGTAAAAGGTCGCCCTTCTCATCTCTTATATCTTTCATCGTTCTAAATTTATACATTTTAAAGATCTTATTTTTTTTACTAACTCTATACTGTTTAAAAAATACTGGTTTGCCCAACTTTATGCGAACTATTACTGCAAGCATGGCAAAAATGGGGATGCAGATTATAATCGCAATGAACGAACAACAGATATCCAAAATACGTTTTATAAATTTACTATACATATAAACACCTCCCGTTTTATCCAAACTACATAATTTGCCTAATCAAGACAAATGACTCAGCTGCACGTACATTAATTGTAGATCCTCGATATTTTGACAAAGCCTCTATTGCTTCTAATGAACGTGGATTAGGAAAGTCTGATAATTGTGACTTATATTGCTTCAATACTTCTAACTTTATCTGAATATAATCACTTATATCAATATAAACAGTGGGAATAAATGTATTCGTAGAATGTGGTATGTTCCATTCCGTTTCTGAAAGGGTTTCATAAGAATAGATTGCTTTAACTTTATGTTCGTACTTTGGTCTTAAAGCCACCATTGATGCTTTTGCAATTATTTCGTGATCTTTTTGCATATCTCCATAATGTGGTATAAAAACAATATCTGGCTTCACTTCGTCAATCACATCATGCAATTTATCGTTTATTTCATTTCTATTTGCTGTTTCAAGCATTGCAGCTGGAAAATCAAAAAAGAAAGTTTTTTTAATCCCAATTAACTTATGGCACGCAATTGCTTCTTTTATAATGCTTTCTACAAATTCGTCAGAAAACAATGGTGGATATCCCCTGGATGCTATGCATATATAAACACTGTCACCTTGTTCTATATGTTTTATAATAGTACCTCCTACACCAAGTATTTCATCGTCTGCATGGGGTGCTATTACTAATATATTCATAACTTTCCTCCATTTTCATAAATCTTTTTGCACATCTTTAGCTTGTGCCAACATCTCTATATTGTGGAAAAAAAGTAGTAGTTGAATCAATAATTTTTAAGTCTTGACCATCTGAATTCAATGTATTATTTTTTCTAATTTCCACTAACTCTTTATATTTTTTTTCATCAAATATCTTTTTTCCAATTACAAATTCATAATTAGATTCCCGATTAAAACTACCTTTAAATTTATACAAACTATCTTCTTTACTTCCAAGCCCACCACCTAAATGGAAGGTCTTAAATCCATTTTCACAGCCCCAGCATGCCGCCTCATATAATAATAAATTAGTTGGTGCAAGCTGTTGGTATTGTTTATCAACTGCAGATAAATGATAATTCATATGCCCATTCGCAAGTAACACAATAGACATTGCAATTATTTTATCTTGATATACTGCATAAAAAATAATAGAGTTATATTTGCAATCATAGAGAATACTTTTATAAAAATTTTCTTTGAAATAATAATATTGCTTTGCTTTATCTTTATCCATAGTAACATTATATAATGGTATAAATGCCTCAAATAATTCTTTACTTCTCCCACAGTATATTTCAACGCCTGATTTTAATGATTTTCGTACCATATTCCTATTTTTACTGATAAGATTATTCCAAATTTGTAGCTTTGAATTCAATTCCATAGTAATGGTTTTACCAAGCTTTGAAGTATAATAGATACTCTTCATCATCTCACTGTTATGAAGTACTGGATGAAATCGTACAAACTCGCTTATTATACCCGCTGTAATGCAATAGGTACTGTATTCATTTTCTAACAATTTCAAGCTGTTTTCATCAACACTTCCTTCAACTAGAAATCCTCCGTAACCATATGGAGTTGTTATATCAAAATAGGTATTTGGTGGTATTTTATCAATGAAATTCTCATCCTTTTCAATATCTCTTAGCATCACTACATTCATAGCCTTCATACAATTATCTTCAAAATAGAATAATTTTGGTACTCCATCACCATGAATCATAAATGCCTTAATATAACCAGATAGGTAATATACATCATAATCTTGGAAATTCTTAACTAATTGATCCCATTCTTCTGCATTATCTATTGAAATTTCTTTTAGCATTCAGATCTTATTGCCTCCATAACTCTTTCATTATGGTAACTATTCTATTCAAATCATTATCAGTCATTTTTGTATCGCTTGGCAAACAAACGCCATTTTCAAATAGATTTTCTGCTACTCCTTCTCCAATAAAATCGTAACTTTCAAAAAATGGCTGTATATTCATTGGTTTCCATATATTTCTTGCCTCAATATTTTCCTTTTCTAATGCCATTATAATATCTGAAGGCCTTACCCTTCCACTTAAGCTTATGCAAGACAACCAGTAATTAGGCTCATTCCATTCATTAATTGGCATCATTGTAACGTCATCAAATTCTTCAAGTTCTCTTTTATAAAACTCAAATATATACTTTTTCTTATCTACTCTTTGTTTTAGGACCTTTAGTTGCCCTCTACCAATACCTGCTAAAACATTACTTAATCTATAGTTAAAACCCAACTCGCTATGCTGATAATACCTTGCAATATCTCTTGATTGCGTTGCCCAAAACTTAACCTTACGAATCGATTCTTCCCGTTCTGACACAATCATACCACCACCTGAAGTAGTAATAATTTTATTTCCATTAAAGGAAAATATTCCGTAAGTTCCGATGGTTCCAGTATACTTACCTTTATATAATGTTCCTAAACTTTCAGCCGCATCTTCAATTAATATCACATCATATTTCTTACATAAATCTACTATCTTATCCATATCAGCAGAAAGTCCATAAAGGTGAACAACTATAACAGCCTTCGGGGTTTTTCCCATCCTTGCATATTTTTCAAAGCCTTCTTCTAGAGCTTTGGGGCTCATATTCCATGTCTCATAATCACTATCAATAAATACTGGTATTGCTTTTTGATAAATTATTGGGTTAGCAGAAGCTGAAAATGTTAATGATTGGCAAAATACGATATCACCTTCACCAACACCAGCTAATTTCAAAGCCATATGAATAGCGGCTGTTCCAGTATTAAGAGCTGCTGCTGCCTTAATTCCAACCATGGTTGCAAGTTCTTTCTCAAATTTATCGACATTCTCTCCAAGCGGTGATATCCAATTAGAGTCAAATGCTTCTTTTATAAATTTTTTTTCATAGCCTTCATCACTCATATGCGGTGATGAAAGGAATATTTTATTTTCATTCATAACATCCTCGTTTCTGCACTTCATTAATGCAATTTGCATTATTTAGAGGCATTAAATATTACCTTTTTTGATTTTTTTATATAGGCTATTCCAGGTGGAGTAGCCTATCTTTTATATTAATCAGCTAACTTAAAGTTAGGAATAATGCTTATTAATGATTCTCTAATCATATTTATATCTTTTGTCTCCAAAGCTTGATTTAATATATCTATCTTTTTTTCTATTTCTCCAAATGATATAGATTTTTGCATTTCTATATAGATTTTTTGATTTTCAGTCTTCACAAGGTCTTCGTGCATAAAAAGTTCTTCATTCAACTTTTCTCCTGGGCGCATTCCTATCTCTTTGATAGGAATCTCAGTATATGGAATATGACCTAATAAACGAGTTAACTTTTCAGCTAATTTAAGAATATTGATAGGTCTTCCCATATCTAATACATATATTTCTGAATCAGATTCCATGGAACCAGCTCTTAATACAAGCTGTGCTGCTTCAGATATTGTCATAAAATATCTATAAACTCTTTTGTCTGTAATTGTGATAGGTCCCCCATGTTCAATTTGTCGTTTAAACAGAGGAATCACTGATCCATTTGAGCCTAATACATTTCCAAACCGAACTGCAACATATTCAGTCTTACTAATGTTTTTCATACTTTGAATAATCATCTCACACATTCTTTTGCTTGCCCCCATAATACTAGTTGGGTTTACAGCTTTATCAGTAGAAATAAGAACAAACTTTTGTACATTCCACTTATCCGCCGCCTGCACCATATTGTATGTTCCCAAAACGTTATTTTTAATGGCTTCATCCGGACTAATTTCCATAAACGGGACATGTTTATGTGCTGCTGCGTGAAATACTATTTGTGGGTGATAACGTTCGAATAATTGTTCGATTTTATCTTTATCTTGTACAGAAGCAATTTCAACAACTAAATTAAGCTTATTTTTGTAATCATATATCAACTCTTGTTGAATTTCGTAGGCATTGTTTTCGTAGTAATCTATAATAATTAACTGGGCAGGTTTCGATTGTGCGATCTGTCTACACAACTCTGATCCAATTGACCCCCCTCCACCAGTTACCATAATAACCTTGTTATTAAAAAACTTATCTATCTCTTTCTTATCGAAAGATACCAAAGCTCTTCCTAAAAGATCATCCACATTAAAATCACTTGCAGACTCTAATAAATCACCTTTACTATTTCGTAAAATAGATAAAAGATCTGGCAATACTTTTACACGTAGGTTGGACTTTGAAACAATCTTTAATATTTCATTTTTTCTAATATCTGGTAAAATGGGAATTGCAATTATCACTTCACTAATGGGCGTGTTTTTTATCAAATCATTAAATTCATCTATTGGTCCTAATACCTTTATTCCTCGGATTTTCTTTCCAATTTTTTCTGTGTTATCGTCGAAGAAACAATATATTTCATAATTTGAATTTGTATTATATTGAATTTCTTCCATTAATCGTACGCCTACACCGCCTGCACCTATGATTGCCATCGTAATCTTTTGGTTTATATTCTTTTTAATTTTTATAAGGTATATTCTGTATATAAAACGCATTAGCAACATAAAGATTATAGATATCGAACATGTCGCCACCGAAAAGATTGCAGACGTTTTATGAATGAAAATTAAATGGTTAATCATTATATAAATAATAAATCCTGCTATCATTCCAAGCATTAATCTCACATATTCATTCCCTTCAGCATATCTCCATATATTATCGTATGTTTTTAATAAGTACTGGCATAATGATATAGATAGCAATAATATAATGATATTAGGAAGGAAATCTAATATATTATAGTCATTCGCAGCCTTCTCGATTGGTACTAAAAGTTGAAATATATAACAAGAAAATATAATAATAATAATGTCTAATATAAAAATAATTTTTTTTCGATATTTTTTAATTCTTCTCATAGTAATATCCTCTTAATAAACTTATTTTAAATACATTTTAATTCAATGCAATTCGCACGATTTAATGGAATTAAAATAGGGTTTTATATTATAGTGCAAAATATAGGACTAATTATAGTACCTATATTTAGACCTTTCCTGTTGATTAAGCGAAATCCCGTTGAGTACAAACCCTAGTATGTTAGCATTCAAAAATTGAAATTTTGTTATTACGCTAGATACGCAAGGATGTGAGGTGACACCTTCTCGAACTACAATTAAAACCCCATCCACCATTTTAACTAGATTTAGGGCATCTGATACAACTTTCACTGGAGGTGTATCAATAAGGATATATTCATATTCATTGTTAAGCTGACTTAATAATTCTTCCATCTGAATACTTGCTAACAACTCTGATGGATTAGGTGGAATTGTTCCCATTGGCATAACATATAAATTATCATAAGATGTTTTATATATTGATTTTTTCACATCCATCGTGCTAGATAACGCATCGCTTACTCCCGGTATCAGTTGAATATTAAATAAACGGTGTAATCTACCCTTTCTCAAATCACAATCCATTAGTAGCACCTTTGCACCAGTTTGTGCTATTGAAATCCCTACATTAGTAATAGTGGTACTTTTACCATCCTGTGGAACTGGACTACTGATGATGATCTTTTTGCATCCATTAAAACGCAAAGTAAAGTTCAAGTTAGATCTTAATGATTTATAAGCTTCTGCTATAACAAATTCTGTATCTTTATTTTTACTGATATTATTTCTTTTCACTTTTTTATGCAATAAATCAGTTAGTATTGTTTTTTTGAGTACGAATTTTCTTTTTATGTTCACATTAAAATTAGGTATCGTTCCTAAAATAGGTAATTGATATCTTTTTAATAATTCATCTTGATTTTTAACATTCAAGTCGAAAAGTACCAATAATAGAGAAACAGCAATTGATAAAACAAATCCAAACATTCCTCCAACCAAGGTATTCTTCAATATATTAGGACTAGATGGAGAAGTTGGCAATGTGGGTGGATCTACTACAGTAATTTGTGATGTTTCTTTAATACTTTTAATTAATACTGGTGCGATTTTTTTCATTGCATCAACTAATTTATAGGCATCATTAGGATTTGTGGTTGTAACACTAATCTCAAAAATCTCTGTGTTATTAATAGCCTTAATATGGGTCATGGCTTTTAATTGCATTGGTGTATAATTTAATTTACTTTCATCGATAACTTGTTTATAAAATACTTTTGTTTGCAAAAAATTAATATAGGTAGTTACAACTTTTTGAGCATAATTTAGTTCATTTAAGTCAGCTGAATAAGTTGTTTCATTAGGATTCACATACATTTGAACCGATGCTACATAAGTTGGTTTTATAATATACTTGCTATTTATGAAAAAAGAACAAATACCTACGAATGTACAAATTGCGATAAAAACAAATCGCTTCGCCAATATTTCCAATATTTCTTTAAAAGAAAATTCCATTATCTATAATCCTCCTATTAATACAACAATTCCACATTGATTATCTTGATAAATAATCTCAAAAATTTCATATCACCTAAAGTTATACTATGATAATATTTTATATTAGTGAAAAAGATTTGATAATCTGCAACAAAAAAATACCTGTCTCAAATGTGAACTATTGAGACAGGTATTTTTTACTTTTAATATTGATTATTAACAAATACGGGGTAATCCTTCTCCATAAAGAATATCTACCATTCGATTACCTTTTAATATCGTTGTCATATTTACACCTTTTCCACCAACAATACTACCTATAATCTGGGCATTGGTACCATATTTATTATTTCGCATTACTTCAAGCGCTTTGTCGGCTTGATTTTGTGGGACTACAGCTATCATTTTTCCTTCATTTGCCATATAAAGTGGATCTAGACCTAAGATATTGCAAAACCCTTTTACCTCATCACTTACCGGTAAGGAAGCTTCGATTATTTCAACCCGACATACAGAGCTTTCAGCAACTTCATTTAAAACGGTTGCAAGCCCGCCTCGTGTAACATCACGCATGCAATGAACATCAATCCCATTATCCAAAAGTTCTTTCACAAGAAAAGACAGTGGTGCACAATCACTCATGATATTATTATCAATTCCCATTCTTTTAGACATGATTGCTGCATGATGTTCCCCTAAATTACCTGAAAGTAAAATTGCATCACCTTCCTGACAATTGTGGATGCTGATTCCTTCTTTCATTATTGTGCCTATACCAGCAGTATTAATATATATATTGCCATTGCCTTCAATTACTTTCGTATCACCAGCTACTATCTGTACATTTGCATCTAAAGCCGCTAGTTTCATTTCATATGCTATCTTATCAATAGTCTCACTATCTGCTCCCTCTTCGATAATAAAGCCTGTTGTGAGGTATTTGGGCATAGCCCCCATCATTGAGAGATCATTTACTGTTCCACAAACAGCTAATTTTCCTATATTACCACCGTTAAAAAACATTGGTGTTACAACAAAAGAATCAGTTGTAAATGCAATTTTACCACTCATATCTAATACCGCAGCATCTTCAAGTTTGTTTAAAATCTCGTTATCAAAATTCTTAATGAATATATCATTAATTAAATTACTAGTCTGTTTTCCACCGCTACCATAAGATATATCTATTTTCATCTCTATGCCTCTCTATTCTTGAACCAGATTCCACACACGCCCTCAGTTGAAACCATACATGGACCAATTGCATTTAAAGGTGTACATTTTGTTGAAAATAATGGACACTCATTGGGATTAATACGGCCCAATATAACATCCCTACATCTACAACCTTTTGGTGGGCTCTCTTTATATTCTTCAAATGTACTTCCTGCATCAAATTCAGTGAATTCTGGTCTGAGTCTTAGTGCTGAAATTTTTATAATTCCAATTCCACGCCAATAATCATCTGCTTTTTCAAAATATTTATCAATCATTGTAAGTGCCTTTATATTTCCTTCTTCAGATACAGCATTTACATACATATTTTTCACATTGAACTGCTTGTTTTTTATTTGATGTACAATTTCATAAATTGCAGCTAAAATATGTTCACCCTCAAATCCAGCAACAACAAAAGGTTTTTGATACTTTTTTGCCAGCTCATTAAAAGCATTACTTCCGATGATTACACATACATGACCCGGAGATAGGAACGCATCAATCTTGTCTTCATTTTCACAAATAAAGGAAACAGCCGGTATAATCGTTTTTAGTGACGTTAACAATTTTAAATTTTTTATATTGTTTTTTGTAATTTCTTCAATTAATACTGCATAAATGGGAGTTGTTGTTTCAAATCCTACTGCCGCAAAAATGTACTGCGTCTGACTATTTTCCATTGCTATTTTAACTGCATCTAATGGGGAATACAAAATTTTGACATTGCCACCAATTGCACTTGCTTGTGTAAGACATAATTGATTACCTTTTACTTTCATCATATCGCCAAAGGTCAAGACACAATAATTTTCCTTTAATGAAAAATCTACGAGTTTATCAATATAAGCAGAAGCTGTTACACATACAGGGCAGCCTGGTCCAGAAATCAGTTGTATTTTTGGAGATATTAAACTTCTTATTCCATTCTTGAAAATACTAGAAGTATGGGTTCCGCAAACCTCCATTATCTTAATCGGCTCGCCATCATACTCTTTTAATTCAGTTTTTACCTGCTGAAGGGTTTTCATTCGCGTCCTCCTCGAGTTCATTAAACATCGAAAGTATTTCTTCTGCCATGTCTTTCTTCAATACATCAATCACGCATCCAGCATGAATTAAAACATAATCACCAATCTTTACAGTAACCAATCTTATATTTACTTCACAAGTATTATTCATTATATCAACTTTTGCTTTATCGCCGTTAATTTCTATAATTTTTCCAGGTACTGCAACACACATAATTTTCCTCATTTCTGCACTTCACGCTGCGCCTATTTAGCTTGTTCAAGCATCCACATTGTTATTATTGTTTTGTTATTTGTTTTGTTATTGTTTTGTTATTCATTTTCTTATACATTTTGTTATCTCATTAGTCCAACATAAGTCTGACCTAGGCTAATTGACCCATCATTTGGAGGCACTGAAACATTATAGTAAACATGGAACTGATTTTCTCTTAGGACCTTTAACACTCTCTTTGATAGCACCGTATTTTGAAATACGCCACCGCTTATAGCAACCAAATTGATATTTTGTTCATGTCTTATTTTCTCGCATATATTTAATACTGTATCTGCAATTGCATAATGGAAACCCAATGCTAAAGATCCTGTATCAACGTGTCTTCTTAATTTACAAATTGATTCCAATACTGGAAGTGGATCAATTTCGGTCATTCCTTCAATTTGCTTAATTGAAAATTCCATTTTTTGAGGAAGTATACCATGTCGCTCTGCTAAGACCGCTTCTCTTTCCAAATTTGATGCGCATTCGCCCTCATAATGATTCTCATCCTGAATCCCTAATAGACATGCGATAACGTCAAATAATCTGCCCATACTTGAGGAAAGAACGGTATTGATATTATTTCTTAATGCAGCTTCTATTATATCACTTCTATCATCATTAATAAACTGAATAAGTTGTGCATTTAACAAAAAACAAGTTGCCGTCTTTTTAGCATCACGCATGGATTGGTCTCCGCCCAAAATAGGCGTATATTTTAAATGTGCAACTCGATTATAATCTGCGCCCTTACAAATCATGAATTCGCTACCCCAGATATTCCCATCCGTACCATAGCCAGTTCCATCAAAAGCAATTCCAATCACACGCTCCTTTAAATTATGCTCTGCCATAACAGAAGCAATATGCGCATGATGGTGCTGCACATAAAAGACTGGTATTCCAAGTGTCTGCACATATCTTGAAGAAAAATAATTAGGATGCAGATCACATATTGCAATATCTGGAACTATTTTTAATAAATGTGAAAGATCTTCTATAGATTCTTTGTAATCATCAAACACCGTTTTCTCTTCTAAATCACCAAAATACTGTGATACGACAGCACTTCCTTTGTTATAAAGACAAAACGCAGCTTTCAAATCTCCACCTGCGGCAAATATACGTAGATTTTTATTGGTATTGTTCAAATTATCATTTAGCGGCAAAAATACAGGATATGGAACATAACCACGGCTTCTTCGAATTAACTGCGCTTTCCCATCAAATACTTTTGCTACAGAGTCATCTACTGAACGGATAATTCGCCTTCTATTATATAAAACTCCATGCAACAACGGTGTTCTTATTGATAACATCTCATTATCTTCTTTTATAATTGGTCGATTTGAAATATTGGCGCTTGTCATAATAAGAGGACCGCATTTTTCAATAAGCATAATTTGCAATGGTGTATATGGTAAAAAAGCACCGCAATAAATACTATCTTTATATGTGGCTTTGGCCATCTTTTTATTATCGGAATATAGCAAAACGATTGGTCTGGCTTTCGAATTCAATAGCATTTGCTCCTCATTCGAGACTTCACAATATTGCCTAATAGATTGCACAGATTTAAACATCACCGCAAACGGTTTCTCTTCTCGCCCTTTTAATTTTCTCAAATTATGAACTGTCGCTTCTTTAAATGGGGAACAAGCAAAATGATATCCACCTATTCCTTTGACTGCAATTATCCCACCTACGTTTATAATATCAACTGCCTTTTTAAATGCTTGTGTATTACTCAGTTGTCGATTCTCAAACTCTATATTTTCTAATTCGTTATTTTCTAATTCGTTATTTCCTAATTTTTCAGCTCGTAAATCTTTAGTTACTAAATGTCTAGTTTCTAAATCTTTAGTTTCTAAATCTTTAGCTTCTAAATCTTTAGCTTTATTATACTCATTATGATTAAACTCATCGAAAATCAAGTATGGTCCACAATCATTACAAGATATTGTCTGCGCATGAAACCGCCTGCTTTCTGGTGATGTATACTCCTCACTACAGGATGGACACATATCAAAATCTACCATTGTAGTATTATCTCTATCATAGGGCAGTTTTTCTATAATTGTATACCTGGGTCCACAAGACATACAGCTTATAAATGGATTGTTAAAACGCCTGTTACTCTTTGTGTGTAACTCATTTTTACAATTATCACAAGTAGCTAAATCAGGAGGAATGATTGAGATCTCATCATTTGCAATGCTCTCTATTATTTTAAATTCAGTGTATACGATTGCTTCTGGCGATATAAAATCTTTGATTTCAATATTTATAATTTCGCAACCTTCACAATCTGCTGTTTTTAAATCATATAAAAATTCGTTAAAATCTATTTGAGATGACTGTGTTATAATTTCTACCATTCCACCAATATTTTGCACAGTCCCATATATTCTATGTTTACCCGCAACACGAAAAGTAAGGGGTCGAAAACCAACCCCTTGCACAATACCAGAAACAATCACTTTTTTTGTTACAACTTGATATTGTTCTTTATCCATAAAACGACTTCCTCAAAGCCTTCATCTGCTTTACATGATACTTTAAAAACAGGAGCTGTTTTATTTAAAGCTCTTACACCCTTCATGAAAAATTCCTCATCGAAATCTACATAAGGAATAAGATCCCATTTATTCAAAATAATTATATTCGCTTTTTCAAATGCAAGTGGATATTTATATGGCTTATCACTACCTTCAGTAACCGTTGATATAAGCATTTTTGCATGCTCACCTATCTGAAATTCGGCAGGACATACTAAATTACCTATGTTTTCAATAAAAAGTACGCCTTTTTCAATATTCAAGCTTTCTACTGCTTCACCAATCAAAGGAGAATCCAAATGACATGCTCCACCAGTATTGATTTGTATTGTCTTAACACCCAGTGAAAGTAAAGTCAATGTATCAATATCTGCTTCAATATCTCCTTCAATTACATAAGGGGTAATATCATCAAGTCGTTTAATTATCTTAATCAATGTAGATGTTTTACCTGCACCAGGCGCACCCATAACATTAATTGCAAATATTCCTTTTTCTGTTAATGATGCATTAATTTTTGCGGCAACCTCATCATTTTTATCGTAAACGGACTGCATTACTTCTATCTCTTTATTTTCTGACATTTTAATCTCCTTTCATACTTGTAGATATATGTTTACGTTGCTAACGCAACTATTGTCAAAATAAAACGAATCTTTGATCTGCTTTATTTATATTTGAAGACATGTTTGCGTCATAAACACAAACATGCCTTCTTGCAAGCGAAACAAAAATACGCTTTATACTTCTATGGATTTAATATAAAACTCTTGTCCTATATCCGTAGGGCTACCTTGCCCTTGACAATCAGGGCACTCAAATGAAAATGGCTTCCTTACAAATAATTTTCCACAATTATTACATTTTAGTTTGGGTATAATCCGTTCAATATTAAGCGTCGCATTTTTGCATATACTATCTTCTGCAATAATTTCAAAATACAATTCAATTGAACTAGCCACATAACCGGAGTAATCACCGACAACTAGGTTGATCTGTTTCACTTCATCCGCATTGTTTTTTTGTGCAAACTCCTGTGCTATCTCAATTATTCTTTTCGTTATCGGATACTCGTGCATCTACGTATTCATCCCTTGTCTTTTTTGATGAAGGAGCAGTATATTGGTTGTTCATATTAAGGCATTTTTTAGGACAGACTTCAACGCAATAACCACATTGAATACATTGCATTCTCTCAATGCTCCATTTTTTATCTGCTTTTTCGACTTTAATAGCTCCAGTTGGACAACGTCTTTCACAAATTCCACAAAAGATACAGTTTTGTATATCATTATTAATGCTGCCTCTTGTTCGTACATAGTTTGCTTTCTTTTTTATGGGATAAAGAACTGTATATGGCCCATGAATAATATTCTTAAATAGTGTTTTCGTCATACTTAAAATATGCATATATTCCTACCTTCCTACTCTCATTTTATCGTTCTGTACAGCTGATACATGGATCAATTGTAAGAATTAATATAGGAACATCAGCAAGTGCACAACCCTTTAATGTTTCGAGTAAAGCAGGAATGTTTGCAAAGGTAGGTGTACGAACTCTTACTCTGTCTAAAAAGCTCGTTCCATTTGCTTTTACATAATATATAACCTCGCCTCGTGGCTGTTCTAATCTTGTAAAATATTCTCCGTTTGGATTTCCCTTTATCTTGACGAAAATTTCGCCTTCAGGAATGATTGAAATACATTGCTTAATCAAATCAATAGATTGGTAAATTTCTTTGATTCTTACTACCATTCTTGCATAAGAATCACCTTCTGTCGCAATAATCGGTTCAAACTTCAGTTTATCGTATGCTGCATAACCTTCTGTTCTCATATCAATCGCATTACCGCTGGCTCTAGTCATTGGACCTATTGCACCCAAATCAAATGCCTGTTGCTTTGATAATACGCCTACACCAATCGTACGACTCTTTACAGTTGAATCATTTAAAAATACATCTGCAAGTCCTTTGAGTTCTTTTTCAATACTATTCATGACATTAACAATCATTTTAAGAGTTTCTTCATCTATGTCTTTTCTGACACCGCCAATATCACAAACTGAAAATATTACTCTTCCGCCTGTTGTCTGTTCAAAAATATCTAAAATCTGCTCTCTTAATCTCCAAGAGTGCATAAATAAGCTATCGAAACCAAACGCATCAGCTGTTAGTCCCAACCATAATATATGAGAGTGCATACGCGATAATTCTGCCCAGATTGTTCTTAAAAATTTGGCTCTAGCAGGAATCTCTACATCCATAATACTTTCGACTGACATACAATAACCCATTCCATGCATAAATGAACATATTCCACAAATTCTTTCTGCAACATACGTGTATTGTTTAAAATCCTTCTTTTCTACAAGTTTCTCAAGTCCTCTATGAACATAACCAATCTGAGGTATTGCTTCAATAACAACCTCATCTTCTAGTACCAAATCTAAATGTATAGGTTCAGGAAGTACTGGATGTTGAGGTCCAAAAGGAATAACTGTTCTCTCGCCCATTATTCACTCTCCTTTTTCATATTAAATGGAGTCTTAACGGATATTCTATAAAGATTATCTTTAAAATCCAATGTCATATTAATTATGTTAACTCCAAAAAGTTCTTTAATTTCATTTTCATATAAAAATGCATAAGGAAACATGTGATTTATACTTTCTATTTCAACATCATAATCCATATTTATTCTTAAATTAATAAAATCAAAATCTTTATCAAATGAATAAGTCAATTCTATACCATCTTTGTTCGTGCAAGATATTGCAACTAAACGATAGCCTGAGTTTTTCATTGAATTTGCTTCATTTAAAAGATCATTCGCTGATATTTTTTTTATTGTTTGTTCCATATATACTCCTTTTCTTTCTCGAAGAGTAACTACTTTCTAGCAGTTTTCTGTTTTTCTCCCAAAATACCAAGTGCCTTAACAACTCCATCTATGATTGACTCTGGTCTAGCCGCACAACCTGGCACATAAACATCAACTGGTAAAACCTTGTCGATTCCTCCAACAATATTGTAGCATTCAGCAAAAATACCGCCTGATGTTGCACAAATGCCAACTGCAACAACTACTTTTGGATCTGCCATTTGTTCATAAAGTTGCTTTATTACTGGAATATTCTGATCATTTACACTACCAGTAATCAGCAAAATATCTGCATGCTTTGGATTACCAGTATTAATGATTCCAAAACGTTCAACGTCATATAGTGGTGTGAGGCAAGCGAGTACCTCAATGTCACAGCCATTGCAACTAGTACCATCATAATGTAATATCCAAGGTGATTTCTTAATAAAATTCATATTTCCCACTTTCTGAATAAACAATTTTTGTTTATTCCAAAATCCAGCATTAAATTGTGATTATATTTTTATTTAAAGAATGATAAAACGACAAGATTAACAACTCCTAAAACGCCTGTAATAATCCAAGTTGACTTTATAGCCGCTTGCCATTTCAAACGTGCACATGCATTACCCACTACTGTTTCAAATAGAAATACAGTTGAGCAGGCTGATATAGCCCATACTTTGCTAATTGGTGCATTGGTTGCAAAAAACAGATAAACCAAAGTTAAAACTATAATTGTTTCATACCAATGCGCTATTTGTATAACAGCCAAATCTCTTCCAGAATATTCAGTTGTGATTCCTCCAACAATTTCTTGATGTGCATGATGACTCATACTCAAATCAAATGGTGCCTTTCTCAATTTGTACAACAATATAAATACAAGACCTAAAAATACTCCAGGTAAATATACAATTGCAGGCGTTGACTCTGAAACAATATCCCTAATAAAGAATGATCCACTCGCATAATATAAACTTGCGCCTATTATTAAAACCATCGGCTCGTAAGCCATCATCATTAAAAGTTCTCTTTCTGAACCAATTACACTATATGGAGAATTTGAAGCATAGCCTCCTAATACAAAGAAAATTGACCCTAATGTTAGAACAAATATTGCAAGCAGTATATCACCGCCTAGTAGCATAATAACTGTAGTAAAGATTACAAATATCAAAGAAATGTATACATAAAATCTGTGAAATGGATTAACTTCGATTGATTCTTTCCCTATAAGCTTAAAAACATCATAAAATGGTTGTAATAAAGGAGGTCCTTTTCTTCCTTGCAATCTAGCTGATATTATTCTATCAAGTCCTGTGAGTAATCCTCCTAAAATTGGTGCTAAAACAATTATTAAAACGATACGAAGTATAAACATTACTTAGCCACCCCCAAAATTAATAGTAAAACTCCAACACATAAAATTGTCAGTGCAATCATATTACTCATCAATGACATCCTATGATTTCCCAAATAATCTTTCAAATACCAGTTGTGAAGTTCAACTTCACGTTTAACACCGATTGCTCCATTAAAAGTTACATTATCACCCGAGTTTTCTCCACCCATATAGATTGGTGCTATTCTACGTTTATCATTTTTGTGTAAAGGAATAAAACTAAGTGGTAAAATCAAAAGCATACTAAGCATTACCAGCATCAGCGTTGCATTACTTGAGCTGATTATTGTTAATGATTCTGTTCCAAATGCTTTAGATAAATATGGAATAATTGCAAACTCTGAAATCAAAGGGAATCCCATACAAGCTGATATAACAAGTACTGCCTGAATAGAAATTGGTACTTCCTCTTCAATATGAAATTTGTGCTTTATATGCTTATTCACACTTGCATTCGCCACTAATTTTCCCATCCATTTTGTCCAATAGAAAAGTGTAGCCGCACTTCCATATGCAAGGATAACAACAATCAAGACATTATTTGAATCAATAAATGCTTTCATAGCTGCCCATTTTGATATTAGCATACCAAATGGTGCAAGGAACATTCCTGCGATACCAATCAACATATAAATCGTCAATTTTTGTGATACATGCATTAAAATATCCATGTTTTCGACATCTCTGCTTCCTAACTGATGTTCGATAGAACCAACTGATAAGAATAAAAGAGACTTTGATATTGAATGGAATATTACAAGCATAATAGCAGCCCAAATTGATTCTGGTGTTCCTATACTTGCACACATTACAATCAATCCTAAATTTGCTATTGTTGAATACGCTAAAATTTTCTTTGCATCACTTTGCGCAATTGCTGTTAATGAGCATGCAAGGAATGTAACACCACCTACCAAAGTAACAACCCTGCCTACCGAAGTTGTTCCAAGTAAAGGTGCCAACCTTATTATGAGATATACGCCAGCCTTTACCATTGTTGCTGAATGAAGTAATGCTGATGAAGGTGTAGGTGCAACCATTGCGCCGAGTAACCATGATGAAAATGGAAGCTGTGCTGATTTTGTAAGTGCTGCAATACAAAGTAGGAATACAGGAATAAGTACCATACTCTCCGGTTTCATTGCGATCAAAGTTGATAGTTCTAACGTATTATAATTAATTCCTATCATTACGATTGCAATTGCAAATGCAAGTCCACCTCCCACATTAATTGTCAAAGCTCGGAAGGAATTGTTCTTAGCCTCAGCTGTTTTTGTATAACCAATAAGTAAATAAGAACAAAAAGATGTGATTTCCCAACAGAAATAAATCCACATTAAATTGTTACTTAAAACTAATCCAAACATAGCTGAAAGGAATAGAAATAATACCCCAAAAAAGAAGGATTTTCTTTGAGGGTATTTATCATGATGAATATGATACCATTTCATATATCCAACAGCATATATGCATATCAAACTTCCTATGATTCCTACGATTAAAACCATAATACCTGATAGTTTATCAAAAACTATACTTGATTCAACCTCTATTCCATTCTTTTGGGTAAATTCAAACCAAAGTATTAAAGGTGTTTGAATTGCTGCAAAAATTGATACCAAATACTTTTTGTTTTTAATACCCATTGTTATGATATAAACTGCCATCAATACTTCAACAACGATTATAATAATATCAATAACTTCTTCATTTTGAAATGATAATATGAGTCCGTCATTAAAATACTGAACTACAGTAATAATTGTTAAAATTGCAGTAATCAAGCCACCTACCAATACGATTGTATTTCTAATCTTTTCCTTTCTGATTAAGAATATCAAAAAGGATGTTAATAATGGAAATAAAATTAATATCGAAATTAAACTCATACGCTACCTCTTGTCCTAAAATTTGTAAAGTAAACACTTAAAATAAACCTTTAAATTAACTGTATGTATTAGTTTGTTCTAATATTGACACAAAAATGCGACATTATTTGTTTTTATTACAAACATAGGCACTTATGTTAGGCATTAGATTAATATATTATAACACTTTGGTGTTATTTTACAATATTCGCTTTAGATTGTTCTTAATTTAATACATAGAATTTAGTATAAAAAAAAGAAACTATTAAATAGTTCCCTTTTTCTCATTACTATTTTGAATAAACATAACAATAAATGCAAGACACAACACACTGCAACAAAATAAAATCGATTTTTCAAAAAATATATATGTTAATAATGTTCCAATAATTGCTCCTAAAACGAATAATAAATCAATTGTATAATACCATATACTTTTCTTTTTTAAATTTTTATCTCCATGCTTCCAATAGAGGAACAACAATTCAGTTGCTGTTCTCAAATTTCCTGTACACATAGTAGTTGAGCATACATTCCCTTTGATTTTACGAAAGCTATCAGTTTGTAGTGCACAAACAAACGACACTGTTATATTCGCTAACATATTTAGATTTTGTGGTAGAAATGCGACAAAAAATAAAAGTATAATTTCCAATACAATTATAATCTGTCGCCAATGAATTCTATTATTATTCTTATAAATCAATTTTATAATTTCTGCTATAAATACGCCGAAAATGAACGCTAATATTGGAATAAAATAACGAAATGCCATTTCCCAATTTTTTTCTGCTAAATTCATGCCCAGAAGTACTACATTTCCAGTCTGTGCATTCGCAAATACTTTCCCTCTGCATATAAATGTATATGCATCCAAAAATCCTCCAGTTATCGCTAATAGAATACCCATGAATATAGATTCTGACATTTGTTGTTTCACTTGTAGTTTTATTTGTTGTTTCATTTCTGTTTTTGTTTCTGTTTTCATTTCTGTTTTCATTTTCAATTAACCATCCATTTTTCTATTATTGAGATTATAGCCTACTATTTAAAAATTTTCAAGTTTGAATTCTACTTGTCAACGTTTACTCTCAAATAAAATACTCAATGGAATGGTCAATTGAATGATTCAATATAAAATGTAATTCTTATGATTTTATCATATCTAATATTGCTGATTTAGGCCTAACTCCTATCGAAGTGCTACTGACTTTCCCATTTTCCATAACAACAAGCGTAGGAATTGTCATGATTTTAAATTGCATTGCTAGTTCCGGCTGCTCATCTACATTAATTTTACATATTTTCGCACCAGTAGCTTCTACTGATAGTTCTTCTATTAATGGTAATAACATTCTACATGGAGCACACCATTCAGCCCAAAAATCGAGCAGTACTGGTGTCTGTGAGTTAATAACCTCTTTATCAAAATTATCTTTTGTTATGTGTAATGCTGCCATAGTAACTCCTTTATGAAATTCATTATTTTTTTTATTAATTTCATTATACCAAAAATACATATCTTCTCTGTGAGTAAGTCACATAATTATAATATATATTTAAATTTTTATAATTGAGTTTTATTATCCCTATTCAAAAATAAAAAAATAGCCAAAGTGTACAATTATTGCACTTTAGCTATTTAGAAATTAAATTTAAATTATGATTTTAATACTGTCATCGCTTTTGATTTATCGGTTGTAGTCCTTCTTTTTTTACATTGTGCTGCTGGTTTTGGTTCTCGACTTTTACCTTTTCAGTAACGCTATTAAACTCTTGGTTACTAATTTTTTGCTGCATCTTTTCCGTTTCACTCTTATTCATATAATCACCTCGCATTTAGTATCTACTCAAAATACGAAATTATGCATTATAGATATTAGTTAATCGAATTAACGATAGTAAGCTTTCTATGTTTCTCTTACTTCGTGAGTGTTATATTTTTATCCTTTAATACGACGTCATGTGCGCCACCCTCAACAATACTTACAGAAGAAACCAAAGTGAGTTTCGCATTTTTCTGTAATTCTGGAATACTTAAGGCACCACAATTGCACATTGTTGAACGAACTTTGTTTAAGGAAATGATCAAATTATCATGTAGGCTTCCAGCATATGGTACGTAGGAATCAACGCCTTCTTCAAATGAAAGCTTGGAATCGCCTCCCATGTCATATCTTTGCCAGTTTCTTGCTCTTGCAGATCCTTCTCCCCAATATTCTTTCATATAGTTACCATTTACAATAACTTTATTGGTAGGACTTTCATCAAAACGAGAGAAATATCTTCCAAGCATACAAAAATCACATCCCATAGCAAGTGCCAGTGTAATATGATAATCATTAACAATACCACCGTCTGCACAGATTGGTATATAAACACCTGTTTCTTCAAAATATTCGTCTCTTGCCTTAGCTACTTCGATAGCAGCTGTAGCTTGTCCACGGCCGATACCTTTTGTCTCACGAGTGATACAAATTGATCCACCACCGATACCTATTTTAATAAAATCAGCACCTGCTTCGGCTAGGAATCGAAAGCCATCACTGTCTACAACATTGCCCGCACCAATCTTAACACTGCTACCAAATTTTTCACGAACATATGCAATCGTAATCTTCTGCCATTCCGAAAAACCTTCTGATGAATCAATGCACAAAATATCTGCGCCAGCTTCAACCAATGCAGGAACACGTTCTGCATAATCTCTTGTATTAATACCGGCTCCTACAACATATCTCTTTGAAGAATCCAATAATTCAAATGGATTTTCTTTGTGTGAATCATAATCTTTTCTAAATACAAACGAAACTAGTCGTTGGTTTTTATCAAGGATTGGTAACGCATTGAGTTTATGTTCCCATATAATATTGTTCGCTTCTTTTAAGCTTGTATCATCTTTTGCATAAATAACATTTTCGATTGGCGTCATAAACTCGCTAACCTTTGTATTTTTGTCCAAACGGCTGACACGATAATCTCTGCTTGTTACAATTCCGATTAATTTGCCGTTAGGTGTACCGTCATCAGTGACAGCAACCGTTCCATGTCCTGTTTCTTCTTTTAAAACGAGAATATCTTCTAATGTCTGATCTGGTCTAATGTTAGAATCACTTGAAGCAAATCCAGCTTTATAGTTTTTAACTGTTCTAACCATTTTTACTTGTTGTTCAATACTTTGAGATCCATAAATAAAAGAAATACCGCCTTCTTTTGCAAGTGCAATCGCCATTTTATCATCTGAAACAGATTGCATAATGGCAGAAACGAGCGGAATATTCATAGAGATTTCAGGTTCTTCACCTCTTTTAAATTTTGTAATTGGTGTTCTTAGCGAAGCATTTGCTGGTATGCATTCTGTAGAAGAATACCCTGGTACCAATAAATATTCACTGAAAGTATGTGATGGTTCATCATAATAATATGCCATTTTTTATTAACTCCTTAAGAAAAATTATACTTGAATTATATATGCTATTTATGGAAAACACAAGTCGTTTTGACGATATCCACTAATATACGTTGATATATATCATTTTTAATTGCATTTCAAATACAAAGATCCATTATCTTTATTATAAATGTACAAGCATTTATAATACTTTATCTATCTCGTACTGCGAATTAATGACCAACCACATCTGTGGAAACCAGGTCATAATATTCCAAATACTGATACCCTTTAATCCGAATTCCGGTACGACCTTTACAAAGTTATCTATACTTCTTGCATCCCAAAACCGAACGACATATTCATCACCTGCGATATATGTAAAATATGCAGTGTTCGTGATTTCATCAAATTGAATCTCTGTATTATTTTCTAGAGCAATTTGAATTGCTGAATCATAACTGATTGACATCCCCATTGATACATTCGGAATATAAGGTAACTTCCATACATATCCTATAACGTTTACTCCGCCAAGTATTTTTTCGGCCGGTATTAATCTAGTTGAATATTCAATAAATCGTCTTAAAGTTTCCATCGAAGTTGTTCCTGGAGGGATTCCTTGCGTATATCCAAATGTATAGCTTATTAAAGTAATGCCATCTACTTTTTGCGCAAGTTTAGTATAATCAAGTCCTGGAAAAATAATTCCAGTCAATAATTGAAAAATACGAATACTAAAGGTAATGAATACTTTATATCCCGCCTTTGATAGACGATCAGTGAATTTTATAACTAAGTCTTCATATAGACTACGATCACTCGGGCTTAAATATGGTGTATTAATGCTCAATCCACTGTATCCTTTGGTTTGTAGAATACGAAGAACATTATTAAATAATCGCTCCTGATTTTCCTTGCTTGATATTATCGAATGTACTACATTAATTTCTTCTTCCAAACTTTTTGATAATGCTGTCAGCATCATAATAGGCGCAACGCCGTATGCTTTCGCCATCTGAATAATTTCATTATCTTCAATATCATTTATATCTCCTTGCGCTGTCACCTCATAACTGTAAACAGTCAACGTGGTTAAAAACGGTAATGTCTTCTTTAGTACACTCATATCAATAAATGGATATGCATAACTATTGGTTGCTATTGCCCTGATTTTATCCCCCTCATACTTTATCACAATTATCTCTCCTGGATAAATATATTCTCTATCTGAAAGATACGGATTATTCCGTAGAAGATCAAATATAGTAACTTTATATTTATCCGCAATACTGTCTAAAGTATCATTCTGCTGGATTGTATAAGTAATCTCAGGATGAAGTATTACAAGGGTTTCTCCCACAGCTAATCTAACTGGGATATTTATTCCATTTTCAATTATTAGTCTTTCCGCTGATACACTATATTTATCAGCAATAGAATTAATCGTTTCTCCACTTTGAACTACGTGAATTGTCATATTTGTGCCTCCAAACAATATTTACTTAATTATATGATGGCTCGTTTAAAAGCATACCCACTTGGCCTTTATGATTTTTTCTTTAATATATTAATTATTCATTATAATAAAATAGAATAAGTCACCCAAAATAGGTCATAGAATTTTTCTAAAGAAAGGCAACTTCATCAATAACAAACTTGTTATCCATGATAAAATAAAAATCACTAACGAAATAACAATCCAAAATATGACGGTCCAATATTTATAAGGATTTACTTTAAGAAACTTATATAATGCATTTACAAATACCATATGCAGTATATATATACCAAAACTGCATCTTGCAAATGAATCTATACAAGCCTTGGCATTTCTGCCCCAATGAACTTCTGGCAAGGTTTTAAAGGTAAGAAAAATCAAGATTACCATAACTATAGTAATGATATTATTATAGTTATACGCATCAAATAGAATTTTCAAATATGCAGATACAATATATAGAGATACCAAGCACACACACCACGCTATTCCGATAACTTTCCCAGAAACTTTCTTTCGATAATTCCCCAAATAATATCCCAAGACCAAATAAAATGGGAATATCGTTGAAATCTGAATATAAAATGCAGAACTAATTCCGTAGTGAGCCAATCGCACTAACACACTATTAAAAACGAAATTTAAAATCAAGAAGTATTTTATTTCTCTCTCACTCGCATATTTTATCCAAGTTCGCAAAAAAGGAATAATAAGATAAAGACCAATAAGCATATATAAATACCATAAATGAACCCATGATTTCCCTTGAATCATATTAATAATTGTCTTTCCAATCTGATCAAACGATATAGCGTGCTCAATAAAAATCAATTCCATCCAGGCATATATCACACCAAATATACAAAGAACCGAAACAATTCTTATTATTGACTTTTTGAAGTTATATTCTTTTTCTGGATTCAGTTGCAGATATCCAGTAATCATAACAAAAATTGGAACTGCGAAACACAAAGAGTTGAAAAAAATCAAGCAAATGGTTGTATCCGTTCCAACCCAAAAGGTTAACCTCCCTAAATAAACAACGTGTATCATAATAACTGCAAATGCCGATATTATTCTAAGATAGTCAATCCACATTTTTCTTTTATTAACGTTAATATTTGCACTTACTTCTCCCATAAATATCTCCACTATTACATATCATCCATACCAAACATTATATAGTCCGAACGGAACATACTTTATTATGCATTTATTATCAAGTTATGTGTGTTTTGTAAAGGTGTGCATAGTATTATATAAAGTCATTTCAGTTTCTTGTACTGAACTACTCATGACTAAATTCACAAGAATACGATGGCTATTTTTCAAAACAAATGTGATTTCATCACAGATTAACTCCATCTATATTGTTATAATTTCAATTATTAAGCAACTATACTACGGAGGTAAAATAAAATGACAATAAAAATGATAATAGGAATTCTAGTAGGTGGATTTTTAGGTTTTCTTTATTATAAAAAAGTTGGCTGTCCTGATGGCACATGCCCTATCACATCAAACCGTTATATTTCAACAATCTATGGAGCATTTCTTGGACTTTTGGTAAGCAATCTTATATAAAATATGAAATGGGTTTGTCCAATTTCTTCTAAATTAGCTGGAATTATGGTGTTATTACTTACTAATAAAAACCATTGAAAGTATATCTAAATTATTACAAGAACAAAGTAATATTATCGCACATTACTTTGTTCTTGTAATAATTTTAGTATAATAAGACAAAAATCGGAGGATTATATGTTAGAAAAAGAGGAATTAACATTTGTTGAATCACGCCTAAGCTTCTGGGGGAAATTAAGTGATGCAGAAAAAAATATTTTAGAAAATAATATCTCAAAAGTTACTTATAGCAAGGGTTCAAACATTCACAGTGCTGATAGTAAATGCTTGGGTGTTCTTCTTGTACAACATGGTGCATTACGCGTCTACATTTTGTCAGAGGATGGTCGTGAAGTAACATTATATCGACTTTCATCTGGTGACATTTGCGTTCTATCTGCGTCCTGCATTTTAAATAGCATTACCTTTGATGTACACATTGATGCCGAAGATGATACAGAGGCTTTTCTGTTAAACATTAGTGCTTTTAGCAAACTTAGCAATCAAAATGTCTATGTTGAAAATTTTTCATATAAAAATACTGTCGAAAGATTTTCTGATGTTATGTGGGCAATGGAACAAATTTTATTTATGCGATTCGATAAAAGACTAGCTATATTTCTGTTAGATGAAATGGCTAAGACAAACTCATCTAAAATCAGTCTTACACAGGAACAGATTGCAAAGTACATTGGAAGTGCCCGCGAAGTTGTTTCTCGTATGTTAAAGATATTCCAATCACAAGGAATTCTCGAGCAATCCAGAGGGCTAATTCATGTTATTGATAAGGAAAAATTAAAAGAACTTTTATAAGTTATCCTTCTGTATTGGTTTATTTTATGCAGCTATATTGTTGTATTATCTAAAATTATATTCCGTTACAATGCGTTCTCTTTGAAGTCTCAAGTCATTATAGTATTCATAAAAAGATAATCCTAAAAAGCTTCCAGCTATATTATAAACATTATGAAATCCTAAATTTTGTAGTACTAAAACTGCATTGTAGCTTCTTTGACCTGTTCTGCAATGAATATATACTGGCTTGTCCTTTGGAATTTCGTTTATTCTTTCCCTTAGTTCACTTAACGGTATATTCGTTGCTCCCTTTATATGTCCACCTGCAAACTCACCTTGTTCTCTAACGTCTACTATAAAACGATTGCTTTCTACAAGTTCTCTAACCTTATCAACGTTCACTTGCTTAAATTCTTTATTCAAAAGATTGGTACCCACATATCCGGCATAATTCACAATATCTTTTGCAGTTGAAAACTGCGGTGCATAGCATAATTCCACATCTTTTAAATCTTCTAATGTTCCTCCGAATTTTATGGTTGTAGCAATTACATCAATTCTTTTAGTAACATCACCTTTGCCAATTGCTTGCGCACCTAAAATTTTTCCTGTTGGGACTTCAAATAATAATTTAAAATGCATCGGTGCTGCACCTGGCATAATCCCTACCTTATCAGTGAGTATTACTCGAACGACATCATAGTTGACTTTTAAATCAAGTAATTTAATTATTGATTCATTTAAACCTGTAGCTGCGCCATTATAATCAAAGACTTCAATTGCTGATGAACCGATATAACCTTTATTTAAAGTACTTTTATTGTTAATATGATCGGCTACTGCTCTTGCCTCTTTTTGTGCTGGACCTGCTAACGATAATTTGGTCATTGTATGAGTTAATGCATGATACACTTCTATGGCATCGCCAACTGCGTAGACATCAGGATCATTTGTCTGGTAATTTTTATCTACCTTAATTGCTCCGGTTACACCTATTTCAATTCCAGAATCTTTTGCAAGTCTCGTTTCTGGTGATACACCTATTGCCATAACAACTACATTAGCGTCTACTTTTCTGCCCGAAGATAGAATCACTTTATTTTCTTCAAATTTAATAACTGTATCTTCAAGAATCAAATCTATCCCTTTATCAACAATCTCTTTATGAAATATTTGAACCATATCATAGTCATAAGGCCTAAGTACTTGGTCAGTACCTTCTATCAAAGTAACATTATATTCAGCTTTTCTTAGATTTTCAGCAACCTCAACTCCTATAAATCCACCACCAATTACAGCAATATCTTTTAGCTTGATTTGCTTTACGAATTTGTTGAGTTTATCTATATCTACCACATTTCTTATGGTAAACACCTTAACATTTTCCATTCCAGGGATATTGGGCACAATTGGTGATGCACCCGGTGACAATATAAGTTTGTCATAAGTTTCTGTGTAATTTTGACCAGATAAAATATTTTTTACAATTACAGATTTATTTTTTCTATCTATGGCTATTACTTCATTATTGACTCTTGCATCAATATTATATTGCTTTAAAAATAATTCTGGATTCATTAAAACCAAATCCTCGGCTTCCTTTATTATCCCACTTAAGTGGTAAGGAAGTGAACAATTTGAAAATGAGACATGAGGCCCTTTTTCAAACATAATAATTTGATCTTCTTCACTATTTCTTCTAAGTCTTGCTGCAGCTGATGCGCCGCCGGCAACTCCTCCGATAATTAATATCTTTCGTATCATGATTTGACTCCTCCTTAATTTAATTAATTCTATAATTTCTATTTCTTATTTTCTAATTTTTTTCTATTTTCTATTTCTTATTTTCTAATTTCTATTTCTTATTTTCTAATTTCTTTTTGTGCCTACATATGATCCCATACCACCAGAAACATTTACAACATCAAATCCTTGTTTTGAAAGTTCTGCGCAAGCACTTCCGCTTCTTCCGCCGGATTGGCACATAATATAGTATGTCTTCTCTTTTGTTAAATATTTGTTAGGCTCCATTAAAAGATTACCCATTGGAATGTTTATAGCACCCACTATGCTTCCACTGTTAAATTCATATATTTCTCTAATATCAATCAACTCAACTTTACCAATCAAACTAGCCATATCATTCACATTAATAACTTTAGCCTCATTTTTGTTTAATAATTCAATCATATTAATCTTCCTCCTAAATTCACAAGTGATATAATTCTTCTTGCTTTTATATTTTAATTATATCATCTTGTCTACAGTTATCTGTGACTGAATCACATATGATATTGATTGGAGATTAATCCATGGATATGAATGATATGAATGATAGGAATCAGTACTAGTCCCATTTATATTGAATCTATTGGCATATATAATATACATACTCTAAAGATATACATATTTTTTACGCAAAAAAGACATTCATGGGGGACATGAATGTCTTTTCTGCAGTAACCATGAGGGGAGTCAGGTTACTTTGTACAACAACATCTACAGGGGATGTAGATGCTTTGAGGGGATTAAATAATTAATAAGGGGTTTTGAAAATACCTCTAAGGTATTTCATATTCATAATATATCACAATCTGATATATTACGCAATGGTATTTTAAACCATTTAATGAAAATTTTAGAATTTACAGGTTTTATTAATAAATATGGGATATTTCTGAATATTTTGTAATGAATCAACATGGTAACAAGCCTTTTTCAACGTAAAATGTTCTATTATTTAGTTAGAATAATCGAAGAATTCTTCATTTTAGTGAGACTGATATATTAGTATAGCATTTATAATATCAAAAGGCACTCCAGTTCAATTCGAACTAGAATGCCTATTTATCCTATCATATTTACAAAAATCATTCATTCTATATATTATAATCTTCTCCATCACTATCCAACTCATATGGAGTGATCTGATAAACGTAATAATTTAGCCAATTCGTATACAAGTTATTCGCATGGCTTCTCCAAGATAAGTTAGGTTTTTGCATTACATCATCATTTGGATAGTAATTAACTGGAATTGATGGATTGATTCCTTTTTCTAGATCTCTTTTATATTCTAGGTCTAGCGTAAGTCTATCATATTCGGGATGACCAAGCACAAATATATGCTTACCTTCATCAGCTAATACAATATATACACCGGACTCTTCCGACTCTGCTAATATTGTAAGTTTTTCATTTGCCTCTATATCTTTTTTTGATACCCCTGTATATCTAGAGTTTGGCGCGAAGAATATATCATCAAAGCCTCTCATTAAAGGAACTTTGCGTTCTAATACAGTATGATTATATATTCCTGACAATTTTTCCTTCAACATTTCTTTTCTGACACCATAATGATAATATAATCCTGCTTGGGCTCCCCAGCATATATGTAGTGTTGAAGTACAATGTGTATTTGACCATTCCATTATTTCAGATATTTCATTCCAATAATTAACGTCCTCAAATTCAAGTTGTTCCACTGGCGCCCCTGTAATTATCATTCCATCAAATTTCTGCTTTTTAATTTCAGAAAATGTATTATAGAACTTAAGTAAGTGGGATGCGGACGTATTTTTAGATACATGTGTTTCCATTTGCATAAATGTGATGTCTATCTGTAACGGAGTGTTAGACATTGCTCTAAGTAATTGTAATTCAGTATCTTGCTTTAAAGGCATCAAATTCAAAATCAAAATCTGAAGCGGTCTGATTTGCTGTTCA
This sequence comes from [Clostridium] fimetarium, assembly GCF_900111235.1. Taxonomy (GTDB): domain Bacteria; phylum Bacillota; class Clostridia; order Lachnospirales; family Lachnospiraceae; genus Clostridium_N; species Clostridium_N fimetarium. The sequence continues at coordinate 93,482 of NZ_FOJI01000015.1, forward strand.
AGTGCCCTATTCTCGTCCATTACGAATATATTTTCATCTTCAAGTTTTGCCTTTGCGGGCAAATCGCTCATTATTTTAATTGGCATATTAGAACACCAGCCTTTCTCTAAATTTACATACACGATTTGTGGTTATTAAAATTAATATTACAACAAATCTTCTCTTTCTGCAAGTTTTAAGAATTCTTCCTCTGTGATAACCGGAACACCTAATTTTGCAGCCGACTTATTTTTGGAGGATGCTGACATACTATCATTGTTAATTAAATAATCTGTTTTACCGGTTACTGAACCTGTAGTTTTTCCACCTAAACTCTCAATAAAGTCTTTTAATAGATTTCTATTTTCAAAATGTTCTACAGAACCCGTAATTACAAATGTTTTGCCGTCTAATATATTGTTTTCCTGTGATGTTTCCTCAATCGCAATATCTAATTCTTTCAGTAAATCATTAAAAAGGCTTTTGTTGTCTGCATTTTCAAAATAAGAGACAAATGTATCGGCAATAACATCACCAATCCCACCAATTTCTTGAAGCTCCTCACGGTTGATATTGATTATCTTATCGATATCATTGCCAAGTTGTCTGCATATCATTTTCGCATTGGATAATCCTATATTTCCGATTCCTAGGCCATAGATCAATTTCGCTAGAGTTGTTTTTCTTGAAATTTCAATTGAATTGATTAAATTCTCGTAAGATTTTTCTCCAAAACCCTCCATAGTAACAATCAAATCTTTGTATTGTTCTAAATGATATAAATCTGTGAATTTCTTGATCATACCATGTTGAATAAATTTTTCTAGTGTAGCTTCAGATAAACCATCCATATTCATTGCATCTCTTGCCGCAAAATGTTCGAAACTTTTAATATGTTTTGCCTGACACAAGGGATTCGTACAATATAGTGATTTCACTCCATTTTGCTGCTTAATTAAAGCCTCAAATTGACAAGCCGGGCATAATTTAGGAATATCCTTTACCCCACTTTTCGTGAGGTTTTCAGCTATCTGGGGGATTATCATATTGGCTTTGTACACAACGATAGTATCACCACAACCAAGTTCTAACGCCTCCATAATACTGATATTATGGATGCTTGCGCGGCTTACCTGTGTACCTTCCAAATCGACTGGTTCAAATATTGCAATCGGGTTAATAAGGCCTGTTCTTGATGGGCTCCACTCTATTTCTAGAAGCGTTGTTTCTTTTGTTTCATCAGTCCATTTAAAAGCGATTGAATTACGCGGAAATTTGGCAGTTCTTCCAAGAGAATCTCCGTATTCAATATCATCATATAAAATAACTAAGCCGTCTGATGGGAAATCATTTGATCCAATGGTTTCTTCAAACCATTGAACTGCATCTCGTAAATTTTCGTTATTAACCATCTTGTATTCAACGGTTGAAAAGCCTTGCTGTTTTAACCAATCTAACTGTTTTTTTCGAGAATTTTCAAAGTCAATTCCATCGGCTTTCACCAATGAAAATGCGAATAAATTTACATTACGTTGTGCAGTAATTCTATTGTTTAATTGTCTTACGGAACCACTACAAAGATTTCGTGGATTTTTGTACTTCGCATCTGCCTCTGGAATTAACTCATTAATCTTAGCAAAATCTGAATAGGTAATGACTGCTTCTCCTCTAATAATAAGCTGCCCTTTATAAGGAATTGTGACTGGGATGTTTTTAAATACTTTTGCATTATTTGTAATTACTTCCCCAATTTCTCCATTCCCTCTTGTAACTGCCTTTTGCAGTATTCCATTATCGTATGTGATAACTACGGTTAGTCCATCCAATTTCCAAGAAAGCAATCCGGTCTGAGCTCCTAACCAACTTACAAGGACATCGACGTCTTTTGTTTTATCAAGACTAAGCATTGGTTTTTCATGTTTTTCTTTTGGTAATTCACTTACCACTTCATAACCCACATTAACTGTTGGACTATTCGATAAAATGCAGCCAGTTTCCTTCTCTAAACTAACAAGTTCATCATATAAACTATCATATTCAAAATTAGTCATAATCTCTTGACTCTCTGCATAATAAGTTTTACCAGCTTTATTTAATAATTCTACCAATTCTTTGATTCTTGAAATACTACCGTCCATATCGCACCAATTTTTCTATATATTTTGCTATTTCTGCTTGTCCAATTATCACATACTAATTTATCTATATTTTTCAATTCCCAATCATGATACACTACAAACCATCTAATATTCTTCAATTCAAATCGCCATATTCTTCAATCTCCAATTACAACATACTGCAAAGTATCCTATATTCTTCATCCGAAACTTTTCTATATTGTCCTAACGGAATTCCTGCTAATTTGATATTCATAATACGAATTCTTTCCAATCTTGTAACCTTATATCCAAGACTTTCTGACATTCTTCTGATTTGCCTATTAAGACCCTGCGTAAGGATGATTCTAAATGAAAACTTGCCTTCCTTTTTCACGAAGCACTGGTCTGTTTTTCTGTCTAACGCTTCTAAATAAATTCCATTACTCATTTTATGAATAAATTCTTCTGTAACAGACTTATCAACCTCTACCACATATTCTTTTTCATGACCATTTACAGATTTTAATATCTTGTTCATAATATCTCCGTCATTTGTCATTAAAATCAAGCCCTGGGAGTCTTTATCCAATCTTCCAACGGGATATATTCTCTTTTCATAACCAATATAATCAACTATATTGTTCTTTCCTTGCTTATCCGTTGTTGTGCAAACCACGCCAACCGGCTTATTGAATGCAAGAAGGATTAATTCTTCCTCTTTGGTAACGGTTGTTCCATTGACTTTAATTACCTGTCCGTCTGTCACTTTACTTCCAGTTATAGCCGATTTCCCATCTATCATTACCTTACCTGCTTCAATAAGCCTGTCTGCTTCACGTCTTGAACACACCCCAGCTTCACTTAAATATTTATTAATTCGAACTTCCATATGCATTCTTTTCCTTACTATCTATATTAACGAATTTTTCACTCATTTATTGCTGAAGATTCTTAACAAATTCAGCCAATTGTTCATCATTTTTAAGTGCGGCGTCATATTCATTCGCTACAAACTGCTCTAATCCCTTAATCGTATTATTCTCATACATCAATTGATTATAAGCAGATACTTCATCGCTGACTGCTTTGTTCGTTATATAAACATTACCACTTAAATCCGTACACACATAAAAATAATCCAAATAAGATGTCACAGTTAAAATATTCTTATACTTTACTTGATACAAAACAACTACAATATAGGTTCCTTCAATTAATCCTGTCATAGTATAACAGTCTAATCCCTGATATGATTCAATATATTGCGAATTGATTATACGCTTTAACGGATCAATATTTTCAACGCTATCTGTATATTTACTAAGTTTTGTGCCATCATTAGACATCAAAGCATCATAATACCTTCCAACTAACTGATTGATAATTGGATAACTATTCTTAGAAAATGTTTTCACTGAAATTATTGCACTTCCCGTTTCACCAAGTGCAGTCTCAATAACGTCTGATTCAGCATTTCGAATTACAACTTCTCCAGTAGAATAAGTTGTTTTACTATTCACTGGTAACAATGCTATTATGATAACCACCACAGCAATTAAAATGAGCATATAAGATACATATTTAAATATATTATACTTTTTAAATATCTCTTCAAGTCTATATTTCAACGTCACACCGCCTTTGATTATAATTTTATCAGATAATTTAGATAATTTCAATTGAAAATAGAACTATTTTGCTGTATTATATAAATATTGCGTGTGTAGCTCAGTGGATAGAGCGTTCGCCTCCGGAGCGAAAGGTCGTGGGTCCGATTCCCATCATACGCATTTTATATTTCATTCTTATAATGTGATTGTGTGATCAGTTCTATTATACACATAGACGTGGTCAGAAAGAATTTCATCGTCTGCGACTCCTTCTGCGTTTACTTCCTTTACCATTTGACACAATTCAGTTTTATCTAAATTATTAACTTGGGGAACGATTATCACTTCATGAATACTACTTGGGAGAATATATAGATCACTATCAATAGAATTTGCGAAATTGCTTAAGACATCTTCATAAAGCATACATGCTGCTCCGTTGATTCTTGAAATATTGGTTAAAACAAACATATCTGCTGATATATCATCTGTATCCATTTTATCAAATATATCTAAACCTTCATCTTCACTAATATTATTTTCCTGCATAAACAATTCTTTAATTATATCTGCCATTTTCTTAATATTAGACTTCAATAGCTTAGGTGTGTTTTCCATAGCGATTTCATAAATGGTGTCAACATCAACATTCCAAGTTTGCATATGCGTGTTATAAATCAAAGCGGTTGCATTCCCTAGTTCTCCCTGTTCAATCAGACAGTAAAATACAACTGCTAAATCTAAAATCTTTTTATGTGGCACCTTTTGTAAAAGTTTTTTGTTCTGATCATAGTTGATTACTTTATATACTATTTTATCCTTGATATTTTCAAAATTCAAAAAGAAATCGGCACATATTGATACTTTGTCCTTATTTTCAAGATAAACTTCCATAATATTATCAACAATTTCTTCAAATGGTCTTCCTGCGCAATGCTCTGCATAATAAGAATTTAAATATATAGTTGGTGACACATTGCTATTTTCCATCATAATAATTAAACCATCCAACTCCATACCATTGTTCTTAATTATGTGACTGACTGATACTTTCCCCTCCTCCCCCATAATATCACTTACGCTTTTCTGTACTTGAGTCAAAAATCCTTCGTAATTCATTAACTCTCCTTCTCTTTTAAAATATTAATATCCCTATTCGGGTTATTTTAAAACTAAAAACTGATTAAAAGTTCGATTATTCTCATCTAGAGAATAGAGTGAATAGCATAAATACAGCTATAAAGTATCGCAAAGTGCGATAATGATATGTCCCGAATTAGAGTATTAGAATGGAGCACCTCTGAGACAATAAAATCGTGAAATAGTTGTAAAATTGGATTGTGAAATGAAATTATGAAATATAAAATTATAAAATGAAATTATGAAAATAAAATTATAAAAACAGAATTATGAAAACAGCATTGTAAAATAGAAATCCAGCTAATAATGCGAGGAGTTTTATATGTAATAATGTTAACATATATCTGTAAAAATATCAATACGTTTTTTTAGTATAAATTAACATATATATTATATATGTTTCTACGCCGATGTAATCAAATCATTTTGATACAGTTTATTTATCTCTTGTTCTGTCAGCTCCCTATAATGGCCTTTTTCAAGTGATTCATCCAATATAAGTTCACCAATTGAAACTCTTTTCAAATAAACAACATAACACCCTGCTGCTTTTAACATTCTTTTTATTTGGTGCTTCCGACCTTCCGATATTGTAAGATATCCGGATACAACAAGTTGCGGATAAGAATCTCTTCTAATATCCTTTACTTTATGAATATTTATTTCATTAATATTCATTTTATCTTTCAGTTCTTGGTAAAGTCCTTCTTCTATCACCTCTATTTTTATGGCTTTTGCCAATGCTTCATCTTCTCCAATATTTATTCCCATTTTAAGGTGGTTTTGTGCTTCAACATCTAGGGATCCAAACGCCCAGAAAAAGTAAGTTTTTTCTACATGCTTGTCAGGAAACATTAATCTATGATTGAACTCACCATCATTCGTCAAAAGAAGTAACCCCTCAGTGTCTTTGTCCAATCTTCCTACCGGAAAAAGTCCATCCATATTGTCAATATCAAAATAATCAAGTACGGTTTTACTGTTTTCATCTTTCCTTGCGGTAATACATCCCGCTGGTTTATGAAACATATAGTACATCTTACCTATCTGTACGACCTTTTTGCCAAGATACCTAATATCATCCGCATTTTCATCAATCTCTGCTGCCGGAATTTCTATCTTTTGATTATTAACAGTCACCTTACCCTCTAGCACATAGTTTCGAACAATTTTTCTTGTCCCCACCGATGCCAATGCCAAAAATTTATCTAATCTCATATTCCAGTCCTTTGCATCCTTTTTAGTAACCGTTATTTTTATTAGCTATCCTAATATTTTTTCAACTAAACTCACTCTATTGAACGGAATCATATCTATATTGAATTATAATCAAATACATCTGTTGTCAGCATTCTGCTTTCACTTGGAACCGGATCATCTGTAACTAATAATAAATTCATACTCCTTTATCACGTTTCATAGGAATATGGAAATTATAACTGAATGTCTGATAATAAACAATACTTTATTCGGGGTTCACATTCATATATAATGTATTTTTTCTATTATTTAAACACAAAAGACTTATCTTAAAATTCCAGATAAGTCTTTTTATGTTTATCTTACTTTTCATTTGCCATAGAATTAAGTTCATTCGTCAATGCTAAAATTTCCTCAACGCTTGCTGTTGTTTGTTGTATCGCAGCTGACTGCTGTTCTGTATTTTCCATTGTTGAATCTGATATTTTCAAGGTCTTTTGCACTGACTTCTGAATATTATCAGTTAATTTTACAATTTGCATTGCTGTTTCTTTTGAACTCTGCGAAAGTGATCTTATCTCCGTAGCTACCACTGCAAATCCTCTTCCAGCATCTCCAGCTCGAGCCGCTTCAATCGCAGCATTAAGACCTAGCATTTTTGTCTGATCTGCTATACTCTTAATAGAATCCAATATAACATTAATCTTTTCTGAAATATTTTTAACATTTATTATTTCTGCATTTAGCATACTCTGGTTTTCATTAACATTAACAGATGAAGCTGCAAGTTCTTCCATAACTGCAGAAATCTGCGTAAAGTTTTCTACCAGATCACCGCTCATGGCTTTTAATTTATATTTTTGATAGCCTATCTGAGATAGTGCGTTCGCTACGATAAATAGAACCTCAGCCGCCGCCTCAATGTTTTTTTCTGTCATCAACTTAACTTCATCCGCAACCTTAACAAATTTGTCTTCGTTAACGCCAATTTCCCTAGCTGTTTTTCTAAAGCTTTGTTCTTCTGGTTTTGATGTAAGTATTTGACCACCAAGAATCGTACCAATTTGTGTTCCATTAACAATAATAGGAGCTGCAAAATCGATAAGACCTGCATGACATTTATATACATATGGTCTTCCTGTTCTAGCAGCTTCCTGGCCACCCTTTCTATGAGACTCCGCACATCTATCATCACCAACCTTAGTTGAGTGAACAAACTTCATACAAAAACTTGTATATGAACTTGGTTTTGTTACCGGATCGCCATTCGAATCTACTGTAACACTTGCAAGATTCATACTTTCCGCAAAATTATCTTGAAATTTTTGAAGAACTACTAAATCCAAAACATCCTTTAACTCGATTTTATTATTTTCCATCGCTTTCCTCCTAAGTAATTATAATAACTTCTCGGAATCTCCAGCCCTTATTCTATAAGGGTTTCAACTCCTATATTTTAAAAATCACCCACTTTTTTATCGAAAACGCTTGACAAAT
>NZ_FOJI01000014.1 GCF_900111235.1 [Clostridium] fimetarium
ACCGTTCGTTTATTTTGAAATTCTTTTATAGAATTTTCAAGGTTGTTTTACTATTTAGTTATCAATGTTCAATTCAAACTTTTTCTTGGGTTCGTATACCGAATAATCCAGTATTTATGCGCCTTCGAGTATTGTTTGTGTGTTGCCATGTGTTACAGCGACTTGGTTATCTTATCATTCTGAGCCCACTTTGTCAACACTATTTTTCGCCTTTTTTATTCTTTTTATTTTTTCTTTGATTTGTCAGCTGCATTTTACATATTTTAGATTTAAAAAAAGAGTAATAATTTGTATCCAAAATTTCTTATAAGGTAGATGTTTATTGGGTAAACAGTATATTACCTGACTTCATAACACCTTTCAAAATGGTCTATTTATTGAATGCTATAAACTTAAGTCTGTATATCTTATTCCACAATTTTCCACTCATCCAAATTCATATTAATCGCCAGTTTATACAGACTCCCCCAAGTGATCGGTTTCTGAAAACTGCATTTTCATTTCTACCAGCATTATAGTTTAACAATTATCTCATAATTTATGACAGTCTTTCCTTAAAATCTTCATAACCAAATTCCTTTATAATCTTAATTCCTTCTATATCATTATAAGAAAGAATTGACGGTAATCTAATCCCATTAAATGTATTGTTTTTTACCATGCTATAATGTGCCATATCACAAAATACGAGCTTATCACCCGGCATTAATGGCTTGTCAAATGAGTATTCGCCTACTATATCTCCTGCAAGGCAAGTATTTCCACCAAGCTTATAAGTGTACTTCTTTTCGTTTGGCTTGCCTGCATCAATTATTTCCGGACGATATGGCATTTCAAGCACATCTGGCATATGGCATGCTGCAGACGCATCTATTATTGCAGCGTTCCCTTTTATATCCATTACTGATGCTATTAAATATCCGGTGTTTAGCGCTACCGCTTCCCCTGGCTCTAGATATACTGCAACATCATATTTATTCTGTACTCTATTAATACATTTTACAAGTAGTTCTATGTCGTAATCCGCTCTTGTAATATGATGTCCTCCGCCAAAATTAATCCATTTCATCTGATACATGTATTTACCGAATTTTTCTTCTACATGATCTAACACTCTTTCTAATGTATCCGAATTCTGTTCACACATTACGTGAAAATGCAAACCATCTATTCCATTTAATGCGTCTGGATTTTCCTCTAGTGCCTCTTGAAAATCTAGAAGTGTTGTTCCAAGTCTGGAACCTTCGCAACATGGATTATATATCTCATGTTCAACTTCTGCATATTCCGGGTTGATTCGGATTCCACACGTATGCTTTTTGCCATTTTGATCCGCTTGTTGCACTTTTTCTCGAAAATAAATCCACTGTTTAAGAGAATTGAAAACGATGTGGTCGCATAATGATAAAATCTCAGAAAATTCTTCTTCTCTATATGCAGGTGCAAATATATGAGTCTCTCCACCCATCTCTTCTTTTCCAAGCTTTGCTTCATATAACGAGCTTGCTGTTGTTCCAATTAAGTATTTTCCTATCATAGGATATAAAGAAAACATTGAAAATCCTTTTTGAGCCAACAATATTTTGCAATCAGTTCTATCCATTATATTTTTAAGTAATTGCAAATTTCTTTCAAGCAATCTCTCATCTACAATATATGCAGGTGTTTTAATTTGTGAAAAATCTATTTGATTAGGCATTGTATTCTTCTCCTTAGCATTTTATTTATTAATCTAAACCAATAATTAGATTCAGTATTACTTATAATAATTTTCCAATAAACTTAATTGTTTGTCAAGGAACATTATTTATAGTATATTTTGTTTAAAAATGCTCCTCCTTATGGTTGACAGTTTTATTGTTTTAACTGTCTACCACAAGGGGAGCACCTATATTTAATCGACTAATACCGGTCTAAAGTTCTCTTTCCATGGAAGTCCCCATTTATTGAGTGCCTCCATAAATGGATCTGGATCAAATTCTTCAATGTTATATACACCTGGTGCATCCCATTTTCCAGTCATCACCATCATAGCACCAATCATTGCTGGCACGCCTGTTGTATATGAAATCGCCTGTGAGCCGACTTCTTTATAGCATTCCTGGTGATCACATACATTGTATACATAATATGTCTTTTCCTTACCATCTTTCTTTCCTGTGAAAATACATCCGATATTGGTTTTGCCTTTCGTTCTTGGACCAAGTGACGCTGGATCTGGAAGAACTGCCTTTAAAAATTGAAGCGGAACTATCTGTTTTCCCTCATATTCAATTGGTATGATTGATGTCATTCCTACATTTTCAAGACATTTTAAATGTGTAAGATAGCTTTGTCCAAATGTCATAAAGAAACGGATTCTCTTAATACCCTTAATATTAATGGCAAGCGATTCTAATTCTTCATGGTGAAGAAGATACATGTCTTTTTCGCCAACTTCATCAAAGTTATATGTTCTTTTAATCTCCATTGGTTCTGTTTCAATCCATTTACCATATTCCCAGTAGCTACCTTTTGCAGAAACTTCACGAATGTTTATTTCTGGATTAAAATTAGTTGCAAATGGATAGCCATGTTCGCCACCATTACAGTCCAAAATATCTATTTCACTTATCTCGTCGAAATAATGTTTTGCAGCATACGCTGAAAATACACCAGTTACACCTGGGTCAAATCCTGATCCAAGAAGTGCTGTGATTCCAGCTTTTTCAAACTTTTCCTTATATACCCACTGCCATTTGTACTCGAATTTTGCAGTATCAAGTGGCTCATAATTAGCCGTATCCATATAGTTGGTCTTTGTTTCAAGACAAGCGTCCATAATTGTAAGATCTTGATATGGAAGCGCAATATTCATTACGATATCTGGTTTGTAACTATTAATTAATTGAACAAGTTCTGAAACATTATCTGCATCTACTTGTGCCGTTGTGATTTGTGTTTTTCCACCATCAAGTTTTTCCTTTAAAGCATCACATTTTGATTTGGTGCGGCTTGCTATACATATTTCTTCAAATACCTCTGAATTTTGACAACATTTATGAACCACTACACCAGCAACTCCGCCAGCGCCTATTATTAAAGCTCTTCCCACTTAATTTCCTCCGTTTCTTAATGTTCTTTTATTTTATTATTCATTCTTTTCATTACTCATTCGTTCCATTATTCATTCTTTTTATTATTCATTCTTTTTATTATTCATTCTTTTTATTATTCATTCGTTCCAAGTAGTTCTTTCACATATGTTGGCAAATAGAAACTGCCTTTATGTAAATCCGTATTATAATATCTGGTTTTTATTCCTAATTTATTCCATGCTTCTTCATTTAAATCATTAATTGGGTCATATTTTTTTGATGCAAATCCAAACAGCCAATGTCCCGATGGATATGATGGAATATGACATTGATATACCGTACTGAAAGGAAACACTAATTTTATATGATTATGTGCTTTTTGTACAGTCCTAGAATGCTCACTGTAATATGGGCTCTCATGTTGGTTAATCAGTATACCATCATCATGAAGTGCCTTGAAACAATTACCATAGAATTCTCTAGTAAACAAGCCTTCTGCTGGCCCGTATGGATCCGCACAATCTACTATTATTAAATCATACTCATCATTTTTCATTCTTACATATCTTAAGCTTTCCTCAAAATACATATGAACTCTTTTATCATTTAACTTGCATGAGGTTTCCTGAAAATGTTCTAAGCACATATCCGTAACCATCTTATCAATCTCTACCATATCGATACGTTCTATTGTATCGTATTTTGTTAACTCTCTAATCGTTCCGCCATCACCAGCGCCAATTACAAGTACATTTTTAACATTGGGATGAACTGCCATTGGCACATGAGATATCATTTCATGGTATATAAATTCATCCTTTTGAGTAATCATAAGTTCTCCATCTAGAACAAGAACTTTACCAAACTCACATGATTTTAATATATCGATTCTTTGAAATTCACTTTCGCAACTTGCAATCTGTTCTTCGATTTTCATAGAAAAGCGGACATCCTTTGTATGTTGGTCTGTATACCAAAGTTCCATATTCTTCACCTATTTTCCTTTCATGCTATATTGCCGTATCTACCACGTTAATATTTTCAACATTCATATCTTGAGTACCAGTCAAAATACAACCTTTTTCTCTTGCATATTCGATATATTTAATAATTTCTTTCGTTATCATCTCGCCAGGTGCAAGAATTGGAATTCCAGGTGGATAACACATAACAAATTCTCCACAGATCTTTCCGTCACTTTCTTGAATTGGCAAAGAAACTTTATAACTATAAAATGCTTTTTGTGGTCCCATAACTACTACTGGAGTGATATATTCATGATCAAACATACCGGATTTATCCTTTTCATGAAGTCTTTTAACCTCCGAAAGTGCTGATATAAGACGTTCTATTTCTAGATTTCTATCACCACCAGAAATTATTGCAAGTATATTTCCGATATCACCGAATTCAATTTGAATTCCAAATTCATCTCTTAAGAAATCATAAACCTCAATCCCTGCAAGACCAATATCGCGTGTATGAACCGAAAGTTTCGTTGTATCAAAGTCATAAATCATATCGCCATCAATTAATTCTTCACCAAATGCATAATATCCACCAAGTTTGTTTATTTCTTCTCTTGCATAAGTAGCAAATTCAATGGCTTTATCAATCAGTACTTGCCCATTAAGACTCATATTCTTCCTTGCTATATCAAGTGATGATAACAAAAGATATGATCCACTTGTGGTTTGCGTAAGATTGATTACCTGACGAACATAATCAGCATTTACAGTATTCTTAGTAAGTAAAATCGAACTCTGCGTAAGTGATCCTCCTGTTTTATGCATACTGACTGCAGACATATCTGCACCTGCTGCCATTGCAGAAATAGGCATTCTGTCATTAAAATAGAAATGCGTACCGTGTGCTTCATCTACTAAAACAAGCATTCCACTCTCATGTGCTAGCTCTACTATCGCTTTTAAATCAGAACAGATTCCATAATAGGTTGGATTATTCACAAGAATTGCCCTTGCATCTGGATTCTCTCTAATTGACTGTTTCACACTTTCAACTGACATTCCTAGCGGAATACCCAGTTTCTTATTCACGCCTGGATTAATATATACTGGAATTGCTCCATTTACAACCAATGCATTAATTGCGCTTCTATGAACATTGCGTGGCATAATTATCTTGTCACCAGCTTCTGTTGTTGACATTATCATGGCTTGTACTGCTGCTGTTGTTCCATTTACGATGAAAAAAGCTTCGTCTGCGCCAAATGCTTGTGCCGCTAACTCTTGCGCATCTTTAATAACCGAAACAGGATGACACAGGTTGTCAAGCGGTTTCATTGAATTCATATCAAGTTTCATACATTCTGCACCAAGAAATTCGCGGAGTTCTTTGTTTCCTCTTCCGCCTTTGTGGCCAGGCACGTCAAAATGAGCAAGCCTATTTAAGCGTTGCTCTTCTAAAGCTCTGTGTATCGGTGTATCATATTGTGTCAATTCTGTTTTCACTTTTGTTTTACACTCCTTTATCATAATCGTATCAGCAATATATTATTTGCAGAGATTAAATAATAGCAAATATAAGCTTCAAGATAAGGTTGTTGTTATAAAGGAATGCTAAAAATGAATTACTATTAACATATGCAAATACTGTATGTGCAAATTCTGTATCACAGAATATTGTTATTGCAATAAAAAATACCCAAACAACAATTAGTCCTTTTGCTAAGCCTAAAACCAAGCCTCCTGTTTTGTTAATCTGTTTAAGAACTGGAAGCCTACTTACTATATCAACCACTCTAATAATTACCTGCATAATAATATACACTACTATAAATATACCAGCAAATACTAATATATTGAAAATAATCAAAGATACTTGTTCCGCTAAAGCATTCGCCACCATATCTTCGACTGTTGTGATTCCTTGTCCTACATACTTCTCAATATTTATTTTAGACTGTATCTGATTTTTCAAACTTTCAGGAACCTTAAGTTTGTCTATCACTTGACTTGAAACATTTTGCATACTTGTACTAGATTGATTAATATCAGTGATTTTTGTTATATCTTGTGTTTTACCCATTTCTTGAAAAGCATCATCAACGGTATTATTTCGTTGCATCGTCTGATATGTAGCATTTTTAATATTTGTATACCAGTTCGTATTATCCTTAATAAAACTGCTAGCGATTGGTGTCAATGCCATTGTAATCAAAATGGTAGCTATCATCGCTGCTAAAGAAAGAATAATCCTAACCATTCCCTTTTTTAATCCAAAATATGCATTCAATCCAAGTACTACTATTACGCCAACTAAAACCCAGTTCATACTATTTCCTCCGTTTATAAGTTTATTTTAGTTTTATCTCTTGTATATATTTTGAATTTATAAGCATATAATCACCCTTTGATCCAAGTGAAAGAATGGACTTTATAGGTAAATCAAAAGACTGTTCGAATTGTATTTTCCCGTTTATATTCATTAATGTAAACGTTGTATCATTATACATTATTATACTTTTTCCATCAAACTTAATTATATTATATTCAGTATTAAATGTTGTCTCAAATGCTTGAGTTCCATTTATATTATAAACTAGCATCTTATATACATCACCAGCATCACTATTTTTTAAGACTAGGCCTATATAAACATCGCTCATAAAGACTCTTTCAATTTCGCTGTCTACCTTAATATCTTTTAAAAGAGTTGGATATTCCTTGATCTTATAAATACTCAAAACATTCTCACCAATAGCTACTGCACATGTGTCATTTATAAATTTCACCTTGGGAACTAATGTGCTATCATACTGGTTAAATCCGCCAACAACCTTTTCCGTCTCGTTCTCCCCTACATCCGAAAAGCTATAAAAAACTACATTGGTTTTAATTGAATCTCCATTCACCAACACATATGATGCCACTAGTTTCGTCGCATCATCCGACATGCTTATATCAAGTGGATATCCATTCTGGGCTAGTTCTGTCTTTACGGTATACAATATTGAACCATCTGTATTATACAACCTAATGTAATTCACATTGGTATCCTCGAGTACCGCTGCTGCAAGGCCTTGAATCGATACCTCGATTTGTGATATCGGCAATGAAGTATCTACATTGTATAGAAAACCTTTATCATTAAAGATATATATGCTGCTACCATTAAGATCACCTATCGCTAATGATTTACCACATATTTTGACTTGTGGCGCTTTCATCTGATACGTCTGATTCCAAATTGCTTCACCTTTATTTGTATAACATGAGATACCATCATTGCTATACCTAATATATCCATTATTATAATCAATATATTGTGCCGCTTCCGTGTCATCTTTGCTAATTGATTTGATTATTGTATAACCGGAATATTTGATATTATCAAGGCTAACCGCCACGATTACAGCGATTGCTATAAACGCAATTACACATATTCCAATTATTATCGCTATCTTAATTCTATGGTTATGAATCTTTTTATGTAACCCATCATCATCATCATCATCATCATCGTCATCATCTCTGCCATTAAAACTATTATTATAATCCTTAAAAACTCCTTTAACCACATTAGACGAATTACTAGGATTAGGATTCTTTGCTTTTTTATTTTCTATATTTTTTTTAATTTGAAGATAATGTTTTATATCTGCCACAAGACACTCCTCTTATATACATACTGACTTTATTATACAGTATTATTTAAATTATTCAAGGAAGTTTTATCTCTTGGCCAATAAATATTTTGTCTGGGTCATCAATTTTGTTTATCTCCATGATCTCTTTATATCTTAGACTATCTCCATATATTTTTCTGCAGATGCTCATAAGTGTATCACCCTTTTGTACAATATAGCTAGCTACCGGCTTTACATCAACTGGAGTACTGCTTGTTGGTGCCTGCGTCTGCGCCTGAGTTGCCGCTACCGTTGCCGATACCTGCGTCTGCGCTTCTGTTGGATATACGCCTCCTACAATCTTTTTCACAGTGGTACTTGTTGTCTCATCATCTATCGAAGTTGTTGATTTTACGTTCATATTAGCAACTTGCTGCACTATTTGATTTAATGTTACGTCAAGCCCTCGCATTTTCTCGTAACTATTCATCATATTAATTCCAATCACTAAAACTACAACTATCATAAACGTACTTATCCCATACATAAGTGACATTGTTTTTTTTTGCTCAGCAACTTCCTTTTTTTCTGCAATAATTGTCCTAAAATTATGAATGACATCATCTTCAACCATAGGATCAACACTTTTACCTGTGCGCTTAGCCAGCATATATTCTTGCATGTCATTATTTCTTTCATAAAAACATACATATCCACTCTGCTTCTTCAAGCATTTTCCTTCATAAAAATAAAAATCCTCTTCTTTTTCCGACGTATTCACCAAATATAGGGCCTTCATATTTCCTGCAAAGTTGTCTAAATGTATCTTTTCAAGATTTGACATGAAATCCAACGTTACATCTGGTGTTGTTACGAACCATCCAGTAATTTCTAAATTATGAAAATATTTTTCCATGTCTTCATATATCAGAGACCATACATTTTCACTAAATGTAATTCGATTTTCATCTTCATCTATTTCAATTTTTACTGCACCTTTAATAAATACATAACTTTCTCCACCTGACTTTTTAGACTCTCCTAAAAGCACCCCCACTCTTAGCTTGTCCGAATCTTCGTATGCGATCGAATTAATATATGTAAATACATAATCCTCAATGTAAATTTTTTTATTTGAATGCATATCCCCTATTTGCTTAATGTTTTTTGGTCTTTTAATATTTTGTTGTTCATTTAAACTCTTTTTTTCCCCATCATTGCAAACTATTTCTATCATACTACGTTTCCCTCCTGAATAAGTATATTGGGCACTTCAATACCGTAATATTAGCATATGCATTTTTAGAAAATTATCGTTTTATGTCAGTAGAAAAGAAGAATTTTATGACTTAAATATACAGAATATATCAGATATGTTTAAAGATGTGCTAAGTTTTCATTTTTTATTGATTAATATAGTTTTTTTTATCCTTTTTTGTAAACAACAATATACATAGAAATGATATTTTTTCAATAAATATGTTAATAATCATTTAAAAACTATAAAATTTATAGGAGAGGATATAAACTCTATGTTATTTTATTATAATTCAGACTTATCAGAGACACCGAGGGAAATGAGTTCTCAAATTTCTAAATTTGTTCACCCTGAAATCATTGGAAATAGACAGGTAATTGTTCTATGTATAGGAAGCGATCGTTCTACTGGAGACAGCCTAGGCCCGTTAATTGGCTATAAGCTTATTAAAAGTGGACTTACAAACGTCACCATATATGGTTCATTAAAAAATCCCGTCCATGCTACGAATCTTAACGCAACAATTGACGAGATTTATAATTTGTATAATAACCCTTATGTTATTGCCATTGATGCTTCCCTTGGTAAGAAGGATCATATTGGCTGTATTACGCTTGGTACTGGTGCCCTTAAGCCCGGACTTGGCGTTAAAAAACAACTGCCAGAAGTCGGAGATATCCATATTACTGGGATTGTTAATCTTTCTGGGGCAATGGATACATTGCTTTTACAGACTACCAGGCTTTCTACCATTATGACTTTGGCTGATGTTATTTCTGAAGCATTGATTAACTCATTAAATTAACATCATTGCTTTTGTTATATTAGGTTGTATTATTGGGAGTTGTATTTTTGTTTTATCATTTTTGGGTTTTATTATTTTTTTGTTTTATATACCGCTATTGCCTTTCCAATTGTTTCGGCACCGCCAGTATTCATTATTTCTGCAAGTGCCTCCAATTTGTCGGGCGTAGCAAATTCATTTCCAAGATAGGCTTCATAATTAGATGCAATATAGATTCTTTGCTCCTTAACTTTATCTTCCATTTCTGTAAGTAATGAGTGTTTTTTCTCTAAATCCACTTTCAAAGCTATTATACGTTCTTTATCTTTACCTTCGATTTCTGCAATAATATTAGGCTTTACCAAATTATTAAAGTCTTCAAGTGCTAAAGATTTCTTTGCTTCAAACTTTTCTATATCCGTTATTATAATATTAATCTTTTCGTCAAACTTATCTAGACCATACATTTCTTCATTTTTATCTTTTTTAATAGCATGCACAATTTTACGGATTTTTCGCTTGTTTTCAGTTATTCTATCTTTTGTTTTAATTAGCCCTTGAATAACCTCTAAATGAGGGAACTTAATTTTCTCGCTAATTAGCTTATATATTGTAAACACAATCGCTACAAGCACAATATATATTAAGATCAAACTCCAGTCCGGCATATTCGGAACGAAATAATAGATAGCTGAAGGCACCGCTAAAAATGTTATTAGAAATGTTACTATGCATATAAAAGCATCTTTAAACCCTTTAGTCATAAACAATGCCAAAAACAGACGGCTATTACAAAATCTTGGGATTCTATTGCTTTTAAAAGCCGCCTTAATCTCATCCTTCATACCCTTGTTATCTTCTCTAAGCGATGAAGTTTCAACTGAAATTCTCTCTTTTACACCTTTAGACTTTGCTTTATCCCTGTCTGATTGAATCTTCTTTAACTTTTCTTGGTCACTTTCAATTTCTTTATCAAACCCTGATGCAACAGCTTCACGTCTTGTCTTAAGTGTAGATTCAATTTCGTCTCTAACCGCTTTTTCTAAAGATTCAATATTCTTCTCAAGATCTTTGACTGCTACTTTAACAGGTTCGATTTTTTCTTTTGCAATATTATGCTCCTTAATATCAGATTTGATCTGGTTAAGACAAATAATATCACATGTCAATATATTTTGTTCCTCCATACAACCATCCTCCTAATTACGTCACGTATTAATTATTCTCTCTGTAGAAATTAATAAGACATCCCTCAAGAATAATCTTTCGTTCATCATCTGTAAGTTCACCTAACTTAAGTTCAAACTCTTTAAGTGTATCCCCTACGACAAAAGCTCTAATTGAATCGTTTTTATTCTTAACCGCTTCTTTGATTCCCGGTACAAACAAGTAATCACCCTTTTTAAATGGAAGTTCGCCCGCTTTTACAAGGAATGGGAGCATGCCCCAATTAATAAGATTTGAACGATATCTCTTTGTTGCATAATCATTTGCAATATTCGCCCATCCTCCAAGAACCTTCTGGCAGGAAGCTGCTTGTTCACGTGCTGATCCATCGCCTGGTTTTACTGCGAAAATAGCACTTCCAATTCCAATATTCGTATTATTGATATCTGGATAACTCGCTTTGATTTTATCCATTATCGATTTGATTTCTGGAAATGCTTCTTCAGGGCTTTCTCCTGCGATTCTGGCTTTTTCAGCAACATGAACTTCTTTGGCACGGCCAACATATCCTGGATCTTTTCTAGATAAAGTATATTCCGCAAGTCCAAGTGGATTTGAACGATATGATGAAGTTTCGCCCGATGGAATCAATTCATCTGTTGTTGTCACTGGATCATGGATTTCTGCAACAACCTTTAATACTAAATTATCTGTAAGTGCTGACATTTCAGGCCAATCCTTAATGTTTGGTCCAAATTGGATTTCCACATCTGGATCAGGGATTCCTTTGCTATCAAAAACACGATTTTCGTAAATTGATTTGTCAAAGAAATACTTTGGATTTTTATATTCAACATCTATATCTGTAGCTGATGTCAAGAACCCTTTGTTCGCTGCAGTCGCTGCAATTGAACGCGCATCCATAAGCGCAACTGAAGAAATTTGTCCATTTTGTAGCTTAGACCCTTCACGGTTAGGGAAGTTTCTAGTAGAATGTCTAATACTAAATGCATTATTAGCAGGTGTATCTCCGGCTCCAAAACATGGCCCGCAAAATGCAGTTTTAACAATTGCACCCGTTCCAAGTAAATCAGCTAAATCACCATTTCTAGCGAGTTCCATATATATTGGTGTACTTGCAGGATATACGCTAAGCGTAAATTCATCATTGCCAATACTCTTATTTCTTAAAATATCAGCTGCTGCACAAATATTTTCAAATCCACCGCCAGCACATCCAGCGATAATACCTTGCTCAACATATAACTTACCATTTCTAACTTTATCTTTTAAGCTGTATTCAACTTGACCGCCTAAGCTTACAAGCGCTTTTTTCTCACATTCATCCAATATATCCAAAAGATTAGCGTTAAGCTCTTCAATTGTATATGTGTTACTTGGATGAAATGGCATTGCGATCATTGGTTTTATCTCGCTTAAATTAACATAAATCATTCCATCATAATAAGTTACATTTCCTGGATTTAGTTCTTTGAAGTCTGCACTTCTTCCGTGAATGTCATAAAATTCCTTAATCTTATCGTCCGTTTTCCAAATAGAGGAAAGACATGTTGTCTCTGTTGTCATTACATCAATACCAATACGGAAATCGGCACTTAAATTAGAAATACCTGGTCCAACAAATTCCATTACTTTATTCTTAACATAGCCATTACCAAATACTTCTCCAATAATTGCAAGTGCAACATCTTGAGGGCCTACACCCTTCATTGGTTCACCAGTCATATATACACCAACAACGCCTGGCATATTAATATCATATGTTTTGTCAAGTAACTGCTTCACGAGTTCTGGTCCACCTTCACCCATTGCCATTGTACCCAGTGCACCATAACGCGTGTGACTGTCTGAACCAAGGATCATCTTGCCACCGCCTGCAAGCATTTCTCTTGCAAACTGATGAATAACTGCTTGATGAGGTGGTACATATATTCCACCATATTTTTTAGCGCATGTAAGTCCAAACATGTGATCATCTTCATTAATCGTTCCACCAACCGCACACAAACTATTATGGCAGTTAGTAAGTACATAAGGAATCGGGAATTTTTCGAGCCCTGATGCACGTGCCGTTTGAATAATTCCAACAAAAGTAATATCATGAGAGGTTAATTTATCAAATTTAACCTTTAACTTGTCCATACTTCCTGACGTATTATGCTTTTCTAAAATTTCATAAGCTAATGTGTTTTTAGCAGCTTCTTTCTTTGAAGGTACATTTTCACCTAATTTGCTCTTTAATATAGCAGCTATATCTGCACCATCTTCAATCACTTCATTTCCATTGATAAGATACGCTCCGCCTTTACTAAGTTGTATCATCTAAAATCCTCCTATTTCATAAATATATGAATCAATTTATAATACCATAAAATTACGCAATAAAATTGGTATTGAATATAATATTGAATATAATTATAATATCCAGCTTATATTCTTGCAAATACTTTTCATCACTATTTTTACTTGAACCTATTCTGAATTTTCTTTTTCAAATCTTTTATTTCATCCTCAGAAATCTTTCCTTGATTCCAAGAAAACTTAACATTATCCCCTAAATATCTTGGAATAATATGCATATGAAAATGAAACACTGTCTGCCCTGCTATTTCTCCATTGTTTTGTAAAATATTCATACCATCACAATTTAGCGCCTCTTTAATCGCTTTTGCAAGTCTTGTTGCCACTTTAAATACATGTGCTGCAGTTTCTTCGTCAATCGAATATAAATTATCAAAATGCTCCTTGGGCAAAATAATTATATGTCCCATAGATGCGGGTGATAAATCAAAAATAGCCTTCACAATATCATCTTCATAAAGCGCATTTGTAGGAATATCTCCATTTGCTAATCTGCAAAAAATACAATCATCTTTTCTCATTATATATCCTTCTCTCCTATCCACTTATTTATAATAGAATAATTAACTTGAGTGTCAAACTCCTTTTATAATGTAAACAATAAATATTAATTTATAACAATTTACAACAATTTTCAATTAATTTTTTTATAATATGTCAAAATATGTCGCAAACCTTTTATTTACATAATTTTACATAAAGCGTATACTCATTAACATATATAATAGCTTAGAAGCAAGCATATATCAATACTATTTTTAGCTTATATTGATATCTTGTCTATACGAGAGGAGTCACTTATGATTAGTGAAAAAGACATACTGTTGTTAAAACAGGTGCAAAAGGAAGACCCTGAAATATACAGTTTAATTGAAAGAATACAACAAAATGCATCTGCTACAATGTCCAATGTTTCACATAAAATGAAAAATATAATTTCTATAGCAAGTAGCTCATCGCAGTTTATTGAAAGTCAACACCCCGAAACAGCTGACTTTAACTTATGGCCGCAGCTTAAAAGTTCAGTTGCATATCTAGCGCGATTTATGGACCAAGAAGCCCTATATCGGCATAGTGCCATTATTGAATTGAAACCTATGAATTTACAGGATCTATTATGGACCATTCCCGATCTTATGGATGACCTATACGAGTCAAATACCAATAATAGTATTAGAAATTATAATTATGATATAGCCAGCAATATTCCCGAAATTAATGGAGACTATTCTAAACTGAAATTTGCTTTTATTGAAATAATGAAAAATGCTTTCGAGGCAACCTCTGATAATGATACAATTACCATTATTGCTGATATTATAGATAACTCCGTCGCTATTACAATTAGAGACGAAGGTGTCGGAATCGATAGTACTATTATACATAATGTCACCGAACCATTTTTCACAACCAAAACCGATCATGTTGGTACCGGCCTATCTACAGCAAATAGGATTGTGAAAGCTCACGGTGGCAACCTAAACATAGCTTCAGATGAAAATACTTGTGTAACAATTACTTTACCATTATAATGCGCTTATATTCACTTAAAATTTAAATATTTCATCGAGCATTCTAAGCGTTTTAAAATTACCTTTTGCAGTCATATCTCCTGTCATGAATGCTCTTTGAAATGTCATTCTTCCAGCAATAATATTATCAAATATTTCTTTTCTCATTTTTCCAATCACATCAGCTTCAGCATTATCTCCAAAAGCAACTGATATTGCACTGCCATCTACTGTAATCAAAATATTTTTATCCTTATCACTTATCATAATCATATAAGTTCCTGAGAAATCTAATACTGGTGCAAATTTGCTTTTTAGAGAAGCTAAATAATAATCATCCCCACCATTTTCTTTATCACTCATCATCTCCTTAAACAAGTTTGATAAATCTTCTATATCCTTTTTTTGTGTCTGAACAAATGTCTCATCTGATGCAAACTTAGAAAGCTGTTCATTCTCTTGAGGAGTAAGATTAATTGTGTCTTTCATTATCGACTGCTTAATTGTATTGTTACTTGATGGCAATAGCTTAACCTTCTGGGTAACCGTTCTATATATTGTCTCTGCAAACCTTTCTATAATTGAAATATGGTCGCCATTGAATTCAAAATCTGTCGTTTCATCAACATATGCGCTTAATCCGTTCACTGGCTTTCCCCCAAGCATTTCCCATGAATTACTAAGTGTAAGAGACGCCTCTCTTTCCCCATAAGTCTTAGCCATTACAACAGGAAACATATAGAGTTCCCCTATCTTACTTTTATCACCATATTGCCAACAATAATCAAGAAACATCTGCATATATCCGCCTATCCCATACCATTCAACCGTTGTTGCTAATATAACAGCATCCACTTCCTTTAATGTCTGAGGTAGGGTAGTAATTGTACTTTTCAAGTCATGTAAATTATATCTTTCAACTTTTACATTAAGTTCTACTAGTATTTGCTGAATTTTATTAATTACAAATATTGTTGGGTCATCAATTAGACCTCTTCCACCATAATAAATATTAATATTCATATTGTAATTGACCTTCCTAAAAATATTTGAAATTCCAAATTTTTGTCGATTTCTACTCAAAGAATATCATATTACAAAAGGATTTACAATCTAATCTATCGTAAATCTATATTGCATAATTGCTATCTTCAATATATCCGAATCTTTTATCTGTACTTTTTGATTTGGTTCAATTTTGTCACCATTTATATATGTTCCATTCGTGGAATTAAGATCTTCCACAAAATATGCTCCACTACTTTTTTCTTTTGTGAATCTTAAGTGCATTCTACTAATTAATTTATCACTTAATACATAATTACATTTTGATGTATAACTACCAATAATAAAAGGGGTTTCTCTTATCGCTATTTCTTTTTCATTACTTGAATCATCTTGTGCAAGAAGTCTGCAATTTATTGATAACGTTGACTCTTTCAAAAAATCTGAAAGCAATTGCGTACAAGCGTACTCTGCCTGATCTTTTGTGTTTAATTTGTCAGTAACACCCTTATATATATTTGAAAAAATAGTATCCATTTTTGCTACTGAGACAGCATATTCAACCTCTTCTTTATTTTTAACAATCTTAGTAAAACAGGACTTATTTTTTTCATAAAATATATCTACTAGTTTATAGGCTATCAAAACCAATGCTATCAGTATGGCCGCAGGCACTAACCCAATTTTAATCACTCTATATCTAGGCAATATGACATTAAATGCGGTAAATATCATTATAATTACAAATAATGCTTTTACTGCCATAAAAACATTAAACAAATTAATATTTCTCACTTCCTTTTCATCCTCAATAACTTCTGACATAACACTCTCAATTATATGATGATTTTTCAAGCTTTTCTTTGTTGAATTTCTGCTATGACTATCTATATCTTGTCCATTAAGACTGGTTTTTATATTGATACTTTCTCTATTATCAAGATTTTCTTTTTCATTAATATTATCTTTTTTATTTATATTTTCTTTTCTATTGAGATTCTTATTTTCATAAGATTTTCCATTTTCATAAAGATCGCTGTTTTCCTCGTGATTTTCCTTTTCGTTATCTTCCAATATATTATCAATTAAATTATCTATGTTGTAATCATTTTGAAGAATCTTTTGATAAATACCATATGTTAGCATTACTGCTTTTTTGTCATTATGATCCAAATGTTCTAAAACGAATTCAAATAATTGTCTTAATGACTCACCAAAATCTTTTTCGTAATATGGATAATATGTAAAATATAATGCTTTATCACTGATATTCATATATATTAATCTTGCATTTAAAACTACATAATCTAGTTCTAAAAGATATTCATTTACAACACAAGTAATCTGTGAAATATGCATCGCAATATTTATCACATCATCATTGTTAATATTATTTCCTTCGTACATTCTTGAAAGCGGCTGCTTTGAAGAAATGTCGTAACAATAACTTTGGCTATTATTAATACTTTTTAGACTGACTGGTAAGAACTTGCTTAATGTGTTTTTTAAAAGCATTTTAATCTGATAACTTTCTTCGCCAGGTTTTTCTGGTGATTCAAGAATCATATAATTATTGCTATTATCTCTTAAATATTTTTCTTGGATCATTTTCCTCCTTACCTTATAACATCCTCTACTGCATTAATAATGCGTATGAACTCTTCTGGTTTGCTTTTTATTACAGTTGCACTTTGATTTAAAAGTCCTGTCTGATTCATCCATTTTAATGCTGATGAAAAGTAACCAGTACATGTGACCTTAATATCACCTTTATTATTTTCAATAATTACGTTAATATTTTTTGTACATATTGTCTTTTCCCTGATATAGTCAATTCCTTCTTGCCTTAATTCAGCTCTTTGCCAATCTTCTTCGCTGCGTTCAGCTCTAATTGCCAATTTTAATGCCGAATTTTTTAATATTACTGCATCATGAATATAAAAGCATACATATAAAAGGAGTACTATAATAATTATAAATAACGGCATAATAAATGAATTTTCCACAGTATACGATGCTTTCAGTCTTTGATTTTTCATATTCGCTCCTATCAATCTTTTCTGCTTGATTCAGCTTTCTTTCGCATTAAGGCTTTCCTGATTTATATCAAAATGCACATATATGCGCATAATATATATGGTATAAATGGCAATTCTTGCTTCATTTTTACCTTTTTAAAAGTTAGCAGTACAATTACAACTGCAGCAGAAATTGTAATTGCTAATATAAAAACAAGCAAGCACATTTTGCCTCCAATTAATATTCCAATACTACTTAAAACTGCCCCATCCCCAGAACCAATCCCGTCATTCATAAGTTTCCCCATTAGGATCACACATAATCCTACCGTGATTCCTAAAAACATACTAATTAAAGATATCTTGTTCATGCAGATATTTATGACCACACTTGCAAGTGAAAATATGATAATGCTTTTAAGTGATACTGACTTTTCCCTAATATCTTTGTATGTCTGGTATGCTAAATAGCTCAATATAAAAACTTTGATGATACTTTCCATCACTAATCCCCCTTACATTTGCTACATTGTTTTCTGTCTAATACCGTAGATAGCCGAACTGCCATAACATTTCTCATAAGCGCACTGCAATTAACTGTTGTATGATATCTATCACCATAATCAGTAATATAAAATTTTCCAACGGCGCTTTTGCTGCCACATCTCTCACATGCATAATATTTTCCGCCACTCTCATTTCTTTGATTTCCCAATTCATTTGCTGGAATTTCATGAATCGATAAAATCAAGTATGAACAGTTTCTATTTGTATGATATACACTTCCATTTGGCGTAATATATACAATGGTCTCATCTGTATTAGATGGTTCCACCGGTTTATCTGCATTATCTGTTTCTCCTAGCCATGCATTCGTACTTACGCTTTGCGTAAAAGTCATAATTCCAATTCCAAATATATCAAATGGATTTCTAACCGTGTAACTAACAATAATATTAATCATATTATTGTTAGACATGATTTTTGAATTCATCATATTAAAGCCTGCAACGCCTCCCACAATATGAGATTTTTTAATATAATCCGTTCCAAGCTCTGATATAAATAATGTTTGTGCAATTCCGACTCCTATTCCATTATCTAAAATCGTCCTGTACCCTTCCTCTTTATCGCTATCCTTATCTGCTTTTATCAAATCATTTTTTTGTTTTTCGCTTGTGTTTTGACCATTTACCATTTCATAGGCATACATATATTTTGCCATTTTTCGGCTCTCATTATATAAGGCTTGCTGAACCTTCACCTGAAGACCTACGATTTGAATGAGATATGTTACTGTCATAATTGCATAAATGAACAGCGGTAGGACAATTGAAGCTTCCACTGTTGAGGAGGCAGACAAATACATCCTCTTATTATTGGGCATATTATTAACTTTTTTAAGAAAAATCTGTTCATCGTTGAAAATGAAATTTTTATTTTGGTAGTAATAAGAGGACATATTTATCCACCTCCTTTGATGTTTTTTTATATCGCTATATTTCTATAACTGTTTATATTTCTTTAATATTCATACTGTATTTCTTGATTATTCATAGTTTATTTACTCAATACTTATAATGTAATTTCTCAATATTCATACTGTATTTCTTGATTATAAAAATTTGTTTTACCATTAATCGAAAATACGGCTGTTGCATTGAGTGAATATATATAATTCTTTAATCTAAAATCTTTGTTTCCTTTTTCAATCATTTTCATTTCCATCGCATCCATTGTTTTATAATACTTATTATTAGGATTTTCCATATATATAAGTACTCTCAAATATTCTTCATAGTTAAAGCCTTTATCCTTATCGGCATTGGAACTGTTTGAAGTAAAATCCATCGCTAATAAATTTGTCAGACTCAAGGTCCAATTACTTTTATTCTTATCAACTTCCACTTTTTCTCCTCGGAATAATTTTCTCATATCAATAACTGATTCTCCATAAGCCCATGCCGACATAATCAAATATTGTCCTGCTTTAATTACAGCATAGTTCCCTGTAAAACCTAGCAAACTTAACGCTAATGCATAACTTTCATATTTCTTTTCACTATCTGTAAAAAGATATTCTAAATTGGCACCTTCCCGAATAAGTGAGAGTTGCAAAATAGAGGATTTTATATTTTCCAAGTCACTATCATTTCCACACAATATATATTCTAATTTATAATCTAACAAATCATCGGTTTTTATCGGCTCTTTCTTTGAATCAAATGAATCTGTATATGAATTAAATCTTGAAAATAAATATTCGTTATAAAGTACATTATCCTTTGCTCCAGTTGTAATATTGCTCCAATAATTGCTAGTACCGTTTTGTTGACTAGATGCTAGGTCATCGATGTGAATACTTTTTTGTGAGATTTTTGAAGGTTCTTCTACTACCAATCCCACCATCCCATCCTTAATCGTACTGATTATTTTTTTTATTGCGCCAAGCCCATCTGAATCAGAAGAAAAATCCACTCCTGAATAATCAAAAACCAATTTTGTATTGTCAAATTTTGAAATAGCATCCACACATTTATTTATTGAAGCCATTGCTTGTTCCGCATTTTCTTGGTTTAATTCCTTATTTATCGAATTGAATATTTTCTGCGCATTATTCAATATTTCTTGATCTCTTTTGAGCGCGCCTAATATGTTATTAACATCGCAAATTGAACGTGACTGCGCATTTTCGAAATCCCCCAGTTTAGATAAATCTTCCCCAAAATTATTGGCTAGCTCATCGCCTATGATTGATCGATTCGTTTCAACATCATTTTTTGTGCTATCAACTGAATTAGTTACCTGTTTTATTGCACTATCATAACTTTCGGCAATTGCAATTGCCTCTTGCGTCTTTTCAAGCACAGAACTTATCAACGTATTAAACTCATCATAATTTCTAAGAAATACTGACTCATAGGAATTAATATCATTATCATTCGTTTGAATCGTTTCATCCGATTCATCCAATTCATCTTTAGCATCTTCAATAATAGATTCTGCGTGGAAATTCATATTTGTTAATATTTCCAAAGCATTTATGTATTTTATATATAATACGTCATATACCTTGGTATCAGTTACTGATACATTATTTGCAGTAACACCTCCTATACATAACGCTTTTACGAAGTTTTCTCCAACAGCAATTGGTTTGTTATGCCTGGATTTAAATCCATAATCATTCGTATCCAAACCTTCAACTTTAGTGATAAGCTGCAATACAATCCTGTCAATTTGGCTTGTATACTCTTCACACTGACTTATTTTATCTACTATTTCCTTTGTTTTTTCTGACTTTTTCACCTGTTCTTCACTTCCAATAATTAACTGTGCCGCTTCTGATAGAATCCCATAATTCATATAATCGAGAATTTCTTGTTTCATTACTGTACCACCATTATCAGTAGCCATAATCATTTCATTAATTTTAAGTGACTGCAATTTTTCAGATGTAAAGCCTGTTCTATATTTTGTGTTTTCTTCTATATAGTTTTTTAATTTATACTCTAATTGATCTGTTTTTTTGAAAAATAGTATATCAAATTCATCAAGTAACGGTTTTGAATACTCTGCGAATACAGACTCCACCGAAAGATTGCAAGCTATATTCGCATTTGTTTTTGCTACTGACATTGATACTGATCGAATAGATGCACACACCACGGACAAAACCAATACAATAACTAGACTTGCAAAAGCGGTGATTTGTCCCTTTAATTGATCTTTTATTTTTTTATCCATATACTTTTAGCTTTCCTGAAAATAATTTGTATTACTTAGGCGGATTTAATATGATTGTATTATATTTGTTGATTTGATTATGATTTGACCTGATTAATTAGATTCAAATTGATTGGATTTGATTGGATTTTCTTAGAACTGCTTTGATTAACCTTGCTTTGTAATGGTAATGCTTTGTATTGCTTTATATTGCTTTGTATTGCTTTATATTGCTTTGAATTGCTTTATATTGCTTTGAATTGCTTTGTATTGCTTTTCCTTAAATCGAATTGCTTGACTTAAATCTGATTTGCTTGACTTGTCATTTTTGACATGATTGTATTTACTAAACTTACTAATTGTTTTTTAAATATTATTACAAGCCCGATTAATACAATTATAATCAATATTATTTCAACTACTCCCATTCCATCATCCTCAACTATAAAATTCTTGAAGTTTTTCATGTTTTCCCTCCATTTCATGCTATT
Organism: [Clostridium] fimetarium; assembly: GCF_900111235.1. Lineage (GTDB taxonomy): Bacteria > Bacillota > Clostridia > Lachnospirales > Lachnospiraceae > Clostridium_N > Clostridium_N fimetarium. Next base: position 22,008 of record NZ_FOJI01000014.1, read on the forward strand.
TTTTTACTAAATACATTTTCTTAAATACATTTTCTTAAATACATTTACTAGATATAATTCACTACATGCTAAATGATAACATCGCAGGGACTATCACAATAATCATAACAATGACTAACATAATTGCCATTGGTGCCAATAACTTTGTCCCCGCCTCTTCACCTAATCGCTTAGCAATATTCTTGCGCTCTTCAAATGCCTCTAATGACTCATTTTCAAGCATTTGTGTAAGGCCTTTTGTTCCTTTTTTTAAATTCTGTTGCAATAGGGCTCCTAATTTTAAATACTCTTTTATATTGCAGCGTTTTCCAAACTCAGCATAAGCTTTTCCCTCAGCCATTCCTGACTTCATTTGGTAATATGCTATTAGCATTTCCTCATATGAATAATGCATCTTAGACTCATTATTTTCTCGTTGTTTTTTGTAATCCAAAGATATTTTTTCCCATGCTCTAGAAATTGTCATTCCGGCTCCAGCAAGCAACGTAAGTTTTGATACAACTTCTGAATAATCATATTTCAATTGCATATCCCTATTCTTTTTTTCTTTCTTGTTTTGTCCTTCAATCCCCGCTAAAAGAACGATTGTCATTACGATTCCTAGTACTACGATTATACCTGCGGTATCATCCTTACTTGACTCTTTATATTCTAGTTGAACACCATTTACAACGGTTGGCAGATTAATTTTATCCTCATATATACTATTACCTGATGCTTGTGCAATAGCTTTTTTTATTGCTCTAATAAAATGTTCTTCCTCCGTTAAGTATGGTGGAAATACTTTAATATCAATTGGATATTCACAAGTTTGATCCCGATAACTTAAATTTGCAGTAAGCTGAATTGGAATACAATCTACATTATTCGTTTCAAAATCAGAATTGTATACAGTGCCATCATAATCTACAATATTATAATCGCTTGAATACCAATCAACATTAATTGCATATTGGGAGATAACCGTCGAAAGGTTCAAATCACTTGTAACGTTTTCTAGCGATTCATTTTCTTTTAACATATTTTCCAACACATATTCATATGCCAACACAAAGTTTTGTTTAATTTCTTCCGCGTTATACTGTCTGGCTTCTACGTTAAATTCAACTTCATAGGGAGTCTCCTCTCCAACTTTATACACATTCATATCTATATTTTCGGAGTTTTCCACATTCGCAGGGCGGTTTACAGCATTATCGTTAATAACACTTCCTTTCGAATCGGCAAATGTCAACAAAACACACAGAAAGCTAGTTATACTTAACATGAATATTACAATTGATATCTTTTTCGCATTATTTAAATATTCGTCACTTTTCTTATTATTTGTACTTTTAAGCTTCTCAATACTTTTTAACTTATCAGTGCTTTTTAACTTATCAGTACTTTTTAACTTATCCATTATTATAAACTTATCCAATATTTTAAATGAAAGCGAATACACCAAAACAAATGAATTTTGCTTTTTATTCAGTGTTTCAATTTCTTCTCGCTTATAATTTTTTGTAAATATAAGCCCAGTAATTACGAATATTAATATGATTAAGCTTACTATCAGCACCTTTATACCTCAATTCTTACTATTCTTTGAGCTAACCAATATGATAATATATATAATACTAAGCACACTGTCATCACCACTATTCCTACTACATTTCCATAAAGTCCTTCAATAAATTCTGGTGATGAGAGCTTCAAATATAAAATAATTCCAAATGGCACAATACTCATTATTTTCTGTTCCATCTGCTTGCCACTAATTACTGTTTCAATTTCGTTTTTTGCGTCAATTTTTTCGCTAATCGTATTTGCTGTATTTCTAATAATGGTTATCAAATCCCCTCCGCTTCGCTTTGCATATCGAAACACTTCAGCAAAATACAGGATATCTTCAATTTCACTTTTTCTTGCAAAATCATCTAATACGTCTTCAATGTTTTCATTCATATCAATTCTATGATTTATATTTTGAAACTGGATAACAATATCGCTTTTATCCCCATATAACAAAATCAACTCTCCCAGCGCTTCTTTAAATGAATTTTCTACCGAGTAACCTACATTTAGAGAAAAAGAAACTGCAAGCATGCCATCCTTAAATTGATTTAATAACCCCTGTTTTCTCTTTCTTTGAATCTCCTGCGCCGAATTTTTAATATAAATATGTACATAGGGCATTAATATGATCGCATATAACAGATTTTCATAAAACAAATATGATATTATCAAAATAATTAACACACCTTTCAATAGTGACATTAAATATTGGGTCTTGGATATTTTATATTTCTTATATATATCTTCTATATACATGTGTTTTATATTCATTTCTTTTATGCGAATAAATTTATCTTTCATATACTTATCATTTTTCAAATTGACTCCTCTTTGATTCCCGCCCCTTGCAATTTGTACGTATTAACAAGTCCATCTCCGCATTTAACCAGTTCCCCTATGATTTTTTTATTCTCGTCTTCACCATACTCTATGAACCGATACAAAACGTTCATTCCGATTGTACCATCTTTGTATTCAAGTACTTCCACTATTTCAAGTACTCTCCTAGTCTTATCTCTAAGTCTTCCCAAATGAACAATGATATCAATTGCAGATGCGATCTGCGCCCTTATCGCAGTTACCGGCATGTCCATTCCCATAAGTACCATAGTCTCTAAACGGGAGAGCATATCTTTGGGACTATTACTATGACCTGTTGATAAACTCCCATCATGCCCCGTATTCATAGCGCGGTACAACGGAGAATCAAACGATAGGCAAAACGAAGACCAAACTATAAAGTTTGGTCACTTATCGGAGTATTAATATGTAGCTAAGATTTTTACTTTAATGTCTTTCCATGCAGGTTTCTGAAAACTTTTTCTACCATATGTGTTTACAAATTTGCATGCATCTTCATAGTTAATTGTAAAATCAGCAATAGGTATTGCTTCATCATCAATTAAATAACGGTTCTTATAATTCTTGGCAAATTTGTTTTTATATTCACTTTGTTTATTGCATTGACCCTTCAGATTAATATACCAATCGAAGCTACCATCTTCATAAGCTACTATTTTACTTACAAAACTATCTACAAAGCCTTGATCGATCTCTTTATAACCATAAACATTTATACTGGCTTCAATAGTCATATTGAGAAAATCTATTATTTTCTTTTTTTCGTCTTTTTCATCAAACGAGGATAGCTCTTCAAAATCGTCTTGTATATTTGTTAATTCTTCTTTTAATGCCATAATTTTCTTGTCGATTCTAACTAAAATATTTTGAAAATTCTCGTCTGTTAGCTTACCTGAAAAGAACATATCTAATGTATTTTCTTTTTTTATATTTAAATTAATAATATCTTTTTCTAAATTTTCTGGATTTTTATGTACCTTTTTTGTCATCTCTGTTCTATAGCAGTCTATAATCATATTATAGGCTAACTGCACTGATTTCCGCCTATCTATCCATATTATATCGAAGATCTTTAATGCACTCATATCAAGTTTCACTTTATCAAATGTAGTCAAATTACATTTTTCCTTTATTTCTCCATCATCAGTTAATCTCACTAATGAGCTGTCATAATTATTACAAGTATAACCAATTGCTCGATTACCCTTTGCATCTGGTCTACGAATATAATTTTTCTTAAATGAACTCCCACACTGGCATTGAAGTTTTTTAGCATATACATCTATAATAGGTTTATATCCTAAAGACTTCATTATCTTATTACCATTTTTATCTTTTAAAGGGTTTCCGTTCTTATCTAATTGTGGGTGGCTAGATATTTTAGCCTTACTATGCAATTTCTGTTGAACCTTGTTAAAAGTATCTTCATCTATAATAGTGTCCATATTTTCACTCTTAACATATAGATGTTCATTTTTGTTCTTATTTTTACATCTCTCACTATGAATACCATCTTTGTGGGATTTATTATATGCTAAATATCCACAAAATGATTTATTAATTAAAAGTCCATACACTGTAGAAGTGTACCAGTTTAAGTTGCCAGTTTTGGTTCTATATCCCAATCGCATAAGTTCTTTTGCTATAAGTCTACATCCTAAATCTTTATTTAAAGACATGTCATATATCTCTTCAACAATCTTTGCTTCTTCCTCGTTTCTTCTATATTTATTTGGATACCCTTTTTCTGTTTTAATTAAATCATAGCCAAAATGATTATCTGAGCCAAATGGAAACTGCTTTTCCTGTCTTTGCTTATGTGCTTTATTGGTATATATCGATTTATTTTCGGATTCTTGCTCGGCTACTACTGCTAAAATCGGAAGTGTCATTTTAGCCATTGGGTCATTACTAAGAAAATGGTAAGATGTAAAATACACAACTACTCCATTTTTGTGTATCTCTTCGAGATATTCTAAAAACTCTTTTGTGTATCTAGCAAATCTTGATACATCTCTCATTACAATCATATCAAATTTGTCTTTCTTTGCATCTGCTATCATAGTCTGAAAAGCATCCCTCTTTATTGCCAAAGTACCAGTAACACCTTCATCAAAATAACCCTTGTAAAATTTCCAATTATCATGCTCATCGACTATCTTCTTCAAATCATCTGCCTGATACGCAAACGAAATCTGCTGTTCTTCCTTATCAGTAGAAACTCGACCGTAAACTGCTACTTTTATGTCTGCTATATATAAATTTTCTTTAGTTATTGTTATCATTACATTCAGTCTCCCCTCTACGAAATTTGTTCATCACTGCCTCATAAGTTGCCTGATTAATAATGCCTTTACTATAAGCTACCTCAACTAGAACTAATGCTCCTGCTAAATCTTCAACTTCTTTTTGAATATCAGCCATGAATTTACCTCCAACAAATAAATTTTTATGTTGGACATACATAGCCTAAGCTTTCACCTTAGAAATTGTGTTAAACTGACTTGATTTTGTTACACCTTAGATGCATACGCTGTAACATATCCTTGTGATGTTAACTCTGAAACACCTCGATTGGAAGTAGCTACTACTCACGAAAAATCAACCTTCTTCTTAGTAGATATGCTTCATCTGATACGCAATCAATACTTCTCACCTATTTTGTCGCAAATAAAAACAGAGATAGATTTTATCTCTATCCCTGTCTCATTATTAGATACCCCATTTTAATTATTATTCTTTTTCTTCAATATTAACCTATGCCTCGAAATCAATACTATCAGCAAATTAAGCAGAGAATATGTTAGTGAATAAAAAAACCAACTACCTAATATAATAGTTGGCTGAAAATCAACATGTTCTTATTAATTTAAATCAGACCTGTGACTAGATGAAAACAGAATATCATAAGCTTTATGAATAAAATGCATTCTTTCAATTAAACTCATTTCATAATACTTGTTGACAACTGATTCTTGTGTTAACTCATATGTATTATCTTCTATAATTTTTTGCACTCCTGCACCTACCTGTACAGTTGAGTCATATAGTATCCACCCTCTATCATCAAAGCATATCATTACATCATGATCTTCATCTGTTCCCTCACTCCTAACAACTCGACTATGGCTTTCTAAAGTTGCAAAAGGTATTAAAGTTCTATTTGCTAACCCATATCCTACTGTCTTATTACGATCAAAATGTTCCATTCCTTCAGCAGTTACTGCCTTAACAATCTTTAACAATTCTTCCTTACTCATAGTTCCCCTCTCATTTTGTATAAAATTTATATACATATATTATCCAACTATCATATTCAGTTGTCAATGTGGTATTAACTTTTATTTGTTTTGCTAATTTTATTATGATATAATACATTATTATCTGTTTAAGAGAGTGGTTAAAAAGCCTCTCTTCAGAAGGGTTTGGTTAGCTGTCAAAAGATTTATAATAACTTTATTAACTTGTGCCTGTGCATTTAATTTCAATGCAGAAATCGAGGTTCATATGACAAATATCAACGAAGTAACAACCCAATCAATTGAGACAACGGTTAGTTCAGCAGCTAACCACCCTTTCTCTTAAGCAGATAATAGATTTTAATTCAAGAATCTTTCTATTGTTATTCGATAACAATTAACTTATTGCGCCTCCCCATCCTATATGCTACTCTAATCCAAGTAAACTCATCTAAGAATTTGTGATATACTTCCATTATACTTAATATTCCAAATAAATTTGAAGGAGAAAACATAAATATGACAATATCTGACAAGATTCAATTGGGTACTATAATAACAACTACAGCCTTTAGCATTATAGCTATAATTATTTCTATTCGTACCTTACGCCAAAATTCAAAAATGCTTGAAGAATCAACCAGACCAGTATTAAGCATATACGGTGAATCAATTGATACAGGAAATCCTTCACTATATTTGGTAATAAAAAATTTTGGAACTAGTACTGCAACTATTAGTAAATTTTATTATGATTTTGACTTCACTAATTGCTATTGCACAAAGGGCATTGATTTTTTAGGTAAACTTAAAAATTGTACTATTGCACCAGGACAATCACGAATTTGCTTACTTGAACAAAGATATATAGATAGACCTGTTAAATTCGATATAGAATATAAATCTACCACAAGAACCTATAATGAATCTTTTACAGTTGACATCAAAGCAGGAGTTGGTATGCCTTCATCTAAAAACAAAACACCTGATATGGAATTACAAACCATTTCGTTTACGCTTCAAGAAATGCTCCAAAAGAATCTTTGATAATTATCATATTCATTTTCATAATCTACCGACATCGTTTTGATTATGTACATTATTTTAGTTTAGTGAATTAAAAGATACAGATAAACTACTAAATTAAAGTTATAGTACTAATCAGAAATTGTTAATTCATATTATTTGATATTCTTGAATAATAATTATTTTACCAATACATTCTTTATCTTTATAAATTTCAATAATATGATCATCATATTCACATGATTTAATTTCTAATATGCTCTTTTTGTAAAAATTCAATTTTTCTTCTGTATCATAGCTTTTATTTTTATATTTCATTTTTTACACCTTTATATTTTTACAATCTTCTTAACATTTTAATTTACTTTTACTTCAATTATAAGTTTTAAAAATTCGTATAGGCTTATTTCTACTTTCAATCTAATGTATCATTGATACTCTCATCATAATCATTTTTGAATAATCACTCAAAAATTTGGTTGTATGCTCTTTTCCCAATTTCAAAATGTTTTGCAAACTCTAATCTTTTCTTCTTTACTCTCCCACTACTCCGTCTCCATCAGCATCTGTCATATATTTATATAACCAATCTTTTGAATAAATAGGCATCGCATATCCAGCAGCCTTAGCTTCAGCAATTGTCACTTTTCCATTTTTATTAGTATCAACTCTGTTTAATTCTATTTTTTCATCTACTGGTGTAGCAATTCCACCCGAAGAATTACTAATAGGTGCAGATGTAGGTATAGTAGCAATAGTAGATGCTACTGTAGGTGTAACAATTGCTTTATCAGGATTTATATTATCAAAATCATCGATTACTTTATTTCCTTTTAAAATATATTCATAATGATAATGTGAAGGTATTTGAGTAGCTGTATCTGGATAAGTTATAGTTGCAACAAAATCCGTACATCCACCTGCGTCACGCAATACTTTTTCCATATATGCTTGATTACCAGATCTATTTAATACACTATCTTGTGGAGTAATATTATAAGCATTCGATACCCCACCTAATGAATCTGCTATCACATGACCTTCATCTAAATCGGAACGTTCTGTTCCAGAAACTTTTGCCTCATCAGCATAATATCTTCCACTTGATAACACTTTTTCAGTATTAGGATCTTGCAAGGTGACTTTATCAGCGATAACATATACAAGTTGACTATATTCGTTTGTTAATCCCCAATAAATTCTATCCCCAAATCCTACGTCTACTGCAACGTTAGATTGTCTATTTCCTGAAAGATTCCCACCATCGACAACAATAATTTTATAATTGCTACCATTGTAATTAATTGTATTATTACTATTTGTTAATATTGATTGTTGTGCTTCTATATTAGGCTGAACTACTTTTGGTGTATCATTCTGTGATTCAGCAACATCAACTTTATTTTCTACTTCTGCATCTGAAGATGCTATATTTTCAACATTTTCTGTTATATTAGACGCTTGAGCATTTTCATTATTATTTTCTAAACTATTTTTATTTGATGATAACGTTGCTCCAAAAACAAACAAGGCTATTAAAATTGGAATATAAATTCGCTTTTTAAGTCTAATCCCTAATTTATCTAGCTTATTTACAAATATAGGATTACATCCTATTGCAACTAATAGCATAAAAATACCTGATATAAAATTACTTAAAAATCCTCCAATTGACATTAAAACAAAAAATACTGACAACACCCATAAAATTATTTTCTTCATCCGTTCTCCCTCTCGTTTTACTATATAATATAATTGAATATATTATATCAGTATAATAAATAATTTAAAATCAAAATCGTTTTTGGTTGTATCATTAATTTTTAATTAGTTATCATTACTCGTGTATTAGATACACCATGATATTATTTGTATCATTGGCTCCACTATAATAAACAAATATTTTACTAACTACCAAAAGAAATCATTACTCAATTTTGCACACTGTTCTTTTGAAATAAAAATAGCTACAGCTCCACTTGGGAATCTGTAACTAATAAAATGTATATATTCAAATCAATTGATTTTAGCATCCCCCTTACAATATATTCCCCAACATCTTGTATGAACTAAGTTTATTACTTTTAAGTGATTATATCAAGTTAAATTAATACAAATATTAGTAATAATTTATCATATTAATTTTAAATTATTTTCATTAACACAAAAATGAGCCACTACAATTTTTGGGGGGAGTAGTGACTCATGTATAAAATCCTACTGGGGAGTAGAACTTTTCTATTTTATCCTAATTAATCTATTATTTCAATACTAATTTGTAATTTACTTTTCCCATCTTATTCCTAAATAAAAAATCATAAAACTTAATGTTAAAAAATAGTGATCTCTTGAAAGCTCAATTGTTGGTATAATAAAAACTGTATTTTTGTCTGTCCCTTTAAATAAATAGTATTTCATCTTACACCTACCCTTTTTAATATAAATATACAATAGCTTTAATATTAATTGTTGGATTTGGCGAAATTTGTAATTATTTGGGCGATTTTTGTAATAAAGTTATCATACTCATAATCATAATCTACCCTAACAATTTTCATTGATTCTCACTCTTTTATTTTTGAATCAAAAAACAGGTCATTTCAGACCTGCTTTTTAACATCATCTTTACATTGGAAAACATTGTCTGTCTACAAATAACTGATAGACCTTAGTGAGTAAATCACATGAAGCCTTGTTTCGGTTGACATCGTGATTTAAGTGGCATGAGCCTCTACAATGGTAAAATGCTTTGCATGACTTACACTCCTCTGGATACTCGTACCTGAAACCAACATCGTATGAAGTCTGGCTCTTTAATACATCTAATAAATCTATGTCATCTGTTATGTTACAAATGACATCCTTACCTGCTACCGTCTGACAAGGATATACTTTTCCGTCTGTGTCAATTGCAACTCCTGTTTTGCCTGCACCACAACCACCTGAACATGCTACCCCAATGTCCATCATATTGAATGTAAACATTCCCATGTTGTAACTGTTGCTGATAAGTTTTTCTGCTATCTTCACAACTGTTTCATACATAATATCCGAGTCCTCTTGAGTGATACCAAAATGATTAAAATCAACTTTCCATGGTAAGTTCCAGTTAGATGCAAATTGTGCTAAATCAACTAACTCTCCAGTCGGTAAATTTGTATCACTCATTACAGATAATATGTTAACTGGGTGATTATGTCTACGTAAATCTTCTATACTAGCCATTACTTTTCCTGCTGTAGATACCCCATTTATATCAATCTTTGAATTAATTACTCCATCAAGCGATACTGCAGTGCCTATGTTATTACTTAGAATCCAATCACGAATTTCTTCATTATATATCGTTAAGTTTGTAATCATAGAGCATCTAAATTTTTCCTTGAGCTTTTCTTTCATTATCAGTGGGTAATCCTTCCACTCATCAAAGTTGAAGAATGGTTCTCCACCTGATAAACGATATGTAAGCCAGTCTATTTTACCTTTTTCAAATAAACTTAGAAACTGGTTATTTGTTGCTTCCCAAACTTCTGGACTCATACTCTGATTGTAATGCCTCTCGAAACAATATGGACATCGAAGATTACAATTGTTTGTTGTGAATATCCATGGACTCATTCCGAACTTATTCATGTATTATCCTCCAAGTATAAAGTTGCTATATATTACAAATAATACCATATTTTTTTGACAAACAACAGTGCAACCTTTATAATCAAAACAGAAATGCTTATATATCAAGGGGAGAAAAATGTATAGAAATAAGAAGATCGCAGCTGGTACAGCAGTAGTATTATTAGCAGGAACATTAGGCACTGCAGGTTATTTCAATTCTCAGAAAATAGAAATCATTAGTAAAACTATAGAAGTTGAATCAGGTAATAATCTTAGCACAAATATATCTGATTACATAAAGGCATCTGACAGTATATTGAAAAATGCGACCTTGGATTTGTCAAAAGTAGACACTACAACAGTTGGTAGTTATGAAGCTATCGTTACATATAAAGATAAGACACTTGAATTTACAGTTAATGTAGTAGACACAACTGCACCAGTTATTACAGTCAATATATCAGAAATAGCATTAAATTTAGGGGAAACATTAAAGATCGAATCAATAGATACAAGTGTATCAGATACAAGCAATGTAACATTGACCTTTGAAGATGGTTCAACATCAACGACTTTCGATACAGAGGGTACACAGAATGTCAAAATTATTGCAACCGATAAGTATAATAATACTTCTGAAAATAAAATCAGCATAAATGTCATATCAATATTTATGTTATGCGATAAGATATTGTATGTAAATTCAACAACGCTTCCAGTACGTGATGATTATAATCTAAATGCAAATCAAATCGGAAGTTATGATTATCGAGACGCAGTTATAGTCATCGCAACAGTGAAGGATACCAACTGGGTAAAGGTACGACTAGCAGATGGAACAGAAGGTTATTGCATCAACGATTACTTTAGTGAATCTCAACCTGCAGTAAAGGTAGTACCACAAGCACCTACTCCTACACCAACACCAACTCCAGTTACACCTAGCAATTGTACTTCAAATTGCACTTCAAATTGTACATCTAACTGCACTGTTACTCCAAGTAATTGCACATCTAACTGTGCAAGCAACTGCACATCAGATTGTGTACAAGATTTACCAGACGGACTAAGTCAGAATTGTCCAACAGGTAATCCAGGTGGACACTATTAACAACTTCTGTCTAGGAGACTAAACATGGCATTTTACAGTTTTATAATAAACCGAAACTTAACTTTACCTTTATGTAGAACTATTGTAAAGAGTAGACTAACAAAAACTGAGTTTCCGAGTCAGTTAGTAGTACCTTTTCATAATTACGAGGTAGAGTTATTTTATATTGAATGCAAGTCAAAGAAAGAGTTATTTGAAAAACTACCTAATGCAATCAGTTCTTTTACAATGAAACGAACAAATGAGCTAATAAAATAAATTCTTCCTATACTAAAACAAGCAGGTCTATCTAAATCAGACCTGCTTGTTTTAATACAATATATCAACTTATTTACTACTATCTATTACTTATTTTCAAAGAAACTCAAAGGTAGCATGCATTCATATATCAATTGATGCCTATTATCTACTGATATATTATCATGATAGTGTCCGAAAAACCAGTGTTTAAAATCAAGCTGCATCTCGATCTTATTGAAGTACTCAGTCAAAATGTCATAACTATAAAGATAAGAAGTTAGACTTGTCTTAGCATAATATTCCTCAAGACGATGCTGAGTCTCTGTTGAAGTACAGTGAGTGATAACGTAATCGACCTTATAACCCACTTTTGCTAAGTTATCCAAACCTTCCTGCATTTCTTCTTCTGTTGGTAACTCTTGTTTCCACCAACTCTCATTTAACACACGATATGGTAAGTTTTTCATCATTGCCTCATGACGTAACATATCATATGATGGATCATCTAATTCAAGTATTCCACCTTGGATATCATGACTTTGTGCTCCTCCAAAAGTAAAAAAAGTCTTTCCTTCTATATTAAATACTTGACCACGCTCAAGATGAATACATTTATCGCCTACTATCTTTCTTACCTTTCCACCATTCCATTCTTCAACTGGAAACTCATAAAGCATATTATAATTTTCATGATTGCCTGCTACCCAAAGAACTGTGTAATCTCTAGTTCCAAAGAACTCTCTCCAATATTGGTACTCTTTATCATCAGACCAAAGCAATCCAAAATCACCACATACGATTACTGTATCTTTTTCTGTCAACTGACCACCAAACTTACTTTTTGCAAAGCGTTTAAAACTACCATGTGTATCTCCTGTGATATAAATCATATTAACACCTCCTCAATAAGCAGTTAATTATATCATTCCATCTTAAGCCTCTCATAAATCAATTTGTACAGTTACAAGTTCATTACCAAGCTCATATGCATACAGCTCCTGCCTAAGTTCATAATGATGCATACGCACTATTTCTATAAACTCACTAATAATATCATTTACAAGAATACTATCACAATAAATTGTTAAGTTTTCTTCTTCATACTCTCTGCCTTTGTAAGCACCTTTTACCATTGTACTATACCAAGAGAGTACTCCCATCTGTTCAAATACTTTGTATAAATCTTCCTTGAAACTGATATGATCAACTTCAATCAAATTTAAATCTATCCAAGCAAAATGTGGAATATGTAGCACCAATTTTTTATCATACACCATAATAAATCTCCTCGTTTAATTTATACTAACTGATTTTCAAACACATAACCACCATTGATAAGATAGCAGACCATACGGAATAGATTCTCCTGCTGCTTGTATCTCTCTGATTACTCTTAATATTTCTCCTTCGGTATCATCTAGTATTTTTCCTTCTGCTATACCTTTATCTAAACCATCTGCATACTCGCAAAAATCTTCAGCAGTCAACGTTCCATTTTTCATATATCTACGAACCATTTCTTCTGTAATTTCGATGTGTTTTATTTCCATTTGATTTCTCCTCGTATAATTATTTCTAGTCAGCTACTTTCACTAGATACATTTTCTTTAACTTGTAAAAGCTTGTTTTCTTAATCCCAAGTTTTTTCATTGCATCAACTATTTTCATCTCACCTGATTGAACTTTACACATAACTTCATCCCAGTTTTCAGGTTTCTTAATATTAGGTCTACCAAATTCAATACCTTTTTTATGGGCAGCTTCAATTCCTTCTCGCTGTCTGCGTATGATTTTAATTCTTTCTTCTTCAGCAATAGAACCTAAAACTTCAATCAATATATTATTGACCATTTCAAGCACCCACTCTTGACCTTTTGGATAATCAGCCATTGTAGTCGGTATATCAAGAATTTTGACTCTAATACTTTTCTGTTTAAAATACTCAAGTTCATTTTTAATGTCAGCCTTACTTCTTGATAATCTGTCCAGTTCTTTTACAACTAAGGTATCACCACTTCGTAACATATTATTTTTCAAACTGAGATACCCCAAACGATTGATGTCCTTACCACTTTCTTTATCAACTATAATATCTCGACCATTGATACCATACTCCTTTAGAGCTTCTAATTGCCTATCTTCATGTTGACCTTTGGAAGAAACTCTTGCATAACCAAACTCTTTACATTCCATAGAAGATCTCCTCCTTTCGTTAAATCTTTGAATTATAAAGTCCGTAAACGTATTGAAACTTCGCAAACTTCCGTAATGTCAAAATCAAACTTTTACGAACCATAATTTCAACCAATTTACAATGTCCGTAAATTCACGCTTTTCTGAACCAATATCTTCAGACGAAATTACCGTTTCTTCAATAACCAGAAAATACAGATGCGCATGTCCGCTTGTGTTCGATTTTTCTATACACACTCAAAGGATTTACCCTCCAGAGCCTTATTAGCCTGTGTGGGCAAATATCGAGCAAACGAACTTTTTTAAACCTTTACGAACTTGTGTGTTAGATTACCATAGTAAAAGGGCTACTTCAACGGATACTATAGCCAATCATCAAGGCAATTAGTTAGTACTATTGATACAATGTGTTTCATTTCAAGCACTTTGAGAACCAATTGCAAGCCATTACCAGTGCAGGACACAGAACCAGACTTTATACGAGTTTCTTCCATAGTAAAAGGGATAGGCTTTTGACCTATCCCCAATAACACATATTCCATTTACACTATAGACTAAACTTGATAATCCAGACCAGACATCATACATGAAGTTCTAAATACAATACTAAATAGGCTTTCAGCAAATTCACCATATTCTAGAATTATTTCATCTGCAAAGGGCATTTCTGACTCAATAAACAAAGTTGTCTCTTCATCAAAATTATAGTCGATCCCATACAGAAATTTATCTGTTACCCTTGAATATAAATCAACAATAGCATTGTAATCTTTAGTCTTAGACTGGCTAATTAACCAAAAACTTGTCTTCATCTGAAAACGATTATTAAATTCATTGTCTTCATATTCTACTACCTTGCTTGGAACTCTTAGTACTCGCTGTTTTTCCTTTAAACCAACCTCTTCCAAATCTGTCATAATATTTTACCACCCTTCTTTAATTTGCATTATCAAATAGTTCATCTTCGCTAATCTCTGTATCTTCAAAGATTGGTTCTATCTCCTGAATCTTTGTATCCTTACTAAAAACTTTTACCATAGAATCAACGCTGCTCTTAGTTGCGCTGTGGAATGCTGTAAGTATCTCAATTTTTTGTTGATTAACAATCTGTTCCCCATCATTATATAGAATTGAATCCATCTCTAATACACTGCATAGATACTTCAATTTATTGATATCTAAGCTTTGAGTAGCTCTCTCAAAATAATCTTTTGAATAACTGCTAAGAAAATCTAATTCATTCTTACAATCATCAAGACCTATTAAATCCTCAGATTCACTACAAGATAATAAATTAATTTTTGAGCCGACTCCATCGATTAGAAAGTCATGATTTCTATTACTACTCTTAACAATATCCACTCTGGTTTGCATTTCTAATAACTTTTCCTGACTTTCAAATAAGATAATATAATCAAAGTTTTCACCAAACATATTAAAAAGTAACTTTGAAATGCTTGCTCTCTGAACTCTAAATGTAGCAGCTGACTTAGCTTTACTATTGGGAAATTTTCTTTCATATGCCTCCACCAATGCCTTTGAACTTCTAATATCTCTATTGCCTACTATAAACTTTGTATTTACACTATTAGTCCAACTACATCTAGTTACAAACTCCTTAATTGATTTAAAGACATCTCTTCGTAATTGCAAGTACTTAATTGGTTTCCCATCTAAGTCATACTCGCTTTGCAAACCATACTCAACCTGACTAAGCTTATAGAAGAAACTCACGCTATTACTTGCCATACAACAACCTCCTTTCTTAAACACTTTTTTTTAGCTCTATTTTTTAGGAAACACGATTTAGAGCCATTTCATGGGCAAAAACGAAAAAATAAAACAGAAGAAAACTTTTTGTTTATTTTTCGTTATACTTAATTAAACAAATCTTTGCACACCCATATAAGACCTGCAAATCCAATTAAACACTTCTAACTATTTATTTATATATCCGTAAATTATCTTTACAATTTATTTGACTGTATGCAAGACCAGTTACTTTTTATATCACATATAAAGTACAAACTCAATGGATACTCTGGAAGAAAGTCCTTTGGGATGAATTTAAAATCAGTAAACTTATATACCCCATTTGGATAAGAACTTATTTTATACTCTTATCTAAACTAGAACTACAGAATTATTTAAGCACCTCTTAGGCTTGAAACGATATGCTACTTCATAAATTATCTCATGATCCTATATCTACTTAATAGATAAATACCTACTGCAAGTAAATAGGAAGTCAAGGATTATATGTCATTTACAAGCAAAGTGCTATTTTATATATTACAACAAGTATTTAATAATGCTTAAGCATTATTATCGAAAAATATGGCTACAATCTGCTTCTAAATACTGGCTGCCTTCTATCTCTTTACAGAAATGCCATCAAGCATCCAATAGCAATTTGATGGGATACAAAACCAGCTTGATACTTTCCGAATATAATTTGATTAAACCCAAAGGATACTTACAAGATTACAAAACACATTTACAATATACCAATATCTAGTTTAAAGATTACAAAACACACTTTATTAACTCAAATCACTATTTGATACAAACAAATATCCGTTTACTGCTTACCTAAAGCAACTTTGCACATAACCATATCCAGTAGATGGATATCAATTACTACTTACTCAATCTCAAAATGTGTTTTAAATCATTTAATCGCTATTTGATAAATCCAAAAGTCTATTTTGTATATAACATGTCATTCTTAAAGAAAGTCAGTCGGTTATTTATAGCAATTACAACTATGAAACCTGCCCTGACCAAGTACCCCATTTTGAATCTGTGTTCTAAACTATAGCTTAAAATACCACCGTTAAGACTCACTTTAAACTTAACAAAGACTACAAGACTTGACTTACTATAATTTAACTCACAAAAATAAGGTGCTATGATATCTAATCACAACACCTCATTCAAATTGATATTTTTTTAATTAAACCCTATTATTGATACTCAACTTTGAGAAAGCCTGCAGTAGATACTGCATCAAGTACAACCTTAGCCTGAGCATTTAACTTATCTGCACCAAAGATATAAGTCTGACCAAATTCCTGACAAGCTACACGAATCATTACTTTCTTAAAGCCTTCCAAATCATCTGTCAATATACTTTCGATAGTAAAAATTTTAGCAATCTTTTTATTATCATCAGTCTTTGCTGAAATAACACTCTTCTGCTTTCTATTAATGTAATTCCTTTCATAGCTAGCCTTTAACTTAAGATATTCTTTTCCGATTACTCTTTTAATACTTCTACCACCATCTGTATCAACAACAAGCTGACCTATCTCTACCTTATATTCACCTAACTTTTCAGGATATGCATAATCTTCATAAAACTTACGCATCTCACGAGCTGTCTTCTTTTTAGTAATATTATACTGTATGTCTAATTTATTGATAGCCAACTTAAGAAGACCTATCTGATCCTCGTAAACCTTATTATTGGGTAGACCAATAATATCACTATTTTTTACAATATTCTTTTTCATATAAATAGGTAAGAGTGAATTTTCATACCATTCTAAGAAATCTGAAATCTTATAATTTAGGGAGATTTCTTCATCAGTCAGGTCAGCATTTTTACCATCTACCCTACTACTTAATATCATACTAGCCGTCAGACTATTAAAACAAATTCTTTTTATTATATCGTATATTGATTTTTCTCTTAAGTACTCAGACTCTAACGATATAGATAAAGCATTTTCTGCTTTAACCCTAACACCTTCAATATACTTTTCTAATCCCTTTAAATACTCCTTACTGTTTAACCAATTATCAACATGTTCTACCAGTGAATTTTGATAGAACTCTCCGATGCTACTAACCTCAGTCAAACTATTTTTGCCTGCTAATAACTCTTTTGCTTCATCCTGTACTTTTACAAGTTCTTCATCAGAATCTGCTATACATAAAGCTAGTACATGATTATTTCCCTTACCTTTTCTGGAAATGAAACGTGCATCCTCTACTTGGTCTTTAGTAAATGTATATCTCATTTTATTTACTTCCTGTCCACTTGAAGATAACTTAGCACCAATAACTGTCTGCTCATAAGGGATTAATCTCCCCTGCTCTACAAAATTACAAACAGACTGAACTGACACTCCAATCTCCTTTGCGAATTGTGCTGTTGATAATCTTAAAACTTCATTCTTCATATAGCTCTCCACCTTTCAACTCGTTTTACTAATACAATTGGAATCTTCCAAAAATCCATTTTGCATTTATCAAAACCAATTTGATACAAACAAACATAAATTTTGGTAGTCCCAAAACGTATTTGGAACTACCATCTATAATCTATCTCAATATTAAACTCATTATTTTATTCATCTGAAGCATCTTGTTCAACATAGACTTTGTAATTGGTCAAGTCCTCCAAACTTCTTACTGCATACTGATTGAAAAGCTCTTCTCCGGTTAATAACCCACTGGCATAAAAATCAGCTAAAGCAGAATATGAAACCCCATAATGATTTACAATATAACCTCTTTCATCAACCATAAAGCTTTGAATATTTATACACATACTTCTGCATAAATCACTAAGGTTAAATCTAATTACTAAATAAGGATTACGTGCTACCATTTCCAAAGTCTTTCTTAGTAAACCTAGCTGAGTTATTTCGCCCCTGATATACTTTTCAAGTTCCCATCTCTGATTTAAATGGCTATTTTTAATATTAAATAGATACTTCCAATCGTCTTCATGAACTGATTCAGTTTCTAACCTAAAGCGTTCGCATGCTGCTTCTATCTCTGTTTCGCATCTCTTTCCTTTGTAAAGGCGCTCTTTGTAGCACATCGCCACTGTAAAAACATCATGTTTATGATCTACACTTAAATGTGAGCTATAACCTCGGCAATATTTATTTAATAACTTCTGTCTTGTAGATGCTACTCTTAAATTTTCATATACCATATTATCATTAAAACCATCTATCCACTCTGTTATATCTTGTCTGGCATTCTTACTTATACCAGTAATGAAATATCCCCTTTTTAATAAACCATCTAATTCTGCTAGGCTAAAATATTTATTAATATTAAACTCTAAATCCCTACAAATTAAACCATTTTCACATACTTCAATTGTCTGTTTACCATCTTTTATGGTGAACAGCTCACTCTGGAAATACCCCATATTGGTATGAAAATCTTTTGACTTATATTCACTCTCATAATAGTCATCATTAAATGAGCCTAAATAAAACATCTTATTTTGTATTACCAACTCTGGAAAATACTTTTGACTAAAATGAGTATTATAAAAAGATGCCAGCTTCATAGCATCCTTACTAATTAACTCACATACAAATTCTTTGTTATTATACGCAAAGCACTCTCTACCATCTTTATTAACATACTTTTCACTAATCTGCATAATATCAATTACTTTCATATACTCTGCGAATAATCTTAAGGTCTTCATAACATCCTCTTTATTTTCTAATAATGATATACTAGGCACAAATTCCATAATTAACTCCTCCGTTTTCTATAGATATCAAATAAAATATCTGATTTAAAAGCACTGACTATATACAACTGCATATATCAAGGTATAAATACCTGTCTGACTTTTACTTTTAGTTTGATATTTACATTTCACAATTGAACTGACAAAACGAAATTAAATATGATATGTATTTTTCATCACTTAATATTTCCTTCTTAAATCTAGTGATATGAAATGACTTAATTCTTATGTATACCTAATGTTCTTGAGCTTATTAATATTAACTTGCAAAATAAAAGAACCCTGCAAATCAGATTTTTATATCTGACTTGCAGGGTTCTTTATCCAAGCTAATGTTTTAGACTTCTGTTATTGCATTTGAACGCTGAACTGCATAGGTTAACTTGGTAGTGTATACTTTGGCGAAGTCCTTATACCAATCTTCCTTTTGAATCAGATTATTAGGATCAACAAGCTTTCCATCATTGAAGTCATCTTCATTCCACTTAGCAGTATCAATGTTGTAACTAATCCTACTATTTACTTCAAAATACAAATCCTTTTCATCTCTGTTCTGTATACCAGGCATATATGTCATTATACCATCATTAGCAGATAGTCTAATAGAATCCAATGCTGTCGCTACTGACATTCTTCTACCATCTGTCTCAATAAAAGTCCTCGCATTTACTTCAGCAAGCTTATCGCAAATTTCTGTGTATCGTTTAACATCCTCTTGCATCTGCTTAAAGTTTTTTCTAGCCTTTTCGTCAGTGATAATTGGTGCACGACCTATAATTTCTATGTTCATACAGATACTGTTATAACGTTTTCCCAATAGTGCCTTTTCCTCTAACAAGTCCAATACTTTCATATAATTGTACCTCCTTTTTGTTTGTGTTCGTAATATAACTCTAGTCCAAAAACTATGCAAGATTTATTTAAAAGTATTTTAAGCAGTCCATGTATTTGTCCCATATATAAGGAAACAAGCCGTACAAGGCTTTAAAGCAAGGGCGCAAAGACCACAATAACCCAAGGCAAGAAAAAAAGGTAAGTATTTAACTTACCCTTTTTCTTTAACTATATTAATTACTTTTTCATATCTGCTGTTGTAGCATCGCTGATAACAAATGCACTGCCCACGATAAGCTGATCTTTAATAATGATATTGTTACCTTCTAAGTTATACTTTTTATCACCAATGACAAATTCTTCTGGTAATGATAATGATATAAACCACTCTGATTTAAAACCATTTTCAAAATTATGCGTTGCTGAATATATATTCTGACTTGGTCCTGCTGTAATATCTATCTTATCATCTACCAATAAATCTCCACCTTGTACTACTGTCACATACTTATTAAGGACTATAGTAATACTGTCTTCAGTGTACCATTTATTCTTTGAAGAATTATTACTATCTAAGGAATCTTCAAATGTATCTTTGACTTGTTGCTCAATACCAGAATTGTTAAACATCTGAGTAGCTTCAGCTTCAGATATTCCATAGGCACTTGCAATATCTGTAACAGCGTTATTCTTTGAAGCATCTGTTAATACCCCATTTTTAAACTCTAACGCAATTGACGAAGACACTGTATCTTTAATAACCTTTGTTTCGTTAGCATACGTAAGTACATAGTACAGATTATTATTTCTAACAGTAACATTATCACTTTCATAGACCTTCATTGAAGGTGAAGTAATCAACTGACTTTTAAAAGCATCCACGTAAGCTTCATGCTCTTCTTGTGGTTTATAATTTATATTTTCAGCTGCAAATGACTCTTTCAGAGACTTTCCATTTACCTCTGTACTTGATAAATCTAGGCTATAAGAAATCAATGAAATTTCAATATTATCCTTTGCTGAAGCATGAATACTACCACCTGCATATACAATCTGTAATCCACCAAATTTATCACTTAATTTTTTAGCAGCTGTTCCTGTTGCTGTTGTCTCTGAATCAGCTTTTCCTGTTGCTGCTACACTATCACAGTTTAAAGAATAACCTCGAATACTTGATGGTGTCATGCTCCTTACTTTTTCTGACATTGCATAAACCACTGTTGGTGCTACTGAAGCAAGTATCCCAGTTGAACTAAATGTTGGGTAATACATTTTGTATGGGACTTCGCCATACATTGCAAGTGTCTTATCACTTTGGGTTACAAATGAAAGTACATTGTCTGTCCACTTGCAGGTTGTAACACTAAATGCTACAGATTTATCATTACTGTTACTTGCTGTATCTAAATCTAAAGAATCATATTTATTACATGAATGAGTAACCTTATATGTGTCGTATACTGAAACTGACTCAGTACTATTATCAGTAATTTTTCTAAGCATACTACCTGAGAAAATATAACGATCAAATTTCTTTGCCAATAACGTAGCATCGACATTTTCTCCTGCTGATACTCCCGTCTGAATACCTTTGATACCAATCTTCATACCAAGAGTATTTTTCACATATTCTTGAACCCCATTATCAGTTGCTGTAACTCCACGATAGTTACTTAAGACTAAATTGTCATTCCATAAACCTCTGCTGATACTATAAGCGTATGATGGAAAACTAGCAGAATCGAAATCTTTTGGACTCTGAGCCGATACCCCAAATAATCCTTGAGATGGACTATAATGTAATGCATTAGTTCCTTTATAATCGGTTAAGTCTCCTTTATTATTATCTTTAACGGTTTCTGGATACTGAATTCCACTGATCAAATTAGTAAATGATGTAATACCACTTTTATTTGACTTTTCTCCAAGTAAGTTTGGATACACATAATTGATTTCATTACTAGCAAGGCTATCTGTGCTATCTGCTGTATTTATGATTGTCCTGTTCGCACAAACGACTAATACACTTAATCCTGTTAAATCATCACTACCTTCTTTTGTTGTACTTCCTACAGTTACTGAAGTATTGACACCAGTTCCAAGGTATTTGAAACCTTGAACATTTGCCCCAGTTTCTTTTTGGAATCTTGAAGCTAAGACACTTGCTCCTTCTTCATCGAAAATACTATCAGACAAACCACTTACCATCTGACTTACTAAAGAATTTGCATCTTTCATATTATAATCACTTGTTCTATATATGATTGCATATGCCTGATTACTATCTGATACATTCCACTCTTTATTTGCTTCTACTAAGTAATCTGCAGTTTGTGTAGCTTTGACATCATTAACATTGACATTTAAGTCGCCATTATCATTTATTGACTGATCAATAGTCACCTGAGTCAAGTTACTACTTACATAAGTTTTCTTAACCATGTATGAGAGTGTCGCATAAATAGTTCCAGTTGCATCTGTATACACATCATTAGCCTTATTACCTTCTACACTACCAGACAATAAAGTAGATGCTTGGAGATTTGCTAATAAATTTGCACTGTCACTCGAATTAACCTGTGAATCTACATTTCCATTAGAATAGCTCGCTTTTTGACTTGCTTGTAAAGATGCATTTGTATAACTCAAACCAGAACTATTACTTGTAATTGCATCAGTATAAGCATTTACAACACTGTTCTTTGAATCATCAGCATAAAATTTAATCTGATAACTACTTCCGAAAGCATTAGCACCATCAACAGTACTTGCTACAGTCTTTGCTTTTGCATTTGATAATACCTTTTGTAGACTGCCCTTTGCACTATATAAATCTCCTAATGATAAAGCATCCTCACCGATATTTAATGCTACAGTTGAATACCCCATTAGATAAAGACCATTATTAATCTTTGAAATCGCACTGTCATTTAAATTACCAAAACCATTTAATCCATAGTTCATATCACTACTTGAACTAATACCTAATGCATTATTAGATTTTGTACTACCTGCACTACCTACTAAAGAATTATTATAGGTGTTTCCTGCACTGTACAATGCCTTTTCTGCATAGGACACTTCATTTGAAGCTAAAGCATTATTGACTACTGCCTTATATGAATCACTTCCTAAATCTGATAAGCTATTTGATTGTGAAGCATAAGCAGATGTCGTAATACCTAAGCTATTTTCAGTACTTGTAGATACATTTGCTTTCACATCATCTGTATACATCAATGTTCCATTCACAGATTGGCTATAAATATCTTTTGGTGACTTTAAATTGTAACTCAGAAAAACAGCCATACCATTATATTCACTATTAACACTGTAGCTTGCACCAGAAGTTAAATTATAGCTTGCTGACCACGAAAGTAATTTCCCTTGTTTTTCTGCCGAATTTAAAGGATCATATACCCCGTATGCATCACCACGAACATCTGTTGCTAATAAATCTCCATAACTAAATAAATAACCCTGTCCACCATCTACTTGTAGACCGACTGAACATACCTCAATGCAAAGACCAACATTCTTCGCACGCTGAGAATAGTTATCTGTGCCATATCCCGATATCGACTTTAAATCAGTCAAATCATCTTTTGCTTCGTCAGATAAGGAGCCTTGACGAGCATCTACTGTAGCAATATAATTTGCTAAAATATCCTGAACATTTCCATTTTCATCTGTAGTAATTTGAGATGAAAGATTATCACTAAATGCTGTATATGATGGATTGTTTAACGAAAAACCTTGTGTTGGTAGATTTAACGATAAACCTAACTCTTCAAAATTATTTCCTTCATTTTCTCCAAGTATTAAACCTGTTTCACCAAGTGTCTGAGCACTTTGTGATGTCGAAGATGTAAAGAAATAAGCACTCTCTGCTGCATCTGTTTTACTACCTGAAACCTCATAAACTGCGATATCTCTAAAGCGATAAAAATTGTCATACCCCAAAGTATTATTATCAGTTAATGAGTCTGGATCTGGAACTACGCATGGGTAAATCCTATACACTGTAGGACTCTCAATCAATGTCACCCATGAACCTAGTGCAGCTTCTGTAGAACCTATTCCTGCTACTGATATTGAGCCATCTGTAACAGATGTATCAACTGCTTTTACTGTCATGCTTCCAGTAAATATACTGGATGCAATCAATACTCCAGCTAAGGCACTTGATAATGCCCTCTTTAAATGTTTACTCTTCATAATTTCTCCTCCATTATCCTTTTTGCAAAGTTACATTAAATACTAGAACCAAATTCCTCCTATATTGATATTCAATGTTTATAAATCATCTTACAAATAAACTGGTGATTAACGATATCTTATAGTTGATTTTCTTAACCCTCTAAATACACTTTGAAATTTACCTTTTATATTAGAGTTATCTATAAGACTTAATCAATAATAAATTACCTTTGAAAAATCAAGCTATATGAATAGAATAAGTGCACTGTTAACTTAATATTGGTGGGATAAATAGAACAATTTATCCTGTCTTTATATGAATCCTTATCTAATACTGAATCTACCCCAATAAAAAGCAGACACTCTATATAACATAGAATATCTGCTCTTTTATAACCTATATTTAATTCTTAGATTTCACTGACCACTTGAGTATGCTATCGGCTAACATATCTGTTGTAAGTGAGTCTATTTCTGCTATCATAATAACTACTTTAATTATATCAGTGATTTAAAACTAAAAATGGGTATGAAAAAGCCTATGAAGTAAATACCCCATAGGCTTATGTACTATTGTGTCATTGATAATACAGTCGTTCCAGACTCATTATCCTCAATACCACTATATCCCATTGCTATCATTTCTGCAGTTAGCTTTGCCAGACTCTCTTCTCTTGTTGTCGTATCTACTGGGAAACTCCACTTCTTAGCAGTAGAAGTATCGGCACTCGGTGTTGAGGTATCAGCACTCGGTGTAGCAGTAGCAACACTTGGTGTACTACCATTTGATGGACTAGCACTTTGACTTACAACAGTTTTTTCATTACTTAAATACTCTGATGCTACATATGCTGTTGAATTATTATAATCGATACGTGTCCATCCATTTGATACCTCTCCAGTGACATTTACTACTTCATTTAAACTTAATGAACCAAGCTTATCACTATCGACTGCTGCATCTGTTCTGACATTAACTGTTGCACATACATACTTTGTGCTACTAGAATCAACAATACCTGCTTTTTCAGCCGCACTCTTATTTGCTTCAGCTTCTGCTGTCAAACGAGCCTGCTCAGCTACCTCAGCCTGAACTTTCTCATCCAGTTCCTTTGCAACCTGTTCAGCTTTTGCTTTTTCCTCAGCTAACTTAACAGCTGAATTTCCTTCAGTGGATATTTCAGTTTGCATAACTACTTCTACCCCATTTGTTGGGACTACTGTCTGAGCTTTATTATCACATCCAGACATTAGCATAATCAGTGATATACCTATAACAAGTACTATATAATCTTTATCTTTTCTCATTTACTTTCGCTCCCCTCTTTTTGAGTGACATGAATAGAATAACCCCACTTACAAGACATGTAACACTAAGACCTATCAATACATACCACGCTACATCTCCAGTTACTGGAAGTATACCATATGTTTTTGATTCATTCCAGTAGTTATCCTTATCTAAATTCCAACCTTCTGAATTTTCTGTACCGAAGCAAGAAACTGTTACATCCTGCCCTGAAATATTTCCTGCTTCATCAGTAGCAGTTACCTTATAAACACCATCGGCTGAAACATTAACTTTTGATTCTGATACTCCATTAAATACATTTCCGTTAAAGTTAATATTACATTTTTCATTTGTCTGAATTGTTATTTCAAATGCCTCAGATTGCCTGTCTGTAGGAATATTAGCAACTGTAATGACTGGTGCTTCTGTATCTGTATTTTCTACTTCGATATTTGTATCTACTGTACCACTTAAGCCTTTTACTTCATAAGTAGTTATCTTTGGTATTAAATTACCTTTTTCATAAACTAAAATAGTATATGTACCATTCTTTGAAAGTTCATAAGCTGTTGAAGTAGACACTCCATCTAATCTTACAATCTTATTATCAGAAGAACAAGTGGCATAATCAAGACCTTTGGAACTGCTAGCATTGACCTTGATTGTTTCAGTGGTTGAATCTTTTGATACTGAAGATACATTAATCGAGAAATCACTAGATTTTACTACTCCAGTATAAATAACGTTACTTGTTATGGTATCGCTATAAGTGTTATCTGCATACTTATAGGAAGTTAAAATAGTAATGTACTTTTTATCATCTTCAACTGGTATGTAAACAGAACCATCATTGTTCTCCACGCTATTAGGTAAGATACATACCCCATTAGACTTTCTTGCATATTCGTAATAATCAGAGGTTGGTGTGACCGTTGGAGTAGTCTTTGAGAAATCTAACCAATTACTTTTATCATCTGAAAATACTGATTGATTTAAATTTCCTGCTGCCGTGCTTACATATGCTCCATTTACATCAAATGTATAAACTAAATCCTGCTTATATACTGGGAATGCAACATTTTCTGCTGTTGAGCCGACTTTATAAGAATACACTAATGTCCCACCTGTCTCTGTTGTTTTAATACTTGCTAATGACTTTTGTGCATCATAATTAACTGTAATACTTGCTTCCTTTGCAAAAGCAGGAACACTGCTCAATAACAAAGTAGATACCATTAACGCACAGCTTACTACTGCCTTTAACCTCTTACTCTTCATATTGTAATACCTCTCCATCTGAATTAATAATTTCAATAGTTTCAACTCTATCTGTAACACTGCAAAGAACTCTTGCTGACTTACAAAGATTTTCTAAAAACTCTAGAAGAAACTCATTTCCTTCAAAATCTTCTTCGAGCAAAATCAATGTATAAACTCTTCTACTTACAATCCCATCTACTAAAGACTTGAATATCTCATCTTCTAAGGCACAACAAATGTGCAAACTAGTGTCGAAAAATATTATTTCACAATCATCAGTACTCTTGTTGATTTGATAAGGAAACTCTGCGAGTGGAGAACCCTCACCTATAAACATAATAATTTTATTATTTGAAGTGTCGTAAACTTCATCCTCAAGAAACTGATTTATCTGATCTACTGAATATAAAACCCTCTTTCCAATTCTTGCACTAGGAACAAATCTTTTCTTATATCTCTTAAAATCAAGTGTACCCTTTGAGGTATTTAACATCTTAACTGCATCATCTACGTATACATATTTCATTGTAAATCTCCTTCCATACTTGTTATTTACTATCTATAAACTGTCTTAGGAATTATCTCTACTTTGAAAAAATTATGATAGAAAGAGATAGATGAGCCTTTTTAAATACCCCATTTGAATTAAAGAACTACAAATCAGTATTTCAATCATAAACACAAGAAAAAGGTAGGAGATCTTTCACTCCTACCTGCTACTATCTAATCACTTTAATCTTCTTATTTTTTGCTATTTTATCTAATTCTTCTAGTGCATCCTTGCCAGTCAACTTAATATTTTTACTAAGCCTGTATTTAATGTCTAAATCTAATGTTATATCTAAGAACCTTAATAATGAAAATAAGTTACTCGCTTCTACATGCTTATAGATAACTCTGTTATTTTCAACCTCAACAGAATCAATCTTACTAATACCTACATTTATTTCCTGTACACATTTAACAATTGTTTCTAAGTCTTCCTTTTGCTCTGGTTTATTTCCTTCGGCACTTAGATAACCAGTAACAAAAACGTTATGACCAATACAACTAATATGTGAAATTCTAAAATACATAATAACATCTCCTTTCAAATCCCTATAATTCGTTTATAAGTTCAATTATCATAAATCATATTAGAATTTATATCATAGTTTGTAATAACTAAGAGACAGATGCATATATGCCCCATTTTACGAGGACTATCAAAAACTCTTTACAATATCTAACTGGCAAGAGATAATATTAAATAAAACTAGTCCACAAAAGCAACTGCTATGCTATAACAATATAAAACTAAAATTACGAGGATGATTATAAATGAAAATAGTTAATGAACGCATAAAAGAATTAAGACAATACAAAGGGATTTCAGAAGAGGATATGGCAATCGCGCTTGATATTGAAATAAAAGTCTACAGAACTTTTGAAGATAGTAGAGAACTTACAATAACAGAATTATGTACTGTGGCAGATATCCTTGACGTAAGTACTGAATACCTACTAGGGAGAGTAGATATTCCACATCCAGTTATTACAGATGAGAATCTAGATCAAATCAAAGAAATGCTAAAATCATTAAGATAATCACTTTACTATGATATACTTTTAATATAAGAAAAGCAGGAGCCTCTGAATTGCTCCTGCTAGATATTTATAATATTGAATCTAGTCTACCAAATAGCCTTTGTTTCTGCATATTTTAGGCTAAGCTTACCACCATCAAATATCCATCTCCATATGGTACCGTTTTCGCCTTGCATCTCAATAAAGGAACCACTTTCTACATATGGTGCGATTTCTGAGAGTGTATCGACATATTCAGTAGAATATTCAAAAAAAGTACTTATACTAATGCAATCTCCATTTTTATTCAACGTAGCTCGCCAACCACAATCATCAATTGCCTTTTCAAAATCCAACTCCTTAAACTCTAAATACTCTTTAGAATCTAAATAATCTTCGGATTCTGAATCACAATCTTCGGATTCAGAATCCTCAGATTCAAAATATTCATCATAAAAAGATGATTCGCTTTTCTCTCTTCTAATTTCATTACAAATATCCGTAACTCTTCCGATGTTTTTACTTTTTATCAGAAACTTTATGTCTCTGCACTCCATGCTATAGCTCATGTGCATATCCTCTACTTTCCAAATTTAGTTTCCTTTTAAAAGGAACTAACAACCATAGTACATCTCACGCAAACAACTGAAGAAAAACACTATATAACCACTATAAATATACCCTACGTGTATTAAGTAGAATATACTAGCTAAAAACGGCATCTTTGCAGATAAATTTCATAACAGAAAATGCAGCAAAAATACATATTAAGCTACCCCATTTGAAGAACTAACTATTTAGCTCTTGAAAACTAGGAGTATAATTACAGAAAGCTACAAGACTTAACAAATATAAATTTACCTGCCAAACCTTATCACTTCTTTAGTAATTATCTAATACAACTCTAACCAGATAATCACTTCTCATAGAATATATCACAGAAAAAGACTCAAGTATTTTTTACCTGAGCCTATATCTATCTTCTAATATAGTTTTAATTGTTTCTAATCAAAGCACTATATTGCCATTATCTATATACTTAATTTCAAGTTCTATACCAAGCAACTTCTTCTTTGCAGCTCTTTTTAAATCCTCTGGTTGAAGTTTGAAGAAATGACCAGTTTCTAAGAAATTTATACTATTTAGATACTTTGTTTTGCACATTCTTCGATAAATATCTGCATACATTTTAAACTTACAGCCATAATCTGTTAATATAACCATATTTTCACATTCAATCGAATCATAATATTCTTCTACATTATCAATTCTACATTTGTAAAATTCACCGAACATAACCTCTTTTGTTTTTTCAGTTAAAGATCTATATTTCATTTTACCACTATAACCACTTAAAACTACTCTTTTTTCATTTGCCATCATCCAAACAACAAAATTATCATTGTTATAATCATTTAAATATGTAACTTCAAATAAATCACCAAAGTAAAATACAAAATCACATGTCAATGTATTATGTGAATATGATTTGAGGTTTACTAATCTTACTATTTCTTCAAGCTCCAATTCGTCTATACCATTAGAGAGAAATATATCAACTAGATTTGTATACCTTCGCTTTTTAAATCTATCATCATCGTAATATATACAATCTTTTGTAGGAAACAACTGCATTATTAAATAACCATCTTCGTAAAATGATAATCTGTTTTCTAATATATTACTGTCTTTACTTGTAACCATATCACAAATGACTTTTCTACTGTTATTTACAAGCTCTTTATATAGCTCCATCTTTAACTGCCTCCTGAAATATTTTTTATGCCTAGTAATCAGCACTAACAACCATATTTCATCTCATGCAAACAACTGAAGAAAAACGTTATATAACCGCTAAGAGTGTAACCTCAGTGTATTAAAAGTAATATAGCCGATTAAACTGGCCTATTATAAGATAGGGTTTTCAACTCGGAAGATAAAGTAACAAAAACACATATTGACATACCCCATTTGAGATACTCGCTATTAAGTTCTTGAAAACTGGGAGTATAATTACAGAAAACTAAGGAACTTAACAAACATAAATTTTCCTGCTCAATTTTACTGATTGTAAAAAGGAAAAATAAATGGTAGGAACTTTTTTATTAGTCCCTACCACTTATCAGTCTATTAACAACCTTTTTTACCTCCTGCTCTCATACTTTTAACTCTAGATATACTTCTGGCTTTATTAAGCTTTATAGCATTACCTGTACTTTTCTTGTTCATCCTAGTTAATTTGACGTTAGACTTACTTGAATGATTTTCAGCTCTAGCAATCTGTCTTTCTGTCCCATTTTCTTTTAATTTATTGTATTTGTTATTACCCTTTTCAATTTTAGCTTTACCCTTCATAATCTTTTCATCATATGAAGCCTGTTTGCTTTCAAATTTATTAGTCTTCTTTTCTGCTTGTAAGTATTTCTTTTCATATTTATTTTGCCTATGAGCAGTATCTGGTCTATTTGATTCACTTCTTAACTTAGGATTGGTATTAATATTGGTTGGATTAGATACCCCATTTATGCCTTGAACATCGTTTTTCCCTCTAATGGTAGATGCAACCTTACCAATAGTTCCTCCAGTAATTGTGGCTAATACTCCACCACCCATACCTGCAAGTGATGTACCTACCACCTTTGCATACTTAACACATTCTTTTGCTGCTTTCCTTACAATTCTCCAGTAAAGGACTACTATCACAGCATTTACTACAATCATTACAAGCAGTGTCATCGTTGGGTCACCAAGCGATATTAAATATCCACCTCTGTTTGTGACCGATGTATTACCATTTGACATAAATAGTGAAATAAGCCATGCGAACCCCACACTGACACACAAGAACTTTAGTAATGGGTACACTAAACTATTACTAAGCACTTTTATAAGATTTATTTCAATCTGTAATGATGCCGATAAAATCACCAGTATACTCATAAAAAATATCGCAAGTATGAAAAATAACTTTAGTGCTGGTATAGCATAAACTGCAAATACATCAAGTACAATCATTATTATACCTGTAAAGATACTTGAATTATTTACAATCCTTGTATAAATACTTTCTCCAGTGCTTGACTGCAAATCCTCACCTGATGCCTCAGAAAGAATCAGTCTTAAGTAAGCATCATAACTGAAGTTCTTTAACTCATAACATTGTGGGTATAAATTATAACCCTCACTAAGAAACGATGTTTGACTAAACTCTTTATTAAAATTAAATGTTTCCATCATAGCTGCAGATGTATTTAATACATCATCTGAAAAGTTATAATAATCCATCAGCTGAAGCAAGTCTGTATAAGAATCTTTGCTAACATTTATTATCTTTTGCTCAACTGTTGTTAAATCAGCTTCTGTTAATCCCCAGTACTCCATTTCACTTCTAGAGAAAACCATATATCTTCCCTCAGTTATTTCACCTGAAGTATCAGCCTTATAATAAGATGATGGATTAAGTGGATCTTCTACATAAAACTTGCTTCCTAGGACTTCAATGTTCTGACCTTTTGCATAGTCACAATCATACATAGTATCTACCCAAGGAGTGTACATATTGAATAATTGAGCTACATTTGCATTGTGCCAATACTTGTAATAAAGTTCGGAATCTGTTCCTGCCGATTTTACATCATCAGGTACTAATAATGTACTACCATCATATTGTAAGTCAACATCTGGATATAGCCATAATCCATTCGCATTATCCCAATCAACTACTACATCATTCGCTGCTTTCAAATAAGGAATAACAAATGTAAAGAGTGACTTCATATCCATGTAATCACGCATTTCTCCGTATCCCGAAGCACCTTCAGTCTCTTTTACATTATTATAAAAATAATCACCATCACCCAGTAAGAATAAATTCTTATATGGGAAATTCGAATCTACAATACCTGCTTCCTCACTACTTGCAGAGCCTAACTGGTCTTGCAAATTCCAACTGAAATAATAGAATGGAGATTCTGTATAAATGCCATATGCAAATGTAGCGATTTCTTTTTCTGATAAACTTACATCAGCATTACTGAAATCTGCTATTGTTGTGTCAAAGTTGGTCTGTTCAATACCTGCCACTTGAAAACCAGTCAATGAAGCATTATCCAAACCATTTTTTATTGCTCCTGAAACTGTATTGCTTGTAAGTGCCGCAGTAAATCTTCTATTACAAGTTAAATCCCAAGCATTTGTACCTGAAAGCGTATTGTAACTGAATCCCAAATTCACTGAACTCTGTAATGAGTTATTATTACTTGTCGATGTATATGTCTTATATACATTATACAAATTATTTCCACTAGTTGATGTAATATAATCAATGTAGGGTGTTCCCATCTTATTTTTAAATTTGCTAGAGGATAAAGCTTTATAGCTATATGTTGCATAACTACCAATATCAGTGTAGCTTCTGTAAAGATATAGCTGTTTTGCACTACCTGTGTAATCTTCTCCGCTAAGGTTTTGGCTCAATACCCCACCTATTAGGGAAGTCATTTGATTACTCTTTGTAGAAACATTTAGTTCTTCTTCGATATTGGCTAAATAATTATCTTTCTTTGGACACATCCATTTAAGGGTAACAATAGAAGAATCTGAAGCATTATTTTCTGTTTGACTATTAAATAAAGTGAGCAGATAATCTGAATACTCTCCATTTTTTATTGCACTTTGAATATCTGTAATGTACTGCTCATGTTGCACTAATGCCCAGTAAGTAAATTTACTACTATAGATATTATCACATGCGCTGTTTGATATATTTATTGTAGCATTTATCATAATAGGTGGTAGGAAAGCACATATTGAAAAAACTAAAATACCTAAAAATGCCTTTTGGAATGTTAAGCTTCCTATGAGTACATAACCCATCATTATTAAAGTAATTATAATGATTATATATACATAGAAACTATCATACTCGTTTAAAAGATAATTAGTCCACTCCATATCATGTAAATTGGGAACTGTTACATAACCTGAAAATCCAAGATACTTTGTAATACCTGTTGTACTATTTGCCGAAGTATTACCAACCATATCTTGATGCCAACCAACCAAAATACCTGAAACCTTATTTTTAAACCACGTAGATACATAGGCGACACCTTCTGTTGGATGTAAGAAGTAATAAGCCATAGACTTAAGCTCTCTATCCATACTTTCCGCTGACATTGCTAATTCTGATATCTTTAATGTTCCAGTGCCTGGACTTGGTAAACTATCCTTATTGAATCTGTAGTTAACATGTCCACCAACTGCATCTTTTTCTTCAAAATATGCAAAACAATAACTTGTGTAGATACCTGCTAAATACTTCTTAGCAGAATCGCCAGTAATTATATTTAAGCCACAATCACCTGCTGCTAACACATTACTGAATTTATTACCAGTTGTACTTAAATGACTTGTTAAAGAACTACCCTTATCATCTGAAAATATTCCATATTTTGATGTCGCCATCGTCTTCGTATTTGCAGCTGAGAAAGCCTGAACAGTGTCAAAGAAAATAAAATCATCTATAACATTTACATTCGATGTATCGGCTCCTTTAATTGTACTCCAATCCAATCCTGTTGTGGTATTCCAATAAGTCGAGATATCAAATTCTGAAACACAATTACCGCCACTATTATATTTTTCAAGCAGGCTATCGAACAACTTAGTACCATCTGTCTGCTCTGCCCATTCAACAAATAGAAAACTCTTTATATCACTCCAGCCTGTTGTTTTATCCCCTCTAACTAATCTCCACAAACTATCTGGCGAGGATTTATATTTTATACTAACAGTAGTCTTATCTTTGTAGCTTGATGCATCACTTGTAACCAATCTGCCCTCTTCCGAAAGAGTTAACGAATATAGATTTACTAAGTTTACTGAATCACCTGCATTCATACCATCTTTAGTCCATGCAAATGAGTTCATACAAGCAGGCATTAAAATATACTGTCTTGTGCCACAATCTACAATAATATTTCCAAAAGCATCAACATATAATTGCCAAGATAAGCAAGATGCCTTATATAATTCATCTGTCGTGTATTTATTTAATAACTCACTGAATGTATCAGATGTTGGAGAAACACAATCCTCCTCCGCACTTAGACCTAATATATTTGAACCATACCCCGTTTCTAGTTTTAATGACTCAAATATCATATTCATTACTGTTGTACTTGCTGTATAATCTCCATTAACATTTCCTTCATATACAGTACTTGTTTTTTCATTTGAATTTGTCCAATATAACCTAAATTTTGTATAGCCTGCTTTTACAAGATCTTCATTTTTATGTACACTTATGAAACTAAAATAACTACAATTACCAATATCATACCAAGTACCATCAGCTTTTCCTAAACCTAATTTTAACTCTGTTGCTGATGACTGAGATATTCCCTGAACTGTTTCTACTAAGTTTTTCGCTATTGTTTCATCAAAATTAAGTGAATCAGTTAAGAATGATACCATACTCTTCTTTGTTTCATCATCATTATCAGTAGTATTAATCTGTGTATTCCAAGGAATATAAGAATTTGAAAGAAATACTCCAATTATCCTTAACTGGTCAGCTGATAAAGTATCCTCAGTGAAATCAGAAGTTTGCTTATCTGCTGCCATTCCAATGTAATCAGATAGTCTATCTTTTGAATCTGCATATACTTTTATGCTGAAACTGCTAATAATTGTAGAAAATAACAGCATCATACTTAAGATACCTATAAATATTCGCTTTCTAAAATTTGCCTTTGACATTTATATCACCTCACAAAAGATGCCTACTGCTATCAGCATTATAAGGAAAATAACTAGGAGTACTAAGACAATTAAATCACTATAAATTAATCTCTTTTTTATAGTACCATCTGAATCTCTATATACCTTCAACGCTCCATTTTCATCAAATGAAAGTCTTCCTAAAGTGAAAAGCTCCAGTCTATCAGATACCCCATTTAGCTCTATTCTGTCTTTGATATATGATGATATACAAATACCAATGGCATATACTAGAAAAAAAGCAATCCAACCTACTATAACAATACCTAATGTTAGAAATATATCAGCAACTGATCTTGACTGACTAACAGAACTGTCTTTCCATTGTATAATCTGTTTAATATCTTCCTCTGTAAAATTTACTATCTTCTTGGAACTACTAAAAAGATTAAATAGTAACTCAACTATAGAGACTAAACTAAATAAAAATCCCATTGCTAAAAGATAGTTTATACCATTCTTGAAATCCTGAATGGAAAATCCCTTGTCACATAACCCATCTTTTACATGTACCTTTTTCTTATCAAACCATTTTCGCATATCACATACCTCCGATTTTTTATAGTTACTGTTATAAAGCTACAAACTATAAAATCTCTTAGGTAATAACTGAATTAGTAAGTTCATATGCATATAGAACACTTAAAATCTGGGGTTTTCTCGAAGAAAGCTAGAGAACTTGATTGGCAGAAGATTAGCTGCCGAAATTTGATTACTTATCAATAAGTTGCTTTGATATAACTCAAGGCTGATAGTATGATCTCATAGGAAATATGATAACAAAAAAGACTCAAGTATTTCTACCTAAGTCCTATGCCTACACATATTCTAAAATTCTTCTATCTTAGTTTTTATTTTTTCTTTACTCGATAGTTCATGTCCATACCAAAAGCATAGTGGTTGAGTTCCTCTAACCACTATATATGTATCATACATCTCTTTTTGAGTATTATAATTAATACCCTTTAACTCTGCACGACATTTACACTTAGTAACGACATAATTATCGGTAACTAAATCAAATCTCATATCAGCACTAATTCTACCATCATATTTATCGATTGATTCTTTTATCTCTTTTCTTCTTTCCGCATCAATTAAAACTGTAATTTTAAAACTTGCTTTCTTTTCCTGTATTGCAACCCTTGAATAATTATTATCTATATTTGATGCAAAAAGACACGCTTTCATTCTAAATGTATCCTCGTCACTTACAAAAAGATCAAATTCTTCTACATATATCAAAGCTGGATACCCTTTTATAGGTTTTAGATCAACATTACATTCAAACCCCATCTTTGTCTCACCAAGTTCTTCTTTATAGCTATTATCTTGTAACATCTGTTCATAATGGGTTTCATAATTGCATGGGATATTCGAAGAAAAAGTAAACTCCAATGCTTCTAAAAGTGCAAAGCAAGAATAATTCGCAATGAAATTGTCATCTTCTCTTTGCTTGAATTGTTCTTGTAGACTGATGTTTAATTTATTAAGTCTGTTATTTTGCTTATATGCAACTGCACCTAATATTGCAGTACCACAAGCAGCTAAACCTGCTCCATAAAACTCCAACACATCTTTTGCTTCCCATAATACTTTTTGTTCGGAATTATACATATATAGCTTGTTTACAGTAAATGGAATGTAAACAAATATAAATAGGGAAGCTAAAATTACACCTATAATCGCACCTATAATCACAAACATTTTCTTAACAAATTTCATCATTTCTCCCATCTTACAAACAACCTCTAAGCAATATCTTCAGAGTTTTTCCTTATATCTTC
The DNA here is from genome assembly GCF_900111235.1 of [Clostridium] fimetarium. Taxonomy (GTDB): domain Bacteria; phylum Bacillota; class Clostridia; order Lachnospirales; family Lachnospiraceae; genus Clostridium_N; species Clostridium_N fimetarium. The sequence goes on from NZ_FOJI01000014.1 coordinate 59,080, forward strand.
CACAACATCAAGAATCTGCTTTGCAGTAGACATATCTTCTCTAAATATAGAAGTAATACTACCAATGCTTCTGAATGGCTCTTGCATCAATACATTATTATCGTCAATATTTCCATTGGCTGCTATATAATCAATTATAAGAGTTACAAAGTTCATCTGATTAGCATTTAGATTTTGTTCAGATAAGAAATTACTAAATGCCTCATTTAATGCAGCTCTCTCGATTCCTGTCACTTTTCTAACCAATCTGCCTACTGGCGTATTCCCGTACTCTTTTTCATAGTCAGCTTTGGAGCCGAGTTCATTCCAAAGAATTCTTTCCAACTCCTTAAGTTCAGATTCTGATAATCTCTTATTATTACGCAATTTATATACTGCTAAGTTTTCCTTATGCTCTTTAAGATAAAATTCAACTTTTTTCTTATAATCCTTCATCACATTAGTCGTGAAAACTGGATCACCTTCAGCATAATCTACAATTTCGTCTTGAAAATCTGTATAATATGGTTTTCGTTCTCCATATTCGATAAGTCTTATTAAATCCTTTAATGCTGTTCTGACAGTTTCTAAGTGAATGACATTAACATTATCCCAAAAGTCTTGACCTATAACTGATTCTATAATTTCTTTTTTTGCCTTAACCTGTGGAATATTATACATACTAGAAAGAACTGTGGCTGTAGTGACAACTATACTAATAGGTTTTGAAGCATCTTTACTCTGTAATAAAGCAAGCTCAATCGTATACATTAAGTAGTTAAATCTTCTAGCAATATCATCCTCGCTTGTTGGCATAACAATAGGTGCTATATGTTCTTTAATCTCAGAAACTTGAAGCGTTTCTAATATACCCCATGAAGCTAATCTGCGATATTTTTCAACATGTCTCATATGATTTTTCACATAAAAACTATTATCATTCAGCTCAATAACTGTATCACATAAATTTAGTACTAAATCAGCTCTGTATTTTGAATAGACTTCATCTGTTGTATATTGAGGTAACTGAAGCTCTCTGGCTATCATCATTTTAAGGTTATATGTTTTTTCATTATAGTTTTCTTGTATGCCAGTCTCTGTACCAGTAACACCTGCTGAAAAGAAATCAATATTATTGCAGAAATCAAATACATAAAATTTTTCCTTATTCTGTCCTTCACCCAATAGGTTTTCACATAATCTTGTACCTCTACCAATCATCTGCCAGAACTTACTACAAGACCTAACTTTTTTAAAGAATACAAGATTAACTATTTCAGGAATATCAATACCTGTATCAAGCATATCAACACTTACCGCTATTTGTGGCATTTTTTCTTTGATTGAGAAGTCATCGATTAATGTATCTACATAATTAATACTGTAATCTATCTGCTTAATATAAGCATCTCCATACTCTGGAAATAGAATATTAAACCTCTCGACTATACATTTTGCATGCTTAGTGCTTTTTGCAAATACTATTGTTTTACCAAGTTTAGTACCGCTCTCTACTTTGATACCTTTTTCCATTACTTCTTTTAATATTAAATCGATAGTGTTGGCATTAAAAAGCCACTCATTTATTGCAGAATTTGATACAGTATCATTTATTTCTTCATCATCTTCAAATGTTTTTTCAAACTCTTCTTTTTCTTCATCAGGTAAGTCTTTGTACTTAATTCCATCCCTCATTATTCTTGTTTCATATTTTTTGGGTTCGTACGTTACAAGATATCCCTCTTCAACTGCCTTGTCCAAATCATAGTTAAAAGTAGGTACACCTCGTTCAAGGTCAAATACACTATACGTATTCTTATCAATCTCACTCTTTGGTGTAGCTGTTAAACCCAAAAGCATACCATCAAAATAATCAAATATTTCCTGATACTTTTTATATATACTTCTGTGACTTTCATCTATAATAATCAAATCAAAATGTGCAGGCGTAAATAATCTATTTCCAAACTTACTTTTTGTTTCATCAATAGCATTCATCATTGTTGGATATGTAGAAAAAATCATACGTGCCTGTTCAGGACTATCCTTGGAATCTAATAGATTACATAATGGTAAATCAGGCAACATATTAGAAAAGTTCTTTTTAGCTTGTTTTACAAGCGTTTTTCTATCTGTTAAAAACAAAATATTTTTAATATAATTATGGCGTCTTAACACATCAACAATACTGATACTAACTCTTGTCTTTCCACTACCAGTAGCTTGTACTATAAGCATTTTTCTATGCTTAGATGTAATTGCTTCACAAACTCTTACAATAGCTTCTTTCTGATATGGTCTATCCGTTATAGCATCGTTTATCTCAATATTCTCCAAAGGTATAAGTTGAATACGTCTATCAACCATGAGCTGAAGTTCTTCTTTTGTGAATACCCTAGAGACCCTTCTTCGTGGATATCCTGCACAATCATCTGTTAAATATACCTCAAAGCCATTACTTGTGAATATGATTGGTCTACGATTATATTGGTTCTGCAAACAATCAGCATATAATTTAGCTTGCTGACTACCCACAATTGTATCTACACTTGTTTTCTTTGCTTCTAATACTGCAAGTGGTAAACCATCATTTCCATATAATACATAATCAACATAACCTAATCCTGCTGTATTAGGCATTCCTGTTACTTCAACCTCTTCCAAGCAATCTTTACCAGTAACCCAACCAGCTTCTTTTAAATCTAAATCAATATATCTCTTTCTTGTCTCTGCCTCTGAAACTCTATCAACCTTAAACTTTCTGCCTTGCTTATTGTCTAACCGAGCTGCCGTCATATCTGCTCTAAGTCCTTGATTCTCCTTGCTTAAGTCATCAAGCTTTCTATCCTTACTGCTTAACTGTTCATACAAATCTTTTAACTCTTCAGGGCGTCTCTTCCGCTCCTCACTCTTTTCAAGTAAGCTCTCATCGAATACACTTTCCTGATATTCGCCTGAATAACAATATTCAATCCATTTACAAAACTCAAATAAGTTTCTAAGTGATAGAACTGCATCATCTCTTCTTATAACACCATTTGTATGTACTGCAATATTTCCAAGCTTAACAATATACTTTAACTTAGGAAAAAGACTAGGGTCTATGATACCCCGAAAAGAATCTGCATGAATTAGGCTCGATAAATTATCCTGATAAGGTACAATTAACGCACCATCATAGGAATAAACCCATCTAACTGCCAGTTCTAATGCTCTCCTTGAAAGAATGGCGCTTGTTGCTGAAGATACCAAAAGGCTCTTCTCCGCTTCTATTGCCTGATCTGCAAATGAATCATATTGCTTATTCTTTTTTATAAAATCAAAATTTGTACACATAACTACAATTCCCTCCTATTGTACCTTCATACGTATTGAGTCTAGATGTTCGGATATACGTTTTAAATAATTTTCTGTTTTACTTAAGTTACTAGCGTTGCTGTCTGTATGCCCCACACAATCTATATACTGCACATTTAATTCATACTCTTCAGTATATTTTTTCATACTACTTGTTAAACTTTCATACTCAATTTTTACTTTATAACTACTTTCAGCAGTCTTATCTCTTTCTTCTATTACTATAAATTGTAGAACTTGGCTCGGTGCTAATATTGTATTTTCAATAAATTTAGTATTATTGTTAGTACTGTTAATTTTTAAGTTTGGTTCAATAGACAACTCAAGAATTTTCGCCCCAGTTTTGCCATAATTTTTAACTTGTAGATAAAAGCACATATCCCTTGCATCACTTATTAAATTAGCAAAAACATATGGTCTGCTCTCTGCTTCCCTTGTTTCTTTTATCTCATTAATTGACTTTCTATTATAATAAACTATTATTATAGTAGCGATTACATATACTGCAGTTAATAAGCACATTACAAAACCTTGATTATTATTCATCCAACTTATCATTCTTATATCTCCCCTTTATTAGTAATTAATCTTCTGGAAATAACTCACCTTTGAATGCTCTCTGCATTAATGAATTAAAGTTACCCTCTAGTTCTGATAGGCTCTGCTGTAATACAAGTTTCTGTTTGTCGACTTGTTGTACGAAAGTGGCAAATTGGTTTTGAATTTCTAAAGGTGGTAAAAATGTATTCATATCTTTCAGTTTTCCAATAGTTAAAGCACTATAGGCACTGCCTGCTGAAATATCTTTCTTATAGTAGTCGATCAAATCAGTTAATGCATATTTAAAATATGTAGATTCAAAAATAGAATTTGATTTAATCCATAGTAAATTTCCATCCTTAAAATAAAACTGCTCATTATTATCGACTACCCATATTACGCCTATTGTCCCTACAGCAGATATTAATATATCATTTTTTTTTGGTACCTCATATTTATTTAATATATCTTCATATCTAGTACTAGATATAAATAGTTGTGTACTAATATTATTACCTTTACTAAGTTCTACGATTTCTTTTGTTCTATAAAATGGAACGCCTTCATCAACATACTCGCTTTCAAAAATCCTTTTACTTGAAGTTATATCACACACCTCAGATAATCTGGAATAACCCCACCTTTTAGGATTAGTTATAATATCTCCAAACATCTCCACAAATCGGGATTTGATTAGCTCATCACATGCATCTATCTGCTGCTTACGCTTGTCTATGAGAGATTGGGCTGCGTCGAGGACTTGGACAATCTTTTTCTGAGTATCTATATTAGGTAATGGAACAGTTATTTCATCTAGCATTTTTTTAGTAAATTGATTAATAGTAGTGGTCGCTCCAGAAATCAACTGTCGATGAAAGTATGGTGAATTAAAGTAATGAACTAAGTACTTATTGTTCTTACTTCTATATACCATCATAAATGCTCCAAATGTCATGGTTTCATGTTGTTGTTCTATAATTGCAGATTTACCAACCAGCTTTGCGCTACCATTTCGGCTACAGATTAAAATATCTTCATCTTTTAACATTAATTTCTTATTTATGTTTTTTTTAACTCTAACTGTATCTTTCAAATCAATTTTATTATTTTGTATGTTTCCTGAACGTAATACAATGATACCTTCATCTGAAACATCCTCTGGTTTATACGTCAAGCCTATAAAGCCTTCTCCTATATTCCCTAATTTTACATATCCCATCACTTAATCCTCCAACATCTTTCCAAGCTCCTGTAACCCCACTTGGATGTCTGCTTCTAGAGAATTTATTCTGCCCAAAATAACTCTTGGACTATCATACTTTACTTCTTCATACTCTATCTCTTTATACTTATTGATAGATAAGTCATAATCATTAGCAATTATCTCTTCTACTGGTACGAAAAAGCTTTGGTCTTTACGAGTTCTATCATTCTCATTTTCTAAATTATTATAGCGTTCTATAATATCAGGAATATTATTAGCATCAATTGGCTGTCTCTTATCATCTAAGCTATAACCGTCTGCTTTCATATCATAAAACCAAACTTTGTCAGTTCCTCCCAATCCTGTTTTAGTGAAGATTAATATTGCAGTTGAAACTCCTGCGTAAGGCTTGAATACCCCAGATGGCATAGAAATGATAGCTTCTAGCTTGTTATTATCAATAATTTCCTTACGTATTTCTTTGTGAGCATTACTACCACCAAAGAGAACACCATCTGGTACGATTGTCGCACTTCTACCACCATTCTTAAGAATACGTAAATTTAAAGCTAAGAATAATAATTCTGTTTTCTTAGTCTTTGTAACCTTCAACAAATCAGCACTTACTGCTTCAAAATCCAAACTACCCTTAAAAGGTGGATTTGCTAAAACAAGTGTATACTTCTCTTTATCTTTATTTACCTCAGACAAGCTATCTCTGTATTCAATTGTTGGATTGTCTACGCCATGAAGCAAAAGATTCATAGCTCCTATACGTAACATTGTTCTATCCATATCAAAACCAGTAAACATTGTATTATTAAAGTGCTCTCTTAAACCTGCATTAAGGAATAAATCAGCATGATTTTGTCTTAAATAAGTTTGAGACTCAACTAAGAATCCTGCACTTCCCATTGCAGGGTCTATAATAAAGTCACTTGGTGTAGGCTTCATAAGGTTAACCATCATTTGGATAATATGACGTGGAGTTCTAAATTGTCCATTTGTGCCTGCTGTTGCAATCTTTGAAAGCAGATACTCATATAAATCGCCTTTAGCATCTGCATCACTAAGGTCAAGACTATCGATACCATCTACTATTTTAGATAACATCGCAGGTGTAGGTATTTTAAATATCGCATCCCCCATATATTTTGCATAAGCTGAATCACCATCTGTATGCAAATTCTTTATAAATGGAAATACCCCATTTATAATTGTAGTATACATTTCTTCTGATGAACCTAAATTCTTAAACTTGCTCCAACGAAACTGCTGGCAATTTTCTGGGAACATACCAACATAATCAAGTTTCAAGAAGTTTGCTTCTTCTTCTTTTCTTGTCTCAACATCATCTAATTGCTTTATGAACAATAAATAAGTAAATTGCTCTATAACCTCAAGAGGATTACTAATTCCTCCTGTCCAAAACGTTTCCCAAATTCTATCTACTTTACTTCTTAATTCACCTGTTATCACTGATGTATCTCCTTTTGCATTATCTCGCTAAATTATACCAAAATTTAGTATAAAATACTACTCAATCAAGTTATAATTCGCCTTATATTTATATTGTAAATAATATTCTATAAACTGTACTATATTCGGTACTTGGATTACTCTCTGTTACCATGACCTACCTATAGCTATTAAAACACTCAGATAATACCCCATCCTTGTAAATAAACCTGAGTATCTACTATCATACTCAGGTTATTCATTAAACAATTACTTCTGCAACTGCTTCTGCATCAATGAAATCAAACATCTCTAACTGTTGATGAATATATTGTCCATATTTTAAATCCTTAATTTCTTCCCATTTTAAAATATCTGGCTTATATAATAGATTATTCAATCTGCTTCCATTAACAATCTTCGTCAAGCCACTTATTGAATTATTTGAGTTATCTGCTAATAAGATTTCATCTTCTGTTATGGAGTTAACTAAATAGCACCTCATCTTCGCTCCTCCAATTACTGATATCGTCACATTAGAAGATTCATCTCTTGAAGAATATAGAGTGATTCCTATACTTTTAATAACTTGATTCACCTTATCAACATTATCTTCAAGCCATTTATATTTTGCTACAATATTATCATTACCATACTGTCTAAATACGCCAGCTATCTCTCTTAAAAAGATATCATTAAACATTTTAACAGACTTGTACTTTAATGTAACAAAATATAAATACATGCAATGCGCCTCATAATATCCGTAATCCTTTAAGAATGTATTTAACATAATATTATATGTTGTTAGAATAGTATCTACGTCTCTTAAGCTTAATTTGAATTCTAATACTAAATCGTTGATAAACTCTTCTATTTTGCCTGCATCCATTAATGCGACATCTTTATCAAATTCCTCGTTTTGATCCTTGAGCATTTTCATCTTATTTTTTATATAGACACCTGTGTCTGCTTTTGGCATCCTGCTAATATAATCGAAAAATCTACACAAATACCCCGTTGCATCCATCTCATGACCATATACTGTCCTTATAGAACAGCTTAGTTGTTCTATATCCACTGCAAATATAAATACTAATCCTTTAATATCAAAAAGGTGCTTTACAATCTCCAATAATTCAATTGCAAAGGTTGGCTTACAACGATCTAATTCATCTATTATTATTACCAACTTATACTTACCATCTATTGCCTCTATGTATTCTGTTAACATATCTTTTAAATTATTTATATTATCCTTGAACTCTCTATATTCTGGGAAAATCTTCGTTTTACATGAAGCAAAATCAACAAACTTAGACAAAACTTCTTCCTCAAAAGCATTCACTGCTTCTTCTCCAATAAATCTTGCAATTCGATGTTTTGCAAACCCTTTTGCTACTTTAACTACGGCTGCTCCTAATCCTTTAAGTACTTCTTCTGCTTGTTGCGCTTGCATTTCTAACTCTAATGCACCACTATCTATTAAAGCAATCATAAATGGTTCAAATGCATTATCCCAAAAATCATTCTTCCACGCATTAAATTCTATTATTTTAATTTCATCTTTAAATCCTTCATATCTACTTTCACTACTTCTATTTCCCTTCAAATAATTTTTGAACATACTAAGAAAGTAACTTTTTCCAGTTCCCCATCCTGAATCTAAAGCAATTACATATGACTCAGTATCGCTATCCCTTTTATACTTATCTGAATTGATAATTAGATTCTTTAAAAATTCTGCATAACGATCTCTACCTAAATTGTCATCTTGTTCAAAGAATTTCTCTTTATTATCCACATTGCCTTTACCCATATCATTAGTTCTCCCCATTTTTGTCTTATTTATATACAAACTAGTACAATTATTATTGGATATAGAATTTTTAAATTTTATTTAACAACATATTCAAACGTTTTATTCGCTCTTTATTCCTGTAAGAATCATTGTTATCATTATCCTTATATTTATCTGTGAAAATAGTTTCATAAATTTTAACTATCTCTTTTCTAGCATTATCATCTCTAGTAATACTATCTTTATCATCCAAGATATTAAACATATATTTCTTCATAGTTGGTGATTTTTCATAAATAGCTAGTAATTCATTTGCTCCATCTCCACTTATGAGCTTATTATAAATATTGTTATTATAAATTTTTAAGGCTGCAACAATCGGAAAAAACAGTGTATCAACATGCCTTTCCATTGTATCGAAATAATTATTCGATGAATTCCTTACAATATCCACTCCTTTATATGTTCCTTGAATATACTTATTACACTCTCTCATAGAAAAACTAAATATTTTAATTAATTCAAATATTAATATATTTATATAATAACCATCATTATTAATTAATCTTAGATTTGTTACATAATCAACTGAAGTACTATTATTAAGTTCAAATGAAAGATCGAAAAATTTATTTAAGTACTTAGTTGAATTAAATTCATTTCCATAAAATTTATTTATAGTATGACACAACTCGTTTTTATTAATTGAATATACAAATATTATCCTATCGTCATCAATAAAATGTTTGATTTTTTCTAATAATCTGATTGCGAAGTCTGGCCTGCATCTATCCAATTCATCAATAAAAACAACCAACTTGTTTGCCTTTTCAACAATTAACTGATTGAATATCTCATCCATAATCGACATTATTTCTTCCGATGTCTTAACTGAATCAAGAATATCTTTTACTTGATTTTTTTCAATTGCATTCGTTAATGTCCCTGCACCACCAAAACTAAATATATCTAATACTGAAGCTACTTTTTCAAGCAAACTACTAGTAACTACTTTCGTACTGTAAACTTTTCCATATGTTTTTATTATTGAAATCATTAAAGATGCAATAATATCATCATTATCGTCATACAACCATGCATCATAATAAACTGGCACAAATGAGTTACTCATTTCTAATTTAGATAAATATGCATCTTTTTTTACTATCTCTTCTATTCTTTTATTATTCTCGATATCAAATTTCTGATTTCTCATATAATTCAATATTTCATATATTTGCTTTATATAAAATGTTTTTCCACAACCCCAGTCTCCATTAATTGCAATGCTCATATTACCCTCAATATTATCAATTATCCCCAAGAAATCCTTAATCTCTTCATTTCTCCCCAATACATTCTTTTCTAAAGTCAACAAAATATTTTCTTCTGTTGGTGATAAATCTAATTTTTTCATACTATATCCCTCTCCTCTTTTGTATTCTATCACTCATATTATATAACAAATATGCCAATAACTCTACTTCATTTAATTAGTTCACTGGATATCGAGCTGATTCATTTTCCTTTAGTAAACTACGCAAATCATCATTGTCATTAACACCTTAATGCAATACCCCATTCTTATAAAACTGCATAAAAATAACCTGAGTATCTACTAACATACTCAGGCTAACTCTTGATTTAAATGGTTACTTTTTTGAATGAAATCGAACCACTGCATTTCTAGTACTACTTGCATAAGCATCTATATAAAATATAATTCCATCTACGCATTGATATATAAGTTCATCTTGAAGTTTTTCAACATTATTATAAGTATCTATAAAATATCCCATACCTATTTCAAAATAATTATCTCTTTCCATTTCTTTTTCTATTTTCTTAAGATTTCCATATACCACTATTATTCTTTTTCTGAGCTTATCTTGCTTGGATGATAACCAGAACTCTACCACAGTTCTTCGTTTACAATAATCACTTGTTTCTATCAGCTCCAAATAATAATCCTTGTTCCATGTGTATCTTGACATTTTTGGAATATCAACTTTCTTTATTCCTTCTATAACATCCTTTTTAGATGGCGTGTCCATTATAATACCTCCTTAGGTCATACCCCATTACTTTAGAAAGATAGCCTGACCAACTGCTGCATTAATCAGGCTATCGGAACTACTTATCTTGTTGATCTTTCTCATCTATCATTTTTACCAACTTTTCCATCAACGATAAGATACCCTTTGCGAGCTCTCTAGCACTTATTTTGTTCTCCTCATCCATCTCGGCTTCATTTTCATCATCTAAGACTAACACTATGTCGTCTTTATTTGAAATTGTGCTGACACTTTTAACCTCTAATTCACTACTCATACCACTTACACCTTCTTTCTATTTTTACCATGTAAGCTGTATGAATTATCTTAGAAAATATATCAAACTAAATAGCTTCTGAGCTCTTATTTATTCTAGTGTTAGTATTTTAATATATGAACTTTTTTGTATCCTTAAAAGAATTTTATAATCAATATGATTTAAACTGTGTGTTTTGGATTGCCTCCAAGAGATAAAAGTCGGACTTTCAAGAACTGATTTAAATTACAAGTAGTACTCTAATTACCTGTAAGACTTAAACAATCTCAAATAAGCTACCAAATTTCAATCTATCTTATATTCAATTTACTTTGGCTCCAAACCCTATACATATATGCTCCAAGAGAATTGTTCAGTCTTGCAGAGTCACACTCAAAAATATAATCAAACATTTTTCCGATAAGCTACCAGAGAATCTAAAACCTATAGATAAAATTCGTTTTATCCAAAATACTGAAATATTATCGAATTCATAAAAGGTGTGCCAGATTGAACTGAAATACATATCTTGATTGTATTGAGTAGCTATAAGCAAATAATCAATTTACTATACGCTGCCTACAGAACCGACTTTTTGAAGCCATCATTCCGAAGAAAAATTCAAGCCGTTTCCGACAAAACCCAAGCCAATCGAAGAAGTATAGAGCAAAGGCTTTTAAAAGGCTGTTTGGGGCGAATTTGGAGCCGTAAAGGGCATTCGTGTTCGCAAGACCTACCCCAACTGTTCCGTAAAGGCTTCAAAGCCTCTAGCTTACTGAGTTTACACCAAACTTAACTATATTTATTGTGATTATAATCGCTAATATGATGGTGCTAATTATTATCACCAAAATCATCTTCCCATCCATACCAATGAGTAAATAAGAATACGGTTCCACACTTTTCACAAAAGCAATAATATAAATCACATACATCTCTACCACCTTGCGTTATTTTAAATTTATTGCACTCTAACACATTTAATTCAACTCCATTACAAGAATGATATGTATCTCCAAAGTCAGTTGTTGTATTTGAAAAAATTACACTCTTAACATGCTTTTTTGTCTGTAAATGTATAAAACTTTTTATGACAGAAACAGTGTAAGCAATATTTACTGGTCTGGTCGCTTCTAATTTACCTCTTTTTATTTTCATCTAGCTCTTCCTTTCGTTATATAAGAAAAAATCTCTTATCGAATTTAATTCACTAGCTATAAATCATCTTACAAAATTTATCAACCTTAAAAGAATCCTAAGGTACCCCATTTCAGATAAAAAGAAAAGACCTACATCTTTCGACATAGGTCTCATCCTCTATACACTTATGAACTTATCCTTACCAACGACTATGGCTATTGAGCCACCACTCTTCCATGACCCATGCAGTTGCATATTATCGTCAGCACACTTAACTGTAAATATATCGCCTACCTCTTTTGGAGAATAAGGGTCATCAATTCTTTCTGTTAGTTGAAGAACCATACCTTTCGGATACAACTCTTCTAACTGATTTTTACTTAATTGCTGCATGGATTACTTCACCTTCTTTTGTTTGTAATATAGCACTGCCATTTGAATATATAAGTATTGGAAGTAATGTATCATTAATAAATGAGATATCAGACTCAAGAATACTTGTAGTATTTCCATCTTTATCGTGCCTTGCAACAAATCCATTACCACAAATTATTTCAATAATATCACCTTCTTTATTTAGCCATGCTCTATTCAAAGTTAAACCTCTAATTTTTCCTTCTTCGTTCACAAAAAGGTCTAAATCAGCCTTATCATCAAGGCAAACGATTTCAATATAACCACCAACCTCTTTTTGGAAAGATTCAAGAGAATCTTCTACCTCTTTAATATAACCTTCTTGTCTTTCTTCCAACGAGTATATCTTAATTTTGTCCGCCATCTGAGTCCTCGCTCTCTGCAACTGATTCATTTTCATCAGAAATACCAGTCTGTACATCATCAACATCTACAAGACTTGGCTCATCTAAAATATCCTTAGCATTTTCGATTGGATCTTCATTACTTATGTTTTCAACATCATTTTGATCTTCGGCACATACCCCATTTGAGTTAGAATCCTCTGTATGTTCAGACTTTTCTTCGACCGGTGGAGTCATTCTGAAGTACTTATAAAAAGCATCTTTCAATACATTTAATCTGCCTTCAACATTGACTCTTTTAACATTACCACTACCTGAAAATTCCTTATAAGCTTCTGATTCACTTAAAAAGAATTCACTAAGAAATGCTTTATAACTTTCAGCTTCGATATCATTAAGGAATGCCTGCTCTGCTAAAACAATAATGATCGGTACATTATTTTTTCTTAGAAACTTAGTCTTTTCATTGAATACCCCAAGATAGCTTACGATATCTGAAAAATCATCTCTATGTGACTTAGTAAACAAATTACGCAATCTTTCAGCATACTTAAGACATTCTGACATACTAATTGATTTATAATCATTATAGTCAGAATCAAGTAGCATAACTGACTGTAATGCTAAACCAAAATCATCCTCTCTTAGTGCTTGATTAGCAGTAATGTTGATACCTTGGCTAAAAAATGGTTTTTCCAAGAGGTCTCTCATATAATTACAAATCTCTTCACCAAGCTTAGGCTTACTTTTTTGAACTGTTGAAAGAGCTACTCCACTGTTGATATTTGCAAATAGCATCTCAGCCTCTTCAGAGGTGTAGTTTTCAATACATTGAACTGAAAATCTAAATCCTGTAATAGCATCCTTACACTCATCACTCAACTCAGTAAATGTAAATCCTGCTAAATCATATACTGTACCATCAACTTCTGCCTCTGGTGTGGAACCATGAAGCTTAAATTCATTATTCATAAATGAAAATAACGTTGTTAATCGTTGCTGCCCGTCAAGTATTTCATACTTCGACTGCTGTTTTCCTTTTTCATCAAGTCCATCAGAGTCCTTCAAAAGTACAATTGGTGGTAGATAACTGTCAGCCAATAATGACCATACAAGCATGCTCTTAGTTATCAAATTCCACATACCAGAATGTCGCTGATATGGTAACGTACATTTTAAATTTCCCTTTTCTTCTTTCCACTTTCTTAATGTGCCCAGTCCAACTGGTAAATTACTTCTTGTCATGTGATCTCTCCTTCTTCTTGAAAAATATATTTGTTGTAACCTTGGGTAATAACTCCTCAAAATGCAGTAAATCTTGACTTCTCTGTCCTGCTACCCCATTTGTTAGTAAAACTGGATTAAAATCATTTATACTTTGAAATCCCACCAATGCCATACACTCCTTCCGATTTATTTTTGTGGTCGTATTAATCACTCTGTTTGAAAATATAATCAAGTCATTTTTAATAAATTTTTACTTTTTATTAATTTAAGCAAAAAAAAGCAACCACCTTTCGATGATTGCTTTTAAATATTTTTACTAATACCCAAAATTATTTAACATATATGCATAGGCTCTCGGTGCTAACTGAAGTACCCCATTTGGATTGTAGCAATATTCCTGACCTACTTCAGCAAAGAACTCTTGAGCACTACTTTTATAATGACCATCTTCCGAATATCCACTTGGCTGAAAGATATCTTTTTCTGCCTCATATATACTTTTCCACTCACCTGTGTTACTCAACCAACCATGAGAGTAATCTACATAGTGAAAAAACTCATGAACTACACTACTCCTAAACTTACTACCATCTGCTTCAAGAATAATTTTATGCTCATTTGTTAATGTTAATCCACACCAAGAACCAGAGCTGCCTCCATAAGTACTTGCAATATTTTTATATGTCACAAGTATCTTCCAATCAGACTTATTAAAGCCATCAACTAAATTGCCTGGAACATTAGCAAGACAACTATTTATTTCATCAATCATAGTCTTTTCTAAAGTGTCTTCTACTGTAATACCTCCTATAGTAATACCTGCTGCAAGTTTTTTCTTTCTATCAGCTTCATCTTGAATTGCCTTATTTTTTTCAATAGTGTTATCTTTAACTTCTTCTGAACAAATAAAGCAATTACGAACATAACCTGTCACTCCATCACTGGTAATCCTTACATAACTAAAGTCCCATCCTTTATCAATAACATAAACCTCTGTCCACTCATCGATGTATCCATTGGGATCACACTCAAAATCTGGTTCTGATCTCAAATATGTTTTTGTATTAACATATTTAATTTTATCCTCAGTAGATGTTTCACTGCTGGCTGCCCCATTTGAAGCTTGAATACTTTCAACCTCTTGTAAATACTCTGTCTCTTGATTGGTTATTTCGTCTTCAATTTGCCCTACCACATTTAATTCTTCTACTTGAGATGTTTCTGGCTCCTCATAAATACTATCAGAGGTATTTATTTCACTACTTCTTGCACCTACATCTGTCATCGTAAAAACTGATACACCTACCAATATAACTACCATTAATCCTACAGATAAAACTAACTGCCTTTTTCTCCTCATTACAAATTTCTCCTTTAAAAATAGATTTCCTTTTACATGATTTTGTATTTATATTGAGACTTCCAAATTCAACTGTATAAAAATTCTATATTTAAAAATTCAAAAAGGTCTTGAAGAATTTACTCCTCAAGACCTTTTATACTTAATATATCTAATGCTATCTATTTTTAAAGTGCCAATGCACTATTTAAATATTATTTACAGCTGTTGTAGAGTAGACATCACTGTAAGGATAAACACAAATATCACTTGTGTGTTCTAATATAAATGAACTAATTAATTCTGGAAGTGAAGATATTAACTCTTTATTTGACTTACATTCGACGTAAAACAAATGCACATTATAGTCATGAAATGGTAATACTAATTGACTTGGAAACTCTGTTTTCATTACTCTACTCTTTACAATGGTCTTATATAGAGGTAAATTTAAGTTTTTGTTTATTATAAAACTGTAAAATGCCATAGGTTATTCCCCTTATATGCTAGTTGTTAATAATGACCACCTGGATTACCTGTGGAACAATTCTGATTACCTATAGGTAAATCTGGAGTACTACTACAATCTGTTGAACAGTTAGATGCACAATTGCTTGGTGTTGCTGCGCAGTTACTTGGTGTTGCTGTGCAATCTGAGGTGCAATTAGAAGTACAATTGCTAGGTGTAACTGGAGTTGGTGTTGGTGTAGGAGCAGGGGCTGGGGCTACTGCTTTCACTGCAGGTTGAGTTTCACTGAAGTAATCGTTGATGCAATAGCCTTCTGTGCCATCTGCTAGACGTACTTTAACCCAGTTTGTATCCTTCACTGTTGCGATGACAGTAACTGCGTCTCGATACCCCACTGAAGTGATTAGACCTGCTTGAGTACTGTAGTTATCTCTGATACTTAAGCTATCTGCTGTTATATAACGTACATAGTCACATGCAAAGAGTATCTTCTCCGTTACTACTAGGCTAGATTTCACTACTGCTGTGTTACCTGCTGTGTCCGTTACAAGGTAAGTTATTTCTTGAGTGCCAAAGTTTTCAAAATCTGCACCTGATACAGTTAATTTACTTGTAATATCACCATCAATATTATCCACTGCTGAGATGCCTGACATAAGGTCGATTGCAGTACCTTGCTCAGTTGACTTTTCTGAAACACCAAGGATTTGTGGTTCTGTTTTGTCGGCTACCGCACTAGCATTGTTCTGAGTTTCAGTTTTATTTAATACACTCTCATGAGCACTTGGGTTATAGCAAGATACCATTCCGATAGTTGTTGCTCCTACCACTAAAGCTGCTGCTCCAATAACTAATTTTCTATTTCTATTCATTATTTATCTCCCCGATCAGTATTAATTATTGACTTTTGTACTTTGGACTTCAACTCTACTTCTTGCAAGGTCTCTACATAAAGGTAAATTTAAGTTTTTGTTTATTATAAAACTGTAAAATGCCATATCTAGTCTCCTTATCTGATAGTTATTACCAACCTACTCCATTTGGATTACCTGTTGGGCAATTCTGACTTCTTGGAATTAATGTACAATCTGAAGTGCAATCTGTTGAGCAGTTAGATGTGCAGTTACTTGGTGCTACTGGTGTGGCAACTGTAGGCGTAGGTGTAACCACCACCTTAACAGCCGGTTGGCTCTCGCTTAAATAATCGTTGATACAATAGCCCTCTGTTCCATTAGATAGTCTAACTCTCACCCAATTCGTATCCTTCACTGTTGCAATGACTGTAACTGCGTCTCGATACCCCACTGAGGTGATTAGACCTGCTTCTGTGCTATGATTATCCCTAATACTCAAGCTATCAGCTGTTATATATCTTATATAATCACATTCAAATAATATCTTTTCTGTTACTACTAGGCTAGACTTTACAATTGATGTATTTCCTGATATATCGGTGACTGTGTATGTAATTTCTTGAGTACCAAAAGTAGTGAAATCTGCTCCTGATACATTTAATTTACTTGTAATATCACCATCTATATTATCCAATGCAGATATTCCTAACATAAGGTCAATAGGCGTACCTTGCTCAGCCGACTTATCAGATACCCCAAGTATCTGTGGTTGTATTTTGTCGGCAACCGTTGCTATGGTAGTAGCACTAGCATTACTTTGCATTTCTACTATACTTGAAATATTCTCATGTGCCTTCGTACTATAACAAGATACCATTCCAATAGTTGTCGCTCCTACCACTAATGTAGCAGCTCCAATTGCTATTTTTCTATTTCTATTCATTATTTATCTCCCCAAACAGTATTTTAAACTTAATAAAATCCCTCATGAACAATATGTAATTCTGCATACTATTTACCATTATATCCCTTATTGAAATAGAATACAATTCCATCTTTGGAAATATTTTCTACTAAGTGTAACTCATTTGAGTAATATATTCAAGATAGTTTTATGTCCACTTTTTACATCTAATATTTTTTTCAATAAAGAAATACAATGTTAAGTAACATATAACGAAAGTGAGTACTAATTGATGAGTGAAAATACCAACAGAGTTTTACTGAGAATGCAAGAGCTATTAGCTGAGCGTGATTGGTCAATATACAAACTTGCTAAAGAATCTGATATCCCTTATTCAAGTGTTAATAATATCTTCATTCGGAATACATGTCCCACTATAGTCTCACTTGAAAAAATCTGTAAAGGCTTCGATGTAACTCTTTCAGAATTCTTTTCATATGATACCCCAATCAAACAAAGAACTGATTTGTCTACTAAAGAACGAAAGATTATCCATAAATATAGAGAATTACCTCGTAACGATAAGAAGATATTAGAAGCCTACCTTGATGGACTTCTTAAGAAATAATACATACAGAGTCTTCATATCTAAACGTTTAATGAATCTTGGTCAACTATTAAAGAATAACTCAAAAAGATAGGTAGAGCCGTTTATAGCTCTACCTATCTTTGTAAAAGGAAATAAAGGAAATCAATTGTTTTCTACTGCCTTATATTTAGTAGAAAACCTTTTACGTCTACATGAAAATATAAGTATAGTAGAATTTCTTCATAGGAAGAATTTATATTAATCAACATCTCTGCTGAATTAATAACATGAGGGTTATTACACCCTCTTAAATAAGATAATTTATAATGAACTTATTTTATGAATCTTACTGGAATCATAAACTAAGGAGTTGCCGTAGCAGGAAAGCGATGAGACTTTCCTGCTATCAATTAACATTTCATGGAGGTATGTATGAATGAGTTATTCATAATACACTAACTATAATTCATCTCAAATATATACTAGCAAATAGGGATATTCTTAACTATTATTTTCTAACAACTAAGTGCTATATATGCACTGAGCAATTAAATACCCCATTATAAAGAACTTAATTTCACTTCATTTTTATTTGATACATTTTATATAATACTATCTAAAGCTTTAGTAGCATCAGGTACCTATTTACTGTTTATTCTTACTATGGCAATAAAACATCAAGATCTTGACCACTCTCTAAAAGAAGTAATACCCATTCTGCAATTCTTGGATTCTCATTTACATTATCTCTTAACCTTTCAATAGCCTGTGGAAATCCCATTTTTGCTTTCTTTAACAGATTGATTAAGTTGACGCCTAAATCATCAACTAATTCATCATTATGTTTAATTATTTGACTAGCTGCCCATACTGCATCAAGTTGAACATCTACGCTATTATACTCATTTTTATCTTCACTGATATGGTTTTCAACCACACCACCTTTATCATCTTCTGCACCCTCTGGCTTAAAATATGTACATTTTCTGGCTACTTTATATTCAACTAACTTTTTGTTCTTCTGAATAGTTCTTACAAATCCAATAAGATTAAAAGAGCCATCTAATACAATTTTTCCATTTAATGCTGCCTCAATAATTTCGATAGAATAATCATAGATATATTCCCCATTTACTTTCATGTCCTCTTTGCCTGCAAGTATCTCCAATAAGATATCAGGTATTTCTTCGACACCCATGTAACTACCATAACTTACACTTTTTAATGTACTTCCCATAGAACTCATATAATTAATCTCCTTTTAATAAACAAAATTGTAATTTCCTTTTACAAATAGTTTGTATTTGTATTGGCATTTCCAAATTCAACTGTATAAACTATAGAAATCCTTAGAAGTAAATGGATAAAACTATGATAAAAGTAAAGCTAACCTAAAGAACTTGATTAACAAAAAATCAACTCAAGAATTCACACAATAAAAAAGAACCAAATCAATTCTCAACTTGGTTCTAAATAATCTTAATCTCTGAAATTTTCATCTGTAAATATGCGTCTAAGCACTATTCCGTAACATAGTAAGTACTATACTGGTACCATACACCATCACTATCTGTCACTATTGACTTACTTTCTTCATCCCACAACTTTATATCATAATGCTCATTTTCATCATCAGATGTAATGTTTATAAACCATTGAAGAAGAGATGACCTGTAAGGTATATGTATCTTACATTTAACAGTTACTCTTGCAACTATTTTATTTCCATCAACAGCTGTTTTATCTTGTGTTGTATCTGCTGCTTTAAGTTTGCTTGGTAAAGTAGTTAAATCAGATTGATTTGGAATGGCACCATAAATATCATTTGCAATCTTCCAATTTGCTGTGTCGTAAAAATCAACTACGAAATAATCGACTTTTACCTTCAATGTACTCATGTCATACTCAACATATCCATCATTTAACATGTCTGTCGTTGATGTGTATTGGGGTGAAATGTCTGTGGTTCTATGTCCTAGTGAGCTAGATGAAGCACCACCATTTCCATCATCATAAACATTTGTTGCTATGCAACCTTCTGCAGATGCATATGTTTTGTTTATATCAATAGAAGTACTTGTTAATGGATCTAATCCACACTTACTGAACCTTATCATCTGCTCTAGATTTGATAATACTGTAGGCTTCAGCACCTCAATTGGTATGTATGTTACACCCATTGATGCAGGGGTAAGGTAGTATACTGAATTATTTGTTCCCTGATGAGCTGTTGTAGTGAAATTATCATTAGTTATCTGACTTGTAACTTCATTGTAAGGATTTAATCGTAGCCCCATTTGAGTTAATGTGGGAACTGTCTCATTTACTGGTGTCCATGAATTTTCGTTTTTCTGCTTACACGCAATATTTGAAGTAATCTTATACCCCACTTTAGTATAAAACTCTAAAAAGTTTGTATTAGTGACCTGTCTCTTACTACCACCAATGATACTTATATCTGATGAGTTATTTGCCCATTTTAAATCAGCGTTACTATAATCTGTTCCTACTTTTCCAAATAGATATTCGAAAATATTCTCTGAGGTCTTCCCACTAGCATACATATTGTAATCTGTTTGGCTTTCAGGAAAAGCACCATTTTGATTATAATACATTGACATCAAATAAATATTTCCTGTTATCCAATTGCCATCTCTATATACTTTAGTTGTTGCATATAAAAGTTTGGATTTATCAATTGATGTAGCCTGTGATGAAATTGCCGTATTAAATTTATCAGAAAAGAACTCCTCTGAGCCAGTACTTAAATTTATTGCAGATTCAACTGCTAGATCAAAATTGGTCATCAACCGCTGTGTGGTTCGATTAAATGTTGCATACTCCATATACAATGAGAGCAAACACATAAACATAAAATTGAGCAAAATTATTGTAAGAAAATTTCTATACTTCATAAGTTCCTCTCCCTTCAATCAATGTAACTAGAATAACCAGTTTTACTAAAATTATTGACTAGAACACACTCTCAACTTACCAATGTTGCCCATCAAAACTTTCGCAATTACTTTTATTCTTTCTATCTTCTGGTGCTTGTACAAATACCCCATTTAAGAATAAACGTATTTTAGATATTAGTTTTAATCGCTTCTTAATAAACTTACTCATAGTTATCACTCCTTTATAATTTATTATTTGATTTAATTAACATTAATATCAAATCCTCCGCTCCCAGAATTACTATTATTTTGAGCCTCTGGTTCACCATATCTCGATAATAGTTCTTCTCCTTCTCCGTGCGTATTTGCCCAATTTTTATTTATTTCAACTGCAATAGCATTGTAGGAAGTCTGAAGGAAACCTCCATCATTAAACATTATTTGCCAGCCTATAAATACAAATACTAATACTGCGATAATTAAGAAAATCTTTTTTACAAACTCATTCATTGTCATCACTCCTTTCTATATTAAAATAGTTTTACTAATTTAATTAACTCATAAAAGTATAATAACTATAAATCATCTATCCTTTTAAATTAACCTATGCAATTATATGTACTCTCATATATAAAATGAAACTAATCCAATTTCTGAAAATATAAGTATTAATCACTAAAATTAAAAAGTGAATTCACCAATTCACTTATGGCTTAAAAATAATGAATAATCAACATAAAACTCACAAATTGCTAGAGAACTTAACTTACTAGAAGTTGTCTGCTACTTTTCGTCTAATATTAAGCAAAAGAAAAAGACCTAACTGATTTCTCAATTAGATCTCTTCTTCAACATTATCAATTATCAGCAAAGGTTAGTCGCACTTTACACAATGTATGGCTATCGCTACCTTACATTATGCTTATTTATTAAAGCTTTGGTAGTTAGATATATTACAACATGTAATGTAACCTATCATTTCAGATATCCAATATCCTGTGATCGATATTAGGTAACTGTAATAAATAATAAAGCTATTATCCATGAGTAAGTATCTGCTTTACATATACCAACTCACATATATTATTGAAAATTATAATTATCTGAAGTAGATATAAATCCTGATCGTAACTATTCACCTGACATTGATCTATGAATAGCCTTCAGAACTCCTTTGTAATCTATATTTTTATAAGGCAGAGCATCTTTATAATATTCAAAACAACTATCAATATTGATGGCTGATAGACCTACTGAATCAGCCTCTAAACAGATTATGGCAATAAAATCATAGATAGCTCTTACTATCTCTGGAGTACGATAATCTATTTTGCAACCATACTCTTTTACAAAATGATTTATTAATGGTCGTGACTTCAGAACTAGTTCTTTAAAGTCAAGATAATACTCCCCATCTTCATTTTCTGTCTTCAGCTCTGTTGGTAAAACTGTTACTATCATTCCATTCTCTACAACCCTACAAGCTACTATTAAAGGAGTAATTTCTAATAAACCATAGCTTATATGTACTCCACCAGATTTTGCTACAATCAAAGTCCAATTTAATAAACTAATCATTCTGCTTCACTCCCTTCCATAAGGATATCCATTTGTCTAAGTTCCTCTCAAAGTCAACGTCTTCTATATCAGATACCCCATTTGTTTGGTTAACTGTTGCTATTAATTGTCCTAATCTAAAATCAGGATATGCTTTCCAAGCTTCTTCTATCTTGCCTAATATTCTATTGATTCTTTCATTGTCACTCATATGCTTATACTACCTTTCGTTTACGATTATGATCTTCAGGTTGAGCAAAAGAACTATCACCATCTAAATACATAATCAGATGTTTTCTACAATTAGAAAACTCATCTCCTTTTAAGCCTAATCTATTAAGCCAACACCTAAACTCATATCGTTCATTAGTCATTTTATTTCTTCTTGGAACCACTCTGCTCATATTCATAGCTTTGCAACACAATGCCAAACTAAATACAATATAACTACGGACTAAACCTGCATGAAAAGTAGAATTAAATAATCGTAACTCAATTCCCTTTTTATCCCATAGAGACTCAAGATTTAACATTTTGTACCTAGTACCACATTCTACGCTCCATACATCTTCCAATTCTTGAACTGTATTGATAGTATTTTTATTTATGGCTTTAATTAAACTCTCCTCTACTTTGGCACAGTATCTGAATAATCTATCATCTGGTATTTGAAAAGCTTTAATTATTAACTCTTCTTTTTGTAGCATTAAATTCAATAGATTTCTTAAGCTTTGTGGTGTCTGGTCATCTGCTCTAATATGAACATGTATGCCACATTTTTCAGAAGTGTCTGCACCTGCTCTTTTTAAAGCTCTTATAATATTTTGAAGTAACGGTATATCCTGATACCCTAAAATAGGTGTTACCATCTCACATTGATAGCTCCTATCTGCATCGTATACGATACCATTTATTTTCTTCTTCGATGAAATACTCGAATCACCTTTCACATCCCACTGCCTACCTTCAGAATCAATCATATCCTCATCATGTAGAATGTTAATTATTACTCGCATAGCTTGTTCCCTGGTAATAAAGGTAAATTCAAGCTCTAAACCAAACTCTTGAGCTTTCATGTTGTCTAAATACTCATAATCCATCATAGTGTGTTTTTAAAGCCTCCTTTCGTATGTATACTGCTTTATTGTGTGCTTTAAACCGACTTCAACTGATTTATGTTAACTCTTACAGGTGTCGATGTGTGTTTTATTTATTCGTAATTTCACCAAATTGTATCGATAGTATTTAGTACATTCAACAATTCAAATACCCCATTTGTACTAAATGCTTTACTTATTTGAAAATGAAAAGGCAATCATTGTCTAGTACTTACAATGATTGCCTACAAAAGAATTCGTACTTGTCTTAAATAATGTTAAACCTGTAAAGATCTGTATCGCTGCAGCATCTAGTAAATGTTCGCCCGTTTATAGAAAAAGCCTCTAGTTTTTAGACTGAAGACTCTTTTCGACTATATAGTAGGATACTCAGCATAGCTTAAACCATAATAATAATTAAACAGTTCTGCGTATTCCTGAGGACTAACATAGTCTTGATTAATTAATTGGTTATCGAATGCAACAAATGCAAATGCATCTTCCAACGATTCAATCGTGCAAATTACAAATACATCCTGTCCTGAAGCTTTTCTGCCTCGTGCCTCATCTAATATCTCCTGCTTTGATAAATCACTATTGATATATTCAGCTTTTGTAATACTGTAGCCTTCACGTTCCACTGCTTGTAATAATACCCATTGGTTCGGATATTTTTTAAAGCACTGTTCATTAGTTAATATTTCGCCCACTTTTGCCACCGCCTTCCATAGTTTTCGCCTTTTTTTGACGATACGTTATGTTACATAATGTCTCAATTTTTTTCAAGTGGCTCTTGGAAAATAATTAAAATTCCTTACTTTTTAAGGCTTGTAAACGGTTTGCAGGACTTCTTTAAAAGAATGTAGGAGTTATAACGATGTATGGGAATAGAGCATTAAAAAAGCTTGTTGGAGCATCTACCCCAACAAGCCTTAAAAACCTTATAAGCTTAAGAACTCTTTATTTGCTGCACTTTTACCTTTATTGTAATCCATATGATACTTCTCATATAAAGGCATAAGATTATATCTCTGAACAGAATAAGCATTGTTTTTATATTCTTCTAAAATAGTATCTATCACCTTTCTCTCAGAAATGCTCTGCATAATCAATTGCTGAAATTTCAGTTCAAATCTGCCACGCATATCGTTAATTGGATTATACGCGAATTCGCCATAATATTTCTCCTCATATGCTCGCTGTTCCTGAAGTCCCTCTAACTCGGTTGTAAATTCCTTAGATAAAAATAACTCATTTCTACTTCCTATCTTAATAGTATAATTTTTACCATTTGGATCCTGTAATTCCTTAATATCAGCGTCAGATAGAATTTTAGGATTTTCTTTAATTACAAATCCAAAATGACCGTTTTTCATCATAGAAACATGATTTGCATAAATTTTGTTTTTTTGATTCAAAGCTGTGGAAGCCGCTCTTAAACTCTCATTTGTAATCAAATTTAAGCTAATTTGCTTATGATCTACTTCCTCACCAACGCTAACGCTAAAAGCATTATGCAATTTAAAAGGTTTAGAATTTAGTGTTACATATGTTACACATCTTGTACCATCACCTGTGCCTACCTTCAAACAAATTGCATTAAGTTTACGTAACCCCAGTTTTTCAAAAATACTTTTGCTGATAATAAGTCTACAACAACGTATGTAATTACTAAAATAACACTCAGCATAAACATAATCTGAATCTGCTTTGATAAAGTAAAATGTTGTGTTTTTAAAACCATCTTTCATATCGCCTTCAACCTTAACTACTTCAAACCCTCTTGCAACCATGTCTTTTTTATCGACTAATTCAGACACGCTGCAAAGCGCTGTACCTGTACTCATCTTTGCATTTTCATAATGATCAGCTAATAATTCGTTAATATTTAAGGTTGCACGATCTATTACTACTTCTTCACTTCTTAAAGCTTTTGACTCTTTCAAAAACTCACCTAATAAATGACTTCTTCTAGCTGCTTTAACTGATACTACTTCTTGTGTACTCATCTTTCTACCTCCATGAATTAATTAATTGATATATATATCAACGAGCAGAACTTCGCTGAATTATACCAGTTTAATTTCATATGAGTAGTTCAAAAACACACCTGCATTCAATTTCAAATGTTGCTTTTAGAAAACGTGACTTAAGATAAATTGCCACCTCAACAGATAAATACTTCAAAATATAATTTAATATCAGTAATACCTAACAGACTTAAAATACTAGAAATTAACTGCCGGTTTTGATACGGTGTCAGCTATTATACTTATAATCTCTTAGTACTGGGGCTGATACCTGTCAGACTTACGTTGTAGGTCAGACACTTATTAAGATTTCTGCAATTTATGAACTTCGATAATCTATGACTTATATACTAGAGATACTGCTATTTACAAACATATTTTGTTATTCTTCACTTTTTGAGATTATTCTTAAACTATGGATTAGAACCATATAAAGACTAAAAAAGTCAGATACCCCGTTACGATGACATAACTGACTTTATATTTATACCTTT
Organism: [Clostridium] fimetarium; assembly: GCF_900111235.1. Taxonomy (GTDB): domain Bacteria; phylum Bacillota; class Clostridia; order Lachnospirales; family Lachnospiraceae; genus Clostridium_N; species Clostridium_N fimetarium. The sequence continues at coordinate 85,084 of NZ_FOJI01000014.1, forward strand.
ATACGATCTTACTTTTCGCTAACCCCAACAACTTTTCTTTTGCTTTTCCTTTAATATATCTTTTAAATTCATCTGAAGAACTTGTTTTTAAAACAACATCTACCAAATTATCTGATTTCACTTTACAGTCATGATATTCGACTCTTTCATAACTATCTTTATTGTAGTACTCTGCAATTATATACTTGCCTTCAAATTGAGATCCTTTCATAACTTCTAAATTATCATTTAGTACATAAACCCTTGTAAGGACACTTTCATTAGTCTGCTGCCTAAAATGTATCCTAATTAACGGTCCATTCTCGACTGTATTATCCAATTTACCCATAGCTTTTATCATGCAATCTATATACTTTTCATTAATATCTTGGATGTATTCTTTATCGACCACAATAGGTACTACTTTCTCCAATGGCAAACCATTATTCAATTTATCTTTCTCTACTTCACATAAGGAATAGATCACATTTACTCCAGTAGATTCCAATAACCAGTTTACCGACCTATCTAAATACAAAGGTTCCGTTAATTTATCCCCAAATATATAATCCACATAGCATACTTGGTATCTTTCATTCTTTGAACTGTAGTAATAGTCTCTAAATCCATTAATTTTCATCATAAACTCCTCCAATAGTGGGAGCCTATGATAATAGGCTCCGTCAGTATCACTCCAATTAGGCTGTCTTGATTTTATCTAAGTAATTATTTACGTAAATATTGTAATCATCTCTAAAACTATTAAAATCTGTATATTTTGTAGCTATAATCTCATTTGTATTCCAAAAATTTCTTACAATAACTTGTTCTTGCATTCTAACCATATTCCTTTCGGTTAGTTGGTTTGCTAATTTTTCGACACTGTCGAAACTTGATGTAATATCCTGCATAGAATAAAACTTCGGCATAGCTTTATGTACTACAAAATAATACGTAATATCAAGTAAATTTTCATAGCTTAATATACCTAAATCATTACTAAACACACTGATTTTACAGCCCTCTGCGACAACCTCTGGTCCACTGTTTTCGATACTATCAGTTAAATAATTTGAAATATCTTGAAGTTTAGCTTTTAATTGTGTATTTACCAAAATCGTCTGAATATCCCCATTACAATCACCATCTCTACACTGCTTATAAATTAGCGCTCCCAATGTATTAGATACTTCGATATTTGTTATATCTAATGAAGATAGGACTTCACAGTTCAAACTTACGAATACCCTATTTAGTTCATTGACATCAAATTCATTTATTTCATTCTCTAGACGAGTTGAAGAATTACTACAATCCACCGGATCAATATCGTTTGGAAGATTGTTAATATCCCAAAGTACTTTTTTTTCAAAATCTCCTATGAAATCAACCACATGACAAACGGTCTTATTTTCATGAATTCTAATTACTCTTGCAAACAACTGACTTACAAACTGCAATGAATTTGAATTATGAGTATAAAATAAAGTTTTAGCAATTGGAATGTCAATTCCTACAGCCGCTGCTCGGATTGTAAGTAAAATATCCACTCCACTGTCTGGATTTTTAAATGCATTCAATGAATTTTCTCTTGATTTGTAAGTGACCGCAAAACCTTTAACCTCTTTACCTTCTGAAATATATACACCATACTTGATACCAAGTTTGTCCAATACCCAAGTCATCGCTATAACATAGTTTTTATTCTTCAATCCGATTATTGTTTTGCCATATTTAGCTTTATTGTTTTTATAAACATCCCCAAATAGACTAACTTGAGGTAAAGCCTGCGTAAATTCCGCAAGGTTTCCATTATTTATTAAGCCCTTTTGCTTAAGTGCTTCTATATTTATCGTTGAAATTAAATTCGCTTTTTGCTTGTCCATGATTATCTTTTCTATTTCGTAATTTACAATATCTTTATTAATAATTGCTTTTGACATTGAATATTTGTAAATATACTCTCCTGTCTGATGTCTATATTGAGTTCCATCAATAGATAACGCATCATGGAAGTACTGAAGTAACAATGCATTTCTATTTTCATCTTTTGATTCTGGCGTACCCGATAAACCCAAAACAGTGGACTTATCTGTTAATGAATTCAAAAACTTAACACCAGTATAATTCATTCTTTCATGAACCTCATCTACTATTACAAAGCTATTTTCATGCTTTGCATACCATGTTTTATAATAGGCAGTCTCCATTAAATTACACATAGTTTCAATATTTACGATCAGCACATCTACATCATGCGATAACTTTGGTGCTTTAGCATACATATAATCACCAGAAATTATTAGATACTTAAAATCTAACCTATTTAATAATGTTGAATTAATAAAAGCTCTTTCTTCGACTGTTTTTGCCCATCCTTGCAATGTCGCTTTCTTACAGATGATAATAACACCACGATTTTGACTAATTCCTAGTTTTAAAGCTGCAATTGCACCAATATTAGTTTTACCAACTCCTTGAGACATTGCCAGTAGACCTCTCCAACCTCTAGTCATCGGTGATAATTCCATAAAGTCAATTCGTTTTATGGCTTCTTTTTGAGACGCTTTTAATTTAATGGTGTCTGAACCACTTTTACCAGTAATATTGACTATTTCTTTGAATTTACTTTTCATCTTCATCTTCAAATCCTCCATCGTACGCATTAGGCTTAAATAACAAAAAAGGAAAGTTACGACAATTTACTGTCGAATCTTTCCTGAATTAACCTGTGAATATCAGCAACGCTGTCTACTTGGAGACAGTCGCGTGTATGACCAGAGTTTTCGCGGTGGTTTACCGCATCTATTATTACCTTGTTGACTTCTTTATCTTATCAAATATATATTATTTTGTCAACACTTTTTTATAAACTTTTTATTATACCATAAATATTAGATTAAAACAAGAGCCAACTTCTCGCGAAATTGGCTCTAAAACTCTATAAAACATCTAATTCCCAACTTAAAAATTCGTTAAAGTTTACTTTCTTATACTCATCATACACAATAATATTATTATTCTTTTTAACATTTTTCGTCATCTTAGCCTTTTTAACATAATATTCAGATGCTACATACTCCTCATAATTTGGTACTGTGCAATCTATATTTGAAATCATAATTTCAAATGGCATGCTACCAACTACAGTCCCTTGCAACTCTCGTTTTGGCTCTACCCCATTTTTACCGAGGTAATATACAAATAACTCATTCCTCATATCTTTAAACATCTTTAGTGTCTCTGCTATATAATATTTTTTCGCTTTAACATCTAACTCGGGAAGATACTTCTTAGGAATCTTTAAATCATCTAATTCATTAATTATATTGGCTACATCAGAACCATATTTTTTAATAATAAAGTTCATACTTATCTTCCTCTCACCATTAGGTTTTTTAGTCAAATACTTTAATGCAATTGGTGCAATCTTATTATCTAAATTAACCAATTCTTCATATGCGTAAACATCCTCTTCCCCTATTCCTTTGTGCTTATTCTTTTCTACTCCATTTTTACAAGAGAATATCCATTTCCCTTTACTATTCAAAAGACTATTCACCAAAATTTGCATCTCATTTAATTCGAAAGGTGGTAACCCTTGATAGCCTGAAGTAGATATATAAGGACTATCCGAATAAAAGAAAGTGTTTATTCCATCATAACTATTTATATAAGGTACTGCATCATTTGGAATCAACTTCTTAACTTGTGCCATCCTCTGACTATATAAAACAAGGTCTTGTTTAAAATCTTTTTTTAAGAAAGTCGATACTGTTTTAGGTTGAGCTCCACTTATACTCTTATCTTTACCACCATACAAAAAAAAGTTGGAAAAATAAAAACTGAATGCAACTTCTAACTCATCTTTACCTGCAATGTCAATTGTTGGCGTATAATTTGAATAGTATTTCCATAAGCCAATACAATACTCGATCTCTTCTCTGCTAGGTTCCAATGCTATAACGTTATAAGCCTCAATATGCTTAGCATCTGCTACTCCTAGTTCGTTTGAAATCAGGTTTTCTATATACGATAAAATCCATGTATCCCAAACTTTAGTACTTTTCTTTCCTGTAAGCTTTCTATACATACGCAAGGCATAATCTCTTTTACCACTATTAAATATATTAATGTTAGCCTTACTTTTTATCTCTGATACTACGCGATTACATTTTGCAATAAAATCATCAAACCTATCAGATATAACTTTATAATAACAGACATTTCTATTATCCATATCATTTATGTACTCTTCAGTTCCATGTTTAAAAGGATGCTGCATTATACCTATACCAGAACCACCATACAACTCTACATAAGTCTTATAATTAACATTTTCTATCAGCTTAGAGAGCATATAACCTAAGTAACCATCCTTATGTCCTGCATATGAAAAATCTAATGTAGGTACGATGTATGCATTGGCTTGTGCAACACTAGACTTATTCAACACTGTAGTTTGTACAGATGCTTTTACTTGGCTACCTATATTCTGCTGAGATGTAGCTGACTGCCCTAGAACATTATTACAATAATCTTCCAAAGGTTGCATAGCCCATTTCCCTGATGAAAATGTTTTGTCTGTCCAATATTTCTTCTGTCGTCCCAATTCGTCAAAAGCATTATTCACAGCTCTTACAATTAACTTCGGATAACTATATTTTCTTAACATATAAAGCTTACATGTATGATCTACATCTCGCAGTGAATACGCTGTATAGGCAAGATAATACATAACCCCACGAATAAGTAATGGCACTGCATAAAACTGCTGTGATAAATAGATTTCTGCAATTACTCTTCCTGCTATTTTAAAATCATTATCTATATTATTTTTATTTTGCAGTAATAGTCTAAAATCATATAGCCTATTTCTATCCTGAAGTAATATTTGATTATCTGCTTTTACTGCATACTTTGAAAATTTTCTAACTGGTATTCTATCTAACACCTCTTTAAACTCATCAACTGTCATCTATTTGCTATCCTCTCTGTATAATCAGTCTCGATTATACCATTGACAGATAATTTATACTACTACGTATAGTTTTTTCATCTTTCAAAAAAGTGGGAGTATATGTAAGAGAATAACAGAATTACGCATTAGACTATAACAAAATATTACTTTTTAACTGAGCATAAAAACAGAGTACCTGAAAATAATCACTTCAGATACCCCGTGTATTATATGAAATAATAAAATGAAAATATTGTTAATACCATTAGAATATGATATATTTAATTAATATATCATTGATTGACAAGTATGAAAATTATAGAAAAGGGGATTTGATGCTCACTACTGATGAATTGACTTCTTTGAGCGCTTGGGCAAGTATTATAAGTTTATTGATTTCTTTTATAACATTAATAGTTACCTCTAAAGTAAATGCTAAGATTAATAAAATATATAAAAATCAGAATGATGAAAAATATTTTAATAAGAAAGTAGATGTAATATTAAAGGGACTTAATGAATATGCCTCATTAATAAATGATAATAGTGAGCAAATATTTAATACAAGAGAATACGCCAAACTTTATAGTGCAGAGACTTTCATATTAAGTTCATGGGGAATACTGCATAAATGTGATGGTAGAGTAAATAAAAAGATAAAAAAAAATGCATTGATAAAAAAATTTAATAAAGTTTTTTATTTATTAGATAAAAAGGAAAAATCATATAGTATACTTACAAAATATGTTAATGAAATTATTACCGAGATAGAAAAGGAGAAAGAATATGACAAATAAATTTGATAATGTGATTGAAAGTATAATTCAAAAAACAAATGACAATATGATAGTATGGCGCAGAATATTAGGAAACGAGGTGCAAGATGATGAATTTCTCAGAAAATATTTAAATAGTCAAGGTGTTGAATTTGATAGAACAGAATCATTTATGGCTAATTACAATAAAGGATATATATATATACTAGGCGATGATACTTGGGCCGATTTAGCAATACAACCTGGTGTTGATAAAACATTAACTTGTATCATCACTTCTGCATCTTGCACCAGCAATCCAATGAAAAAATTAAAAAATATAATTATCAATAAAATAGACAATCTTGATGACTTTTTAAAAGATTTATTAAGTTAACATTTAAATCCCAACCTAAAAATGGGAATTCATAAAACATTCTATTTTAAGATGAGACAAAATCATCTTCTTTTATTTTGAGTACTGATAACTCTCTTGTTATAATATTTTATTTCTTTATTTTTTATAACGTAAGAATCATGTGAAATAATTTTCTCTATCGCTTGGGTAATTGAGAATGCATACGTATGTTTATGATAGTATAAAATTTTAGACGAGTGTTTATGATATATCCAATATGGTATATCACCATATAAAACTGTTCTATTTATAATCCAACAATGTTTTGTACATTTTGATTTTACTTCTATAAAATCATCAGCAATTTTAATAACTTCAAAATATGAAGGCTTAAAATTCAGTATCTCATCTTTAAGCAATATAAGTACTCCTTTTCTTTGATACAAATCCGATGTAATAAGGATTTGTCGTATTTATACAATAATTTACCTTTGATGGTATTTTGATACAAGCACTGTTCATTGCTTGCAACATATCTATAGCTTCTTCTCCCCGCACCTCCCCTACCAAAATTCGATCTGGACGCATTCGCAAGCTTGAACGAATTAATTCTCTTATTGTGATGGCATTGCTGCCTTCAACATTCGCATTTCTTGCTTCTAATCTAACGAGGTTGGATACACCGTTAATCTGTAATTCCGCTGAATCTTCAATTGTAATAACTCTTTCATCATCTGGGATAAAATTGGATAATGCATTGAGAAATGTTGTTTTTCCGGATCCGGTTCCACCGCTTACAAAAATATTATATTTTGCTTTTACAACATTTTCTAAGAATGTAGCAACATCTTTTGTGACTGATTTAAGCTCTATCAATTTATCAATTGTGATAGGCATTTTATAGAATTTTCTAATTGTGATTACTGGTCCTTCGATTGCTACTGGAGAAAGAACAATATTTACCCTGGAACCATCGCCAAGCCTAGTATCAACGATTGGCGTTGACTCATTTACAATTCGGTTTGATTTTCCTGCTATTTTTTGAGCAATATCTTCTAATTTTTCTTTGCTTTGAAATTCCTTTTCCCACTTTGATATTTTTCCGAAGCGTTCAACAAATATATTGCGATAGCCATTTATCATAATCTCTGTAATTGAATTGTCATCTAAAAGTTCCTGTAATATATCTAAGCGTTTCATCGAATTGAAAATTTCAATTCGATATTTTTCCCGCTGTGACATAGATATAATCGAGCTTTTATTTTCTTGTAGAATCGCCTCATCAATATATGTATACAATTCATTGTCTTCAAGATCTCTATCTGGCTCAACGCATTCAAACACACGTTTTCTAATTCTTTCAATCGCTTCATCCATAGGCAATCTCTTTTGCAAAACTTCCTAATGTACTCCACTCAATTCGTTCCATAAAATCTGATGACAAACTTATGCTGCTATCATATGGAACATTGATTTTTTCAATGCTGTCGCAAATTATTTCTTTTCCAATTTCTAATAAATATGTCTCGAAGCTATTAATCTTCTTTTTGGAGATATAATCTTCTCTCACTGGCATAAGAACTCTTTTACATATCTGCATTAATTTCCACTGTTCTTTAATTGCATTTGAAATATCTAACACAATTACATCATATGCACTAAAATTTGCTATATAAGTAAATACATCTATCCATTCCTGTGTCGATATATAAGTCACATCTTCCGCACATTTTATTGGGGGGATATAATTGATTTTCCCAGCATTAGAAACCACCCACTCCAATTGATTCAAGAAACTTTCCTTTGAAATTTTATAATAATACACTGCGTCAGAAAGATTACCCTTATTCCCTTCGGTAAGGATTTCTCCAAGACCAGAGAATTCTTCTAGATTAATATACAGAACTGAAGATTTTTCACCATACGCATTTGCAAGTGCCAATGAAAATGCTGTCTTATATGCATTATTAATTGGAGAATATACTCCAATTATTTCCGCTCTGGTGGATAAATCAATATAGGGTCTTGAGCAATAATTCATAACCTCTCTTACAATATTTTCAGAAGACTGATATTTATAAATACCCAAAAGGTCATGCTCATTTCCTTCATCTGATATATTAGATACTTCCATATCCTCGCGCAGTACCAATATATTTTCTATTCTTTGCTTTTTAATATTATCTGTAAGTGCATCCTCACTAATCACAAGAATATCAAGACTATTTTCCTTTAAATATTCTAATAACGGTTCCTCCAAAGTAAATACCAAGGTCTTAAATGGTATCTTCTTTTTCTTATTCATTACATTCATTAATTTGTGCGCATACTTTTCATCCACATCATAAATTACGCATACACTTTTTTTCACAGAAATCCCCCCTCACTTGCGTGATAAATATTATTTATTATTGGTTCTAAAATACTTGCCACAAATATTGCATAACTAAAATGAATCTTATGCATTGAATATCTTTTATTGTTTAAATGCCGTATTTGTAGAAATAATAGTTTTGATATTCCAATTATTCCTGCAATCACAAAGCAAAAAGCGGTAAATCTTATACTGCTTTTCATCCCTATAACAATGCCAATAACGCATAACAGTTTTACATCACCAGCTCCAATACCGCCTATCATAAAGACAGGATATAATAATAGAAATGGTATCGCTAATCCAATTGCAATGCTATATAAGTTATATTGTTCATACAAAAACAGGTGTAAAAATATAGCAGAGATCAAGCCCCACATATTTAGTGAATTTGAAATTTTAAAATATTTGTAGTCCATTATTACAGCGGCACTTATTAATGCATATACAAACAGCATTTTATAAATCACGAATAATCCTCCTAATGTAAAAAATATAGCTTTTGATTGTATGGAGTTACCATTTATTGACTATACTACTAGAAAATAAACGTAGAAAGAAGGGATGAAATATGAAAAGGTTTATAAATTTAAAAAAAGATAAGGAACCTTTGAGTTATGAAGAAAAATATCTTCTTGAGGAAATAGCATCGACAAAAATCGCTATAGATGTTGCATACTCAAACTTCGAGAATGCGATAGAACCTGACTTGATTGACTGTTATATATATCAATTAAATTCAGAGCAGAAAAGATATAAATACTTAATTGAACGTGCTAAAGAAGTACAATTTAAAAGTGAATTATTTTGTTAGGTATCTATTATGAGATTGTATGTGTATGAACTTTGAATTAGTTTTCATCCCCAAAACGCGTCAACGTTCATACACTTCCAAATCTGAATTATCTTATGTTATTTATGATTCGTAGTTTAATTATGCTTGTATTTTAATTATGATTCATTTTATTTATGATACATATTCTAATTATGATTCGGTTTCTAATTATGATTCGGTTTCTATACCAGTATCTTATTCATTATATCTCTTTAGTTCCGTAAAATCTTCAGCCAATTCTATTAGTCGTTGCTTACCGTCAACATTAAGTTTTGAATAATAGGCAATCAATCTCTTTGAATGATCTGATAATTCTTCGACTGTGTTACCATTTTCAATCCCATTTTTAGAAAAATCAGTTGGACTAATTCCCAACTTCTTACATATACTTATGACTGTCTCATATGCCATTCCAGATACACCTTTGTCTAATGCTGACATCAAGGAGCTGTAAGGCATCTCCATCTCAATTGCAAATTGTCTAACACTCTTGTACTGTGTTAATATTTCGGTCTTCAAAATCTGTTCTTTTGATAATGTTTCTTCGCTGGTAAACGCTTCTTTCTTACTCATATGAACCTCCTTCTGAATAAATACTTACTTCGTGTAAGTCGAGCTTGAAAATATCTTTTATTGTGTTATTACTATAACGCAATTTCGTATAATTGTCAAGGAGAATTCCTATAATCGAAATCATTTATTTTTATCCACTTTTATTCAATACATTTATACGACTCTAACACTGAGAAGTACACATATATGCCGTGCCAATCTGCAGGAGCTGCCCTAAATGGTTTAATCGGATAATTAAGTAACCAATAATCCAAGTCATGTATAATTTGATGAAATTTATATAATGTTTCTAAATCATGTAGATCAATTGCCGATTGCATTAGAGCGCTTGCTTTATCAATATCTAAAGAAAAATATTGATTATTTACTATTGCCTTTATTTTTTCCAATGATTGTAGGCATTCAACTCCTGTGTATTCATTTCGGCCCATGCGAACTTCTGAATTATCGTAAGAACTAGCAACATAATATATTTCATTCCACATTAAGGAAGTTGAACTTCTGTCTTTCCAATATTGAAGCAGTGTATTATCAATCCACCAGTGCATACGGCTAATTTCATAAGTCACAGTTTTCTTATCTTCGTCACTTAGATTTGAAAGTAATATATCTCTGGCTTTTTTACTAAGTTCTGTGTCGGCTACTAAATTATTATAAGGGTGCACATAATCATCTAGCAAACTTTTTGTTTTTGTAGGGGCCTCCGTTGACGCTTCTGCTACTGCACCTAAATCACTTTGATTTTCTGTCATTTCAGAATTGCTTCCTGCAGCTGCATATCCACATGATATTAGCGAATCGAAGCTAATGAAAAGTACTATAATCAATGCCATCATAGAATAACCCGCTTTTTTAGGCTTTTCATCAAAAACATTTTCAATTCGCTTTTTCATCATTCTTTTACTGCCATAGAAACATGTCGTTATTGCTAAATCTCTCTTTTTTCCCTGCGATATAGAATCCAATATTGTTTCACTATACTGGGCTCGCTGGGACTTATCCATCTTCTCGGTGACCTTTTTATCACATACAAGCTCTACGTCATTATAGCTGAATTTTGTCATAATATGAATAAATGGATTGAACCAATACAGACTCGTAATTACCATCATAAATATTTTATACCATCCGTCATGATTTTTAATATGCATAAATTCATGATGAAAAATATTAGATACATCTTCCATAGAATAGGTTTCATGCGGAAGTATCATAACTGGCTGAAATACGCCTAAAACCATCGCTGTTTTTACTTTTTCACCTTGATAAAGTGGAATGACCTTTTTTATATGCTGTTCATTCTTGATCTGATTAAATGTATCTAAGATTTTTTGATCTTTCACCTTTTTAGCTGAGTCCATAATATCATTTCTAAAATGCCAAAAATTAAGTTGTTGCATCCTTAAATAAACAAATACACCGGTTAGCCAGATAAGGATTAAAACTATAGTTAACGGCATAGTCCACCCATTTTGCGTTATACTAAAGTTGATTTTAGGCAACTTAATTAATGCATTTGTAAATGAAAAATCAAATGGAATAATCAATCTAACAGCCAGTATAATCCATAATGTTTTTCTCCATTTTACTCCAAAATTTTTATTGGCGTATGGAAGAATCAATATAATAATTATGATTATCATGGTTGTTGATATCATAAGTTCACACAAATTATAAAAAAGTGTCTCTAGCATAAATTACTTCCCTCCCCTTTTCAAATCTACTTTCCTCTTCTTTTCTCATCTATAAAATTCTGTAACTCTTTAATATCATCCTCACTAAGATTATCCCCATCATATAATGCTGTCATAAAGCTTTTGACAGAATTGTGATACATTTTCTGAAGAATAGACTTGCTTTCTTTTCGTGTATAATCCTGTTCTTTGATAATAGGAGTATAAATATTTGATTTTCCCTGCTTTTTGATTTTGAGAAATCCCTTCTCTTCTAATCTAGATAAAAATGACAATATTGCGGTTGGGGATAATTTTCTTTCATCATTGAGCCCCTCTTCAATCTCTGTTCTTGTAACAGGCTTTTCTGCTCGCCATATAATCATCATTAGTTCTAACTCCGAATCCGGTAATCGTTTCATTTTTGTCCCTCTATTCTACTTCTGCATTTGCAGAACATATTTATATTCTACATTTGCTTAATATAAATGTCAAGGTGTATTACCTACCTATTCTATAATAAAATGTAACGATACATTTAATTCTTAATTATTTGTAAATATTACCAAAGTTTCTATTGACAACTATATCGTCTTACGATATAGTTTTATTACGGTAGCCGATATAACGTCCGACGATACATCGACTCCAAACCAAAATTTTACGAAAGGAGCTTTCCTTATGCCTGAAAGTAATGAAAGAGGAGCATTGACAGAAGCTGTATATTATATTTTGCTATCACTATACCAGCCTATGCATGGGTATGGAATAATGCAAAATGTTAGTGCATTAAGCCATGGTCGAGTTAATTTAGGACCAGGCACTCTATATGGCGCAATTAATACGCTTCTTGAAAAACATTTAATCGAATCATTTTCTACTGATGATAAATCAAGAAAAAAGCAATATATTATCACTACTTTAGGCAAAGAAATTATAATCAGCGAGATTGAACGGCTTAATGAGCTAATAATGAATGGGAATCAGATAGTAAAGGAGAACGTAGAGTGAAACATACCACATTTAAATTTTTTTATAATTATGAAAAAGAAGAACGATGGATTAATTCTATGTCCGCAAAAGGAATGGCACTTGTAGATTATTTCTGGGCTAGATATGTTTTCGAAGAGGAAGAGCCCGGAAAATATATTTATAAAATTGAATTTCTGGATAAAATGGGAAGCAAGAATATTGAAAATATTGCTTATGTTAATTTTCTTGAAGACCTTGGGGTTGAATGCGTCGGTATCTACATGCATTGGGCCACGTTTAGAAAAAAGGCAAAAGAGGGTCCATTTGAAATATTCACTGATTTGAATTCCAGAATCAAAAGCTGTAGGAAAATGTCAAGGTGGTGGCTTTCTCTTGCTGCGTTTGAAGGTGCAATTGGATTATACGAATCGATATTAGCAGCCATACAGCTTTCAATTGGCAAGTTTTCGTTTTTATCAACCGTTATATTTCCATCACTTATCATGGCATTTGCAATTCTATTCTTTTCATTAGGATGGTCTATCAGAGCGAAGCTAAAAGAACTTATAAAAGAAAGCAAGATTTATGAAGCATAATAAAGGTAGCGGTAAAAGGCTGAATGGAGGAAATAATGAGGTTAGAGGTAAAAGATATTAAGAAATCATTTGGTGACAATGAGGTACTTCATGGTGTATCTTTTGATGTCGAAAGCGGCAAAGCGTTAGGCCTTTTAGGTCGAAACGGAGCTGGTAAAACAACTACCATGCGTATTCTTATGGATGTGTTTCACAGTAATTCCGGGGAAATATTACTAGATGGGAAAAAGTTTGTACAAAGAAATCATCAGATCGGATATTTACCCGAAGAAAGAGGATTATACCCTAAGAAAACTGTCATTGAACAGATGGTATATCTTGCAAGGCTAAGGGGGATTTCTAAGGCAAATGCCATTGCCAATTCAAAAAAATGGCTTACAAGACTTGAGGTTATCGATTATGAAAAGAAGAAATTAGAAACATTATCAAAAGGTAATCAGCAGAAAGTTCAGCTTGCATCAACACTTGTATGCAACCCTGATATTATAATATTGGATGAACCATTTAGCGGACTTGATCCAATCAATTCACAGATTTTACAGCAAGTGGTAAGGGAATTGATTTCTGAAAATAAAATAGTCATTTTCTCAAGCCATCAGATGAGCTATGTCGAAGAATTTTGTGAAGATATTGCAATTATTAACCATGGTGAAGTTGTTCTATCCGGTGATTTGGATAAAATCAAACTTGAATACGGTGAAAAACAGTTAGTACTTTCAGCAGTGAATCTTAGTCTCGATGAATTAGAGTCAAGATGCGCAGGCGAATTAAGTGACCTTCTAGAAATTACAGGAAAGATAAAAGATACCTTAATTATCAAAATTCATGATGGTGTTACTAGAAATGCATTACTTACTGCAATAATTAGTAAAAACATTGAAGTTGAACATTTTGAAACTTATAAACCATCACTAAATGACATATTCATAGCAAAGGTTGGTGAAGAATAATGAAGAAATTTTTGGTAGTACTACAATATGAATTAAAAAATTATTTTAAAAATAAAAGCTATATGATTTCAACTATTTTCCTCATCGCTCTTGTCGGCATAGGAATGTTTCTCCCACGTTTCTTTGATATGTCCGGAATTCTTGGGACCCCACAAAAAACTGAGAGTGCTCAAAATGTAAACGAATCTGACAAATCAAAGAGTGCCCAAGATGCAAAAGAATTAAAGAACATGATAATATATGATAAAACCGGATCTCTAAATGATTTGACACTTTTGAATAGCGTTTTCAGCGATGTGAAATGGCAGATTGCCACCAATGAAAATGATGTGAAGAATTCGGTGAAAGAAGATAAATCAGAAGCAGGATTTGTTGTTAACTCTCTAACAAGTTATGATTATTACATTTATGACAAAAGTATGTCAGACAGTAATACTTACTCATTTAATGGGATTATGACAACGATCAATCAGATAAATTACTGTGCCGCGAACGGCCTCGATTACTCAACTGTCGTTACTGCTTTTAACCCAACAATCTCCTCCAATGAGCAGATTCTTGGAAAAGATATGACTCAGAATTTCTGGTACTGCTATATTCTTGTAATTGTAATCTTCATGGCCATCATTATATATGGAATAATGATAGCAACCTCTGTTACACAGGAAAAGAGCAACCGAACGATTGAACTCTTAATTACAAGTACGAATCCAAACAGTTTATTATTTGGCAAGGTTATTGCTGGTGCAATTGCAAGTCTTGGCCAGGTCGGTTTAATACTCTGCGTAGCTGTATTTTCATATAGATTCAATCAGGCTGCATGGGGAAATAAACTTGATATGATTCTTGCAATTCCAAATAGTGTACTCATTACTTTTGGAATGTTTGGAATCGGCGGATTCCTATTTTATGCATTCATCTATGGTGCAATGGGCGCCTTAGTATCAAAGACCGAAGATATCAACAAAAGTGCTGGTAGCGTACAGATGATTATTATGATCGTATATTTTGTTGTATTAGTTCAATTATCTAATATAAATGGAATCGTTATTAAAATAGCATCTTTCTTACCCTTCAGTTCATATAGTGCAATGTTTGCACGAGTTGCAATGGGAACCGTTGCACCATGGGAAATTGCTGTATCGTTTCTAATACTAGTTGTATCAATCGTACTTGTCGGTATGTTTGGTGCTAAAATTTACAGAATGGGAACGCTTCGTTATGGCAATCCAATAAAATTATCAAATGCAATTAAATATTTAAAGCACAATAAATAAAATGAAATAAAACAACCACATACTAGCTATTTTAAGTTAAACATAAGTGTAACTGCTCAACCATTTACAATTTGGTCTAGCAGTTACACTTATTTACTTTAACATATAATCATCACATAACAGTTCAATTTATTTCTGTTCAAACCTTATTCGTATTGCTTCACATAACAATGCAACAGTTCCATCAACACCATAAGTATTTACATCAATCATAACATGCTTATCATATCTATCTCCACGGTTTTTCCCCGTAACATATTTATAATAATTATGACGTTGTTTATCAATACGTTTTATCATCTTATCTGCATTTTTTATGCTCAGTTCGTATGTTAATGCTATATGATCTATTCTTGTTTCCAAAGGCGCATATAAAAAGAAATTTAGAACATTTGGATACTCTTTTAAAATATAATCAGAGCAACGTCCAAACATTATGCAGGATTCATTCTTATCCGCAATTTCACGTATGACTTCTGCTTGCGTAGTAATTGCCTTTTCAGAATAAAATGCAGTTGATGAACCATATCCAAAATCAGCAAATAAACGATTTTGTTTCATATTCATAATTTCATCTGATTCTTTAATTGTATCTATATTAACGCCTGCTTTCTGAGCTGTTAGATCCACAAGATCCTTGTCATAAAAGGGAACACCTAATTTACTTGCAAGTGACCTTCCGATTTCCCTGGCATTACATCCAAACTCTCTACTTATTGTTATAATATATTTACTCATTTATAGAATCCCTCCTTATCATCATAACTAACGTCTTCCTTTATTCAACTTTCTTTCCAGTAACCTTACTAAAAGTCCCAAAGGTATACAAATCACCAAATAAACACCAGCCACTATGGTATAGGATTCGATTGTAAGGAATGTCTGAGCCGTATAAGCTTTTGTTGTCATCAAGAATTCCTGTGCTGTAATATAGGCCATTAATGAAGTATCTTTAACCATCATTACCAAATAATTTCCAAATACAGGGACCGAATTACGAAAGGCTTGAGGAATTACGATTCTAAGCATCGCCTCACGTGGTGAAAATCCTAATGCTAATGCAGCTTCCATCTGTCCATCATCTATTGATATAATAGCAGATCTTATTACTTCTGATATATATGTTCCATAATTGATAGCAAGCCCTATAATACCTGCGGTTGTTGATTTTATATTGAAAGTATAATTGGTAAATCCCATGAGACTTGCTATGATATTAACAATGATTGGAATAACATAGTATATATACACCATTTGAACTAATAATGGGGTTCCTCTAATAAACTCTTGAAAAATAATAATAATACGATTTAATATCTTATTTTTTGATACTCTTCCTAATGCAAGTAAAAATCCAATAATAATAGCGAATATAAAACCAATTATCGTAGCTAACACAACAATTTGTAATGCACTTCCTAACAATTTCGGAAGCAACTCTTGTATAGCTTTAGGAAAATTTAAATTTTTTACTACTTCCATATGCGTCATCTCCTAATTGTTATTTATTTAGTACACGGGATAAAAATTCCTTTGTTCTTTCATTTTTGGGATTGGAGAACATCTCAGCTGGTGTACTATCTTCCACCACATATCCATTATCCATAAATATTGCCCTATCAGCTACCTCGTTGGCAAATCCCATTTCATGAGTAACAACAGCCATCGTCATTCCCTCTTTTGCTAGTTCTCTCATTACATTTAATACCTCACCAACTAATTCTGGATCGAGTGCAGAAGTTGGTTCATCAAACAACATCATTTTAGGGCCCATTGCAAGTGCACGTGCAATAGCCACTCGCTGTTGCTGTCCACCCGATAAAGTATTCGGAAAAACTTTTGCCTTATCAGCAAGGCCTACTTTTTTCAATAATTCTATACCACTTTTCTGTGCATCAATTTTTTTCTTTTTCAATACATGTATTGGAGCATATGTAACATTTTCAAGCACTGTCATAAAAGGAAATAGATTAAATCGCTGGAAGCACATTCCCACATCTTGTCTGTAGTTTTTTATATTAAATTTGTGTTTTAATATATTATTACCGTTGTATAAGATCTCTCCGCCTGTTGGAATTTCTAGTAAATTGAGGCATCTAAGAAGTGTACTTTTCCCTGAACCAGAAGGGCCAATAATTACTAAAACTTCTCCCTGCGTAATAGATATATTAATATCTTTTAAAACCTGAAGATCACCGAAACTCTTTTGTAATCCTTTAACTTCTAATAGTGGCATTTTAATCAGCCTCCTTTTTTTTAAATAAATATTGCAGGTATATACACCTGCAATATTTATATACTCTACTGTTGTATTAATCTAATTACTGAGTTCTTGTATTGAGTGTATGTAACCTTTGGTCATTTGTAATCATATGAATTGCTGGGTTCAATTTGTAGTCTTCAAATATTTTCTTAATTACACCTTCATCTCTGATTTTTGCAACAACATTATCAACTTCTTCCATAAATGCAATGTTTTCAAAGGAAACGGATGGAGCAATTCTACCTACTGTATTTGCATCATCTTTGTAGTTTACTGCCATCTGCAAGTTTGCTACAGTAGCAGGTGAATTTGCAAATAAGTTCTCTAATACTGTTGAATCTGTTAAGAATCCGTCGATCTTTTTATTCTGTAAAGCTACTATTGATTCTGACTGATCGCCAGTTGCTCTAGCTTCTTTTATAAGTCCTGCTGTTTTCCATGCTTCTACAGCTGTCTGCCATACTGTACCTGGTGTATATCCAATAACTGTTGTGTTTGGATTAAAGTTTTCCGCTCCTTTAATTGTGCTATCTTTAGCAGTTAAAAGTCCACCACCCTGTGTATACCAAATGTCACCAAAATATACTTGTTGTGCACGATCAGCTCTAATGTACATACAATCTGTAATCATATCAATGTTTTTTGCATTCAAGTTCAAAATCAATTCTGAAAATGATATTAATTCCATTTTTACAGTTTTGATGCCGAGTCTTTTTGCAACTTCTTTAATGATTTCTGCATCAACACCATTGAAAGCGCCCGTAGCCTGATCAATGTATGCAAATGGTGCATCTCCAGATGAACCTACAGTTAAAACTCCTTTTTTACGTAACTCTGTGAGTTTTGCACTTGGCACTCCATCTTTAGAAAATGAGTTGTCATAAGTTACTGATGAATCATCTGTGCTGCTTTCAGTTTTTCCACAACCTGTTAGCATCAATCCTGATAATAATGTAACTGCTAATAACAATACCCCGAACTTTTTAAATTGTAATTTCCTCATATGAAATCCTCCTTTAGATTAAATGAAAAAGGGGCACGACGTAATTGTTATTACGTGTGCCCCATCGCATTTCTTTTATAAATCAATCTTATCAAATTTATTTTACATTTACTATATGCGAATATACACAAATTCTTGTGCAGATGCATAAATCAAAACCATTTACTTAGCCTTTCTTCTATGTTATCATTGTCGACATGTTTACATAATTATAAATGCTTGAAAATACATAGCTATCAAATAATCTACATCACCAAAACCGTATGTATATTATATAAGGATAAGAAAGAAGGAAATTATGGAATCTCTTAGTTTATTTTCCTGCATAAGCAGTGTTTTGATATTTATTTTATTAGCTGTACCTGGGTTTGTCTCACGCAAATACAAATTTCTTTCTACCACACAAATCGATGGATTTGCATTTATTTTAGTAAATATTTTATGGCCAGCTATGATTATTGACTCTATGACTAGTGTTACAATTAGCAAAAGTCTTGTTCATATGGGAATATATACAGCAGTAATTTCCACTATTGTATATACGGTGTCCCTTATAATTGCCTTAACATATGTTAAAATAAGAAAGCTGCCGAATGCATTAGGAGCGATTTTCATATTTGCCATAGCCTTCAATAACACTGGCTTTATCGGCATGCCATTTATAAAAGAAGTTCTTGGAAATGAAGCCTTGTTTATTGCTTCTATTATAGAACTTGTAAATGATATATTTATTTTTACGATTGGTTTGATGTTGTTTCAATCATCATTTTCATCCAAACGAAGAATAAATATCAAATCATTTTTATCTCCTGGTTTTATCAGCGTAATCGTTGGGTTACTAATATTTTGCTTACATATATCCATTCCCCAATTGATTACAAAACCAATTGGATACTTATCAAATGCAACTACTGCTATAGCAATGTTTCTTGTCGGCGCACAATTAGGAGAAACTTCATTAAAAGAATTATATAAAGAAAAGAAGGCCTATGAAATCAACCTTTTCCGCTTATTAATCATTCCATTCTTATTATTTGTTTTTTTATATCTTATAAGTGATCATTGGACTCTTGCTAATTCAGTCCTTGTACTGATGTTCGCAACACCAGTTGCTACCTGCACCGCCATCTTTGCACGACAGTACAAATGTGACTATCACTTTGCTACAAAATGTGTAATGCTCTCCACTTTTTATTCTGCACTTACGCTTCCAATTTGGCTTTTGGTGACAAGTCGAATTTAAGTCATTTCAATCCAAAACCCCCGAGTAAATACAAGCTAATCTTGTATTTACTCGGGGGTTTTTCTTATATCTATCTGCAATTTTCTTATATCTATTTGAGCCTAATTGAAATTCTTTATTTACATAATTCCCTTAAATGTCTTCACAACATTTTCAACGGTAAAACCAAACTTCTCAAATAAGAGATTTGCTGGACCTGATGCTCCAAAACCTTTCATTGTTACATAGTCACCATCAAGACCTACATATTTGCCCCATCCGAAATCGGAAAGTGCTTCAACTGCGACTCTCTTGCGAACTGATTTAGGAAGAACTGATTCTTTATATTCTACACTCTGTTGTTCGTAGACATCCATTGATGGCATACTTACAACTCTAATATCTATGCCTTCTTTGCCAAGTTCAACCTTTGCTTTAACAGCAAGATCAACTTCTGAACCTGATGCAATGATAATTCCATCGGGAACTGATTTTGTTGAATCTTCTAAAATATATCCACCTTTCAGTGCTTCTTTTGAAGAACCTGCCTGTGGTTGAAGATTTTGTCTTGTAAGTACAAGCGCTGTAGGTGTAGTTTCTGACTTGATTGCATATTGCCAAGCTGCAGCTGTTTCTATTTCATCACATGGTCTAAATACTGCAAAGTTAGGAAGTGCTCGAAGCATTGCCAACTGTTCAATTGGTTCATGCGTAGGTCCATCTTCACCAACTCCAATGCTATCATGCGTTAGTACAAATGTAAGTGGGACTCCCATAATTGCTGATAATCTAGCCATCGGTTTTACATAATCACTAAATACAAAGAATGTAGCAACAAATGCTCTAAGTCCACCGTGAAGTATAATTCCATTACCAATTGCTGTCATAGCAAGTTCTCTAACTCCAAAATGGAAATTACTTCCTCCGTAATTATCCTTTGAAAAATCTTCAAACCCTGTCATATGAGTCTTATTAGATGGTGAAAGATCTGCAGAACCACCAATCAAGTTTGGCATAACTGCTTTTATCTTATTCAGGATCTTTCCAGAGATGTTTCTTGTAGCATCGGCTTTTTCGCCAGCTTTCCAATAATCTTCTGAGCTAAATAAACGATCAACGGTAGCACCGTTATAATATTCATCCCAAAGTTTTGCCATATCTGGATACTTTGTACTGTATTCTTTAAATAAGTGATTCCACTGCTCTTCTGTCTTTGCGTTTTTTGCTGCAACAGCTTTAAAATTATCATAAACTTCTTCAGGAACAAAAAATGGTTCCATTGAAGGGTAATTCAAATTTTCTTTCAGCGCTATAATATTTTCTGCGCCAAGTGGTTCTCCATGAGCGCTAGCTTTTCCTTGTTTTGCAGGACAACCAAATCCAATCTGTGTATTCACTTTGATTAATGTTGGTCTACTTAAATCAGCCTTTGCTTCTTCAATCGCTTTTCCAATGGCCTCAAGGTCATTGCCATCATTAACTTCAATCGTCTGGAAATCATAAGCCTTAAATCTTGCCAATACATCTTCCGTAAACGCAAGATCTGTACTTCCTTCTATCGAAATATTATTTGAATCATAAAAAATAATAAGCTTTCCAAGTTTTAAAGTGCCTGCGAGTGAAAATGCTTCTGATGAAATTCCTTCCATCATACAGCCATCACCACCAAGTGCATATGTGTAATGATTTACAACATCATAACTGTCCTTGTTAAACACTGCAGCCATATGAGCTTCAGCGATTGCCATACCAACTGCCATACCCATACCTGCTCCTAATGGACCTGTCGTTGCCTCTACTCCAACCGTATGTCTATATTCTGGATGACCTGGTGTCAAAGAATCAAGTTGCCTAAAATTAGACAAATCTTCAATTGATAACTTACCATATCCAAATAAATGTAACAATGAATATAAGAGCATTGAACCATGTCCACCGGATAATACGAATCTATCTCTGTCCTTCCAATCTGGGTTTTCTGGATTGTGCTTCATGTGTCTTGTCCACAGTTCATATGCCATAGGCGCTGATCCTAGTGGAAGCCCTGGATGACCTGAATTTGCTTTTTGAATTGCATCTGCTGACAATACACGTATTGCATTTACAGACAAATTGTCGATGTTACTCATGGGTAATTCCTCCTGATTGTGTGTCTAAATTTTCTATACAAATAAGTATATTCAAATTATTATGTTTGAATTATTATATTTACCTATTATGCTTACCGATTATGCTTACCGATTAAATCTACCTAATATATCAATCTTTAAAGTCTACTTCTGTCAAGAAAAATATATCGCCATTATCTCCACGTTTCTTTTTGATTGTGCCAAAGAATTTTCTTGATGCACGTTTCTCAGCCTTTACAATTGCCCTATCTATAATTTCTTTGATTTGATCAAGACGTACACAATCAATCTGTGAATGCAAACGATCGATTTTTAAATACAACTGAAGTAATGCATTATCATCAATTGCATGCTGTCTCTTTCCAGCATATTTTTTTGCCATCTCAACTAACTCATTAACCGTATACTGTTTTAAGACTATTCTATAATTAAATTTCTTAGCAAGATCAGGATTCACACTTAGCAAAACATTTATTTCGGTATCTGCATCTTCAAAAATCACGATCATACCTTCTGTTTCACTTTCCATAACTTTAAGCATCTCCTTGATACGTTTTGGCTCAATAACACCAGCGTCTTCAACGATAAGTGCTGTTCCTTTTAGCTTAGACATCGCTTTTGCAATACCCTTGTGATTAATGCTTTCACCTGTAGTTTTAGCGATTTTTCTAGGCATATCTGGATATAGTGTGTTTAATGCTTTAATAATACTAACTGTCAAATTAGTCTTGTCAGAACTTCTATTGCCTGAAACAATAATATTTCCTATTTCTGAAGTAGTCATCATATTCGCTTCTTTAGATGCTGCAAAATATTGAGCTAACTGATCTTCAAGGCCTGACATTTCGCTATACTTTTTAAAATATTTTTTAACACTCTTCGGAATTCCAATACACTTCTCATCCATATCTTCTGGCGCAAAATCACTTACCATGTTATCGTATGCCTCCTGTGCTTCCTGACAATCCGTATCCATATATTCTGACTCTGTAGCCGCCACCTCATCTAACTTATGTTTTGAATCAGTTGGTATGCTTACTGGTTCTTCTTGCAGTTCTTCTATGTTATCGGTTTCATTAATATCTTTAAATTCATCTTCATTCATTACTTCTTTTTCAGCTTCAACTTCTGCTTCAAGTTCAGCTTTAACCTCTGCTTCAAGTTTCGCTTCAACCTCTGCTTCAAGTTTCGCTTTAAGCTCTGCTTCTAGTTTCGCTTTAAGCTCCGCTTCTAGTTTCGCTTTAAGCTCCGCTTCTAGTTTCGCTTCGCGCTCAACTCTTTCAGCTTCTTTTGCTGCTCTTTCTTCAATCTGAGCTGTAAGTCTGGCAACTTCTCTAAAATTCTCAGCCTCAGCCTCAAGCTTTGCAGTTGCTTTCCCTGTTCTCATTGTCAAATTATTCTTTGCTGATTGAAGAATCACCTGTTCTTCTGCATGTCTACGAGCTTCTTCTTCATTAAATAATTCTCCGTTTGCCTCGGCTTGCTGTTTCTGCTTTGCAAGTAGCTTCTCGTATTCATCTTTTTCATTTTCTCTTTGCTCTAACATATTATCTAGTTCAGCTTTTGAAAATTCCTTTGTATTTTGCTTGCCATATTTTTCTTCTTGAATTGCTTCAATCCAATCTAATAAGCTTAATTGACCTTCAACCTGCTCATCGTCTTCATTAATGGCATCTGGATCATCCGATTTTTCAGTTTGTTCCTTCCAAACTGATAAAGACTTAAACCTATCTTCTTCAGGATTTTTTTTCATAATCTCATCTAAACTCTTAGCAAGTTCGTTCTGAACATTTTGAGCATCATACAAATTAAAATTAGCAACTGGTACTTCTATATTATCAATTTGTTCTTGAATTCTTTCTTCTTCATCTTCTCTTTTAACTTGCTGATAATTAAATTCAATCTTCTTCTTAGCATTTTCAATAAGTTGACGAAGTGACTGACCTGCCTTTGCAATTCCTTCTACGCCATCAGAATTTTCATCACCATTATCATCTTTTGATTCGTCTGTATCTTCAGAATTTTCTGAATTTTGAATGCTTTCTAGATTTTTAATACCTTCTGAGCCTTGTGAATCTGCAGCTCCTTCTGAGTCCTTTGAATCTTCAGAATTTTCATATTTTAAAGATAGATTTTGATAATCTGAATTATTCATATTCGTATTATATTCATTTGATAAAATTGATATTCCATCTTCGTTGCTACTTTTTTGAGCATCTTCTATAAATACATCTTCTATTTCATCTTCGAGTAATCTAGCTTTTTGCTTTGCCTGGGCAAAGTTCAGTTGTATTATTTTCTCGATATCTACTTCTTCTTGTTTTCCTACATTATCTAGTATCTTTTGTTGCGCAGTAGTTAATTGTTCATACTGCTTCTTAATCCTTAGCGCTTTTTCTACATAGATTCCCTCTTGGAACCAAAGTGCAATCTCCTCACACTCTTTTAGGCATTCCTCAACCATTCCTGTCTTACTATATAGTTCTGCCAATTCACACAAATATTTTTCATCTATTTCATGGTCCTTATACTCTTCAAGAATTTCAATGAGACGAGTATCAGACGCATTCTGTGCCTTTTTTAAATCGTACAGCAATACATACTTATTCACATCATGTTGTGACATTCTAACGTATTCCTTATAGAGTCCCTCAGCATCGCTAAGTTCACCTAACTTAATAAATAGCTCGGTTAATTTATAAACAAGCCGTCTACCTCCAAGATTTCTATTATATGCAATAATTGCGATATCTCTTGCTTCATCAAAATCTCCTGCTGATTCTTGAACATTTATAATTAATGATAAGGTTGTCCAATCTTTAACTTTACGTAAATCCATTGCTTTTGCAATCTTTGCTGCTGTTGTAAAATCTTTTTTTTCTGAAAGCTTTTTAATTTGCTCTAATTTTATATTAAATTCGTATTTATCCACGATTTGCGCCACCTTTTCAAGTATATATGCTAAGTTTATCACAGTGAATAATACTTGTCAAAATAAAAAAAGTGGCAATTGACATAATTAATCGTGTCAACTGCCCCTGTCCATTCGAACCCTTCTAATCCACTTTGTTGCTAACCTATAAAACATCATTTTCACTATGTTAATATTCGAGTCATAGCTTGCACTCAACAGGTACTTGCTTGATTAATATTCATTTTAATTATAATAATGCAACATATTTAAACATTAATATGATATGGCACAAACTTCCAGCGATTACAAATAAATGGAAGATTTCATGAGAGCCAAAATTTTTATGAGTAGAATTAAAAATCGGAAGCTTTAGCGCATATATAACTCCTCCAACTGTATATATCAATCCTCCTGCTAACAACCAGCCAAATGCTGCCGCTGACAATGAATTAAGAATTTGTGTAAATGCGATCATACAAACCCAACCCATAGCAATGTATAGTATAGACGAAAACCACTTTGGACATGTAATCCAAACAGCTTTTATCAAAATTCCTGCTATAGCAATTCCCCATACAATCGCGAGCAAAATATAACCTGTTTTCCCACCTAATACAATTAAACATATTGGTGTATAAGTTCCAGCAATTAAAACAAAAATCATCATATGATCTATTTTTCTTAAAACTCTATTAACCTTAGTAGAAGAATCTAATGAATGATAAGTTGTACTTGCTGCATATAGCATAATCATACTAATTATAAACACAGAAAG
Source organism: [Clostridium] fimetarium (assembly GCF_900111235.1). Taxonomy (GTDB): domain Bacteria; phylum Bacillota; class Clostridia; order Lachnospirales; family Lachnospiraceae; genus Clostridium_N; species Clostridium_N fimetarium. The sequence goes on from NZ_FOJI01000014.1 coordinate 110,692, forward strand.
TGAGATAACGTGAATTGCATCTGGCTCACGCATAGCCCTAATCATGAGTGGTATTGCTGCAAACATTGCCATTAACATTCCAATAAAATGTGTGATTGCACTTCCCGGATCTTTTAACTTTAATTTCATAATAATCTCCATTCTCCGACTTCATAATCGGCACTAAATATTATTCCCATACCGTGATGTAATATTCGATATCTTTAAATTGATGCTAGTATTTTGTTATGTAGTTATCAATACTATGTCATCTATATTTATATACTATACCATGCGAAATAAAAATGCAATACTAAATTAAATATTTTTAATTGAAGTATCTATTCAATAATCCTTGGAAAGCTTTACCCTGACGTGCAAATCATAAACTATTTTTTCGAACATAATCAAAAAAATGGACATTTTAAAAAAGGAATATGTATATTCTACATATTCCTTAACTTGATAAACTGGTATATTATCTAAATTATAAAATCTAATTAATTACTCCATCATCTTAAAAGTAACATTACCATCATAGTATTTAAATATCGCTTTTCCTAGTATCTCATTTCTTTTTACATATGTATTAGTCCAATACCTTGCATCCTTTGAAATGTTTCTATTATCTCCCAACATAAAATAACTATTATCTGGTACAATAAATGTCATTTTCTGGTCAAGCGTCATTGGCTCTTTTAAATATGGTTCATCTAATAGTTCGCCATTAACATATACTTGATAATTTTTTATCTCAACTACATCTCCTGGAATACCTATAATTCTTTTTACATATTTTTCACTTTCATCATCTGGCCACTTAAATATTACTATATCCTGTCTCTGCGGCACATCAACAATATATGATAATCTAAATCCAAAATATCTATCGCCAGGCATAATAGTATTTTCCATGGAAGAGGTAGGTGTTTGAGCATTAACTACTATGCATGTTGAAAATAAAAATGCTAATATAATTCCGAAACCAATAATCTTTACATATGAAAACATCTCTTTTAAAATAATTTTTTTACTATATTTCATATTTTTTAACCCCCTATAAACTTTTTTTCATTATATTATATCACATAAGATAATTCAATCTAAATCATACCTTTCTTACATGTTTGTAATTAAAGTTTTAGCAGACAAATCTATTATCTGATATAATAGGGATTAAATAATAGAAAGTGATAAATTCAAGGGGAAATATTAATGACTACACCATTGGAATGTACCACATTTCAAATTGTTGAGTCGATGTAGTGCCCCATTTTATTTATGAAGCTAATGCATTTATAGAAGAATGAAACAAATCAATTTGAATTTGTCATTGAGTTGTCTAGTTCATAATTGTTTCACAAATGCGAAGTGAAGATTATTTATATAATAACTTCTCGGAGTTAGCATCTACTGGTGCAAATGTAAATTGACAATTGAATATTGGTGGTTTTGGAAAAAAAGAAGAGATTTTGTGTACGAGAAATAGACATAACGCAAGTTATGCCTTAAAATAGGTATTGTCCTTATGGACATTAAGCGGTCAGCTTAAATGTTTTTTGAAATGCCTCTACAG
>NZ_FOJI01000011.1 GCF_900111235.1 [Clostridium] fimetarium
TAGTATAAAACAATAATTTTATAAATTATTTTATTTCTATCCTTAACCGGTGGAATTTAACCTTACAATATGGAATTTAACTTTTCATTCGACCATAAAGTAAATATTGAATAAACTTGACAATATATTGACAAGTAAATGTGAGGCTAATATAATCAAATAGTATATGTAATAAATTAGTTATTTGTTATTGATAATAAGAATGGAGGAATATAAATGCATAATTATTCAAAGGAAGACATCTTTAGAATCGTGGAAGAGGAAGACGTAGAGTTTATAAGACTACAATTTACAGATATTTTTGGGGTAATTAAAAATGTTGCGATTACATCCAGTCAGCTAGAAAAAGCGCTTGATAATAAATGTATGTTTGACGGCTCATGTGTAGAGGGCTTTGCTAGAATTGAAGAAGCTGATATGTATTTGTATCCAGATTATAATACATTTGAGATATTCCCTTGGAGACCACAGCAAGGCAGAGTGGCAAGACTTATATGTGATGTGCATAAACTTGATGGAACGCATTTTGAAGGTGACACTAGAAATATCCTTAAGAAAGTAGTCAAAGAAGCAGAGGATATGGGCTATATATTTAATGTAGGTCCTGAATGTGAATTTTTCTTATTTCATACGGATGATAATGGACTTCCAACTACAATTTCTCACGAAAAAGCGGGTTACTTTGATATTGGACCTGCGGATTTGGCTGAAAATGTTAGACGCGATATGGTCCTTGCATTAGAAGAAATGGGATTTGAAATAGAAGCTTCTCATCACGAAGTTGCTCCAGCGCAACATGAAATTGATTTTAAATATGATGAAGCTTTATCAACTGCTGATAATATTATTACATTTAGACTTGCAGTGAAGACAATTGCTAAAAGACATGGCCTCCATGCGACATTTATGCCAAAACCAAAGTTTGCAACAAATGGCTCAGGAATGCATATTAATATGTCACTTGCTACAAAAGATGGAAAAAATATATTTGCTGATGAGAATGGTAAATTTGGTCTTAGTGAAGATGCATATCACTTTATTGCTGGTATTATTGATCATATGAAGGGTATGACTGCTATTACAAATCCACTTGTTAATTCGTATAAGAGATTTGTTCCTGGATATGAGGCACCAATGTACATTGCATGGTCATCAACCAACAAAAGTCCGCTCATTAGAATACCTGCTTCAAGAGGAAATGATACGAAAGTGGAACTTCGCTGTCCGGATCCATCAGCAAATCCATATCTTGTACTTGCAGTTTGTTTAGCAGCAGGACTTGATGGAATTAAAAGAAAATTAAAAGCGCCTGAGAGCGTAGACTGTAATATATTCAGTATGACTGAAATGCAAAAAAAAGAATTGGGAATTGAAAGAATACCAGAAAATCTATTTGATGCAATTAGTTATATGAAAGAAGATAAATTTATTGAAGATATACTTGGAAAATATATTAAAAACAAATATGTAGAAGTTAAATTACAAGAGTGGAATGCATACAGCACACAAATAACACAGTGGGAAATTGATGAATATTTGTCTAAGTTTTAAACGAAAAACATGGTAAGAGTTTGGACTAGAAAACGGAGGTAAATATATGTCAAGCATAATTGTAGCATTTCCAAAGATTGAAGATGCAAAAGCAATCAAAAACCTTCTGGTCCGGAATGGCTATGATGTGGCTGCACCATGCATAACGGGTGCTCAAGTAATCAATCTTGCAGATAGTCTGTCAGATGGAATTATCGTATGCGGATACAAGCTAGCAGACATGGTCTATTCGGAACTTTATGAGTACAAACCAAAAAGTTTTGAAATGCTTCTTGTAGCAACAAAAAGTCTTTGGGATAATTGCGTAAATAATGACGTGATGTGTCTAGCTATGCCCATAAAGGTACATGATTTATTAAGTACGATTGAAATGATGCAGCAGGCACAGATTAGAAAACGAAGAAAAATGCGTTCTCAGCCGCGTAAGCGTGATGAAGAAGAGCAAAAGATAGTTGATGAAGCGAAACGGATTCTTATGGAATTGAATAATATGTCAGAACCAGAGGCCCATAGATATATTCAAAAATGTAGTATGGATAGCGGAAATAGCTTTGTAGAATCAGCAAGTATGGTAATTGCAATATATATGTAGTTATCTACATTATTATAATAGATACCCGTAATCTGTCGCCTCAAATTGATTACATAGCACTATTTGCAATAAATATAGCATAATAATCATATTTAGATAGAATAATGTATGTTATACTTTATTAAAAGAGAATCATGAAAATCAGGAGGAACAGATATGAAATTCACTAAAATGCATGGAGCAGGAAACGACTACGTATATATAGATTGTACAAAGGAAGAATTGCAGAATCCTTCATTGGTATCAAAATACATAAGTGATAGGCATTTTGGAATTGGTTCAGATGGATTGATTTTAATAAAATCATCAAATAAGGCAGATTTCTTTATGGATATGTATAATGCAGATGGATCACAGGGGAAAATGTGTGGTAACGGAATTAGATGCGTTGGAAAATATGTGTTTGATAATGGGCTTACAGATAAGACAACAGTTAAAGTAGATACACTTTCAGGTATTAAAATTCTTGAACTTATCGTTGAAGACGGTAAAGTTACAAGAGCGAAAGTAAATATGGGTAGCCCAATTCTGATAGCGAAAGATATTCCAGTGATTTCTGAAAATGAAAAGGTTATAGCTGAAGATATAGAAGTGAAGGGTAAAACGTATAGTATGACATGTGTATCAATGGGAAATCCGCATGCAATCGTGTATGTGGATTCAACTGATGATTTAAAAATTCAAGAAATTGGTCCATATTTTGAGATGAACGAACGATTTCCAGAGCAAGTTAACACAGAATTTATTCAAGTAATTGACAGACAAAATCTTAAGATGAGAGTCTGGGAAAGAGGCTCAGGGGAGACTCTTGCCTGTGGAACAGGAGCATGTGCAAGTCTCGTGGCAACCGTTCTAAACGGATTATGCGACGATACTGCGATGTTACATTTACTTGGTGGAGATTTGAAGATTACTTGGGACAGATCTGCTGATATTGTGTACATGGAAGGTCCAGCAACGACTGTATTTACCGGTGATATCGATATTGATACCATTTTATAATAAATAAAATAATCTAAATACAATTTATATAAAATAATATATGAAATAGATTACAATATTAATAAATTCAATTTGTACTAGGATTTCATATTGTAAATGTGTATACTATGAATATTATTATACAAGAGGAGATTTAAGATGTTTAAAATTAATGATAATTATTTAAAATTACCTGGAAGCTATTTATTTTCAACAATTGGTAAGAAAGTAAAAGCATTTACAGAAGCGAACCCAGATAAATCAATTATAAGACTTGGTATTGGTGACGTTACGCTTCCAATTGCGCCAGCAATTATTAGTACATTACACGAGGCTGTTGATGAAATGGCTAGTGCTGATACCTTTAAAGGATATGCACCTGATTTGGGATATGAATTTCTAAGAGAAGCAATCGTAGATTTTGATTACAAGAGACGTGGCGCGGATATTCATGCTGACGAAATTTTTGTCAGTGATGGAGCTAAGAGTGATTCCGGTAACATTGGAGATATATTTGCTGTTGATAACAGGATTGCGGTCTGCGACCCAGTTTACCCAGTATATGTAGATGTAAATGCAATGTCTGGCAGAACTGGTCATTATATAGAATCTACTCAAAAATGGAGCAACGTTATCTACATGCCTTGTACTGCAGAAACGAACTTCGCTCCTGAACTTCCTACTGAAATACCAGATATTATCTATCTATGTTTCCCAAATAATCCAACTGGATCAACAATTACGAAGGATGAACTTCAAAAATGGGTTGATTATGCGAATAAAGTCGGCGCAGTTATTATTTATGATGCTGCATATGAAGCATATATTTCAGAAGATAATGTTCCTCATACAATATATGAGTGCGAAGGCGCAAGAACTTGTGCAATCGAACTTAGGAGCTTTTCAAAAAATGCAGGGTTTACTGGTGTTAGACTTGGATTCACCGTGATTCCTAAAGATTTAAAGAGCGGTGATGTTACACTTCACAGCTTATGGGCAAGACGTCATGGAACAAAGTTTAATGGTGCTCCTTATATTATTCAAAGAGCTGGAGCTGCTGTATATACGCAAGCGGGCCAAAAGCAGATTAATGAGCAGATTGCTTACTATATGAATAATGCTAAGGTTATCCGCGAAGGACTTTCTGCTGCGGGTTATACAGTATCAGGTGGTATTAATGCACCATACATCTGGATGAAGACACCAGATAAGATGACATCATGGGAATTCTTTGATTATCTTTTGGATAGGGCTAATGTTGTAGGTACTCCTGGTTCTGGATTTGGACCAAGTGGTGAAGGATACTTTAGACTGACTGCATTTGGATCTTACGAGAAGACATTGGAAGCAATTGAACGTATTAAGAAACTCTGATTTCACACACAAAAAAATAAGGGCTTTATGAATCGAGGGAACTCATGTATCGTATGTGGATATATGGGGTCCTTCCTTCATGAGGCTTTTTTAGTACAGCTAAGAAGTGCAATTCAAGATTCCTTATTTGCAAATATTTTTAAAACTCGCCCCTGAGGGGCTCAAACAGTTAAAAATATTTGCGGGAGCTCTTGAATTGCCCTTCTAAGCTGTACACAAAAAGTCTCAGAGGCGGAAGGACCCCATATATCCGCATACGATACATTCGAGGTTGCTGAATCATGTGAGGGGCGGGAAGTGGGGTTGGTGAGGCTGAGAAAGGGCGAAATGGCGAAAGAGCAAAAGTGCAAAAGTGTGAAAGGGCGAGTTTGGGTGGGAGATTAAATAATTAAAGTAAAGGTTTAAATTATTGTTGACAAAGTTTAAAATATGTTTTAAACTACAGAGGACTACTGATAAATTAACTCAAATCAATTGTTTTCTATGGAGGGTAAGGAATGAATACTAATATGAAATTATTACAAAAAAAAATTAAGGTTGATACTATTGTTTTATGTATTATTTGCATACTATTTGCTATATCTATTATGAGTAATATTGGGCAGATCAATGAGTATTCCCGGATGAACAAGTCATCTTTTGAAGTGAAGCTAGGACCTACAGATACGGTCAATAATACAAATAATTACTACTTGTATATTGAAGGCGAAAAATACTGGACGGTTGATTATAATAATTACAGTAGATTGGATGATACAGGTAAAACGAATGCAAAGGCCAATCTTATTATGGATAATGTTAATGAGGTTCTTAAAAGTATTATAATAGAGATTATTTTTATCTTTTTATATATTATGCTTTCACGAGTAAAAAAAGGATTGACACCGTTCTCGGTAGATAATGTCTCGATTTTAAGAATTATTGCATTCTTAAGCTTCTTTTTAGCATTATTACCGGTCGGTGTTAATATGGTCGGTTCTATGATTGCGTTTCAATATGCAACCATTTATTATTCGCCTTTAAACTTTTATATTATCGCAATTGGTGTTGTATTTGGTATCATTTCAGAGATTTTCAAGTATGGATGTGAGCTTCAAGAAGATATGAATCAGATTGCATAGATTGGAGAGCAACTGTAAATGGATAAAGGACAAATTTATACAGGGATGAATGGAGAATATTTATGGCTATAATAGTAAGACTAGACAGAGTTATGGCAGACCGAAAAATGTCTTTAAACGAATTAGCAGCAAAAGTAGAGATGACAAATGTAAATCTTTCAAACTTGAAAACAGGAAAAATGAAAGGTGTACGTTTCGAGACTATGAATTCTATATGTAAAGCACTTCATTGCCAACCATCAGAATTATTTGAATATGTAGAAGATGAAATTAGTGTTATCTGATCGAAGCCTGATCGAAATTTGATGGAAATCTGAGCAATAATTTTATTGGAATTTAGATTCACAAGTAATAGCAGTGAAAATATTACTGAAAAATATCTATTATGGGAAAAAGAAAGGGATTTATGAAGGTTATTTTTTTGGATATTGATGGTGTCCTTAATTCGCAGATGTTAATAGAAAAAAATCGAGATGAAAAGATTGATGTCAATGCAGTTAAGTTATTAAAAAAATTAATTGATATATCTGGAGCAGTTATCGTTTTGTCATCAGGGCGCAGACTTTGGTTTGATGATAACATGGTTACTGAGGATGTTGAAGCACAATATTTATATAATATTTTATCTCAATATGGGATTGAAATTTATGGTAAAACGCCAGATTTTAGTACAGATGAAATACGCACAAAAAGAACGTTTAAAGAGGTAAAGGCAAAGGAAATTACTGCGTGGCTTGAAAAACATTGTGATGTTGTTAAATATGTTATACTAGATGACTTGGACTTAAAAAATGAACAAATCAATGCAAATTTGGTACGAATAGACGGTAAAGTTGGTATTACTGAAGATGATTTGAAACGTGCAATGGATATTTTGAATTAAAAACTGCAAAATGGGGGGAGCAAAATGAGTATATATATTAATGATATTCCTCAATATAAAACATTCACAAAAATCGAGCCTGTACATAAAGGTTGGTCCCGTGATAAAAAATATTATATAGAAACAATAGAGGGTAAAAGGTTATTGCTTCGCATTTCAAGTATCAACGAATACGATAAAAAAAAGGCAGAGTATGATACGATTTGTACCGTTGTAAAGCAAGGCATTCCTATGTCAGAGCCTATTGGTTTCGGTACTTGCGACAATGGAAAAAGTGTGTATATGCTTCTAACGTGGGTTGATGGAAACGATGCTGGGGAGGTTTTACCGACATTTTCGGACGAAGAACAATATGAACTTGGAATAAAAGCTGGGCATATTTTAAAAATGATTCATAGCGTACCCGCTCCATCTAAGCAGGAAGAATGGGAAATTCGATTTAATAGAAAAATAGATCGCAATATAGAAAGCTATAATAAATGTGACCATAAGATGATAGGTGTCGAAAAAATGCGTACCTACATAGAGCAAAATAGACATTTGCTTAAAAACCGCCCGCAATCACTTCAACATGGTGATTATCATATCGGGAACATGATTGTGTCTGATATAGGGGCGTTATCGGTAATTGATTTTAATCGAGTTGATTACGGCGACCCTTGGGAAGAATTTAACCGTATTGTATGGTGTGCTGATTGCAGCAAATATTTTGCAACAGGGCGAGTGAACGGTTATTTTGATGGCAATCCCCCAGCTGAATTTTGGAAACTGCTCGCGTTATATATTTCAAGTAATACATTGGGATCCATTCCTTGGGCAATATCATTTGGACAAGTTGAAATAGATACGATGACAAGGCAAGCTAACCAGATATTGGAATATTATGAGGATATGACAAATGCTGTGCCCAAGTGGTATATCGAAGATAGCTCAGGTGGAATAAGATGAATAATGAAATTACAGTAAGAAAAGCAAATAGGAAGGATATTAATCTTGTTTTAGAGATATTCAGGAGCGCCATAAATGTAATGGTCGCAAATGGTATTTTTCAATGGGATGATATTTATCCGGATGAAAAAATCTTATATGAAGATATTCAAAAAAAACAAATGTTCCTAGGAGAGATAGATGGTAAGATAGTTTCTATATTTACATTAAATCAAGAATGTGATGAAGAATATAAAAATGGAAACTGGAATTATAAGCGAAGTTCATTTGCTGTTATTCATAGATTTTGTGTAAATACCAATTTTCAACATATGGGAATAGGGAAAAAAATAATGAATATCATTGAAGAAATGTTAAAAGAAGATAAGATTGAAACGATTAGATTAGATGCTTTTTCGTTAAACCCATACGCACTAAAATTGTATGAGAACCTTGGTTATATAGAAGTTGGTGAGGTAAATTGGAGAAAAGGGTTATTCTATTTGTATGAAAAGAAGTTGCAATGATTTGAATGTTGAAACTCATATTTATAGGTATTGAGTGAATAACCATTTATAATTATGCATTTGCCTTGCCTTTCCTTCAAACAGCTTCGTTGTTTTCAGCCGGAGTTTTTATATTCAAATTATTGCTTGAATTGATGAAAAACAAGGGCAAATAGTTTGCTATGAGAGAAAGGATATGTGTTAAAAAAAAGCCATAGGAATGGAGGAAATGATGAAAACACTTTACGTTACAGATTTAGACGGAACATTATTAAACACACAGGACAAAATTAGTGAGTATAGTCTTAAAGTAATTAATGATTTGGTGGAGAAAGGCTTATTATTCACATATGCCACAGCAAGGTCATTGGTATCCGCATCTGTGGTAACAAAGGGACTATCCACAAAAATCCCGGTCATTGCATATAATGGCGCATTTATAATTGATCCTTCGTCAGGAACAATTCTATCATCCAATTTCTTTGATAATGAAGAAAAGCAATACATCATAGACGTTTTGGAAAAGTTTGATATATTTCCTTTGGTATATGCATTTATTGATGAAATAGAAAAAGTATCGTGGATGCAAAACAAAGAAAATGAGGGCATTAGAAGATATTTAAGTGGGCGTCAATGGGATAAAAGAATGAATATATTAAGGAATTTGGATGACTTATATAAAGGAAATATTTTCTATTTTACGTGTATCGGAGAGAAAGAAGAATTACTTCCGATTTATAATTTGCTAAGCCAAAACGAACATTACAATTGTACGCTTCAACAAGAATTATACCGAGAAGAATATTGGTGCGAGATAATGCCAAGAGCAGCCACGAAAGCAAATGCTATAAACAAGCTGAAAACAATATGGAAGTGTGATAAAGTAATTTCTTTCGGTGATGCAATCAACGATATTCCTATGTTCACAATCTCCAATGAATGCTACGCCGTATCCAACGCCGTCCCAGAGCTAAAAGCCCTAGCCACACAAATAATCCCCAGCAACGATGCCGATGCCGTCGCAAATTGGCTCCTCACCAATCACAGAATATAACACAACACCGCACCGCACCGCCGCACCAAAATTAACGTAAGAAGCTTAACTTAATGCGATTCAAATATATTATGAACCCAAATCGTATTCATAACAAACACCAATTCCCCCTCAAAAATCATTCCAAAGAACTTCTTTCCTAGCGCCGAAAATTCCCCCCACGATTTATTTGTTTTGCCATTTTATATCGCTCACCAACGCGCAGTAAAAAAGTATACATTCTCCTCAACTGTCCGCATTTGCCGTTACAGCCACACGATATTGTCTGCAAGTGGTTGACGCATTTTTACGCGTCGAACCAAGTGCAGACAATATCGTATGGCTGTAGAGGCAATAGCGAACAAGAGGAGAGTGTATACTTTTTTACGTCCGTCTACCAGCAATCTAAAACCAATAAATCACCCATTTTCCTTATAAGAACAGCAGTAATCAGCAAATGTCTTGATGATTATCTTGAAACTTGAATTCGCCGGAACAACAAAGCTTTGGCCTTCTTTGTAGAGCGTATAATCACTTGCACCTGCTACACAAATATCCATTTCTCCATTTAAAACTTCCATTAATTCTTCAGCGCCTGTATTAAATTCATATTCACCTGTAAGCATGAATCCTAAAGTCTTTTTTTCGCCGTTTTCAAAAAGAACGGTTCTGCTTGTAACTTTTCCATCAAAATATACGTTTGCTTTCTTTACTACATTTACATTTTTAAATTCCATTGTAATATACTCCTTTTGAATTATGTTTGTTTGAGTTAGTTTGTATATATATTATTTAGTATATTAAATTACTTTTCATATAAAATCAAGCGATTTTATGCTAAATATTTTCTACATTTTAAACCTTGTATTTTAAAAGTTTAAAAATGCGCATCCTAAATTACAGAATGCGCATCTTTAAGCTAGAAATCTACTTGCTGAACAGTTCCGCTACCTCCACTCTCTTTCAAATACATACCGGTGCGTCTGACCTGGCCATTAAGGTTGTTGTGGTCATCGGTAAGCGAGAATTTTGTTTTTGTACTTCCTAGGTAAATAGCGCCTACGTCAGCATCTTTTAGAGAGAGCAGTATATCCTTGCCATTCTCATCTTTTGTCCAAACTTTGAGCTTCTGGTAGATAGAATCGGCTTCGTCAATCCAGCCGCTACCGTCTGAATCATACGCTGCAAGTTCATTGAAACCATTGTTTGTGGATGGCCCAAATAATTCTTTGCCATCATTAATTATGCCATCACCGTTTTTATCTAGTGCGAGATAGCCGTTGTCACTGCTCAGTTCGGAAATTTCATCTTTGTCGCCGTCCGAATCAATGTCAAATAGAAAAGTTTTGGCCTTGACTGAAGTAGGATTTGAGTCTAAGTTAATTACCAAAGGATCCGTTAGAATTTGTTGATATTGAGAAAATTGGCAGAATTCATAGGATTCGGTAAAACTTTTGGACATTTCCATTGTAACGTCAAATGAAATGCTCTTTCCGTCTGCAGTAACAGCAGTACCTGTTGTGCTAAATGCGGTGGATTCTTTTTCCTCCATGAAATAAGAATTGATCTCTAACCTGTTCCAGGTTTGAGGATTTGCAGATGATGTTAAGCTAAGTACAGATGTATCCGAGTTGTTTGTCAACTCATTGAACAAATCATTATCTTTAAATTTGCTCTTAAAACGAGATTTCTCAAGCATTTCAAGAAGACTAAGAAAAGCCCTTCTCAAAGTAGATGTGCCAATTTTAACCTCAGAATCGGTGGATGACAATTTGTTTTGTGTACTTGATGCATCATATTCTGCAGTTTCTTCGCCAAGCCTGTTATAGGTGGAAAATGCACTAGAAAGAAAATCATATTTCGTGCTTTCCTGATAATTAAGGCTTGTTGAATTGGAGCTGACCTGTCGTTGATTGCCGTCTAAGGTCCATTTAAAGACGGTGCTGTTTGCTTGAATATTCTTCGAATAGTTACGGGTTGAAGACATATTCACATTGCTTGAGGAAATAATCATATAATTCCCGCCCTTCATAAGTCTTTTCTTTCAGCGATGAACATATTTGACTTATGGATTCCAACTTGAAACTACTTATATTATCGGCAAGCTATCTTGAAATATTTACCATATGGTTACATTTACGTAGATTTATTAATTTGATTTTTTCTGTATTCTAGGGGAGTGATTTGATAACATTCCTTAAATGCTCTATAAAATGTTCTACTACTGTTAAATCCACAATCAAAGCCGATTTGAGTAACAGAATCTCTTGTGTTTCGCAGCAAACTCTTAGCGTAATCAATGCGACAGCGGTTAAGATAAGTAGGGAATGACGTTCTGATTTTCTCGGAAAAAATGTGAGAAATATAATATTTGCTAATGTTTAAGGAGTTTGATAGTGAGTCAAGACTAATATCCTCGATAAAATGATTGTTGATAAATTCCAAAATAACTCGGCAGGTATCTTGCAAATCCACATTTTTATTCTTGATTAGTTTAAGCGTACTCGATAGATTTCCAAGAAGAATATATAGATATCCAATAGAAATACGTAAATCTTGCATGTGGGTACAGTTATGCAATATCATATCAAAACAAGATTTAATATTTTCTGAAATACAGGGATTTTTAATAAATGGAACTTCTGGGTAATGATTTAACAGCTCATTGGAAAAAGCGCCAACCAATTTTGCATCAAAAATGATGAGTATTGCGGAACTTTCTCCAATTGATTCGGTGCTATGTACGGTGTTTGGAAAGCATATGGACAGGTCACCAGGAAGAAGGAGTGTTTCGTTCCCATTTATAGTCGATTTTAGTGTACCTGATCTTATATAAATAATTTCAACTTGTTTATGTAAATGCGCAGGATAGCAATTATTGATAGTTTCACGGCAAGAAAAATCATCTTGATGTGATTGATAAAAACCATACATATTAACTCCTTTTGGTGTGAAATTGGATTGGTAGTGACATATTTTATTATAAAACAGGTATTTTTAAATAGCAATATATGACACAAAATAAATCCTTTATGACTAGAAATAAAATATGAAATAAGATAAGATAAATAAATGAGTAAACAAGTAAATGAGTAAACAAATAAATAAATCAGTAAACAAGTAAACAAGTAAACAAGTAAATGAGTAAACAAGTAAATTAGTAAGCAAATGGAGGATCATTATGAGTAAAGAAATGTGGGTAGCGGACCTTGGTAATGGGAACTACAGAAACCCAATATTATATACGGATTATTCGGATCCAGATGCAATCAGAGTTGGCGATGACTATTTTATGATAGCATCTAGTTTTTGCAATGCACCAGGAATTCCAGTTTTACATTCAAAAGATTTGGTAAATTGGAAAGTTATTAATTATGTAATAGATAATATACCAGGAGAACGTTACGTTGATCCAATTCATGGCTGTGGAGTATGGGCACCAGCGATTCGTTTTCACGATGGGCTGTTTTATGTATGCTTTCCAATGCCAGATGAGGGAATCTTTATGTGTACGACCAAGGATCCATGGGGTAAGTGGTCTGAGCCAATTAACATAAGACCAGGAGCTGGCTGGATTGATCCATGTCCATTCTGGGATGAAGATGGCAAAGCATATTTGGCTGCAGGAGTTGCAAAGAGTAGAATTGGATACAAAAGTGTAATTCATCTAATTGAAATGACACCAGATGGCAAAAGTGTATTTGGCGAAGCGGTCAGAATCTTTGACGGAAATACAAATGATCAGATTACCATTGAAGGCCCTAAAATGAACAAACGAAATGGTTGGTATTATATATTTGCACCAGCAGGTGGGGTGAAACAAGGATGGCAGACTGTCCTACGCTCAAAAAATATATGGGGACCCTATGAATATAAAGTCGTTTTAAGACAAGGAGATTCATCAGTAAATGGTCCTCATCAAGGTGCTTGGGTGGGTACTCAAACAGGCGAGGACTGGTTCATCCATTTCCAGGATGTGTATGCAGCGGGTAGAATCACTCACCTTCAGCCAATGTCATGGGAAAACGACTGGCCAATCATTGGCATAGCAAAGAATGGAAACGATTACGGAGAGCCAGTTATGGAATACAAAAAACCAGATGTAGGAGGAATATTTCCTGCTACATCACCTGACACAGGTGATGAATTTGATGGAGATTCACTTGGACTTCAGTGGCAGTGGAATGCGAACTTTAATAACGCTTGGTATGAATTAGACAAAACAAACAAGCACTTGAAATTATTTGCAGTGAAACAAGAATCTAGTAAAGCACTTTCTGATGTTAGTAATCTTTTCCTTCAAAAATGGCCAGCACCGGAGTTTTCATGCGTAGCAAAGATGGATTTTTCAAACTTAGAAAATGGTGATACCGCTGGAATTGTTTCTATGGGAATAACATTTGGAGCGCTCGTAGTTACAAAGAGTAATGATAAATTTCAATTAGAGACTATCATTGGAACACAAAATTTCAAAAGTGATGGTTTGCAAACTGTGCAAGAAAGAAAAAAAATAGCTGACTTAGACACAACTACTGTGTATTTGAAGTACACAATTAAAGGAACAGGACGTAAGAAAGCAACCGATACACCTACAGCACCATCAGAGGAAATATCATTTGCATATAGTTTAGATGGTAAGGAATATATTACAGTTGCTTCCTTTCAGTCAGAAGAAGGCCGCTGGGTAGGGGTAAAAAACGGAATGTTTAGTTGCCATAATTTAGATGATTCAGATAATTTAAAATGCGGATATGCTGTTGCAGAATATTTTAAATATTTCAAATAAAGGATAAAATGGGATGTCGCACTAATTGTTTAGTACGACATCCCATTTATAATTCTAATATAATTTTATAATCGTCTGCAGATTACTTGTAGTCGATATTGTATTTTGTTGTGGATTAAAGAATAATACCATATTGTTCATTTTAGATGCATCAACAATATAGGCGATATGATATTCAAATTCTTCATTTGGCAAAATATTATAAGTCTGCTGAAGATATATTGGTGGAGCTGAAGTATCTAGCGGATTCTCATCAAATCTAGATGGATGATCACAGTATACAGAACCTCCCGCAGAATTGATCGCGTTGGTGGTGTATACAGTTGGTAATTCTAAACTCCCATCAGTATTAGTAAGGCAACACATTTCAGGAATGATATTTGCAGCACTTACCAGATTATCGGTTGTATTTTTTAATTTCATTGTAACATATACGAGTTTTAAATTGCTTGAGGTTTGGCCGGCAACAGTATCTATACTTGTTTTTCCGTCCCCTTTTGCAACTTCATTTTGAACGTATGTTTTCAGATTTCCATCGGCATCAACAAGCTGTTTGATGTCTTTATAATTATATGAGAATCCAGAAGTATTCAAACCTGCAATAGAATCCTTGATTTCAACATTTTCTACGGTATAGGTCAAGTTAGGTGAATTACTTTTGTAAGGATTAGAATAGGTAAGCCCTAGAAATGATTTGCCAACACTTAAAAATTGGCTTGTATCTACAGTAGTGGAGATTACTGGGCTAGCAGAGGTCTGAGGTTGTTTCGCCATCTCCGCTTTGTGATCCTGTATTGCTTTATTCAATGCCGGATCAAATCGATAGTTGGGGACATCTGTATCTTCCTTGCTACAAGAAGCTAATGTGATATTTTCAGCAATTTTTAACAGTTCATTGTCAGGGACAGCTGTCTGAGCGAACATTTCAACATAATATCCATACTCATTATAGTAGACCAAAAGTATCTTGCTGTATGATGTTTGGTCAGTGTGATTTTTGTATAATAATGTGGCTTTATTATCGCCAATAATCAGATCTTTCGTTTCTACAACATCTAAAAATGAGAGCGGCTCTTCTGCAACAATGGTATCAATACGTACAGTGATATTTTGATATGAATATATGTCTCCATTAGCTGCAAATTTATTTTGATCGATGCCTGGATGAGTGAAACCTTCAGGCATATAGCCATATTGAAGTTTCACAAAGGAATGATATAATTCTGATTTCGTAGCAACTTCAGTTACCGTAGTTTCAGTAGCTGCAGTTTCCTCTTCAAAAATAATTTGATATGCATATGGATCGGTTTGCTCTTTATTTACCTTAAATGTGCTCATAACTTTATTTGCTGCTAATGCAGAACAAGGTACTAATATTATAACTGCACACGCAGCAGCAACTAGCATCTTTCTTCTTTTTGACTTTTTTATAGTCTCATTTATAGCAAGCTTTTTTAAAAATTCTTTTTTATCAACTTCATATTTCTCGGAAAATATATATTTTGAATTATGATTTTGAAATCTCTCTTCAGATATTTTTCCCCCTAAGCGTTGTAGCAAATTTTGCTGGTTCTTTTTCATATTCGGATCCTCCAATTCTATCTATTATATATTTTTTTGCGCGTTCATTACGTTTCCTGATTGTGCGTTTATCAAGGCCTGTTATCGCAGAGATTTCGGATGTTGACAGTTCATAATAATACAGGAGCTCAATTACTTCTTTGTATATTTCAGGCATATCAGAAATGATTGGGTCAAGCATTGTATGATTATGCATGTGAAGTATTTTCGCATCAATCACATTTTCGGGATCTTCAATTTCTTCTTCCTGCGCATATTCAAACAATTCGGTCTCTTTTTTATTTCTGCGATACGCGTTTATGGCTGTTGTTTTCACTATTTTCAGTGCCAGCCGTTTTGTATTTACATCTTCAACATCTTTGATCTTGTCAAGATAATTGGAAAGCTTAATAAATGAATCTTGCACAATGTCTTCTGACTGCGCAGCATTATTTAGAATTCCATAAGCAATAAAATTCATTTTGGACTCATATAATTCGTATAGCTTTTCCATTTTAGCAAGATTGTTTTCCCTTATCTTTTTCATTTGACCTCCCCTTTGATGTTTGTTTCGAACGTTCTATAACTCATAACAAATGAAATGTCATAAGTGTGACAAAAAATAAAAATAAGTCTTAATAATTTCCACATTAATTTCCACATTTTATAAACAGTTTACTTTTGTTTATATTGTAGTTTAACGGTTAATGATATAATATAATTAAAATTCAATCGTTCTGATTCAATATATAATAACAGTGAGGAGGAGAATCCTATGACAATAAAACGCCGTTTACTTATTTCTAATTTTTTGATGCTTGTTATGCCAATTATTATGACCATAGTCATTAGTTTTTGTGTAGTATTGGTAGTGATGGGAATCACAGGAGTTAACGACTTCCACTCATTGAAAGATGGACGTGCTTTTGACAATGCAACGGATGAAGTTACAGTATTATCTCAAAAATGGTCAGGTAGCAGTGAGTTTTCAAAAATTCGCTCGGACATAGACAGCTTTAATAAAAAATATAACAATGATCAAGTATTCCTTTTTATATATGAAGGAAATGATTTGTTATATCCATCAGCAAGTCCATATACGCCTTCTCTTGATAAGGTATTGCTGCATGAGGAGAAATATATTTTGATAGTGGATACTACGGCAACATATAAAGTGACAGTAGATAAATATACAGTTATTTTAGAGTGTAATAATTATACGATTAATAACCATAGAGCATTTGGAAATTATTATTATATAGGTATTTTTTTACCAATATCTCTTATTATATTAATTTATTTTCTAAATAGGGCATTAACGCATTTTGTATTTAAAAGTATTATAACACCGATAGATATATTGGTGTATGGTGTGAATCAAATATGTGATGGGAATTTAGCTTACCGAATCGAATATGATAAGAAGGATGAATTTGCACAAATTTGTTATGATTTTAATGATATGGCACATCGATTATCAGATATGGTAGAAGCAAGACAAAAAGATGAGATAAGCAGACGTGAATTAATTGCTGGAATTTCACATGACTTGCGCACTCCGCTTACATCAATTAAGGCGTATGTTGAGGGTCTTGAAAAGGGCGTAGCATCTACACCACAAGTACAAAAACGCTATTTTGAGACGATAAAGAGTAAGACGAGTGACTTAGAGTATATTATAAATCAATTGTTTTTATTTTCAAAATTAGATGTAGGTGAATTTCCACTATATATGGAGGGGATTGATATTGGTGAGGAGATCGATAATCTTGTCAATAATCTTAGAAATGAATATGCACAAAAGGGACTTATCATCAATTTAAATAGAAATCTTAAAAATGTTTTCGTAAAAATAGATGTCATGCAATTTCATAACGTAATTCAAAATATTTTAGAAAACAGTGCAAAATATAAAAAAGAAGAAATTGTAGTAACAGAAATTGTATGTATTGAAGATATAACAAATGTAATAATAACGTTGACGGATAATGGGCCGGGCGTTCCGAATGAAGCAATAGAGAAACTATTCGAATTGTTTTATCGTAGTGATGCGTCTAGAAAAAATCCAAGTAATGGAAGTGGTATAGGTCTTGCAACTGCAAAAAAAATCATAAATATGATGAATGGTGAAATTAGAGCGAAAAATGTTGTGAATGGTGGACTTGCTATCGTAATTACGTTACCAATTGAAAAGAGTGGAGAAAAAGAATGAAAAAGATACTAATTATCGAAGATGATACTGCAATTGCAGAAATCGAACGTGATTTTTTGGAGATTGATGGATTTGAGATTGCGATAGCAGCAGATGGAATAGAAGGACTAAAACTGGCCTTAACGAATAATTTTAGCTTGATTTTACTTGATTTAATGCTTCCCGGAATAGATGGATATGAAATTTGCCGTAAAATAAGAGCAAAATTGGATATTCCAATTCTTATGGTAACAGCAAAAATAGAAGATATTGATAAAATAAGAGGCTTGGGTATAGGAGCCGATGATTATATTTCAAAACCGTTTTCACCAACTGAACTAGTTGCAAGAGTAAAATCTAATTTGGCACAATATGAACGTTTGACAAGTATAGGTAATGCGAAAGCAGAAGAGGTACAAGCTGGTCATGTACGAATTAACATATTAACGCATCGTGTTTATGTTAATAATTGTGAGTTTGAATTTAAAAATAAGGAATATGAATTGCTTGTGTTCTTTGTATCAAATCCGGATGTTGTATTTAGTAAAGAGCAACTTTATGAGAAGATCTGGGGTATGGATGCATTTGGTGATTTGAAGACAGTTGCCGTTCATATTAATAGAATTCGAGAAAAAATCGAAAAAGATGCGCAAAATCCTATCTACATTCAAACGGTATGGGGCGCTGGGTACCGTTTTAAAATCTAATGTTTCATAAACAGTTTAACAATATTTAACCAATTAATGGTTTGGAGTTTACATGCTACTGTTATTATACATTTAGCCTTAAAAGCAGGTGGCGAGAAGTATGAATAAAGCGAATAAAAGATTCGCTTGCAAGGATGCTATGCATTCTTATTTACGCCAAGTTTGTGCGTGTGGCACAAACTTAATATATGCAGAAATATATGCAGAAATATACGCAGAAAATATGCGCAGAAATGAGGAGAATTATGTCAAGACTTAGGCTGACTGATATTAGAAAGAGCTATAATGGTGGTGAAGTTGTTCAGGTATTAAAGGGTATATCACTAGAATTCAGAGAGAATGAATTTGTATCAATTTTGGGCCCATCGGGATGTGGAAAGACAACACTTCTTAACATAGTTGGAGGACTTGATCGATATGACTCAGGAGATTTATTGTTAGGAGATTTGTCAACAAAGAATTTTAAGGATTCAGATTGGGATGCTTTTCGAAATTGTTCGATTGGCTTTGTGTTTCAAAATTATAATTTGATCGCTCATCAAACAGTATTACAAAATGTTGAAATTGCAATGACATTATCAGGAGTATCATCATCACAAGCAAAACAAAGAGCAAAAGATGCATTAAAATCAGTTGGTTTGGAAAGCCAAATGAAGAAGAGACCAAATCAGCTTTCTGGCGGCCAAATGCAACGTGTTGCAATTGCTAGAGCGATTGTAAATAATCCAGATATCATACTTGCAGATGAACCAACAGGAGCGCTTGACAGCCATACGAGTGTGCAAGTCATGGAAATTTTAAAAGATATAGCCAAAACAAAATTAGTTATTATGGTTACACATAATGCTGAATTGGCAGATAAATATAGTAGTAGGGTAATTCATTTGTTAGATGGAGAGGTACAGTCTGATAGTAATCCTATATTTAAAGATAGTGCAATAAAGAATCCAAATGATACAAAAGATGCAAATCAGACGGTTACGAAAAAAACCAAACTTAAAAAGACCTCAATGTCCTTAGTTACAGCAACATCTTTGTCATTTAAAAACCTCCTGACCAAAAGAGGGAGAACCATTATTACATCAATTGCCGGAAGCATAGGTATTGTGGGGGTGGCATTGGTTCTTGCCTTATCAACGGGACTAACAAGCTACATGGATAAATTGCAATCGGATACATTATCGGGTTATCCAATTACGATTTCTAAAGGTGTTTCGACGCTACAGATGGGTGGCGGTAATAACGCTAACTCGTTGCTTGGTAGTTCAAGTGAAGAAGGAAAGTTTACAAATGATAATATCATTTATAGTGTAGACAATACTCAAAACACACTACAGCATACAAATGTTTTAACTCAAGAATATACAGATTATGTATCTAAAATTCAATCAGTTTTACCGAATGCTGTAAATGCCGTTTCGTTTTCTCGAGGCGTTGGTATAAATTTGTTGGCTAAAGGGGAAGATTCAGTCGTTAAATATGCTACAACAGCAGCAACAGCGACAGAGGCCCTAAGAGGTAGCAAAACATATTGGCAAGAGATGCCAAATAACGAAGATACGATTCTTTCTATGTATGATTTAATTGGTGATGGAAGTCGCTTGCCATCATCTAAAAATGAAGTCGCTATCGTGGTTGACGAATACAATAATATAGATGCATCATTTTTTGAAAAACTAGGAATCTCTGCAACTAATAGCGATTTCAAATTAACTGATTTCATTGGAAAGACTATGCTAAAAGTTATTCCCAATGATGGATTTTATACAAAAGATGCAAATGGAATATTTAGTGCAGCATCTGCGTCAGAGTATGGAGATTTATATAAGAATGCAGATGGCGTAGAATTGACAATCACTGGAATTTTGCGTATTAAGGAAGCGTCTTCACAGGCAACTGGATATTTATCTAGTGGGTTAGTGTATACAACTGCCTTAACAAATTATGTTTTGGAAAATACACAGAAGTCTCAAATTTCGATAGCACAGGCGAGCTCGGATAAAGATGTTATATTAAATGCCGCATTTGCAAATGCAGCAGTTAAGGAACAAAAATTAATAAGTTTAGGTATCGATACAAAACCAACATCAATTAGTATCTATCCAAAGGACTTTAGTGGTAAGGATGCCATCAAGCAATATTTGGATGATTATAATGCAGATAAGACACAAGATAACCAAGTGGTTTACAGCGATTTAGCAGAGACGATAGGTTCAACTGTGGGTACAATGATAAATACGGTATCATATGTGTTGATTGGATTTGCAGCAATATCACTTTTGGTTTCAACGATTATGATTGGAATTATCACTTATGTGTCTGTTCTTGAGCGTACAAAAGAAATTGGTATATTAAGAGCTGTAGGTGCAAGAAAGAAGGATATTTCAAGACTGTTTAATGCAGAAACATTGATTATAGGATTTTCGGCAGGTACACTTGGAATATGTATCTCTTATCTTCTTATCATTCCAATTAATATATTAATTTCTAATCTGGTTGACATAAATAATATTGCGCAACTAAAACCGCTTCACGCAGTTATACTTATTCTTGGAAGTATGACACTAACATTGATAGCCGGACTTTTTCCTTCAAGAATGGCAGCAAAAAAAGATCCAGTTGTTGCACTAAGAACAGAATAATATAAAAAAACTTCTTGAAATTTAAAAATATATGTGATAGCATTAGGACATTCAGAAAAATTAATATTAAAAGGCTATGAAAGAGACTCTTATCCATATAACATAACAGGAAGATTGGTGTCATCGACTGAGAACACTATCAAATGGAACAGGAAGAAGGGAACGCTCTGGAGCTGATTTGCTGAAGCATTTATTATTGATAGGTTTACATAATAATGATGCCTAAGTATTTACGTTACACGCGTTAAGTGTTTGAGAGGGAAACCATATTTAGTTATGATTTTCAATGCGGGTGGTACCGCGGATTATATTAAATTATCCGTCCCGGCATATATCGAAAGATATATGCCGGGACTTTTTTTGCGCGAAGCAATGAGGAAGATAAGATGAAAGCAGACTATTCAAATCAAGCTTGCTTGAATTTGAATGGTTTGATTTCAGATTATCTGACGAATGCCGCGACAGCCTTAGAAATGAGCGCAGCGAGTTTCTAAGGCCGGCGCGAAGCAATGAAGGAAGCAACTGTGTTTCTATTATCTGTGTGAGCAGTTTAAAAAGAAAGGAATATGAGAAATGGAATATATTAGTGGAGTGAAACAAAAAGAAACTGTAAGTGTACAAGACATTTTGACAAAAGATTTAATTGGAACAGAAGTGAAAGCAAATGGTGCAATTCACAATCTCCGAGATATGGGTGAAGTGTCATTTTTGGTATTAAGACAAGGAGACGGAGTTATACAATGCGTTTTCGAAGAGGGCACGAACTTAACGCTCAAAGATTTGAGAGAAGGCATGGCCATTGAGGTTCGAGGAATCGTTGCAAAAGAGGACAGGGCTCCTAATGGATTCGAAATACGACTCAAAGCGATTAAAATATTGTCAGCACCAACAGATGCACAGTTACCAATTGCAATTAATAAATGGAAATTGAATACATCATTAGAAACGATATTAAACAATAGACCAGTTACACTTAGAAACCTTCGTGAAAGAGCAAAATTTAAAATTCAGGAGGGCGTTGTAAGAGGCTTCAGAGATTTCCTACACGCAGAAAAATTTGTTGAAATAAGAACACCTAAAATCGGAGCTAGAGGCGCTGAAGGCGGTGCTAATATTTTTAAACTTGAATATTTTGGTAAACATGCAGTTCTTGCGCAAAGTCCACAGTTCTACAAACAAACAATGGTAGGCGTATATGACAGAGTTTTTGAAGTCGCACCAGTATTTAGAGCTGAAAAACACAATACTTCAAGACATTTGAATGAATATACAAGTATGGATTTTGAAATGGGATTTATTGATGGATTTGAAGATATTATGGCAATGGAAACTGGCGCACTCCAATATATAGTTGAGCTTCTTAAAAAGGATTATGCAAAAGAAATTGCTACTTTGAAAGTTGAACTACCTAAAGTAGATAAAATTCCACAAGTTAGATTTGATGAAGCAAAACGTTTGGTTTCAGAAAAATATAAAAGAGAAATTAAAAATCCATATGATTTAGAGCCAGAAGAAGAAGTTTTGATTGGAAAATACTTCAAAGAAGAATATAACAGTGATTTTGTTTTCGTAACTCATTACCCAACGAAAAAACGTCCATTCTATGCAATGGAGGATCCAACTGATAGAACATTTACACTCAGTTTTGATTTACTATTTAGAGGAATTGAGATTACAACAGGTGGACAAAGAATTCATGACTACGGGGAACTTCTTAAGAAAATAGAAGATCGAGGAATGACAACAGAAGGTATGGAGCATTACATGATGATATTTAAATATGGAATGCCACCACACGGCGGACTTGGAATTGGGCTTGAACGACTCACGATGAAGTTGATCGGTGAAGACAATGTACGAGAAACAACCCTCTTCCCAAGAGACCTGAACCGTCTGGAGCCTTAATAGAACGAAAGAGTAATGTGGTTCAGGTCTCTTTGAGACATTGAACCGTCTGGAGCCTTAATAGAACGAAAGAGTAATGTGGTTCAGGTCTCTTTGAGACATTGAACCGCCTGGAGCCATAATAAGACGAAACGTAAATTGAAAATTGAAATAATTTAGGAGGGCCGAAAACATGGCAAATATAATTACAGATGAAACAATTGAATACGTTGGTATTTTAGCAAAACTAGATCTTTCAGCAGAAGAAAAAGAGCAAGCAAAAAAAGATATGGCAAATATGCTGGACTATATTGGTACATTAAGTGAACTAGATACAGAAGGCGTGGAACCTATGTCACACGTATTTCCCGTAAATAACGTATTTCGTGAAGATGTAGTTACGAACGCAGATGATAGAGACAATATTATTTTAAATGCACCAAAAGTAAAAGATGGAAGTTTTATGGTTCCAAAGACTGTGCAATAAGAAGAGTAGGAGGAAATGACCGTGAGCTTAATGAGTTTAACTGCCGTAGAATTAGGCAAGGAAATAAAAGCAAAACAAGTAACAGTAGTAGAGGCAACAAAGGCTGCAATCGCTCAGATTAAGGCAAATGACAAAGAACTTAATTGCTTTGTTACTATTAACGAAGAAGCTGCCCTAATTAGAGCAGAAGAAGTTCAGAAGTTAATTGATGATGGAATTTTGACAGGACCACTTGCAGGTGTGCCAGTAGCAATTAAAGATAATATGTGTACCAAGGGGATTCTTACAACTTGTAGTTCTAAAATCCTTGGTGATTTCAAACCGATTTATTCAGCCCAAGCAGTAATCAATCTTGAACAAGCTGGAGCGGTTATTATAGGAAAAACAAATATGGATGAATTCGCGATGGGAAGTACAACGGAAACTTCATTCTTTGGTGCGACTAAGAATCCATGGAATACTGCACATGTTCCCGGTGGGTCATCAGGTGGATCAGCTGCAGCAGTTGCAGCAGAAGAATGTAGTTATGCACTTGGTTCAGATACTGGTGGATCAATTCGTCAGCCTAGTTCATTTTGTGGCGTAACAGGTATGAAACCAACGTATGGGACTATTTCAAGGTATGGCCTCATTGCTTATGGATCATCTCTTGATCAGATTGGACCAATCGCAAAAGATGTTACTGACTGTGCCACAATCCTTGAAACGATTGCCTCTTATGATACAAAGGACAGCACATCAGTGAAAAGAGAAGAATATAACTTCACATCAGCTTTAGTGGATGATGTAAAAGGATTGAAAATAGGAATTCCAAGAGATTACTTGACGGAAGGGTTAGACCCAGAAGTTAAAATCGCGATTTTAAATGCAGCAAAAGCGCTTGAAGCGAAAGGAGCAATTGTTGAAGAATTTGATCTTAGTCTAGTACAATATGCAATTCCAGCATATTATATTATTGCATCCGCAGAAGCGAGCTCAAACCTTGCTAGATTCGATGGCGTTAAGTTTGGCTTTAGAGCAAAAGATTTTGATGGCCTTCATAGTATGTATAAAAAGACTCGCTCACAAGGCTTTGGCGCTGAAGTAAAGAGAAGAATTATGCTTGGCTCTTTTGTTCTAAGTTCAGGATACTATGATGCCTATTATATCAAGGCGTTGAAGACAAAAGCACTTATAAAAAAAGCATTTGATAAAGCATTTGAAAAATACGATGTGATACTTGGACCAACAGCACCAACAACAGCACCTAAGCTTGGAGACAGCTTAAGTGATCCAATCAAAATGTACCTTGGAGATATCTATACAATATCAGTTAATCTCGCAGGACTTCCAGGAATTTCAGTGCCATGTGGCAATGATTCAAAAGGACTTCCTATTGGACTACAATTAATTGGCGATTGTTTTGAAGAAAAGAAAATTATTAGAGCAGCATATGCATTTGAACAAACAAAAAAGTACGATAGATGCAATATTGCCAAATCAAGAGATTAGGAAGGGGAAACTAATGTCTTGCAAGCAAGCCATATTGATGCACAAAAACCGTGTGCAAGAAAGAGGAAGATATGAAACAATACGAAACAGTAATTGGACTTGAAGTACATGTTGAACTTGCGACAAAAACAAAAATCTTTTGCTCCTGTTCAACCGCGTTTGGTGGTTCACCTAATACACATACTTGTCCAGTATGTACAGGCATGCCAGGATCACTTCCAGTATTAAATAAACAAGTTGTAGAATATGCGATGGCAGTAGGCCTTGCAACGAATTGTACAATCACACAGAACTGTAAATTTGACCGTAAGAATTATTTCTACCCAGATAATCCACAGAACTACCAAATTTCACAACTATATTTCCCAATCTGTAGAGATGGTGGTATTGAAATAGATGTAAATGGCACAAAGAAAACAGTCCGTATTCATGAAATCCATATGGAAGAGGATGCTGGAAAATTGATGCATGATGAGTGGGAAGATTGCTCGTTAGTTGATTTTAACCGTAGTGGTGTTCCACTGATAGAAATCGTTTCAGAACCAGATATGCGTTCATCAGATGAAGTGATTACGTATCTTGAAAAACTAAGACTAATTATTCAGTATCTTGGAGCTTCCGATTGTAAATTGCAGGAAGGTTCAATGAGAGCCGATGTCAATCTTTCCGTTAATGAAGTTGGTGCGTCTGAATTTGGTACAAGAACAGAAATGAAGAATCTGAACTCATTTAAGGCGATTGCAAGAGCAATTCAAGGCGAAAGAGCTCGTCAGATTGAACTGATAGAAGATGGTAAAACAGTAACGCAGGAGACAAGAAGATGGGATGATAACAAGGAATATTCATATGCGATGCGCTCAAAAGAAGATGCGCAGGATTACAGATATTTCCCAGAGCCAGATCTTGTTCCAATCGTCATCAGTGATGAATGGATGGCAAAAGTGAAAGCTGAGCAACCAGAACTTCGTGATGAAAAACGTTTTCGTTACAAAACAGAGTATGAAATTCCAGAATATGATGCTGATATTATTACATCATCTAAGAAAATGGCTGATATATTTGAGGCAACAGTTGCAATGTGTAAACAACCTAAGAAAGTTTCAAACTGGTTAATGGTAGAAACAATGCGACTTATTAAAGAAAAAGAGATAGAACCAGAAGATATATCATTTTCACCAGAAAACCTGGCTAAGTTAATTCAACTTGTAGAAGCTGGAACAATCAATGGTGGTGTAGCCAAAGAAGTATTTGAACAGATATTTACAAATAATATTGACCCAGAAAAGTACGTCAAAGAAAAAGGCCTTAATCAAGTCAACGACGAAGGTGAGCTAAGAGCAACCATTGAACAAATAATCGCCGAAAACCCACAATCAGTAGAGGATTATAACAATGGCAAGGAAAAAGCAATAGGATTCCTCGTAGGCCAGACCATGAAAGCCATGAAAGGCAAAGCCAACCCGGGAATGGTTAACCAACTCCTAAAAGAATTATTATAAAAACTAGGTACTAAAAACATCAAGTTAAGACATTATGAAATAAAGAAATAAAGAAATAAAGAAAGCATGATATTATGAATCATTAATCTTAAATCTATTAAAAACAAAGCAAGGGCTATTGTAGATGACATCTTTAAGTCATCTACGCAATAGCCCTTGCTTTATTTTTCCTTTTATGTGTAAACGGGAATTTTTGATTAATTTTGTTGTATCATTTTGACGTTATGATAAGTTACTTATGCGTTCATTTTATACGTTAAGAGCCAAAGTTCTACTGCCTGACGAACGAAGTGAGGAGTTTAGAACTTTGGATCTTGCCCTTAGTATAAAATGAACACATTAGTAACTTACATAAAAGTCATTGATACATCAAAATTAATCAAAAATTCCCTCAAAAATGTAATCAAGAATTGGTGCCATCCCAACGAATTCGCAGCCATAATTATAATCATCTTTTGATAATGGTTCACAGCGAATAATTTTGACTACACAATAAAGAACACCATTATCACTACCTAAATGAAGTGCAGCATTAAAATAGAAATCCAAAGGAAGCACACTCTTTGAGATGAATCCGATTCCCGACTTCGATACATCGAAAACCTCAATGGGTGAGTCAACATTCGCAATCTCAATATTGTTTTGCTTAAATAATGATGAAACATTAAGTTTTAAATCAACTTTCAAACGTTTTGCTTTTCTTTTTTCTATCATAAAGCTCCAATCTGGTAATTAAACTAAAATAATTGAAATTTCATTCTACATAGTTGTTCACTTTGAGGCGATGTCCGTTGCCATCAAAGTGATGCTTAGATTACTTTGATAATACACGAAAAAGTTAAAATATGCAAGAATAGTGTAAGCGACTTTTCATAATAAAATTAATGCTCACATGCGAATATCGAATATGTTTTATGTATTACTATCTTGAATTGTGATATTAAAAGTACTTGATAAATCTAAGTCGTATAATCTCACATCTTTATCATCAATAGTATTAAGTACCATAACAATAGGGTTAAATGGGAGGCCAGGATTCTGGATTTTTATGATACCTCGACTTCCATCAGATAGATTGACTAATGTACCATTTGGATAAATCGCGATATTCTTTAAGAATTGCCCTAATAAAGGGGCATCTAATTTGATGGTAGATTCGTGTGCAAGGATTTGATAAGCCTGATAATTTGTAAGGCTTTTACGATAACATCGCTCTGCTGTTAATGCATCGAACATGTCCGCAATTGCAACAATCTTAGCAAATGGGTGGATTTCATTAGCAGTCAAGCCATATGGATAACCAGAACCATCTAAACGTTCATGATGTTGTAACGATATTATTCTAGATAATTCTGTTAATAATGGGTTTGTCTTTAATAGTTCGTATCCAGCAATCGTATGCTGCTTTACTATTTCAAATTCATCAGTATTAAGTATACCGTTTTTGTATAGTATTTTTGGGTCGACAAGAGTTTTTCCAATATCATGTAAAATTGTACCTTCCGCAAGGGCCTTTAGCTCAATCGGGGAAAGCTTTAATTGTTGGCCAATTAAGAGTGAAAAAACGGTAGTGTTAATTGAATGAACCAGTGTACTGTCATCTGTAGTTGCTATATCATTCAAACAAATAAGAACGTCAGGGCGTAAGAGTATTTCATCAATAAGTGAACTGGTCGCTTCAGAAATAGAGCACATATCAAAACTACCTTGTACTCGAAAACGATTAATCGCATTTTGTAATGCATCCTTGCATTTAAGACGAGTGACATCAGAAATAGCATCGGTTATTTCTATATCTGTAGAAATTTCATCCTCAACGTATATAGATGTAATTCCTAATTTAAGCAGAGAGTCAGAAAATCTGCTGATATTATTAATTCCAGCAGTCAAGAGCAACTGGTTATAGTGGTAGATGGATTTGCCAAGGCGCATGTCTGGTAAAATCATCGATAAATCTACTTTTCTCATATAGTATTCTATCCTTTATATAGATTATAATCATAAGTCTTTTCTAAATAATCGTACCATAAATTAATTGCGATTACAACTCTAACGAAACGATTTTTTCAAAGAAAACATCAAATATACTTAATTATATTTGCTTAAAAAAAATATTCGATATATATAGAAAATACAGTTGCTTTTATAAACTATCTGTTATATAATTTTTTTGGTTATTTCATGACAGTTATGTAGCTATATGAGGTTATGAGCAAGTGGTAAAGTGGATTGTAAATATCTGGTTTGACTTAAGATCATATATAAATTATATTATATAGATGCTTACATGAAGAAAAGTAAATAAAAGGACAGGTGCTCAGAATGAAGAAGTTGGATTTACTCTATGAAGGAAAAGCTAAGAAAGTTTACACAACTGAACAGGAAGATGTTTTGATTGTAGATTACAAAGATGATGCAACAGCATTTAACGGAATTAAAAAAGGTACTATTGTAGGTAAAGGTGCTATTAATAATCGTATGACTAATTTCCTCTTTAAAAGACTAGAAAAACAAGGTATTCCTACACATTTTATTGAAGAATTAAGCGATCGTGAGACAGCAGTTAAAAAAGTTGAAATTGTTCCACTTGAGGTTATTATTAGAAATGTAGCAGCTGGTAGTTTTTCAAAGAAACTTGCAATTGAAGAAGGCACGAAGTTAAAATGCCCTACATTAGAGTTTAGCTTTAAAGATGACGCACTTGGTGATCCATTTATAAATTCATATTATGCACTTGGTCTAGGACTTGCAACACAAGAAGAAATCGACAAAATTACAGAATATGCATTTAAAGTAAATGATGTTTTGATTGAGTATTTTAAAGGTATTCAAATTGAACTGATTGATTTTAAAATCGAATTTGGAAGATACAAAGGTCAGATTATTTTGGCTGATGAGATTTCTCCTGATACATGTAGACTTTGGGATATTAATACAAGAGAAAAACTTGACAAAGATCGTTTTAGAAGAGATTTGGGCAATGTTGAAGATGCTTATATTGAAGTTTTCAAGAGACTTGGAATTGAGTAGTATATATAATAATATAAGGGGGGATATGTAAATTATCGTATTCTCTTTATGCCACAGCGGGTGTTGGATTATACAACATCCGCTTGTGAAGTTTTAAATGTGTCACCAACGCCTCGCAAGCGAGGCGTGCAATATTTGCTGCGCAAACTTGTGTGTTGTCTACAAACTGAGGCGTGCAAGATATGCTGCGCAAACTTGTGTATTGTCTACAAACTGAGGCGTGCAATATTTGCTGCGCAAACTTGTGTACTTTCTTTAGCATAAAGGCCTTTGAAGTGGGCGGATGGGAGTAAAAATGAAAAAATATCCTATGGATAATGAAATCGAAATTTCTGAAGGACTCCATGAAGAATGTGGTGTATTTGGTGTTTATGATTTTGATTATAATGATGTAACATCAACAATTTATTATGGATTATTTGCTTTACAGCATAGAGGTCAAGAAAGCTGCGGTATTGCAGTTAGCGATACAAAAGGACCAAAGGGTAAAGTTGAATTATATAAAGATATGGGTCTTGTAAATGAAGTATTTACTCCTGAGAAGTTAGAGAGACTTCATGGCAATATTGGTATAGGCCATGTTAGATATTCTACAGCAGGTAGTAGTACTAGAGAAAATGCGCAACCACTTGTTATAAATTATGTAAAGGGAACATTGGCGCTTGCACATAACGGAAATTTGTTAAATGCGCTTGAACTTAGAGAAGAATTATCATATACAGGTGCTATTTTTCAGACAACGATTGATTCTGAAGTTATCGCTTACCACATTGCGAGGGAGCGTTTGAATGTTTCTTCTGTTGAATTAGCTGTTAAAAATGCAATGAAGAAGATTAAAGGTGCATATTCCCTTATTATAATGAGTCCTAGAAAGTTAATAGGAGCCAGAGACCCATTTGGTTTTCATCCACTTTGTATTGGAAAGAGAGATAATGCATATTTCTTATCTTCTGAAACATGTGCACTTGATGCTGTTGATGCAGAATTCGTACGTGATGTTTTACCAGGGGAGATTGTCACAATCACTCCTGATGGAATTATGTCTGATTTGAGCATGTGTCAGGAAAAGAAAGCAAAATGTATATTTGAATATATTTATTTTGCTCGACCAGATAGTAATATGGATGGTATTAGCGTTTATGAATCTAGAATTATGGCTGGTAGAATATTAGCGAAAAGTTATCCTGTTGAAGCTGATTTAGTTGTAGGTGTTCCAGAATCCGGAAATGCAGCAGCACTTGGATATTCAATGGAATCTGGCATACCTTATGGAATGGCATTTGTTAAGAATGGTTATGTTGGAAGAACATTTATTAAGCCAAAACAAGAGCAGAGAGAGACAAGTGTTAGGATTAAGTTGAATGTGCTTGCAGAGGTTGTAAGAGGTAAACGAATTATTATGATTGATGATTCAATCGTTCGTGGGACAACCAGTGAGCGTATCGTTAAAATGCTAAAAAGTGCTGGAGCAACCGAAGTACATGTAAGAATTAGTTCTCCACCATTTTTAAATCCATGCTACTATGGAACAGACATTCCATCAGGAGAGCAGCTTATTGCTTACAATCACACAGTGGAAGAGATTGGTGATATGATTGGTGCCGATTCACTTGGTTATATCGATGCGAATAGATTAAGTGAAATGGTTCACGGCAATCTAGATTTCTGTGATGCATGTTTTACTGGAAATTATCCTATTGAACCACCGGTAATTGATATTCGTGGGACGCAAGGATAATGTCTTTTGGAAATTAGAAGAGATAAACACATAACGAAGATAGTTATAGAAATCTAAATCTAAATATAACTTTTGATCAAGGGTAAGAAAGGCGGATGAAATGACAGATAAATATCAATCACCTCTTGCAGAAAGATACGCAAGTAAAGAAATGCAATATATTTTTTCACCGGATAAAAAATTCAGAACATGGAGAAAACTTTGGATAGCGCTTGCGCAATCAGAAAAGGAACTAGGGCTGGGTATCACAGATGAGCAAATTGCCGAACTAGAGGCTCATAAAGATGATATTAATTATGAAGCTGCCAAGGCTAGAGAAAAAGAAGTCCGTCATGATGTAATGTCACATGTATATGCTTATGGATTGCAGTGCCCTAAGGCAAAAGGAATTATTCACCTCGGCGCGACGTCATGTTACGTGGGTGACAATACCGATATTATTATTATGAAAGAAGGACTTATATTAGTTCGAAAGAAACTGCTCAATGTTGTAAATGAACTTGCAAAGTTTTCTGATCAATATAAAGCACTTCCAACATTGGCATTTACACATTTCCAGCCAGCACAACCGACTACTGTAGGAAAACGTGCAACACTTTGGTTAAATGAGTTATTACTTGATCTTGAAGATCTCGACCATGTAATTGATACAATTAAACTGTTAGGTTCTAAGGGTACAACAGGTACACAGGCAAGCTTTCTTGAATTATTTGACGGCGATCATGACAAAATCAGAAAAATTGATAAGATGATTGCGAATAAAATGGGATTTGAGGATTGTTATGCGGTGTCAGGACAGACATATTCTAGAAAAGTTGATACAAAAGTTTTAAATGTACTTGCAGGAATTGCTGCAAGCGCACACAAGTTTTCAAATGATATCAGACTCTTACAGCATTTAAAAGAAATTGAAGAACCATTTGAAAAATCGCAAATTGGCTCTTCTGCAATGGCATATAAGAGAAATCCAATGAGAAGTGAAAGAATCGCTAGCCTTGCTAACTATGTAATTATAGACGCACTTAACCCAGCAATTACATCATCTACTCAGTGGTTCGAAAGAACACTAGATGATTCAGCAAATAAGAGGATTTCAGTGCCGGAAGCATACCTTGCAGTGGATGGAATTCTTGACCTTTACTTAAATGTAGTAGACGGTCTTGTTGTATATGACAAAGTAATTACAAAGAGACTTATGTCTGAACTTCCATTTATGGCAACTGAAAATATTATGATGGATGCCGTGAAAGCCGGCGGAGACAGACAAGAATTACATGAAAAAATCAGAGAACTATCAATGGAAGCTGGAAAACGTGTGAAAGAGGAAGGTCTTGATAATAATCTTCTTGAACTAATTGCAGCTGACCCATCATTTAATATGACACTTGAAGAACTCCAAAAAACAATGGATCCAACAAAATATGTAGGACGTTCAAAAGAACAAGTGGATGAATTCCTTACAGAAGTCGTTAATCCATTATTAGAGGCTAATAAAACAGACCTTGGAATGATTGCTACAATTAATGTATAACAAAAACAAAATTTGAATTTTATTTTATGACAACCCCCATTTGTTGAAACTCTTCGTATCTGGAATTGAAAGTATTGAAGTCTCGTTCTACAATACCTTCAAGCGGATCACAAACAGTTAGGGTACCTTTTTGTAAATCGTACCCAATGATAACCACACAGTGTTCGTTAGAATACCAGTAATCAGTGGTTCCATTTTCTAATATAATGGGGGTTACAATAGTTTCTACGTCTAGTGCTTGGCTTGTCCATACAATTACTGGGCTCCCAGAGGCTAGCAAAATACATAGCTCTTCCATTGAATAACCGGTTATGTTATATGCCGTTAATTTTGAGTTATGATCATTTAAAAAATTATTCGCGGATTTTGTGATTACAGGAGCATAACAACCCCAAGCGTATTCATCCCATGGAGAACCAATAAAATAGTCATTAAAGCTACCTTCAAATGGTGCTGATTTTTCAAGATAATCGATTGCCATATCTTCTTTATCAACATAATATCCAAGAAAATTGAGAACAATTGTAAGTGAAGTGATCTCGCAACCTGTAGGCAGTTCGGGAAGTTGTAATATATTGGATACTGGGAGTAATATCGATTGTGTATCCACATTGCTTGCAATCTGGATAGAAGAATCTGGCACAATAGGGTCTTGAATCGTATTGTCCAAACTTGTAACTACTGGTAAATTGGTATCTGTAATTGTGACAGAAACAGAATCTATATTATTTTTAATATGTGCAATGATGGGGTTATATGCGTAACATATATAAACCGATACTAATATTAGTAGCGAAAGAATTAATATAGAATTATGTTTTTTCTTTTTCTTTTTCTTTTTCATTTGGTTTAAATTCCTTCGTAAATAGTATATATAATTATATAATAAAACCTACCAAAATTCAATGTCTTAAAAATCAAATGTAAATTTAAACTTTGAAAATACTGGATGAAAGGATGCTTTCTATGAATATAGATTTGGAATATTACAAGATTTTTTACTATGTTGGAAGCTTGGGTAAAATATCATTGGCCGCACAAAAGCTATGTATCTCTCAGCCGGCAGTCAGTCAGGCAGTAAAACATTTGGAAACTCAATTGGGGACCAAACTATTTATAAGAACACCCAAGGGAGTTCGACTCACGACCGAAGGAGAAGTTCTGTTTTCCTATATCAAGCAAGGATACGAGTATATTTTGCTTGGCGAGAAAAAGTTTAAAGAAATGCTTGATCTGGAATCCGGGGAGATACGTATTGGTGCGAGCGATATGACATTAAAATATTACTTGTTACCGTTCCTTGAAAAATTTCATAAAGAATATCCGAATATTAAAGTATCAGTTACAAATGCGCCAACACCGGAGACAATACAATACTTAGAAACTGGAAAAATAGACTTTGGAATTATAAGTGAGCCATTTCAAATCAGTAAAGATATGGTAGTAAAACCAGTTAAGGAAATAGAAGATGTATTTGTTGTTGGAAGTCAATTTGAGCAGTATAGAGGAAAAAAACTTGATTTTTCCGATTTGGAGCATATGCCAATTATTTGCCTTGAAAACAATACAAGTACGAGAACTTATGTTGATGATTTTCTTTTAAATAAAAATGTGATTTTAAGACCTGAATTTGAATTAGCAACTAGTGATATAATAGTACAGTTCTCAATCCGAAATATGGGCGTAGGTTCAGTTGTTAGGAACTTTGCAGAAAAATATATACAAACAGGCGAATTATTTGAACTTGAATTTAAAGAAAAAATACCAAAACGAAGATTTTGTATTGCAACAAGTAAGAAGATTCCTGTTACGAATGCGGCAGAGAGGCTATTGAGGGAATACTTGAATTGTTGAAACTAAAAATTATTAGTTTGTCTTCGATTTATCTATCCTTGTATGGAAGTTTCTAATGTATTCATTATGCGCTAAAGGCAAAGCGTAAAAGTTCGAACTCCTCACTTCGCTCGTCATACAGCGAACTTTTACTCTTTAACGCACAGAATGAATACATAAGTAACTTCTCATACCGTCAAAGATATATTAAAGTCAAACTAATAATTTTAGTTTGAATATAATTTTTCGTATTCGGCGTTTAAAATAATGGAAACATTTTGGTGGAGAAGGTTGAGTAATTATAAAAGGAAATGATTATAATAACTCTAGATAGATGGGTTTATGGGAAATAAAGGCATAAGCATGAGTTATGTAAGACATAACAAGCATTGATTGTACTTATGTTGGCTGCTGTGTTAACATATAGCAGTAATAAAGAAAATAGAATTGAAAAAAATTAATATA
Source organism: [Clostridium] fimetarium (assembly GCF_900111235.1). Lineage (GTDB taxonomy): Bacteria > Bacillota > Clostridia > Lachnospirales > Lachnospiraceae > Clostridium_N > Clostridium_N fimetarium. The sequence continues at coordinate 34,813 of NZ_FOJI01000011.1, forward strand.
TTGGAGGAACATTATTATGGTAAAAGCGATTGTCGGAGCTAATTGGGGTGATGAAGGAAAAGGCAAAATCACAGATATGTTAGCTGAAAAATCTGATATTATTGTGAGATTTCAAGGGGGAAGTAACGCAGGTCATACAATCATTAATGGATATGGCAAATTTGCACTTCATCTTTTGCCATCAGGAGTTTTTTATAATCACACAACAAGCGTAATTGGTAATGGCGTTGCTCTTAATATTCCTTATTTAATAAATGAAATAAAGGGAATCACAGACAGAGGAGTTCCAACTCCTAAAGTTTTGGTTTCAGACAGAGCTCAGATTCTTATGCCTTATCATGTGGATTTTGATACTTATGAAGAAGCAAGACTTGCTGGAAACTCCTTCGGTTCAACGAAGTCAGGCATTGCTCCTTTCTATTCAGATAAATATGCAAAAATCGGTTTCCAGGTAAGCGAACTTTTTGATGAAGTTTCACTTAAGGAAAAAGTGCAAAGAGTTGTAGAATACAAGAATGTTCTTCTGGAGCATCTATATCACAAACCACTTCTTGATGCAGAAGAGGTTTTTAAATTAATGCTTTCCTATAGAGATATGATTGAACCATTTGTAACTGATACATCTTCATTTTTGCATGATGCAATTGCGCAGGGTAAGAACATCTTACTAGAAGGCCAGTTAGGCGCATTAAAAGATCCTGATCATGGAATCTATCCAATGGTTACATCTTCATCGACCCTTGCGGCTTACGGAGCAATCGGTGCAGGTATACCAGCTAGTGAAATCAAGGACGTAGTTACTGTAGTAAAAGCTTATTCTTCTGCAGTTGGTGGAGGCGCATTTGTAAGTGAAATCTTTGGTGAAGAAGGAGATGAACTTAGAAGACGTGGCGGAGATGGCGGAGAATTCGGTGCTACAACAGGACGTCCTAGACGTATGGGATGGTTTGATGCAGTTGCTTCACGTTATGGCGTTAGAATGCAAGGGACTTCAGAGGTTGCACTTACGGTATTAGATGTACTTGGATATCTTGATGAGATTCCAATGTGTGTTGGATACGAAATTGATGGAGTAATAACTAAGAATTTCCCTACTACGAATAAGCTTGAAAAAGCAAAACCAATTCTCAAGGTATTCCCAGGTTGGAAGTCGGAAATTAGAGGCATAACTAATTATAATGAACTTCCCGAGAATTGCAGAAAATATATTGAGGCAATTGAGGAAGAACTTCAATGCCAAATCACTATGGTTTCAAATGGTCCAGGAAGACATGAAATTATTTATAGAGTAAGTTCTTTTAAAAAATAGATTTTATTATTTGGATTTGTGAAAGGTTGGTATTATTAATGAAGTTTGAGAAGTATTTTGATCATACTATTTTAAAACCCGAAGCAACGAAGAATGAAGTGAATCAAATATGCATAGAGGCAATTCAATATGGATTTGCCTCTGTTTGCGTTAATGAGTGTTACACTTCATATGTTGCGGGAGTTCTAAAAGGAACCGGAATTGCTACCTGTGTTGTTATTGGCTTTCCATTAGGTGCGTCAAGTACAGCTGTAAAAGTGTTTGAAACCCAGTCAGCGATTCATAATGGAGCAGACGAGATCGATATGGTGATTAATATTGGTGAACTTAAGGATCAGCAGTACGAATCTGTACAAGACGATATTCAACAAGTGAAGTTGGCTTGCCAAGGCAAAATATTGAAAGTTATTATAGAAGCATGCCTTTTAACGGATGAAGAAATTGTAAAAGTATGTGAGTTATCAGTAGCAGCGGGTGCTGATTTTGTTAAGACATCAACTGGATTTAGTAATGCTGGAGCAACGGTTGAGGCAGTTGCACTTATGAAAAAGACAGTAAATGGCAAAGCAAAAGTGAAGGCAGCAGGCGGAATTAGAGACGTTGAAATAGCGAAAGCAATGATTGAGGCTGGTGCAGATAGGCTTGGAACCAGCGCGACGAAAAAGATTGTGGGTGGGGTATGAAGGAATATTAATTTCTAATTATGTGTTTTCCTTGCCTTTCCTTCAAGCAGTATGTTTTTTACGAGCCTCAGGGATGATAAAAAAGACTCGCTTCGCTCATTTTTTCATCTGAGTCTCGACAAAACATGGGCACTGCTTTCAGCCGGTCTGCGGGAAACACATAATTAGAAATTAATATTCATCGTATACGTTTTGAAGGGCGTTAAGAACAAGTACAGTAACAAGTGCGTTAAGAACAAGTGCAGTAACAAGTGCAGTAACAAGTGCGTTAAGAACAAGTGCAGTAACAAGTGCGGTAACAAGTGCGGAAGACTAGGAAACTAATAATTACGGGTTGTTGCAATAATTAACTAAATAATTATCCAAAAGGGGTACGGTATGATTGATACGGTGATATTTGATATTGGGAATGTGTTGGCGGGGTTTTGTTGGAAAGAATATTTACTGGAGTTGGGAATATGTGAAGATGCGAGACAGCAGATTGCAGACAAAATATTTCGTGGTGATGTATGGAAGGAATTCGATTGTGGCAAGAAGTCAGATGAAGAAATTATTCAGCAATGTATTTTGTTAATACCAGAGTATGAAAAAGAGATAAAAATGGTATTTGATACCATTGAGAAAGTAGCATTTGAATATGATTATGCAAAATCCTGGATAGAAGAATTGAAAGCCAAGGGATTTAAAATATATTTGTTATCGAATTATGGGAAAAAAGCTTTTGAAAGAAAAAACTATTCATTCCTTGAATTAGTTGATGGTAAAGTGATATCATATGAAGTAAAGTCAATAAAGCCACAACCACAGATATTTAATACACTTCTTAGCAAGTATGCAATAATTCCAGAAAATGCAGTGTTTTTTGATGATATGAAGGAAAATGTTATAGCGGCCAGAACACATGGAATCAATGCGATTCAATTTAGTAGTAAAGAGCAAGCAGAAAAAGAGCTTGCTGCTCTAATAAATGAGAAGGCAACAAGCTTATAATATAGTTATCGTTTTAATCTAGTTAGTTTTAATACAAATAGTTTTAATCTAGCTAGTTTTAATATAATTATTGATTTGGATTATTTCGATTTTTTAAATATTTGTATATTAACATATATGCATATAGCATAACTGGTAGTGCAATTGTAGCAATAGCGCTTGCCTGAAATAGTTTCTGGGCTGTAGGGCTTTTCATAAATGCAAGAATAAAGGTAGTAATATAAAGACCAAGAAGAAGCACTACAAGAGTAATTGCACCAATGCGTTTGAGATTTAATATATTCATAATATAAATCCTTTCAAAAATTAGTAAGTTATTGTATTATTATATTATAGATTATGAAAAGTTGCAAAGCAAGTTTTTATCAAATGATCATAGGAGGCTATAATGGTAAAAAATATTTTAGGTTATTTGGAAGAATCAACAGAAAAATTTGGAATTAAGGCAGCCTGTTCGGATGAAAATAGTTCTTACACATATAATGAATTAAGTGATAAAGCAAAAAGGGTCGGTAGTGCGTTGATCGAAAAAACCGATCCTCGTAATCCAGTGCCTATCTATATGGACAAAAGTTGTAGCACATTAGCAGCATTTATGGGAACTGCATACGCAGGTTGCTTTTATGTAATGCTTGATGTAACACAGCCCCCAGCGAGAGTTAATATGATATTAGATACACTTGAGGCAAAGTTTATTGTAGTAAGTGAAACTACAGCGACTAAGGCTGAAAAACTTGGATTTAAAGGAGAAGTTCTTGTTTTAGAAGAACTTATGAAACATGAAATTAATGAAGACGTACTTTCTAAAATAAGAAAACAGACGCTAGATATCGATCCACTTTATTCAATATTCACATCAGGTTCAACCGGTGTGCCTAAGGGCGTAATTGTAAGTCATCGTTCAGTCATAGATTTTATCGATTATTTCACAGAAATTTTTAATATTACGGATAAGGATGTAATTGGTAATCAAGCACCTTTTGATTTTGATGTATCTGTAAAAGATATATACTCTTCGTTAAAGACAGGAGCTACACTTCAGATAATTCCGAAGAAGATGTTTAGTTTTCCAATCAACTTACTTGATTATCTTGAGGATAGGAAAGTTACAACATTGGTATGGGCAGTATCCGCACTTTGTATTGTAACAACTTTAAACGGATTTGAATATAAAGTACCTTCGGCCATCAATAAAGTAATTTTTAGCGGTGAAGTAATGCCGATTAAGCATTTGAACAGTTGGAGAAAACAGTATCCAGATGCAATGTTTGTAAATGTATATGGACCAACTGAAATCACATGCAATTGTACTTATTATATAATAGACAGAGAGTTTGCACTAGATGAAACAATTCCGATGGGACAAGCATTTCCGAATGAAAAAGTATTTTTACTAGATGAAGATAATACACCCATAACGCCAGAATCAGTTCGAAAATTAGGAGAGATTTGTGTGTCTGGTACTGCACTTTCACTTGGTTACTTCAACAACAAAGAGAAAACGGAGCAGGCATTTGTACAAAATCCACTGAATACTAAATATATTGAATTAATCTATCGGACGGGTGATTTGGGGGCGTACAATGAAAAAGGGGAGATGTATTTTTCCTCAAGAAAAGATTTCCAAATCAAACATATGGGGCATAGAATCGAGTTAGGTGAAATTGAGACTGCCATTAATGCAGTAGAAGGCGTTTCAAGAGTTTGTTGCACATACGATCAAGGTGAGAATAAAATAGTTGCATTTATTGAAGGTGCTACAGATAAAAAGGTTATCACACATGAACTTAGTAAGAAGTTGCCAAAGTTTATGGTACCAAATATATTTGCACAGGTGCATTGCATGCCAATCACAAAGAATGGAAAGATTGATAGAAAACAATTAATGGAAGATCATAAAAAAGAGAGCGAACAAGGTTGAAAATATGATTAATCAAAATATTTTAGAAGATATTGCAATTGAATATGGGACTCCGTCATATGTATTTGATATTGATGAGTTAACAAAAAGAATTATAAAAATCAGTGACATTTTAGGCGATGATATCAACCTTTGTTATGCGATGAAGGCAAACCCGTTTTTGGTAGATTCAATGAAACCTTTAGTGGGGAAGTTTGAAGTGTGTTCACCGGGGGAATTTGCAATTTGCGAACGCGAACACATAGAGATGAATAGAATTGTATTATCAGGTGTCAACAAAGAGAAATCAGATATTGAACATGTTATGGATGATTGTGGTGGCGTTGGAATATATACAATTGAATCGCTAAATCAATTTGCAATTCTTAATGAATGTGCAAGTAGAAGAAAAATAACAATATCAGTTCTTTTAAGAGTGACAAGTGGCAATCAATTTGGTCTGGATGAAGAAGTGATCGAACAGCTAATTTCAGATAGAGCACAATATAAGTATATAGATTTTAAAGGAATACAATGTTATTCAGGTACGCAGAAGAAAAAAATATTACAAATCGAGAAAGAAATTGATTGGCTTGATGGGATTTGCAGTAATCTTCGAGAAAAATATGGATATGAAGTTAGAGAGTTGGAGTATGGTCCAGGGCTTCCGATATCATATTTTGAGCCTAATACAGATAATGATAATTTCGATATGTTGCAGCAGTTTTCAGATAAGTTGGATGGAATTCGTGATAAATATGAGATAACTTTGGAGATGGGCCGTTTTATGGCAGCAACCTGTGGTATTTATTTATCAAGGATTGCAGACCTTAAGACCAATAATTTCCAGAATTACTGTATCATCGACGGAGGAATTAATCATTTAAACTATTATGGACAAACAATGGCTATGAAGTTGCCAAAAACCGATTTTATTCATATGGATTCAACGAATATGCACTTAACCGAAAAAAAAGATGGTATCGTACCATGGAATATTTGTGGTTCATTATGTACAGTGGCAGATGTTATAGTAAAGAATTTGCCACTTGATAATGCGCAGATTGGTGATATGATTATATTTTATAATGTTGGTGCATATTCAGTAACAGAAGGGATTTATTTATTTTTAAGCAGAAAACTCCCTAAAATATTAACATATGATAGCAAAAACAATATAAAATTAATCAGGGATGATTTATCAACTGATGAAATTAATTCTAGAAAATTATAATAATTTCACTTGACGTTTAAGGTAAATATTACTAGAATAACTATAGGCAAAATAATGAAAGGTTAGGTATTAAAAATGGAAGAATTATTAGAGATTTTAAATGAAGTGAATGCAGATGTGGATTTTGCAAGTTGTGAAAGTTTAATTGATGATGGAATTTTAGATTCATTTGATATAGTATCAATAGTGGGAGAATTAAATGATGCTTTCGATGTAGAGATATCACCTGTTGATATTATTCCTAAAAACTTTAATTCAGCTAAAGCAATGTGGGCTATGATTGAACGTTTACAAGATAACTAAAAATAATTTTAATTTGAGGAAAATAGAATGTCTTTTATGTCTACAGAATTACTGTTGTTAGTTTTTGTAACAGCAGTTGTTTATTATATAATACCCAAAAAATATCAGTGGATATTACTTTTAGCTGTAAGCTATATGTTTTATGCATCTTATGGACTAAAATATGTTGGATTCATAGCATTCACAACAATAACCACCTTTTTAGGTGGTATTTTCATTGAAAAAATAGCTCAAGCTGGAAAAGATAAGATATCTGCAAATAAAGAGACATTGACCGCTGACGGGAAAAAGGCAATAAAAGCGCAGACAAAGCGGAATAAAAAGTTGATCTGTGCATTGATTTTAGTATGTAATTTTGGAATCTTGGCATTTCTGAAATACTTTAATTTTGCTGTAGAAAATATAAATTCAATTTTAACTGGAGTTGGAACAACACAACGGTTGGGTATGATGAGTTTACTGTTGCCACTTGGGATTTCGTTTTATACATTCCAATCAATGGGATACATTATAGATGTATATCAGGGGAAATACTCCTCTGAAAAGAATCCTTTTAAATTCGCTTTGTTTGTATCCTTTTTCCCACAGATACTTCAAGGTCCGATTGGAAGGTTTGATAAATTAGCATGTCAATTTTTTGAAGCGCACAAATTTGAATTACAGAATATACAATTTGGACTTCAGCTTATACTTTGGGGTTACTTTAAAAAAATTGTGCTTGCAGATAGAGCAGCAGTTGTTGTTAATAAAGTATTTAACGACTATACGAACTATTCAGGATTTTATATTATATTTGCTGTATTACTGTATTCAGTAGAACTCTACGCCGATTTTTCGGGAGGAATGGACGTCGTAATTGGTATTGCTCAAATATTTGGAATTAAGCTTGATCAGAACTTTGCTCGACCATTTTTTTCACGCTCGATTTCAGAGTTCTGGAGAAGATGGCACATTACGCTTGGTACATGGATGAAGGATTACATATTTTATCCATTTACTCTATCAAAACCGATGAACAAATTTGGTAAGTTCTCTAAAAAGAAGTTTGGTAATACAATTGGGCGCGTGCTTCCAATATGTCTAGCAGATCTACTTATTTTCTTTTTGGTAGGTATTTGGCATGGCGCAGCATGGAAGTATATTGCATATGGAATGTACAATGGTATTATTATTGCACTCAGTATCTTATTGGAACCACTATACAAATTGGGACTTAAGAAACTACACATTAATAGTGAAAGAAAACCATGGAAAGTATTCCAGATAATTCGAACAGGTATTTTAATTAATATTGGTTGGTATTTTGATATGGGTGTTAACTTGAATGCGGCTATTGTAATGATGAAGAATACCTTTGTAGGATTATCCTTGTCAACATTGACAGATAATTCATTGTTTAAATTAGGCCTCTTAAAAAAGGACATTCAAATATTAGCATTTGGATGTTTCGTGTGGTTTATAATTAGTGTACTTCAAGAACGTAAAATCAATATACGAGAAGCTTTATCAAAAAAACCATTAGTAGTTCGTTGGGCAATTTATTTTGCATTGATATTTTCAACCCCTATTTTGGGCTATATAGGAGCATCATCTGGATTTATCTATGCACAGTTTTAGGAGCAATTTAAAATGTGTATTGCATAACTTTAAATGTATAAATTTACTTTATCGAGGACAAGCGTATGCGAAAATATAAAAAAAAATTAGTTATTATACTGTTTTTAGCTTTATTAGTTATTATAAATAGTATATTGAACTTTATTCTTGTCCCATCCACTATCACAAGAGTAATCATGCATGAAATAGAATCGGAGCATGATTATAAGTACATTTTTCTTGGGACGTCACATGGTTCATATGGAATTGATTCTAACAAAGTCACTGAAGTGTTAGGAAGCAAAACAATGAATTTATGTATAGGTGGAGAATATTTACAAGATTCATATTATTTATTGAAAAGGGCATTCGAAACGAATAAACCTGATACAATTATTCTTGATATGGATTTTGAATATTTATTAAAGGGACCCAATAGTTCTTTATCTGGTAGTTCTATTTATAATTTATATCCATTTTCAATAAATAAATTGTCCTATTTTAAGGATAAAGTATTAGGGTTGGATTATCGTGCGGCATTTTTTCCATGGATGGACTATCGTGATAATTTTTCGAGTGCACTGAGTGTAGTTAAAACTAAAATGAGTGCTGACTATATAAACTATAGCGTGAATGCAGTGAAGATGAATGCTAACAATGAATATAAACATAATGGATTTCTATATAGGGAGCGCAGTACACATCCAAAGATACAGAATCACTTAATATGGGATGAGTCAAATGTTGATCAAAAAGCGGTACAATATTTTAATAAAATAGTTGATTTATGTAAATCAAATAATACTAAAATTATAATGATGACGACTCCTGTTCCAGTTGAAGAAATAACTTATTCGATAGATGAATATGAACAGGCATACGCATATGTTTCAAAATTGGCAAAGGCTAATAATATTGAATTCTATAATTTCAATCTTCTAAAAGAGAGTGTATTTCAAAGAAATATCGGGGATTATAATGACTACGATGGTCATATGTATGGGGATACGGCAGAACGTTTTAGCGAAATCCTTGGAAGGTTTTTAAAGGATGTTCAAGATGGACAAGTGACATTAAGTGATTATTTTTATGATTCTATAAAAGATTTACAATAAACAGTAAAAACTGTAGTAATGAGGATGAGAATTTGCGAAAAAGTAAGAAATTGTTAGTGACAATCGTATTTTTAACAGTATTTATAATTGCAAACAGCATATTAAATTTCACGTTGGTTCCACCAGGACTTACAAGGATTATTTTGCATGAACTAGAATCTAATAACGATTATAAATGCGTAATTTTAGGAACATCACATGGTTCCTATGGAATTGATCCAGATATTGTGAGCCAGCAATTAGGAAAAAAGACAATAAATTTGTGTATTGGGGGCGAATATTTAAAAGATTCCTATTATTTGTTAAAACGAACATATGAAACAAATACTCCGGAATTAATTGTGCTTGATGTGGATTTCCAGTACTTAATTAATGTTCCGAAAAATAGTGTTTCAGCAAATTTCATCTACAATGCTTACCCAAATACAATAGACAAAGTATCCTATTTTAAGAATAAAATATTAAAAATGGAATATCGCGCAACATTATTTCCTTGGATGGATTATCGTGATAATTATTCTAATGTAATCAATATCGCTAAAACAAAACTAGGTTCTGATTACAATAATTATAGTGCAAAGGCTGTAAATATGTATAAACAGGACGTATACCATGGAAGGGGATTTGTATATAGAAATCATTTGGATAGTTCAAAGACTGATAAAATGTCAAATATGATATGGAATGTGTCTAAAGTGGACCAAGAATCAATAAAATATTTAAAAAAGATAATTGATTTGTGTGATTCAAATAATACAAAAATAATAATGATTACAACGCCTATATCTGTGGATACAATAAAGCATTCATTAAATGAGTTTGATAAGTCATACACATATCTTTCGAATTTGGCGGAGGCAAATAATATAGATTATTATAATTTTAGCCTTGTTAAGGAAAGTGTATTTTCTAGAAGCCTTGATGATTATTGGGATTATGATGGTCATATGTATGGAGATGCAGCACAGCGCTTTAGTCTAGTGCTTGGAAAGCTCTTGAAGGAATCTGAAGTTGGTAAAGTAGAGATAAGTAATTATTTATATGACTCAGTAAGAAATATTCAATAAACTTATTCAATGTTCATTGAATGCATATTTAAATTTGAGATTACATTAGTGAATTTCAATAAATATTAATCTAAATAGGCTATAGAATATTTTACTTGTGATTTATTCATAATTGGTTATAATATAAAGATGTGTGTAAATGTATTAAACAGATACGTACCTATTAAAAATGCGGGGTTTATTATGCGTGAATTTCTAAAGAAAAATTTGGACCCAATGATTCCTCTATATTCTGTTATCCCATTGATAACTTGTTTTGCGTTTAATACTTTGGTTTATTATGGCGCTATGTCAATAAATAGTAATCGATATCATTATGATTTTACGACGAATTTTGATAGAAGTGTGCCTATAATTCCCATATTTGTAATTATATATTTTATATGCTATGGTTTTTGGGCGATTAACTATATTATTATAGGCAGAATTGGTAGAGAACATTGTATGAGATTTGTATTCGCGGATATTAGCTCAAGATGTATATGCTTAATATTTTTCATACTAATTCCAACAACGAATATTCGGCCAGAAATTCTGGGAAATGGAATAGGCGAACAGCTACTTAGACATTTATATTCAATTGATCATCCTGAAAATTTATTTCCATCAATTCATTGTCTGGTCAGTTGGTTTTGCTATATTGGTATAAGAGGCCAGAAACAAGTGCCTCGTTGGTACAGAGCTTTTTCCTGCGTATTTGCATTAGCGGTATGCCTATCAACACAACTTACAAAGCAGCACTATATAATTGATGTGTTTGGCGGAATATTGATAGCTGAATTAACTTATTACATTGCTCACCATTCTGAATGGTATAGGGGAGTGGAGAAAATATTTAATAAAATTTCTGCCTTAGTATTTGGTAAAAATAATATTGGCTTATAAGAAAGTGAGCGTATTAGTGTTAAAGAGCAAGAAAAATATAATTAATGCAATGTTTATCATTGCGGTATTTGGATTTACAATGTTTAGTGTATTTCGTGGAAAAGATTTGGGCGATATTTTTTCAAAAGTGATTAAGGCATCACCCGGATATTTAATACTTGGTGTAATATGTGTCATATTATACATATATATAGAGTCCGACATTATTCACTATATGCTTCATAATCTTGGAATCAAATCAAAGAGATTCACATGCTTTTTGTATTCCGGTGTAGGATTCTTTTTTAGCTGTATTACTCCAGCATCAACTGGTGGACAGCCAGCTCAGATTTATTATATGAAGAAAAGTAAGATACCGGTTCCTGTTGCAACAGTTGTTTTAATGATTGTAACAATTACTTTTAAATTTGTATTAGTTGTTATTGGATTATTCCTTGTGTTTTTCCAACAAGGATTTATTGATAAATATCTAAATGGCATTTTGCCAATATTTTATTTGGGAATTGTATTGAATTTTGTTGTTGTAGCAGCAATGATGATACTTACATTTGATCAAAATTTGGCAAAGAATATAATGATGACTGGACTTAAGCTTTTAGTAAAATTAAAATTAATGAAGAAAAAGCCAAAAAGGGCAGAGAAACTTTCAAAATCTATGGATTCATATAATGACGCTGCTCAGTATCTAAGAGCCAATAAGCTTGTGATTTTCAGAGTGCTTTTTGTTACATTAGTTCAGCGAATTATTTTGTTTTTTGCTACATATTTTACATATAAAGCATTTGGACTTCATGGTGCGAGTATTTATGATATTGTAATGCTTCAAGCTGTTATTTCAATATCAGTTGAAATGCTACCGCTTCCAGGTGGAATGGGAATAAGTGAAGGACTGTTTTTGACAATATTCATCCCTATATTTGGTTCTGATTTGCTTATACCAGGTATGATCCTTAGCAGAGGATTAGGCTATTATACACAGCTACTTCTGAGTGCTGCACTGACTTGTTATGCGCATATTACTATTATTAGTAATAATAGACCAGTTATAGATCCTTTAAAAGATAATATTAGAACAATAGAATGTAAGCATTGATTATTATACTAACAGTAGAATAATCAGCATAATATAAAATAAATACTAGTTTACAGAAGATATGAATGGAGGAGATTAATTATGATAGGGTTTTACAATTATTCGGTTATACTGACATATATAAGCCTGGTATCATCTTTATTTGGAATGATGCTAACAGTGAACAATCATTACAAATTAGCAGTATTATTTTTAGCAATTTCCGGGCTATGTGACATGTTTGATGGGAAAATCGCAAGAGCAATGAAGAATAGAACTGAGGATGAAAAGAAATTCGGTATTCAAATTGATTCTCTTTGTGATGTTATATGTTTTGGAGCGTTTCCAATAATTCTATGTTACAAGCTAGGAATGAGTAACCCAATTGGCATAATATTTCTTATGATATATGGAGTTGCATCGGTTATTCGCCTAGGATTTTTTAATGTAATGGAAGAGCAAAGACAAGAAGAAACGGATTCAAACAGAAAGTATTATCAAGGACTGCCAATTACTTCAATTGCAGTAGCGTTACCAATTTTATATGTTACAAGGTCATTTCTAAAAGGTGATTTTATAATATTATTACATATCGTAATAATTGCAATCGGAGTTTTATTCATAACTAATTTTAAATTTAAAAAACCACATAACATAACATTAGCAGCTATAGTTGTAATTGTTAGTATTGCATTGGCAAATACATTTTGGTTCCATTGGATTCATTGAGTAGATACGAAAGCCTGTAATGCGAGTTACTTGGATTTAATAGGAATTGATAGGAGTTAATATGAGATACAGTGATCGTTTTGGTAATATAAATGAAATGGATTCATCTCAAGATAAATTTCTAAAAGCTCTTTACACTAATATAGTGGGAAGGGCTTTGGTTAAATTGTTGGTTAATCCAGTAGTTTCTAAAATAGGTGGAAGGCTGCTTAGTACAACTGCTTCAAAAATATTAATCAAGCCCTTTGTGAAGTCTAATAACATTGATTTATCAAAATATGAGAAACAGGAATTTGATTCATACAATGATTTTTTTATTAGGAAGATCAAGAAAAATGAACGAATGATTAATCAGGACCGTAAAGTGTTGATAAGTCCTTGTGATTCAAAACTGAGTGTGTATAAAATCGATGAAACCAGTCATTTTTCTATTAAGAATACATTATATTCAACAAATTCATTATTAAGGGATGCAAAGCTTGCGAAGAAGTATCTTGGCGGTTATGCGATGATTTTTCGATTGACAGTGGATGATTATCATAGATACTGTTATGTTGATAATGGTATGAAGACGGATAATAGATTTATTCAAGGAGTACTTCATACAGTTAATCCCGTTGCAAACGACATTTTACCAATATACAAAGAGAACTCAAGACAGTATTGCATCTTGAAATCCGAAAATTTTGGAAATGTTCTTATGATGGAAGTCGGTGCACTCCTGGTTGGTAAAATTGTCAATTACCATAAAAGTAGAAAAGTAAAAAAAGGACAAGAAAAGGGTAGGTTTGAATTTGGTGGGTCTACTGTGATTTTGTTACTTGAGAAGAATAAAGTAATCGTAGATCAAGACCTTCTTGATAATACCAAAAATGAGGTTGAAACGGTGGTTAAGATGGGCGAGAAAGTTGGGGAATTTTATAGATTGGTGACATAAAATTACCACTTTGACTTTGCCATCTCATTTCCTTGTATGAAAGTTTCTAATGTATTCATTTTGTGCTAAGGGCAAGATAAAAAGTCCTAAACTCCTCACTTCGTTCGTCAGACAGTAGAACTTTTTATCTTAACGCACGAAATGAATACATAAGAAACTTTTTCATACCGTCAAATGAGGTGGCAAAGACAAAGTGGTGATTTTATGTACGGTAATTTATTGTTGGAATTCAGGCGGTAGGGACCGAACGGAACTGTTTGAGAAAGAGTAATCATCGAGAATTGTATTATTGCAGTGATATCTATATTGTTAGGTCTGATTTTGGGTACACTTTGTGTACCTATTTTTTATTATTTAGTAATAAAATCAATCTATTTGAAAGGGATATCATTAGGCTTAACGTTAAATAACTATATGTATTCTATCTTATTTTGTTTATAAAAAGTTCTATATAAGAAGAATTAATAAAGACCGGTATGCTGAAAATAATAAGAATGGGAGGCTGTCATATGTCAGATCAGAAGTGTCACGAGGAGTACATACGAAGAATTCATAAAGTGCAGGACTATATTGAGCATCATTTAGGGAAATCCTTGTCCATTGAGGAGCTTTCCAATGCTGCCGGGTTTTCTAAATTCCATTTCAGCCGTATTTTTCAAGGCATGCTGCAAGAGCCTTTAGCCCATTATGTGAATCGGATTCGAATGGAGAATGCACTGTTTTTGCTGGCACACCGGGCAGATAAAAATATGACAGACATTGCCTATGAACTTGGACTTTCAGATTCAGCTGTATTTTCCCGAGCATTTAAAAATTTCTATGGTGTTAGTCCAAGAGAATACAGGAAAGAATATAGCAAGAATTGCAAAGATTCTTTTTTGTTGTCTGAGTACAATAAGGATACAGCAAAGAAAGAATTGGAAGGAAATCTGTTTCCCGTGATCGGGCAGATTACAATAGCAAACATGGAGGAGAAACAAGTCGCTTATGTGAGACATATTGGTACTTATGAGTCATTAGCGATAGCATATGGGGGCTTGATGCAGTCATTACTTGATTATGCAAAGAATCAGCATCTTCTTGTGGATGGTCAGAACTTGCCACTTGCTATGTATCATGACAATCCGGAATTTGTTGAGGCAAGCCAATTTCGTACCAGTTTGTGTCTGACGGTGCCAGAGAATATTCGCATTCAGGAAGACGGAATCTTTGGAATGATGAAGTTAGAAGGTGGCCTGTATGCAGTCGGACATTTTCAAATTCAAATGGAACAGTACAGCGATGCATGGAATTACATGTATCAGGAGTGGATCGCAGGAAGTGGTTATGTTCCAAGAAACTCCTATCCGTTTGAAGTGTATTGTAACAATCCGTATGCCAATGAGAGCCATATCCATGAGGTGGACATCTACGTTCCCATTGAACCCATTCTTTTCTGACATGCTGCAAAACGATTCAGAGGTGAGCATATGGAAGAAATTAAGATTCAAGGAGCAAGAATTCATAATCTGAAAAATATCAATCTAACGATTCCCAAGCGTAAACTAGTGGTAATTACCGGTATCAGTGGTTCGGGTAAATCCAGTCTTGCATTTGATATCCTGTTTGAAGAAGGTAAGAACCAGTATCTAAGATCAATTGGTATTCTGGCTGGACTAGATAACGAGGACCGGTTCGATAGGATCGAAGGCATCGGTCCAACGGTGGCGGTACGCCAGAATACAATTCGGCAGAGCAACCCCCGTTCTACAGTTGGCACAAAGACTGGAATTCTAAACCAGCTGGCTCTTATTTATGCTAGTGATGGGAAATCGCTGGGTGAGCAAAATAAACATCACTCCCCAGGCGTTTTTCTCTATACTACGGTAGAGGGGATGTGTATTAGCTGCCAGGGCAGAGGCTCCTATTATGATATCAATCTTGAGCAGTTGATTCCAGATAAAACAACAACTTTATTGGAGGTCTATGAGAGCTTGCGGGTAACAGCGGGTTTCTTAAAGCTTCTAAAGAAAAAATACGGTATGTATTTTAAGACCCCATTTGGGGAACTTCCAGAAGAGATTTCCGGCGAAGTAATCTATGGAACGTATGATAATGGTAAGCAAAGCTACTGTATAGAGCGGATACTTAGAAATGCTTATGAAAAGGGTGAGGATGTGGAGGAGGTCTATACAAAGACGATCTGTTCAGTTTGTCAGGGGGAGAGGATTGGCGAAGAAGCGAGAGAAGTATTCTTTGGTGAAAAGCAGATTGGCGAGCTGGGGCAGATGACACTGTCTGGCCTTTTTTATTTTTTAGGTGAAATAGCGGAGGAAGAACTATCTCAGTTTGGAAAGAATATAGTAAAAAATATGAAGAAAAAATTAAATCATCTGATCGAGTTTCGATTAGGGCATCTAACGCTTTACCGGGAGATGGCTTCTTTAAGCGGTGGGGAGGTACAACGCATTTTTCTCCATCTCCATCTGGCGTCCAGACTAGATTCCCTGATCTATATCTTTGATGAACCGATGGCAGGATTACATCCATCGGAGAAGAAAAGCATGATCAAAGCGGTAAAGGAATTAAGAGACATTGGAAATACGGTGATTGTGGTGGAGCATGACAAGGAGATGATTCAACATGGCGACCATATTATCGAGATTGGACCTAAGGCAGGCGTAGAAGGCGGAACGGTGGTCTACCAGGGTGATTATAAAGGATATGAGAAAGCAGATACTCCACTTAGTCAGTATCTTTTCGGCAAATGTACAATGTCAGAACAAAAGGCCAGAATGGATACATTTGATAGGGCAGACTGTCTGATCTTGGAGCATGTAAATACCCATTATTTAAAAGACTTAACAGTAGCATTTCCGCTTCATGCCATGGTTGGTATTGCTGGATTATCCGGAAGTGGTAAGAGTTCTTTAATTGAGGAGACACTTCTAAAACGTCTTGCCAGTTCTAGAAAATATGGTTATGCTATCGGTATAGCAGGGATAGAACGGATTAGTGGTTTTGCAAAGATATCCCAGGAGCCAATTGGAAGAAGTGCCAATTCCACGCCTGTATCTTATATTGGTATCTGGGATAAGATTCGGGAACTTTTTGCAGAACAGCCGGAAGCTAAAATGAAGGATATGAGTGCTGCAAATTTTTCCTTTAATTCAAAAGGGGCATGCAAAGACTGTGGCGGGAGTGGTTATGAAAGGATATTTCTGACCTCGAATTTTTCCGTAGATAAGCGTTGTCAGATGTGTCATGGTAAGCGATTTAATGAAGAAAGTATTTCCGTAGATTATAAAGGAAAAACAATTACCGATGTGCTAGCGATGAGCATTACCGAAGCTTCTTTCTTTTTTGCAGATATAAGTAGTATTGCGAAACCACTGTGTGTTTTAGAACAGATGGGAATGGGGTATTTAACGCTTGGTCAGCCATCCTCTTCTTTAAGTGGTGGTGAGGCACAGAGAGTGAAGATTGCCAAAGAACTGGGACGGAAGCGAAAGGGTAATATGCTCTATGTTTTAGATGAACCAACAACTGGACTTAGTATGTATGATACAGCATTGTTATTAAAGCTCTTAGATCAGTTGGTGGACAGCGGCAATTCAGTGATTGTCATTGAACACAATGTAGAAGTTTTAAAGAATTGTGATTATATCATTGAACTTGGCCCAGAAGGTGGGGACAAGGGTGGTGAGATCATTGCCAAAGGAACACCACAGATGCTAAGAGTCAATCCGAATTCCAAGACAGGGAGGTATCTTGTATGAATATAGAAACCCTGATAAAAAAGGTATGAATCAAAGAAAAAAGATATGGTTAGAAAAAATAATAAACAGTAGCTATAACAACACTGCAGGTATAATAGTATTAAAAAACGGTAAAACATTATATGAAAACTACTTTAATGAATATACAGCTGCTAGCACCGTTCATGTAGCCTCAGTAACAAAAAGTATTTTTTCTGCATTGATTGGTATTGCTATAGAGAATGGATATATTAAAAGTATAGATCAGAAAGTATTGGATTTTTTCCCGGATTATATTATTGGGAGAGGTGAAAGTACAATACAAAACGTCACGATTAAGAATATGCTCACTATGACAGCCCCGTATAAATATAAGATGGAACCATACGAAAATTTTTTCGTAAGCGATAACTGGATAAAAGCGGCACTCGATTTGTTAGGAGGTAAATGGCAGGAGGGACAATTTATGTATTCTGCCATCATAGGAACACATATTCTGTCGGGTATTCTTGTAAAAGCAACAAGACAATCAGTGTTTGATTTTGCAACTAAAAATTTATTCTTGCCATTGGAAATTGAGGTTGGACACAATGTGGTGTTACACAATAAAGAAGAACAACTTGCCTTTTTCCAAGATAAAAATGTCAGCGGTTGGGTTACTGATCCGCAAGGTTTAAATACAGCAGGCTGGGGTCTTACCTTGACTTCTATGGATATGGCAAAAATAGGTCAATTGTACTTAGATAGAGGAAGATGGCAGGGTAAACAAATTATCCCGGCATGGTGGATAGATGAAAGTACGAAGGAACATAGTCGATGGGGAAATCTGTCGTATGGCTATCTGTGGTGGATTATTGATGATAAGGAACATATCTATGCAGCTTTGGGAGATGGTGGAAATGTGATTTATGTTAATACAAAGAAAAAAATGGTCGTTTCTATTGCTTCTCGTTTTATGCCACGTGCTAAGGATAGAATAAAACTTATTAAAGAGTATATTGAACCAATGTTTGAATAGTTTCAGAATATTGAAGTTTATATTAAATGCAGTAGAAATGTAGTATCATAGTATAAATGTTTTAGCCCAAGAACAAGTAATTGTATGAAAGCAGGTGTATACTAATGAATAAACATAAACATCCAGAAATATTTCAGAAAAAAAGTTATAATAAGGCTTATTTTGAAGGCTGGTATTATAAGCAAGTAACGGCAGATGGGAAAAATACCGTTAGTTTTATTCCTGGAGTGAATTTTGATAAATCCGGTGCAAAGAGTTTTATTCAATGTCTTCATTTGAACCAAAACAATGGGTTAAATGCGTATATGGTTAATTACCCTATAGAAGCTTTTTCAACGAATGATAATCCTTTTTCTGTGTCTATAAATAATAGCGAGTTTTCAATGGATTGCATTAAACTAGACATCGACTCAGAAAAATTAAAGGTTAATGGGAATGTTAAATTGATGAATCTAACGCCAATTCAAACATCTGCATTTAACCCCAATATTATGGGCTTTTTTAGTTATATTCCTTTTATGGAATGTAAGCATGGTCTTATTAGTATGAGTCATGGACTGACTGGATCTTTAAATATAAATGGAGAAGAGATAGATTTTACTGGCGGCAAAGGCTATATAGAGAAGGACTGGGGAAGGTCTTTTCCAAATAGTTATGTTTGGATACAATCCAATCATTTTGAGGATAGAACAACTGGTCTGTTTTGCTCAGTAGCGAAAATACCATTTTTGTCGTTTTCCTTTACAGGCTTTATTTGCAATTTGATTCATCAAGGAAAAGAATATCGCTTCGCAACTTATAATGGATCAAAATTAATTGTAAAGGAACGTACAGATACGAATGTTCATTTGGAATTACGAAACAATCGATATTGTTTGGAAATAAAGGGTGAGGTAGTACTTTTTAAAAAGCTGTTGGCTCCTAAAATGGGCGCAATGGATAAAACAATTAAGGAAGGTCTGTCTGGAAAAGTTGAGATTCTGTTAAAAGATAAAAAAGGTCATACGATACTGGAGTCTAAAAGTTATCAGTGTGGTATGGAACTGGTTAATAAGTTGCTTCCGAAATAATAAATGAAAGAACTAAAATAATATATGCATAACGAAATAATATATGAAAAATAACCACTTGACATTTAGTGCTCAAGTGGTTATATTATAAATGAACATATGAACAGTTATTCATATGTTCATAGAACAAAATATATTTTCATAAAATAAGAGTAATTATATAATTTACATTTAAAGATTTAAAACGTAGGGCATTTCTGAAATATTCAAGAACAATAAAATATAGGAAAGGAAGATTAAATGGAGGTCAAGTATGTCAAAATTAGAAGAAAATTTAGTGGACGATAGCATAGAAAAATGTGAAACTGATTGTGTTCACATAGAAGTAGTTGAAGCAGTGAACAACATTATGCCAAGCGAAGAACTTTTATATGACTTAGCAGATTTGTTTAAGATATTTGGTGATTCTACAAGACTTAAGATTTTGTATGTGCTAATGCAGTCAGAGATGTGCGTCTGCGATATTGCGCAATTACTGAGTGCAAGTCAATCGGCCATATCACATCAACTTAGAGTGCTAAAACAGATGCAGCTCGTAAAGAATAGAAGAGACGGAAAGACAATATTCTATTCGTTATCAGATGGGCACATTTCTACAATATTAAGTACAGGATTAGAACATATTAAAGAGTAATATGCAAAGAGATGCGCAGAAATATGTGCAATGGTGAAAATATCTAAATGAAATATAAAGTAATAAAAAACGAACTTTTAAGGAGATTGACATTATGAAAAAGAATTATAAATTAGAAGATTTGGATTGTCCAAACTGTACAGCTAAGATTGAGAATGATGTAGTTAAGATAGCCGGGGTTGAAAGCGCAGCTGTAAACCTTTTATCTCAGAAGATGGTAATTGAATGTGATGAAAGTAAAGTTGCAGAAATCACAAAAGCCATTAAAAAAATAGTGAAAAAATACGAACCAGACGTCGAAGTCTTGGAATTATAAATAGAGGAGTCCTATGAAAAAAATAAAGAAAAGATTAAATGTGGTTTTAGTAGGGCTAATAGCATTTGCAATAGCCATGGTGGTAGACAAAATATTTACACTAAGCAATGATGTAACATTGATTATGTTTTTGGTGGTATATATGATTGTCGGAAGTGATGTAATTAAAAGTGCAATTCATAATATTTTAAGAGGCCAAGTGTTTGATGAACAATTTCTTATGACGCTTGCTACTGTTTGTGCATTTTTAGTGGGCGCATATCCAGAAGGTGCTGCAGTTATGCTATTTTATCAAATTGGTGAACTATTTCAATCCTATGCTGTATACAATTCGAGAAAATCGATATCTGAGCTAATGGATATTAGGCCGGATTATGCGAATGTAATCAGAAATGGTGAAATAGAAAAAGTGTCGCCAGATGATGTTCATATAGACGACATTATAGTGGTAAAACCAGGTGAAAAAATCCCACTTGATGGTATCGTTACGGAAGGAAATTCAGCACTCGATACAAAAGCACTTACTGGAGAGTCTATACCAAAAGATATAAAAAGTGGTGATGAAATACTGTCTGGATGTATTAATTTAACAGGAAATTTATCGATCAAGGTGACGAAAATATTTGGAGAATCAACCGTATCTAAAATACTAGATTTGGTTGAAAACGCAGGAAGCAAAAAGGCCAAAACAGAAAACTTTATCACAAGATTTGCAAGGTATTATACCCCTGTCGTAGTAATGTGCGCAGTTGCATTAGCACTTGTGCCATCATTTATACTAGGCTTTGATCATTTTTCAACTTGGGTATATAGAGCAATGGTATTTCTTGTTGTATCATGTCCATGCGCACTTGTAATATCAGTCCCTCTTAGCTTTTTTGGAGGACTAGGTGCTTCATCTAAGCAAGGCGTGCTTGTAAAAGGAAGTAATTATTTGGAAGTGGTTTCTAAGATAGATACAGTTGTTTTTGATAAGACAGGTACTTTGACGAAAGGTACATTTAACGTTACCCAAATAGACGTAGCGAAGAATGTGGTAAATTTTGATCAAGAAGAATTGCTGAAATATGCCGCGTGTGCAGAATTTTATTCCAATCATCCCATAGCTATATCATTGAGAAAAGCGTACGGTAAAGCCATTGTGGATAGTCAGATTTCTAGCGTTGAAGAAATACAAGGTCATGGTATTTTAGCCAATGTAGAAAGCAAGCAGGTTTTAGCAGGTAATGCAAAACTTATGAAAAAATATAAAATAGAATTTGCAGAAGCAAATCAAATTGGAACTGTCGTATATATTGCAATTGATGGTAAATTTGCTGGATACATTGTGATTGCTGATGAGATAAAGGCAGATACCGTGAATGCAATCGCGTTACTTAGGAAGGCAGGAATTAAGAATGTTGTCATGCTTACGGGAGACAACAAAGAAATTGCTGAAAAAATAGCAAGCGAAATTGGAATCACAAAAGTATATTCCGAACTTTTACCACAAGATAAGGTTCAAAAATTAGAATTAATCATGAGTGAATCACAAACGGGTACTGTATTTGTTGGAGATGGAGTGAACGATGCCCCAGTACTTGCAAGAGCAGATGTAGGAATCGCAATGGGAGGCATGGGCTCAGATGCAGCTATTGAGGCTGCAGATATTGTGATTATGACAGATGAAATATCTAAGATAGCTACAGTAATTAAGATTTCTAAAAAAACATTGAATATCGCAAAGCAAAATATAGTTTTTGCACTTGGCGTTAAGCTGATTGTGTTGATACTTGGAGCATTAGGAATTGCTTCAATGTGGCTTGCTGTTTTTGCAGATGTTGGAGTTTCATTTATCGCTATTATTAATTCTATGAGAGCTATGAAGCACAGATAAAATCAGTGAAAATTATATGAATTATGCTTAGAATTTTAGGCAGATAAAATCCAAAATTTGTGGTAAATTTGTTGACACTAATTATCAAATATGATATGATTTTATAGGTGTATATCGCACCGATAATTTATTTTTTGGAGGTACTTGATATGAAAGGTACAGTAAAATGGTTCAACAACCAAAAAGGTTACGGCTTTATTTCAGACGAAGAAGGAAACGATGTTTTCGTTCATTACTCAGGTCTTAATATGGATGGATTTAAGTCTTTAGAAGAAGGCGCTGGAGTTGAGTTTGAGGTAGTTAATGGAGCTAAGGGCCCACAAGCTACTAACGTAACAAAATTATAATCAAAGAAGTTTTACAGTGTGCCTTTTCCCTATATAAATCAAATTTTATGAAGAAAAGATATATTGTTACACCCCAAGATTATGGAGGAGCAGTCGCATGTCGACTGCTCTTATTCTTTACAAAAGTATGTTATTATGTAAAGATATAGATATTACTTTAAACTTATATTTTAAATAGGAGAAAAAATGGAAAATATCGATTTGACGCAAACCGTTCCAACACAAACTATAACTTATTTAGGGGCAGTGGGAATGCTTATTATTTCAACAATTATTATACTGATATTTATTTTTTTTAAACGCTATAAAGCCAGAGTTATGCCATTACTTCTTGGGATACTATCATATTTTTTATTCGGGTTTATAGGATACAATTTTATTATTGCACTTATGATTAGGCTTCCTGGATTTGAAGTTGCGTATACGAATAATAAAGCTGTTTTTACAGTGATATTTTTGGTCATTTTTGTTTCATTATTTACACTCGCCAGAGTTATTAGTATGAAGATTATGTATCCTAAATATGATAGGCCCGGTGATGTGCTGATTTTTGGACTGGGAATTGGTATGTGTGATGCGTTGCTTTATGTATGGTCCTCGATAACATTGACTGTTTGGGCAGGAGCAATTAATAATTCTGGTTTAACAGAATTGTTCAAAGATTTTTCTCAGGAAGATATGATTAGTAATTATAATTCTTTTGCATTATTATTTACAGCGCCTTCTATTTTATGGATCCTTTTATGTATTAGTTCAATAATAGATGTTTTGCTTAATTGTATATTGGCAATTCTTGTCTTTGGAGTCGTTAGCAAAAAAATCCCTACATGGTGGTATGCTGCTAGTGCAGCCATTAATTTTCTTGTAATTTTACCATTCCAATTGTATGAAGGTTCCTCTTCAATGGGAGTAATCATACCATTCGTAATTAAAATTGTAGTTTTTATAGTTGCAGTTGTTGTTATCTATAGGGTAGATACGAATGACATTGGTGGAATAATACGTTTCACAGGCAAAAAGGAAATAAAGCGTTCTTCAGGAATGCCAAAGTTTGGGAAACTTAGTAACAAATAATTTTAATACAAAGCAAGAGGTGGAAAATGCCACATAACAATCAGAAAAAAATTGCTGGAATAAATGATATATCGGGCTTTGGACGCTGTTCTACAACAGTGTCCATGCCTATTATTTCGTATATGAAGATTCAGTACTGTCCAATATTAACTTCTATATTTTCAAATCACACAGGATATAAAGAGTATTTCTTTGATGATTATACGGACAAGATGGAAGCCTATATCGCACAGTGGAAAAAACTGGATTTAGAATTCGAAGGAATCTATACTGGATTTTTAGGTTCAATAAAACAAATAGAGATTGTTAAGAAATTCGTAAATGATTTTAAAACAGATAGAACAACTGTGATTGTCGATCCTGTTATGGGCGATAATGGTGAGAAATATGCGACATATACAACGGATATGTGCAAGGACATGGAACAGTTAGTTTCAATGGCAGATATCATTACTCCTAACGTAACTGAATGCTGTATTCTCACAAAAACAGATTATAAGACCTCAAAATGGACAAAACAGGAACTGACAAAGATGGCTGAGAAGCTTGCGGCAATGGGACCAGAAAAGATTGTAATAACTGGTATTAATATGAACTCATATATAGGCAATTTTATTTATGAAAAAGGAATGGAACCAATACTACTTAAGTCAAAAATAATTGGAACAGCTAGATGCGGAACTGGTGATATATTCTCTGCAATAATAAGTGCAGATGCAATAAATGGTGTGGAATTTCAGCGCTCTGTTAAAAAAGCAGCAGCATTTGTGCAAAAATGCATAAAAGTATCACTTGAAAGACAGATTCCGGAACCAGATGGCGTATGCTTTGAAGAAGTCCTGCATACATTAAAAATTGAGTAGTTGATGTTTATGAAATCTCAGATGAGGAAAAAAATAAATGGATGCATATATATACCCTATTGCTACCGCAGTGACAATATTTCCACTGCTTTCGGCGATATTTACATTACCATATGTTATTAATCAATATCATAAATATGGCGCACTGTTAGTGCTACGTATTATTTTGGTATATTCATTTATATTTTATTTAATGACATCATACTTTATGACGATTCTACCACTTCCACCAATTGATTCTGTACAAGCTGATGGAACACATATGCTTTTAGTACCATTTAATGCTTTAATGCTATGGTGGAATAATTGTGGATTTAAATTAGATGATACTTCCACGTATTTATCCTCGTTTATGAATTATAATTTCTTACAGATGGCATTTAACATTTTACTATTATTGCCGCTTGGCGTATATTTAAGATATTATTTTGAAAGAAAATGGTATCAGGTCCTTCTTATGTCATTTGCATATAGTATGTTTTTTGAATTGACGCAGTTAAGTGGTTTATATGGTATATATCCACACGCTTATAGATGGTTCGAAGTGGATGATTTGATTTGTAATACGTTAGGTGGTATGCTCGGATTTTTAATAACTCCGTTATGCAGTTTCTTTCTTCCAAGCAGAGATCGATTAGATGAGATGTCATATCATAAAGGAAAAAGAGTTTCTATTATTCGAAGAGGTCTAGCAAATGTTATAGATTGGTCACTGATTAGTATCATATTATTTATCTTAAAAAAATATTACTGGGATACAGTTCAATTAAATGACATATTGTCCTATTATAAACTTAGTACACTTTTTATAATAATTGCTTCGTTTCTTTTGTATTATGTAATTTCGTCGTGGATTATGGCTGGAAGAACAATAGGAAAATATATTATGAGCCTTAAAGTGAATGGCGAAAATGGTCAAAAAGCAAAACTATATCAATACATTTTGAGGTATGGAATTGTATATTTGTTAGTGGTGCCAACTCCATTTTATGTTATAAAATTACTTAAATTATTTAATGAAACCGAAAATGTATGGATTGAAGTAGCTTCCGGTATTGGAATGTCAGCTTTCGGAATAATATTTTTGTGTGTTATAGTAAATGTGTTTATCTGTGTTATACTTCATCGTTTTCAAACGATATATGAGAAGGTTAGCCACACACAGCAGGTGAGTGTAATCGTCAATAAGGAAGATAATTATTATATAAGAGAAGATATAGAAGAAGATATAGAAGAAGATATAGAAGAAGATAGGGACGATGACAATAGGGACGATAACAATAGAGAATATAATAGAAAAGAATATGATAGCGAAGAAGACAGTGACAATCAGGCTGCATTAACGGAGGAAAATGATGAATAGGGGGCTAACATCACAACAAGTTGCTGATTTAACAGCTAGGGGTTTATATAATAAACCTGTAGAAAATCAGTCAAAGACAATAAAACAGATAATTGCCAGTAACACATTTACTTATTTTAACTTAATATTTGTGATTTTTTCGGTATTGCTTATTTTAGTAAAATCATATAGAGATTTATCATTTATGCCAGTTATTATTGCAAATACATTAATTGGTATTATCCAAGAAATCCGGTCAAAGCGTGTACTGGATAAGCTCACTGTTTTCAACACACCTAAGGCTGTGGTTGTTCGAGATGGAAATGAGATCATAGTAGAAGTGATTTCACTTGTAGTGGGTGACCTTACTGCTTTTAAAGCTGGGAACCAGATATGCGCCGATGCAGTTGTAGCCGAAGGTGAAGTCCAAGTGAATGAATCACTAATTACTGGTGAGTCAGATGAGATAACAAAGCATATTGGTGACAAGTTATTATCTGGAAGCTTTGTTATATCTGGAGCATGCAAGGCTGTTCTTGAAAAGGTGGGCCATGATTCATACGTTGCAAAATTAACGCTGGAAGCAAAGAAAACAAAACAGAAACATCAATCAGAGATGATGCATTCTCTTAATAAATTAGTTCAAACGATTGGAATCTTGCTTATTCCAATCGGGATTACATTATTTGCAGAGCATCATTGGATGCTTGGTCTATCAATCAAGGACAGTGTAGTGTCAAGTATAGCAGCATTGGTGGGAATGATTCCAGAAGGCCTCTATCTGCTGGCAAGTGTTGCACTAGTTGTAAGTGTTATGAGTTTGGCAAGAAAAAAAGTTGTGATACATGAGATGTCTTGTATAGAAACACTTGCTCGTGTAAATGTACTGTGTGTAGATAAAACTGGAACCATTACCGAAAATACGATGGAAGTAAATGAAATTATTCCCTTAGAAAACTATGCGAAAGCAGATTATACATCGCTTCATCAGATGCTTGGAGAATTTGTTCAAAGCATGACAAATGACAATGCAACAATGGAAGCGTTAAAAAAATATTTTAATGTTGAATCAATGCGTAAAGCAAAAAGTACAACATCTTTTTCATCTACGACTAAGTATAGTAGTGCAACGTTCGACGATGGTGCGTATGTACTTGGGGCCCCAGAATATATTTTAAGAGACCAATATGAAGAATATAAGGATTTAGTTGAAAGCCATTCGTTAATAGGATACCGAGTGCTTATATACGCATTTTATGAAGGTGAAATTGATGGAAAGGCGCTTATATCACCAGTTATTCCACTTGCGATGGTGCTGATTTCCAATCCAATCAGAAAAGATGCAAAATCAACATTTCAATATTTTGAATCACAAGGCGTTGAAATTAAAGTAATATCTGGAGACAATCCGATTACCGTGTCGAATGTCGCAGGTAAGGCAGGTATTAAAAATTCAGAGAAATATGTGGATGCATCTACTTTGCAAACAGAAGAAGAAATAAGACTGGCTATCGAAAAATATACTGTATTCGGGCGAGTTACACCGAACCAAAAACGCCAGTTTGTTAGTGCGTTGAAGGCAAATGGAAAAATTGTTGCAATGACAGGTGACGGCGTTAATGATGTATTAGCACTTAGAGATGCTGATTGCAGTATAGCGATGGCATCTGGCAGTGAAGCAGCAGCGAATGCAGCACAAATTGTTCTTTTAGATTCAAACTTTGCATGTATGCCATCGGTAGTGTTTGAAGGTCGTAGAGTTGTTAACAATATACAACGCTCAGCCTCACTTTTTTTGATAAAAAATATTTTTTCAATGTTACTTTCGATTTTTTCATTAATATTTAGATTGAAATATCCGTTGGTGCCATCTCAGTTATCAATGCTTGGATTATTTACCATAGGTATACCTGCATTTTTCTTAGCGCTACAGCATAATAAGAGTATAATTAAGGGACATTTCCTGACAAATGTATTATTAAAAGCATTGCCAGCAGGACTAACAGATTTTATTGCAGTGGCTGCACTTTCAATGGGTGGACAATATTTTGAAATACCAGAAAAGCAGCTTTCCACTATAGCGGTTGTTATTTTATTAGTAGTTGGAATGGTTACGCTTATAAGAGTATGCAGACCATTTGATAAGCTCCGTGCATGTATTTGCATTGCAATGTTTGTCGGTATCGGGTTTAGTATTATATTTTTAAATAAATTATTTGCATTATATATGCTGTCGGTAAAGCAGTTTATGGTACTTGCAATATATATTGTCGTATTGATACCGTTACTGTTTTTTATCAGTTATCTTGTGGATAGGTGTACTGATTGTGCAGCAAAACATAATATACATTTTAGAAGAAATCTAGGAAGATAGTTAGTAGCACAATTAAAAATAGAATTTAGAATTGCAGTTAAAAATAGGATTAAAAATTGCAGTTAAAATAGAATTAAAAATTGCATTTATAATAAATTTTAAAAACGCATTAAAAAATTGAAATGAGAAAATAAAATGATTAATTTAAGTTATGAGAAAATAAGAAAATATTGTCTGATTTATATCACCTTGCCGGTTATTATTTTTCTACTCGGATGGATCAGACTTCAGTATTCTATTGTAGCAAGTGTAATGCTACTGTTTGCTGTTTATACTATTTTTAAACAAAAGAAGAATCCTGAAAAAAACTTAGCACTATCTTTTAAAATGCTTGCCGTTTTATGCTTGATAGCGCTCGTCTGGTGCTTCTTTGCAGGACAGGGTGGATATTATTACCAAAGTGCTGATTACGACTGCCGAAATGCGATATTTAGAGACATGATTAATTTCAAATGGCCTGTAATATATAAATATAATAATACTGCACTCGTATACTATATTGGATATTGGATGCCAGCTGCACTTGTCGGAAAGTTTGCTTTCTTGGTAAGTAATTCAGCTTCAGTTGCATGGGCGGTCGGAAATTTCGCACTGCTTATTTGGAGTACCTGTGGAGTTTTGCTGGTATTTTTACTGCTGATAACCACAGTGAAGGCAAATACAAGAAAAAAGATGATTGCAACAAGCTTATTGTTCATATTTTTTAGTGGATGTGATGCTTTGGGTTATCTCTTATTTAAAAATGGGTTTGCTTGGCATATTGAATGGTGGGCTAGTTTTTATCAATTTAGTTCTATAACGACCTGCCTTTTTTGGGTGTTTAATCAGACTGTTATTTCATGGATAATAATTTTGTGTTTAATAAATGAAAAAAGCGTTAAAAATTTTGCATATATAGGTGTTATGGCACTCCCGTCCGGACCGTTTCCGTTTCTTGGCATATTCATTTACTGCATATGTATTGCAATGAAACATGGACTGAAAGCAATGAAGCAAAAAGAAATAAAAGGATTTATAAAAGATATATTTACAATACAAAACATTTTTTCCTGTTTGGTGATCGTTCCGATATATCTACTATATTATTCAAGTAATTCAGCAATGAATAGCAGTGGAAATAATTCCAATGGAGGTTTTGGTTTTTACTGGGACCAAATAAACTGCAATCTGACTACGGAATTGTTGCGTTATTCTATGTTTTTAATTCTTGAAGTAGGAGTGTACGCTGTTGTTATTTATAAGAAGAACAAGAAAAATATCTTGTTTTACATTACAGTTATTTCTTTGATGATTATTCCTTTATTTAGAATGTGCGATTCAGCAGATTTTGCTATGAGAGTTTCAATACCTGCAATAACTGTTTTAGGCTTTATGGTTATCGACTATCTGGTTAATAATTTTAATGACTTAAAAACCACAAAAAAATTGAAGAAATATACATATATCGTATTATTAAGCATTTATCTAATTGGAAGTGTGACTCCTATGATAGAATTTGGACGTGGTATCCATAATGTAATCTATTATAAGAAAATAGACTTGGTGAGTGATGATATAAAAACTTTTAATAGATATGGGAAATTTGATAATTTTACAACTTTAAAGTATTCGGAGAAACCGTTCTATAAGTATTTTGCAAAATAATAGATAAGGCTTATTATAAATAAAATACCAGCGGAGATAGGCAAGAGATATGCTCCACTGGTATTTTTAAAAATTTTGATAAAATGAATGATTATTTTACAGCTTCTTCTGCATATTTAGTATTAACCAAATCAGCATAAGGAGCTTTCTTGGTTAATACACCTGCTTTGTCAAGAATATCTTGAAGTAAATCAAAACTAGATTGTTCAAAAATAGTATTGGCTTTCCAAGTATTTTGTGTTTTATATCGTTCTACAATCGTGGCAATGCTTGCTACATCAGTACCAGGAAACTGTGGAGCAATTATTTTGGCAATATCTTCGGATGAGTGTGAATTTACATAATCCAGACCTTTTTGAATCGCATTTGTAAATGATTGGATTATTGCAGGGTTTTTCTGGATATAACTAGTTTTCGCTGAGTAAGCAGTATATGGAACATATCCGCTATCAATGCCAAGCGAGGTAACAACATAGCCTTTATTTGCTTTTTCAAGTGAACTTGCAAAAGGTTCAAATTCTACAGTGAAGTCACCTTGACCACTTGAAAATGCTTCAGCGGTAATTCCAAAAGCGATATTTTGAACGATAGTCACATCATTTTTGATATCAACTCCATTATTTTTAAGAATGTATTCTAGGATCATTTCAGGCATGCCACCGGCTCTGCCGCCAATAATCGTTTTACCTTTTAAATCGGTCCATTTAAAATTAGTTAAGTTTGTTCTGCCAACAAGAAAGTTACCTGCACGTTGCGTAAGTTGAGCAAAATTGACTACATAGTCTTCAGATCCCTCATTGTAAATATAAATAGAGGATTCTGATCCCATAAATCCAATTTGTGCTTCGTTAGAAACGAGTGCAGTCATAACTTTATCGGCGCCGCTAGAATTAACTAAGGTAAGGTCGATTCCTTCATCTTTGAAATAACCGTTTTCAATTGCTACATACTGAGGTGCATAAAAAATCGAATGAGCTACTTCGCTTAAAGTGATTTGGGTGAGTCCATTTTCTTTTTTGCCACAACCGGAAAATATTGAGGCAACCATCAGTGTTACTAGAAAAATTGCAATGTAACGTTTTGATCGTTTTAACATAAAAAGGTATCTCCAAGGATTCATTTATTATTATGGTATGTAGTGCTATATTAAATGTTCATTCATAAGAATAGGTATAGAAAATAACAGATTTAACTAAACATATTTTTTTAATATGTGATATTATAAGTGTGAGTGATAAATAATTCACATAAAAAAGGGTTGATAAGTAATCAAGAATGAGGTATGAAATGACAATGATTTATGTAGATGCTGATGCTTGCCCTGTAGTAAAGCAGGTTGAAAAAATTGCAAAAAGTTCCAATATTCCAGTTGTATTATTATGTGATACCAGTCATGTTTTAAATTCAGAATATAGTGAAGTGATTGTTGTTGATGCAGGTGCGGATTCAGTTGATTTTGCATTAATTAATCGTTGCAAAAAAGACGATATTGTAGTGACGCAAGATTATGGCGTTGCATGTATGGCCTTAAGCAAAAAAGCATTTCCAATTCACCAAAGTGGAAAATGGTACACAAATGAAAATATAGATGAACTTATGATGGTTAGACATTTATCAAAAATGGCAAGAATGAAAAGCAAGAGTCATTTGAAGGGGCCAGCAAAGAGAACGGAGGATGACAACAAAAGATTTGAAGAGTCATTTCAAGCGCTTATCGAAAAGGTTTTGGTAAAAAAAACTTTATAAATATAAAATAAATATAAAATTTCAGATTTTAGTGGTTATTATTGAAAAAAGTGATAATATTATAAATATATAATATGTGTAACTGGAAGTGGATTGGATTAGAATAGGAGGCCAACCATGAAAAAACTTGAGTATGCAAGGAAAAGTAGCATTCCTAATATTGATATGAGCTACGTTTTAACTATAATTTTTTTGCTGATAGGTATTTTATTTAATATCTATGTGTGTCAGTGCATTCTAGGAATAAGAAGGTAATATGAGATCAATTACAATCATGAAATTAATACGAAACAAAAATGGCATAGATATTTATGAAGGATTCCTAAGGAAAAAATCATAATGACCTATGCTGTTTTTATATAAAGTCTTTATAAAGAGTCTATTATTTTGCATAGTAAGTATGATATAATTATATAATAGCAAAAACGAAAGAGGATTTTGAATATCCAATTTAGTCGATACATAAATTATAAGATAATAATTGTATTATAATATAGTTAGGAAGGGTAAAAGGAAGTACATATGAAATTTAAAATGATTGATGAATACACAGTTAGATGTGTTCTTACGGAAGATGATATGATAGAGAATGATATTGAATTAGAAGATTTTTTCCATAATAGAGAAAAAGTACATAATTTATTGGAAGTTATTATGGACAAAGCTAAGAATGAAGTAGGATATGAATTGAATGAAGATGTTTTATCTATGCAGATAATGCCACTTCCTAGGAATGGATTAGCAATAACAATATCAGGAAAAAATGACAATGATGTTATTGATATTATGGGTAAAGTGAATGAACTTGCAAGTATAACAGGAGATGATTTAGAAGATAGTGATAAAGATAGTGATCAAGATAGTGATGAGGACAATGATGGGATTTCACGGGATACGGAGTCGCTTAATGATCTAGGATTAATTGATACAGAAAAATTAATTAAAAAGGCAGCTCAAAAAAATGAAAGAGCAATTGATGGGACAAATCCTAAAAATGGGATTAAGATATTTAGATTTGCATCGTTAAATGAAGTGGAAGCATTCTGTATGACAATGCAACGTCCGAAATATGTGCTAAGCCATTTGTACAAGGATAATATGCAAAATTGCTATTATCTTGTTATTGAACAAGGTAGATTTACTATAAAAACATTTAATATGGTATGTATCATGGCAACTGAATTCTCGGATTTGATATCACATCAATCATTAAGCATGGTATTTATTAGAGAGCATTGTGAATTGTTTATTAGTAAAAAAGCGATTGCTGTAATGAGGAAAATCGCATCTGTTAATTAGAAATGGAGACGACTATGAAGATAAAAGGATTGAATCTGTTTTTATCTGCAATATTAGTTTTAAGTTTGGCTGCATGCACAACTCCTAATTCGAATAAAGGGTTGTCGTCAGCACAGTCTAATGACTCAACTATATCAGCGCTAGCTTTAAACAGTGATCAAAATACAACTGAGGATAACGCTTCTACACAGTTAGATGCAAAAAGTACACAAGCTAACAAAAACGCCGCAAATGCTACTGAAGTAAACAATAATATACAAAATAGTAATGATTTACAAGATAGTAGTGATTTACAAGCTGCAAACGAAAGTGATAATAACAAACAAGTTACACAAGCGCAGAATAATACTACAACGAATAATGATTTAATCCAAAGAAAAGCAGTAATTGATAATGTTGTAATAGATACGACACAAGAAGTGGCTACACAAGCTCCGATTGTTGGAAATGGTAATAGTAGCTCGGTTACACAAACGAGTAGTGAAAACAACTTTAGTTTTATTCAAGCATCAGGATCATTTAGGTCAT
Source organism: [Clostridium] fimetarium (assembly GCF_900111235.1). GTDB lineage: Bacteria > Bacillota > Clostridia > Lachnospirales > Lachnospiraceae > Clostridium_N > Clostridium_N fimetarium. The sequence continues at coordinate 68,501 of NZ_FOJI01000011.1, forward strand.
GGGATGCTTATGTGCAATATCTAAAAAGTAACGGAGCTACATATGTTTCTTCAACAGCAGAAGCTATTACTGTAATCAATAATATTTGTAAGAATGCACAGAGTGGAATGAATTTATGTTTTTCAGGTGATGTAGATATTGCTTCACTTGTGAATGTTTTGCCTAAAGATACTACTGTGTCAGGTTATATTGACGTGAATGTTTCGGAGTGTGAGTACATATATAATGATTACTATTTTGCAGCGAAATTCACATGGTGGACTTCATCTTCTGAAGAGGCAGCAGTCAATTCTTTAGTAGCGCAAATGCTTCCATCTTTGAATCAAGGAACTACATATGACAAAATTAAAAATGTACATGATTACATTTGTAATATAGCAAACTATAGCACTGCTACACTTACTGGCGCTGCAGATGATTTCTCGGCATATGATGCTTTGTACAAAAAACTAGCGGTATGTCAAGGATATGCTTTGTCATTTCAGAAGTTCATGGATGCCATGGGAATCGAAGCCCAAATTGTAAAAGGTGATATAGACACAAAACTTGCAAAAGGATCTCACGCATGGAATATTGTGAAATTAAACGGGGCATGGTATTGTGTCGATTGTACATGGGATGGACAAGATGACAGTACAAGATACGATTATTTCTTGCTAGGAGCGAAAGAGTATCCGTATGGCATTACGGGTGGGATCAATTTCGCGCCATCTAGGTATATTAAATAAAGATTAGAGGAAGATAAGTTGATTGAACATAAATGGAAGAAATTTTTTTCCTATTATATACCTTATAAAAAGGTGTTTTGCGCAGATATGTTTTTTGCGTTTTTAGGAGCAGCAGTTACCCTGGTAAATCCACTTTTAATTCGATATATTACAAGTGATGTAATCTATCGTGGAGACCAAGCACTCAAGATTATTTTGATAATTTCACTTATTATGGTTTCATTAGTCTTGGTGGAATGTTACAGCAATTATTTCATTGCGTATTATGGGCATGTTATGGGTGCTAAGATGGAATATGATATGCGTAATGAGATATTTGAACATTTTCAGAAACTGTCTTTCAAGTTTTATGATAATCAAAAGACAGGTCAGTTAATGTCGCGAATTACAAATGATTTATTTGATATTACAGAATTGTTTCATCATGGACCAGAGGATATTGTCATTTCACTAATCAAATTTGTGGGAGCCTTTGTTATATTAGCATTTGTTAACTTTAAGTTAGCATTAGTAGCATTTGCAATTATGCCTATCATGTTTGGGTTTGCATTTGTATATAATAAAAAAATGAAGCACGCATTCAAGCAGAATCGTGTTAAAATCGCCGAAATAAATGCACAGATTGAAGATAATCTTTCTGGAATACGAGTAGTGAAATCGTTTGCCAATGAGAACATTGAGATGAAGAAGTTTGAACGTGGCAATACCGGATTCCTGAATAGCAAAAAGAATAGTTACAAATATATGGGTACTTATCATGCGGGCCTTGGAGTATTTACAAGCCTTATAACAATTATTGTAATTGTTGTTGGCGCAATATTTATTACAAAGGGCATGCTAAATATTACAGACTTGATTACGTTTTTGTTGTATATAAGCAACTTGATTGAACCTGTGAAGAAGCTTATTAACTTTACGGAACAATTCCAAAATGGCTATAGTGGATATGAGCGTTTTCTCGAAATATTGTCGGAAGAACCTGATATTGTGGATAATAAAAATCCATTTACACCAAAATCATATAAAGGCGACATTGAATTTAAAAATGTGTCTTTTAAATATGATGAAAATAGTGCAGATGTACTTGCAAAAGTTAATCTCAAAGTGAACGCAGGAGATTACATGGCGCTTGTTGGATCATCAGGTGCAGGAAAATCTACGCTTTGCAGTCTTATTCCCAGATTTTATGATGTTACAGAAGGTGAAATTACAATTGATGGAATGGATGTTAGGAATATTAAGCTCCGAAATCTTCGAAATAATATTGGGATAGTTCAACAGGATGTGTATTTGTTTGCTGGAAGTGTATTCGAAAACATTAAGTATGGCCGACCAGATGCAACAGATGAAGAAGTGATTGAGGCAGCAAAAAATGCGAATGCACATGAATTTATTATGCAATTACCAGATGGATATGATACTTATATTGGGCAACGTGGAATTAAGCTTTCTGGTGGACAAAAGCAAAGACTTTCAATTGCTAGAGTATTTTTAAAGAACCCTCCAATCTTGATATTTGATGAAGCAACATCTGCTCTTGATAACGAGAGTGAAAAAGTAGTTCAGGAGTCCCTTGAGAAGTTGGCAAATCACAGAACGACATTTGTAATTGCCCATAGGCTTTCAACAATTAGAAATGCGAAAAAGATACTTGTTCTTACTGAAAATGGAATAGAAGAACAGGGTACGCACGATGAACTTATGAATTTTGAGGGCGCATACAGTAGACTGTATAATGCAGCAGGTGGCGTTTGATAAATATTTTGAAAACGGCAAATATTAGAATTGTTTTAGGGGTTTCATAGAATAGGAAACCATAATGTAAAATAGAATACGAATCATAAGGAGAATGAGATATGCCATTTATTAATTCAAAAGTTAATGTAAAGATATTACCGGAGCAAGAGACAGAGCTTAAAATGAAACTTGGAAAGGCAATTGAGCTGATACCAGGGAAAAACGAAAGCTGGCTCATGCTTTCCTTTGAAGATGAATGTACCTTGTACTTTAAAGGTGAGAACAGCTGTAAGATAGCATATGTGGAAGTTAAGGTATTTGGATCAGAAAACAAGGAAGCATTTACACTGATGACGGCTGCAATCTGTCAGATATATGAAGAAGTGCTAGGAATTGCACCAGATAAGATATATGTTAAGTATGAAGCCGTAACCAATTGGGGTTGGAATGGCATGAATTTCTAAAGGATAAGTTTATTTCATTTATTTTAGATTATTAAAAGCGTTAGGATTGCAGTTGACTTCGTTTCAACTTTACTTCTAGGGCTTTTTCTGGTTTTACAGTTGTAAATTTCATTTATTTGATATATTATAAGTTAAGTATTTTTTAGATTAAATTGAAAGAAACACGGAGGAATGTGCAATGATAGCAGATAATATGTTAGGTTTAGTAAAAAATAGTTCAGTTATTAGAGCTATGTTTGAAGAAGGAAATAGATTGGCAAAGATTCATGGAGCTGAGAATGTATACGACTTTAGTTTGGGAAATCCGAATGTGCCAGCACCAGCAGAAGTTGGGACTGCAATTCAAGAGATTTTAGACGAAGAAAAGTCTACATATGTTCATGGATATATGAGCAACGCAGGTTATGAAGATGTTAGAAAAACCATTGCGCAGTCAATCAATCAGAAGTTTGATACAACGTTTGATGCAACGAACATTGTGATGACAGTAGGTGCTGCAGGCGGTTTGAACGTCATTTTAAAGACGCTTCTTAACCCTGGCGATGAAGTTATTACATTTGCACCATTCTTTGGTGAATATAGAGGCTATACAGCAAACTATCAGGGGATACTTGTAGTAGTAGCGCCTAATACTGTAGATTTCCAACCAAATCTTACGGAGTTTGCATTAAAGATTACGAAAAAGACGAAGGCAGTTATTGTAAATAATCCAAACAATCCAACAGGCGTTGTATATTCTAAAGAAACTGTCAAAAAAATGGCTGCTATTTTAGAGGAAAAACAAAAAGAATTCGGTACGGATATATATATCGTTTCAGATGAACCATATAGAGAATTGGTATATGATGGCGTTGATGTTCCATATCTTACAAAGTATTACAAAAACACAATCGTGGGCTATTCTTACAGCAAATCCCTTTCACTTCCAGGGGAGAGAATTGGATATCTTGTGATTCCTGATGAAGCTGCTGATAGTGAAGATATCAAGGCAGGTGCAAGTGTTGCAACTAGAATACTTGGATTTGTAAATGCACCATCGCTTATGCAAAGAGTTGTAGCGAAGTGTGTAGATGCAAAATGTGACGTAGAAGCATATAACAGAAACAGAGAATTATTATATAATGGATTAATTGATCTAGGATTTGAATGTGTAAAGCCACAGGGCGCTTTTTATTTATTCGTAAAATCTCCAACAGAAGATGAAAAAGTATTCTGTGATATTGCTAAGAAATATAACGTATTGATTGTACCAGGAAGTGCATTTGGTTGCACTGGATATGTAAGAATTGTTTATTGTGTATCATATGACACAATTAAGAATTCACTTCCCAAATTTGCTGAAATTGCAAAGGAACTTGGCGTAACGAAATAATATAGTTGTTTTTAGTAGATTTGGATTTCACAATCTTAATTAAATGACCGGATAAAGCCGTCAGATGGGAGCTATTATGAATGCTTGGGAAAAAAATATTAGAAAAGTTGTTCCATATGTTCCGGGAGAACAGCCAAAGGAAGATGGAATAATAAAATTAAATACGAACGAAAATCCATATCCTCCAACGCCAAAAGCAACGCAGGTGGCAGCTGAATTTGATATGGATACATTAAAGTTATATCCAGATCCAGATGCATTTGCCCTTGTAAATGTATTGGCAGATTATTATGGATTAAATAGTGATCAAGTATATGTTGGTGTTGGATCGGATGATGTTATTGCAATGGCATTTATGACATATTTTAATTCGGATAAACCAATTCTATTTCCTGACATATCATATTCGTTTTATAGTGTATGGGCAGACCTTTATAAGATACCTTATGAAAGACCATCGCTCGATGACAATTTCAATATAATCGCATCAGATTACTACAAAGAAAACGGTGGGGTGATATTTCCGAATCCAAATGCACCAACAGCAGTATATACAACATTGGATATTGTTGAAGATATTATAAAGCACAATCAAGATGTAGTCGTGATTGTGGATGAGGCATATATTGATTTTGGTGGTAAATCTGCACTTGAGCTGATTGAAAAATATGATAACTTATTAGTCGTTCAGACATTTTCAAAGTCACGTTCAATGGCAGGAATGAGAATTGGTTATGCTATGGGGAACAAAGCGTTGATTAAAGCGCTCAATGATGTGAAATTTTCATTTAATTCCTATACAATGAATGCAACATCTCTTGTGTATGGGGTTGAGGCGGTTAAGGATGATGAATATTTTAAAACTTGTATAGATAAGATAGTAAAAACAAGAGAAGTTGCGAAGAAAAGGCTTACGGAGTTGGGGTTTACGTTTACGGATTCTAAGGCGAATTTTATATTTGCTACGCATAAGAGTGTTAAGGCGAAGGATATATTTGAAAAGTTGAAAGACGAGCATATTTATGTGAGGTATTTTAATTTGCCTAGGATTGATAACTATCTTCGGATTACGGTTGGGACGGATGAAGAGATGGGGAAGTTGGTTGAGGCGTTGAGGGAGATTGTTGAGGAGTAAAGGCATATTATAATAATTGGGGGGGATTTATATGGCAGTTATGACTATGAGTGTTTTATCAGCTTTATATATAATTTATAATATTATTTGCTATTTTAAGGAAAACGTTATTTATTCCATTAGGAAAGTCAACTTAGTAATAATCAATCATAACTTCTTTAAAATACAATTATATTTAAGTTGTGTAAATGCTGTTGTGTTAACTATAATTATTTATGTATGGGATAAATTTGACCTTCGATTTTTTTTCGTTCCTATGTCAATAACATTTTTTGGGATTAACTATTTGATAAAATATATTGCTAGATTAAAAAAATATGTAGAATAAATGATTGTTGATATTATATTGGGGTTAATTTATGTAATTATAGGGGGATTATAATGCAAAAATGCAAGAAATGTAATGATAAATTAGGGTATAAAAATATATTTTGGACATTATTATTTGGTTATGCACCTATTATATGTGAAAGTTGTGGTTGTACGTATTATGTGAGATTTTCTACAAGAATAATTTATGCATGTTTGATTGCACTTCCGCCTCTTTTGATGAATCATTTATTTAATGCTTTGAATTTTGCTAATAGGTCTGATGCACTTGTGTGCTATTTGATTTGGGTTGTATTTGTGATATTGGTAATGCCATTTGGGGCAAGGTATTATACGAAAGATGATGGGAAAGTGGGAGAATAAGTTGGGGGTACAGGAAAGGCCTTGCGGCTTTCCTTGGTGGAATGGGGAAATGGGGATTTAGGGAAAAGTAAGGGGGGCCACTCGAGAGGTAAGCAATGACCATCTCGAAAAGCCTGCGGCTTTCCTCGATGGATGGCTTGCGCCATATATAAATAACAATCAATAAACGGCCGGAAGAGAGCAAGCTCTCTTCCGGCCGTTTATTGATTGTTATTTATGCATTGCTTAATGCGTTGCCAAAGAATTCTTCATACCACACCAAAAACATATATACGGTCCATATCTTTCTTGAATTATCTTCTTTACCATTCTTATGGTCATCAAGGAATTTTACGATTACATCTGTGTTGAAGTATTTTTGTGCTGCTTCGCTTGTGAAGGAGGTTTTGACTATATTATAATATTTGTCATCGCGAAGCCAGATTCTGATTGGGACTGGGAAGCCTAGTTTTTTCTTTTCGGCTACCATGTCTGGTAAATATCTGTGAGCGGCCATACGCATTGCGTACTTTGTATTTTCTTTGTTCACTTTGTATTTTGTAGGAATGTGTCTTGCTACTTCAAATACTTCTTTGTCGAGGAATGGAACACGAACTTCAAGAGAATGTGCCATACTCATTTTATCTGCTTTAAGAAGAATATCTCCAATTAGCCAGAAGTTAATGTCGATGTACTGCATTCTTGTAACGTCATCAAGTCCTTTTACTTTGTCATAAAAAGGTTTCGTAAGGTCCATATGGTTGAATTTTCCAGTAGGATTCTTTAAAATCTTACTACGTTCTTTTTCATTGAACATAAATGCATTGCCAATGAATCTTTCCTCAAGTTTTTTGCTTGCACGGATAAGATAATTCTTGCCCTTGATTTTAAAAGGAATGAGGGAAGCAACTTTTCCAATTAGAACGCGGATTGGCTTTGGAATCTTTTGCATTGGTTTAAGTGCGAAAGGCTCTCTATAAATGTTATACCCACCAAAGAATTCATCAGCACCTTCGCCAGAAAGTGCTACTTTAACGTGTTGTGCAGCGGTTTGACTTACAAAGTAAAGTGCAATCGCAGATGGATCGGCCAAAGGCTCGTCCATATGATATTGGATTTTAGAAATAGCACCCCAGTATTCTTCGGTTGTAATTAATTTGCTGTAGTTATCAATTTTGATTTCTTTCGATAGTGCTTTTGCGTAATCGATTTCGTTATATTTATCATAATCAAAGCCAACTGTAAATGTCTTGTCACCGTTAAACGTGGCTGCAACATAGCTTGAATCTACACCACTTGAAAGAAACGATCCAACTTCTACATCACTGATTTTGTGGTGCTCAATTGAGTCATGCATAGCTTTGTCAATGTTTTCAATAATAACATCAAGTGAAGCATTGTCATCAGCTTCGAATTTTGGTTCCCAGTAACGTTTTACGTTAAGTTCGCCACCTTTAAAGGTTAGGAAGTGTGAAGGCATAAGCTTGTAGATTCCTTTAAAGAAAGTCTCTTCTAGAACTGAGTATTGAAATGTGAGGTAATTTTCAAGTGCAACATCGTTAACAGCCTTCTCATATTTTGGGTAAGAAAGAATGCTCTTAATTTCGGAAGCAAATACAAGATTACCATCTACAACAGCGTAGTAAAAAGGTTTGATACCAAAGAAATCACGTGCTCCAAATATAGTATCATTCTTGCTATCCCAGATAACAAATGAAAACATTCCACGTAACTTTTGCAGCATAGCTTCTCCATACTCTTCATATGCGTGAATAAGAACTTCTGTATCGGAGTTATTTTTGAATATATGGCCTTTACTTAAAAGGTCTTCTCTTAAATCCATGTGATTATATATTTCACCATTAAATACGATTACCACATCGTTAGTTTCATTATACATAGGCTGGCTTCCATTATCCAAATCAATAATACTAAGTCGTCTAAAACCCAAATATGCTTTGCCATCCATGTGTTGTCCAGCACTATCGGGGCCTCGATGAATAATTTTATTCATCATATTAGTAAGAACGTTTTCACCGTCCTCAAGATATCCAGTAAATCCAACAAATCCACACATAATGTGCCTCCTTATATATCGCAATGTAACTTTGTTACATTACGTTGCGAGGTTTTCAAAAGAAAATCTCGTGAATCACTCTTGTATTTGAGTTAAATTATCTATAGTTTTAACAACAATTATGAAGATTATAGCAAAAATATGAAAAATCGTCAAATTTACAGCACATTTTTTCAAAAAATAATACATACTAAAGTACATACTATAATATACATCATAAAATTAAATAAAAGAGAAATATTTATAGAAAAAACAAGGAATTTTAAAAGATAAATATTAAAATTTAAGATTAAAGAAATATTAAGATGCTTTAAATTCAAAATATTTAAAACATATTTAGGCGGATACGACGATATGTAGGGTTTACAAACCCTTATAAATGCCTTATAATATTATTTTATATGATGAATGAAAGAGGTAGATAAAAATGGAAAAGATTAAGATGATAACACCACTCGTTGAGATGGACGGAGACGAGATGACTAGAATTTTATGGAAGATGATTAAGGATGAACTCTTAAATCCATTTATCGAACTTAATATAGATTATTATGATCTTGGACTTAAATATAGAAACGAAACAAATGATCAGGTTACAATTGATTCAGCAGAAGCTACCAAAAAGTACGGTGTTGCAGTAAAATGTGCAACAATTACACCGAATGCTGCTAGAATGCCAGAATACAATTTAAAAGAAATGTACAAGAGTCCGAACGGAACAATCAGAGCAATTCTTGATGGTACAGTCTTTAGAGCACCAATCATAGTGAAAGGTATCGAGCCTCTCGTAAAAAACTGGAAGAAACCAATTACAATTGCTAGACATGCGTACGGAGATGTTTACCGAGCATCAGAAATGAGAATCCCTGGTGCAGGTAAAGCCGAAATCGTATTTACAGCAGAAGATGGTTCAGTAACAAAAGAATTAATTCATGATTTCAAAGGACCAGGAATTGTCCAAGGTATGCACAATCTTACGGATTCAATTGAAAGCTTTGCAAGAAGTTGTTTCAATTTTGCACTTGATATTAAGCAGGATTTATGGTTCGCAACTAAGGATACGATTTCAAAAAAATATGATCATACATTTAAAGATATATTTCAAGATATGTATGATGCAGAATACGATGATAAGTTCAAAGCAGCGGGCATAGAATACTTCTATACATTGATTGACGATGCTGTTGCTCGTGTAATGCGTTCAGAAGGCGGATATATTTGGGCTTGTAAGAACTATGATGGCGATGTTATGAGTGATATGGTAGCAACTGCATTTGGATCACTTGCAATGATGACATCAGTACTTGTGTCTCCACAGGGCTATTATGAATATGAAGCTGCACATGGAACAGTTCAAAGACATTACTACAAGCACCTTAAAGGTGAAGAAACATCAACTAACTCAGTGGCAACAATTTTCGCGTGGACAGGTGCACTTAGGAAACGTGGTGAGTTAGATGGAAATAAAGAACTTGGAGTGTTTGCAGATAAGCTTGATGCTGCTTGTATTAAGACGATTGAAGCTGGAAAAATGACGAAGGATCTTGCGTTAATCACATCGATTCCAGATGTGGCAGTCCTTAATAGTTATGATTTCATCAAAGCAATCAGAGCTACATTAGAAGAAATGCTTTAAAAATTATGGGTATCGGGTATATAATTTAGGAGGGTGCATAAATGAATTTCGAAGTAAACCATTTATTTAAAATACCAAACTTATTGTGTTATCTAAGAATTATTTTGGTACCAGTATTTTGCATTATGTTTTTTGGAGCAGATACAGCAGGGGATTATTATATGGCGGCAGGAATCGTACTCATTTCTGGATTTACAGATTTTTTAGATGGTCAAATCGCTAGAAGATGTAATATGATTACAGATGTAGGAAAGCTTTTGGATCCGTTTGCAGATAAATTAATGCAGTTGGCAATGATTATATGTCTCACAATTAAAATTAAGTTTATGTATTTATTGGTGATTTATCTTATTGTTAAGGAAGTTTCTATGTTCATAGCAGCCATAGTTATATATAAGAAGTACAATAGACGTTTGAATGGAGCGAAATGGTACGGAAAGGTGTGTACAGCGGTTCTATATGCTGTTATGCTAACATTAATCGCATTTCCAGGGCTGAACAGTTATATCCAAAAGTATTTGATTATTGTATGTGTATCTGCGCTAACTTTGGCATTTGTTATGTACATTAGAATTTATATAAAAATGTTAAAAGATACGAAGCAAGGGAATAAAGAAATTGTGATTTATTATTAATAAGTACGGGGGGAGCCAAAAAGATGATTCATTATTATTTTCACAACATGGATATTAACCAATTCGCATTTTGGTTTTTTCTTTACAGTTTCTGTGGATGGTGTATGGAGTGCGTAGTGATTAGGCGTGATTTAGGGCACTGGGAGAATAGAGGATTTGCAAAAATGCCATTTTGTGTGATATATGGCGTTGGAACATTTATTGCATATCACTTGTTTGCACCAATTCAGAATAACTATTTTGCTCTATATATTGCAGGTGCGATTGGGGCAACAATATTTGAATACTTAACAGCCAACATTATGATGAAGCTTTTTGGGGAAGTATGGTGGAATTACGAATATAAAAAGTTTAACTATAAAGGTGTGATTTGTTTGGAAAGTTCTTTGGGATGGGGACTTTTATCATTGTTTATATTTGGATTTTTCAATAAGCGTGTTGAATTTTTTGTTAAATCATTGAATCATGAGTTTGTAGTAGTTATAAGCTCCGTTATAGTAATATCATATTTGGTTGATTTTACATATCATTTTACAAGGTCTGTTTTTGCAAAAAGGGATCAGGAAGATGTTGTAAATAATAGTTTAAATGATTTTGTTTAATTAAATTAAAATAAGGATGTCACTTATTTAGGGACATCCCTTTTTTGTTAGTTAGGTATAGAATATAGGAGTTGTTATGGGTAGATTTTTTAGAGAAGACTGGAAGCTGCTTAAAAAGGGTGGAAGGAATATGTTCCTTTTTGAAATTTCATACAAGATGATTGCGGTGGCCGTTGTATATCCTTTGGTGATTTTATTGATGAATTTTGCAATTAAAATGGTCGGGGTACGATATTTAACAAATGAGTACATTATTAAAGTTATTACAAATCCAATTGTGATATTTGCTTTAGTGTGCTCGTTTTTGACTATTGCGGTCTATTCTTTATATGAAATGATATTCATCTCCTCATGCTATGAATTTAAGAAAAAGCGTCATAGAGTATCGTTAGTTCAGACTGCACATATGTCATGGAAAATCTTTTCCAAGGTTTTTAAATTTAAGAATTGGATTTTAATACCTTTTACTTTAATATCTTTATTAGCAATTAATATAGTGGCTATTTTGAATTTGATTGTTTCAGGAACAACAAATAATTTGTGGGCTTCGTATGTTATGAAATGTTCTTGGAAGAGTTGGGTTATAATTATTTTTGTATCCTTATTAATCTATATTCCGTCTATTTTAGGATGTTTTGCAGTAAATATTTTTATGCTTGAAGATGAGAACTTTAAGGTGTGCTATAAAAAGAGCTTTCAAATAGTCAAAAAAAATATATTTAGAATATTTGGTACAATAGTAATATATAATATTGCTATTGTATTTGTGATTATATTATTGTACGCGATTTTATCGGTGATACTTATAGCGGGAGTTAGAATCCTTGATATGGCATACATTGGAAGTGCTGTATATTTGTCTGCGCTTAGAATTTTCAGAAACGGTGTTAAAATGTTTTTGGTATTTATATCAGTTCCAGCTTCTTATACAGTGATCTGCAGGTTGTATTATAAAATATGTAAAGAAAATAAACATAATCGTTTACCAAACGTATTAGTGGAAAAGAAGCCAAAGAGAAATAGAATCGTACTTGTAATTTTGGTGGTTATGGCAATAACTTTAAATATTACCTATGTAGTTATGGCATTTAATAAGAATCCATTTGATAAGGTAGCTATCCTTAGTGATATTAAGATTACGGCGCATAGAGGAAGCTCTCTAAAGGCCCCAGAAAACACCCTTGCAGCGTTTGAAAAGGCAATAGAGGATATGGCTGACTATATTGAATTGGATGTTCAGCAGACAAAAGATGGAGCTATTATTGTGATGCATGATCCTAATGTATATCGAACAACAGGCGTAAATAATTTTGTATGGGAAATGACGTTACAGCAGGTGAAAGAACTAGATGCGGGTTCATTTTTCTCACAAGAATATACAGGCGAGAAAGTTCCTACCCTAAATGAAGTGATTAAGCTGGTAAAAGGAAAGGCAAAGCTAAATATAGAAATCAAACCAAGTGGGCATGATTCAGATTTGGCAGAGAGTGTTGTAAAAATAATAGAGGACAATAATTTTAGTCAGGATTGTATTGTAACATCATTTGATTATGGAACATTAAAGAAAGTGAAAGAAATTAATAAGGATATTGAAGTTGGATATATTCTTTCGGTTGCTTATGGAAATTTCTACAATATGGATGATGTTGATTTCTTTAGTGTAAATGCATCTTTCTTATCAAAAATCACTGTGGATGCGATTCATAATGCAGGGAAACAAGTCCATGCGTGGACGGTAGACAATACAGTTTCAATAAAAAATCTTGCAAATAAAGGTGTAGATAATATTATTACAGATGTTCCGATTGCTGCAAAGGAAGTCATATATTCAAGAAATACTAGTGAAACCCTCATAAATATGATAAAATATGTATTTAGTAATTGAGAAATAAAGCGAATCTGATTCGCGTTAAGTAAAATAGATGGGAGAAAAAGTCTTATGGCAGAAACATTTGAAATGGCAGAAGAGGTTGAAAAGTTAATACTTCTAAGTGTAAAACTTCAAGAAGATGACGACACAGAAGAATCCTTAGATGAACTTGCGGAACTGGTTAGAACAGCAGGAGGTGAAACTGTTGGTAAAGTAGTTCAAAATAGAGAAAAAGTCCATCCAGGAACTTATATTGGAAAAGGAAAAATCGAAGAAGTAAAAGAATTGTTATGGCAACTTGGAGCAAGTGGTGTTGTGTGTGATGATGAATTATCACCAGCACAGATGAGAAATCTTGAGGCTGAACTTGATACAAAAGTCATGGATAGAACGCTTGTAATCCTTGATATATTTGCAAATAGAGCATTAACAAAAGAAGGTAAGATTCAAGTTGAATTGGCGCAGCTAAAATATCGTTCTTCAAGACTAGTGGGTCTAAGAAGTTCATTATCAAGACTTGGTGGAGGTATTGGAACAAGAGGCCCTGGTGAAAAGAAAATTGAAATGGATAGACGTTTAATCAAAGATAGGATTGTACAGCTGAACAAAGAACTAGATGATGTTAAGTCTCATAGAGAGGTGACTAGACAACAAAGAAGCAAAATCTGTTCTACTGTAATTTCAATTGTAGGATATACGAATTCTGGTAAATCGACATTGTTAAATAAGTTAACAGATGCCGGAGTCCTTTCTGAGAACAAGCTGTTTGCAACGCTTGATCCAACAACTAGAAACCTACTACTTCCTAGTAAAGAGCAGGTACTTATCACGGATACAGTTGGTTTTATAAGAAAGCTTCCTCATAATTTGATTGATGCATTTAGAGGAACATTAGAGGAAGCAAAGTACGCTGATATCATTATTCATGTTGTGGATAGTTCTAATCCAGATATGGAAAAACAGATGGCAATCGTGTATGAAACTTTAAGTGATTTAGGAGTTAGCAATAAACCTATAATTACTTTATTTAATAAAAGTGACAAATTAGAAGATAAGCCTATATTTAAGGATTTTATGGCCGATGTTACACTTCAAGGTTCAGCAATGACTGGAGAAGGATTAGACAAATTAAAAGAGATTATAGACGATTTGCTTAGGGAAAAAAAGATCTATGTGGAACGTTGTTATCCATTTAGTGAAGCTGCAAAGATACAGATTATTAGAAAGTACGGTCAGTTGATAAGCGAAGAATATACGGAGAACGGTATTGAAGTTAAGGCGTTTGTACCTAAGGAAGTATATAGTCAAGTTTAAGGAGGGATTAAGGACATATGAGTTTTGCAGATGGTTTATTTATTAATATGTGTAAGGATATTCTTGAAAATGGAGTTAGTACGGAAGGTGAGAAGGTAAGACCAAAGTGGGACGACGGCTCATCTGCATATACAATTAAAAAATTTTGTGTAGTGAATCGATATGATTTATCAAAAGAATTTCCGGCCATTACGCTCAGAAGAACGGCATTTAAGAGCTGTATAGATGAAGTTCTTTGGATATGGCAGAAAAAATCGAATAATGTGAAGGATTTAAATAGTCACATTTGGGATAGTTGGGCAGACGAAGATGGTTCGATTGGTAAAGCATATGGATATCAGTTAGGCGTAAAGCATAAGTATAAAGAGGGCGAAATGGACCAAGTTGACAGAGTCCTTTTTGATCTAAAAAATAATCCATATAGCAGAAGGATTATGACTAATCTATATGTGCATCAGGATTTACATGAGATGAATCTATATCCTTGTGCATATAGTATGACATTTAATGTAACCGATAATAAGTTGAATGCTATTTTGAATCAGCGTTCACAAGATATTCTCGCAGCAAATAATTGGAATGTTGTTCAATATGCAGTGCTACTTCATATGATAGCGCAAGTAAGCGGACTTGAAGTGGGCGAACTCGTTCATGTGATTGCAGATGCACATATATATGATAGACATATTCCAATCATTAAGGAACTGATTGAACGACCAACATTTGACGCACCTATCTTTCATATAAATCCTGAAATTAAGGATTTTTATGAATTTAAAACTGATGATTTTTCACTTGAAAATTATCAGTTTGGTCCACAAGTTAAAGGGATTCCAGTTGCTGTTTGATTTTAGGCTTATGTTATTTAAATTACGAATAAATTGGAGGATAATACTTATATGAATATAATTGTGGCAGTAGATAAAAATTGGTCTATAGGATGTAAGGGAAAGCTTTTGATTAGCATTCCAGAAGATATGCAGCTTTTTAGAAAAGAGACGACAAATAAGGTAGTGGTCATGGGAAGAAAGACATTAGAAAGCTTTTCCAATGGACTTCCACTAAAAAATAGAACTAATATTGTAATAACAAGTGATAAGAGTTATAATGTCAAAGATGCAATCATATGCCATAGCATAGAAGAAGCATTGGAAGAAATAAAAAAATATGCAAGTGAAGACGTATATGTAATTGGTGGAGAAACCATCTACAGACAATTACTTCCATATTGTGATATGGCACACATAACTAAAATAGATTACGAATATGATGCCGATACACGATTCCCTAATTTAGACGAAATGCCTGAATGGTCAATTGTGGAAAGAAGTGATGAACGTACCTATTTTGATTTGGAATATGAATTTTTAAAGTACGCCAGAAAGTAAAAAATGATTAAAACAGTTATTCAAAGAGTAGTATCTATGAAAGGGGTAGAGTAATGTTTTGTACAAAATGTGGAACAAATGTAAGTGAGGGTATTTTTTGCCCAAAATGTGGAAATAGAATCATAACAGCAGCACCAGAGGTGACAATAGGAACACCAACAGAGATGCCAGTGACACCAGAGGCAACAGTAGGAACACCACAGATGCCAATGACTCAAGATACACCAGTAGGGACACCAGTTGAGAATGCATTCTCATTTGGAATAGAAAAACCAATTAAGAAAAAGAAAAAATGGCCTAAAGTTGTAGGAATCATGGCAGCAGTTTTAATTGTACTAGGAGTCGCAGGTTATTTTGTTTATCCAATGATTCTGCCAATTATTAGTCCTAAGGCATATGCCGTGTCAGCACTTAAAAATACAACTTCAAAGCTTGCAAATAATGTAGATACTGTAATAACAAATACTGATTTTTCAGCGGCGACAACACCTCAAGAGGTTTCAATGACCTTACAACTTGACAAACTTGATATTCAAAGTGGTACCGTTCTTTCTGATTTCAGCGGAAAAAATGTTACAATGACAATTCAAGTTTCACCAAGTGACCAAGTTGAAACAGGGACGATTACGCTAGGAACTAGTGGCGTATCAGCATTATCAGTTCAATTTTACATAGACGCTTCAACGATTACGTTTAAGATACCAGAACTTTCAAGTCAGACATTTTCGATGGATATATCATCATTTTCAGATAATTCAGACTATTCTTACAGTGAAATTTCTGGTATGTTGGGTTCTTTAACTGCTTCTGATATTCAAGAATATATGGATCAGTATTCACCTCTAATCAAAGCAGTTGTACAAGATACGATTAAAGGACTAGACACTATAATTGATAATGCAGATTATAAAAGAACTGATAGTAAAACATATGAATCTGAAAATGGAAATATGAAGGTATCTGTTTATGATATTGTTATTAGTGAAGCGACAATCAAAAAAGGTATTTTAGCAATTATAAATAATATTTTCAATGATAAGGAATTAAGTTCATACGTTAGCTTACTCACATTAGGTACTGGCCAAACAAAACAGTCATTGATTACTGAAGTAGCAAGCGCTGAGTTAGGTATTGATAAAATTCAATTTACAGTATATATCAATAATAAAAAAGAAATCGTTAAGACTATTTTTGATTTAAATAAAATAACCGGTGATGATGCTGCATTTTCAGTAGAATTTATTGGTAAAGATAGTATTTATGATTATGTAGTAACCAACATGTCAATCGAGGGAACTACCGCTAAATTAATTGCAAAGAATGAAGCCAATGAGTTTTATTATGGAGCAGATGTTCGCCCAGATCAAACAACATACAAAGACCAGTTTTTAACCTTTGGAATTCAGGGTAAGACTCAAAAATCAGGAAGTGACGTTAATATAACAATTGATAAAATGTTTGCGACTGGAAGCATAGAGGGAGAAGATTTTGATATTGCTCTTTCAGGTAACACTTCGACAAAAGCTATTTCATCAGTACCATCAAAGAGCTCAAGCTTTTCTAAAGCAATTGATGTTGAATATATAACAACAACCCAGGAAAAAGCAATTCTTACAGAAATGGCAACTAATATTCCTAAATTGAAAGGTAAACTTCCAGATAGCTTAGTAAGCCAAATGACTACATATGTAAATTCCGAGTTGGCAACATTAAAATAATTTAATAGATACAATGGAGGACACAAAATGTTAAACATCAGATTTGAAAAAACAACTACTCCAAAGCCAATTCCAGGGGCAGAAAACCCTTTGACTTTTGGAACAATCTTTACAGACCATATGTTTGTAATGGATTATGCAACAGGAAAGGGTTGGCATGATGCACGTATTGTACCTTATGCACCAATTTCATTAGATCCATCAGCTATGGTATTCCATTACGGACAGGAAATGTTCGAAGGTTTGAAAGCATATAAGACGGAAGATGGAAAAACTTTGTTATTCCGCCCTGACAAGAATATTGAGAGAGCAAATAACACAAATAAGAGAATTTGTATTCCCGAAATTTCAGAATCAGATTTCTTAGATGCAATAAAAGCGATTGTAAAAGAAGAGGAAGCTTGGATTCCAACAAAACCAGGTACATCTTTATATATTAGACCATTTATTATTGCAACAGATCCATACCTTGGTGTTAGACCATCTGATACATATCAGCTTATTATTATTCTTTCACCAGTAGGCGCTTATTACAAAGAAGGCCTTGATCCAGTTAAAATATGGATCGAAGACGAATATGTTCGTGCTGTAAAAGGCGGTTTAGGAGAAGCAAAAACAGGCGCTAATTACGTTGCGAGCTTAGCATCACAGGTAAAAGCGCATAAAGAAGGATATTCACAAGTATTATGGTTAGATGGCGTTCATAGAAAATATATTGAAGAAGTTGGAGCAATGAATATATTCTTTAAAATCAACGGAACAATTATAACTCCTATGTTAAATGGAAGCATCTTACCAGGTGTCACTAGAAATTCAGCTATCCAACTTTGCAAACACTGGGGACTGCCAGTAGAAGAAAGACAGGTTTCAGTGGAAGAATTGATTGATGCTGCGAAAACCGGAGCACTTGAAGAAGTTTTTGGAACAGGAACAGCAGCGGTTATTTCACCAGTAGGTGAATTGAGATTTGAAGATGATATCATGAAGATTAGTGATGGTGGAATTGGAGAAATAAGTCAAAAGTTATATGACACAATTACTGGAATTCAATTAGGTAAAATAAAAGATGAATTTGGTTGGACAGTAGAAGTTAATTAAGACAAAAGATACAAACATATATAAAAGCTATTAAAAAGGTTCGAAAAATGATATTACTCATTTTTCGAACCTTTTTACGTTAATAGATATCGTTTATTCAAGCTCTGCAATACGGCTGAGTTTGACAAACATATCTGAGATTTTATACCAAGTAGGATAATCGACAACACCTGTTTCTGGTAATTTGAATATTTTCTGAAAAGCTTTCACAGCCTCAGCTGTTTTTTCACCAAATTTGCCATCCGCTGATAGAAGCGGAATTGCATTGTAATTTTGACTGATACGATTCAATTGTTCCTGCATTTGCTGTACCTTTGGACCGGAGGTACCAATATCTAGGTTTGCACCAGGCCATGAGGAAGGAACTCCTGCAATTTCTTCAGCAGTATTAATATACATGGTATCTCCATAATAGTAATGAATAATTTCAATAGGTTTATAATTTTGATCACCTAAGTATTTACTGCCCCATTGACTTAACCAGTTTGGACAAGATACTCTCTTTCCATCGCAATACTGAGTTAAAATAGGTTGTTTCACGTTAGGCCTTGACAGATAGCTTGCAAATATTTCATCAACAGCAATCGATATATTTTGAAATATATTTCTGCCGTTCATCCATTTGTGATCAAATGCGGTTGAAGAAGTGATCGTAAAGTTATATCCGCTGTTTCTATACCATTCTGTATATACTCGATTGAGAGTAAATGACATGATGGCAAGAATATTGGCTCTTAGAGTTGATTCTGGCCAAGTGGAGTAGATTTCACTACTGGCCACATTTTTAATATAATCTCGATAACGTACATAATGATTTTCAGCGGTCGAATCAGTAGGTACACCGTCATGAACTACTACAAATTCCGGGATAACAACACGACTAAGAACAATTTCCCCAGGTTGGCCAACTGGTTTTATTTCACTTTCAGCAATTTTTGGTGGGTAATATCCATATAAGGTATGTGCTGGAATTACTATGGCGACGGGACTTGCAACAGGTGCTAATGGAACTAAGTTGACATCTTGTAAGGAAGTCTCTGTTGGAAGTAAATTTGAACCGGAAACGGTGCATGGCTCAAATCCAGGTGCATTTACTGTAATGTTATACTCAGAATATGGTTGGTTATTACCGGGAGCCATACTATATTCAAGAGGTGGAGCAGGAAGTACAATGATTTCCGTTTGTCCTTGTGAATCCGAAATCAGCTTTTCGATAACGCCATTTGGATCACCTGTGTATGAGATTGTTACTACAGCATCCTTAATGGGCTCATTCGTTGTTTTTGAAATTACATTTACCTGAAGATTTCCTTTATCTACAGAATTTGGGGGTGTTTCTAATGTATGGATATAGTTAACATTCATAGATAACCTCATTTGATTAATCTATACTAATATATTTTGCAAATTTCAAAAAGTGCTTACTTTTAAAGTATCAGATAGAAATTTTGTGCATAAATTAATGTATGAATACGGAAATAAATCTGCAAAGTCAGATAGATAGGAGTTAAATTGGCACAATATAAAGTAGCGATTGACGCGGGGCACGGTGGAAGTGATAGTGGTGCTGTATTCGGCGGTAGAAAAGAAAAAGATGATACACTAAAGTTAGCAAATGCTGTTGGTAAAGAACTTGAGAAAAGTGGGGTAGATGTATACTATATTAGAACAACCGATGAATATGAAACACCATTTAAAAAAGCCACAGATGCAAACAACTCAGGAGCAGATTATTTTCTATCAATTCATAGAAATTCTTCAGATATACCAGATCAATATACTGGTGCTCAATCATTAGTCTATGATGATAGTGGAATAAAAGCAAAGATGGCAAGAAACATTAATTCAGAGCTTGAAAAAGTTGGATTCAAGGACCTTGGTGTTGATGAGCGACCTAATTTGGTTGTCCTCAAGCGTACAAAGATGCCATCAGTTCTTGCAGAAGTTGGATTTATTAATAATAAAAACGACAATGAACTTTTCGACAATAACTTTGATGCAATTGCAAAGGCAATTGCAGATGGAGTTTTGAAGACAATTAATCCTAAGAGCCAAACAACGATTAGTTATGGCGAAAACGGTAATCAAGATAGACAAGATGATATGAATGATCGAGATATGAATGATCGAGATATGAATGGTCGAGATATGAATGACCGTGATATGGATAGCCGCGACATGAATGACCGCGAGAATAAGCCTTGGAAATTCGATGATCGTAATGATGGTGACCTTGGGGAAAAATTATATCGTGTTCAAGTTGGTGCATATAGAAATAAAGAATCAGCTGATAGAATGTTAAATGCGTTATTAATTGAAGGATTTCCTGCATTTATAGTCTATGACGATGGAATCTATAAAGTTCAAGTAGGAGCATTTAGATTCCTTGCAAATGCAATCAAGATGGAAGATAGACTTCGAAAATTCAGATATAACACGTATATCACTGTATAAAAATAAAAAAGGATTATATGATAAAATTTTTCAATATTCCTTCAAATTTAAAAACCCCATTCATATAACAATTCCTAAATGTTATATGAATGGGATTTTTAATTAATTAATTGTGCATTTCGCTAATGCTGATTCAATTGCTTTTAACAATATAGTCGATGTATATTTGTTTTCAGCAGAATATGTAATGTTTTTAGTTGAGCCAGTTTCGCAAACTTTCGCAGCAATTTCATCAAAGGATGATTGAATGAGTGGGTACATGGTTGATACGGATTCAGATACATTGACCATTTTGATATTATTAATATTATCTTTATCAACAGTAATTTGAATGTCTATTGGATTCCCGTTAAGTGTCACGTGAGAAGAATAGACTCCAGCAGTGTATTTTGAGTTAGAAACGGGTGCGCTCGTCTCGGTGGATTTGTTTGAAAAGGAAATTATTAGAAATAGTATGAGTACGATGGCAAGTATTACGAGAAGCACCTTATATACTAGATCTTTTAGCTTTATTACAATGATTCGCGTCTGTGAATTCATAAGCAAAACCTCTTAATTCGATTATTATATAATATTATAAAAATCCCAAAATATGATAGGTATATAAAAGAAAAAATGATATAATAATTTTAATTAGACAGATAGGAGTTAAATTTATGTCATTACAGCTGATTTTAGGGGGCTCCGGTTCAGGGAAGTCGTATAATTTATATAGTCGAATGATTCAAGATTCAATAGAAAATCCACAGGATAATTTTTTGGTTATTGTGCCAGAACAATATACGATGGAGACACAAAAAAAATTAGTTTCCATGCACCCACGCCGTGGAATTATGAATATTGATATTGTAAGTTTCCAAAGACTTGCTTTTCGGGTATTTTCAGAAATAGGTGGTGGGGATGCGAAAGTTCTTGATGATACTGGCAAAAACCTTATCGTTCGAAAGGTGTTGGAGTCAAATAAAAAGGATTTGAAAATATTTGCAAATAACATAAATAAAATAGGGTTCGTTTCCGAGATGAAGTCAATCATTTCGGAACTATTGCAATATGCAATAACACCAGAGCAAGTAAAAGAGCTAACAAAAGGAATATCAGATAATCCGCTCTTGAATGGTAAATTATCTGATGTTCAGTTGATATACTCAGCATTTAAAAAGTATATTGATGAAAAATACATAACAGCTGAGGAAATTCTGGATTTACTTTGTGGTGTTATTGAAGATTCTCAAATGATAAAGAATAGTGTGATTGCAATTGATGGTTTTACCGGCTTTACGCCAATCCAATATAAGTTACTTGGAATATTACTTAAGAATGCCAAGAAAGTATGTATTACGGTCACTATCGATGGAAATGAAAAAATAAATGTTCATAACGGTATGCAAAATATTTTCTTCCTAAGCAAAGAAACCATTGCAAAGTTGATAGAAATATCCGAAAACCAACAAGTTAAAATAGAAAATCATATCATATTAAACGATAGTGACTGCTATCGATTAAAAAATTCACCTGATCTATCCTTCCTTGAAAAGAACCTATTTCGATTTAATAGTAAAAGATATGATAAAGTTCCTGAATCCTTACTGATTTTTGAGGGGACTAATCCGAAAGAGGAAATCAGTTTTATAGCAGGAGAAATCATGCGTATTACAGCTGAAAATGGCTATCGATATAGAGATATAGCGGTAGTTACAGCGGATATGGAAACTTATGGTGATATAGCAGCAAATATTTTCAGCCAAAATAATATTTCAAGTTTTATAGATAATAAGCGTTCAATCATGGGAAACCCATTTGTTGAATTCCTAAGGAGTGCACTTGAAACAATAGAAAAAGGTTATTCTTATGATGGTGTATTTAGATATCTTAAAACAGGATTTACCGATATTGACACAGAAGAAATAGATGAGCTTGAAAATTATTGCCTTGCAATGGGAATTCGAGGTGCCAAAAAATGGAGAGAAAAGTGGGTTCGAAATTTCAGAAATTCAAGAGGTGAGAAAGCTGATTTAGAAAAGATTAATTTAATCAGAAAAAGAGTAGTAGCTTCACTTCAAGCATTAAATGAAAAGCTCAAGGATAAAGAAGCCCATGTAAGTGCATATGTTTTGGCGCTTTATGAATTCGTGGTATCAATGAATATACAAAGTAAGTTGAACGTGTATTGTGATATATTTGAAAAATCTGGAGATAAGAGTAGAAGTGGTGAGTTTAAGCAGATATACAAGAAAGTTATGGATCTATTAGATAAGATGGTTGAACTTCTTGGTGAAGAAAATATGCCTATTAAGGAATTTGCTCAGATATTAGATGCAGGCTTTGAAGATATTAAAATTGGACTTATTCCACCATCAGCTGACAGCGTTGTAGTTGGAGATATTGAAAGAACAAGACTTGAGAATATAAAAGTCCTGTTTTTTGTAGGTGTAAATGACGGGGTTGTTCCAAAAAAAAGTGAAAACCACGGAATATTATCAGAATTTGACAGAGAGAGTTTAGAAGAGCAAAAGGTTAAACTAGCACCTTCTGCCAGAGAAAAAGCTTTTATTCAGAAGTTCTATCTGTATCTTAATATGACGAAGCCGAGCCAAAAATTATATATTTCATATTCAAAGAATGATATGAATGGAAAGGGGATTAGACCATCCTATTTGGTTCATACCATTAAAAAAATGTTCCCATTTGTGAGGATGATTGATTCTAAAGGTGCGAATGCATCTTTTAGATATGTTTCGATACCAAAGTCAGAGCTGGTATGGAGTGAGGAAAATTGCATCCAATCGTTGAGTGAGGCAACCGCCCTTTCACTTTATGGAAAAGATATATATGGAAGTGTCACGAGAATAGAAAATTTTGCGGCTTGCCAGTATGCACATTTCCTGAATTATGGTTTGTCGCTAGTGGAGCGTGAAGAATATCAATTGGCTGTACGCGACGTGGGAACAATTTTGCATAGTGTGCTTGAAAAAATATCTACAACATTAAAGGTAAATCATAGCAACTTTGCTAAGTTAACTGAAAATGAACGTAAGAAGTTGGTTACAGATTGTGTGGCTGAGGTCACAAATGATTATGGAAACACAATTATGCAAGACAGTAAGCGAAATGAATATATAGTGAATAGACTTACTGATATTGCAGACAGGACAGTATGGGCATTGGGAAAACAGCTAGAGCACGGGGAATTTGAACCTGAGGCTTTTGAAGTGCCCTTTGAACTCGAGGCCGAAGATCTTCCAAACAATGCAAGAATGATTCTTCATGGAAAAATTGATCGGATTGATATCTGTGAAGATGAAGATAATGTCTATGTGAAAGTTGTGGATTACAAATCAGGACATTCCGATTTTGAACTATTAAAGACATATCATGGCTTGAAACTTCAGCTTATGGCATATATGAAGGCAGCAGTTGAACTTGAAGCAAAAAGTCATATAGGCAAGAACATTATTCCAGCAGGTGTTTTATACTATAATATTGATGATCCAATTGTAGAAAAAGAAAATGAAGATCAGGAATCAACTCAAACAAGAATTCTTGAACAATTATGTACAAAAGGTCTGATTAATAGTGATAAAAATGTGGTAAAGAAGTTTGATAATATACTCGAGACAGGAAAGTCCAAGGTTATTCCTGTAAAATACAGCAAAGACGGAGAAATTGCAAGTACTAGAAATACTATTTCAAGCCAGCAGTTTAGGGTGCTTGATGGATTTGTTTATGAGAAGATGAAAGAGATGTCTACAGATATTGTAAAAGGAGATATTTCAATTAATCCATACAAGGATAAGAAGTCTTGTTCATGTACCTATTGTGGGTATAATGCCGTATGTGGCTTTTATGAAGATCTGCCAGGTATGGAGTATAGAAAATTGAAGCAATTTGATGATGAGACATTGTGGACAAGGATATATGATAAAGATAAAAATAGTAATGGTGTTAATAGTAATGGTGTTAATAGTAATGGTGTAAATAGTAATGGTGTAAATAGTAATGATGTTAATAGCAATGATATAAATGGCAATGGAAAAAATAGCAATACGCTGAAAGGAAAAGACTAGAATGGCTAGAAATTGGACAGACGAGCAGAAGAAAGTAATAGAATTACATAATAGAAACATTCTGGTCTCAGCAGCCGCCGGTTCTGGTAAAACCGCAGTTTTAGTGGAGCGTATTATTAAAATGGTGACTGATCCAGATAAGAATATAGACATTGATAAGCTGGTAGTTGTTACATTTACTAAGGCAGCCGCGGGTGAAATGCGCCAACGTATTAGCGAAGCAATTGAGGAACGGCTGGAATTAAATCCTGAGAATGAAAAGCTTCAAAAACAATTGACGTTAATACATAATGCTCAGATAACTACGATAGACAGCTTTTGCCTTAATATCGTTAGAAATAATTTTTCGAGCGCAGATATAGATCCAGGATTTCGAACGGCAGACGAAGGGGAACTGAAACTCCTAGAAGCAGATGTGATGGAAAAAATAATCGAAGAATACTATGTAAGTGACAGAAGAGATTTCTTTGACTTTGTGGATTCATACGGTGTAGGAAAAAGTGATGTGGCGATAGAAGAGCTAATCTATAAAGTATATAACTTTTCTAGAAGTTATCCATGGCCACTTATGTGGCTTGAAAACTGTAGAAAATCATATGAAATCAGTAATGAAACAATGCTCAATGACAATATAGCAGTTGCATATATGACTGACTATGTGAAGAAAATAATTGTGGATTATGATAAAAAATATTCAAAATTAGCAGTTATTTGCAAAGAAGCCGGCGGCCCGGACATGTATGAACCGATGATTGCCTCAGATCAAGCAAATATTAAAAACATACTAGAAGCACAGACATTTGAAGAACTAGGCACATTGATTAAAAATGTAACATTTGAAAGGATGTCTGGCAAAAAAGGTACCGAAGTCGATCCCGAGAAGAAAGAATATGTGAAGTTTTACAGAGACCAATACAAAAAGATTATTGGAGATTTGCAAAAGAAGATTTTTAAGCAGTCAATGGAGCAGAATTTCGAGGATGTACAGATAAATATATCTTCAATTAATGTCCTTATTGAACTTGCAATTAGATTCTATGAAGATATGAAAGCTGCAAAAAAGGATAAGAATATCATCGATTTTAACGATATGGAACATCTTGCACTTGATATACTAGTGAAAAGTGAAAATGATAAACTTATATATTCAGATGTAGCGAACCGCCTCAGTGCATTTTATGAAGAAATTTTAATTGATGAATACCAAGATAGCAACTTACTGCAAGAGCAGATTTTATATAGCATTTCCAAAGGTAGAACAGATGCAAAAAATAATAATATGTTCATGGTTGGAGATGTGAAACAAAGCATATACAAATTCAGGCTTGCAAGGCCAGAACTTTTCATTGAAAAGTATAACAAGTACTCAGAAGAGGACAGCCTCAATCAAAAAATCGAGCTAAGGAAAAATTTCAGAAGCCGTAATAATGTATTGATGAGTATAAATGATGTGTTTTTTCATGTCATGAAAGAATATTTTGGAGGTATTGAGTACGACGAAAATGTAATGCTCAATACGGGAATGGAATATCGAGCGCCAGATAATGCAGATATAGAGCGTATTGGTGGTGCTACAGAAGTGATTATCGTGAATACAAAACCTAGTGAAAATCAAGTTCAGACAGAAGACAAGGTACAAAAATTAAACGATACAGACGAAGATGAGCAGGAAATAATTGATCGTGAACTTGAAGCAAAAGAGATTGCAGTTAGAATCAAACAACTTATCAATCCCGATAGTGGGCAAAAAGTATATGATTCCAAGATAAACGCTTACAGACAAGCGCAGTACAAGGATATTATAATTTTAACAAGAACCGTTAGGGGATGGGCAGATACATTTGTTAATGTGTTGATGAACAGCGGAATTCCAGCATATTCGGATACCGCAAGTGGTTACTTTAACACGAGGGAAATCAAGTTATTACTCTGTTTTCTAGCAGTAATCGACAATCCGATTCAAGATATACCTTTAGCAGCCGTGTTGACCTCATATTTTGGCAATTTCACATCACAGGAATTGGCTGAAATCAGAAAAGAAAGTAAAGATGTAAAATTATATCAATCCGTTATTGGATATCAAGGTGCGGATTTGATAATCATAGGAAAAATTGAACAATTTTTAAATAACCTTGATAAATACCGCACAATATGCATTTATACTGATATTCATGACCTAATATGGCAGCTTGTATACGATACAGGGTATTACGATTATATTGGAACAATGCCGGCAGGAATTAAGAGGCAGGCTAATCTTGATATGCTTATACAGAAGGCAAAATCATATGAAAGTACTAGTTATCGTGGGTTATTCAATTTCTTAAGATATATTGATAAGCTAAAAAAATATGATGTGGATTATGGTGAGGCGACATTGCTTGGCGAAAATGAAAACCTTGTGAGAATACTGAGTATTCATAAGAGCAAAGGTCTTGAATTTCCAATCGTTATTCTTGCAGGAATGAGTAAATCTTTTAATAATAGAGATGCATCTGCAAGTGTTGTGATTGACTCAGAATTGGGCGTTGGCGCATCTGCGGTTAATCTCGAAAAGAGAACAAAGTCTCCAACCGTAATTAAAAATGCCATAGGACTTAAGGTTAGACTCGATAATATGTATGAAGAATTAAGAGTCCTATACGTAGCTTTAACACGTGCAAAAGAAAAACTAATTATGATTGGTACAGTCAAAAATCCCGAAAAAACATATGATGTATGGGCGAATAAAGCAGCAGCACTAGATGAAGATAATATGACATATTCATTTTCTGATTTGGAGAAGAGCAATAACTACTTTGAATTAGTAGTGCCAACTGCAATGAAAAAAGTCGGAAATCTAGGGGAGTTTGATGTAAAATTGATAAGTGCGGAAGAAGTTTTACGACAGGAGAAGGAGTATAATACTGATGAACCTAATTACGAACACTCAGATAGCACGAACTTAGACAATTCCATTATAGACAATAAAAAACCAGCCTCTAGTGAAGACCTTGAACATCCAGACTTGAAAAAAGAATACATTTACCCTTATAAAAATGCAACGAATATGAAAGGTAAGATGACAGTCTCGGAATTAAAGAAAATGCAGTATCAAACGGAGGAGACGGAAGAGATTGCGCAGGAGTCTGATTTTAATGAATTAAATGAGGAAGCAGCAATTATACCGAAGTTCATTGCGGGTGAACAAAAACTGCAAGGGGCGCAAAGAGGTACGGCATATCATAGAGTGATGGAGTGTTTCGATTATGATTATAGTGATTCTGCTGAAAAAGTAACTCAGTGTCTAAAATTATTAAAGGACTCACAAAAGATTACGCAAGAGCAGTTTGATGTAATAGATCCTCTTAAAATATTTGCATTTTGTAATAGTGCCATAGGAAAAAGAATTCAATCTGAATATGGAAATACACTTAGACGCGAGCAACAGTTTGTATATGGAATTGAACCTGAAAAAGATGAATTAATCCTCATTCAAGGAGTGATTGATTTGTATTTCGAGGAAGATGGAAAAATAGTAATATTAGATTATAAGACGGATCATGTTCCAAGTGGTGAAACAGGTAAACAGATGCTTATTGATAGATATAAAGTGCAATTAGACTATTACAGCGATGCACTAGAACAGCTTACTGGAAAGATGGTTAGTCAAAAAATCATATATTCTTTTGAAAGAAATGAAGAGATTTGGATACTTTAATGAATTTGGAATAAAACTTCCTAGTATGGAAATACTTACTAAATAAATATGCGAAATTGCAGAAGATTTTAGAGGTGATATTTTTATGACTAAGAAAAATAGTGTTCCAAAGGTGTTATATAATCATAATGGAATAGAAGTT
Source organism: [Clostridium] fimetarium (assembly GCF_900111235.1). Taxonomy (GTDB): domain Bacteria; phylum Bacillota; class Clostridia; order Lachnospirales; family Lachnospiraceae; genus Clostridium_N; species Clostridium_N fimetarium. Next base: position 97,307 of record NZ_FOJI01000011.1, read on the forward strand.
GAAATTGAGGAAAAAGACATTCTTAAATATGAAGTCGCAGAAGAATTAGGTGTATTGGACAAAGCTTTGGAAAATGGATGGAAGACGTTGTCAGCTAAGGAAACCGGAAAAATAGGTGGTTTGATTTCAAGGCGAAAAAGAGAAAAACAAAATAAATGTAAATCATGAACTTTATGTGTATATAAGGTGAACTGTATTCTTTTTTGAGGTAAAAGTGTTAAGATATATTTATATTAAAACAAATTTTACGCAAAGAGGAAGAAGGAACATTATGATTGAATCAATAAGTATGAATAATAGTTCAACATTAAATGTATCGACATCTACAGCAAATGCAGTTCAAAAAAGTGCACAACAAAAAAATGCCCAAGCAGTGGTAGCGCCACCTACAATAGGTGGAACAAGTACGATAGATCAGACAGTATCAGAGTCATCACAAGGTGATATTTTGGAGTTAAGCAAAAAAGGAGTTACACAATCAAAATCAGCTGTACAACAAGCTGCTGCTTCAGTGGTATCGGGTGATTCGAGTGAAACACAAAATCTTTCCCAATACACGGCAGCTGAATTAACAAAGATGGTAACGGCTGGAACGATTACGCAAGCAGAAATGAATACAGAATTAGCAGACAGAACAAAAAAGGCAGCAGAACAAACTATCGTAAACGAACAAACAGGCGAAAATGAACAAACAAATGCAGACGGACAAGCGAGTGAAAACACACAAATAAGCGCAGTAAAAGAGTAATAACTATAAATAAGTAAAGTATATTAGGTAATTCATTAGGGGGGCAGAAAATTCTGCTCCTTTATTATTGCATTTTCTGCCAAAAATAAGTATAATAAATAGGTTATTCTCATTGAGAGTAATTATATTGATTAACTGTCCACAAGCGATAGTTTTACGAAAGGAAGAAAATATAACGTATGCATATGTCAGCATTTGTAATAATATTAATTGTAACGTCACTAATGCTTGCTAATTTTTATGTTGGACTTAATTACAACAAGCTTATTAAGGAAGAAAATAGCAAACTATTAATTATAGTTTTCTGGGTATTTCAGTGCTTTTTTACATTTGTACTAATTTTGAATTTCCTATTATTTTTTACGGGTAGGCACAATGGAAGAGCTTCAATCATAATTGAGTATATTGCAGGATTTACGGCAAGCTTTAGCTTATATTCAATCATTATGTTTATAATAAGAGATATCTTTAGACAATTAGCCAAAGTAATTCCGTTTCACAATGCTTCAAGATTGATTGGTAATTTTGTGTACCGGTGTGGTATGATTGCAGTAATTACAGCTTCAATCATTACAGTTTACGGATTTGTGAATGCAAAAAATTATAAAGTCATTGATTATAATGTAACGCTTGATAAGAAGGAATCAACAATAGATGGTCTTAATGCTGTGTTTGTTTCAGATGCCCATATGGGTTGTGCTGTTGGAGCAGCAGAGCTACAGATAATTGTTGATAAAATTAATGCAGTGAATCCAGATGTGGTATTCTTAGGCGGTGATTTCTTTGATGATGGTACTACAGAACAATTAAAAGAACAGGCTAGTGAAATATTAAAAGGCCTTACAGCAAAATATGGAGTATATTTTGTACTTGGTAATCACGAATGTTATTTGGATGATGATGCAAAGCAGGAAAGTTATTTTGCAAATGCTGGCATTCAAGTAATAGATGATAAAGTCGTTATGATTGATAATAAATTTATTCTTGTAGGAAGAAAAGATAGAACAAATGGAAGAGTGGACATAACCAAGTTAATGCAGGGCGTAGAAACGGAAACGCTTCCAGTGATTTTACTTGATCATGAGCCAATTTATAAGGATATGAAAAGAGTTGCGGCAGAGGGTGCAGATTTGCAATTGTCCGGTCACACGCATGCTGGTCAGATATTCCCAATGTATCTTTTTGATTTCTTTGAGACTGTGCCTTGGTATGGAAAATATAAGACGGGAGATTTGCAGACTCTCGTAAGTTCGGGTGTTGGAGCTTGGGCAGTACCAATTAGAATAGGAAGTCCAAGTGAAATTATGTATGTTCATATTAGCTTTGAAGGCAAAAACAAATATTAAAAATAAATATAGATACAACAAAGTGGAGGAAATATATGTCTGATAACATAAATGAAATTAAGAAAAGAAGAACATTTGCAATCATATCTCATCCCGATGCTGGTAAAACAACATTGACTGAGAAGTTTTTGCTCTATGGAGGTGCAATTAATCTTGCAGGTTCTGTAAAGGGTAAGAGGACTGCTAAGCATGCAGTTTCTGACTGGATGGAAATTGAAAAAGAAAGAGGTATTTCTGTAACTTCATCAGTGTTGCAATTTAACTATGATGGATATTGCATCAATATCTTGGATACACCTGGACATCAGGATTTCTCTGAAGATACATACCGTACGCTTATGGCAGCAGATTCAGCAGTAATGGTTATTGATGCATCCAAAGGTGTTGAAAAGCAGACAATCAAGCTATTTAAAGTATGTGTAATGAGACATATTCCTATATTTACATTTATAAATAAAATGGACCGCGAGGCAAATGATCCATTCGAACTTCTAGATGAAATTGAAACAGTACTTGGAATTAGAACATGTCCAGTTAACTGGCCAATAGGCTCTGGAAGAGAATTTAAGGGTGTATATGATAGAAATGACAAATGTGTGCTTTCATTTACGGCAGCAATGAATGGTCAGAAAGAAGTTGCAACTAAGAATACTTCAATTGATAATGAAGGCCTTAAGACTGAAATCGGACAGTCTTTCTATAATAAATTAAAGGAAGATCTTGAACTATTAGATGGCGCAAGTGATAAGTTTGATATTAATGAAGTACAGGCGGGCAATCTTTCACCAGTATTTTTTGGATCGGCACTTACGAACTTTGGTATTGAAACCTTTTTAAAGCATTTCCTCAAAATGACATCATCACCGTTGTCAAGAAACTCAAGCAAGGGAGTCATTGATCCATTTTCTGAGGATTTTACTGCATTTGTATTTAAAATCCAAGCCAACATGAATAAAATGCACCGAGATAGAATCGCATTTATGCGTATCTGCTCAGGTAAGTTTGAAGCTGGAATGGAAGTGTATCATGTTCAGGGCGGTAGAAAACTTAAACTTTCTCAGCCACAGCAGATGATGGCAGAGGAACGTCACATAGTAGAGGAAGCATATGCGGGCGATATTATTGGTGTATTTGATCCAGGTATTTTCTCGATTGGTGATACAATCTGTACCTCTAGTGATAAATTTGAATTTGACGGTATTCCTACATTTGCACCTGAGCATTTTGCAAGAGTTACGCAGTTAGATACAATGAAACGGAAACAGTTTATGAAGGGAATCAGTCAGATTGCCCAAGAAGGTGCAATTCAGATATTCCAGGAATTTAATACGGGAATGGAAGAAATCATTGTTGGTGTAGTTGGCGTCCTACAATTTGAAGTATTAAAATACAGACTTGAAAATGAATACAACGTTGATGTCCGTCTCGATACATTGCCATATGAGCACATTCGCTGGATTGATAACAAAGAAGAAATCGATGTTAGTAAAATTGTTGGAACTTCAGATATGAAAAAAGTAAAAGATCTAAAAGGAAATCCACTCCTTATATTCTCTAATAGTTGGAGCGTTGGAATGGTACTTGATCGTAATAAGGGATTGAAGTTATCGGAGTTTGGGAAAAACTAAAAGACCTTTGTGAAATCAGATATACGGTATGAAGAACCTAAGAGGATTCATTTGATTTTGCCTACAATTGATGAATATGTAAGTTACTAATGGATTCATTTTATGCTAAAAGCAAAGATACAAAGTTCTAAACTCCTCACTTCGTTCGTCAGACAGTAGAACTTTGTATCTTTAACGCATAAAATGAATCCATAAGTAACTTATCATATTCGTCAAGATTTGCGGCAAAAGCAAATGAATCATCTTAGGTTCTGGGTAGGTTGTGAGGGCTGATTCTTGTAAGCACTTTCAGTTTTGAAATTAGAAAACTTATGTGTGTGGCGTAAAGGGATAAAAATTATATAATATAATAAGCAAAAGGAGGATGTGGTGAGGTCCTCCTTTTGCTTTGTGATAGGTTAAATGGAAAAGGGATAATTTAGGGTTTTATGTATTGTTAAGTTTTCCCATAGATAAAAAAAGGGGCATATTTTGTTGACGAAGCTCGAATTCTTGGCTATAATAAACAGAACGATAGAGACGGTGAATATCAAAATTTAATGAAAGGTGATTGAAGATGAGGTACATTAATAATAGAAGAACGAAAGCAGTATTGCTCGTGACAATTTTCTGCATTACATATTTATTCACATATATTTCATACATAAAGCCAATGACGGCATACGCGGCAACGACGGGGACTGTGAATGGAACAGGTGTTAACGTTAGATCTGCTCCAGATACTAGTACTTCGACAAATAAAATAACTCAACTGAATAGTCCGAAACAGGTTACAATTCTCGATACAGTTAATCCAACTGATACTTATGCATGGTATAGAATTGGCTTTGATAATAATGGAGTATATACAGAGGGTTATATAGCAGCAGAATTTGTAACTATAAATGTTACTTACACGGAAGATACTGATTTTGAAACATATATGAATGGGCAAGGATTTCCTGAATCGTATAAGGCTGGATTGCGACAGATGCATGCGCAGTACCCTAAATGGGTATTTACGGCTGATCATGTAAGTTATGATTGGAATACAGTTCTTACGGCAGAGTGCAAAATAGGTAAAAGTCTAATATCTGGCGGATCAATTGATTCTTGGAAATCAATGGCTCCTGGAGCGTATGATTATGATTCAGGGACATGGATTTCATTTGACAGTGGTTATTGGGTTACTGCGTCTCAAGCTTTAGTTTCCTATGCACTAGATCCAAGGAATTTTCTAAACAGTACGAATGTATTCATGTTTGAAAATCTCGGATATAATTCTTCTCTACAGACAGAAGCAGGTATTAATTCAATTGTTTCGGGTACGTTTATGCAATCTGTTGGAAGTATTGGGGATGGCACAGGGTTAGAGTTCAATGGAGTTAATTATTATTCATATGCGACTGGATTAATGAAGGCTGCCCAAATGTCTGGCGTTAGCCCATATCATCTTGCAACAAGGATTATCCAAGAGATTGGAAGTAATGGACAAAGTAATAGTATATCTGGTAAAACAATTGAGTATCCTGGATACTACAATTATTATAATTGGAATGCCTATGCATCTGGTGATTTAGAAGCAATTATTAATGGTTTAAGATATGCGACCGGGGAAGATTATGAAGCAACTTTAAGACCTTGGAATTCAAGAATGAGATCTATTATTGGTGGAGCGATTAAACTTGGTACAGGATATATTAATAAAGGACAGAATTCTTTGTATTATCAGAAGTTTGACTTAGTAACATCATTCTCCCATCAGTATATGACAAATATACTTGCTCCAAAAAGTGAATCAAGTATAGAGGCTAAAGCTTATAGTGATAGCATGAAGTCTTCTACGCCGATTGTATTTGCAATCCCGGTATATCAGAATATGCCAATTGGTATATGCGAGATACCAACAGGTACGAAAAGTTCTAATAATGATCTGGATTCACTTAGTGTAAGTAATACAAGTCTTACACCAACATTTGATTATACAACGACAAAGTATGATGTTATCGTTGATAATAGTGTATCAGAAATAAGCGTGTCAGCCGAGCCAAAAGTTTCATCAGCTTCAGTGAGTGGAATTCAGTCATATTCATTGGATGTTGGAACGAATACGATTAATGTTATCGTTACGGCTGAGAATGGAGCAACCAAAACATATACAATTACTGTAGTAAGGCGGGGGAATTCTAATAATTACCTCAGTTCATTAAGTGTAAATAATGGAACGCTTACACCAGGGTTTGATTCAAGCAGAACTAGTTATGATGTTAGTGTGGGCAATGGTGTATCTTCAATTGTTTTATCGGCACAACAACAGGATCCATCGGCTTCGGTTAGTGGGGCTCAGTCATATACCTTGAATGTTGGAACAAATACAATTAATGTTACTGTAACTGCAGAAAATGGCGAAATCAGAACATATACAATTAATGTAGCAAGAGATGCCGCACAAAATACGGGTGGTGATAGTGGATCAATAGATACCAATTCCTATGTAGTAAATGAATCTGGGAATGCAATATCAGGTGTTACAGTTGGAAGTAGTGCGGCAGATATATTAAGTGGAATCAGCTTCACAGGCTCGTATGTTGGTAAAATTGTAAAAACAGATGGCAGTGATAACAATGGAAAAATCTGTACGGGTGACCGTCTGGTTGTTACGAATGGAAGCGGTAATACGGTTAATGACTATACATTTGTAATCTATGGAGATGTAAATGGAGATGGTGAAGTCACGAGTATGGATCTTGCATATGTTAAGAGACACATATTAGGTGGTAGAGCGCTTGAAGGTGCCTATGCTTTGGCAGGAGATGCGAATAGGGCGGGAGATTCTATAACATCAATGGATTTAGCATACATAAAAAGAGCTGTATTGGGTGGAAGAAGCATTGTACAGTAACATAAGAAAGAGGACTATATGATGAAAAAATTACTTAAAACAAGTTACGTTATATTAATGGTAATGATTATAACAACTGGAATGATATCGATACCCGTAAAAGCGGCAGAATCTGCAAGTGTTATTGTTGGTTCTGGGACAGCACTGGTTGGAGAGGAAGTATCAGTTACAATAAATGTATCAGGCGGTGGTAGTAATATTATAATGTGTGATCTATGGATTTCATATGATTCTAAAATTTTGGAAGCATTACCAGGCTATACTTCTAACGCAGATGGAAATATTCGAATACTTGAAGATATGAACGCAAAGACTGCTTCGTTTACATTAAAATTTAAAGCGTTGACTAAAGGTTCATCAAATATATCGATTACTTCAAGTAGTATTATTACATCTATGATGGAGGATCGCGTGACAATAAACGCAAGTACAGGCAAAGTAACAGTGAACGTCCCTTCAGCAGATACACCTGCACCTGCACCAGGAGGAACCACTTATTCATCTAACAATAACCTGTCTTCACTTCAGATCAGTCCAGGTACTATATCACCTGCGTTTTCACCTAATGTAACGTCCTATACAGCGACTGTAGGATCTGATTGCACAGCACTTACTGTCAGTGCACCAACAGAAGACTCAACTGCAAAAGTAAGCGTCACAGGAAAAACAATGGACCCTGGTACAAATACAACTAAAATTATTGTTAAGGCGCAAAATGGTTCAACTAAAACATATGTAATTACTACAAATAAAGTAGCTGGAGCGACACCAACCCAAGCAGTTGATAATGCCGTAGTAGCTACCCAAGCACAGACAACCCCAGCAGTAGTGGCAGCAATAACTACCACAATAAATGGAGCAAGCTATAACGTTATCAGTGATTTTACAAATCATCCGTTGCCAACAGGATACACTGCAACAGCCTTTGATTTTAATGGTCAGTCAGTTACAGCTGGAAAAGGTGCTAACAACCTTACAATCATGTATCTTGAAAAAGCGGATGGAAGTGGTACTGGTAATTTCTATGTGTATGACACAGCATCTAAGACATTTTCGTTGTTAAGCACGATTACACAACCAGCACTAACATATACAATTCTTCCAATTACTTCAAGTATGGAAATACCGAATAATTATACGAAATCAACACTCACAATTAATGGAAATAGTGTTGATATATTAATCCCTAATGGCTCAGATGTTAAATATTGTTTGTTCTATGGTGTAGATTCAGCCGGAACATCAGGATGGTATCGCTTTGATTATACAGAGCAAACAGTTCAAAAATATTATGGGGAGGATTTATCATCTGCTGTTGTAGCATCTTCAAATGTCGCTGCACAAGGTGGCAATGTAAATCTCTGGAAGATAATAGCAGCTTCATCAGCATTGGCAGCAATTCTATTTTTGATAATAATGATTGTACTAGTATTTAAGTTAAGATCAAACCGTTCAGATCATGATTATGACGACGCTGATGAAGATGGTCAAGATATATTTAGCGCAATTACATATAACGAGTTACATAATAATGATGATGATGATGATGATCATCATGATGACTCAATTAACGATAATTCAAGTGACGAGGATTTAGATGTAAATAAATCAAATTCTAATGAATCGAATGCTAATAAATCTGAAAATAAAGAGGATCATAATTCGGAGATTGCTTCGGAGATAGGCGCTGATGCGGAGGCTGCAGCTACGATGAATATTGAATTTGAAGATGATGACCTTGATACGGAAAATGTATTTGAAAACGATGACTTTAGGGTTGATACAGAAGAATTATTTGATGATAATGATCAAAATAATGATATTTCGGATATGAAGGATATATTGGAGGATGATGATGATATTGACATTACCAAGAATGATGATGACGATGATTTTGAATTCCTTGATATTGAAGATTTAGAAGACAAATAGTTAGAAGACAAATAGTTAAAAGACAAATAGTTAAAAGAGGATGCCCTATGTCAGTACAAATTAATGTACTGATATAGAGCATTTTTGTTTTGCTAAGACAATCCTATATTTAAAATGTCTTAGCAAGTATTGAAATAATAAAAGGCAAATCTGCTGTTAACATTGTTATAGGATTAAATTATTAATAGTAGTTATAGGATTAAAATACTAATAGTAGTTGACAATCATCAAAATTCGAGTATAATCAAAAGAAGAGAGTTAGCAATGGCTAACACGTTGTAGCTTGTGGAGGTACGAATGAATTTATCAAATGGACTGATTGGGCATACATATATTGTTGAAGATATACAGCTTGAATCTAGTATTATGAGGCGTCTACAGATGCTTGGACTTACACAGGGTACATCCGTAGAATTACTTAATAAAAAGCGAAATGGTGCTTTGATATTTAAGGTAAGAGGTACTCGTTTTGCAATTGGGAAGAATGTTGCCGAAGGAATTTTGATTGGAGGTGGCACAGATGAGCAGTAGTAATGAGATAATAAATGTAGCATTTATTGGTAATCCGAATTGTGGTAAAACATCATTGTTTAATGATTATACAGGCGCTAAGTTAAAGGTTGCTAACTGGCCAGGCGTTACCGTAGAAAAAAAAGAAGGATCATATAAGTTTAGAGATAAAGAATACAAACTAGTGGATTTGCCAGGAATATATAGTCTGACTTCGTATACAATGGAGGAAAAACTATCAAGACAGTACATATTGGAAGATGAGGTAGATGTTATTATTGATGTCGCTGATGCCTCTTCATTGGAACGTAATCTCTATCTTACATTACAGCTTATTGAACTTGGAAAGCCAGTGGTTTTGGCACTTAATATGATGGATATTGTTGAAGAGCGTGGAATGGAAATAGACATTCACAGACTTCCAGAGATGCTTGGAATTCCAGTGATTCCGGTATCAGCGAGGAAGAAAACTGGGCTGGAAGTATTAATGCATGCAGTTGCTCATCATAAAAATAAGAGTTCACTAGAAAAACTTGAACATCATCATGATGAAAGCAGTAGTACCAAGCATAAGCATAATCACCACTATGAGTGTGTTATGGTATATAGTGATGATATTGAAGATATGATTGATGTTGTTACAGAAAGACTGCAGGTAAAGTATCCAGATATGATAAATTTCCGTTGGCATGCAATTAAGATGCTTGAAATGGATGATGAAATAACAGAAAGATACCCAATTGGATTAGCTGACATTGTATCAAGAAGCTATGAACTTGATATAATTAATCAGAAATATGATTTTATTGAAGAAGTGATACAGGAGTGCCTTGTCAACAAGGATAAAAAGGCGCATGTGACAGATATAATTGATGCTATATTTACAAACAGAATATTAGGATTACCAATATTTCTAGCAATAATGGCACTCGTGTTTTTCTTGACATTTACAATTGGAGATAGCTTAAAAGGTGTTTTCGAAATTTTTCTTAAATGGTTTAGTGGTTCTACGAGAGGTTTTTTAGGTAGCGTTGGTACAAACGAAGTATTGATTTCACTAGTAGTTGATGGAATTATTGCCGGAGTAGGCGGAATACTTACATTTTTACCGAATATTTTTATATTGTTTTTGGCACTTGCATTTCTAGAAGACAGTGGATATATGTCGAGAGTTGCATATGTAATGGATTCGATTATGGGGAAATTAGGCCTCTCTGGAAGAGCATTTATTCCAATGATGCTTGGATTTGGATGCTCGGTTCCTGCAATAATGGCATCTAGGTCGTTAGAAGATCCAAAAGACAGAATGAAAACGATACTTGTGACTCCGTTTATGTCTTGTAGTGCGAAATTACCAATTTACGTAATATTTTCACAAATGTTCTTCCCAAAACATGCGTTACTTGTAACCTATTCAATGTATTTGATTGGCCTTATGGTAGCGGTTATGGTAGCTCTGATATTAAATACATTTGATAAGAAAAAAAGCTTGCATTCATTATTAATCGAATTACCTGAATATAAGGCGCCGAATGCTAGAAGTATTGCAATTTATGTATGGGGAAAAGTGAAGGATTATTTATCGAAAGCAGGAACAACGATATTTTTTGCTTCCATCATAATTTGGGTAATCTTGAATTTTGGAACGCATGGAATGGTTACAGATATGTCGCAGAGTTTTGGTGCTTCCATTGGTAAAGCATTGTCACCGATATTTGCTCCAACAGGCTTAAATCAATGGAAGATCGTAGTTGCATTAATTGCTGGTATTGCAGCTAAGGAAATTGTAGTATCTAGTATGGGAATCCTATATGGAATCGGTAATATCAATTCAGTAGCAGGAATGGCGGGTATGTCTGCAGGGCTTGCAGCAACTGGATTTGGAGCGCTAAATGCATATTCACTTATGGTATTTTGTTTATTGTATGTTCCATGTGCAGCAACAATTGCCACAATTAAGAGAGAAACCCACTCATGGAAATGGACAATATTTGCAGTATGCTTTCAGTTAGGTGTAGCTTACTTTGTTTCTACATTAATCTATCAGGTTGGAAAATTGTTCCTGTAGATAATATCTTGCATGGTTTGAATATCTATAATTGAGTTGGCTTTAAAATAAGAAATAGGTGAGGATAATATATCCTCACCTATTTCTTGTTCTATTTTATTTATCTATTATAATGCGTCTATTTATTCAACTGGCAATTCCCATTCACGAGCAGCTTTCTCGTATTTTTTTCCATTGCTTGTATAAATATCGTAAAGTTCATTATCTTTATGTGTTGATACCAATTTTGCAAGTTCTTTGAAACAGTCAGATAAACGCCTGAGAGGCAGGTCGCCAGAACTATGAATATCTATAATGCTAGGAGTTTCATTAGCAGCATTAATATACCAAATAACAGCTTCTTCAAAATCGCCAAGTGAATAGAAATATTCTCCAAGTTCCATGCATATTTCAGCGCAAGGGTTATTTGCCATATCCTTTAAACATAGCTTGAAAAATTCATTATAATTTCCATAGAGTCTATATACTCGAGCAAGTACACAAGCAATATTTTTTCGCTCATCTTCTGTACGATTTTCATTTAGAAGAATAGTAGTAAAGAAATCCTTTACTGCAATAAAATCTTCATTTTCACCAGAAATGAATAATTCTTTGCAAAACATGATTAATACGTATTTCTCAAGCTTATAACCATTATTAAGGGCTTTTATAAATGTGGAAAAATCTCGCTTTGTGTTCGTCGTTTGTGGAAGATGGAGTATTTCAATATCGCTATCATATACAATTGGATCAATTTGAACCGTTTCGTGGATAGGAGATATCCATTTAAATGAGCGAACTCTTTTAAATAGTTTTGGACGATATTCTTTTTGGAAGTTATAAACAGTGTTGAAATCAGCACTTGTGACATATTTCATTTGAACAATGTCTATTTCGGGAAGTATTAGTTCTTTTAGTTGTTGAAAACGTCTATGGTTAATAGCATCTATTACTTCATCTGCATCAGCTACATAAATATAATCTTTTGTGGCTTTTGAAAATGAATAATTTCTTGCAGCAGAAAAATCATCAATCCATTCAAAATCATATATCTTATCAGTATAGTTTGAAGCAATTGCCTTGGTGTTATCGGTAGAACCTGTATCAATAATGATAATCTCATCCATAAGGTCCTTTATCGAATCAAGACATCGAGATAAAACTTTTCCTTCATTTTTAATAATCATGCACAAACTAATAGATATCATAGGTACCTCGTTCTCATTCGGAATTTTAGAATATATTTATGATTATTTTAACACAACGAAAATCGAAATACAATTATAATACCAATTGTAGCCACAAGCATAGAATTATGATAAAATTATGAGCAAGTAGTTAAGCGGATTGTAAATACCCGATTTAACAAAGTTGACTTGGACCAGGTGGCAAATACAATGAAAAATAAACCAGATAAATTAAATAGTGAATATTCACCGTACATTCACGAATATATAGATAAAGAAGCATTTGAAACTGCGAAGGAAAAGATTGTTGGAAAACTTCACAATAATAAGGGAATTGGGACATTATCTGAAAAAACGGTTCATGCGATCATGAAGAATTATTATGAACCGAATGAAGATAATCATGAGGTCAGAATTGAAGGATATGTTGCAGATATATATAATGAGCAGGGGATTATTGAAATACAGACACGCCAATTTAATAAAATGCGTGCAAAACTTTCTACATTTCTAAATCTGTATCCAGTGACAATTGTGTATCCAATGCCATATAACAAATGGGTACTGTGGATAGACAATGAAACAGGCGAGACTACAAAAAAAAGAAAAGCACCGAAGAAATGGAGTGCCTATGATGCTTTTTTTGAGTTGTATAAGATAAAGGAATTCTTAAAGAATCCAAATCTTAGAATGCATTTAGTACTTATGGATATGGAAGAATATCGTCTGCTCAATGGTTGGAATGTTACAAAAAAAAGAGGCTCCACAAGGTTTGATCGAATTCCTTTGGAAATCAAGCAAGAAGTTATGATTGAACAGCCAGAAGATTATATGCAGTTTATTCCATATGACATAGAAGAACAGTTTACATCAAAAGAATTTGCAAAGGCAGCAAAAATAAGCGTTGATACAGCAAGATTGGTACTAAATATTTTGTACTATGTCGGCGTAGTAAAAAGAGTGGGGAAAAATGGGAATAGTTTTGTGTACGAGGTGACAAATTGATGGGAGCAACGTTTATGAATAACCAAAATTCAAGTAAGAATAAAACAGATAAAAGTTGGGATTATGATTTCTTGTTGTTCGATGCGGATAGAACACTGTTAGATTTCGATAAAAGTGAACTAGTTGCATTGCAGCAGGTATTTGAAGAGTACGGAATAGAATTTAATGAGAAACTGCATTGTACATATACCAAAATCAATCATTATTTGTGGGATCAGCATGAATTAGGACTAATTAGCAGAGAGAAGTTGATTTATAAAAGGTTTGATGATTTATTTGTGCAGGAAAAAATAAAGATTGATTCGGTTGAATTTGAGGACAGATATCAGTTTTTACTATCGGAGCAAGCGTATCTAATAGAGGGTGCACTAGAACTAATCAAAAATCTTTCTATAAAATATAGTGTATATATAGTGACGAATGGCGTCAAGGATACGCAAATGAAAAGATTAGTGTCAACGGGAATAGCCAAATATGTAAAAAACATATTCATATCGGATGAAATTGGATATCAAAAGCCATCAAAGGAATATTTTGATATTGTTTTTAGTAGAATCCGTAATTTTGAAAAGACAAGAGCAATCATAATTGGGGACTCCCTTACTTCCGACATCAAAGGCGGAAATAACGCTGGGGTCGATACTTGCTGGTATAATCCACAGAAACTTCCACAAAACGCAGAGGCAGATGTAACATTTGAGATAGACAGCTTAGAGATACTTCGACAAAAATTATTGAATACCAAGATAATGTAATATACAAATAATAATATTATTATTCGAAAAGGGAAGGCTAAAAATGAAGATATGTAAATAAATATTTCGAAGGGGTGTTATTAACGATGGATTTTGTGATTTGGCTAAATAATAATATTGTATGGGGATTGCCGATGCTAGTGCTGATGCTAGGAACGGGGATATTCCTAACGATTCGAATCAAAGGGGTTATATTTACACGATTTGGTACGGTAATGACAAATACACTAAAAACAATATTTGAGAAGCAACAAAATACACAAGCGGGTACAATTACACCATTTCAAGCGGTATGTACAGCGTTAGCGGCAACGGTTGGAACAGGAAATATCGTCGGAATTGCAGTCGCAATTAGCGTGGGAGGGCCTGGAGCTATATTTTGGATGTGGGTAGCTGCGATTTTAGGAATGGTTACGAAGTACTGCGAGACAACGCTTGCAGTGGCATATCGTGAGAAAAATAAAAACGGAGATTACGTCGGAGGCCCGATGTATTATATCAGCAAGGGGCTTGGTTGGAAAAAAACAGCTTACTTATTTTGTATGTTTGCAGTACTGGCATCATTTGGCGTTGGAAATATGGTGCAGGCAAATTCCTTATCGGGCGGATTGAAAGCTGCACTTGATATCCCCACCTATATTACAGGAATTATCTTGGCGATTACGGTGGCATTGGTTATTCTTGGAGGGATTAAGCGGATCTCATTAATCGCAGAAAAACTTGTGCCATTTATGGCTGTCATGTATATATTGTCAGCGATAATTGTTTTGTTCATCAATATAGAAAGAATTCCTGCAGCATTTGAAATGATAATTTCAGCAGCATTTAGTAGTTCGGCGGCAGTTGGTGGGTTTGCCGGTTCAACGATGCTTTACGCTGCCCGAATCGGAGTTTCAAGAGGCGTTTTTACAAATGAAGCAGGTTTAGGAAGTGCCCCGATTGCACATGCAAGTGCAAATACGGACCATCCTTGCCGACAAGGCTGTTGGGGTGCATTTGAAGTGTTTTTTGATACAATCGTAATGTGTACAATTACAGCACTAGTAATTCTGACAAGTGGATTATGGACATCTGGAAATATGGATGGTGCACATATGTCTCTAGCAGCTTTTGAAAATGCCTTTCATGGCGGGCAATACATAGTATCGCTGGGATTAGTACTATTTGCATTTGCTACAATCATTGCATGGTACTATTATGCCGAAAAAGCAATTGAGTATATCGCTGGACAGAAGGCAATTATTGTCTATCGCATCGTGTATGTCATATTAGTTTTTGTAGGATGCACCGCAACCATTGAGATTGTATGGGAACTTGCAGATTTATTTAATGGATTAATGGCGATTCCCAATTTACTTGCTTTGATTGCGTTAAGTTCGAGCATTGTAAAATTAACAAATGATTTTTTTAGCTTTCCAGAAAAAATACGATCTAAAAATACCTCATATTCTTCATTTCTAAAAATAAAAAAATAATTATAAAAAAGTTATTAAAGAAGCTCTCAATCGTTGAAGAAACGATTGGGAGCTTTTTTGGTACAAATCAACTGCAAGTTGAAAAAATCAACCAAAATCAACCTCGATTCGATTGTAAAATAATACCACATGAAATATAATAAATTCATAGATAAGATAGGAGCCCATTGTGAATGAAAACCATATTCACATCCTGATTTAAAGTGCCGCTAAAGCGGCAAGATAGGAGCTATTGAGAATGAAAACCACATTCACATCCTGATATAAGTGCCGCTAAAGCGGCAAGATAGGAGTTTTGTAAATGAAAGAGATTAATCTTGCTTCAGTAGTTTCAGTAAAACGGAAAGAAAAGAAGATAACGCAAGATGGGCTTGCTAATTATCTGGGAGTGTCAAAAGCGGCTATTTCAAAGTGGGAGACAGCACAGAGCTACCCAGATATTACGATGTTACCTCATATAGCAACTTATTTTGACATAACGATTGATGAACTGATTGGATATGAGCCTCAGATGGAAAGTACAGAAATTAAGAAATTATATCATAAGCTCAGTCATCAGTTTGCAAAAGAACCCTTTGATATTGTACATGAAAGGTGCAATGTAATCATAAAAAAATATTATTCGTGTTTTCCACTACTGCTACAGATTGGAATTTTACTATTAAATCATTCGATGTTAGCTGGATCAACGGAAAAGACGCAAAAAGTGATTGAACAAGATAAGCAGTTATTTGAACGGGTAAAATCAGAGACAGATGATGTACATGTAGCAAAACAGGCGTTGTATTTGGAAGCATACTGTTGTCTGATGCAGAATAATCCAGCTGAAGTGCTTGTTTTATTAGAAGGAACGGATACGCTTTCGATGTCTAACCGAGGATTATTTGCACAAGCATTTTATATGATGGGAAATATACCAAAGGCAAAAGAAAAGATACAAATGCAGATTTATGAAAATATAGTAGAGATGTTTGGTGCGTTTCCAATGCTATTTACCTTAAATACAGATGATCCAGTTAAGCTAGATGAATGTGTTGAAAGAGCTTTGGCATTAGAAAAAATATTTGCTGTAAAGCGATTTCATCCAGCTATAGTAATTACAATGCTGTTATCGGCAGCAGGAACTTATGCAACAATCAATAACAAAGAAAAAACGCTCGAATTACTAGAAGAATATGCAAAAGTTTCAGCTAGCGGCATATTTCCATTTAAGCTACATGGAGATGAATTCTTTGATATGGTTGATGGAGCATTGGCAAATCTTGATTTGGGAACTGAGATGGTAAGAAGTGAAGAGACTGTAAAACAAAGCATGCTACAAGGAGTAACACTAACTCCAGTATTTCAGCAATATAGCAATGATGTAAGATTTAAAAGTGTAGTTAAAATGCTAGAGAGTATATAAAGTACTGATGTTTGAGATTAAAAGATAAAGAAATTATCAAAGAATTATAATTTGGTATATTTAAAAGTGTATCAGCAATTATAAATGTTATGGAACTCTAAGTCAAAAAGTATGAATGATTCTATGATTCATACCCAAGTTTGTGTCTGCATTGCGTTTCACAAACTTGATATGCAAAGAAAGCAGTGCAGAGGTGAGGGATTATGAATACAGCACAGATAATAGAACTTTTACCATTTTTAATACCATTAGTTGTAGTAGAGTTATCCTTGGCTATAATAGCTTTGGTGCATGTTTTGAGACATCCGAACTACAAGTTTGGAAATAAAATAATGTGGGTAGTGATCGTATTGATTGTACAGTTTATTGGACCAGTCATTTACTTTACATTAGGCAGAGGTGATGAATAGTGGAAATACTTAAAGTAGAGAATTTGTGCAAAAGCTTTGGAACTCATAAGGTAATTGATGGTTTGAGCTTTAGTGTGGATGAGCATACAATCTATGGATTTCTAGGCCAAAACGGATCGGGTAAGACAACCACAATGAAGATGATACTAGGTTTGTTAAAATTAGATAGTGGAACGATAACAATATGTGGCGAAAAGGTAACCTATGGGGAGACAAAAACCAACAAATATATTGGATTTTTGCCTGATGTACCAGAGTTTTATGGCTATATGAGACCCATGGAATATCTTAAACTTTGCGGAGAGATAACTGGATTATCAAAGCAAGCAATCAAAGAAAAGAGTGAAGAACTCTTGACATTAGTTGGACTTATTGATGTGAAACGAAAAATTGGTGGATTTTCGAGAGGGATGAAGCAACGACTTGGAATTGCGCAGGCATTATTAAATGAGCCTAGAATTTTAATCTGTGACGAGCCAACCTCCGCACTTGATCCTGTTGGAAGAAAAGATATCCTTGATATTCTCCTTTCTATAAAAGATAAGACAACCGTAATATTTTCAACACACATTCTTTCAGATGTTGAGCGGGTTTGCGAAAATATCGGTATGATTAATGATGGAAAACTTGCAATTTCAGGAAATATAAATGCATTAAAAGAAGTCAACCGACATGACATTATATATATTGAATTTGAGAGTGAAAATGATAGGAAACTGGCATACTCCAGTTTAGAAAAAATGGAAGACATTAAAGAAATAATCGTTGAAAAAAACTCACTTACAATTAAAGTACATGATGTGAAAAAAACAGGTAACAGTATCATTCATAAACTTGCGGGAGAGCAGTTATATATATTAAAATATGAAATACTTGAGCCAACCCTGGAAAGTATTTTTATGGAGGTGGTTAAGTAAATGAGAGGATATATGGCATTTGTTAAAAAAGAGTTTATGGAAAACACGCGTACGTACAAACTATTAATCTTATTTGCAGTATTTTTAATATTTGGTATGATGGGGCCAGTAATTGCGAAACTAACACCAGAATTGATAAAGTCAATGGATCTGCAGGGTATTCCATTTACGATACCGGTACCGACAGCTAAAGATTCATATATACAATTCTTCAAAAATGATGGACAGATGGGTTTGCTGATTTTAGTTCTTATATTTGGTGGGACTTTAACAAGGGAATACACAAAAGGTACCTTGATTAATGTATTGACAAAAGGGTTGCCTCGTAAGACTGTAATATTTGCAAAATACACAGTGGGTTCAATTCTTTGGACAGTAAGCCTTGTGTTGTCACTTTTGACAACTTATGGATACACAGTATATCTATTTCCAAATGATAATGTATATAACATTGTTCCATCAGTTGGATGTTTATGGATATTTGGATTGTTTTTACTTGCAGTGATCATATTTGCTTCCACTTTAGTGGAGAGCAGTTATTCTTGTTTATTAATTACTGCGTTGATTTTAATCCTTTTATTTACAATCAATATTGTCCCAGCAATTGTGCCATACAACCCAGTGTTGTTAGCGTCTGGAAACGTCTCTATGTTGGAACAAGGGTATGATTTTTCAGATGTGATAAAATCGTTGTCTGTTACAATAGTTGCAATTGTGGGGTTGATTTGGGCGGCAGTGATTATATTTAATAAGAAGAAGATATAGGTTTGGTTTTGATTTTAGTGCATGGAGGGTTGAGGGGAGGGGTTGAGTGAATATTAATTTATAATGATGTATTTACCTTGCCTTTCCTTCAAGCAGCCTGTTTTTTTGCTAGCCTCAGAGATGATGAAAAGTCTCACTTCGTTCGATTTTTCATCTGAGTCTAGGAAAAAACATAGGCGCTGCTTTCAGCCGGTCTGCGGTAAATGCATCATTATAAATTAATATTCACCGGCTACATTTCGACATGGGTTGAGACTGAAATTAAAACCGAAGGGGAGAAAGGCGAAAGGGCGAAGGGCAAAAGTACAAAAGCACAAAAGTACATAAGCACAAAAGCACAAAAGTACAAAAGTACAAAAGCACAAAAGCACAAAAGTATAGGCACAAAAGAAATTAGTACATAAGAAATAAGGTTTTGGTATAAGTGAGAAAAGCTTCAAGCATTTGGGAAATATCAAATGTTTGAAGCTTTTTGGTCGTTTTTGGCAATACTACAATGGAAATATCTCAATATTGATAGTAATTGTCAAGTGCCGTTTTGAAGGCGCTTGAATAATAATGACAAAAAATACTAAAAATATAAAATATATAATGATTTATGAAAGAAAATGAAAGAAAATGATTGACATTGACCGAAAATGATTGTATTATAAAAAAAAGGAGATATGCCATGTTGACACTTGAAAGACAAAACTTAATATTGAATATACTTAAGGATAAGAAAACGGTATCTATTACGGAGCTTACAAATGAACTTGATGCTTCAGAATCAACAATTAGACGTGACTTAACGATTCTTGACAAACTTGGGAAACTTAGTAAAGTTCATGGTGGAGCAATTGTAATTGATGAGTATTTTACAATATTTGAAGCGAATGTGGAGACAAAATCAACTTTGAATATAGAAGAGAAAACTTCAGTTGGAAAGTATGCAGCATCACTTATTAATAATGATGATTTTATATTCATCGATGCAGGAACAACAACTGAGAAGTTGATTGACTATATAAGTAATACTAAGGCAATCTTTGTAACAAATGGTATTGTACATGCGAAGAAGCTGATCCAAAAAGGTTGTAAGGCATATGTAATTGGAGGAGAACTTAAGTTAGCTACGGAGGCTATTGTTGGCGCCGATGCAATTAGTAACTTGAAGAAGTTTAACTTTACAAAGTGCTTTGTTGGGACAAATGGAATAAGCATTGATAAAGGGTATACAACACCAGATTTAGAGGAAGCGCTTTTGAAACGAGAAGCGATTAACAGAAGTTATATTTCCTATATATTAACAGATCACACGAAATTTGGAAAAGTTACATCTGTTACATTTTCGGACATTGATAAGGCATGCATCATAACAGATTATTTGCCGGATGAAAAGTTCAGAAAAGCAACAGTAGTTAAGGAGGTGTTGAATAAGTGATATATACAGTGACATTTAATCCAGCTATTGATTATGTGGTTCAAGTAGATGACTTGACAATTGGTGAAGTGAATAGAACAACATATGAACAAATGTACTACGGAGGAAAAGGAATTAATGTTTCAACAGTATTAAGAAATTTGGACATTGATAGCATAGCGCTTGGCTTCGTAGCAGGATTTACAGGAAGCACAATGGAAAAAGGCGTTAAGGAACAAGGCGTTACAGCCGATTTTATCCGACTTGAAGAAGGAATGACAAGGATAAATGTAAAGATAAAGTCAGGTAAGGAAACTGAGATTAATGGTCAAGGTCCTACGATAACACCAACCGCCTTAGAAGAATTATTTGAAAAAATTAATAAGATCAGTGATGGCGATATATTAGTATTAGCTGGAAGTATTCCGACTACGATGCCAGATGATATCTATGAAAATATAATGGCTCGAGTGGAGAGCAAGCAAGTTAAAGTTGTTGTAGATGCGACGAAAGACTTGTTGATGAATGTTTTGAAGTTTCATCCATTTTTAATCAAACCCAATAATCATGAATTAGGCGAAATGTTTGGAGTAACATTAAAGACGGATGAGGAAATAACATATTATGCAAAAGAGCTTCAAAAAAAAGGTGCACAAAATGTATTGATATCTATGGCTGGAGAAGGCGCCATACTAATTGATGAAAGAGGAAAGTTTTACAAGATTGGGGTACCAAAAGGAAAGGTGTTAAATTCAGTTGGTGCAGGAGATTCTATGGTTGCAGGCTTTATAGCAGGATATCTAAGATGGAGTGATTATGGGATGGCACTTAGACTTGGAACTGCAGCTGGAAGTGCAACCGCATTTTCAAAAGGACTCGCGTCTGGAGAATTTGTACAGGAATTATTGGCTGAAATATAATGTGATACAAAAGCAAAAAACATCTAAAATGTATAGGAGGAATTTAGTATGAGAATTACGGATTTACTTAAAAAAGAGGGTATATTATTAAATGTATCCCCAGCTTCAAGAGACGAAGCTTATGATATATTAATTGATTTACAAGCAAAATTAGGAAATATCAGTGACAAAGAAGAATATAAAAGAGGGATTTTTGAAAGAGAAGCGCAGTGTACAACAGCCATCGGAGAAGGATTGGCTATTCCACACGCAAAGAACAAGGCCGTAAAAAAACCAGGACTTGTAGCAATTACAGTACCGGGTGGAGTTGATTGTAATTCAATGGATCAAGCTCCAACTAATTTGATATTTATGATTGCAGCGCCAGAAGGCGGTAGCGACATACATCTTGAAGTATTAGCAAACCTTAATAAAATTCTTATGGATCCAACATTTAGAGCAAAATTACTAGCAGCTAAGAATCCTGAAGAGTTCATGAAAATTGTTGATCAAAAAGAAACAGAAAAATTTGGAGGACAAAAGATGGAAAATACAGGATTTAGAATTCTTGCAGTAACAGCTTGCCCAACAGGGATCGCACATACATTTATGGCAGCAGAAGCACTTGAATTAAAAGGTAAGGAATTAGGATATGCGCTAAAAGCTGAGACAAATGGATCCGGTGGCGCTCAGAATGTTCTTACGAAAGAAGAAATTGCAAAAGCAGATGGTATTATTATTGCTGCAGATAAAAATGTAGAAATGGCAAGATTTGATGGTAAGAAAGTTTTGAAAGTGAAAGTTTCTGATGGAATTAGTAAACCACAGGAATTAATTGAAAAAGTAATTAGCGGAAATGTTCCTGTTTACCACCATGAAGGTGGCGCAGAAGAAGAATCTGGTCAAGGCGAAGGCGTGGGCCGTCAGATATACAAACATTTAATGAATGGTGTTTCAAATATGCTTCCATTTGTAATTGGTGGTGGTATTCTAATCGCACTTGCATTCTTGTTGGATGTTTTCGATCCAAATAAAGCTTCGTCTTTTGGGTCTGGAACACCAATAGCAGCATTGTTTATGACAATTGGTGGTACTGCATTTAGCTTCATGTTACCAGTTCTTGCAGGTTACATTGCAATGAGTATTGCTGATAGACCTGGACTTGCAGTTGGTTTCGTAGGTGGTATGCTTGCTAAGTTAGGCGCATCAATATCATTTTCAGGTGGAGCATTAGTAGTAGTAAAAGAAGGCGTTTCACCAGGTTTTCTTGGAGCATTGATTGCAGGTTTCGTAGGTGGTTTCATTGTATTAGGACTTAAAAAGTTATTTAGTAAAATGCCAAAAAGTCTTGAAGGTATCAAACCAGTCCTTATTTATCCGGTAGCAGGTATATTCCTTGTTGGTATTGTAATGTTGTTTATTAATCCTTATGTGGGTAATATTAACACAGCTATGACAAATGGCCTTAACACATTGGGTAGTGGAAATATGATCTTATTAGGTATCGTAGTAGCAGGAATGATGTCAGTTGATATGGGTGGACCAATCAATAAAGCAGCTTATGTATTCGGAACAGCTACACTTTTTGATGCAGCAGGAGGCTCAGTAGCTTCGCCTATAATGGCAGCAGTTATGGTTGGTGGTATGGTTCCACCATTGGTAATCGCATTGTCAACAACATTCTTTAGAAATAAATGGACAAAACAACAAAGAGAAGCTGGTTTTGTTAATTATATTATGGGATTGTGTTTTATCTCAGAAGGTGCAATTCCATTTGCAGCAGCTGATCCGATCAGAGTTATTCCATCATGTATTATTGGTTCAGCAGTAGCTGGAGCAATCTCGGTTATTATGAACTGTACACTTAGAGCTCCTCATGGTGGTGTATTTGTATTCGGAGTAGTCGGAAACACATTAGGATATGTAGTTGCTTTATTAGTTGGTTCTGTAGTTGGAGCTATCATCTTAACAACATTAAAGAAACCAATTAAAAATATGTAAATAAATATAAATTTTGATTTTTAATAGAATTGTAGTATAATTAGAATTACAAGTATAAAAAAAATATAAAAAGATAATGATACGTGTGAAGGAAAAGGTCTTTCACACGTAAATTATCTATATAAATGAATACAATCATTTGTATGAAAAAGGAGGTAAGAATTATGGTATCAAGTAAATTTACAATCAACAATGCACAGGGGCTTCATATGAGACCAGCTGGTATTTTAACAAATGCATTAAAAGGATTTGATTCAGAAGTTTCGATTATTAAAGATGGTGAAGTAGTGAATGCCAAAAGTATCATGAATGTTATGGCTGCTTGTATCAAATTTGGCGCTGAAATAGAAGTACAATGTGATGGTACAGACGAGCAAGCGGCACTAGATAAATTCACAGAACTTGTTGCAAGCGGATTTGGCGAAGCATAAATTGTGAAAAGCCAAGGCTTTTCACATTGCAAGCTTTTGCCTTCGGCAAAACTTGTGAACATGTGAAGGCAGGAAAAGGCTTTTTACACTGCAAGCTTTTGCCTATAGCAAAACTTATGAAATTAGATAATGAATGTTTTTGAAGGAGGAATTATGTATAAGGGAATAGCTGCATCAGATGGAATTGGGATAGGAAAAGTCGTAATAATTAAAGAGAAAAGTCTTTCTTATACATCATACACTCCTAAAAGTATTGAACAAGAACTTATCAGATTTGAACAAGCGGTTACTGATTTTACAGACAAGACGATGGCAATGGCAGAACGTATAAAAAATCAGATCGGTCAAAAGGAGTCAGAAATACTTGAAGGACAGATACTGATGATATCAGATCCAATGGTATGCTCGGAAATTGAGAAATCAATTAAGTCTGATAAATGCTCTGAAGAAGCAGTATCAACAGTCTGTGACACATTTATACAGATGTTTTTAGGGATTGAAGATGAGATGATGAAGCAACGTGCAAGTGATATCGGTGATATTAAGACAAGATTACTTGAAATTTTGCTTGGGGTTGAAGTCGCAGATATTAGTGCGGTTGCGCCTGGTACAATATTAATTGCAAAAGATTTAACGCCTTCAATGACAGCTGGAATAATTAAAGAAAATGTAGTTGGAATTATTACAGAAGTTGGTGGAAAAACATCTCATTCGGCTATATTAGCTCGAGCTTTAGAGATACCTGCAGTGCTTAGTGTAGCAAATATTACTTCATTATGTAAAGATGGTGAGGAACTTGTTGTAGATGGTTTTGACGGATGTGTGATTGATAATCTAACAGATAGTATAAAACTGCAATATTCTGAAAAACAGCACGCCTATATTGAATATAAGAAAGCACTTTCAACATATGTTGGCAAAAAAACAGTGACTGCCGATGGGCTAGAAGTTGAGTTATTTGGAAATATCGGAAAACCTGAAGACGCTGTTACAGTAACAGCGTGTGATGGGGAAGGTGTTGGATTATTTAGAACAGAATTTTTGTTTATGGATAAATCTACAATGCCTAGCGAGAAAGAACAGTTCGAAGCTTATAAGAAGGCGGTTATAGCATTAAAGGGTGGGACCGTAATTATCAGAACACTTGATGTAGGTGGCGATAAGGAAATTCCATATCTTGATCTTGGAAAAGAAGATAATCCATTTCTAGGCTATAGAGCAATTAGAGTTTGTCTTCAAAGAGAAGATGTATTTAAACCACAACTTAGAGCACTTCTTAGAGCCAGTGCGTTCGGTGACATTCGAATAATGGTACCGATGGTAACTTGTGTAGATGAAATTAGAAGTGTTAAGAAATTAGTGAAAGAATATATGCTTGAACTTGACGGAGAAAGTATTTCTTATAACAAAGATATTAAAATTGGGGTTATGATTGAGACACCAGCGGCTGTATCCATCGCTGATATTCTTGCCAAAGAAGTCGATTTCTTCAGTATTGGGACCAATGACCTTACACAGTATACAATGGCAGTGGACCGAGGAAATGCGAAAGTAGCATATCTATATTCTGCATATAATCCAGCAGTTCTAAGATCTATAAAACATGTAATAGAGTGTGGTAAAAAGGCCTCAATTCCAGTTGGAATGTGTGGCGAATCAGCAGCCGACAAAGCCCTGATTCCACTTCTTATATCATTTGGGTTAGATGAATTCAGTGTTAGTCCATCTTCAATACTTGCAACAAGAAAAGTGATATCAGAAGTAAGTAAGGAAGCAGCTGATAAACTAGCACAAGAAGTTATGAAATTGGAAACTGCGAAAGAGATTGCTGAATTACTTAACAAGTGATTCAATAAAAATATAACGATTTGTATAATAAAGGATTGAGTATTTTTCAATCCTTTATTTTTGCGTTAATTATTAATATTTTCATATTAAAGCAGTATGATATGGAATTAAAAAAGATTGTTAAGTTGTTAAGAAATAAACTGAACTAATTAATGATAATTTGTAACCATAAAGTGGTTAGAAAAAAATCAAGTAATATAAATGTTTCGATATATCCATTAATATTTATAATATATTTAATACTAAATTAATTGATTATGTCTCGGAAAAGAACTATAATTAAGAAAGAGATTAGTTCAATAAAGGTTTCTAATTATTAAGAAAATATAGGTGTTAATATATGGAATTACCAATGATTTATTATGAAGAAGATTTGTGGAGTAAAACGTTATTGATTTATGATTCTGCATTGAAGGAAATTAATACGAAGTTAGAGATATTAAATAATGAATTTAAATTGAATCACCAATATAATCCGATTGAGCATATTACTTCACGATTAAAAACACCAGAAAGCATTTCTAAAAAACTTAAACACAAAGGTTTGCAAGTAACAATTGAAAATGTTTTGAAGTGTATTAATGATGTGGCAGGTATTCGAATTATCTGTTCATTTACTTCCGATATTTATAATATTGCTGCGTTAATCTCGAGGCAAAGTGATGTGGAAGTTCTAAAAGTAAAAGATTACATCTGTAATCCAAAGCCGAATGGGTACATGAGTTATCATATGATAATTACAATACCAATATTTTTATCGAATAGAGTGGTTAATACCAAGGTAGAGATACAGATTCGAACAATCGCAATGGATTTTTGGGCAAGCTTAGAGCATAAGATGTATTATAAGTTTGATGGGAATTCACCGGAGCATATCCGTAGAGAACTTAAGGAATGCGCAGATATTGTAAGCTTTCTCGATAAAAAGATGCTATCCATTAATGAAGAGATTCAAACCTACAAAGAGGATCAAGAGATTTATGAAGAAGATATTGTTGAAGAAGTGTATGAGGAGACAATATATAGTTATAATTACATAGAGATTAATGAGAAACCCTAATTTCGTTATGAAAATAGGGTTT
Organism: [Clostridium] fimetarium; assembly: GCF_900111235.1. Lineage (GTDB taxonomy): Bacteria > Bacillota > Clostridia > Lachnospirales > Lachnospiraceae > Clostridium_N > Clostridium_N fimetarium. The sequence goes on from NZ_FOJI01000011.1 coordinate 123,981, forward strand.
TGTTTTTTTTGAAACAAACACTTGTTCTTGCACGAAAACAGTGGTAAAATAATATCAAAGAACATACATTCGAAATCATGCATTCAAAGTCGAGCATTTAAAATCATCGAATTGAGTGATGAAACAAGTAATGGAGTTTTTATTAATAATTTCATGTAAAGAATAGTAGGTATTGATATGATAATTCAAAATGAAATGACGACAATGGAGAAGTTAACAATATTGTCTGATGCTGCAAAATACGACGTCGCCTGCACTTCTAGTGGTGTTGATAAAAAGAACAATGGGCAGGGAATGGGAAATGCACAAGCATGTGGAATCTGCCATAGCTTTTCGGCCGATGGACGATGTATTTCACTATTGAAGATATTATTTACGAATGAGTGTGTGTTTGATTGTAAGTACTGCGTGAATAGATCTTCGAATGATGTCGTAAGAGCTACATTTACTCCGGAAGAAGTTTGCTCGCTCACAATGGAATTTTATAGAAGGAATTATATTGAAGGTCTGTTCTTGAGCTCTGGAATTGTGAAGAGTCCAGATTATACGATGAAACTATTATGTGAGACGGTAATGTTGCTTAGAGAAAAGTATCACTTTGGGGGTTATATTCATTTAAAAGGTATTCCTGGAGCTTCACCAGATTTGATAGAGGCTGCCGGATGGTACGCAGATAGAATGAGTGTGAATCTAGAGCTTCCAACAGCAGACGGGCTAAAATCATTGGCGCCTCATAAGACCAGGAAAAATATTTTGACTCCTATGAGGCAGATTCAAAACGGAATTATTGATAACAAAAATCAGAATGTGATTGGAAGCAATAAAAGCTATAATGCCAGTAAGAATTTAATTTTATCCAATGCAGAACTGAATTTTGAAGAGTCTTCAAATAAGCAGATAATCACGAATATATCCAGCATGGATTATGCGCTAGCAACTCAGAATAAGCCCAAGTTTGTGCCAGCTGGCCAGAGTACGCAGATGATAATTGGAGCAACTGCAGAAAGCGATTATCAGATTGTTACAGTAGCAGAGGCACTTTATAATCAATATGATTTGAAAAGGGTATTTTATTCAGCATTTATTAATGTGAATAAGGATTCCACTTTACCAGCGCAGTTGGGAGGCGTTCCACTTTTAAGAGAGCATAGATTGTATCAGGCGGACTGGTTGCTTAGGTTCTATGGATTTAAGTCCAATGAATTATTATCTGAAGATAAGCCTAATTTCAATGTTTTATTAGATCCTAAGTGCGATTGGGCTATCAGACATTTGGAACAATTCCCAGTAGAGATTAACAGAGCAGATTACTATACACTACTTAGAGTACCAGGTATTGGCGTCAATTCTGCTAAGAGAATTGTCAAAGCTAGAAGGAGTTCAAATCTAAGTTTTGAAGATATCAAAAAGATGGGTGTTGTATTGAAACGAGCACTATACTTTATAACATGCGTAGGTAAGATGATGTATGACACGAAGATTGAAGAAAATTATATTACAAGTAATTTAATAGGTATAGATAAAAGAAAAACATTTGAAATAGAAAATCATAATAGCTATAAACAGCTATCGATTTTTGATGATGTTGGATACAATATTTTGCCCGATCATATGGAAGGGATAAAAGCACTGGCAGGTCAGATGTAAGCAGAATATATTAGGCGCTTGCAGGTCAGATGTAATCAGAAATTTATGACGCTTACAAATTAGGTGTGATTTATAATTGAATATAAGCGTATTTCTACAATTTAAAAAAGGAGAATCCAGTATGGATAAGATAACATGCGTATGCGAAGATTCAGTTGATGGGATATTTACAGCGATATATAAGGCTTGGGAAATTGGGACAAGTAAGACGTCAATCGAAGTCAAAGGCATGAAGACAATGACGTTATTCACTGAATATATCGAAGTGAAAACGGATTCTGAATTAGCTGCAAAAGTTGCTGCCTCGATTCATAATAAGATATCACAAGAAGTTTATTTATATATATACAGGGCATCATTGTCAGATAATCCAGATAAAGCACAGTATATTTACGAATTCCTTTTAAAAGCTTTTCGTATAGGCAAAGATATTATTCATTATCTACAGGATGAATCGGTAATGAAAGTCTTTGAGTTGGCAAGAAAGGTGGGCAATGAGGCTCACAGGTATCTTGGCTTTGTTAGATTTTGTGAATTAGAGAATGGAATCTTATCAGCTAAGATTAATCCGTTAGTGAATGTTGTATCGATAGTTGCTCAACATTTTGCCGATAGACTTCATAATGAGAACTGGGTTATTCTCGATACGACAAGAAATATTGCAGCTGTTCATAGGGATGGATATGGATTCATATTGACTAATAATATATCGGAACAAGATTTAAATCGATTTTCCAATAAGTCAGAGAATGAAGAAAAGTATCAGCTACTCTGGAATAGATTCTTTGACACGATAGCAATTGAAGAAAGAAAGAATAAAAAGTTACAGCAGCAATTAATGCCATTAAGATATAGAAAATATATGTAAAAGTTTTTTTTCGTTTCTTCATATAAAATAAATATCCTTAAGCAGGATATGTTAATTAGTCACATATTTATATGATTTTTGCTTCCCATGTTGGTACGATATTCTAAAGGAAAATTATGTTTACTATTAGTTAATATTATTATGAAATAGTAAGCGCTTATATAGTGGAATAAAATGTATTTAGAATTCGGATTATAATCATCATAAAAAGAAAGCAGTTCAGCTTGATGCACTAAGAATTATATTGGATAGCAAATAATTATCTAAAAAAAAGTAAAATGGTATAACATATAAATCATTTACTAAATCACTTACTTAGTAACCAGTAGGTGATTTTTTTGATGTCTAAATCTAATCTTTTAACTTCCTAAACTTTAGTATATATCTAAAATTTCCCGTTTAGGGCTAAAATACTACCGTTTGAGTTTAAACTATTGATTATACTTATCTCAAATGCTATTGTTCATAATAGAACCTCGTTTTTATTAAATATAACTTCTCACTTAATAGGTGCTAAAGTGAAACTGAGGAATGGCGAGATAGACAAGGTTGTTCATATTTCACCTTAGGATATGGAAAACCAATTACTATTATACAGAAATTCGAAAAATCAGTGATCAACACATCATATGTTTCTTATGAAAGCCATTAATATATCACGTTAAGATAAAAATGCTAAATTATTTCAAATCAGAATTCATTTTGTTCAATGCTGAAAACAAGAAGAAATCGATAGTTATAAAATCAAGAGCAGTTAACAACGGAAAGAAGGAGGTGACATACAAAGTGAGTTCAATATCATATATAGTATTTATGCTAAATAAGGAAGAGTATGGAATTGAGATTTTATATGCCCAAGAAATCATACGTATTCCAAAACAAATTTCACAGATACCTAATATGCCGTCATATGTAGAGGGTGTAATTAATTTAAGAGGTAAAGTGCTTACGGTAATTAATTTAAGTAAAAGGTTTGGGTTTGAAGAAACGAAACTGACTACGGACAGTAGATTGCTTATTGTCGAATTAGATAATACAATGCTTGCATTAGTCGTAGAGGATGTGTCAGAGATTATTAGCTTTGAAGATAGTTCAATAGAAAAATTAAGTTCATTAATAGCTCAGATTGGAAACAATAGCTTAAAAGGAATCGGTAAAATAGAAGAACGTTTAATTATATTATTAGATGCATCAAAGTTGAAAACTGAAGTTTTTCAACAAAGCATAGGACTGGAGAAATAGTTCGTTGAATCTATTTAGTGAAACTAAAGAAAATAGCATTAAATATTAATGTTTATCTAAAATAAAAAAAAGTGGTTTGAAATCACTTGAGGAGAAAAATGATGGAAAATAAAAAAATTGAATTAAAAGATGTTTTGGATTTAGAATTGCTTCAGAGATTTCAAGACAATTTCGCAGAAAGTATGAATCTCGCAAGTGTAACAGTAGATGTAGACGGTGAGCCTGTAACAAAGCCAAGCTCGTATACAAGATTTTGTGTGGATTTTGTTCATTCAACTAAGATTGGGGATGATAGGTGCGCAGAGTCTCACAAAAAGGGTGGTCAAGAAGCTGCAAGAACAGGAAGACCATATGTATATACATGTCATGCAGGACTTATTGATTTTGCAGCTCCTATTATTGTTGATGGAATACAAATTGGTACAATTCTTGGTGGACAAATACTTACATCAAAGTCAGAAGAACAAAGCTTAAGGAAAACAGCAAAAGAAATTGGAGTTGACGAGGAGCAGTTTGTTGAAGCAGCAGCTCAAATTAAGATGATAACACAAAAAAATATAGAGGCAGCAGCTGAGGTTCTATTTATTGTAGCAAATGCACTTTCTCAGATAGGATATCAAAAGTATAAACTGAAAAGTATGAGCACCGACTTGGTAGAAAACTTCACGCAGATTTCAGCTGTTATGGAAGAACTTGCAGCATCATCCGTTAATGTAAATGAGAATCAGATTACGCTTAATGCAGAAATTATTAATGTTAAAACAATTTCAGAACAAATTAATGTTATATTAGAATCAATTAAGAGCATTGCAGAAGAAACAAAAATGCTTGGTCTTAATGCAGCAATTGAAGCAGCAAGAGCTGGAGAAGCAGGAAGAGGTTTCGCAGTGGTAGCCACTGAAATAAGATCGCTTTCACAGAGTTCAAAAGAAACCGCAATGGAAATAGTGAAATTAACCGATAATATTCAAAAATCGGTGCAAAAGACTTTGAAAATATCTGATTCGACAATGGAAAATACAGAACAACAGTCAGCTGCGATACAAGAAACGACAGCAAGTGTTGAGGAGATTCTAGCATTAACGAATGAACTTAATTCGATGGCACACGAAAAGTAAGTTGTATATAAGTAAGAAGGAGGTGGCGTAAAAGTGAGTGCTATATCATATATAGTATTTATGCTAAATAAGGAAGAGTATGGTATTGAGATTTCATATGCGCAAGAAATCATACGTATTCCAAAACAAATTTCACAAATACCCAATATGCCGTCATATGTAGAAGGCGTAATTAATTTAAGAGGTAAAGTGATTACAGTAATTAATTTGAGTAAAAGATTTGGATTTGAACAAACGAATGTATCCTTGGACAGTAGATTACTTATTGTTGAATTAGAAGATATAATGCTTGCCTTAATTGTAGATGATGTATCCGAGATAATTAATTTTGATGATAGTTCAATAGAACAATTAAATTCAGTAATATCTCAAATTGGAAATAATAGTCTAAAAGGAATCGGAAAAGTAGAAAAACGTTTAATTGTATTATTAGATGCATCAAAGTTGAAAAACGAAGTTTTTCAGCAAAAAATAAGAATGGAACATTAAGAAGAATAAAATTAATTATTTTAAATTATGTGAAAACCAATAAAATGGCGATTTAAATTTCTTGCATTTCGGGAAATTCAAGTCGCTATTTTATATTCCTCTAATTATTGATAAGTACAGGTTTATAAAATAGCATCACATCTATTTTTGTCTAGAATGTATATAATATAGCTATGGTCAAGAAATTCATTTTAGGGTATTATATTTATAGAGCATGATTTTGCAGAAAATATTTTGTAAAACATATTTCTATGGTTCAAAAATAAGCTAAGAATGTTTGGAAGATAATATGTATTTAATTAAGAATAATAACATTAGAATATCAGTGAGAAATCTTGTTGAATTTATATGCTGTGGTGGGGATATTGACAATCGTACGAGCGGAATGTCAGATATGAAGGCTATGCAAGAGGGAACAAGAATACACAAGAAGATTCAGAAAAGCATGGGACCTTCATATAAGGCAGAGGTTCCATTAAAACTTGATGTTTTAGTAGAACATAAAGAAGCTTATGTGATAACGCTAGAAGGTAGAGCAGATGGTATTATCTGCGATTTCGAAGAAGATGAAGAGGGTAATAAGATTCCGATTACCGATGTAACAATAGATGAGATAAAAAGTACCCAAGCAGATATTAGCAAAATATCCGAGCCAATATATGTTCATAAGGCGCAAGCGTTGTGTTATGCATATATATTTGCAGTTACACATGAGCTAGAATCGATTAATGTTCAAGTAACCTATTGCAATGTCGAAAATGAACTTACGAAAATATTTAATGAACAATATTCATTTGACATGCTCTCAAAGTGGTTTGAAGATTTGTTAGAGCAGTTCGAAAAGTGGACCGATTTTTTATTCGAAACAAAAAAAATCAGGCAGCAATCAATTAAAGAATTAGAATTTCCATTTGAATATAGAAAAGGACAAAAAGAGTTAGCAGCAGACGTGTATAGGACAATTGCACGTAATAAGAATTTGTTTATTCAAGCACCGACTGGAGTCGGGAAGACAATATCTACAGTTTATCCAGCAGTTAAGGCGGTTGGAGAAGAACTGGCGGATAAAATATTTTATTTAACCGCTAAAACAATAACAAGAACAGTGGTAGAAGACACGTTTAATCTTTTAAGAAAAAATAATCTTATGTTTCGTACAGTGACACTCACTGCGAAAGATAAAATATGTATTCTTGAGGAACGAGAATGTAATCCTGTTGCATGTAGCTGCGCGAACGGACATTTTAATAGGGTAAATGATGCAGTATTTGACATTGTTTCCCACGAATACAGTATTGATAGAGATAAAATCGTAGAATATGCTGTAAAACATAATGTATGCCCCTTCGAGATGTCTTTAGATGTGACTTATTGGTGTGATGGAATTATTTGTGACTATAATTATTTGTTTGATCCTAATGTACATTTGAAAAGATATTTCTTTGATGGTAATAAGGGCGAATTTATCTTCCTCGTAGATGAGGCTCACAATCTTGTAGAAAGAGCAAGGAGTATGTATAGTGCCCAGCTTTGCAAAGAGGAATTCTTAGAAGTTAAAAAATTAGTAAAAGGAATAGATAAGAGGTTAGAAAGTGCTCTTGAAATGTCTAATAAGGCATTACTAGAATTAAAAAGAGAATGCGAGAATTATCAAATACTTGATTCAACAAGTCATTTTATAATGGGATTAGAGCGCGTGTTTTTTCAGATGCAAAAATTCAACGAAGAACATAGGAAGTTTGAACATAAGGATAAGCTTTCTGAATTCTACTTGAAGGTTAGGCATTTCCTTAATATGTACGAAATATTAGATGATAAGTATATTATATATACGGAATATTCGGAAGATGGAAGATTCCTACTGCATTTGTTTTGCGTTGACCCATCTACTAATATTAGTAGCTGCATCCAACAAGGTATTAGTACAATATTTTTTTCTGCTACATTACTTCCGATTCAATATTTCAAAGAAATGTTGACTGGGAATTTAGAAGATTATGCAATATATGCAGAGTCACCATTTGATGTGAATAAAAGAAGATTAATGATTGCAAATGATGTTAGCAGTAAATACACAAGAAGAAATATTTCAGAATATCAAAAAATATGTGAATACATCAAGCAAATCATAGATGCTCATCAAGGTAATTACATGGTATTTTTCCCTTCCTATAGTTTTATGGAAGCTGTATATAATGAAATGATCTCTTTGGGGTACACCGAATATGATAAAGGTGATTTTAAGATAATAAAACAGAATTCTTCAATGAATGAAAAGGATAGAGAAGAATTTTTGCTGAATTTCACCGAAACTAATTTCACTCAAACTAACCTTACTCAGACTAATTTCACTCAGACGAGTGTCATTGCAAAAAGCATTATTGGGTTCTGTGTAATAGGAGGAATATTTTCAGAAGGTATCGATTTAAAAAACGATTGTTTGGTTGGTTCAATCATAGTTGGTACGGGGTTACCTATGATATGTAATGAGCGCCAGATATTAAGAAAATATTTTGACGAAAATGAGAAGAATGGATACGATTATGCCTATGTGTATCCTGGAATGAATAAAGTTTTACAAGCAGCTGGACGAGTTATTCGTACGGATGATGATAAAGGAATCATTATGCTACTGGATGAAAGATTTTTAAATAGAGATTATCTAAAAATCTTTCCAAGAGAGTGGGATTCTTTTTTTTCGGTGAATAAGAATACAATTACTGAGGTGTCTAAGGAGTTCTGGAACTTAATTTAAGTTTGAATTTAAGTATTTAAGTAAAAAAACAGTGCAAATGATATATAATTGTTTTATAATATTTTATAATTGATCTAAATGAAAATTATATAAGGGATTAGTAAAAATAAATTTTAAAGGAAAAATATCTTATGATAGAACAAGTAGTATCAGTTGATATGCCAGTGTATGAAAAGATAATAATCCATAAAAATAGACTTGCACCTAAGGATTATACTGGGAAAGAAAAGAGACTTTCATTAGTTACAGGTACACATGGCGATGAATTAGATGGGCAGTATGTGTGTTATGAAGTTATCAGAAGAATCAACGAGCATCCAGAAAAGTTAAAAGGGATTGTTGATGTGTATCCAGCCTTAAATCCCCTTGGGATAGATACTGGTTATAGAGGGATTCCAATGTTTGATTTGGATATGAATAGGGTATTCCCGGGAGATAATAATGGAGCAATGGCAGAGTATGTGGCTGCCGGAGTTATAAATGATATCATTGGAAGTGATTTATGCTTAGACATTCATTCAAGCAATACATTTATTAAAGAAGCCCCACAAGTAAGATTGAATGAAGAGTGCGCAGAAAAACTTCTGCCATATGCAAAAATGCTTAATGCGGATTTCATATGGATATATTCTTCAATTACAGTACTTGAAGCGACACTTGCTTATAGCCTTAATAATATGAGCGTTCCGACTCTAGTAATTGAGATGGGCGTTGGCATGAGGATTACAAATAGTTATTGTAAGCAATTGATTGAAGGAATATTTAATCTGTTAATTGAAATGGGAATATGGGAAGATAATAAGCCATTTGTAAAAGAACCTATTATTTCAACGGAAGGCGAAGTAAGCTTTTTCCATGCTAGTGAATCAGGTATTTTTGTAGCAGCAATAGAAAATCTCGGAATTGTAAAAAAAGGAGAACATATTGGAGATTTGCTAGAGCCAATTTCAGGTACAATTCTTCAAATGATAGAGTCACCTTTTGATGGGATAATTTTTACATTACGTGAGAATCCCGTTGTATATAAGGGAGCTTTATTAGCGAGAATAATACATGATGCGAGATAATAGATAAAAACATAATTCAAATTCAATCAACTAGAATCGAATGGAATTAGTGAGGAGTGCTATGACAAAGGAAGTTATATTTTCTCTTAAAGGAGTATATAGAGAAAAATTTGAAATTGAAGGCTACAAGTTTGGCACTGGAGAAAAAGCTGCATGCATAGTAGGTGCGATGCGTGGTAATGAGATGCAACAGTTATATATCTGTTCTCAAATCATCAAAGCGCTTAAGGACTTAGAGCAACATGGAGCGATTAGTCATGGTAAGCAGATATTAGTGGTACCATCCGTTAATCATTATTCAATGAATGTTCAGAAAAGATTTTGGGCAATCGATAATATTGATATTAATAGAGTATTTCCTGGACAAGCAGATGGAGATACAACCAAGCAAATTGCAGCTGCACTTTTCGAAAACGTAAAAGGCTACAGTTATGGAATCCAATTCGCGAGTTTTTATATGCCAGGGGATTTTATTCCACATGTAAGAATGATGGAAACTGGATATCAAAGTCCGAGTTTAGCGAATTTGTTCGGTTTACCATATGTTGTTATAAGAGAGCCAAAACCGATGGATACAGCTACACTTAATTATAATTGGCAGATGAATGGAACAAATGCATTTTCCATCTATACGAATAGTACAGATTTAGTAGATGAAAAATCTGCAAGGCAAGCAGTGTCCTCAGTTCTTAGATTTTTAACAAGAATGGGAATCCTAAAGTATACTAATCATAGTGGATATATTGCTAGTGTAATTAAAGAGATAGATTTGATGCCAATTAAGACGGATAGTGCAGGCTTTTATAGAAGATTTAAAGAACCAGGTGATCCAGTATCACGTGGAGAATTGTTAGCTGAGATAGTAGATCCTTATGAGGGCGACGTAAAGAGTCAGATATATTCTCCAACGGATGGCATTGTATTTTTTTCTCATACATCGCCACTTGTTATGGAAAATGCCGTAATTTATAAGATAATAAGGCGAATGCACGAATAAACTTGATTTATTAATTGTGCTTATACTAGTAAATGTGGTAATATGTAAAAAGTTTATAGTTACAATAATTTAAATCAAACATACGTTGGAGGTAAATATGAGTTTCGTAAAGCGAGTATTTGTTGAGAAAAAAGAACCTTTTGCTGTTAAAGCAAAGGAATTAAAGGATGAAATAGAAAGTTATCTTGGAATTAAGAATGTAACGCAAGTAAGAGAACTTATTAGATATGATATAGAGAATCTTTCAGATGAAACATATAAGAAAGCATTAACAATGGTATTTTCAGAACCTCCTGTAGATAATGTATTTGAGATGACATTTGACGCAAAACCAGAAGATTTCGTATTTTCAGTTGAGTTTCTACCGGGACAGTTTGATCAAAGAGCTGATTCAGCGGAGCAATGTGTGAAATTCCTTAACGAAAATGAGGCACCTGTTATTAAATCAGCAGTCACCTATGTTGTTTCAGGTACACTCAACGAAGATGAAAAAGACAAGATCAAAGCGCATTGCATTAATCCAGTTGATTCAAGGCAAGCAGCTAAGAACATTCCAGCGACATTAGTGGTTAATTTTGAGGACCCCGCTGATGTTATTATTTTTGATGGCTTTAAGGATATGGCAGAAGAGAAGTTACAAGAATTATATCGTTCATTAGGACTTGCCATGACATTCAAAGATTTCCTTCACATTCAGAATTATTTCAGCAATGAAGAAAAAAGAGATCCATCAATGACAGAAATCAGAGTTCTTGATACCTATTGGTCAGATCACTGTCGTCATACAACATTTTCAACAGAATTAAAAGACGTTAAGTTTAAAGATGGTTACTATAGTGAACCAATTGTTGCAACATATAACAAGTATTTAACTGACAGAGAAGAAATTTTCAAAGGTAGAAAAGATAAATTCGTATGTCTCATGGACCTTGCACTTATGGCAATGAGAAAACTTAAAAAAGAAGGCAAGCTTGAAGATCAGGAAGAATCTGATGAGATTAATGCTTGTAGTATTGTTGTTCCAGTCGAAGTTGACGGTATTACAGAGGAATGGCTTGTAAACTTTAAAAATGAAACGCACAATCATCCTACAGAAATAGAACCGTTTGGTGGTGCTGCAACGTGCCTTGGTGGCGCAATCCGTGATCCATTGTCAGGACGTACTTACGTATATCAAGCAATGCGAGTAACAGGTGCTGCAGATCCTACAAGATCACTCAGTGAGACATTACATGGTAAGCTTCCTCAAAAGAAGCTTGTTCGTGGTGCTGCTAGTGGATACAGTTCATATGGTAACCAGATTGGTCTTGCAACTGGTTATGTCAAAGAAATTTATCACCCAGATTATGTTGCTAAGAGAATGGAAATTGGTGCTGTAATGGGAGCGGCGCCTAGACGCGCTGTCATTAGAGAAACTTCTGATCCAGGAGATATCATTATCTTACTTGGTGGAAGAACTGGACGTGATGGTTGTGGCGGTGCTACAGGTTCTTCTAAGGTTCATACAGAAGAATCAATAGAAAACTGTGGAGCAGAAGTTCAAAAAGGAAATGCTCCAACTGAACGTAAGATTCAAAGACTCTTTAGAAGAGAAGAAGTGAGCAAATTAATTAAGAAATGTAATGATTTTGGTGCCGGCGGTGTATCCGTAGCAATTGGTGAATTAGCAGATGGCCTCAGAATTTCACTTGATAAAGTACCCAAAAAATATGCGGGTCTTGATGGAACAGAAATTGCTATTTCTGAATCGCAGGAACGTATGGCAGTCGTAGTGGATCCTAAGGACGTGGCACAATTTCTTGAATATTCAAAAGAAGAGAATCTTGAAGCTGTTGAAGTAGCTATCGTTACGAGGGAGCCAAGATTGATTCTTGAGTGGAGAGGCAACGAAATTGTTAATATTTCAAGAGCCTTTCTTGATACGAACGGTGCACACCAAGAAACATCTGTATTAGTTGATATTCCTGAGAAAGATAAAAGCTATCTGATAAAAGAAGAAGTTACTGATGTTAGAAGTAAATGGTTATCAACTCTTTCTGACTTAAATGAGTGCTCACAGAAGGGCCTTGTAGAACGATTTGACGGCTCAATTGGAGCTGCGTCTGTATTTATGCCTTATGGTGGAAAATATCAGCTTACAGAGGTTCAGACCATGGTTGCGAAATTACCAGTCCTTACTGGAAAATGTGATACTGTAACAATGATGAGTTACGGATTTGATCCATATGTTTCAAAATGGAGCCCATACCATGGCGCAATGTTTGCAATTGTAGATTCGGTTGCTAAAATCGTTGCAGCTGGTGGTGATTTCAGTAAGATTAGATTTACATTCCAGGAATATTTTAGAAGAATGTCAGAAGATCCTTCACGTTGGAGCCAGCCATTTGTAGCATTACTTGGTGCATATGAGGCGCAACTTGGATTTGGACTTCCATCAATTGGCGGAAAAGATAGTATGTCAGGAACATTTAACGACATCGATGTACCACCAACACTTGTTTCTTTTGCAGTAGATATTGCAAAAGAACAGGATATTATTACTCCAGAACTGAAACATGTAGGAAGTATGTTAGTAAAGTTTGCAATAGAAAAAGATGAATTTGACATGCCAGTATTTGAGCAAATCAAAACATTATATTCAGAAATTCATGCGCTTATCCAGAGCAAGGCAATTATTTCTGCATATGTACTTGATGGAAAAGGATTAGTTCCTGCCCTATGTAAGATGGCATTTGGTAATAAGCTTGGATTTACAATTACCAGCGATATAAAAGAAGATGATCTTTTCGCTCCTGAATACGGATGCATCGTTGCAGAAGTTCCAGCGAATAAGTTATCTGAAATCAAAGTTCCTTATACACTTGCTGGTGATGTAAATGAAACAAAAACATTCACATACAAAGATGTTTCTATTACAGTAGAAGAAGCATTAAGCGTATGGTCAGAAAAACTAGAAAAAGTATTTCCAACGAAGGTAGATAAAGTAGTAGATGTAATCGAAACAAAGATTTACAAAGCAAAAAGCATTCATATCAGCAAGAATAAAGTCGCAAAACCTACAGTATTTATTCCAGTATTTCCAGGTACGAACTGCGAATATGACAGTACAAAAGCATTTGAAAGAGCTGGTGCAAATGTTATTGTTAAAGTATTCAAAAACTTAGATGCGCAAGGTATCAGAGAATCCGTTGCAGAATTTGAAAATGCGATTAATCAATCACAAATCATTATGTTTCCTGGTGGATTTAGCGCTGGAGATGAACCAGATGGTTCGGCGAAGTTTTTTGCTACAGCATTTAGAAATGAAAAGTTAAAGGAAGCTGTTGAAAAACTTCTAAATAAAAGAGATGGACTTGCACTTGGTATCTGTAATGGTTTCCAGGCGTTGATTAAGCTTGGACTTGTACCTAGCGGAGATATTATAGGACAGGATGCAAATGCACCTACACTTACGTTCAATACCATTAACAGACATATATCTAAGATGGTTTACACGAAAGTTGTTTCTAACAAATCCCCTTGGCTACAAGGAGCTGAACTTGGTGGCGTATATTGTAATCCAGCATCCCATGGTGAAGGTCGTTTTGTAGCACCACAAGATTGTATCGACAAGTTATTTGCAAATGGACAAGTAGCTACACAGTATTGTGACTTTGATGGTAATATTTCCATGGATGATGAATGGAATGTGAATGGTTCATATATGGCAATCGAAGGAATCACAAGCCCAGATGGAAGATGTTTTGGCAAGATGACACATTCAGAACGCCGCGGTGACAGCGTTGCAATCAATATCTATGGAGAGCAAGATCTTAAGATTTTCGAATCCGGAGTGAAGTACTTTCAGTAGAAACGGATTCGAACGGACAAAAACGAGACCATATATGAAGTTTGCTTGCTCAGATGCCTTCGGCATGATTCGCAGCAAACTTCATATATGGTCTCGTTTTTTGCGTATTGCCGATTTGGGGGATCAGGGCTAAAAAGCGAAAAGCGAAAAGTAAAAAGTAAAAAGTAAAAAGTAAAAAGTAAAAGGCAAAAAAGCAAAAAGCAAAAATATGGTAGGGTGTTATTTGGATATGTAATATAATATTATTGTAGATGGGGATAGTGTACTAATTACAGAAAAATATGGACCAAGATTAAGATTGTCGGCCACATCTGTCCCGCCAATTCGCGAAGCATGCCGCAGGCACCTGAGCCTCCCCCTCTTCGCGAGTGGCCACATCTTTTTCCGCAATTTGCGACAATCAGAAAAATCCCCCTATGATAAAGTTTCCTGCGAATCATGCCGAAGGCATCTGAGCAAGGAAACTTTATCATAGGGGGATTTTTCCCCCAAGCAAATCTTATCTTTGTTCTCCCATGTAGAACAATGCTACCGTTCCCGGACCAGAATGTGAACCAATAGTAGGGCATACAGGGTTAATTATTACATTGATACCAATACGTTCTTTTACTAAGTCAGCAACGAATTGAGCATCTTCAATACAATCTCCATGGCTTAAAAATGCTACATCTGTTTCATTTCGATAAGAGCCAATCGTTTCTTCCATTTTATCTACAAGAGCAATAAGAGATTTCTTACGTCCACGTACTTTACCAACTGGAATTAGCTTTCCTTCTGAGCTTACGTGAAGCATTGGTTTGATACTTGCTAATGTACCCAATACTGCAGCAGCTTTTGATACACGACCACCTCTATGTAAGTGATTAAGGTCATCAACTGTAAATTGATGACAAAAATTTTGTAAATGAGAGTTGATGTAGGCTGCAACTTCATCAATTGATTTGCCTTCGTTTTTAAGCTGAATCGCTCTGTAGACAACAAGTCCTTCGCCCATTGAAGCACTAAGAGAATCGATTACTATAATTTTAGAACCTGGGTTCTTTTCCATGACCTCATTTGCAGCGAGTGCACTATTATTATAACTACTGCTCAGAGCTGAAGAAAAAGCAATATGTAATACATCTAAACCTTGGTCAACGCGTTTTTGAAACAGCTCTTCTGAGTCTTCAGGATTCGTTGCCATAGTTGTTGGTAAAGCACCATTTCGCATACGAGCGTAGAATTCTTTTTCAGATAAAATATTATTTTTACCATATATTTCATCACCAAAAGCATAATAAAGCGGATGGATATCGATATCATTCTTCAAAATAAAGCTTTCGGGTAAGTCGCTAGTAGTATCTGTGGAAATTACAAAATCTTTCATTTAAAAACCTCCTAAATACATTTTATATTATAAAACAATTTATGTAATAATATCATTTTTACTTAAAATTAGCAATCTTTGTATTTTGGGAGTTTCCTATTAATAGTGTAAGTTTAATGAATCTGCTTAGTAAGAATCATGTTTGATTATAAGGAGTTTAAACATATATAAAATATTTAGCCGCTTTTATCAACAAATATCAACAAATATCGACAAATATCCTTAAAATAGTTGAAGCTGTGGTTTTTATAGTGTAGTATATAAAATATAAAATAAGTTTGGGAAGAAGATATGAATTGCGAAAAAAAATATTAGATAAAATTAAAAATATAAAAGATAATAATAGACACATAAAATTAAGTATAATTGGAATTAGTTCGCTGATATTATGTTTTGTAATGATAATGTTTGCATATAATACGTTTGCAGCACAGAAAAATAAGGCGAATGAAGAAACAACTCAAGCGAGCAATAAACAAAAAAATCTAAGTACAGGAATGGCAATTGAAAGTTCATTTACTACGGATGAACCATTTCTTGAAGAAGTAGTGCTTGAAACTGAAGCAGAGCCAGAAGCGGAAGAGGCTGTAATAACAACGGTGATTCCGATTGAAAAACTTAAAATTGCTACAGAGGATTTATCAACACCTGAGCCTGTAAAAACAGATGAAGTTGCTAGTTTAGATGAGCACATTGATTTTCCATCTAATGAAATTTCAAAATTAGTATATGGGATTGATGTATCAAAATGGCAAGGGAAAATTGATTGGGTAAAGGTAAAAGCTGAGGGTATCGATTTCGCAATGATAAAAATGGGCGGAAGAAGTACAGGTGCTGCGGGAGAGCTATATGTAGATAGTTGCTTTGAAAATAATATCCAAGGAGCTCTTGCTAATGGGATACAGGTAGGGATTTATTTTTTCTCGCAGGCGGTAACAGAACAAGAAGCGCGCGAAGAAGCTTCGATGGTAGTTGATTATATAAAAAAATACAAGATAACTTACCCTGTTTCATTTGATTGGGAATCAGCAAGTGATTATCGTGTAAATAATTATGGAGTGAGCAAAGAGGCATTAACAAGCATATGCAGCGTGTTTTGTGATACAGTTGCAAATAGTGGTTATGCTCCTATGGTATACTTTAATAAGAGTGATTGGGAATATGCAGTTAATGGTCAAGAATTAACTGCAAAATATAAAACTTGGTATGCAAGACCATTTAATCAATATTATTATACACCCGAAACGTATCAGTATGGGCAAGATCTTCCTAGCTTTAAGTATTCATATCAGATGTGGCAATATGGTGCAACGAATTCTATTGATGGAATTGATGGCTATGTAGATACAAATATTGCTTTCTTTACATATGGCAATTATAAAGTGGACAAGTCTCCTGTGACACTAACAGTGCCGAGTACTACAATTACAACTAATGTAGGAGTGTCAGTTGATCTTATGAATGGCGTTTCGGCAACCAATTCAATAGGGTATAATGTTACAAAAGATATTTCAATAGCGGTTATTGATAAGGATGGGGATGATGTTAGCAGTGATCCTAGTTATGCAATAAACAATCCAGGCAAATATACTATACATTATAGATACAAGGATCCAGCGGGTGAGCAAAAAGATGTAACGGCAATATTTACTGTACGAAACATACCAACATTGACACTTGCTTCATCTAATTTTTCCTATTCATATAATAACGCATCAAGTGCGGAAGCTAACAAGAATGCTCTTTTGAAACTTGTAGCAGATAATGCAACGGCACTTACATATGAGGGTAAAGCTATAACAGCAAAGACTGACATAGCAAGTAAAATTCCTGATGTGTTAGTTAATGGAATATATAAGGTTACATATACCGCTGAAGATGGTTTAGGCCTTTCAACGACCTTTTCCGTAAAAGTTACGATTACGAATGTTAATGGCCAGACGGTTAGCAGTGAGCAATAGACTTCTAAAATTTTGAAATTTTAAGTTATTTAAAATAAGTAAAATTTTTGATTGACAGATACAGAATTTAATGATAAACTAACATAGTTATGAAATAAAGCAGAGTATCCACTCTCACCTCAGCGCATTAGCGACTCGGGTTTATATTTAAGAAAATATATGTGTTATGTTATATATATTAGTACTTGAATGTGGATAGTCTGACTATCCACATTTTTTTAATTTATATCAATTTGGAGGTGCACTACTATTAGTGAATTAATGATTAACGAACAAATTAGAGACAAAGAAGTTCGTGTTATTGGAGAAAACGGTGAACAACTTGGTGTTATGACACCTGCCGAAGCTATGCAACTTGCAAAAGATGCGAATGTTGATTTGGTTAAAATTGTACCCGCTGCTGCTCCGCCGGTTTGTAAAATCGTAGATTATGGTAAGTACAAGTATGAACTTGCTAGAAAAGACAAAGAAGCAAAGAAAAAGCAAAAAGTAATTGATCTCAAGGAAGTACGTTTATCACCAAATATTGAAGAGAATGATCTTAACACTAAGATGAATGCAGCTAGAAAGTTTCTTGAAAAAGGAAATAAAGTAAAGGTTACATTACGTTTTAGAGGCAGAGAAATGGCTCACATGGATCAAAGCAGACATATTCTTACAGATTTTGCTGAAAAGTTAAGCGATATCGCAGTAATTGATAAAGCGCCTAAACTTGAAGGTAGAAGTATGATGATGTTTTTAAGTGAAAAAAAATAAAATATTATTTGTAATTATTTAAGGAGGAACTATTATGCCAAAAATGAAAACTAAGAAAGCAGCTGCAAAGCGCTTCAAGAAAACTGCATCAGGTCAATTAAAGAGAATGAAGGCATTCAAAAGCCATATTTTAACAAAGAAGACAACTAAGAGAAAAAGAAATCTTAGACGTTCAACATTAACAGATTCAACTAATCTTAAAGTAATGAAAAAGATTTTACCATATTTATAATTTATAGAACCGAAAAGGAGGAAATATTAACATGGCAAGAATTAAAGGCGGATTAAACGCAAAGAAAAAACATAATAGAGTTTTAAAGCTAGCTAAAGGTTATAGAGGAGCTAGATCAAAACAATATAGAGTAGCTAAGCAGTCAGTAATGAGAGCACTTACATCATCTTATGCTGGTAGAAAAGAAAGAAAGAGACAGTTCAGAAGATTGTGGATTGCTAGAATTAATGCAGCAGCAAGAATAAATGGACTTTCATACAGCAAATTTATGTACGGCTTAAAATTAGCTCAAGTAGATTTGAATAGAAAAGTATTATCTGAAATGGCTATTAACGATGCTGAGGGTTTTGCAAAACTCGCTAAATTAGCAAAAACAAAGATAGCTGCTTAATTGGCAGAAAATTAGGACAAGTATTTGAGCAATATCAATTTAACTTATATAGAGAATGCCCTCGTTGATGCGAGGGTATTTTTTAAATGTGATTTATTTGTGAAAAAGGTATATAAAGGCAATGTTTTGCTATTATTTTTCATTAAAATGTGATATAAATGTAAAGTAGACTTTTACTTATAAATGTACATAAAATGTTATAAAATACGTTTAAAGTAGTGTTGAGTTAAGTAATAAAAGAAGGTAGGTTTTATTTTATGAAAAAAGGGATTTTGAAGAGTACTTGTGTTGCAATAGCAATTATTTCATCGATAACAATCGTTACGGGATGTAATAAGAAATTAGATGTAAAGTTTGATTGTACTGCAAGCGATTACGTTAAGCTTGGAGAATACAAGGGTATAGCAGTATCAGTAGATCAAGATGCAATAATAAAAAGTTATGTTGATAAGAAAGTTCAGAGTGATCTTGACTCAGTTACAACGTATTCATCGACAGATAGAGTATCTCAGGCAACGGATCAAATCACACTATCATTTACAGGAACAATTGCAGGAGAGACTATTGATGGATTTAGTAGTGATTCGTATAGTCTTGTCCTAGGAAAAGATACATTTAAAGTTCCCGGTTTCGTGGAAGCCCTTTACGGAATCAAAACTGGAGATGTGAAAGTCGTTGTTTTGACAGTACCAGATCCATTTACAGATGAGCCAGAATATGCAGGCAAGAGAATTGTATATAATATAACAGTGATTAAAGTAGAGGCACCAGTTGTCCCACAGATTACTGATGCATATGTACAGAAAAACTTCTCGAGTAACACAGTTGCAGATTACAAAGCAGCGTTACAAGCTTCTATGCAAAAAGAAATTGATAAAGAGATAAATGATAAGACGAAAGAAACAGCTTTATTAGCAATACAAAACAATGCAGAAATCATTTCATATCCACAAGATCTTCTGGATGCCAAAATAAGTGAGTTAGATAAATCAATATCTTTCTATTCTACGATGTATAAAATGACAGTTGAGGAATATTGCCAGAGTCGATATGGTGTATCACTTGAGGAATATGCAAAGAAGGCTCTTGTACAGAGTTTGGTTTTACAAGAAATCATAGAAAAAGAAAATTTATCAGTTGATGAATATTACTATAAAGGAAATATAGCAACATTTTCTTCTGACAATGGTTACTCAGATGCAGATGCCTTTGTAAAAAAATATGGTAAAGATTTAATTGTTAAAAATATGTTGATTCAAAAAGCGGTAAATTTGGTAATAGAAAATATAAATAAATAATTAAATATCTGATATAAGGTTAATCCAACAAATTAAATTTGATTTATAAAATCCATAATTACTACATAAAAAATAAACGTAAGCAATGATAAAAAATTGCTTACGTTTATTTTATGTGGTAAATTACAATGGATTTATTTGGTGCCAGTAGAACCAAATCCACCAGTTCCTCTAATTGTATCTTCAAGTTCATCAGCTTCTTCAAATTGAGCCGTTAAGAAGGGAGCGATTACTAGTTGTGCAATTCTTTCTCCATGTTCAACAGCAATTGCGTTCTTTGAGTGATTGTGAAGTGCCACGACTACTTCGCCGCGGTAGTCTGCATCAATGACTCCAACTTTATTAGCAGGAGCAAGGCCTTTTTTGCATGCAAGTCCACTTCTAGCATATATAAATCCTGCAAACCCAACCGGAACCTCCATTGCAAGTCCTGTCTTGATAAATGCTGTTTCGCCAGCAGAAATGGTTGTTGTTTCTTCAATACAAGCATATAAATCGGCTCCAGCTGAAAATTCTGTTCCATAAGTTGGAATAATTGCGTTTGAATTTAGTTTCTTAATTTTTACTGATTGTGTCATAAATATAGTACCTTTCTTGTTTATCTATTTTGTAATTAAAATATCATATAGGTTATTTTGATATTGATGAATCCCATAAAATGATGTTGTTGCTGCCAAGTGATTCCTTTACTAAGATAGTTCTTTGATTAGAAGAACCTTTAAATCTTAAGTTTAAATCTTTTAATTCCTCAACAAATTTGCCATCCACCAAAACATCAATATAGGAGAGCATTTCATTTGTTTCAGGCCATTCGTTACACATTCTGCTTCGTATGTCATTATCGAAAGTATACCCTGTAAAACACCAGATATCTTTCTCGGGATAGATCTCTTTTACTTTGCGAAGAAGGGGTAGAAGTCCCTGTTGATTGCAACGTTCAAAAGGCTCACCACCTAGTATTGCCAGTCCGCTTACATAAGAAGGCCTAAGATAATCAATAATCCTATCAATATCTTTTTGTGTAAATGGAGTTCCATAGTTGAAATCCCATGCGACTTCGTTAAAACAACTTTTGCAATGATGCGTACAGCCGCTTACAAAAATCGAAACACGTATTCCAAGACCGTTTGCAACGTCAAATTGTTTGATATCAGCATAATTCATAATCAATAATCTCTTTTCTTGAAGTAGTATAATTAAAGTGAACTAATATTAGTAAATGTGAATTAGTATTAGTAAATGTGAATTAGTATTAGTAAATTCGAATTAGTATTAGTAAATGTGAATTAGTATAGTTAATATCATATAACAATGTAAATCAATAGTAAATAACTTTTAATTTTTAAAATGAGTATCTACTGCAATATTTCTGAGATAACTGGTTATGTTTTTGTCTATATGGTATCGTTTCCCATTTATATGCTAAGCTAGTCCTTTCTTAATCAAACGCTTTTAAAAGAAAAAAGAAGGCAATGCTTACGCATGACCTTCTTTTTAAATCAAGAAATTACATCAGAAATTTTCTCTTTACAGATGAAGAATTCTAGAATTAATCTCTTTTGTCTTGCCGACATTCCAGAAATTCTCACCAAGATAACCACAAGTACGTCTTGTAACATTCATTTTTGAATGATCTTTGTTATGACATTGTGGACATTCCCATTCTAGATCTTCATTAATGATGATTTCACCATCAAAACCACAAACCTGGCAATAATCCGATTTTGTATTAAATTCAGCATACTGAATGTTATCATATATGAATTTGACAACTTCTCGAAGTGCTGGAATGTTATTTCTCATATTAGGAATTTCAACATAAGAGATTGCACCACCTGAGGAAATTGGTTGGAATTGACTTTCAAATGTAAACTTTGAAAATGCATCTATTTTTTCTCTTACATCAACATGGTATGAGTTTGTGTAGTATCCTTTGTCTGTAATATCTTTAATAACTCCGAAACGTTCTTTGTCAATTTCTGCAAATCGATAGCATAAACTTTCAGCTGGAGTACCATAAAGTCCAAATCCAAGTCCTGTATTCTTTTTCCATGTATCAGTTGCTTCACGCAAACGATTCATAACTTTTAATGCAAATTCAGTTCCGACAGCTTCTGTATGGCTGACACCTTTCATTGCTTTGGTAAGTTCGAACAAACCAATGTATCCAAGAGAAAGAGTGGAGTAACCATTGTGAAGTAGTTTATCAATCGTCTCGCCTTTCTTCAATCTTGCAATTGCACCATACTGCCAATGGATTGGACTTACGTCTGATAAAGTGCCTTCAAGTGCTCTATGGCGGCACATTAATGCTTCATAGCAAAGTGCGAGTCTTTCTTCTAGTATTTCCCAGAATTTCTCTTCGTCGCCATTGGCAATAATACCGATTTGAGGAAGATTTAATGAGACAACACCTTGATTAAAACGACCTTCCCATTTGTATTCGTCATTTTCATCTTTCCATGGAGCTAAGAAACTTCTACATCCCATACAGCTGAATACATTGCCTTCATAATTATCACGCATCTTTTTAGCTGAAATATAATCAGGATACATCCTTTTTGCGGAGCAACGGATAGCTATTTCTGTAAGATAATCATATTTGCCACCCTTAAGGCAGTTATGCTCATCAAGTACAAATATTAATTTTGGGAAAGCAGGAGTTACATATATCCCTTTTTCATTCTTGATTCCTTCAATACGTTGTCTAAGTATTTCTTCAATAATCATTGCATTTTCGTCGATATATGGATCATTCTTATCAAGATTTAAGAATAATGTAACAAATGGTGATTGACCGTTTGTTGTCATTAAAGTATTAATCTGATATTGAATTGTTTGCACGCCTGCTTTTAATTCGTCGTATAGACGGTCTGCAATGAAATTTTCAATTAATTCTTCGCTTAATTGAGCGCCATATTTTCCTCTATAGTGTTTTTCGTATTTCAGTCTGCTTTTACGAAGGTATTTTCCAAGATGTTTAATATCTACGGATTGACCACCGTATTGACTGCTAGCAACTGCAGCAATAATCTGTGTAACTATTGTACATGCAACTTGGAAACTTTTCGGACTTTCGATTAGTTTTCCATTCATTACAGTACCGTTCTCAAGCATATCACCAATATTTACGAGACAGCAGTTGAAAATTGATTGTAAAAAATAATCTGCGTCGTGAAAATGGATCGCACCTTCATCGTGTGCTTTTGCAATTTTTTCAGGTAGAAGTATTCTTTTTGTTAAATCTTTTGAAACAACGCCAGCAATATAATCCCTTTGGGTTGAAGCCAATGTTGTGTTTTTGTTTGAATTTTCTTCGTTTAATTCTTTGTTCTCGTTTCGAATAAGAGACAATATAGATTCGTCAGTAGTATTTGCTCGACGTACAAGTTCCCTTGTATAACGATAAATAATGTAGGTTTTTGCAAGTACAAATTTTTTCTCTAGCATTAACATTTGTTCAATGATATCCTGTATTTCTTCGACATACATTGTAGGAATATCTCTACCTTCAATTGCGTTTACAATCGATTCGATTTTTTCGTCAGTTATTTTTTCTTTTGCGCCTACTTCAGCATTGGCCTTTTGAATTGCTAGCATTATTTTGTTACGATCATAGGTAACTTCTCTTCCGTTTCTTTTAATTACTTTCATCATGAAATTTCCTTTCCCCATCCATATATTAGAATTTTATATCTTCTAATAAAACAAATTATATCACTTAAAAAAACCACTGTCTACAAAATATAGAAAAAAGTACATAAAAAAAACACAACATGTAGTGGTTTATGGCAAAATGTTGATTTGTGCGACAAAATCACAATAAGCAAAATAATATCAATATTTTATGTTATAATTTAAATAAAATCCATGAAAAAAGTTACAATTATACAATAAAAATATAAAAACTGTAAAATTATAACAGATGTAATGCTATTCAGTGGAAATCACAGATTAAACGATTTATTATAGTAATTAAGATGAAGTGCATAACAATTATAAAGAACTTAGCAAAAAGAACAATTTGGGAGGACAAATGTTATGGTAGAGATTTATTTTGATAAATTATATCGATATTCAAGAGATGAAGAGCATTGTTTTGTTGCAATTCCAGTAAAAAAAGGAGAACTTAAAAACTTGTCAAAAGTTACTGTGTTGCAAAATGGTAAGCCAGTACCTATGCAAGGAAAAGTCACGTCATATTATGACGATGGTTCAGTTCGATATATGTTTTTGAGATTCATGGCGAATTTACCAGCAAATGCAAAAACAACATTAAACTGCGATTTTGATTCATCAGAGGTGTCGATTTACGAGGGAATGAAGGTTTGCGAAATAGAAGACGGATTTAACGTAGACTGTGATGGACTCTCATTTCAATTAAAACATAATAGTAGTAATATATTTGAACAATTGAGTGATGGAAACAAGATATATCTAGCAGAACAGTTTGAGGGCCCATATTTAATAGATGGCAAGGGATCTCTTTATGAAATGGCAATTGGAAAGTGGAGCATAGTCGAATCAGGCCCGATATGTAGTGCTTTTACTGCAAAGGGGGTCAATAGAAGTAAGAATAACAACGTTGAATTTGAACTTAAGATTACTGCTTACGCTAAGAAACCATGGGTAGAAGTATCCTATAGAATTATTAATACAACATATGAACCATTAAAAGTAGCCTCGTTAGTGTTTTATATAAAAGATAATATAAATTCAAAAATTAGTAATCAGTTAGTGAATTTAGATATGGAAACTTCACTGGATTCTACTGGATGTGGAGATAAGATTACTGATAATTCTAATGCTGAAGGACCAATCTTTTACACAAGAGGAGTTGGCGAATTAGATAGTATTCAACAAAAAGCGCCTGTTTGTGATGTCAGAACATGTGTCGGAAACTCAAATTATAAGACAGAGTTTTCAATTGGAATGAATGGACAAGAAGTTAACAGGTATATAGATGATCAATATTTGTTAAAAGAGGCAAATGAACATTTTGCAGAAGTTGTTTATGGTACTTTTTTTACAGATAGAACGGATTCAAATGGTGGTGTTTGTGCAACTATATTTCAGGCCCATCAAAATTATCCCAAAGCAGTAAAAGCGGATAAGGATGGAATTGCACTTATGCTGGTTCCAGAAAACATAGGAAATGTTGTTATGCAGTCAGGAATGTCAAGAGAGCAAAGATTCTTACTGCATTTCCATAGTGCGAATGAACCACTGAAAGAAATAGACAATAGAAGTCTCATTTATCAAATGCCGGATAGGCCATTTATTTCACCGAAGGTTTTTAAAGAGGCTGATGTTATGCTTGATGTATTTCCAGAGAAATTAAATCAAGAAGTGGAAATCGCATTGATTAATAAGGGTGACACTCATTCTAGGAGCTTTGGAATGTTAAACTGGGGAGATGCACCAGATCCGGGATATACAACCCAAGGACGTGGTAATGGTGAACAGGTATGGACTAATAATGAATATGATTTCCCACATGCTTGTGCACTTATGTATGCTAGAACAGGGATAAGAAGATTCCTTGATTATACATTTGTTGCCTGCAGTCATTGGATGGATGTTGATGTATGTCATTTTAGTGATGATCCACTTCGTATAGGTGGCCAGTGGGAACATACAAACGGACATGTCAAAAATGGAATAATGGTTTGCTCACATGAGTGGGTGGAGGGCCTTTTTGATTACTATCATTTGTCGGGAGATGAAAGAGGATTTGAAACAGCAATTGGTATTGGTGAAAATGTATTAAAACTATTAGATACGCCAATGTTTGCACATACAGGTGAGGCAAATGCTAGGGAAACTGGATGGGCGCTTAGGACACTAACTGCGCTATATGTTGAAACGCATGATAAAAAATGGGTTAAAAAATGTGATTGGATAGTAGAGAATTTTAAAATATGGGAACAAGATTATGGCCACTGGTTAGCACCCTATACAGATAATACTACAATTCGAGTAGGATTTATGATATCAGTAGCCGTGGGAAGCCTAATGCGTTATCATAGAGCATTTCCAAATGATGAAATAAAACAGATGATAATTCGTGCTGTGGATGATTTGATAGAAAATTGCCTTTTGGATAATGGTCTATTCTATTATAAAGAACTTCCAAGTCTGAACCGTCTTGGAAATAATACCCTGTTGCTTGAAGCACTTGCGATTGCATATGAGCTTACAGGTGAAACAAAATATTTAAATCCAGGAATTAAGACCTTTAATAATTCGGTAAAGCTACAAGTTGGAAATGTGGGTGGTAAAAAGGAGATATTTGAGGATGCAATAATTAGTGCTGGTGGTGGTACAAAAGCATTTGCACAAGGATTTATTCCACTGATTACATACTACAAAGCAATTTCGGATAATAATATAGAATTTTAGTCAAAATAATAAGGCCCAAAAATGATATCCGTTTTTTGGCCTTATTATTTTGGGTACTTGATAAAGCAACCAAATTAGTGTTAATATATATAAACATAATAACAATGTAAAAAATAGTTGAGATGTAAATATATGTGTAATTTTAATTTGCATATTGAATATTGAGGAGAAGAAAAAAATCATGAAAAAGATAGTATCAGTAATATTAATGTTAGTACTTTGTATGTCATTTATTACAGGCTGCCAAAATGACAGCAATTCAAATAGTACTAATAACGCATCGACGGAAGATGAATCGGCTACAACAAATAAAATCGCCATTAATGTTGCAGCACTAAAAGGGCCAACAGCAATTGGTATGGTTCAAATCATGAAGAATGCGAAAGCGGGAACGGCACTTAATGATTATGAATTTACAATTGCAGGAACTGCAGATGAATTTACAACAGATTTAATTAAAGGAGATGTGCAGATTGCCGCAATTCCGTGTAATCTTGCAGCGAATCTTTACAACAAGAGTGCCGGGAAAGTGAAAATAATTGGTATTAATACATTAGGTGTGCTCTATATTCTTCAAACAGGAGATTCAATTAAATCAATACAGGACTTAAAGGGTAAGACTATATATACAACAGGAAAGGGAACAACGCCAGAGTATACGTTGGATTATTTGCTTAAATCAGCTGGACTTAATCCAGAAAAAGATGTAACAATTGAATTTAAGTCGGAAGCGACTGAAGTTGCGGCAATGCTTGCAACTTCGCCAAATGCAATTGCAATGTTACCACAACCATATGCGACAACTGTAATGATGCAGAATCAGAACATTAAGATAGCATTAGATGTGACAGAACAGTGGGAAAAATATGCAGGAAAGAATAGCACAGTTGTGACAGGCGTTGTTGCTGTGAATTCGGATTTTGCAGACAAGAATCCGCAGGCAGTACAACAATTTATTAAAGAGTACAAAGAGTCGGTATTGTATGTAAATGCAAATGTAGATAGTGCAGCTCAGCTAGTAGAGGATTTTGACATATTTAAGGCTACAGTTGCAAAAAGAGCAATACCATACTGCAATATAACATTTATTGATGGTAGTGAAATGAAAACTAAGGTATCAACATATTTGAAGGTAATTTTTGATCAGAATCCAGCGTCAATTGGCGGAGTAATGCCAGCAGATGATTTCTACAAATAAATTCGGGTTGTTTTTACGCTTGTTTGTGATATAATATATTGGTGACCAACATCCTTTTTTAGTACAGGGAATTATAATTATAAATATACTGGATCTTTATTTAGCAGTTTTTAAAGAATTACAGTAATGATCAATATGCAATTAACAGATGTTATAGCAATATAACATCTGTTTTTGGTTAATTAGATAAAATGAAAAACAGAGAGGTAAAAAATATGACATTACTTGAAACATGGAGAAATTTAGCATACGAAACAGAAATGAATGAGAAGCAAGCGTCTGAATTTTGGGGAGGTTATTTTAACCTTGAACAAGGTATTTATGAGAAAATCCTTGAGACAGTGGATACGCCTGTTACAGGAACAGTAAAAGAATTAGCTAAAAAGTTTAAAGTCGAACCAGTGATTATGGCCGGTTTCCTTGATGGAATCAATGAAAGCTTGAAAGTAGCAAATCCAATTGAAACGTTGGAAGAAGATACGAAAGTTAGCCTTGATTTTGATAAAGAAAAGCTTTACTACAATATGGTAGGAGCAAAAGCGGATTGGTTATATGAACTTAAACAATGGGACTCATTACTTTCTGAAGAAAAAAGAAAACAGCTTTACAAAGAACAGAAGCGTTCTAGCACAGTTGTTAAAGAAAGTAAAGTTAGTAGAAATGATCCCTGTCCATGCGGTAGTGGTAAGAAATATAAAAAATGTTGTGGCGCTAACGTATAGGACTTCGTATTCTATATAGTAAGTATATTATACAAAAAATGTACCCTACAAGCTTGAGGATAGAAAATCTCAATCTGGTAGGGTACATTTTTAGTGATAATTATTTGAATAAAAATGATAATATAGAATGCATAATATCTTTTGAATTCAATCGGTTTTCATGAATATAGCCAATGAGCATGTTTTCGTTTTGTTCTTTGAGATAAGCTAAAAAATTATCAGCAGATTCTTTTGTTTTTCCGCTAAATATATATTGAAATTTGTTTTTTGTGTAGATTTTTATCGTGTAATTCATATGACCAAAAATAAAATATCTGTGAAGGCGACTGTATTTGTAGGCCCATGCCATATTGGCGAGTGGAATAATTGCAATATTGAATTTACTGGCATAGATAAAGTAATGTTTTGTTAAATACATATTTTCTGCTTTGAAATATATTTTGTATTCCAATTCGTTAGCGGCGTCTATAATGATTTTCTTACGAGCGCCATGATGTCCCAGTACAACAAATGTATATGCATATTGAGGCATAAATATATTGAATAACAAAATGAAAATATGTGCAAGTGAAAATGAAAAGGCAAAAAAGATGAAAATTCCAATTAATACAGAGGGGATAACTGCATAATTCATTTGGCTTATGATTACAGTGTCTGT
Source organism: [Clostridium] fimetarium (assembly GCF_900111235.1). Classification (GTDB taxonomy): domain Bacteria; phylum Bacillota; class Clostridia; order Lachnospirales; family Lachnospiraceae; genus Clostridium_N; species Clostridium_N fimetarium. The sequence goes on from NZ_FOJI01000011.1 coordinate 152,998, forward strand.
GCAAGAAGCAAGTCCGTCATATGTCCAATTCATATCTTTTGCCATTAGTGTTAGCAACTGCTCAAGATTAGAACGATTATGAATTAACATTGCTTTGATTTCAACATTGTCGAGAGTGCTTGGTACGCCATCTTTAAAATAAATTTTAGAAAATAAATAAATAGTACATTTTCCATTTTCTAGTGAATAGAAGTAGTGTCCTTTTACCGAAGACCCCTTTAGATAATCATAACCTGTATAATATAGTTTCCCAGTATTTGTTTTAACATAAATAGATTTGGAATTGTATAATTCAGTTGGCGATTTTGATGAATCTATGTTCGTTGGAAACAGGCAATTAACTAGTGGGAATTGTAAAGTGACAATGAGTAAAAGGAATAAAAATAATATTGGAAATATCATTCGAAATAAATTGACTCCTTGAATGCTTTGCTTTAATTTACTTGAGTTCATGGTTTTCCTCGTTCCTATTACTACTTTAGTAAGATACTGAATTTAAAAATAATAATTATAGTATAGTGTATTGACTATAAATAATCAAGCTTGCTTTTGGTAAAAAAACTTGTTAGTATAACATAAGAAAGGTATGGTAATTATGGAGGCTTATACTGGATTTGCAGAAGTTTACGATATATTTATGGATAACATTCCATATGAGCAATGGGCTCAATATGTGATTAGACTATTAAAAGATAATGGCGTTAATGCTGAGGATAGGAATTGTTCAATCGTTGATTTGGGATGCGGAACCGGAACATTTACTGAAATATTAAGTAATGCTGGCTTCAACATGATTGGCATAGACAATTCACAAGAAATGTTGATGATCGCAAGTAGTAAAAAATATAGAAACATTTATGAGTCAGAAGACTGTGATGAGTCAGAAGAATGTGATGAGTCAGAAAAATGTGAAGAATTAGAAGAATGTGATGAGTCAGAAGAATTAGAAAATTCAGATTCCATAATATATACGCTACAAGATATGCGAGATTTTGCAGTTCCGGCTCCAGTTTCGGCAGTTGTAAGTGTATGTGATTCTATGAACTATATTATAGAAGAAGATGAACTTTTAGAAGTTTTTAAATGTGTAAAAAAAGCACTGGAGGAGAATGGTGTTTTTATATTTGATATGAAGACACAACATTTTTTTAGAGATGTTTTAGGTGAAAATACAATCGCTGAAAATCGTGAAAACGCAGCATTTATTTGGGACAACTACTATTATGAAGATGAGTCACTCAATGAATATGAAATGACAATATTTATTGAGGAAGAAAATGGACTTTTTAGAAAATACGAAGAAACCCATGTTCAGCGAGGTTACACTATAGAGGAAGTTAAGCAATCATTAGCCACGGCTGGGTTAGAGATATTGAATATATATGATGCATTTACTCAAAATCCACCTACGGATAATAGTGAAAGAATATATTTTGTGGTTAAGGAAAAAATAAATAATTAAAAGGTAAAAATAACTATCAAAGGAATTGACAACCTAAATTAAGGAAAGAGGAAAATACATGAGTGATTATATTATTAGAGCAACAGCAGCAAATAATCAGATAAGAGCATTTGCAGCAACGACGAAAGATTTGGTAGAAGAAGCTAGAGCGATTCATAATACTAGTCCAGTGGCAACAGCGGCTTTGGGCAGATTATTAACAGCGGGTTCTATGATGGGAAGCATGATGAAAAACGACAGTGATGTACTTACACTTCAAATAGAAGGCGACGGACCAATCGGAGGACTTACAGTAACGGCTGACGCGAAAGCAAATGTAAAAGGCTATGTTAAGAATCCAGAAGTTATTATTCCTGCTAATAAAGATGGTAAGTTAGATGTTGCAGCAGCGTTGGGAATTGGCGTTTTAAGCGTAATCAAAGATATTGGATTAAAAGAACCATACTTGGGTCAGACAATTCTTATTACTAGCGAAATAGCTGAAGATCTGACATATTACTATGCAACCAGTGAACAGGTCCCATCATCTGTTGCATTGGGCGTTTTGATGTCAAAAGAGAATACAGTGCTACAGGCTGGTGGATTTATTATTCAGTTGTTACCAGATGCAGAAGAAGAAATAATTGATAAGTTGGAAAAGAAAATCAATGAAATAAAGTCTGTGACATCAATGCTGGAACGAGGAATGACACCAGAGATGATTCTAGAAGAAATACTGGGAGAATTTGATTTGAAAATCCTCAGTAAAATTCCAACGCAATTTCACTGTAATTGTACACAACATCGTGTTTCAAAAGCGATTGTTAGTATAGGTAAGAAAGAACTACAAGAAATCATTGACGAGGGTAAGCCTATAGAGGTGAACTGCCATTTCTGTGGCAAGAATTACTTATTTGGTGTTGATGTACTGAAAGATATGCTAGAATATGCGACAAACTAATCATAGAAAATATAGTGAATTTATGTTAAAATATAATAAGTATTATGGAAGATAGAGGTATGCAAATGAAGACTTTAATTAAAAATGGCAGAGTTTTAGATCCAGCAACTAAAAAAGATGGTATTTATGATGTGTTAATTGAGGATGGAATAATTAAAGAGGTTGAACAAAATCTGATCGTTGAAGTAGATAATATAATTGATGCCACTGGTTGTTTCGTTATGCCAGGATTGATTGATTTGCATGTTCATTTTAGAGAACCAGGATTTGAGCACAAAGAAACAATTCGTACCGGTGCTCGAGCAGCAGCAAAGGGCGGATTTACAACAGTGTGTGCAATGCCGAACACAAGACCAGTAGTAGATAACTTAGACACTTTGAAATTTGTGATTGATAAAGCAAAAGAAGTAACGAAGGTGAACGTTCTTCCAATCGCTGCTATTACAGCAGGACAAGAAGGTGAATTTTTGACAGATATTGAAAAACTGTTTAAAAATGGAGCAGTTGCAATTAGCGAAGATGGTAAATCAGTAATGAATGCCAGAGTATGTAGACAAGCTATGAGACTTGCGGCAGAAGTTGGTGTTCCTGTATTTGCACATTGTGAAGACAAGGACCTTGCTGCTAGAGGCGTTTTGAATGCAGGAGATAAAGCAAAAGAACTTGGCGTATATGGGATTATGAATATTGTTGAAGATTCTATTGTTGCAAGAGATATTCTGATAGCAAAAAATACTGGAGCACAATTGCATTTGTGCCATTGCTCAACGCAGGACAGTGTTAAGATGGTAGCACTTGCAAAGAAAGAGGGACTTCCAGTAACCGCAGAAGTGTGTCCGCATCATTTTGCAATGTCAGAAGACGATATTACAAGCGATGATGCAAATTTTAAGATGAATCCCCCACTTAGAAGTAGAAAAGATATGGAAGCTTTGAGATTAGGTCTGAAGAATGATATTATGGATGTAATCGCAACAGATCATGCGCCACATCACGTATCGGAAAAAAACGTACCTTTAGATGAAGCACCATTTGGAATTACAGGTCTTGAAACTGCAGTATCACTTACAATTACAGCACTTGTGGATACAGGCTATATTACACCAATGCAGATAGCGGAGAAGATGAGTTACAATCCAGCTAAAATCATTGGACTTGATAAAGGAACACTGTTACCAGGTAAGATTGCAGATATAACAATTATTAATCCAGATATAGAATATATAATTGATAGCAGCACATTCGTATCATTAGGAAAGAATACACCATTTAACGGCAAGAAAGTTAAAGGTAAAGTTATGGCTACAATCGTAGCAGGCGAGGTAATATATTCAGCAGAAGCAAAGTAGAAAATGAAAATTGGAAAGGATTTGGGTAAAATATGATTAATAAATTAGTTGATAAAATCAAAAAAGTGGATGCACCTATCGTCGTTGGATTAGATCCTATGATGAATTATATTCCAGAACATATTACAAAGGCAGCATTTGCCGAGTATGGAGAAACATTAGAAGGAGCGGCAGAAGCTATTTGGCAGTACAACAAAGGTATTGTTGATGCAACTTATGATATTATTCCGGCCGTCAAGCCGCAAATCGCAATGTATGAGCAGTTTGGAATTGAAGGACTCAAAGCTTTCCAGAAAACGGTTGATTACTGTAAATCAAAAGATTTAGTAGTGATTGGTGATGTAAAGAGAGGCGATATTGGCTCTACTTCTCAGGCTTATGCGATTGCTCATCTAGGCAAGGTTCAAGTAGGAACTAAAAAAATCAGCGTTTTTAATGAAGATTTTGCAACAGTTAATCCGTATCTTGGCTCTGACGGAATCAATCCATTTATTGATGTATGTAAGGAGGAGAACAAAGGAATTTTCATCTTGGTGAAGACTTCTAATCCTTCTAGTGGAGAGTTTCAGGATCAGTTAGTGAATGGTAGACCACTTTATGAGCTAGTTGGAGAGCAAGTTGCTAAGTGGGGCGAAACTCATATGGGCAATGATTACAGCTACGTTGGAGCTGTGGTAGGCGCTACTTATCCAGAAATGGGTAAAATCCTTCGTAAATTAATGCCAAAGACATACATTCTTGTACCAGGATATGGTGCACAAGGTGGTACAGCAAAAGACTTAGCACCTTACTTTAATGAGGACGGGCTTGGTGCTATTGTGAATAGCTCACGCGGAATTATAGCGGCTTATAAACAAGAAAAATATGCATCATTTGGAGCTTTGAATTATGCTGATGCATCAAGGCAGGCTGTCATTGATATGGTGGAGGAGATAAGAGGGGTTTTGAAAAAGTAGGTGGTGAGGTGAATACGGATTTATTATGATGTATTTTGCTTGCCTTTCCTTCAAGCAGTATGTTTTTTGCAAGCCTCAGGGATGATGAAAATGCTCACTTCGTTCGATTTTCATCTGAGTCTTGGAAAAAACATGGGCACTGCTTTCAGCCGGTCAGCGCAAAATGCATCATAATAAATCCGTATTCACTGGGTACTTTTTAAAACCTAGGGCGGAGATAAAAGATAAAAGATAAAAGATAAAAGCCAAAAGATAAAGATAAAAGATAAAAGATAAAAGACAAAAGACAAAAGATAAAAGATAAAAGACAAAAGACAAAATATAAAAGACAAAAATATAAGATATGAAATAAAGATGTGGTTGGATGAGATGAAAAAATTTAAGGTGAGGGAATTAGGATGACTAGTGGGTTTAAGGAAAAGACTGTTGTGGTTAAACAGGAGAAAATAGCATCTGATGTTTATAGTATGTGGATTCAGACGGAGGATATTGCGAAGAATGCAAAGGCTGGACAATTTATTACTGTGTTTTCAAAAGATGGCTCGAGATTGTTGCCAAGGCCTATTAGTATTTGTGAAATAGATGGAAGTAAGCTTCGAATTGTGTATAGAGTAGTGGGCAAGGGAACGAAGGAGTTTTCAACATTTAAAAGTGATGAAGTGATTGATATTCAGGGACCCCTGGGAAATGGGTATACTCTTTTTGATAAAAAGGCTATATTATTGGGAGGGGGAATTGGAATTCCTCCGATGCTTGAATTAGCAAAACAGCTAAATTGCGAGAAAGAGATTGTACTCGGATATAGAGATGAACTTTTTTTGGATGAAGAATTTGCTCAATATGGAAAAGTTACGATTGCTACAGAAGATGGTAGCGTCGGAACAAAAGGAAATGTATTAGATGCGATGAAAGAGCATAGTATTACGGGCGATGTTATTTATGCATGCGGACCCAAACCAATGCTTCGTGCGATCAAAGTATATGCACAGGAAAATAATATTGAAGCTTATATATCAATGGAAGAAAAGATGGCGTGTGGAGTAGGTGCTTGTCTTGGATGCGTATGTCAATCGACTGAAATTGATGATCATTCACGTGTGTATAATAAGCGTGTGTGCAAAGAAGGTCCTGTATTTAACTCAAAGGAGGTCGAAATATAATGAATATGAAAGTGAATTTGGCCGGAGTTGAATTAAGAAATCCAGTAATGACAGCGTCGGGAACATTTGGATCAGGAATAGAATACAGTGAATTTGTTGATTTGAATAGACTTGGTGCAATCGTAACAAAAGGTGTTGCAAACATCCCTTGGGCAGGAAATCCAACGCCAAGAATTGCAGAAACATATGGCGGAATGCTTAACGCGATAGGACTGCAAAACCCTGGAATGGAAGTGTTTATTGAAAGAGATATGCCTTTTCTTCAAACTTACAAAACGAAAATCATTGTAAATGTATGTGGAAAAACAGAAGAAGATTATATAGATGTTGTGGAAAGACTGTCTGATCAACCAGTAGATTTGCTAGAAATCAATATATCTTGCCCAAATGTAAAAGAGGGTGGAATCGCTTTTGGACAAGACCCCAAGGCTATTGAACAAATAACTGCAGCAGTCAAAAAACATGCAAAGCAACCAATTATAATGAAGTTAAGTCCTAATGTGACGGATATTACAGAAATGGCAAGGGCAGCAGAAGCTGGTGGAGCAGATGCACTTTCTCTTATTAATACGATTACAGGTATGAAGATTGATATCGATAAAAGACAGTTTGCAGTTGCTAACAAAACAGGCGGACTTTCGGGACCAGCCATTAAGCCAATCGCGGTAAGAATGGTGTATCAAGTAGCAAATGCTGTGAAATTACCAATTATAGGTATGGGTGGAATAACAACAGCGGAAGATGCAATAGAATTTATTTTGGCAGGAGCGACAGCTGTATCAGTTGGAACAGCCAATTTTGCAAATCCATATGCAACAATAGAAGTTATTGAAGGAATTCAAGCTTACATGAAGAAGTACGGCGTCGATGATATTAATGATTTGATTGGGGCAGTAAGATAAGTGTAAAAATGCAAATATATATAATGGACCTCTGATCATGAGGCCCATTTTTTATTGCCCCAATCATGGGCGCAGCAAAGGTATAACCTATACAAGGATGCATTGCAGGTCTTAAGATATTTGAAGACAAAACCTTGTAATGGTCAAAAAAATGTTATATACTAATTTTTGGCAAGAAATGATTGGATTAATGCATTTACAATAGGAGAATAATTATGATTAGGATTCTAAATGTTGATTTAAAGAACATATTCTGCACAGCACACAATATTCAGTATGCAGTTAAAGATCAATACCCATTACATATGAATATTATCATTCCACCTGATAATAGTGAAGGCGTTTTATATCCCTTAGTAATGTATGTACAAGGATCTGGATGGCGAAAGCAGAAAATGGTAAAGAGCATGCCATACTTAATGGAATTTTCGAAGAAGGGATATGTGATTGCGATTGTTGAGTATCGATATTCAGAAATCGCACCTTTTCCAGCTCAGATTAAAGATATGAAGACTGCAATTAGGTTTATGATGGAACATTCTAAGGAATATAATGCAGACATTGACAAAATGGTAATTGCAGGTGATTCATCTGGGGCACATACAGCTGTCATGACAGAAATGACTAAAGATTTGCAAGAATTTAGTGACGAAAACCTTGAAATAGGGGATTTACCTATTAAGGCTGTGATTGATTTGTTTGGACCTACTGATATCAGTAAAATGAATACACCACAGGTGCCTAGAGACAATATGTCAGCGGATTCTACGGCAGGAATGTTCTTTGGCGGAAAAAATATTTTGGAAATTCCTAATCTTGTTCAACAAGCGAATCCTATTATCTATATAAACAAAGAGAAAACAAGAGTGCCATATTTGATTATACATGGGACCTGTGATACAACTGTGGATATTAGCCAGAGTGATATGCTATATGAGGCTTTGAGCAATGCAGGTAAGCGGGTTGAAATGATAAAAATACCAGGGGCAGTACATTTTGGGGATCCATTTTGGAAACCGGAAGTTATGGAAATCATGGATTGTTTTATACAATCGACATTTTGCTGATTGTAACGTTGATAGATACAGTGATTTTGAAGAAAAACAAGGTGAATCAATCATTTATGGTGTTTGAAATAAAGGGCAGAAGTATCAGAATGGAATGAAATATTATTTATTGAATAATTGAAAAGAACTGTCTGATATGCTATATTAGTATAGAAGTTAATATCAGATAGTCCTTTTCGATTTTCGTGAGGAATAATAGCTATAAAGATATATGTAATTATTAAATAATAATTTATATAAACGATTAATCGAAAAATCGTATAATTTAGGAGGAAAAGGATAATATGCAGAAGTATAAACTAGAATTTATAGAATTTATGGTAGATTGTGGAGTCCTGAAATTTGGAGATTTCGTTACAAAAAGCGGTCGTAAGACACCCTTTTTTATTAATACAGGATTTTATAGAACAGGATCGCAGTTAAGAAAACTTGGTGAATATTATGCAAAAGCAATTGATGATAAATTTGGAATGGATTTTGATGTGTTATTTGGACCAGCATACAAAGGAATTCCTTTGTCAGTAGCAACCGCAATGGCAATTAGTGAATTTTACAATAAGGATATTAGATATTGTTCGAATCGAAAAGAAGTTAAAGATCATGGCGATACAGGAATACTTTTGGGAAGTCCAATTAATGATGGCGACAGAATTATAATTGTTGAAGATGTTACTACTTCTGGAAAATCAATAGAAGAAACATATCCAATCGTAAAAGCACAAGGAAATGTTGAGGTACTTGGTCTTGTAGTTTCTGTTAATCGTATGGAACGAGGAAAAGGCGAAAAAAGTGCACTTGAAGAAATTAAAGAATTATATGGTATAGAAACAACAGCGATTGTAACGATGGGTGAAGTGATTGAACATCTTTATAACAAGCCATATAAAGGTAAAGTGATAATTGATGATACAATCAAAGCAGCGATTGATGAATATTATGAGAAGTATGGCATAAAGTAAAAGAAGATTAGTGTAGTAATCTTGTCTTAGACAAGCAATATTAATATATTAAAAACAATGTGAAAGGTTGGATCTGAATTATGACTGAAAAATTATATAAAAAAATTAAATTATCAGGAACACTGAATCTTGTATTGGGAATAATAATGATCGTATTTGGTATTGCTTCTGGAGTAATGCTGATTGTAAGCGGCGGAAAACTTCTTGTTCTTGTAATGGGAATAATAATAATTGTATTTAGTATTGCGGTTGGAGTGATGCTGGTGGTAAATGGTGCAAGACTTCTTTCACATAAATCTGATACTTTGTTTTAACCATTTAAACGAATTTAATGAACCTTAAATAAGAGGGGTATATGAAAATTAATGATAAAATCCGTAAGTGGATGAAGTTAGGAGCATTTTTACTCTATATTAGTATATTGGTATATTTTCTGTTCTTCGCAGATATGTTTGGTAGAACATCAAGTGCGACTAATTATAGATATAATCTTACACCTTTCAAAGAAATCCAAAGATTTATAGTCTATTCTGGACACTTGGGAGTAGCTTCCGTGTTTACAAATTTAATTGGAAACGTAGTAGCGTTTATACCGTTTGGAATATTCCTTCCAATCTTAACCAATAATAGGCTTAAAATTTGCCAAGTTACTATATCCACATTTGCACTTACTTTGTCGATTGAGTTAATACAACTTATGTCCAGGGTTGGAATATTTGATGTGGATGATATAATTCTTAATACATTAGGTGGGATAATAGGTTACCTGATGTTTTTTGTATGGAAATCAGTAAAAGAAAGGAAAAAAGCCAAATCATGAGACCATTTAGAAAGTATAAATTTTCTGATAAAAATGAAACACTTGGTGGTACCATTTCTACAATTTTGGGCATAATATCATTGTGCCTTCTCATATATGGTGTATCGATATCATTTAGAGCAAATGGGAACGCTGGAGTTTCACTTGGCAGTATTGGGCTTAGTAGCGCAATGTTAGCAATATTTGGATGCGTCATAGGATTAATAAGTTTCAAAGAAGAAGATAAGTTTTATTTGCTTTCGAAAATTGGCTCTATGTTGTGTGGAATTCTTTCTGTATTCATGTTATCTGTATTACTGATGGGAATATAACGGCGAAAAGAAATATGGCCACTCAGGTGGTGTTGAGGTGAATGTTCTTTTATCCTTATTCGTTTTACCTTGCCTTTCCTTCAAGCAGTATGTTCTTTACAAGCCTCAGGGATGATAAAAAGACTCGCTTACGCTCATTTTTTATCTGAGTCTTGACAGAACATGAGCACTGCTTTCAGCCGGTCGGCGGTAAAATGAATAAGGATAAAAGAACATTCACCGGGAACGGTTGAAAAGGGATTATTTCATTCTTGTTATATTGGCGGTTAAAAGCAAAAAAAGAGTAGAGTATTTAGAGGTAATGTAAATAAAGATATATATTTAAAAAAAATCCAGATTTTAAGGTCCGCGGGGCGGACAGATTGGAGTTTTATGTATAATGATAATTTAGAGGAAAGATATGAGTTAGCAATTGATAGAATAAAAGAGATTGCTAACGATTGTGGTATAGAAAGTTCACAAAGTGGGAGATGCAAAATAGGCGTTGAGTTTATAACGTATTTTGCAAAAACTGCACAATTTATTTTGAGTATGGACAGTTTGTCACAGCAAGTAAATAGTGGTGAGCTAAATAATAAATCAATAGAAGAATTATCCCAAACCAATGCAGAACTTTTTAAAGATATAAGAGGTGATAATTATAATACAAGCTTTGCTAATCCTGCTTATGCCGTTTTGAAAATGGACGAGTTGTATGGCAGGCTTTTGTCATTTTTATATGTTGAAATAAGGTCGATGATAGTGTACGCATATGAAAAACGTTTGTTTGATATGACAATAATCGCAGAAGCGTTCATTGAAATATACTGCATATTTGAGGATGATACCAAACCGAAGTATAAGGAATTATATGAGGCGCTGTATTGGTTTGTAAGTGATTACAGCGATGTTACTGTAGAATACAGAATACGCGAAATGCTTGATACAAACATTTCATTTGCAATGGATATCATTATGGATTCTGATTTAAATGATTTGAGATATTTGTACAAGTATGGCGAGAATATTACCGATAACGAAATAAAAACAGCAGATTATCTTAATTCACTTCCACAGGAAGAAATTGAAGCTATGGCAAAAACATTTACTGAGGGATTTCGTATAGGATTTGTTCTTGGAAATAAAGATTTGTCAAAGAAGAAGATTGTTAATATTAGATATTGCGTTGGATTTGAGAGAATAGTTAGAGAAGAAATCAAGCTATTTGAAAAAATCGGACTGAAGTCGACCGTATATAGAGCTGCTGTAAATACAATTAATAAAAAAATGAATTTTAAAGTTGGATACTATTCAACTAGCCCTAATAAGCAAATGGAATATGATCATAGATTTGATAACACTTTATATATGGACAGTGCCTTTGTTGAACGAAAATTAGGTGCATTAAGACTTGCATATGAGAATTGCAAGGAGGCAGCGAATACATTTGCAGGTCCAGCGGTTATGGAAATATTTGGTGAGAATCCATTTGAACCAGAAAACAAGAAAGAATCGTATTCATTGGATGAAAGACAGCAGAAATTATGTGTAAAATATGATAGTGAAGCGAGTCACATCGTCAATGAATATATCAAGGGTGAGGAACGAAGCTATACAATAATTGCGTATCCGATTCCAGAGATTGGCGATAATTTTGAAGAAATATTTACTGAAATTGTAAAAATAAATACACTCGATTATGATAAATACAAAGTAATCCAACAGTCAATAATTGATGCACTTGACGGCTCAGGGCATGTTGAAATCAAAGGACAAAATAAAAATAAGACAGATATGAAAGTCAGCCTTATGAAAATTGAAAACCCTCAGAAGCAGACGGTATTTGAAAATTGTTTGGCTGATGTCAACATTCCACTTGGAGAAGTATTCACCTCTCCAGTTCTAAAAGGAACAAGCGGCATTTTAAATGTAAGTGAAGTATATTTACATGAATTGAAATATAAGAATCTCACAGTCAAGTTTGAGGACGGAATGGTTGTAGATTATAGCTGTGATAATTTTGATAGTGAAGAAAAAAATAAAACATTTATAAGAGAAAATCTTTTGTATAATCACGATACGCTTCCGATTGGCGAATTTGCGATTGGCACTAATACCTTGGCGTATGTAATGGCTAACAAATACGACATTGTATATAAGCTTCCAATTCTAATAGTAGAGAAAATGGGACCGCATTTTGCAGTTGGAGATACCTGTTATACATGGTCAGAAGATGTAGCAGTATTTAATCCAAATGGGAAAGAGATTATTTCAAGAGATAATGAAGTTTCAATCTTAAGAAAAACGGAACCAGAAAAGGCATATTATAATTGTCATACAGATATCACAATTCCATATGATGAGATTGGCGAGATTGTGGCAGTAAAGGCTGATGGAACTAGGATTACTCTAATTAAAGAAGGAAGATTTGTCCTTGAGGGTGCGATGGAATTGAACGAGCCATTTGATGAACAATTATAAAATTAATTATAGATGGCTATAGATTATCTATGAATGGTCATATTTTGGTTGACTACACATGCATAAACTAGTACAATTTAAAAAGTTATGGATTAATATTAAATATAAAGTTATGGATTAATATTAAATAAAGAGTTATGGAATAATCATAAGACGTTAAATAAAGTTAAAAACTTTTGAAAGAAATCAAACAACGAAGGAGAATGTAAAATATGGCAAAGGTTGGAATCGTTATGGGTAGTGACTCAGATATGCCTATTATGGCAAAAGCAGCTGATATTTTGGAAGAATTAGGGATTTCATACGAGATCACTATTATTTCAGCTCACAGAGAACCAGATGTATTTTTCGAATATGCAAATTCCGCAGAGGAAAAAGGATTTAAGGTTATTATTGCAGGAGCAGGAATGGCAGCTCATTTGCCAGGCATGTGTGCAGCAATATTTCCAATGCCAGTAATTGGTATTCCAATGCATACAACTTCACTTGGCGGGGTAGATTCATTATATTCTATCGTACAAATGCCATCAGGAATCCCAGTCGCAACCGTTGCAATTAATGGGGGAGCGAATGCAGGAATTCTCGCCGCTAAGATTTTGGCTACTTCAGATAAAGAACTTTTAGATAAATTGAAAGCTTATACCAAATCTTTGAAAGAAAGCGTTCAGAAGAAGGATGCAAGACTTCAAGAAGTAGGCTATAAGGAGTATTAATTAGGATTGGGTTTGAAACAAAGAGTTAGGTGGTGAGGTGAATATGAATTTATCATTATGCATTTGCCTTGCCTTTCCTTCAAGTAGCATATTTTTTTGCAAGCCTCAGAGATGATGAAAAGTCTCACTGCGTTCGATTTTCATCTGAGTCTTGGAAAAAATATTAGCGCTACTTTCAGCCGGTCTGCGGTAAATGCATAATGATAAATTCATATTCACCGGGCGCTTTTAAATCGTTTGAAATTCAAATTCAATTGTAATTAAGTTAGGCGTTGAAAAGCAACAAGCAACAAGCAACAAGCAACAAGCAACGAAACAACGAAACGAAACGAAACGAAACGAAACGAAACGAAACGAAACAAACAAACAAACAAACAAACAAACAAACAAACAAACAAACAAACAAACAAACAAACAAACAAACAAACAAACAAACAAACAAACAAACAAACAAACAAACAAACAAACAAATAAATAAATAAATAAATAAATAAATAAATTAAATAATAGAACAAACAATAAAGTAACTAATTTAGCACAAAGAAGGAGATTACTATGGATTATAAAAATGCTGGCGTTGATATTGAGGCTGGATACAAATCAGTTGAGTTAATGAAAGAACATGTTAAGAAAACAATGAGATCTGAGGTTTTAACAAATATTGGCGGATTTTCGGGTGCTTTTTCAATGGGTGCTTTTAAGGATATGGAAAAACCGACTTTGGTTTCAGGAACAGATGGAGTTGGTACGAAGTTGAAATTGGCTTTTATTATGGACAAGAATGATACCGTTGGAATTGACTGTGTAGCTATGTGCGTAAATGACATTGCATGTGCAGGTGGGGAACCCCTTTTCTTCCTTGATTATATTGCTTGTGGAAAGAATGAACCTGAAAAAATCGCAACAATCGTAAAAGGCGTAGCGGAAGGCTGTATTCAGTCTGGCTGTGCTTTGATTGGTGGTGAAACAGCAGAAATGCCAGGTTTCTATCCTGAAGATGAATATGATCTTGCTGGCTTTGCGGTTGGTGTTGTAGATGAAAAAGATCTTATAACAGGAAAAGAAATAGCAGATGGAGATATATTAATTGGTATTGCATCATCTGGTGTTCATAGTAATGGTTTTTCACTTGTCAGAAGTGTGTTTAAAATTAGTGAGGAATCACTTAATACATACTACGAAAGACTTGGGAAAACGCTAGGTGAAGCACTGATCACCCCTACTAAAATCTATGTTAAGACACTGAAAGAAATTAAAAATGCAGGCGTTCGTATTAAAGGCTGTAGTCATGTTACGGGTGGTGGGTTCTATGAAAATATTCCTAGAATGCTTCACGATGGCGTAAAAGCGGTTATCAAAAAAGATAGTTATGAAATCCCTGAAATCTTCAAAATGCTTGCAAAAGATGGTGATATTGCAGAAGATATGATGTATAACACATTTAATATGGGAGTCGGTATGGTTCTAGCTGTTGATCCAAAGGATGTAGAGACAGTGCTTGAAGCAGTTAAACTAGCTGGCGAAGAAGGCTTCGTATTAGGGTTTGTTGAAGCTGGCGAAAAGGGAGTTACACTATGCTAAAAATAGCCGTATTAGCATCTGGAGGTGGAACAAACCTTCAAGCTATCATTGACGGAATTAATAATAATACAATTATAAATACAGAAATATCAGTAGTTATTAGCAATAATTCAGGTGCTTATGCGCTTACAAGAGCCAAAGAAAACAGAATTGATGCAAGATGTGTATCACCTAAAGAATTTCTATCAAGAGAAGCATTTAATCAGGCGCTACTTGAAACAATTAATCTATATAACGTAGACTTAATTGTTTTAGCTGGATTTTTGGTTAAGATTCCAGAAGCTATGGTTCATCAGTATTCGCATAGAATTATTAATATTCATCCATCGCTTATTCCAGCTTTTTGTGGAGTAGGATTTTATGGACTTAGGGTTCATGAAGCAGTACTAGAAAAGGGTGTTAAGGTTACGGGTGCTACGGTTCATTTTGTGGATGAAGGAATGGATACTGGCGAAATCATCTTACAGCAGCCAGTTATGATAGAAGATGGTGATACTGCGCAAATACTTCAAAAGCGTGTTATGGAGCAGGCAGAATGGGTGATTCTCCCCAAAGCCATAAATATGATTGCAAAGGAGAACAACTAATGAAGGTATTAATCGTTGGTGGTGGCGGACGTGAGCATGCAATTGCTTGGAAAGTTGCTCAGAGTAAAAGAGTAGATAAAATCTATTGTGCACCAGGTAATGCAGGCATTGCAGAATATGCAGAATGTGTAAATATTGGAGCAATGGAATTTGATAAATTACTGGCATTTGCAAAAGATAATTCAATTGATTTAACGATAATTGGTATGGATGATCCACTTGTTGGTGGTATTGTTGATGTATTTGAGGCCGAAGGATTAAGAGTATTTGGACCTAGAAGAAATGCGGCAATCCTTGAGGGATCAAAGGCATTTTCAAAGGATCTCATGAAAAAATATAATATTCCATCAGCAGGTTATGAGACATTTACATCTGCAGAGGAAGCAATGAAATTCCTTGAAACTTCAAAATATCCAACAGTTCTAAAGGCGGATGGACTTGCGCTTGGAAAAGGCGTTCTTATCTGCAATACAAAGCAAGAGGCAATGGACGGCGTTAAATCCATCATGCTTGATAAACAGTTTGGTTCGGCTGGAAATACACTTGTTGTTGAAGAGTTTATGACGGGCCGTGAAGTTTCAGTGCTTTCATTTGTTGATGGCGACACAATCAAAATCATGACTTCAGCACAGGATCACAAACGTGCAAAAGATGGAGATCAGGGACTTAACACTGGCGGAATGGGAACATTTTCACCAAGTCCATTTTATACGGAAGAAGTGGATGCGTTCTGCAACAAATACGTATATCAGGCATCAGTGGATGCGATGAAATCAGAAGGTAGAACATTTAAAGGGATTATTTTCTTTGGACTTATGCTTACATCGGAAGGCCCTAAAGTGCTTGAATATAATGCGAGATTTGGTGACCCTGAAACACAGGTAGTTCTTCCTAGAATGATAAATGACATCGTTGATGTATTTGAAGCTTGTATTGATGGAAAGCTAGCTGACATCGAACTTGAATTTGAAGATAATGCAGCTGTTTGCGTAGTGCTAGCATCAGATGGTTATCCAGAACACTATGAAAAAGGCTTTGAAATTACAGGCTTTGAAAACTTTAAGAACAAAGAAGGCTATTATGTATTCCATGCTGGCTCTAAGTTTGATGAAGAAGGCAAAATTGTAACAAATGGTGGCCGTGTACTTGGTGTAACAGCAAAAGGAGCTAACCTGAAAGAAGCACGTGCAAATGCTTATGAAGCTACGAAGTTAATCCATTTTGACAATAAATATATGCGTAATGACATTGGGAAAGCGATTGATGAAGCATAGGGGCAGAAAACCCTCATTAAATATACGAGTGGAGGAAGATTATGATTGATTCAGAATCTGGTAATGGGAAAGAGATGTTCCTTATAAATGTGACATATACCGTTAAGGATGGTAAAAGAGACGAATTCTATAATCAGCTTTGTGATAAGGAAATCATCAAAAAGTCTAGAAATGAAGAAGGAAATCTAAAATATGATTACTATTTTCCAGTAGATAATGCTAACGACATTTTACTCCTTGAGAGTTGGACCGATGCCACATCACAACAAATCCACTCTCAAACTCCTCATTTCCAAGAACTTCAAGAATTAAAGAAAAAATACATCCTCAATGTAAAATTCGAAAAATTCATAGGCACGCCACTATAATCCTACCGTCGCAGCAATAACGCAGACGATTCTCCCTTGAAATAAATTTTCGCAACTTGTACAGCCAGAAAACCCCAATATATTTCCTCAACTGTCCGCATTTGCCGTTACAGCCATACGATATTGTCTTCAAGCGGTTGACACCACGCTTTTTGGTGTCGAACCGAATGAAGACAATATCCTATGGCTGTAGAGGCAATAGCGAACAAGAGGAAATATATTGGGGTTTTCGTCCGTCAACCAAAATCTATTTCAAAAAATCGTCCCGCTTGGGATTGAATACATCAACAAGGATTGAATCCTCTAAGGCAAGTACGCCATGTACGGAATTGGATGGCATATAGGTACTGTCACCTTGGGTTACTATTTTAGTTTGTCCATCTATTGTAAATTGAAAACTTCCTTCTGCAACATATGATATTTGCAAATGCTCGTGAGAATGGAAATTTCCTTTCGCACCTTTTTTAAATGAGACTTCAACCATCATAAGTTCGTCGGAATAAGATAGTATCTTTCTAGTAACACCTGGTTCACAGTCAGTAGCAGTAACGTCTTGATTATAAGTAAACATATTTAAACCTCCTAATTGGTTAATTGTTTCAATATACAATATATAGCATAATTTGAATAAAATCAAATTAACTTTTCTTTATCAAAACACGTTGTTGACATAAATGAATACCTAAAATATAATATTATTAGAATACATAAGTGGCAAGTGAGCGTAGTGATTTTAAAGGAAGGGGATTCCTATATGATTAATAGCATTGGTGATTCAGCAAATTATAATCATGGAGCGTATCATTTTAGTGGTACAAGTGCAAATAGTACAAGTGCAAATAATGCAAATGCGCCAGCTTCAGTAGAAGGTGCACAGTCAAGTCAGTCTGAATTAATGGCATTGAAACGTACTGGGGCTGTAGAGTGTGCAACCTGTGCAAGCAGGACATATCAGGATGGCTCTGATGAGAATGTTTCATATAAGTCTGCATCACACATTGATCCATCTTCATCTGGCGCGAAGGTAATGGCGCATGAGCAGGAGCATGTATCTAATGCATATACTAAGGCAGCAAAGGGTGGTGGACAAGTAGTTTCTGCATCAGTCACACTGAAATCTGCAACTTGTCCAGAGTGTGGGCGTAGTTATGTATCAGGTGGTGTTACGAATACAACAATAAAGTATAGTGAGGATAATCCGTATGGAAGTAATCAAAAATCAGCACACTATGCTGCTATTGCAGGAATGAATGTAGATGTAGGAATTTAAAGAAAGCTGTAAAAAAGTCATAAGAAATGTTATAGAATTAAGTGATAGAAATAAGTAGAAAAAAATGTGATAGAAATAAGTAGTAGAAAATGTGACACAAATAAGTAGTAAAAAATGTAATAGAAATAAGTAGTAGAAAATGTAATATAAATAAGTAGTGGAAAATGTAATATAAATAAGTAATAGAAATGGAATTGTAAAATGTATTTTATCTGGTTAGTAATATCGATTTTATGTTTGATATATTATATTGTGTGTGTAAACTATGCTGGATTTGGTGCAGCATTTGTTTTTATGTGGTTAGTTGCTGCAATCACATTTATGGGGATATTTATTGTTTTTAGAATGATAAAAATAAATGATATTGTTGTACCCTTGTGGATCAACATAATGTTTACTGGAATAGTTGCTACTGGTGTTGTTTTATTTATAGTATTAGAAGGCTTGATAATAAGTAAGATGACTGCGGTACCTAAGGTAAAATGCGATTATATCATTGTCCTTGGGGCGCAGATAAAAGGTACTAAAGTAACTAATTCACTTAGAGAGCGCCTAGATACAGCTTATGATTATATTATCTTGAATCCCGAAACTAAAATCATCGTATCAGGTGGTCAAGGAGAAGGAGAAGATATTACGGAGGCAAGCGCCATGAAGGAATATCTTGCAGCAAGAGGAATTGAAAGTAGTAAGATTATGATGGAAAATCGTTCTTATAATACAAATGAAAATATGAAGTACAGTGTAGCATTTATTGATGATAAGAATGCAAGCGTTGGAATCGTATCTAGTAACTTTCATATTTATCGGTCAATTAAACTTGCAAAAGCACAAGGGCTTACAAATGTAAGCGGCATTGCTAGCCCATGTGATAGTATATTATTTTTAAACTATATAGTGCGTGAAAGTATAGGAATCACAAAAGATGCAGTTATGAGGAATTATTAATCCCGTAACTGCATCTTTTGTATTTCCTATTGGTTAAAAAAGTTTTTTACCTCATTAGAAATATCGATTCCTTTTTTGATTCCATCATCATAAAGTGCCTGTATTTTCTCAAAGTCCTTTTCTAGTCGGCCAAATCCATCAGTTATAGTTGGGCGAATTACAATTACTTTTCCCTCATTCTCTAATTCTAGCAGCCGGTCAAGGCTAGCATTATAACGTTTTGCTCTAAGCAAAAGATCCTTCACTAGCTCTGGATACTTTCTGTACAAATATGTAATCCTTTTGGTAGAACGACTGGTAATCTTTTTGTAACCAGGTTGTCTGGTAAGAACAACAACGACTTTGTCACATCCATCTTCAAATGCTTTTTCATATGGAATGGAGTCGCTTAGTCCACCATCAAGATATGGAATATCATTAATGTAGATAAATGGAAATAGCAAAGGTAATGCACATGTCGCTTGCAATAATTTAAATTTATTATCATTAACGTCAAGTGGTAAATATTCTGGATTGCCAGTTAATACATTGGTTACTACAACTTTAAACTCTCCTTTAAATCGTGAGTATTCTTCATAGTCAAAAGGAACAAGTTCATTCGGTACTGAATTATATGCAAAGTCTAAACCATAATAACTTCGGTTCTTAGGATTAATTAGATTTCGAAAGCCCATATACCTTTTGTCATGGGAATATTTCATAATAATGCTAAGGTCACGACCTCTTTGTTTGGCGGCATATGAAGTACCGTATGCGGCACCTGCCGAAACACCTATAATATAATCTGACATTATATTTTCATCTAAAAAAGAATCCATAACACCACATGAAAATACAGTACGGAATGCTCCACCCTCAAAAACGATTCCTGTTTTCATCATAACACCTCTTCTAAAATATTTTTAAAAAGTTCATAATTAAATGAAATTATAACATAAAAGAGAAGATTTTGAAATAAGCCATGTTAATCTTAATTAAGACTACAGAATATACAATTATTTTGATATAATTAAATTAATATTTTGAATAACTAAAACTGAGAACTAAAACTGAGAACTAAAACTGAGAACTAAAACTGAGAACTAAAACTGAGAACTAAAACTGTGAATTAAAACTGTGAATTAAAACTGTGAATTAAAAATAGAATTAAGGTTTGGAATAAGAATCTAAATTAACAATAAGAAAAGCGAAGGTGTTTCCAATGAGAGAATCAATTAGAGAAGAACTATGTTTATTTACCGAAAAGGATTATAAAAAATTTACATCTACTTTATTACCAGGAATAGAGAATGTTCTTGGAGTAAGACTGCCTATTTTACGTGAGATGGCAAAAAAAATAGTAAGAGATGATTGGCGCAACGAACTTGCAGAGTCACAGGATATATATTTCGAAGAAATAATGTTACGTGGTTTGATTATTGGATATTCAAATACGGACATTAATGAAACCCTTGAGTATGTTACCGGATTTGTACCAAAGATAAATAATTGGTCGGTATGTGACAGCTTTTGTGTGAGTCTTAAAATAATACAAAAAAATAGAGCAAGAGTGTGGGAATATTTGCAAAAGTACTTGAATTCTGATGAGGAATTTGATGTGAGGTTTGGACTTATCTGCCTTCTTGATCATTATATAAAGAGCGATGAAAGTGGAAAGGTAATTCCAAGACGACGCAGTGTAACCTTGGCTGATGTTAAGAATAACGCAGAACAAAATGGTGAATATATCGAAAGAGTATTAGCTATTTTAAATCGCGAGTTTCTTCAGGGATACTATACACAGATGGCAGCAGCTTGGACAATGGCTGAGGCATTTTGTACATTTCCATATAAGACGATGCAGATATTAGAGCATTGCAAGATGGATGATTTTACATATAAGAAAACAATACAAAAAATTTGTGAATCTAGAATTCCATCGGATGAAGTCAAGAAAATGCTTAAAAGTACAAAATAACTGTACATTTATATATTACAGAATATCATTACCTAAAATATTATTCCCCAAAATATATGTATTATAGATAGAAATAAATAGATTTACCGTAGAAGTTACATGCTTTGTGTTGTATTTTTAATAGGAAACTGAATTGAAAGTTAGATCTTGTAGAATTGGGGTGGAGACATAAATGAGAATTCAACATAAAAACTGTATTTTAAAGTTTAATCATAAAATTGTTTATGGGTTAAATGACGTAGTAGTTTCAAAAAATATGGAATTTGACGAGAATAATATTTGGTGTGACAGCAATTTAAAGGTAACACGAGAAGTTAAGATCTATGAACAGTCACCAGCAGTAACAGATATAAGATTCCATATTGAAAATATAGGAAATGAAAGCGTGTTTTTGAAAGAATGTATCTTTGTGGATATGCCGGAGAGTGATATGCTCCAACTGGGTAATGATAATTATCTGAACTTCGAATTTTATCGTCAGGGTAGACATAAAAATGATCTTCCTGGAGTATGTTCCATTGGGAAAATGGATGAACGTTTTGAGGATGCTTGTGGAGGTATGTTAGAATCAGGAACCGGAGTGAATAGTCAAGATTTCGGACATAAACTTGTCAGCGACCAGATGACGATTATCCGTTCTTTGGATGATGAAAATGTTCTATTTGGATTCTTAACAGGATGTGATCAGTTTTTTGATACAACATTAGAACTTACAGATGACGGTAAATGGGAAAAATTATCGTGTAGGACAACATTTAATATAAATTTATTTCCAGAAAAAAAGATAACTTCAGAAACATTAAGAATAGACCTTTCAAATGATATATTTAGTAAGATCGAAAGTTTTTCAATGTGCAAAGCAGAAAAGTATCATGCTAGAAAGTCCCCAAAAGCGCCTGCGATCTATTGCACTTGGTATTATTATGGATTGACGGTTACCTATGAAGATGTTGTTGAAAATATAAAAGAGATGCAAATGAAACAACTTCCATTTGATGTATTTCAGATTGATGAAGGCTGGGAAATAACACTTGGTGAATGGGAACCGAATGAAAAATTTCCAAAGCCTATGAAAACGATTGCAGATGAAATAAAAGAAGCTGGTTATATTCCTGGTATATGGACAAGCCCATTTGTTGCAAAGGAATCTTGTACTGTATGGAAAAATCACCCGGAATGGATTTTAAGAGAAAAAAACGGAAATCCTTGTATTTTTCCAATGAACGATACAACGTATTATGTATTTGATATAACGAATCCTTCGACTTACAATTACTTCTATGAAATGTATCATCGGTTGAGATATGAGTGGGGATATGTATATCATAAACTGGATTTTACCAGGGCCGCAGTAATATATCCGGACGCGCACTTCTTTGATAATACGATCACCCTCGTCAGCGCATATTATAAGGCTGTTTGTGCAATAAGGGAAGGAATGGGTCAAGATGCATATCTTTTGATGTGTGGAGGCTTATATGACCCATTAATAGGTATCGTAGATGCACAGAGAGTTGGTGCAGATGTTTTATCTATGTGGAGCACGAATATTGATAATGGTGGCAAGACTGCACCTTATACAATCAAACAAAACCTACTTCGATATTATATGAATGCATGGTGGGATAATGATCCAGATGCGCTTATGGTTCGTAAGAATGAGGTGATGGAGAGAGGATTAAGGCTCACATATGGTTTGCTCAATGACGAAGAGGTTAAAACGTCAACATTAAATCAATTCTTTGGGGGTGGGCTTGTGTGCTCAACAGAACCATTGAAAACAATTGATAATGAACGTTTGTATCAGATAAAACATATTATTCCAACAATTCCTATGAAGGTCACGCCAAGAGATACATTTTGTAATAACAGGTATCCATCTAGAGTTGATATTGCTTTTGACGAATTAGGAAGTCACTCGGTTGGAATTATTAACTGGGATGATAACCAAACAATTCCTGCTGAAATAACCATAGATGAGAAATTGCTTGGAGATTTTGCAAAAAATGAAGAATATATTGTTTGTGAATTCTATTCAGGGAAGTATTGTTCTAATGTTAAATATGGAGAAACGATAAGACTTGGGTCAATAGCACCACATGGTTGTGCAGTATTTAAGATTGAGCGATTCAATGTAGTAAAGCCATATATTGTTGCTAGTGATGCCCATTTTTCTATGGGCGCTGAAATTGATACATTAGAAATACAAAAAAATAGTCTTGTATTTAAAATTAATTATTTATTTAATGACTTATCAACTTATAAGGTTCTTTTGCCAAGTGGTTATTATTTTGAGGATGGAAGTCAAGTTATTAGCATTTCTGTTAATCAAAAAGGAACTTTTTCGAAGATAGTGCCATTAATACGAAAGGAGTAAAAAATGCTTGAAATTAGTGTAGAATTGCCAGAATTTCCAAAGGTTCAATATTCAATCGTAGATTTTGGCGCCATAGGTGATGGAAATCATTCTAATACATCAGAAATTAATACAGCGATTCGAAAATTAGCGGAAATAGGAGGAGGCACTTTAAATGTGCCAAGAGGTATATGGCTAACAGGGCCGATTGAATTGAAAACAAATGTGAATCTTCACCTAGAAGATGGATCATTTCTATTATTTTCGAAAAATAAGGAAGAATATCCATTGATTTTCACTAATTATGAGGGGATTCCTAGCATCCGTACCGCGTCACCGATATACGCAAATCATGCTGATAATATCGCAATTACAGGGACAGGTGTGATTGATGGTAGTGGACAATTATGGAGACCAGTTAAAGAATTTAAGACTACTAAAAGGCAATGGAATGAACTTTTGACGAAATCGCCTTACGTTTTAGATAGTAATGAGGGTGGAATCTGGGTACCCACAGAAAGCATCTATGAAGGGCATGAGAAAGGCTTTGTAGACTTTGATGATCCAGATGCGCTCGAAAAAGCTGAACCTTATTATGATTTATATCGCCCGGTTTTACTCAGCTTGCAGTACTGCAATAAAGTCTTAATTGATGGAGTTACGATACAAAATTCACCTGCTTGGAATATCCATCCTCTTTTTTGCGAGAATTTCACTATGCAGTATACGACAATTCGCAATCCTAACTATGCTCAAAATGGAGATGGAATCGATGTGGATTCTTGTAGAAATGTGCATATACACCATTGTGAGTTTGAAACAGGAGATGATGCAATATGTATTAAGTCAGGAAAAAATGCTGTCGCACGTAAACTAGTCGGCCCGACCGAAAATGTACATATTCATGATTGTTATGTAGGATGGGGTCATGGTGGATTTGTTATTGGAAGTGAGATGTCAAGAGGAGTACGAAACATCCTCGTTGAGAATTGTACATTTGTCGGAACAGATGTGGGAATTCGATTAAAGAGTGCGATTGGCAGAGGTGGTATTGTAGAAAACATAGATATTCGCAATATTAATATGGTCGATGTAAAAGGCGAAGCCATTATATTAACAATGGATTATGTACATAATATTATGAATTTTCATGAAACAATAGAAGAAAGTACTGATCCAGAAGATATACCAATGTTTTCAGATATTTTAATTGATGGAATCATATGTCATGGCGCAGCTATCGCATTAAAAGTAAGTGGCCTGAATATGGACAAGACAACAATTAAAAATGTGACAATCAAAAATTCATCATTCGTTGCTGAAAAAGATGTTGAAGTAAGTAATGCAGAAAATGTAATGTTTGAAAATGTGATTATCAATTCTAAAACTTGGGAGTGATTGAATAATACAATAAATTTTAAATCAGCAAGAAAAACAGTTACCCTTGACAAAGTTTCGCATAATGATATAATAACTTTTATAAAGAAAAACGTTGATGAGACGAGTAACATATCAAAAGATTCAGAGAGAGATACAATTGCTGAAAGTATCTTGTTGGATGATGTGTGAAGACTACCTCGGAGTGCCTCTAATCCAGGCCGGTGATGCCGTTATAATCCTAATTGAGAGGTTTGATTAATATTAATTTGAGTATTGCATTAATAATTAATCAGGCAAGCAGGGTGGAACCGCGATGACATATTCGTCCCTTGCTACATGGAGTTATTTCCATGTAGCAAGGGACTTTCTTTCGTGTCAGCAATGAGCCAAGCAGCTGAGAGTAAGCACATCAATATTGTGCTTGCACAAATATTGATGCGCCTACTCTCAGCTAGTGGGCGAACGCCCACGACCGACAAAGCTTCGCTTTGGAGGTGCCTGGCTCCGTTACGGAGGTACTTAATTCTGCGTTTGAGGCACTTTAGCTCTGCTTTTGAAGCACATAGCTCTGTTTTAAGGCACTAAGAGTCCAGCAGAACCCCACTTCACCTAAATAAGCAATTTGCAAATTAAATAAAATAGAATAGAAAAGGAGAAATGTTAACATGAAAATAACATTAAAAGATGGATCAGTAAAAGAGTATGAAAAAGCAATGTCAGTAATTGAAATTGCAGCAGATATCAGTGAAGGCCTAGCAAGAATGGCTTGTGCTGGAGAGGTTAACGGTAAAACCGTTGATCTAAGAACTATAGTTGATGCAGATTGTGAACTTAGCATTTTGACATTTAACGATGCTGCTGGTAAATCAGCATATAGACATACAACATCACATGTACTTGCAGAGGCAGTTAAGAGATTGTATCCGACTGCAAAACTTGCAATTGGACCATCAATTGATACAGGTTTTTACTATGACTTTGAATGTCCTTCATTATCAAGGGAAGATCTTGATAAAATCGAAATAGAGATGAAGAAGATAATCAAGGAAGGTGCTGAAATAACAAGATATACACTTCCAAGAAAAGAAGCTATTGAACTTATGGAAAAACTAGACGAACCATATAAAGTTGAACTGATTAAAGATTTGCCAGAAGATGCTGCACTATCTTTTTATAATCAAGGAGCTTTCACAGACCTGTGTGCAGGCCCTCATCTTATGAGTACTAAGGGAATCAAAGCATTTAAGCTTATTTCTTCTTCAGGTGCGTATTGGAGAGGATCAGAGAAGAATAAGATGCTTACTAGAGTCTATGGAACAGCATTTACGAAGAAAGCGGATCTTGATGAATATCTTGAATATCTTGAGAACATTAAACTTCGTGACCATAACAAATTAGGTCGCGAGATGGAATTATTTACAACGGTTGATGTAATTGGTCAAGGACTTCCCCTTATGCTTCCAAAGGGGGCAAAGATGATTCAGACACTTCAAAGATGGATTGAAGATGAAGAAGAGCGCAGAGGATACATGAGAACGAAGACTCCATTTATGGCAAAGAAAGACTTATATGTAATATCAGATCACTGGAACCATTACAAAGAAGGAATGTTTATACTTGGAGATGAAGAAAAAGAAGGCTCTGAAGTATTCGCACTTCGTCCAATGACATGTCCATTCCAGTATTACGTTTACAAAGCGAAACAAAAAAGTTATCGAGATCTTCCATGTAGATATGGTGAAACATCTACTTTATTTAGAAATGAAGATTCAGGTGAAATGCATGGACTTACTCGTATCAGACAGTTTACAATTACAGAAGGACATTTAATCGTAAGAAAAGATCAGATTGAAGAAGAGTTCATGGGTTGCGTTGACCTTGCAAAATATTGCTTGCAAACATTAGGACTTGAAAATGATGTAACTTACCGTATGTCAAAATGGGATCCTAATAATCAAGAAAAATATCTAGGCACTGAAGATACTTGGAATGAAGTTCAGGATATGATGCGTAATATTTTAAATGATATTGGTATTAAATTCACAGAAGAAGAAGGCGAAGCAGCATTCTACGGACCAAAACTTGATATACAAGCAAAGAATGTTTATGGAAAAGAAGATACAATGATTACAATTCAACTGGATATGTTTCTTGCAGAGCGCTTTGATATGTACTATGTGGATCAAAATGGAGCAAAGGTACGTCCTTATATTATTCACAGAACATCACTAGGCTGTTATGAAAGAACACTTGCTTGGCTCATTGAAAAATACGCTGGACTTTTTCCAACTTGGTTGTGTCCAGAACAAGTAAGAATCCTTCCTATTTCTGATAAATACAAAGATTATGCAGAGAAAGTTCTTGCTGAATTGAAGGCAAATGGAATCTTAGCTACAACAGATTACAGAGCTGAAAAGATTGGGTATAAAATTCGTGAAGCATGGCTCGATAAAGTTCCTTATATGCTTGTTGTTGGTGAAAAGGAAGAATCTGAAGGCAAAGTATCTGTAAGAAGCAGATTCGTTGGCGATGAAGGTCAGAAAGATCTTTCAACATTTATCGGTGAGATTTGCAAGGAAATAATAACGAAAGAAATTCGAGTAATTGAAGCACAAGAGCAAAATACACAGGATATAAAAAAGAAATAATACAGAAAAAAAATACTATTATTGCAATCATACAGAAGAATTATTATTGTTTTTATAAAATACTTATTTCTGTCGAAAAATGCCATCTTTTGCTGATAAAATCGTAAGATTATATTGCAAAGATGGCATTTTTATTGTAAACTGAACTCATACTTACCACAATTAAGGAGATTTAAAATGGACATTATCGTAAAATATATTGATGAGTTATTGGAAAAGAGTACACCAGAAGTGCCGATGTGGAATGTTGAAAAGCTGAAGGCTGGTCTTAAGTCAACTTGGAATTACATTGATGGGTGTATGATTAAAGCCGTTCTTGAAATGTATGCTATTTCAAAGGATGAGAAGTATTTGAAATTTGCAGATGAGTTTATTGATTATCGTGTAAATGAAGATGGAACAATTAATGGTTATGACATTAATGAGAAGAATATCGATAATATTAATGCAGGTAAAACTTTATTTGAGTTATATGATATTACAGGAAAAGAAAAATATAGAAAAGCGATCGATTTAATCTATAGTCAGATTGCAATTATGCCAAGAACAGAGTCAGGTAACTTCTGGCACAAAGACATTTATCCATACCAAGTATGGCTTGATGGAATGTATATGGGACAACCTTTCTATATGGAATATGAAACACGTTTTAACAATAAAAAGAATTATGATGATATTTTTAATCAATTTAGATTTGTAATTGATAATATGAGAAATCCTTTGAATGGTCTATATTTCCACGCAATGGATACTTCTAAGAAGATGTTTTGGTGTGATAAAGTAACTGGTCTTTCACAAAATATCTGGTTAAGAGCAATTGGATGGTATTCGATGGCACTTCTCGATACAATTGATAAAGTTGATAAGGAAGATCCTTCACATGATTCAGATTGTAAGCTACTTGAAGATGCATACGTTGATTTAATGAATTCTATGATTAAGTATCAGGATGAAAGCGGTATGTGGTATCAGGTGGTTAATTATGGCGGAATGGATAAGAATTATCTTGAAACAAGTGGAAGCTCCATTATGGCATATTCAATTCTCAAAGGTGTTAGATTAGGATTCTTACCAGAAAGTTATAAGACCTATGGTGAAAAAGCAATTCAAGGTATTTGTGATAAGTATTTAAAGACGAATAAAGGTGAGATGTCACTCGGCGGAATATGCCTTGTTGCTGGTCTAGGCGGAAACGGTAACAGATCTGGTACATATGATTATTATATGTCCGAGCCAATTGTCGCAGATGATGCAAAGGGTGTTGGCCCATTTTTACTTGCTTATACAGAATTATTAAGATACCAAAATAAATAAAAGAATTGCACAGTATTGTACGGATTTGGCACTAAGCCATAAGCCGTATAATATTGTGCGATTTTAATTTCAAATCAAATAATAAACGAATAGACGCAAACTAGAAATAAGCAGAGAAAAGATGTACGAAAAAAGATGTACGAAAAAGATGTGCCAAAAAAGATATGTGAAAAAGATGTACGAAAAAGATGTGCCAAAAAAGATATGCCAAAAAAGATGTGCCAAAAAAGATATGTGAAAAAAGATGTGCAGAAAAGAGAAAATTATGAATGAACCATATGTAACATTAGAAGAAGTTAAAAAAAATCAGGGTGAGAATGCTAGAGGATATAAATTGTTAACGGAAGCGAATGGCTGTGTTGCTGGTTGCTGTTCTGGAATTTCGATTTATAATTCAACGGAATTCAACTATAATGCAGGCGCTCATGAGGACCAAGAAGGCTTTTTTGTACTTGAAGGTGAAGGATTTGCCAAGTTAGATGATTTAGTATTTCCAATAACACAAGGAGACTCGTTTATAGCGGCAGCAGGAGTAAAACATACAATTAAAACAAGTGATGAATATAAGCCTGTTAAAGTGTTTTGGTTTCATAGTTCGTTAAATATATAGGTAGTTCAATATGGGAGAAATTATATCTTGGAGGGACTATGCAAGATTTTGAAATATCTAGTGAAGATGAATTGAACGAGAAGAAAAAATGGTTATTTAAAGAGAGTATTAGAATTGAGACAGAAAAGACAAACATTGAAGACGAGAGAAAAGTTATGGAAATTCAAAAAGGTCTTCTTCATAGGCAACAAAGTAAGAATATGCTACTGAAAAAGCAACTTGAAAATCAGAAAAATCTTTTCGATAAGCAATGGCAACTTCTTGAAATAGAGACGAGAAAACTTGTAAGTGATCAGCAGAAGTTTGAACATGATAAACTTAAATACAAAGATAATGTATTTAGAGAAGCAAGAAAAAACATGTCGACTTCAGTAACTCCTAAAATGTTTTTTAAAGGGGTTGAAGATACGAAGTCGCTCAAAAAGCGATATAAGGAATTGTTAAAGATATATCATCCAGATAATATGCATGGTGACAATTCATTGATTCAAACAATTAATCTTGAATATGAAAATCTACTTAAATTCTATATGTGAAAATCTTCTTAGAACACTTTTTTACTCATGTTGCTATTATGGTATTCACTCGAGTATGTTACATCTAGTCCAAACCATTCCGGAGGGGTATATGAATTCGCCTGCTCTTCAGATTCAAATTCTACTTCGGCTAGGGTGATCCCTTGAAAAAGGCCCTCAAATAGGTCCAATTCTATAATGAGGTTATCGTGGGTAGGTATTTCGTAGCGCTTTTTTGTGATTATATTTCCATCCGCTTTCTGAATTAAATGGTAATAAGATTCTTTGGTTAATGGGAGATTATATTCTTCACGAACCATCTTGCCACTTCCTTTGTAAGTAAGAAAGTAGTCCTCATTGTCTTTTCTTACGCGAACTACGGGATTTGTGGATAAATAGCCTTGCTCTATGTTTCTACATTTATAAATGCTTAGATTCTCAGGTAGTTTGGTGATTAAGAACTTTCTTTCGATTTCCATAGTTTACTCCTTTTAAAAAAGCGTATGTTTCTCAAATATGGCGTAAGATTATAGAAACATGAAAAGCGTATGTTTCTCAAATATGGCGTAAGATTATAGAAACATGAAAAGCGTATGTTTCTCAAATATGGCGTAAGATTATAGAAACATGAAAAGCGTATGTTTCTCAAATATGGCGTAAGATTATAGAAACATGAAAAGCGTATGTTTCTCAAATATGGCGTAAGATTATAGAAACATGAAAAGCGTATGTTTCTCAAATACCGTGAGATTTTAGAAACATAAAAAGAATGTTTCTAAAATTTCGCGGTATTCGTCAGATAGAACGTCCAAAAAATAAGCAAGAATAAGCAAAAAGAGACTTGCTTGTTTTTGCTTATTTCTTGGGCGTTCTATCTGACTCATTACTTACGCGGATAAAAATAAGCAGAAAATAGTGAGAAACACTAGTCTGCTTACCTTCATTCATTATACGCGGCCAATTATTAAGCGTTAACAGTTTCCTTTAATGCTTTACCAGCTTTAAACTTAGGAGCTTTAGATGCAGGAATATCGATAGCAGCTCCGGTTTGTGGGTTTTTGCCTGTTCTTGCTGCTCTGTTTGATACTTCAAATGTACCAAATCCAACTAGCTGAATTTTCTCACCCTTTTTTAATTCTTCAGCGATAACTTCTGTAAAAGCTTTTAAAGCTTTCTCAGAGTCTTTCTTTGTTAATTCAGCTTTTTCTGCGATAGCAGATACTAATTCTGTCTTATTCATTTTAAATACATCCTCCTTAAAATAAGTATAATTTATTTATACCCTATTATACATAATTTGTCAATAAAAAACCCATAAAAAGCCACGAAAATGCCCATTAATAGGAGAGTTCCTCCCACTTATCATACAAATCATTTAAAATGGCTTGTGATTCGGTTTTTTTGTTGTGTAATTCAAGTAATTTAGCGGTGTTTGAACAAATTTCTGGTAATGTAGACATGTCATCAATTTGCGCAAGTTCAGCTTCAGTTTCAGCAATTTTGCTTTCCACTTTTTGAAGATCTTTTTGCTGTTTACGTAATCTGGCTTGTTCCTCTTTTGATGATTTCCAATCTGATGCACTTGAATTAGTAGAAACATCCTGACTGTTTGTATTACTTGAAAGTGAAGCGGTTAGTATATCGTGTTTTTCTTCATAATAATCATAATTTCCAATATAATTTACAATGGTTGCATTTGTTAGCTCAAGAATTCTAGTAGCTGTAATGTTAATAAAATACCTGTCATGCGATACGTAAAGAATTGTACCACTGTAGCTGTTAAGTGCATTTTCTAATATTTCCTTTGATACCATATCCAAATGGTTAGTGGGCTCATCTAGAATTAGAAAATTAGCTTCAGACAGCATTAGTTTGGCAAGAGACACACGTCCCTTCTCTCCACCGCTTAAGTCACTAATAAGCTTAAATACGTCCTCATTGGTAAATAAGAACGCTGCTAACGTGTTTCTTATCTGTGTGTTTTTTAAATCCGGATATTCATCGGAAATTTCTTGAAAAAGCGTTTTGTCCGAATGAAGCACATTGTGTTCCTGATCGTAGTATCCAATAGATACTTGAGCGCCTAGTTTGACTTTACCCTTATCACTGGTTATTATACCAT
Organism: [Clostridium] fimetarium; assembly: GCF_900111235.1. Taxonomy (GTDB): domain Bacteria; phylum Bacillota; class Clostridia; order Lachnospirales; family Lachnospiraceae; genus Clostridium_N; species Clostridium_N fimetarium. The sequence goes on from NZ_FOJI01000011.1 coordinate 185,027, forward strand.
TGATGATTTTGAGTATTGTGGTTTTTCCGGTCCCGTTATTTCCGATAAGTGCTACCCGTTCACCTCTTTTGATTTCAAATGAAATGTCATCAAAGAGCACATTGCTATCAAATGCCTTTGATAGGTCAGTTACAGTAAGGACATCGTTTCCACTTAAAATCTTAGGATCAAGGCTTATATTCATTTTATCATTTAATTCTATTGGTTTATCAAGTACTTCAACGCGATCTAGCAACTTTTCACGGCTCTCAGCACGCTTGATTGATTTTTCACGGTTGAATTGCTTTAGTTTAGTGATAACTTCTTCTTGATGTTTGATATCACGTTGTTGGTTTAAATAATCCTTTAACTGCATATTACGAAGCATTGCTTTTTTCTCTGAGTAAGCAGAATAATTGCCTGTAAATACAGTGCAGAATCCATTATCAATTTCAACTATCTTACTTACTATTTTGTCTAGAAAATATCTATCATGTGCAACAATAATGATACTGCCGTTATAATTGAGAAGAAATCCCTCTAACCATTTAATGGACTCAAGATCAAGATGGTTGGTAGGTTCATCAAGTAAAATGATGTCTGGTTTGGATAATAATAATTTTCCCAGAGACACTCGAGTTTTTTGACCACCTGAAAGTGTGTTTACGGACTTTGAAAAATCTTCTTCACTAAAGCCAAGGCCTTTTAGAACTCCAACGAGCTCACTCTTGTAAGCATATCCATTGTTTAGTTCAAATTCATGGGTTAGATTCGCATATTGTTCAAGCATATTAGCAAGGTCAACATCACTTGCTTCCTTCATGTCTTTTTCCAAAGAACGAATCTTTTCCTCCATTTGAATAATGTCAGCTTTAACACTTAGAAGTTCATCATAGATTGTGTTTCCAGTTGTTAGGTCCTGATGCTGAGCAAGATATCCAATCGTCTTACCTTTTGAGATGATAACTTGTCCGTTATCAGGAGAAATCTCCTGCATTATGATTTTTAAAAGTGTAGATTTACCAGCACCATTGATTCCAATAATGGCAGCTTTTTCTCTGTCCTCTATATTAAATGAGCAGTTTTTAATTATTTCGTCAGTACCAAATGCTTTGGATATATTATTGCATGATAGTATCATTGTAAATTCCAATCTTTTATAATTTTTTTAACAAGTAAGATCATATTTTTTTCTGAATGGCCTGCGGTTTCCATTACTTCGTTATGGTTTAGTTGATTTGCACCAAGACCTGCAGCCTTATTTGTGATAAGTGATATACCAAGTGTTGACATTCCACAATGTCTTGCTACAATTGCTTCTGGAACCGTGGACATACCAGTGGCATCCCCGCCAAGCGTTCTTATGGCCCTTACTTCTACAGGTGACTCAAATTGTGGACCTCTAAAATAAGAATATACGCCATTTTCAACTTCAACACCAACTTTTTTTGCTGATTCGTTTGCAAGTGTAATTAAATTGTTTGAGTAAACCTCTGTCATATCTTTGAACCTTGGACCAAATTCATCAAGATTTGGTCCGCGAAGAGGAGATGGGCAGAATAGGCTGATCTGATCATTTATAATCATAATTGTGCCAGGATTAAATGAATCCCGAATTCCGCCTGCAGCATTCGTTACGATAAGATTTTTTATCCCTAGTTTTGAAAATACACGGATAGGCAAAGTGACAATGTCCATTTCGTGCCCTTCATAGTAGTGAAAACGACCTTTCATTGCAATTACATTTTTACCTTCAATTGTTCCTGTTATAAGCTTTCCTTCATGGCCTGGAATGGTAGAAGGCGGAAAATTAGGAATATCTGTGTAAGAGATTTCTTTTGGATTTTCAATTTCGTTGGCAAGTGGACCTAGTCCAGAACCAAGTATAATCGCAATATCCGGTTTGATCTCAATGAAATCAGCAATTGATTGGGTGCTTTCATTTATTATATCTATATATTTCATAAAGAATGTTTCTCCTTTTGGCATATGAATATGCCCTATAATATTTCTGTGATTAATAAATTAATTAAAGGCTCACTTTTTTATCAAGTAAAATAGCTGAACCCAGAAATGCTCCTATCATAGCAACAATACTTAATAAATAAGATAAAATAGGGTGCAATAATTCATTCAAAACGCCAGTTCCTATCTCAACGACTGGAAGATATCCAGCTATTTTATTTATAATATAATTGAGTACTAAAAATATTAAAAAACTGATAATTCCGCGAAACTTTTTGTTTGCAAATGCAGTAGCACTAAGTGTAATTGCTAAGTATGCCATACAAATCGATGTAAAAAGATTAATCCATAAAACGATAAAGTTTACCAAAACACTTATTAGGAGAGCACTTACATCATATCCCATACTAGTGGCTAGTTGTGTAAGGATATCCTCCGTATTCTTTGCTTCTGCAAATTGACTGATAAATATATTATAGTCAAGTACGATTAATAATATTGCTATAATTGTAGTAAATCCGGCAATGATTCCTGTAGATAACAGTTTGGAACCAATTATGCCATATGTAGAAGTAGGTGTCATAAAAGTCATATAGCTGTATTTAGAACCAAGCTCTTTTGAATAAGATTGAATTGCTACAATAAACACTAACATGATTACTGCAAATCCGCCAAACAAAAGGAATACAAATGCAATTGCTGTACCTCGTTGGTCTTTTGCAAACATACTATATAAAGCATATGCTTCTAAAGCGAAAATCAAAGTATAAAGAATTATAATAGCTGTAAGGTTTCTTCTTAATTCATATTTCATTAATTTAAACATTCTTTCATCCCCCTTTATTCTGCATAGATCTGTCTATACATATCAACGATTGTTTTGTCATAAGTTTGGCGAAGCGCTTCAGCATCTCCGGATTCAACAACAAGACCGTCTTTAATAAAAATAGCAGAATCTATGATTTTTTCTAATTCGTCAACGAGGTGGCTGGAAATTATGTAAGTAGTGCTTGGATTAAAGTTTTCTGTAATTGTATTGATTATTTTTTCTCTTGCAATAATATCAATACCATTCAGTGGTTCATCTAGAAGCGTTACTGCAGATCTTCTTGAAATAGCAACAGCTACCTTTAATTTTGCCATCATACCAGAAGACATATTACTTACCTTGGTTTTAGAATTATCAAGGTTAAGATCTACTAGAAGCTTTTTATAAAGATTCATATCAAAATCTTCGTAAAAATCTTTGTAGAAATTGCCAATATCTTTTGTAGTCATATAGCTATAGAAATAATTTTCTGTAGGCATATATGATACATGCGCTTTGGTCGCAGGACTAACTGAGACCCCGTCTAAGGTTACCTTCCCTTGAGTCGGTTTGATCAAACCTGTAATGATTTTCATTAATGTCGTTTTACCGCTGCCGTTTGGGCCAAGTAAAGCGTAAATCTTGCCAGGTAAAATATCAACTGAGATATTTTGGATGGCAGTACAAGACATGTACTTTTTAACGATGCCTTCACATTTTAACATAATAAATCCCCTTTCATTTATCTTCCTATTATTTGGAAATAATCTTTTATATTATAGAACATTATTGAACTAAGTGCAACATTATAAGGGTAATTCAAAAGAACCATTTAAAATAAAAAAAGATAAATGAAGAAAATTAAAGAAAAGCAGAAAAAGATAGAGAAACAATATTTTGAATTGCTTCTCTATCTTATAATGTAGAAAAATTAAAATTTAGATTCGTTTTTTAAATTATTAAATGATGGAATTTTTAATAAAACCGGCAATAGTATAGAAGAGATTATTAATCCGGACGCCCCTTGAATTATGTTTGCGGGTACACTTGCAATAGCACCACCAGTACCAGAGATAAAAAACTCATATAAAAAATATCCGGAAACTACGATTGATGTTGAAAAAACGCCACATATTATACAACGAATTACAGAGGGCTTAATAATAACTGATAATTTGTGGTATACTATAAATACAATAACTGCGACCAGACATTTTATAATGAACGTTATCGGTGCATAAATGAAGTATCCACCCAAAAGATCCGCTAACGCAGAACCTAGACCAGCTGCAAGCCCACCGTATATTGGGCCCAAGAAAATTCCGCAAAGGATTACAAGAGCGTCACCTGGGTGTATATATCCGCCCGTTCCAGGTGTTGGAATTTTAATAATCATAGTTGCTACACATGTCAGAGCTGCAAATAGTGCAGCGATTGTTAATTTTTGAATTTTACTTGTTTTCATAATGTTATAAACTCCTCTATTTTTTATGGTTTGGAATGTTTTGCTAATAATATGATATAAGTGGCAATTTTGAAATATCCAGGTAAGAATAAAATAACCATACCAGTTTATTAAATATCTATAAACAGACATTAGCTATTTGACATGATACGATAATTAGTGTATCATTGAAAAGTTAGTATCGAAATTGAACAGTTGGCGTCTTATAGAGAAGATGCACAGAAAGGTTAAGTGAAATATTGAAATTTGAAGAATTAAACATTGATGAAAAAATACTCAAAGCTATTGAGGATATGGGGTTTGAAGAAGCTTCACCAATACAGAGTCAGGCAATACCAGTTATCGTTTCAGGAAAAGATATTGTAGGACAGGCACAAACAGGAACAGGAAAAACAGCAGCTTACGCGATACCTATGCTTGAAAAAATAGATCCAAAATCAAAAAATGTTCAGGCAGTTGTATTATGTCCAACACGTGAATTAGCAATACAGGTTGCAGAAGAAATTAGAAAACTTGCTAAATATATGACAGCAATTAAAGTCCTTCCTATATATGGTGGACAAGAAATTGTTAAGCAGATTAAGTCATTAAAAACAGGAGTTCAAGTTATTGTTGGTACACCTGGTCGTGTAATGGATCATATGAGAAGAAAGACAATTAAGTTTGATCATGTAAATATGATTATTTTAGATGAAGCTGATGAAATGCTTAATATGGGATTCCGTGAAGATATTGAAACAATCCTTACAGATACACCAGATGATAGACAAACTGTATTATTTTCAGCTACAATGCCAAAAGCAATTATTGATATTGCAAAAAGATTTCAGCATGATGCTGAGACAATTAAAGTTGTAAGAAAAGAACTTACAGTTACGAATATCGAGCAGTTTTATTTTGAAGTTAGACCTAAAACTAAGAATGAAGTTCTTTCAAGATTGATTGATCTTTATAATCCTAAGCTTTCAGTTGTATTTTGTAATACGAAGAGACAAGTTGATGAACTTATTTCTGAATTGAAAGGTAGAGGTTACTTTGCAGACGGTATACATGGAGATATGAAACAAGCTCAAAGAGATCGTGTTATGAGTGATTTCAGAAAAGGTAAAACAGAAATCCTTATTGCAACTGATGTTGCAGCAAGAGGTATTGATGTTGAAAATGTAGATATTGTATTTAACTACGATTTACCACAAGATGAAGAGTATTATGTTCATAGAATTGGTAGAACTGGCCGTGCAGGTAAAGCTGGAATGGCATTCTCATTTATTTCTGGTAAAGAAGTATATAAATTGAAAGATATTGAAAGATATTGTAATACTAAGATTCATGCAAAACCAATCCCATCATTAAATGATGTTAAGAACACGAAGCTTGATAAGATGTTTGCAAGCATCAAAGAGACTATCACAGAAGGTAATTTAGCAGAAATGATTACAGCAGTGGAAGAACATGTTAATGATGAAGATTACACAGCAATGGATATGGCAGCAGCACTTCTTAAGCTTTCAATGGGTGATAGCAACAATAGTCCTGAAGATCTTCAGCCAGCTCATTATGAAGAAAAAGAAGATAATAGTAGCAATACGATGGTTCGTTTATTCATTAACATTGGTAAAAAGCAAGGCGTAAAGCCTTCTAATATTCTTGGTGCTATCGCAGGCGAATCTGGAATTCCAGGTAAACTTGTTGGTGGAATTGATATGTATGATAGTTATACATTTGTTGAAGTTCCAAGAAAGCATGCAAATGAAGTACTTGCAGCTATGGAAAATGTTAAGATTAAAGGTAAATCAATTAACATTGAAAGAGCTTCAAGCAATAGAAAAGGTAGTGGCAATGGTAATGGTAATAAAGAAAGATAGATTTTTTCAATTTTAAAAAAATAAAAGAGCTGTTGTAAAATGACTAATTTTAGTTATTTTACAACAGCTCTTTTTATTTTAAGCATAATCTTATACATATTTATATAGATATATATAAGAATAATAGTAAATATCTGGGGGAGCAAGGTTGACAAACCCACAAGGATGTCCACTTACAGAAGTAAAGTTTAATACAGTAAAGCGGTTGACACAAGATGTTTCAGATATGGTGAATAATAATACCGCAAAAATGATAAATGTAATTTGGCTTGAAGCAACAGGGTGTTCAGGAAATATAATTTCTTTTCTAAATAGTGAAAATCCAGGTTTATATAGTATTTTAACAAATCTAGTGAATTTTACTTATAATAATACACTTATGGGAGCTGAGGGGGATTTTGCATTTGAGAAATTTTTAGATACATTAGATACAGAATTTATACTGTTAGTAGATGGCGCAATTTCCACAAAGGATAATGGAGCCTATACAATTATTGCAAATTATAAGGGGAGAAGGATTACTGCCCTAGATGCGGTGAAAATAGCGGGAGAAAGAGCAAAATATGTAATTGCAGTAGGGACCTGTGCTTCTTTTGGCGGAATGTCAGCCGCAAAGCCGAATCCATCCGAAAGTAAAAGTGTTCAGGAGGTGCTAAGCCGTACAGTGATAAGGCTACCAGGGTGCCCTTGTCATCCAGATTGGGTAGTAGGGACTCTCGCACATTTGGTTGGATTCGGGCTTCCGAAATTAGATGATCAAGGTAGGCCAGTTCTCTTTTATGGAGTTACCATTCATGATACTTGTACAAGAAGGGGATTTTTTGATAATGGTATTTTTGCGAGTAAATTAGGAGAAGAGGGATGCATGTTTAAGCTCGGTTGCAGAGGACCAGTTACAAGCACTGATTGTCCGAGACGAAAATGGAATGGGTACGTTAATTGGCCAATTGGAAATAATACGACTTGCATTGGTTGTGCACATCCAAATTTTCCAGATGGTATGGAACCATTTGTACGATATTAGGGGGGAGGGTTATGTCAAAAATAATTACGATTGATCCACTTACCAGAATTAGTGGGTTTTTAGAAATCAAAGCAGAAGTAGAGGATAATGTAATCGTAAATGCTACTGCAAGTGGATTATTATTTAGAGGATTTGAAAAAATATTAAAGGGCAGAGCACCTATGGATGCTATTTATATTACACAAAGAATTTGTGGTATATGTTCAATTGCACATGCGATATCTTCCACATTATCATTAGAGGATGCATTGAAAATATCAGTAAGCAAAAATGATAATTATCTTAGAGATATTATGCATGGATTTGAATTTATGCAAAATCATTTGAGACATTTTTATTTACTTACGATACCGAGTTATGTAAGAATATCGGCTATAAAGTTGGTGGAAGAGCAAAATTATAGTGATTTTAGACTTCCCCCTAATTTAACGAAAAGAATAGAAGAACATTACGTGGCAAGTATTGATCTTAGTAGGTTAGCGCATGAAGGCGCTGCACTTCTTGGAGGAAAAGCGCCTCATAGTCATGGGATTTTTTTGGGTGGAGTGACAGTAAATATAGATGCATATAAATTAGAAAAAGTTAAATTTATAATAAGAACGATTTTAGATTTTGTGACAACAGCTATGAAAGAAGATGTTGAGACTATTGCCACCTATTATTCTGATTATTTTAAAAAAGGGATATCTTATCCATATTTTATGAGCTATGGCGTTTTTGACAGCTATGAGGACAGTGATATCACTTATGTTAGGCCTGGAGTAATGAAGAGCGGAGTTAGGTATCCGCTGGATTCCGAGAAAATAACAGAGCAAGTTCGATATTCATGGTACCAAAAAGATCAGGGTACAGTGGAGGTGGATTTATCTAAGCCAGACGCTTATTCATTTATTAAAACGCCTCGCTATGAAGACTTACCTATGGAGGTAGGCCCACTTGCAAGGCAAATTCTTAGTGGCGAATATACGCGAGGAAATTCTTGTATGGACAGAAATATTGCTAGGGTGCTTGAAACAGAAAAAATATTAAGTATTATGAAAAATCTTGCGGATAGAGTTGAATTGCTACCCAGTAATCAAAAGATCTATGAAATGCCAAAGACTGCTTATGGAGTAGGACTTACAGATACTTCAAGAGGTGCATTAGGCCATTGGGTACAGATACAAGATCAGATTATTTATCATTATAATATTATCACACCTACTGTATGGAATCTCTCCCCGAAAGATGTAATGGGCTCACCAGGAGTTATAGAAAGGTCACTAATCGGATCGGAAATCAATGATATTAATGAGCCGGTAGAAATAGGACGTATCGTAAGAGCATTTGATCCATGTGTATCCTGTGCAACACATTTGATTGGAAATAAAGGAGAATTAGGGGTGGTTGAGGTTTTGGTATGAGCATAAAATTAATTGCTATGGGTAATGTATTAATGAAGGATGACGGGATTGGCATTGAAGTTGCAAAGCAGATAGAAGAAGCGCTTACGCAAAAAGGAATTGAAGTGATTTATGGGGAGACGGATTTTCAATATTGTATTATAAAAGTAAGAGAAAATGATTTCCTTTTAGTTTTAGATGGTGCATTTTTAGGAGAAAATCCTGGAACAGTTACCGTGATGCCACTAAATAGATTTGGTACTAATAATAGAAATTATACGCAACATAGTTATAGCTTTTTAGATTTACTGAAAATATATTATCCTTATGTGGACGGGAAAATATTTGCAATTCAAATTAAAGAGATTACATATGATTTTGGACTTAGTAACTTCCTGAAAGAAAATCTAAAAGATATTTCAAAAGATGTTTTATCAAAAATAGAAATGGTATTACAGGAAAGAAAATCTGATTGTTTTAAGTGAATTAAGGAATAATAGAGGAACAAGAAAGGAACAAGATGGATCAAGATATTATGATGCAAAAAGAATTTACATTAGAAGAATTATCTACTTATAATGGTTTGAATGGGAAACCAGAATATGTAGCTATCAATGGAATTGTATATGATATGGGTAAAATATCTGCTTGGAGAGGCGGGACTCATTTTGGGCTATATGCAGGGAAAGATTTAAGTGTAGAATTTATGGAGTGTCATGATGGAACGAAGGTGATTTTAGATATGCTTACCAAGGTAGGCACATTAAAAAATTAAACATAAAAAAAGGAGCTTAGCTGGCGAAATTTAAATCGCAAGTATGACAGCCCCTTTTTAAGTTGTGGAATTGATTAATATCATTTTTACTATTTTAACATTGAATACAAGTAAATAAACCGGCCAAAGTGTTCCTGTTCATCGGTAATGATTTCAAATACCATATCTCTCATCTGTTTATTGTCCAATTGGGAAAAAATCTCTCGATAAAGATCTACAGCTTCATTCTCACCTTTAATGCTGCTTTGCACAGCATCCATTAAAGTATCATATTGTTCAATTTCATTAGGCATAGGAATGTCTAATCTTCTACGTGTAAGAGCGAAAAGTATTTGTTGGAACATTTCATAATGCTTGATTTCATCATCATAAGCATATTTGATCTGCTTAATTACCTCAGGGTCATCAGTCATTTGCATCATTTTGTAATACTTGACTCTATCATGACGTTCGTCCTTCATAGCCTCTACTATATTATTAATTAAAAGGTTACTAGGATGTTGAGAATTATAATTTTGTTGATTGTTACTCAAAATATTTTCCTCCTAGTTATAATAATACTTTCTCGGAATCTCTAGCCCTTATTCTATAAGGGTTTCAACTCCTATATTTTAAAAATCACCCACTTTTTTATCGAAAAGGCTTGACAAAT
>NZ_FOJI01000010.1 GCF_900111235.1 [Clostridium] fimetarium
TGGTACACAAAATCTCTTCTTTTTTTCCAAAACCACCAATATTCAATTGTCAATTTACATTTGCACCAGTAGATGCTAACTCCGAGAAGTTATTTATAATTTATTTTGTTTTAATAAGCATAAAGTTTAATGATTTTCAAATAATTCTATATACTATATGTAATTCAAAAAGCGCCAAACATTCATACTATTTTCTTTCGATATATTAACATGTTATCATAACTCAAATTTATACTCAATGGTTCATTTTCCCATTGAGATTAACATGATTCAATTTACTATACTACCCCAATATTTTCCCAATCAAACTCACCCTATTGAATGGAAGCATAAAATAGTACCCATCCACGATCGGATTCAGTTTTTCCATAAGTTCTCGCGCAATCTTGGCTCCTGTTTCTTCGCCTTCTTCTTTGCTCATCTCAGGCCGGTATCTTGCTACTATATTATCTGGAATATCAATCCCAATAAATTCATTTTTCATAAAGTTCGCATTTCTATAACTTACAAGTGGCATGATTCCACATAGTATCTTCGTGTCAACTCGTCTTTTAATTTCTGCCAACCGCTCAATCGCATCATCAGAATATACTGGTTGTGTCAAAAAATACTTGCATCCTGCATCGATTTTCTTTTGTATACGGTCGATAATATTATCGATTTTACCCATTGTAGGATTTAATGCGCCACCATAATAGAATGGCTCATCCGCAAAATGCTCCTGATTCATTTCTTTTACAAAATTCATCAGTTGTATTGAATTATAGTCAAATACGCCTGTTGTTAGCCTTCTGCTTTCACTAGGCACAGGATCGCCTGTAACTAATAATAAATCCCTTATATCATTGATATAAGCACCTAACAAAGTGGAGCGAATTGCAATCATATTCTTATCACGGCAACAAATATGTGGCATTACATTAATCCCAGTTTCGTTTGCAAGTTTTACACTCATTAAAATGGAATCCACCCGGCTTCTCCCCATTGGTGAATCTGCCATTGTTATAATATCAACGCCTTGTTTCTTAAGGGTATGTGCATACTCGACTAACTTCTCATAATCAGCATCAAAGGGGGGATCCAACTCAACTGCAATTACCTTTTTTCCAGTTTCAAACTTGCTATAAAATACATTTTTTCTAAGTTCTTTATGTACTTCAGCAATGTCACTACCTAAAAACGATACTTTTTTTACTGGTTTTAAATCTATCTTTTCAGCAAGCTTTTTTATATATGTTGGTCTAGTACCACAACAACCTCCGACTATATCGATTCCTAAATCAGCAATAGCTTTCATATTATTCGAAAAATAATCGACATTATCCATAAATATCATGCGGTTTTGCATCTGTTCCGGATAGCCTGCATTAGGAATACATGCAATATATTTGTTCGATGGATATTTTAATTTTTTCATAATATTGCTCATGTGACCCGAACCAATACCACAATTAAATCCACACGCGTCAATTTCATCAATTTGTGCCAATTCACTTAAAATCTTTGTTGCACTTAATCCATTCCTAGTAAAACCATTTTTATTCAGACAAAAATTTGTCATTATAAAAACATCTTTTTTGGAACGAATATATTTTACAAGTTGTTTAATATAGATCATATCAGAAAATGTTTCAAATAAAATAACATCCACATCAGCAGCTAAAAATATATCACACATTCTAATATATTCATCTAATATCTCACTCTCAGTGCTTTCTGCGTTCTCTTTAATCGGGCCGATGTCACCTGCTACATACGCTTTATCTTTTGCAGCTCTCTTCGCTATTTCGCAAGAGGCCTCAATGATTCTTTTCTGCTCAAAAACAGTGACACCAAGAGCTTCAATACTAGTTGCAAATGAATTCGTACGAATAAGCTTAGCGCCAGCATTAATATAATCACTATGGATTTTTTCGATTATTTCTGGTCTATTGATATTTCCAAACTCTGAAAATGCACTTTCATCACCCTCTAGGTCTGAATAATAGGTACCCATAGCACCGTCCATAATTAATCTGTTATTTTTTAAATATTCTCTTATATTTAACACTTTCAAGCTCCTTTATCACGTTTTAGGAATATGGTAATTATAACTGAACAGCTGATAATAAACAATACTGTAAAATCTGTTAACTTCAAAATAACAGTCAAACCAATAGTATCACAGGTCCTTCTCCCTATTCTTTTACATAAATAAAACAGCTGAACTAACATCCAGCTGCTCATATCCAATATGATTGACTCATTTTAATTTATTTCTAATTTCTGAAAGATTATCCAATGCTTTATATAAGGTTTCATCCTTTTTTGCAAAATGAAAACGAATCAAATGATTCACATCCTCATTGAAAAAGCTAGAGCCTGGAACTGCTCCAACCCCCACCTTACTCGCCAGATCCTCACAGAATTTCAAATCACTCTTATATCCAAATTCACTAATATCAACAAGCACATAATAAGCTCCCTGTGGCTCAGTAAATGTCAAGTTCAAATCCGTTAGTCCTGTAATAAATAGCTTCTTCATATGCGTATAGTGTTCTTGAAGCTGCTTATAATATTCATCTCCAAATTTCAATCCAACAATAGCAGTTTCCATTAATGGAGCTGCGGCTCCAACTGTCAGGAAATCATGCACTTTCTTTACCCTGTCAATCACTTCTGGTGGTGCAATTACATATCCCAATCTCCATCCGGTAATAGAATATGTCTTTGATAATGAACTACATTCAATCGTACGTTCGCGCATACCTGGCAATGTTGCCAAATATGTATGTTTATATGGTTCATATATAATATGCTCATACACCTCATCTGTAATTACATACGTATCATATTTAATTGCCAAATCTGCAATTATTTTTAATTCTTCTTTCGAGAAAACTTTTCCACATGGATTTGAAGGATTACATAAAATTAGTGCTTTTGCATTTTGTTTAAATGCATCTTCAAGCACATCCGCATCAAACGCAAAAGAAGGTGGATTTAAAGGTACATATATTGGTTGTGCTCCTGATAATATAGTATCAGCTACATAATTTTCATAGAAAGGAGAAAAAATTATAACCTTATCACCTGGGTTTGTCACTGACAACATCACTGCCATCATCGCCTCAGTACTTCCACATGTAATTACAATTTCTGAATTGGGATCTATTTGCATTCCAGAAAAATGCTCTTGCTTTTTTGCAAGTGCTTCTCTGAAATTCTGTGCTCCCCATGTAACTGCATACTGATGAGGTCCTTCTGCAGCTACCTGCACAAGTCTATCCGTAATCTCTTTTGGTGGTTCAAAATCCGGGAATCCCTGAGAAAGATTAATTGCTCCAAACTGATTTGAAATACGTGTCATTCGTCGAATTACAGAATCCGTAAATCCTGCTGTTCTTTTACTTAATTCTCTCATAGAAATATCTCCTTAATGCCTATAAATTATATGAAATATGGCTATTTAAAATATGCTTTTCGTCAAAGTCAGATTTTATCTTTCTCATAAGTTCCAGATTGATATTCTTAGTTTCATTTAAGAAATATTCTTTCTTCGTTAACCCAATTCCATGTTCCCCTGAAGTAATTCCTCCAAGTTCATAAGCTTTGCTATAAAGCTTTGCCATATTTTCATGTTTTTCTTTTATCCATTCACTCTCAACTCTATTTCCTCTGACTACGCACAAATGAACATTTCCATCACCCGCATGCCCAAAGCTTACCATCTGCATTTCTGTTTCTTTTTCCAATTTATTTACATATTTAATAAATTCTAATGTTTTGTTTATTGGAACTACAATGTCTACCGGTTCCTGCTCCGATACGGCTTCTACTGCCTTTACCAGTACACTTCTGATTTTCCACACATTTTCGCTCAGCTTTTTATCATCAAGTATAATAAAATTCAATGCGCTTTTATGTAATACAACTTCTTTAATTCTGGAAAGATTAGCTGAAACTTCATCTTTTTTTCCGTCAAACGTTAAGATAATATATGCTTGTGCATTGGGGTACGGAAAAGAAAGTTTTAAGAAGGCTTCTCCCAACTTAATTACCTTTCTTTCTACAAATTCAATTGCTGTCGGATTTGCATTTTCCTTTATGATTGTTAGTACGCTTTCAAGTCCGGATTCAAGACTGTCAAATGGTACTACTACACTGATTGAAATCTCAGGCTTAGGAATAAGTTTTAAGATACATTTTGTAATTATCGCTAAGGTTCCCTCTGAGCCTACTATAAGATTCTTAAGAGAAAGTCCGGAACTGTCTTTTATGTTCTTACTTCCTACATTCAATATCCTGCCATCCGCAAGGACAATCTCAAGTCCCATTACATAATCTCTTGTAACACCATACTTTACAGCTCTCATGCCACCTGCATTTGTACTGATATTCCCACCAATTGATGCGGTCTTTTCACCAGGATCTGGTGGGTAAAACAAACCTTTTTCCTCCACATATTGTTGGAAATCCTGTAATAACACTCCAGCTTCAATTGTAGCTGTAAGCGTTTCATAATCCAATTCCAAAATATGATTCATCAAAGATAGATCCAGTACAATTCCACCATGGTCAGGAACTGTGGAACCCACTAAGTTGGTTCCCGCTCCCCTTGGTGTAACAGGCACTTCTCTTTCATAAGCCCATTTCAATATTTTGCTTACTTCTTCCGTACTTGTAGGCTTAATTACTACATCGGCATATCCTCTTAACCTTTTTAATGTATCGGTTAAATATTCATCAGGAATATTATCTATCATTATCTGATTCTCATTCTTCACCAAATCTTTCAAATCATCATATTGAACACTCATATTCCCATTCACCTCGAACCTCTAAAATCATTTCTATTTACTTCAATAAATCTTGATCCCAACCTTCGCTGATAAAGTATCCGCCATATTTATCGTTAAATACTTTTTTTGTATCCTCTGTTTGAAATGCTTCAACAACCTTCTTATATACTTCAACTTTTGATTGATCTTTCAGATTTGATGATTTTGCAGCAATCAGATTCCAATACTTTTGTTGGTCAATACTTGTATCTTTAAAGATTGCTTCACTTGTTTTCAAACCAAAATCAAGTGCAAAGTTGCCATTTACAACTGCTGCAGTTACATCTTCCAATATCGATGGAATTGTGTTAGCTGCTAATCCTTTAATTGTAATTTTAACATTATAAGTCTCAATATCCTCTACTGTAGGATTAAATGCGGCAGTACTTTTGATTTTAATTAATCCCGCTGCTGCAAGAACTTTTAATGCGCGTCCACCGTTTGTAACATCATTTGGAATTGCAATGGTATCTCCGTCTTTAAGTTTACTAATTGATGTTACTTTTTTGGAATATACGTTTAATGGAATGATAAATGTATATCCAATTGGTTCTACTTCGTATCCATAATTTTTAACTTCCGTTTCCAGATATATCTGATGTTGAAATGCATTTAGATCTATTTCTCCACTATTCAATGCATTGTTAGGTGTTGTGTAATCTGAGAACTGAACAATCTGCAAATCAATTCCTTCTCCTGCAAGAAGTGCCTTTGCAGGGGTCCAAAGTTCTTCATATACAGACCCAACCACTCCAAGCTTAACTATAGTTGAACTGGATGTAGCTTTTGAAGTCTCACTTTTTCCACAAGCTGTAATACTTGCGGCTAACGTCGTTATAATAAGTAATCCTGTAATAATTTTTTTAATATTCTTCATATCATATTCCTCCATATTTTTTTACTAAGTGTCATTATGTATTCCTCATATTTTATATATTTAACAAATCAATATACTAGCAGCAACACATTCGTAATCCCTTTTTTATTTTTGTCTGATTGGCTTTCATTACTTTCATTACTATACTTCCTTTCTTTTTCCTATCTTTCATATCATTATACTATGAATTATATGTATTTTATATTACCACTTAAATCAATGTTTGTAAAATCAGAAAATTCAATTAATTGTTATAGGAAAAGTCTATAGCGTCACCATGTTTAGAAGGATAATGCCAACTTATAATTTTCAGCCATTGTCTTACAGGATTGATCAAACTGTTCTTTTTCGAGGTCTGTCATATTCAGTTCTATTATTTCCTCTACGCCATGAATACCTAATACAGTAGGCACACTGGCGTATACTTGCGTCTGTCCATATTCTCCATTTAATAATACAGATACAGGCAAGACTCTCTTTTCATCTCCAAGAATTGCTCTTGAAACTTCTGCTATTGCAGCACCAATTCCAAATTCAGTTGAACCTTTTCCTCTTAAAATTTGCCACCCGCCAGCCTTGGCTTTTGCTGCAATTCCTTCAAGGTCAAGTTTTCCGTATTTTTCCGGTTTTTCCAGGATTAATTCTAAGATAGGTTTTCCAGCAATAGTGGACGTAGACCAAGGAACCATCTGGCTTTCACCGTGCTCTCCTAACGCATATGCATATACCGATTTCTGATCCACTCCTGTTTCCTCAGCGATCGCTCTTCTAAGTCTTGCGGAATCTAAGGTAGTACTAGTAGATATTATTTTATTTGCTGGATAATCAAGCTTTTGCTGCACATAATGTGCAATTACATCTGCTGGATTAGAAATGCTCAGTATAATTCCGTTGAATCCTGAATTCTTAATGTTAACAATTATATCCTTCAAAATTTCAACTGTTTGTTTTAATGTATCCATTCTTGTCTGCCCTTTTGTCATATCTGGCAAGGGGCCTGCTGCAATAATAAGCAAGTCTGCATCTTTTGCATCAGCGTAGTTGCCTGCCTTTACAATCAAATGTCTTTGCAAATAAACTGTAGAATCAAAAATATCTAGTGCTTGCGCTTTTGCTTTTTTAACATCTATATCTATATACACAATTTCATCTACGATTCCCTGCGAAGCCAAAGCATATCCCGCATGAGAGCCTACATGCCCAGCACCTATAATAATCGCTTTTCTAATATTTAAACTCATGTCAATTCCTCCTTAATGAGTATTCTTTTTTGCTATAAAACTACCAATTATCTGTATTACACTAACCATAAGTACTAAAATAATAATCGTTGCATAAGTAACGTCGGTCTGATTTCTGTCATGTCCATATCTTATTGCAAAATCACCAAGTCCACCTGCACCTACAGCACCAGCCATTGCAGTTAATCCAATCAGACTAATTAACGTAATTGATATTGCTCTTGCAATCTGTGGAATACTTTCTCGCAAATAAACATTGAGAATTATTTGTATTTTGGTATTTCCCATGGACTCCGCCACTTCAATAAGTCCTGGTGAAATCTCTGCCAGTGCACTTTCTATCTGTCTTGAAAAGAATGGAACGGTTCCAAAAATCAACGGAATAATTGCTCCATCAACTCCGATTGCAGTACCCATAATTGATCTGGATAGTGGCATTACGAATGTAAGTAAAATAATGAATGGAATAGCCCGAAATAAATTCACTAATTTATCAACGATTTGAAAAATAACGATGTTATCAAAGACTCCATTTTTTTTCGTAACAACTAGTATAATACCAAAAAAAGTTCCAATAATTATTGCAATTAATCCTGAACGAATAACCATATCCAATGTTTGGTTAATACTTTCATGAAATTCAGGAAGTTTTTTTATGACATTGGGAAAATACTTACTAAATATTTCTTGCATCAAGAATCACCTCCACACCAACATTCTTATTTCTTAAATACTCTAATGCGCCTTCTATATCTTCTGATTTTCCACTGAGTATCGATACCAATCCACCCAGTGGCTCTGAACCAATCAATTCAACATTTCCAAAAATAATGTTTACGTCTATATGATATAGTTGGGATATAGTCGAAACCAAAGCTTCTGATGAACTACGGATAAGATATTTAAACTTAACGATGCACTCACCTGGCTGAATTTTGGTTATGGCGGCCTCTTCCTCTATCAACTGGTGTATCTTTGATAAATTGGATGTAGTATCTATAAATTCCTTTGTTATCGGTTGAATCGGGGATGCGAATATTGTAAATACATCTCCGCTTTCAACTACACTTCCATTTTCCATTACTGCAACGCGATCACAGATTTCTTTTATAACATTCATTTCATGCGTAATAAGAATAATCGTAATTCCAAGCTTTTTATTCAAGCTTTTAAGTAAATTCAAAATCGAATGTGTCGTCTGTGGATCAAGCGAGCTAGTAGCCTCATCGCAAAGTAGTATTTTAGGATTGCTTGCAAGCGCTCTTGCAATGGCTACTCTTTGCTTTTGTCCACCACTTAGCTGCGATGGATAAGCTTTCGTTTTATTATCAAGCTCTACCAACTTTAGCAAATCTTCTATCTTTGCTTTTTTATCCTTTTTACTTAATCCACTATGTTTCAGTGGATAAGCAACATTCTGATATACTGTTCTGGAAGGAAATAGATTAAACTGCTGAAAAATCATTCCTATATTTTCTCTTTCTTTTCTAAGTTGTGATGGCTTCAACGCCGTAAGTTCAATATCATCAAAGAAAACCTGACCAGAGGTTGGACGCTCAAGTAAATTTATGCAACGTACCAACGTACTTTTACCAGCCCCACTATAACCAATAATTCCAAATATTTCTCCATCTTCAATTTTTAAATTCACATCTTTTGCCGCTTCTATCAATTTGCTTCCTGAAGTAAATGACTTATTAATATTTCTTAATTCAATCATAAGCGTATCCTTTCTGAGTGATTTTATTGATTCTATTATTCCTATCTGTTTAATATGATTTAATATAACATTCTTTTCTGATTTTGTATAATAGGCAAAAAATATAGCTTGCTATAGTTATTATCTATAGCAAGCCATTTATATAATCTTTCAATTTTTCAATATATATTTCTCCAATGTTACTTATAATCATATGTTTTCGTTTAATATAACCAATATTCATAATTACATCTTCATCCAATGGAATAGCCCTGTAATCTCCGCCATTCAATTCTTCACATATAAAGCCTGAACATAATGTGTATCCATTCAATGCGACCATAAGATTCAATAACGTTGCCCTGTCACTTGCCTTTATTTTCTTCTTGTAATCATAAGTACTAAGGATTTCTTCAGCAAAATAGAATGAATTATTATCGCCTTGTTCAAAGGAAAGACATGGATATTCTACAAGCTCTGACATTAATATCTTTTTCTTTGTAGCCAGTGGATGTTCTTTCCATAAATATACATATCCTTTACATCGAAATAAATGTTCAAATTCCAACTGGTTCTCTCTGAATAATTTATTCAAGACTTTTTCATTAAAATCATTTGTATAAAGTATACCTAGTTCACTTTTTCCACTGCTGACATCCTTTATCACATCAAATGTTTTCGTCTCCCGTAAAGCAAATTCATATTCATTCATATCAAAGCCCTTGATCATTTCAGCAAATGCTTTAACTGCAAACGAATAATGCTGCGTAGATACACCAAACTTTTTCTTAAGATTATCACCATCTAAATATTTTTCTTCAAGTAGTTCTACTTGGTTAAGGATCTGACGGGCATATCCCAAAAATCCCTCTCCCTCATTGGTAAGACTAACACCTTTTGTATTTCGAGAAAATATTGTTATATTCACATCACTTTCCAATTCCTTTATTGCACCGGATAAACTAGGCTGTGAAATAAAAAGTTGTTTTGCAGCTTCATTCATAGAACCAGTTTCTGCTACTACCAGTGCATATCTTAATTGTTTCAAAGTCATCTGTCTGCCTCTTTTGTTTTTTTAATTTCAATAAGCTTCATCATATTACCATGTTTTTTATATGAAAAAACCATGTATTTTATATAATATTAGAATAATATCATTCATAAGTATTATTGTAAAGTAAGTAGTTTTTTATTGATAAGCCTTCTGACCACTGAGCAATTTATTTAAAACATCGGCCAACGGTTCCATTGCATTCATCTCTTCTTCAACGGAATTTGTCTGTGCACCTGCTTCTATCAGCATCGATTTCCCCCGCAAATGTAAACAATACCGATATGCATTTACATAAATACGCCTTAAATACCCTGGATAATATGCATTTCCAAGTAATTGCATCTGAAGGCTCATTGCCAAATTATCGTCTCTATAAGGATTATTAAGATATGAGATATTACCATTTATATTTGAGTAACTCAACCCGTTAAAGAACATTATTTTTGCTGTTTGCTTCCCATTTACATCTGTAACCAGATGTGTTGTATCTGGTACCCCATCCCTATGCAAATCGATTACGACTTCTATAGAAGGATTTTCCTCCAATATCTTCTTAATTCCCGCTTCCGAATAGTCATAGGCTTTGCTTCTATCTAGCACTCCATTTACATAATCATATACGGAAGAATCATGGATTACATTCAGTCCATATTTTTGTTTTAGTATCTGGGTCAGATATTCTCCAACCCCAACAATTGATGTACTAGGATCCCCTTCTACAGAATCTGTAAATGTTTCTTGAGAATGCGTGTGAAATATTAATATTTGTGGAGTGGAGGCATCATGCGTAACTGTCATATCCTTTGCCAAAAATTCTTTCGGACGAAGCATACTATCCTTTAGGGTTGTTATACTCGTAACTGTATAAAAATTGCTATAAAGAAAGTTGAAATTTTCCAGACTTAGTTTTGGATAAACACTTCCTGTAATAATATTGTTTGAAAATGCTTCAGCAACTTTAGCCGATATCTCGGTTGGACTTGCAGTTTGCGTAGTGGTTGTAGTAGTGGCAGCCTGTGTGCCACCATTTGTGTCAACATTGGCAGCAGTCGTATTTGTTTCATCCGCCGTTGTCTCATTATTAGCACTTGAAGCATTTTCTGGATTTGGATTTGAACTATTAGGACTAGTGGTTTCATTAAAATCACCCACATAAACTGCCGAATCTGATGTTCCAATATAATTATTGATTGGATAAATAAAACAAACAAATTTATTGATCCAATTTTCAGGCGTATACGAATCAAGTTCATCCATATATGAATTAATTGGCATTTCTGATGCATATATTTTTTCCCCAATCAATGAGATTACTTTATCGGAAATATCTTTATTATTACATCTATTTAATAAGAACATAATAAATAATATAGCGATTATCAATATAATTAGCGCTCTTACCATTTTATTTATGTTAATTCCCATTTGTCTCATTCGGTACTTGTACCTTTTCATGCTGCATCCCCCAACTTATATATCTACAAAAGTATATTCGAGGAATAGCTTGTCTTATTACCTATTTTTTACCCGCTGCAATATTAATTGCATCAGACAATGTATATCCTATTCTTTTAATTGTTGCATCAACATCCTTTGGTGTAACGTACATATCCGCCATTTCTGGGCTAATAATTTCTTTGATTAAATTATATTTTTCGGTAGGCGTAAAATCTGATAGGGTTTTTACAAGTCCTTGTAATTCTTTGGATGTTGAAAATGCTTTGATTAGATTTTCCATCGTATCATTCACAATCGTAGGGGCATCAATTACTGTGGGTACACCTATTGCAATTACTGGTACACCTATTGTTTCTTGTGTGATTCCCGTACGATGATTACCAACACCCGAGCCTGGATGAATCCCTTTATCAGATAATTGCACCGTTGTATTTAATCGACTACTATTTCTAGCCGCCAACGCATCAATTGCGATTACGATATCTGGTTTCGCTTCATTTACGATACCTTTTATTATCTCTGCAGTTTCCATACCGGTCTGCGCCATTACCCCTGGAACCATTCCGCTAAGAACAATATCTCCTTCCTCATTATAATGTCTATCAATAAATATATTGTCTACGACATCTGGTCCTAGTGAATCTGGTGTAACATCCCTATTTCCTAGTCCTACCACCAAGATCGATAATTTCTTTTTTGTTAAATGTTCCTTAATCAATTCTAAAATATTTTTTGCGATTATTTCTGATATTTGATTGTTATATTCTTCATCACCACTTGCTAATTTTTGAGACTCTATTGTGATATAATTGCCCATCGGCTTATTTATGGCTTTCTCTCCCATTTTATTTGTTACTGTTAAACGTGTAACCAGGACACCTAATTTTTTATTATGATCTTCTTTCACAATAATACCTTTCAGTTTTGTGTCAGACTTATTAACCTGTTCATTCGCCTCTAATGCTAAATCTGTTCTGATTTCAAATTTTTCTAATTTTTGCATATATCTCTCCATTCCTGTGCCTTGCTTTTGCAAAACACATCCTAAATTTGTACCATTGGCACGAATCTAACTTAAATCTACTTTTTAAAATTAATTCTATATCGCATAACTGTAATAAGTGTAGTTTTCACCTTTTAATCAAAATTATGTATTGACATCTTAAGTCCTATATAATATAATTCATTAGTATGTTTTCATTAATTCGTCCGTGTCCGGCAATAATGCAAAACAAATTACATTTTAGATTAATATTAATAATAATAATAAACATTTTGGAGGTGTACGGATTGGCTAACATAAAATCTGCTAAGAAAAGAGTTTTGATTGCTGAAGTTAGAGCAATTAGAAACAAAGCAATTAAATCAAAAGTAAAATCATTTGTTAAAAAAGTTGATGTTGCGGTAACTGCAGGCGATAAGGCTGTTGCTCAAACAATATTAATAGAAGCTATCAGCGAGATTTCAAAAGCAACATCAAAAGGGATTTTTCATAAAAATACTGCTGCTAGAAAAATGTCTCGTTTAACAAAAGCTGTTAATGAAATGGCATAATTCTCGTAGTAACGAGATAAACAATTGAAAAAGAAGATAGTACAAAATAAAGTAAGCTTTATTTTGTACTATCTTCTTTTTCTGTTGTTCAGCTAAATATATCTCAACACATTTATTTTGCACGTAATTCGCATTACACTTATTTCGCACTACACTTACTTCGCGGCACTTTTTTTCTCACTATATTTGATAATTACAAGTTCAACCCCAGTCTTATCATCAAGTCGTCCGGTTTTAACATCATGTTCTGTTGTAGCGAATTCTTCCAACGCACCTTTGATTTCTTTGAATGAAAAACTTTTTGATTGTGCAATATATTTTCCAACTAGGAAATTAGCAACACCAAGTTTTTTACTTATATTGGCATTATCATATCTTTCAATTATAAGCTCCTTTACTTGAAGCATCATATTAAACTGCCTTATAACAAGATACATAATTCTCATAGGCGGTTCTTTTAGTAAAAGTAAATCATAATATAGATCCAACGCTTGTTTTTGATTCTTCATTGCAATTGCTGTAATCATATCAAATATTTTGCTAGTTGTCTGTGTTGTACATACAGCATCGACATCCTCAATCGTTATCTGATCTCTACCCATCGTGTAACTAACCAATTTTTCCAGTTCGCACTTAATGTTGCCCATTTGAGTTCCTGCTTTTGTGATAAATAATTCTAGTGCAAATCGATCCATTGTCTTTTGTTCATCTCTTAGGAGCCCTGCAATCCATCTAGATAAAACAGAAACTTCTTGAAACTTCATTTCCGCAATATAACCATTTTCATTCACTGCCTTATATAACCGGTTTCGCTTGTCTACTTCTGATTCTATAAATATCACGTTTAGATAATCAGGTAGCTTCTTAATGAAATCCACGATATCATCAGACGCTGATTTGAAAAGCCCACTATTTTCTACAATTATCAATCTTCTCTCTGCAAAAAAAGGCATTGTATCCCCAGTGCTAATGAGGCCCTTGATATCAATCTTCTTACCTTCATAATAAGAATAATTCATTGTATCATCACCAATAATTGCCATCTTGAGTTTGTCTCTGCTCTGCTTTTTTAAATAGTCCTCTTCTCCATAAATAAGATAAACTGATTTGAATTCTTTGCTTTTAATATGTTCATTTATAAATTTCATATGATTATAATCCTTTATTTTTTCTTATTATATAGAAGCACTCAGTGTTTCAACAAGTGCTTTACTCTGTAATTGTATCACTATAATGGTAGTTTGTCTTTAAATCTTATAAGTAAATAAACTGCGTTACCTGTTTAATCTTTTTTATTTGAATTGTGCATATTGAAGTCAGTCAAACAACGAAACAAATCTAATCCCAGAATTTTCGGTTATTTCACTAGCATAAGTATCAGAGAGAATAGGATATTTTTTCTGAAATTCTTCTAATTCCAATTCACTTATATTATATTTTTCTCCATTAATTATCTTGTAAAGATCATCATCACTTCCATATTGCTCCACGGCAATAAGTTTACTACCATCTTGCGATATTTGATGTATTGCATACTCCCAATATGCTGAACCACCACTGCTTAGTGTATACAAAAGACCCGAATTATAAATAGCACATCTATGCTTTGGCCAATATGCATCCAACAGCTTTGGCTTTCCGTTTACCGTTGAAAAAACAGCAAGCACTGTGTAATCTTTCAAAAGTAAAACCAACTCGGGAGTACCATTTCCATTCAGATCTTCCAAAGCGTATCCAAAGGCTTCTCTGTTCTTTGGGAATTTCCGATATGACCAAATATTTGTTTCAGTCATCATACAGTTCCAATTGTAGCTAAGGTCAGTATCAGGTGTTGTAAATATTTCATTATCAAAGACACTTTCTATACCTTCATTAATTAATTGATCTACAAATTTTTGATATTCATCAATAATAGACGAATAATCTGGAAAACAATCTGTAATAATGAAAGATTCAGAAGTTGTTTCTGTATTTTTTTTAGGATTAATTTTGTTATCAAGTAAAAAGAAAATAATTACAATTAAGACTATACAAACCAACGTAAATATAATTGTTTTTTTAAAATACTTCATATAATTAACCCCTTATCATCTAAAACAATTTGACCAATATATAGAATTGTTCTGACGCCGGTCAGCATGTGACACGCCCGCTCTCTCATAACAAATAAATACCGAAGATAAATAACCAACATTTTTATTTGATGTAATAAAGTCAGAATACATCATGCCATGTCCTGCCGATACACTATAATACATATGGAAATAGAAACTGGAAAGATTTATTGACATTAGTTTTTTACAGAGATTCATAAATCTTATAATAGTAATAATGCATAATGATTTGTATAAAGCTAGCGCAAAACAAACCAAATATACATATGCATACTCCTAACACAAACAAAATACTATTTAATGACGTTTCATTATGAGATGAATATAGAATATTTGATAGACCAACTCCAAAACATGCTATTAAGGTAATATTAATAGCAGGATCCTTTTTATTAATATATTTACCTTTTTTAATATTATATTTTATACTAAAGTATGTATATATAATTATAACAATACTACCTACAAGTAAAAACAAAAATAAAATTAACGGATATTTAAATTTTATAATAAGTAAATGAAACGCCAAATAATTACAACTAATTGATAGCTCCCATAAATAAATCCCATAAACTAGTAGTATGTTTTTATAATCATGCTTGATTTTTTTAAAAAAATAAATATAAATATATACCATTCCTATATTAATTATAGAACACGTTATAATATTTATAATTTTATATTCACTAAAAAAACAACCAACATAAAAAAGAATAATATTTGTAATCATAGCATTAAAAATCCATTTTTCATCAATTGCTCTTTTATTATATTCCAAAAATGCTTTAATACTTTTCTTATTCGTAGCCTTAATATTTTCTTTATTCACAGCTGTCCTACTTTCTTATTTATATAGTAATTTGAGCAGTTTTCGTAATGGGCTAATGATTTTTGTGCAAAGTCAATGAATAAAATATTGTATTTTATATGTTTGTTTTAGTTTAATATGTATTATTGTATTCCTATGTAATGATGATATTATTTGTGGACATTTTATTAAAATGCTTATTTGTAATAATTTTAAAACATTATTTTACAAAAGATTTTAATTCATCGTAGGCAATCATTATTTCAAAGTGATCACCATATGCGTGAGCTATAGGAACGCTAATGCCTAAAGCATCATCAGTCATAAAGCAAAAATATCCAGAATTAATCTCTTTATTAGCTTGCTGCAAAATCTCTAATAATGCTTCATTACCAAGATCAAGTAAATATTCTTCGACTTTTTTAGGTATCTCATCAATTAAAACACCTAACTTGTTAGCTAAACCCGCTCTAATTTGTTCCTTAATTTTTTTTTGAACCAATTCCACAAAATCAGTATTAATATAATACAAATCAGACAATGAAACTACCTCACATTTTTTCAAGTCAATAATTAGCGAATTGAAATAATTAAGGGGATGCGCCGCTTTTATATGATTAAATCCTCCATCAAAAGTGACGCTGAGATAATCAAAATCGCTTCGTGTGATTTTATAGCTAATATTCATCGTTCGAACACTATTTTGCTTATTATTCCATTCCTCAGTAGAATCCTTGAGGCTTCCCTTGAATTCTCCAGCGCACGAATTTTGTACAGATAATTCCACAAATTCCATAATTAGTTCATTCACTTCATCGGTATTGGCTATCGTTTCTTTAAATTGCGGATAATTAAAAAATATGTGGTTTTCAGCAGATTTTTCCTTTGCACTATATGAAAAAAAATTAGAAGTGTTCGGAATGCTTTCACTATTGGAAGTGTTGGGTATGCTTTCACTATTGGAAGTGTTGGGTATGCTTTCACTCAAGTTGTTCGGTTGGTTTTCTTTGCAGCCAGAAAGCAACAAAACCGCCAACAAAATGATTGTTAAAGTCCTGCGATATGGGTGCTTTTTAAAACAATTCACCTTTTTTCCCTCCTATCTTAAAATTCCATATTATAGATACAGCGCATACATATGCACCATTAGCTATTTTCCAAGTTCATATTCTCATCTCATATATTCTCATTTCTTATTTCGCTTATTTACCAGCCACGTACCCATAAACGACCCCGTAACCATTCCATAACAAATCGTGTAAATATAAACATATATTGAAATATTGGTCATAATATCGAACACTACACCTATAGCAAATGACGTAACCAGAAACGTAAATACTATTATGTCATTAACTTTTTTGCTGATATTAAACTTCTTATTTAAAATCATTACAATAATAGCTCCGATTAAATTACTGATAGCAAAATTAATACTGTTCCTTATCATCCTCAATACCTTCTTTCGATATGATCCTGTTAAAATACCGTTGCTATCAAATACTTGTATTACTTCAATAGTGACGGTGGCTTCAGAATAACAAGATTTATTTAACTTTATATTCCATAGCTACGGCCGGGTCTAACCGTACCTTTTCCAAATAAATCTCGAATGATTTTTCGCTAGAACTTTCATTCAATGCTACCTTATTTAAGTCTGCAGGATGGCTAGTTGAAATGTCATGTACAAAATAATAATATCCTGTATAGATACTGCCATTTTCATTTTCAAAGATGATAATACTGTCTTTATCGGTCTTGAAAAACTTTTGCACATAAATGTGATAGTTGCCGGGCGCTAAATTATGACTTTCGTCCCCATAAAAATCATTCATATCCATATACAATCGAATGGCACTTTTGGCGTTCTCTTTCCATTCATCATCTATTGTTTCGTATACTGGTTTTTTAATCTCTTCTATGCGCATCCTGTAACTGCCAAGATGAATCAACTCATTACCACTAAAGCTGTATGTTTCTCTCTGTGGCCAATGCCCCTGATAGCTGAAATCAGATCGCAAGCCCCATTCTGTAATATCAATTCCATATTCATATAGTTGAGGGGTTCCCTCAGATGATAACGGGTATTGCATATTGGTTATTACAAGATAGATTTTAGGAGAAAAAACAAAGGCTTCCAAACCGCTTTTAGAATTGGGTTCATAATACAATTCATATTGCAAATCTTTTTTTAGGATGATGTTTTTATTGGATGTGAGATAACTGCTTGTATCATCATTTCCGTGATAATACAAAACGCTATTAAATGTATCCTTGATCCCTGCGTTGATTTCATCAATCGGAAATGAAATATCTTCTTTAAATCCTATTATTAGTAAAACACTCATTTCGCACACATAGATAATAACAAGACTAATAAAAAAATATATTATAATAGTGGTTATATTTGTAATTAAGTCTCGAAAGATATAATTATGTAAAATAGACGCTATAAGTGCCGAAGTACCAATCATAAAACCAGAATAAAACGGTATTTTATGAGTTAAGCGCTTTCCGCACTTCTTACATACTGGCGTTTCATCAAAAATATTTTCAGGTTTATGTTTACATTTGTTACTCATAATACTTCCTCCTTGTATTATTTAACGGCGCCACCATACTAAATATTCATGATAACTGCCATCTGGATCAATTGTTATGTTATATTCGCATCCGGCAGAAGGAGTCATATTTTCAAAATAGTATCTAGACACTACCGACAATCATTGCCGTTCCGCTTTGCTGTTTTATAATTTTATTTAACTGTATATACCATGGCTAGGGCCGAGTCTAACTTCACCTTTTCCAAATAAGTCTCGAATGATTTATCATATGAAATATCATACAATGCCACCTTGTTTAAGTCGGCAGGATGGCTGGCTGAAATGTCATGTACAAAATAATAAAATCCAGTATAGATACTGCCATTTTCATTTTCAAAGATGATGATACTGTCTTTATCGGTCTTGAAAAAATTTTGCACATAAATGTGATAGTTGCCCGGCGCTAAATTATAGCTTTTGTCTCCATAAAAATTATTCATATCCATATACAATCGGATTGCACTTTTGGCGTTCTCTTTCCATTCATCAATCATTGTTTCGTATGTTGGTTTTTTAATCTCTTCTATACGCATAGTGTAACTGCCAAGATAAACCAACTCTTTACCACTAAAGCTGTATGTTTCTTTCTGTGTCCCATACCCTTGATAGTAAAAATCAGATCTCAAGCCCCCTTCTGTAATATCAATTCCAAATTCATATAGTTGAGGGGAGCCCTCAGATGATAATGGATGTTGCATATTGGTTATTGCAAGATAGATTTTAGGGGGGGAAACAAAGCTTTTCAACCCACTATTTGAATTTGGTTCAAAATACAATTCATAATTCAAATCTTTATTTAGAATAATGTTTTTATTTGATGTGAGATAACTGCTTGTATCATCATTTCCGTGATAATACAAAACGCTGTTAAATGTATCCTTAATCCCTGCGTTGATTTCATCAATCGAAATTGATTTTCCATTTACGGTCACGGTTACGGGACTATCAGAGGAATTTAGTGTTTCATCCTTTGTTGTTCCGTTAAAATTTTGGCAACCGCATAGAAGGATTATTGTAAACACAAGCATTAATAAAATTTTTATATAGCGCATTTTTTCCTCCTCTCTAATTATATTCCAACCAGTTATTAAATTATTAATCAATCATATAACTGATTAGAGATTCACCATTAACGGTCTTTCGGCTCTAACTTGTGAAATTGTTAATGGTTTATTTTACTGAAATAACGAATAATAAAGTTGGTACATCGCTTAACATTAAGATGTATATATATTCAAAAGAAATGATGGAACAGGATTCAAAGAATCCCACCCCAACTTTTTGTACAGTATAAGAGTAGACGATTACATGCTTTATAACTTCTAACAGTTCTGCTCTTGCATCTTCAGCTGAATTTAACAACTGAGAAGTTGCCCTTATTAGATACATTTATCAGATGCGACTGGATAGGGTACTTGGTCAATCTTTATCTATTTTATATCGTGCACCATCAAATTCCAGTTTAAAGTACTTAATATCTCCTGGCTTTCTTATTTCAATATCATAAAAACCATTTGATCTAGCCTTAAGAATTGCCACACTTGTATCTTTTTCTGGAATGTTATCTTGTGTATATAATGGGATAACTGAAAATGGAGAAGCATTCATAAATGTTCCATTTGATTTTCTTATCAAAATATCAAATGTATCGCCTTGAGAACCACTATATAGTGACGATCTAATTATAACTATCTTATCTACAAGCCCATCATCATTTAAATCAATATCATAATACCATATCTTAATCGACTTTGAATTTGTTACATTGTTTACATCATCTATATCCTGCTTATAATAGATTAAGATATCACTATTTTCGAGTCCATCTTGCATTTTGGGTAAAATATTTTTATCAACACTTTCATTATTAGAAGCGCAACTTGTCAAAATCAAACAAACAATCACAACAAAACAAAACTTCCTTAATTTTTTCAAGTGAATAACCTCCATAACGTAACATATAATCATATGGTGGCGTACCATTGCCATCAATACACTAGTCAAGTCTCCATTTTTAAAAGCTTTTAAAGTGCCACCAATGTCCACCAAATGTGTTCTTAACAAAGAGTCCCTTTGATATCTGTTGGAAATTTGAGTTAACAAATGAATCTGGAACCATCTAATGATGACTCCGGGAGTGGAATTAGCTTAACAGATATTTAAAAATCAAATGTTTTGTATATATCATTTTCATCGGTTATATATTTTATATCACTGCAGCCCATCATAACTACACTTTTCTTAATAAGCTCTATATCATTTATACTTTTACAGTATATGTCAACAAATATACTATCACACACTAATACTACTATCTGACAATTTATATTACTTAAATACTCATTATAATTATTTATAACATGTGGTGAATATCCATCAGTAAAACCAATTAAATTCAAAAATATAATATAATGCGGTTCATTCATTATTTTAGTCAATAAACTTGCTCCATTCAAAATATGCTCAACAAAAAAATTACCAGTTATTTTAGTTTCAGTATTATATTGATAAACTTCATCTTCATCAATAAACCATTGTAAATCATTAAAATCTAAATTTGATAAAATTGGATACAAATAATTATCAAGACCGTTGTTTACTTTAAATGAAATCCCTCTCATTTTGACCTACTTTCTTATGGAACCACAGTATCTGTCTTAGTGAAGCTTTGATTCGAAAGTTATTTTACAATATTTTTTTTTTTAAATTCCTTAATAATACCAACAACAACTATTATGATAAATATTATTATACCAACTAATATTACTAAGATTTTTGCTCCGTAACTATCATTTACGTTATAGAGCATTGTTTTTATTCCATTCTCATCTGTCTTTATAAGTTGCGAGTATGACGGTAAGACAATATTTAATATTCCTAAATCATTCTTTATCTCGTATTCATTTTTTCCGACTATACGTTTTTTTTCAAAAACAGTATGGTTCCAATATGTGTTATTTTCAGTAGAATTGGAAATCATTTTTAATTCCAAGCAAGTAGCGCTGCTATTGAATAAAGCAGCAACATCACTTCTTACAAAATATATAAGGATATTTCCACCATCCCACTCAACACCAAAACTGCCACTGCTTTCGAAGGAATACCCGTATATAAATTCACCATCCGGATTATACACACATATTGTTTTATGAGAATCATCATCAAAGCCAAGCGCTATTAATCCATCATTATTAACATCAAAGCAAACAATTGGGTTCGTTTTTACATATGAATGTAATGAAATAATGTTAATATTTGACTTGAACAATTTCTGCTTTTCTGAATTCATACTCTCTGTTGTAAAACCTGTAGTCATAGCTGATGTTTTTAATCCACTACCTAAGGCAAATACGAAAAATAATAAAGTAATCGTCACTGTTTTTTTTACATTCATATCTACTCCTCCATATCTTTAATCTGGCAAGTTATATGTATATGTTGGATCAACTCCATATATATTATTACCAGAATAATATCCATAACCGCCACCTGTTAATTCTATCCCTTCCCAGTATAGCCCTATAATTATTGATAATATTTGGCATTAAAACCGAAATTCACTTTTCGCTCTATTACAATGGCCGAATATGTAAATTTTATAATGCAATAGTGCTGAATATATTAGATCTAATAATAGGATAATTATTTATTTTTTATTTTTTTTAAATAAGTTATCCTTATTCTTAAAACCAACCCAACAATAAGTAAGCATCATAGAATCTCCTGTTCATACTTAAGTTTTAAATAAAAATACATAATAGACGTAAATATAAAAATTAATATAAAATATATAATAAATATAATTTCTAGTTTTTTTATCATAATTCCTCTTTTCAATATGTTATTACATATGGATATGAACCAAATTGTGAACTAATAATACCTAGAATTAAGATAATACAGTCCACTCTCGAATGGATTTTACAAATTTACATATTAGGATGACTTCTAACCCAAAACATAATAACAGCATCCCAAACTGAAAAAATGAAGCTGCTTTTAAACCGATAATTTTTTGTAATATTGTTCTGATAAAATGTTTTATAGAGAGGTTTGACTCCCCCATAAATGGCTCAATTGAATCCTACCTCGCCACTTTCCAGGTTAAATTCTACCTACTAGAAATCATTCCTACATAAGCGCTAGTTATTTAGTGGTATAAATTCAATTCCAGAATTTTTGGTTATATCACAAGCAGTAGTATCAGAGAGAATAGGATATTTTATTAGAAATTCTTCCATTTCCAATTGACTGATGTTATACTTTTCTCTGTCAATTATTTTGTAAAAACCATCTTCACATCCAAATTGCAATAATGGCAAAAGTTCACTGCCATCTTGTGAAATCTGCAGTATTTCATACTCCCAGTAATCAACTCCACCAGTGCTTTCCGTATATAATAGATTCGAATTATTTAAAGCGCATCTATGCCTTGGCCAAAATGAATCCAATAACTTCGGTTTTCCGTCTACCGTTGAGAAAATAGCTAGCATTGTGTAATCTTTCATAAGCAAAATCAACTCAGGATTACTATCTCTATTTAAGTCTTTCAGTGCATATCCAAAGGATTCTTTGTTCATTGCAAAATTCCGATAAGAACCAATCTCACTCCTCATGCTGAACCAAATATGATTAAGATCATCATCATTTATTTCATTATTAAAATCACTCTTCATATTATTAGTCAAATCATCCGCAAACTTCTGGTATTCTTTTATTATAGACATGTATTGTATAGCCACATCAGAATTAACAGAGGCATCAGAAGATATTTCTGTACTGACTTTGGAGTTATTTCCACATCCCAATGAAGATGTAAGAATAACTATTAAAATCATATTAACTAACATAATCTTAATATTTTTTTTTGTAATCATATCATTTTCACCTCATTAATTAAAATAGTTTGACCAATAATTGGCTGAATTAATACGCCTATCAGTGTGCGGAGTTCCTGCTCTCTCATATGACCATAGAAATACTTGAGTTAAATAATCAATTGACTCATTAGAGGAAATAAAATTAGTATATGGCATATAATAATCCTTATAATTAGGATATGGAAACCAACACCCAGCACCTGGTTGCATAGTTATTAAGAGAAATTTTACTTGTCCCATTAAACTATCTGCCGAATAACCATTTTCCACAGCCCAATCGAGGTATTGAGACTCCGGGTCCCATTGAACTAAGCCATATCCACCTCCATCAGGTTGGTGCATTCCAGGATTTATCGTTCTAGATTCCACATTCATATTTCCAAGTACTGCGCAAATAGCATTTGTTGACCACCCTTCACCAGAGAGATGATTATACACTATTGTGGCATTTTCATGCATTTGTTCACCTGTGAGATCTCCACTACTGGAATTTCCTACTGAAGATGATGATTCCTCTATTGCTTGAGGATGGTCTGAATATGGTGGTTGTGTTTGTGTTATTGGGGCTGGTACACCCCATTGTTTATTTAAACTTCTTATATTTTCATATAGATTACCACTTGGATCTGCATTATTTACTGGATTATTCCCACAATATGCAAACATGTTATTACCTAAAAGCCCCTGTCCAGTAGAAACTAATCCATCCGCATTTATAAATCTTCCCCATTCAGGATTGTAATAACGGCTACCTACATAGAACAGTCCACTCTCATTATCGCAGTAATAACCTCTATATCTAAATTGACACGGTTTTTACAGCAAATAACCCCTCTCCCTTAAACTATTAAATCATCCAATTTGCCTACGCTATTATGGTATATATTACCATGTATTGAGAGTTTTAGTCAATCTACTGTATCTTATAATTAGACCTAATAATTCATCCTTTTTCACTACCTTTTTATGATTATGAACTTTATCTTACAAACAAATTTCTTACTAGTTTTATATATTCTGTTATCAGATTACTATAAACACTTCTAGCAACAACTATCTTAAATCATCCCTATTTACCACCACCATCAGTGTATTCAATATCATAACTAGTTTGTCTTTAAATATCTCTCCATTCCAACGCGATTACCATCCGTTTTTATCGTAATCTCGCCACATTCGGTTGTAATATAGATTTGACTATTATGACTTTGTAATCTGCTTATTAATTCTGGATGTGGGTGTCCATAACGATTCTTGATTCCGCAAGAAATAATGGCTATTTCCGGTTTGATTATATCTAAAAATGCTTGTTGGCTGGAGTACATAGAGCCGTGATGAGCCACTTTGAGGACATCATAATCCTTTAACAACTTCTTATCCATCATAGCATTCTCCCCGTCAGTTTCTAAATCTCCGGTAAATAGCATATCAAAATTCTTATAATTTAGACTGACCGTTGTAGAATACCCATTTTCGGAAGTATATGCAAAGTTTTGTGATGGATGTAGGCATTTCATTGTAACCGATTTATCGCCAAACTGATCACCTACATTTACATATATAATATTAATTCCTCTGTTTTTTATATTATCCTCGAAATCTACATATGCCTGATCTTTTTCCTTGATTTTGGGCAGAACAATATTTTTAATATGGATATAAAAGCAATCATCATCTACTATCATTTCAATAATTCCGTTAATATGATCAGAATCCATGTGGCTCACAACAATATAGTCTAATGTTCTCACTCCGCTTGCTTTCAGAAATGGCACAATTCTGTATTTGCCCACATTTTTAACATCAGAACTGCCTCCATCAAACAAATATGTTGTATTTTCTGGTGTTCTTACAAATATGGAGTCCCCCTGCCCTACATCTATCATATTGATTTCCAAGCCCTCATAGCTTTTATAGCAAATCATTAAAATCATGGCTGGGATCAATAACACCACCCACTTGCTTATCTTCTTTTCATGTTTTACATCTTGCGTCTTATTTACATCTTTTATCTTAGTTGCATCTTTTACCTTATTTGTATTTTGTACCTTCTGTTCTCTTTGTGCCTCATGTTTTCTTAGCACCTTATTTTCACTTAGCACCTCATCTTCACTAACCACCTTATCTTCACTTAGTACCTCATCTTCACTTAGTACCTCATTTTCACCTTGCACTTTCTTAACATAATTTATGTAAGCAATCAAACCAATCAAAATCATATAATACACTATAATTTGTACAATAGATGGCTGTCCGATAATAACAATAGAATAAGGTAGCTTCAAAAACCAAACACAAACTACCTCATAAAAATTTAAAATATAATGTGCCATTCCAACAACAAATACTCCTGCAAAATGATTCACCATTCCAAGTAATCCGCCACAGCAGGCACTAAGCATTATCAATGCCATTAATGGTATTAATATTATATTTATTAAAACTGAATATATAGGGATTTGAAAATAGAAATATAAGATGACCGGAAGCGTTGCAAGATTTATTGAGAAACTCATTGATGCAGCATATACTAATGCTTTTATGATGGCACTATTTTTCTTGTCTTTATTCGGTGTATATACGATTGAAGTTATTGCTGGAGCGATAACGATCATTCCCAGGATGGCACCAAACGATAGCAGAAATCCGCAATTTGTAAACATAGTTGGACTCTGGATCAAAATCACAACTGCTGCTAAACTGGTTGAAGATAACATGTCATAGGTTCTTCCACACACGCCGGCTCCAACGACTGCAACAAACATGATAATCGCTCGAATTGTTGACACGCCATTTCCTGTGATAATTCCATAACATATTACGATTGATAGGCTTACAATCGCACATGGTACAAATTGAATTCCTATTTTTCGAAGCAATTTATATAAAAGCATTCCAATCATAGAAATCTGCATCCCACTAATTGCAAGTAGATGCGCAATTCCATTATCCTTATATAAATCATTGATTTCTGGAAGCATCCCCTCGTTATCACCTAGAACGATTGAATCATATAATCCAGAATCTTTTTCATCTGCGATGGTGCTATAAGATATTTTAAGTTTATTTTTGAAGTTATATAAAATTGGTAATATCTCATTTTCATTTTTTTGAGTGATTTCTAAAATCTTTCCTGTACATTTATACTCCATATTAATTGATTTATAATACAATTTGGAATCAAATCCACCTGTATTTCTTAACGATGGAAATTCTTTTAATGTTCCAGTAACACGAACAGTATCTCCGATGTCACACGTATATTCATTTACAGTAAGAAGTACTCCACTTGAATAGGTGCTGACTTGTGGATTTTGTGCTAATGTAATTGTATTTTTCCTTAAATATATCTGTTTATAAGTTTCTTTTTCTTGGATTTTATCTACGATTCCGATTATATTAACGGATACTCCTGAAGTTTCATCTTTGATATAGGATGAGATTAGATTTGGCTCTAGCTGCTGCTTGGTTATGCCATATGCCATAAAGAATACGATTATGAAAGATAAATAGATTGGTTTATATTTTTTGAAATAAATATTGTTTATGAACCATACAAAAATTGCGAAACTAATTATGATTGTTATCATTCGGACATCAGCCATAGCACATATATCACCCAATATATACACTATGGCCATTCCAATTAAAGGTCTTTTTATTCTTTTCACCCTCCCATTATTGATTGTTTTGATAAATAATATCCGTATTCATTTCAAATGGTGCTTCTAAACTAATCGTTTCACGATATACTTTCTTAGAATCGCCATTTATCAAAAACTGTACCTTATCAATATTACTTAACTCACAAAGTGAGTCTACAATTGAATAAATTGGAATTGAACTTGAAACATTTACGATTTCAGTTAAGAACTCAGAATTTAAATTAACATAACAGATTCCGTCTTTTACTGAAATATTAAGTAACTTTAGGTTCGCTGGCAAAGTCATACCATCCGATGTAGTATCTGGTCCTTTAATCAACTGCTCAACGATTGCTCTCTCAATGGAAACATTTCTGCTATAGGCTACAGAAAAGTTTTCTTTTACAAGTTTATCGCCCTTCGCATTCGCAAAATACAAGCTCAAATCTGACCATTGTAAATCACTAACACTATTGCCATCAGCATCTATAAAATCAGAAGCTGACATCATTCCTATCGTTGCACCATCTAAATAGGTTACGGGTATATTATCAACGTAAAACATAACATAATCAATTCCAGCAATTTGAGTTAGCGTCTTGACTACCGCACCCCTAAAAAGTGCTTGTCTAGTTGAATTCATATTATAATATTCTTGATTAAAATATATATTTGCAATATTATCAATGATTTCATATTTGTCGATTGATACATATTCCTTTTTAATCACAACCACATCATTTGATTTTTGAACTGTATTCATCTGGTTCAACAATTCACCTATCGTGGAATAGGTATCCGTCTGATTGGTTCCATAGCTTACAGATACAAGCTTATTTATATCACTGTTCGTATAATAGACATTAAACGAATTGGTATAGGTCTCTTTCTTACAGCCTGCCAAGCACAATACAATAAATAAAGTGAATATCATTATAAATATTTTTTTTCTACTTTTCATCAT
Source organism: [Clostridium] fimetarium (assembly GCF_900111235.1). Lineage (GTDB taxonomy): Bacteria > Bacillota > Clostridia > Lachnospirales > Lachnospiraceae > Clostridium_N > Clostridium_N fimetarium. The sequence continues at coordinate 27,717 of NZ_FOJI01000010.1, forward strand.
ATACTCTTATTCTCTTTCCTATATGCTACTCTACGTAGTTAAGTGGTATTCTAACCGTAAATGTTGTGCCGACATTTTCCTCACTATGGAGTTTGATTGCTCCATGATGCATCAAAATTGAATTTCTTACAATTGCAAGACCAAGCCCTGTTCCACCTGTTTCTCTTGATCTAGCCTTGTCTACCCTATAAAACCGTTCAAAAACCTTATCTTGATTTTCTTCTGGTATACCAATTCCGTTATCTTCTACTTTAATGTAAAAATACTGATGATCCGCATTCAGTGAAACGTGAACCCATCCATCAATTTGATTATATTTGATTGCATTTTCTACTAAATTGGATATTGCTAAAGAAAATTTCACTTCATCTATTTCAGCTACTACTGGTCGAAAGCTTTCAAATACTAGTTCAATATTTTTCTTTTGAGCAATAGGTTTTAATCTTTTCAAAATCAACTCCACGGACTCATTAATATTGGTTGAAGTAATATTAAGCTTTGCAACTGATTTGTCCATCTTAACTAGCGATAACAAATCATCAATAATTATGCTCTCTCTATCAATTTCATCAACAATATCTTGCATAAATTCCTTATATATTTCTATAGGTGCATCTGCTTGATTATTGAGTGAATCTGCCAAAACCTTCATAGATGTAATCGGTGTTTTCAATTCATGTGATACATTAGAAACAAACTCTTGTCTAGACTCATCTAGATTATGCATCTTGTCCATTATTTCATTAAAACTCTCCGCAAAATGCTCTAACTCTGAATATCCATTTCCCTCGATTCTCTTGTCATAATGGCCCATAGCAATTAAATCTACATCATCAAATGTCTTACGAAATGCTTTTGTTATCATCTTTGAAGAAACTCCGGCCAAAAATATTAAGAATGTAATTAATGCAATCTTAATTACATATGTTTTTTGGGATACTTCAACTGAAAATTTAATAATTCCTTCTGTAGATAAATCAATCACAATTACACCCATTATTGATTTTTCCGAGCCAAAAACAGGAGTTACAACTTCTATGCAACCTCTATCCTTGTCATATTCAGAAATACTTTTTTGTGAGTCAAATGCCTTAACAGTATTCTCTGATAAAAGTGTTTTGTTTTTTTCAACTGAGAAAGTATCAAGTACAATCATATAGTCTGGATTAACCAACAATATTCTTGCTTCATTTACAGATGAATATTGTTGAAGAACACCACTAAATGAATTCACATTCGCATTTGAGATGTCGGAATATTTTGAGATTTCATTTGCAATAATTGCAGATTGCGTCTGAATACTTGCAAGCTTATCATTTATTATTTCTGCTTTATAGTAATTATGCACTGCCTGCTCCATGATTGTTACTGGAAGAACTCCTAAAATTACGATTATAATAAATACTCTAAACTGAATACTCCGAATATAATTACTTATTTTTTTTAGGTATTTAACTCTGAAAATAATAGCCTACACCCCACTTTGTGTTAACATATTTGGGCTCGCTTGGATTAGCCTCTATTTTTTCACGTAATCTTCTAATATGAACATCAACCGTTCTTACATCACCAGGGTATTCATAACCCCAAACAATGTTAAGTAAGTTATCTCTGCTGTATACCTTGTTTGGATTAAAAGATAATAATTCTAACAAATCAAATTCCTTAGCCGTAAGATAGACCTCTTTATCGAATATAACTAATGTTCTGCTGTCGCAATCTATTTTTAAATCGCCAGCTTTTATCACTTTCGCTACATTCTCTTTGCTCTCTGCTTTTGCATTTCTTCTCATAATTGCCTTAATTCTAGCTTTCACTTCCAAAATGTTAAATGGTTTTGTTATATAATCATCAGCTCCATATTCAAGGCCTAATATTTTATCCATATCATCGCCTTTTGCAGTAAGCATAATAATGGGCACATTAGAAAATTCTCTAATATGCTGACATACTTCTATTCCATTCATCTTAGGAAGCATAATATCTAATAAAATCATATCATACATTGTGTTCTTAGCACGTTCGAGTGCTTCTTCTCCATCATATGCACAATCAACTTCCATATCATCTTGCTCAAGGCTAAATCTTATGCCTTTTACAATCAATTTCTCATCATCTACAACTAATACTTTTTTTCCCATCATATTTCCTTCCATTGCAATATTAATGGCCATTGCAATTATTTCACAACAATCAAATCTTTGATTTTGTTAAATGCTGCATCCTTAATTCCAGAAACTTTCTTAATATCTTCAATCGTCTCAAATTTATTATTAGTCGTTCTATAAGCGATAATATCAATTGCTCTTGATTCCCCTATTCCAGGTAAAGTCATTAATTGATCTTTGGTTGCACTATTAATATTAACTAAAGTGCTACTGGAATTGTCTAAAGCTTGCGGGCTAACTTGATTTGATAGATTTTCATCTATATCAGGAACGTATATCTTTTGTCCATCAGTCAAATAATCTGCTAGATTAAGATAATTATAATTAGCATATTCTGTCATACCGCCAGCCATTTCAATCGCTTGGTATACTCTCATATTCTCATATAATTCGTATATCCCCGGATTAATCACACATCCGCATACGTATACACACAATTTTGCTAATTCTGTTTTTGGTTCAATTGCTGTATTCTTAGAACTTGATGTTGCAGCAACTTCTCCTGTAGCATTTTCGACATTCGATTCAAGTGTTGCAAATTCTGCATTATCTGCATTGGTTTTAAAGTTACAACTGTACAAAATTCCTGCACAAACCAATAAGATAACAATCATTGCAATTTTCATTTTATTTGCATATTTCTTTAATTTTTCTATTTGCATATTTTCTCCTTATATCAACATCTTTCTCTGATATAAGATCCCCTTTATGCTCAATTACATTTTACTTAAAATTACAATACATTACAAGCGAAACTTTAATATTTTTAACATTTAATATGAAAGAACATAACTTTATTCTAAAATAGCCCAATTATAACTATAAAACGCAAAATCGCTAAGATTATTGTAAACATTTGCATATAATTATTTACACTTAATAATCAATATAGTACAATAACTAAGTATATTTTGAAGTGAGGAGAAAAGTCCAAAATGGAACGAAGTGAAAATACTTTAAAATTGTTATTCGCTAAATTATTAAATAGGGAAACCATTAGCTATTTAATTTTTGGAGTTTTAACAACTGTGATAAATATAGGTGTTTACAAATTATGTAGAACGGTTCATATCGAGTATCGGCTTTCCACCATTATCGCTTGGATAGTTGCAGTTATAGTTGCATTTGTCACCAATAAGATTTTTGTGTTTGAAAGTACGAATATGCAGCCTGGTATTATTTTAAAAGAAGCAGTTACATTTGTTACTTCGAGATTAGTATCCGGGTTATGTGATTTTGGTTTTATGGTTTTTGCTGTAGAAATTATTCATATGGATGATTTTATAGCCAAAATCATAACTAATGTTTTTGTAGTTGTAATTAACTACTTGTTCAGTAAGCTCGTTGTTTTCAAGAAAAAGGGTTAGGTGCCGCTAAAGCGGCGGATAGGAGTATATTGTGAATAAAATTAAATTTCCAAAGATTAAACTATTGGATACTGATTCATCTTCAGATAATGAAATCCCACACGGTAATATTACTTATATTATAGCATATGCGATTCCACTTATAATGTTTATCGCTTTATATTATGTAAGGGACATATTCCCTTTTGGTAATAATTGTTATCTACGCTCTGACATGTATCATCAATATGCTCCATTTTTTTCGGAGTTTTGGCACAAGCTAGCAACTGGCCAGAGTCTTACATATTCATGGGATATTGGTATGGGCACGAATTTCACTGCACTATATGGTTATTATCTTGCAAGCCCCGCGAACTGGCTAATTGTCCTTTTTCCACAAAAATATATTATTGAAATAATGAATGCGCTGATTATTTTGAAACTTGCAGGTGCTAGTACTTCTTTCACATATTATATTTCAAAACGCTTTCACACAAAATCTTGCTTGATCGCATTGTTTGGTACTTTTTATGCAATGTCTGGATTTGTTGCTGCTTATAGTTGGAATATTATGTGGCTAGACTGTATCATTCTTATTCCACTCATCATCCTTGGTTTAGAAAAACTTGTTAACGAAAACAAATGTTTCTTATACAGTATTTCTCTTGGCCTTTGTATTTTTTCAAACTATTATATATCAATTATGGTATGCCTAACTGTTGTTATATATTTTATTGTTTTAATGATCTCCTACAGTGGAAATAGACATTTTAAAATCTACTTGAAAAAGTTTATTAATTGGGTTTTTTATTCATTAATTGCTGGAGGACTTGCCGCATGTCTACTTTTACCGGAAATGTACGCACTATCGCTTTCTGCATCAAGTGAAATGTCATTTCCAAAAACACTTACAACTTACTTCCCAATTATGGAAATGCTTGTAAGACAGTTAATAAATGTCCCTGTTCATCTTGGACTTGAACATTATCCAAATATATATTGTGGCGTAGCCATTTTCTTTTTGATTCCGCTTTATATAATGAATTCAAAAATCAATACCAGGCAAAAAGTTGGAAAGGTTGTTATTCTACTAATCTTTTTAACTGCATTTAATATGAATATTCCTAACTTTGTATGGCATGGCTTTCACTTCCCTAATAGTTTGCCTTGTCGCCAATCATTTATATACATTTTTTTCGTACTTTCAATGAGTTATGAAGCCTTTCATGATATTGAAAGTTATTCAAAAAAACAATTAACCGGTGCGCTTTGGTGTGCGATTGGATTCCTCCTTCTTGCTGAACAACTCTATGCAGGAGACACTTATAATTTCAAGATAATGTATATCAGTGGTGCATTTATGCTTATATATATGTTATTCATATATCTTCATAGAAGTAATCGATTAAAGAAGCCACTTCTCATATTCTTGGTATTTACTGTTGCAATTATTGAATGCACAATCAACATGCAAGCTACAGGACTTAGTACTACTATCAGAACCTATTATGTGAATGATAATGAGGCGGTTGATACTGTAAATGATTTTGTAGACCAAAATGACACTTCATTTTATAGAATAGAAAAAACCTCTGGGCTCCGTACAAAAAATGATGCTGCTTGGCATAATTATAAGAGTATTTCCACCTTCTCTTCTACTGCGAATGCGGGGATGACAGATTTTCTAGGTTATTTAGGTTGTGAACATTCAACAAATGCTTATGCGTTTAAAGGATCCACTTTAGTTACTGATGCTATATTTGATGTAAAATATCTATTAGGTAATAAGTCGGTGACTGAAAGTAATTTATTGAAATTTTACTATGGTAACAATGGCGAATTTTTATATCAAAATCAATATACTTTGCCTATTGGTTTTATGGTAAATTCAAATATTAATGAAGATTGGAAACTTGATTCACCAGGATATGGGATTCAAAATCAAAATGCATTTATACAACTTAACACTGGAATTCCTGAAGTATTTAAGCAGATTTATGAATTTCATACAGAACCAGATGTAAATATCGTTCCGACAATGAATGGACATATGTATCTTCTTGCTAGGAATCAAAATATTAAGGCATTAAGTGTCTCAATCAATGGAACTATAACTAATTATACCGATCTAGAAAATTCTAACTACACTATAGATATCGGTTATGTAAATACTACTGATGTAATTGAAGCTTATGCTGATACTACAATGAACGTTTTAGTATATTCACTTGATACTAACAAATTTATCTCTGCAATTAATACGCTCAAACAAGGTGGACTTGATGTAACGTATCATAGTGACACCAAAATAGAAGGTACTGTCAATTCATTAAATGATGGTGTAATGATGTTCTCAATACCTTTTGATAAGGGATGGACTGTTAAAGTTGATGGCAAAAAAGTGAATACATTTGCAATCAAGGATGCATTGTTAGGAATTGATGTTGGTGTTGGACAACATACCATAAAGTTGTCTTATATACCTGTAGGATTAGTAAAAGGTTTGATTATTTCAATTTCTTGTATACTTATTTTGATAGCCCTGTTTATATTTAGAAGGCGTGAAAAGAATGGTCGGCTTTCCACCAAGAAACTTCCAAAGTTTTTACAAGAAATACTTTCTGAGGAAGATGTTATTCTATACAACACTCCAATCAAAGATAAACTTGCTAATATGATTGGACTTAATCATGCGGAGCCATTTACTAACAAATTAGCCACTGAAAAGGATATGGATATGGTGATTGATAATGATATCACCTCTGGTTTGGCTGCTGACGTCAATGCCTATCTAGATGATGACATTGACTCTGACGCTGATTCAGATTATAATGCAAAAGATAATAATGAAACAAACTTATAAAAATGGAGGATATACCTATGAAATTATGGGGTGGACGTTTCACGAAAGAAACAGACAAACTAGTAAACAATTTTAACGCATCAATTTCTTTTGATCAGAAATTTTATAAACAGGACATCACAGGTAGTCTTGCACATGTGGAAATGCTTGGAAAACAAGGCATAATTACGGAAGCTGAAAGCCTTGAAATTCAGAAAGGCCTAAAAGCGATTCTTTTTGATATTGAAACTGGTCTTCTTGAGATTTCTGACGAATATGAAGATATTCACAGCTTCGTAGAAGCTACTCTTATAGAACGTACTGGTGATGTTGGCAAAAAACTTCATACAGGAAGAAGCCGAAATGATCAAGTTGCTCTTGATATGAAGCTTTATACAAGAGATGAAGTCCTCGCTGTTGATGAAGAATTAAAAGAATTACTTCAGGTTATTCTTAGAATCATGAAGGAAAATACTGAAACTTATATGCCTGGTTTCACACATTTACAAAAAGCGCAGCCAGTTACGATTGCTCACCATTTTGGAGCATATTTTGAAATGTTTAAGCGTGACCGCTCTCGTCTTTTTGATATTCATGAAAGAATGAACTACTGCCCACTCGGAGCTGGTGCTCTTGCAGGAACTACCTATCCACTTGATAGAGAACTTACAGCGAAGCTTCTTGGATTTGCTGGACCAACGCTTAACAGCATGGATTCTGTATCTGACAGGGATTACCTAATTGAATTTTTAAGTGCTTTATCTACAATTATGATGCACCTAAGCCGTTTCTCTGAAGAAATCATTATTTGGAATTCAAATGAATATAGATTTATTGAGTTAGATGATGCTTATAGCACAGGTAGTAGCATTATGCCACAAAAGAAAAATCCAGATATTGCAGAACTTGTTCGTGGCAAGACTGGACGAGTATACGGAGCTCTTGTCTCTCTTCTTACTACAATGAAGGGAATCCCTCTCGCGTACAACAAAGACATGCAGGAGGACAAGGAATTTACATTTGATGCAATTGATACTGTAAAGGGCTGTGTATCCCTTTTTAAGGGCATGATAGACACAATGAAGTTCAACAATACCAATATGGAGGCAAGTGCCAAAAACGGCTTCACAAATGCCACAGACGCCGCTGACTACCTTGTCAAAAACGGAATCCCCTTCAGAGACGCTCACGGAATCGTTGGACAGCTGGTACTCTTCTGTATTGAAAAGAATATTTCTCTTGATGACATGACTCTTGCTGAATATAAAACAATCTGCCCAGTCTTCAAAGAGGATATCTACGAAGCCATTAGCTTAAAAACTTGCGTAGAAAAAAGGCTCACCATCGGCGCACCTAGTCCCACCGCAATGAACCAAGTAATTAAAATCTGTGAAGATTACCTAAAATAAAAGCAGAATAATAACAAACATCTATGGTTCCAGGAGTAACTTCCTGGAACCTTTTTTCTATTCTATATAAATATACTTGCAATTCATACATGCTGCATTTATGATTCTATTAATTGGAAATATATAACATGCGTTATGCCTCTAAATGGCCAATATATTTAATATGTAGCCTTTTTTATACCCGAGTGGACATTTTTTTTACTCAACATGAAGCCTTTCCCCCTTTCGAGTGGACAATTTTTTCCCGCTCCGCATGAAGCCTTTGCCTTTGCCTTTGCCTTTGCCTTTGCCTTTGCCTTTGCCTTTGCCTTTGCCTTTGCCTTTGCCTTTGCCACCAACATTAACCTTCTACCACCGTGTCGCCCGTGAATATAAATTTATAATGATTCATTTTGACTAGACCGGCTGAAAGCAACGCCAATGTTTTGTCAAGACTCAGATGAAAATCGAACGAAGTGAGACTTTTCATCATCCCTGAGGCTTGTAAAAAACATGTTGCTTGAAGGAAAGGCGTCAAAATAAATCATTATAAATTTATATTCACTCAACACCCTCCCGAATTTTATTCCATGTCACAAAAGCAACCGCTGATTTGTTATTATTAATAGAACGTTCAAAAATATAACAGGAAGGGACATCAGATGATAACCATTAAGAAAAGTAATCTTAAAAAGATGGAACAATTATATGAATTATATGAATCTAAGATGTATTCCGTGGCTTATGGAATATTAAAAAATGTTGCACAGGCCGAGGATGTTGTACAAGATTCATTTATGAAGCTAACTGATTATCTTGACAAAATTAAAACTGTAGATGATAGCAAAACAAAATGGTTAGCAATAACAATCGTTAAAACTACAGCAATCAATGTATATCGTAAAAACCAAAGGGAATCTTGGCTTTTCGAGTATATTGAAGAACAAGAAATGGAAGATCCCCACAATGTTATAGAAACCAAAATTATAAATATGCATAATCATGATATGCTTGAATCAGTAATGTTAGATATGCCTGAAATATATAAGCAAGTAATAAAGCTTAGATATTTCTATGAATTATCAACAATAGAGATATCTGCGCTAACTGGTGTTGATAACCGTACAATAAGGAAACGTATTGAACGGGCTAAAAAATTTATAATTGATAGAATTGGAGGATCTGAGAATGAAGAAAAAGCAGAACAATATGCAATGCTTAGGCAAAAAAATATCTATAGATGAATTTGATAAGGATGATTCAATTCACACTTTTTCAGACAGCTATGAAAATAATAAGAAGGATCTATTAAATAAAATCAAATTAAAGGATAACATAAAAAATACCACAAGAAGAAAAGCCCTTATTGCGGCGGCCTGTGTAGCTATACTTTGTATCCCAGCATCAGTATTTGCAGCAAATGCAGTTATAGAAGGTTTAAGGGTAAATAAGGAGCAGACTAATAAATATGCAGTCGAATATAATTTTGAAAATGATGCAACACAAGGAAATGTAAACTCAGAATTATATCACTCAAACGTTAAGTTTCAATATGGTTACTTACCAGATGGTTATAAAGAAGATCAACCTCCTAGTAATAAATTTTCATTCGATGGTAGTTGGTTTTCAAACCAAAATATATCCGTACTTTTAAATGGTGTGGATGACAAATCGAAATTCTCTTTTGCCAATGTTTTAGAAACAACGGATATAACCATAATTAATTATAATGCATCTTTGTTACATTTAAATGCTACTGATATAAAAGATTTCAGTAAGATACTTTTAGTATTTTATAATGATTATGGGTATACGCTTCAAATATATGCACAGGAGAGTGTACCGGATGATGAACTAATTAAAATTGCTGAAAATTTACAATTAGTTGCGTGTAGCAAAGAGGAAGCAATCTCAGTTTCTTACAAAACTTCAACGGTAGCTACTGTTTCAGCACCAACTGTTTCATCAACAGTAACAAATAATGTTGATGATAGTAATTTTTTAAACAAAGGTGATTCCTTTAAGGGTATTAACACTACTCAATATAATTCACCGGATTTAACATATACTGTTCAAAATGTTGAAGTCAGAGACTCCATTAAAGATTTAGATATTTCTGGATTTGGATATGATTATGAGAATGTAAAACAAAATGTCGATTCTGATGGGAATTTAGTACCATTTATTCAAAAAATAATCACTAAAGGTGATGGCCAAACCAGTGTAGATACAATCGTTGGGCAAACTTCAAGTGATTTAAAGCTAATATATGTAACAATGAAAGTTAAAAATACAAGTGATCATTTAGTCGATCAAGTGAAAATAACTCCACAGATTTGCTGCCTTTTGAATAATAACGGGACATTAAGTTTACCCGCTAGTAACAAATATTCAAGTAAAGCTGGATTCGGTGAAGGCTGGAGTGTATATTGTTCAAAATCTACAATGTATAATGATAATCCAAATTCAACAGAGTCAAAGCAATTGCTTATCCAAAGAACCTCAATTCAGGCGAATGAAGAATTTGAATATCATGTAGCTTATATCGTAAATGCAGAAAATATGAATAATATGGTGTTATTCTTCAATGCAAAAGGAAGAATAGTAGCAAACGACACACAACAAACGATTATTAAATTGTATTAATATCTTACTTGCCTATTTATTAGTCATCGTTAAGACAAAACATAAGAAACGGGATTGCTAGCGCAATCCCGTTCCTTATGTTTTACTTATATTATAACATCTGACTCTTTTTTTAGATTGATATCCATTTTATTAAACGGAATCTCAATTCCATTATCATTAAACACTTCAAGAAATCTCTCAAGAAGTTCACACTTCGTATCCCAATAATTCCCGGTATTAACCCAAGCTCTTGTTTCAAGAAGCACACGACTATCCTCAAGGCTCTTGACAATCACGGTAATTTCTTGATCCTTGAATATCTGTGGTTGATCTACTAAAATATCATGCAATAATCCTTTCGCTTTCTTAATATCAGAGGTGTACCCAATCGGAATCTCAATATCAATTCGCCTTGTATCTTGCGAACAGACATTTGTAACACTTGAATTAGCAAGCGTACCATTTGGTATCGTAATCGTCTTATTATCAAGTGTGAGTAGTTTTGTATATAATAAATCAATTACCTTTACGGTACCTTCATTTACTCCAGATACAATATAATCGTCAACTCTGAACGGCTTAAATATGAGTATCAGAACTCCACCTGCAAAATTTGACAGACTTCCTTGTAATGCAAGTCCAAATGCAAGTCCAGCCGTACCTAACAATGCAACAAATGTACTTGTTTCAAATCCTAATATTTTGATGATCTGAATTAATATTATTATATATGCAGCAAATCGCGTAAGAGAACATAAGAACTTAACAACGCCTGTATCTAATCCTGTTTTTCCCAATGCTTTGTTCATTATCTTTACGCCTAATTGTATTAATTTCTTACCGATAAACCATATAACAATTGCTAAGATAAGCTTCCACGCATATAGTTGCACCCCCGCTAGGAAGCCATTTCGTATATTCTTTAAATTTTCTACCGAAAAGAATTCAATTACTTCAGTTGGTGTTGTCGTCAAATAAAATATATTCATTTTTTATATCGCCTTTCAGATAGCTTTCATACTTGAAACTTTCATATTAATTAGGTAGTATTTTAATCTTCTTTTTCACATTTGTTTTTGATCCAGATTTTTCTCCACCAGTTTTTTTAATTTCATTATGGTTGTTGCCTGACTTCGTTGATTTTTGCTTGGGTTTTACAACCGTATCCTTTATAAGCTTAACTTCATCCTCTTGTGTAAATGGAATAAATCTTAAAACGGATATTCCAAGCGGTGGCACTGTAATTGTGATAGAATCTTTCTTGCCATCGCATGGTTCTTCTTTTGAATTCTTAATTCTAGCATTGACTTTTCCTTCTCCGCCATATTTTACTGCATCGCTGTTAAATATTTCTTTATATTTACCTCGCTTATTAACGCCAACTTGATACTTAACTCTAGTTACAGGTGTGAAATTTGCAATTATCAAAAGTTCTTCTCCATCAGAAGCCTTTCTCACAAATGAAAGTATTGTTTCCTCTACTGCACTATTGTTAATCCACTGAAATCCATTTGTGGTATAATCCTGCTCATATAAAGCTTGCTCACTAACATATAGTTTATTCAGATCTCTGACATATAGCTGCATGTTTGCGTTATTAATATCCTCTTCTAGAAGGCTCCATTGAACATTGTTTAATTGAGACCACTCGTCATATTGTCCAAAATCCTGTCCCATAAATAATAATTTCTTACCTGGATGCGTAAACATATAACCATAGGTAGCCCTTAAGTTTGCAAACTTCTGTTTTGATGAATTCCCAGGCATCTTTTCAATCATGGATTTCTTACCAACCATAACTTCTTCATGCGAAATACCAAGTAAAAAGTTCTCACTATAAGCATAAATCATGCTAAATGATAGCTCGTTATAATATCCCTTTCTATAAATAGGATCTAGTTTCATAAATTCTATAAAATCATGCATCCATCCATTATTCCATTTGTAATCGAACCCAAGTGATTCTTCTTCAACTTTGCCCGTAACCCTTGGCCAAGCTGTAGATTCCTCTGCAATCAAAATGATACTATGATTGCGCTTTTTAAAAATCGAATTCAGATGCTTCATAAGTTCAATTGCTTCAAGATTTTCTTTGCCACCATAGATATTGGCAATCCACTCTCCTGCATTCTTCCCATAATCACGATATAGCATCGGTGCAAATTCATCCATTTTAATTCCATCCACATGATAATGTTCAACCAGCATCAACGCACTTCCAATAAGAAAGTTACTAACCTCTGGCCTGCCATAATTAAATAAATATGTATTCTTGTCTGGATGTGAATTTAGCCTAGAATCCGCATACTCATAAAGACAACTGCCATCAAATTCAGATAGCCCATATGAATCTTTTGAAAAACGAGACATTACCCAATCAATAATAACACCAATTCCTGCCTGATGAAGCTGGTCAATCAAATACTTAAAGTCATCCGGATTTCCAAATCTACTTGTGGGCGCATAAAATCCCGTTACATGATATCCAAGTGATTGGTCAGATGAAAATTCATTGACTGGCATTAATTCAACATGTGTATATCCCATATCCTTCACATACGCAATTAACATAGGTGCTAATTCCCTATAGTTATAGTATTTTCTCTTATCATCAGGCTTTTTAAATGATCCTAAATGTATCTCATATATAGACATCGGCCTTTCAAATGAATTAATAGAAACGTTACTATCCATCCACTTTTTATCATTCCATTGATAATTTTCAATATCATATACAACGGATGCTGTGTTAGGTTTTACCTCTGAATAAAAACCATATGGATCAGCTTTGAGCATTACAAGCCCACCTTTGCATTTCACCTCATATTTGTATATGTCATTCACTCCAATTCCCGGAATAAAAATATCAAATACTCCACTTTGTCCAAGCCTTCGCATCTGATAATCTCTTCCATCCCACAAATCAAAATCTCCTACAACACTTATCCGTAAAGCATTCGGTGCCCAAGCCGCAAAATTCACTCCGCTGACTCCATCAATCGTCATGACATGCGCACCCAACATCTTGTAAACACTATAATTGACGCCCGCATTAAATGCTTTTAAATCAGCCTCTTTAATAACTGATTTAAAATTATATGCATCCATTATTTCAGTTTTTTTACCATTTTTATCTTCAATGATCAATGTATAATTCTGTGTCTTTTTACCGGGTAACAACAAGGCAAAAAATCCAGCCTCATCTACCTTTTCCATCTCATATAACTTATTCTTTTCTATTACTTTTACCCATACGCATACAGCCTTTGGCTTAAAGGTCTGTATTAAGAAACCGCTATCACACACATGACCACCTAGTAAATCATGTGGTTTATCACATTCTGAATATACTATACTTTCGATTTCTGGCCAATTCATAAGCCTATACAAATTTTTGTCCATCTAATCTCCCCCCCTATGCTAACAATTATCAAGCTTATATTTATATGTTCTTTTCCACCCATACTTTAAACATATCTACCCAGCATGCACATTCCGGCTGAAATTTACTTCCGTCCTTCATATCCGTTTCTCTAGTTGCTAATCCAAGTCCATGGCTTCCATTTGGAAATATGTGTAACTCAAAAGGAACCTTGTTTTTCCTCAATGCATTTGCAAATAGCAATGAATTTTCCATTGCCACTGAACCATCTTGAACTGTATGCCATAAAAATGTAATTGGAGTATCTGCATCTACCCTATTTTCCAAAGAAACCAATTCTAATTTTTTATCATAATCTTTCCCAAGAATTCTTACAAATGATGGGCGATGAGCATATTCACCAGAAGTAATTACTGGATATCCAAGAAGTATTCCATTCGGTCTAATATCTTTTTGTGTTAATTTGAGCGTGTTATTTACAAAATCTTTTAGTATATCTTTATTCCACATTGTTCCAAGACTTGCGGCAACATGTCCCCCCGAAGAGAACCCTGCAATAACGATTTTATTAGGATCAATGCTCCATTCATCTGCGTGTGCTCTTGCGTATGCAATTGTATATGCCGCTTCAAACAGTGCACATGGAAGTTCATTCGGAATAAGACTGTACTTTAAAATACATGCATTAAATCCAAAACTATTCATCTTAATTGCGATTGCCTCACCTTCACGAGGTGAATGATGCTCATAGCCACCACCTGGACAGATAATTACAAGTGGACGCTTCCGTTCTCCTTGATATTCGGGATAGCTATCTAAAATATAAGTTGTTATTATTGCTTTATTATCATTATGTTTGATTTCTAACGCCTCATAATCAATATCGATATTAATTGTCTCGTGTAACATATTATTTCTCCTTTTTTTAGATGAATATAATCAGTTAATAACAAAAATTATACAATGTTTTTATGAAATAGTAAAGGCAAAATCTAATTGTACTTTTGTTCATTTTGTGGTAATATCTTAATTAATCAATAGTTTTTTTGAGTATATTCAACAACTACTTGTACAGGAAGGGACTCTTCTTATATGGAAAATAATGATATCAAAAAAATAATAGCTCCTTCGCCGATGATGACTGAAGATGGCAAAAACGAATTATATTTATATTCTCTAAAAAAAATGGCAGATCGTAATGCAGAAGTTGACCGTTACTCTCTCACAGGATTATATGGTAATGTAGCATTTTTCTATAAAGCAAATGAATGTCTTCACACCCATCTAGGTAAACAATATGCACTTATACGAATGGATATATATCGATTCAAAACCATTAATGAATTCTGCGGGCGGACCGAGGGTGATAAGTTACTAGTTTATATTTCAGACTGCTTTAAAAAATATGAAGCTGAAGATGCAGTTGCAGGGCATTTGCGTGCTGATATTTTTGCATTGTGTACCCCTTATAAAACAGACCAAGATTTAATTAATATAGTACATGATATCGCCCAAAAAATTGAGAGCTTTCCGCTTCCTTGTAAGATTTTGCCAGCATTTGGAATATGTAAATCTGAATTTGGCATGGATATTAGTCTTTTAATCGATTACGCAAATCTTGCACTGCAGACAGTAAAGGGACGTGTTTTTTCATGCTATGCATTTTATGATGAAACATTACGTCAACAGTTATTATATGAAAAGAAAATCGAAAATGAAATCATACCAGCTTTAAACAATCATGATTTAGAAGTATACATACAGCCCAAAGTAAATATGCTTACCAAAGAAATCATTGGTGGAGAGGCCCTGCTTCGCTGGAATCACCCACAGGATGGATTTTTATTACCGATTCAGTTTATTCCTGTACTTGAAAAGAGTGGCTATATTGTAGATGTCGACAAATATGTTTGGGAAGAAGTATTTCATTCCCTCCGCCAATGGATAGACAAAGGCTATAAAGTTGTTCCTATCTCATTAAATGTTTCTAGGTTACATTCCTATCAAACTGATTTTGAACAAGTATTATATGGACTAGCTGAAAAATATAATATTTCTCGTGATCTGGTTCAATTAGAGTTAACCGAAAGTGCATTAACCGAAAATACTGAACTTGTATTGAAAACAATGAGTAATTTACAAAAAAATGGTTTTTACCTATCAATGGATGATTTTGGATCTGGTTATTCTTCTATGAATATGTTAAAAGATGAACCGATAGATGAGATTAAGATTGACCGTGTGTTTTTAAGTGATATTTCCACAATAAAAAGTCGTATTATTATCAAGCATATGATTTCCATGATGACTGATTTAAACATCAATATTATTGCCGAAGGAATTGAAACCCTTGAGCAAGCTGATTTTATGCTTGAATGCGGATGCTACAGAGCACAAGGCTTCCTATACTACCGCCCAATGCCAATGTCAGAATTCGAAAAATTACTACAACTAATTTAATTACTTTTATTTCTTTAACATCTTTTACTTCTTTTACGCTTTTTACGCTTTTTACGCCCTTATTCATTGGATTGTCACAACAGACCAGAAAAAGGCTTGTATAGTTCCTCAACTGTCCGCATTTGCCGTTACAGCCATGCGATATTGTCTTCAGGCGGTTGACACCATTTTCACGGTGTCTAACCGAATGCAGACAATATCGCATGGCTGTAGAGGCAATAGCGAACAAGAGGAACTATACAAGCCTTTTTCGTCCGTCCGTCCCTAAATCCTATGAATAAATATCCCACTTCTGAGCTTTGGTTCAAACCAAGTTGACTTTGGTGGCATTAATTTGTCTGCATCCGCTACAGCAAATAATTCTCCAATTGATGTAGGATACATTGAAAATGCAATTTTCATATCATTCCCGGTTCTTCTTTCAAGTTCTTCAAGCCCCCTAATACCACCAACGAAATCAATTCTCTTATCTGTTTTAGGGTCATTAATTCCAAGTATCGGTGCAAGTAGGTTATCTTGCAAAATTGCCACATCAAGTCCTTTTACTGGGTCGTCTGAAATAATTTCTTTAGAAGCTGTAAGAAGATACCATTCATGATCAAAATACATTCCAAATGTTGCTTTTCTTGAAGGTGAAACCTTTTCTGTCTTTTTCTCAATCGTAAAATATTTACTTACTTTTTCAAAAAATACTTCTTTTGAATCTCCATTCAAATCTTTAACAACTCTATTATAGGGCATAATCATAAGCTGTTCATCTGGAAAAAGAACTGAGAGGAAGAAATTATATTCTTCCTGACCTGTGAAAGCTGGATTAGCCTCTCTTCTGTGCATACCAACCTTAACCGCTGATGCAGCCCGATGATGTCCGTCTGCAATATAAATCTCATTAATAGTAGCAAATGCTTTTTGAATCTTATCAATAGAATCAATGGCTGATATCTTCCATACTGTATGTTTTATGTTATCATCTGAAGTAAAATTATATATTGGATCATTCTTTCTGGCTTTTTCTACTTCTTGATCAATAACTATATTATCCCTGTAAGCAAGGAATATAGGACCTGTCTGAGCATTGCAAGTATCAACATGTGTAATTCTATCAATTTCTTTGTCTGCTCTTGTATTCTCATGTTTCTTAATCACGTTATTATTATAATCATCAATTGAAGAACAAGCAACGATACCAGTTTGAATACGACTATTCATCGTGAGCTCATATATAAAATACGCTCTTTCCTCATCTAGAACAAATGTACCATCTGCAATCATACCTTCTAGTAACTCTTTTGCTTTCAAATACACTCTTGCATCATAAGTGTCAACACTATCATCAAATTGTGTCTCTGCTCTATCTATTTTTAGGAATGATAAAGGTTCTTTTTTAACTTCATCGCAGGCCTCTTGCCTGTTATACACGTCATAAGGTAACGCTGCTACCCTGCTTACGAATTCTTGTTTAGGTCTTACACATAAAAATGGTTTTACTACTGCCATGTGATATTTTCTCCTTGGGTTATCTTAATTAGGCTATTATACCATAAAAACCACTCATAAAGAATATGTAATTTATTACTATTGAGCATTGTTTTAGTATTTATTGAGCATTATTTAGTAGCTATTGAGCATTATTTAATAGCTATCGAGCATTAAATTAGCATTGAATAGATGAAAAAGAAGATTCAATATCGTTCGTTTTGCATATGAATGCTTCTTGATACTTGCCTAGCGAAATATCATACTGTACCGTTAGTCTATCCTCATCATCTGTATCATCTTCCTCTTGATCATTTTGTTTATCTTCATCTGTTTTTAATTTATTTACACTATTATTATGATGATTTGCTTCTTTATCTGTTGATGGAAGATGTTTGTAGCTGTCAGTTCTCTTAAATTCTTCTATTGTATAATTTACAGTATTTATTAACTTTTCTCTTATTGGATTATTTTTACCAATACTACTCATTGCAAATTCTTGAATTCTTTGAGCTTCTTCCTTTGATCTACAATTCTTTAATTGACTCTCTACTGATTTTCTTTTTATTTCAATTATTTTAGCGTAAAGATATAGCAATGGTTCATTCTTTTGCAAATAAGCAATCTGCTTAGGCGTCAGTGGTCTTCCAGATTGAAGCCTTGCATTAATTTTTCCTAAATACTTCTGCTTCCCCTTATCACTATCAATACCACTACCACCACTACCAACCACACCGTAATTTAAAAGTCCCTTTATTTGCATTGCAACATCCTGTAACATGAATCCACCCTCAGAAATACTATCCACATTAGCTTCATCCCCAATACTCTGCAGCATACCAGTCTCATAACTATTAACCTCATTAATATTAACCCGATTCCCATTAGCCACACCAGCGTCAGCCCGACTAATATTAACCTGATTTTTATCGAATATATTAACACTATTCCTCATCAAAAATGTATTCATTCCCATCATATATCTTCCCCCTACCCTTCCCTATCAACACACCTATTCCCCCGCTGTTGATTCATCTATTGATTCGCCTACTCATTCATCTGTTCATTCGTCAGTTCATTCATCTGTTCATTCATCAGTTCATTCATCTGTCCATTCATCTGTCCATTCATCTGTCCATTCAACTGTCCATTCAACTGTCCATTCAACTGTCCATTCATCTGTCCATTCATCTGTCCATTCATCTGTTCATTCATCTGTCCATTCATCTGTTCAATATATCGGCAGATACATATATTTCATTACCCTTACGCCCTTACGCCCTTATGTGGCGCCCGATTTACTGTGATTCCGGGATTACGTAGAAAAACCTTATGTAGGTCCCCTATTGTCCGCCTTTGCCGTTACAACCATACGGGATTGTCTGTAGGCGGTTGACACTTCAGTGTCAAACCGAATACAGACAATCCCGTATGGTTGTAGAGGCAAGAGCGAACAGGAGGACCTACATAAGGTTTTTCGTCCGTATTCCAACTCACATAAATTACTTAATAACTCTTACTTTTATTACACCCTCAATTGCTCTAATTTCCTTTACAATATCATCTGTAATTGCTTTATCTAGATCAAATAATGAGTAAGCATAATTGTTTTTACTCTTATTCATCATATCTGAAATATTGATCGCTGTTTGGCCAAAGATTGATGTAATCTTGCTAATAACTGCAGGAACATTCTTATGATTAACTGCGATACGTCCAGCTTTTTCACATATGCCCATATCACATGAAGGATAATTAACTGAATTATTGATATTACCATTTTCAATATAATCTCTAATTTCTTGAACTGCCATTATTGCACAATTATCTTCTGATTCCTCAGTTGAGGCTCCAAGATGAGGAACAACAATTGTACCAGGCATTCCTGCTGTAGTTGTGTTAGGGAAATCAGTTACATAACGTTTCACTTTTCCGGAAGCTAAAGCTTCTCCGATTTCTACTTCATTTACCAGTAGATCTCTTGCGAAGTTAAGTATTACAACACCATCTTTCATCATTGCAAATGCTTCTTTATTAATGTTTTCTTTTGTGCTGTCCATAAGAGGAACATGAACTGTAATAAAATCGCAATTTTTGTAGATATCTTCTACAGCACTAATATGTTTTACGCCTCTTGATAAACTCCATGCTGATTTTACTGAAATAAATGGATCATATCCATAAACTTCCATACCAAGTGAAACAGCTGCATTCGCAACGATAACACCAATTGCTCCAAGTCCGATTACACCTAGTTTTTTGCCTTTGATTTCAGTTCCACCAAATTTTGATTTTGTTTTTTCTGCAAGTGCTGCAATATTTTCATCATCTTTTACTGTTTGAACCCAGTTAATGCCTCCAACAATATCACGTGATGCGAGTAATAATCCAGCAATAACCATTTCTTTAACACCATTTGCATTTGCACCTGGAGTATTGAATACTACAATACCTTCTTCAGCACATTTATCAAGTGGAATGTTGTTAACACCAGCGCCTGCTCTTGCAATTGCCTTGAGGTTAGCTCCAAATTCCATATCATGCATTTTTGCACTTCTTACAAGAACTGCATCTGCTTCTTCAAATGAAGCTGCTTTGTTATAATCAGCTGTAAGTCCATCTAAGCCAATTGCTGCTATTTTATCTAAACAATTAATATTTATCATTATTATGCATTCTCCTTTTCGAAGTTTCTCATGAATTCAACAAGTTTTTCAACACCTTCTATTGGCATTGCATTGTAAATACTTGCTCTCATTCCGCCAACTGATCTGTGACCTTTCAGGCTTTCAAGTCCAGCTGCTTTTGCTTCTTTTACAAATTTTGCATCTATT
Source organism: [Clostridium] fimetarium (assembly GCF_900111235.1). Classification (GTDB taxonomy): domain Bacteria; phylum Bacillota; class Clostridia; order Lachnospirales; family Lachnospiraceae; genus Clostridium_N; species Clostridium_N fimetarium. The sequence goes on from NZ_FOJI01000010.1 coordinate 48,241, forward strand.
TCTTCATTTCCTGTAACAAATGGTACGTTCATAAGTGAACGATCTTCTTTGACTACAGTACCTTTAAATAATTTGCTCTCATCAAGAAAATCGTAAAGGATCTTAGCTTTACGTTGATTGAGTTCTTGCATAACTGTAAGTCCACCCATCTTCTTTAACCATTTAAATACTTTACCGCAGATATAGATACCATATGCAGGTGGAGTATTATATAATGAGCCATTGTCTGCATGAATCTTATATTTTAACATAGTAGGAGTTCCTGGAAGTGTATCCTCCGTGATTAAATCTTCACGAATAATTACAATAACAACACCTGCTGGTCCAACATTCTTTTGAACGCCACCATAAATAACGCCATACTTGCTAACATCTACTGGCTCTGATAAGAAACAAGAAGAAACATCTGCAACCAAAGTCTTACCCTTTGTATTCGGTAACGTTTTATATTTTGTACCATATATTGTATTGTTTTCACATATATATACGTAATCCATATCATCTGTAATAGCAAGATCTGAACAATCTGGAATATATGAAAATGTTTTGTCTGCTGAAGATGCAAGTTCCACAGCTTCACCAAATATTTTAGCTTCTTGATAAGCTTTCTTAGCCCATTGTCCAGTAACAACAAAACCAGCTTTTTTGTTTTTCATAAGATTCATAGGAATCATAGCAAACTGCTGTGATGCACCACCTTGTAAAAATAGGACTTTATAATTATCTGGAATATTCATAAGTTCTCTTATATCAGCTTCTGCCTCATCGATAATTTGTTGATAAGGTTTCGATCTATGACTCATCTCCATAACTGACATTCCTGTACCTTTATAATCCAGCATTTCTGCTGCGGCTTCTTGTAATACTTCTTCAGGCAAAACGGCTGGCCCTGCTGCAAAATTAAAAATTCTTCCCACTTCTTTTTCCTCCTAAAATTCATATATTTTTTATTGTATGGTAATATCAACTGAGTGTCAACACTAATTTGATAAAAAATTAACAACATAACTAAATTTCTTTATTTTTTTTATCTAGATCTTCTTTATTAAATGCTTCTGAAATAGCAGCACCTGGTGCAACCATAGGAAACACTTTTTCTTCTCTATCAATAATACAATCAATTAAAACAGGTATATTAAGTCTAATTGCTTCCCTAATTACTGGTTCCAGTTCTTCTTTCTTAGTAACTCTATATGCTTTTGCTCCCATTGCTTCAGCCAGTTTAACGAAGTCGACTTGATCATCTAATACTGTAGACGAATATCTTTTATTGTAAAAAAGATCCTGCCATTGTCTGACCATACCAAGAACATGATTATTAAACACAACCTGAATAATCGGGATATTATATCTTGTAGCTGTAATCAATTCATTCATATTCATTCTAAAACAGCCATCTCCAGCAATATTAATAACCAGCTTATCTTTACAACCAACTTTTGCTCCAATACATGCGCCAAGTCCATAACCCATTGTTCCAAGTCCACCTGAAGTAAGAAATGTTCTTGGTTTTTTAAACTTATAAAACTGTGCTGCCCACATCTGATGTTGTCCTACATCCGTTGTAATTATAGCATCACCATTTGTCACTTCATAAATTTTTTCGATAATATATGGGCCTGTAAGTTCCTTTTGATTGTAAGTCAGCGGAAATTTGTCTTTATATTCTGAAATATGACTAGTCCATTCAGCTCTATCCGTTTGTGTTGTTTTCGCATTTAATATTTTAAGTATTTCTTTTGCATCTCCAATTACGCTTGCATAGGTTTTAATATTTTTGTCAATTTCTGCTGCATCAACATCAATTTGTAAGATTTTTGCTTTACTTGCAAATTTTTTAACATTACCAGTAACGCGATCAGAAAAGCGTGCGCCAATCGTAATCAGCAAGTCACATTCTGATACGCCAAAATTAGATGCTTTCGTTCCGTGCATACCAAGCATTCCTGTATATAATGGATCTGAGCCATCAAAGGCACCTTTACCCATTAAAGAATCAGTTACAGGTGAATCAATTTTTTTCGCGAACTCTCTCAATTCATCTGACGCTTCTGAAATGATAGCACCACCGCCAACAAATATAAATGGTCGCTTTGATTCATTGATTAGTTTTACTGCGATATCAATATCATCCGCTTTAATTGTATCAGTCTGTCTAAGAATCGCCTCAGGAATCACTTTGAAATAGTCACAAATATCTGCCGTAACATCCTTTGTAACATCAACCAAAACCGGTCCTGGTCTTCCTTCCATTGCAATTGTAAAAGCTCTTCTAATTACATCTGCAAGCTTAGTAACATCTTTTACTATAAAGTTATGTTTCGTTATAGGCATTGTAACACCTGTTATGTCAATTTCCTGAAAACTGTCTTTGCCCAGAAGTGATACGGTAACATTAGCAGTAATCGCTACAACTGGAATTGAATCCATATAAGCTGTTGCAATACCAGTTACAAGATTAGTAGCACCAGGACCTGATGTAGCCAGACACACGCCCACCTTACCAGTTGCTCTAGCATAACCATCGGCCGCATGCGCCGCACCTTGTTCGTGTGATGTCAAAATGTGTAATATTTCATCAGAGTGCTTATATAACGCATCATAAACATTAAGTATAGCTCCACCCGGATAACCAAACACAGTATCCACACCTTGTTCCTTCAGACACTCCACAATTATTTCTGACCCATTTAACTTCATACTCCAATTCCTTTCATCTCAGTATCTTGACCTTAATCTCTTGACCTTAATCTCTTTGACCTCAATCTCTTGACCTCAATCTCTTGACCTTAATCTCTTGACCTTAATCCCTTGACCTTAATCTCTTTGACCTTAATCTCTTGACCTTAATCTCTTGACCTTAATCCCTTATTCCTAAATCAATCGCAAGCCTTCGTCTCTTGCTTTCAATCTCCTGCCCTTAATCTCTTGATCTTAGTGTCAAACTTAATAAAAACGTAGCCATGAATATTGCTTTATCATTATACATTTCCCCGTAGACCGGCTGAAAGCAGTGCTAATGTTATGTCAAGACTCAGATGAAAATCGAACGAAGTGAGACTTTTCATCATCTCTGAGGCTTGTAAAGAACATACTGCTTGAAGGAAAGGCAGGGGCAATGCATAATGATAAATCAATATTCATTCGATACCTTTTATTTACTTTGCCACTCAGATCTTCCCAGGCACAACCAGAACGGCTCCGCGATTACCCGAAGTAACCATCGCTGCATATCTTGCCAAGTACCCAGTTGTAATATTAGGTTCTTTCGGTGTCCATGCTGCTCTTCTTATTGCAAGTTCTTCATCGGACACATCCATATTAAGTGTATTTTCTGGAATGTTAATCTTAATGATGTCGCCTTCTTTCACTAAGGCAATTGGTCCACCTACTGCTGCTTCTGGAGAAATATGTCCAATAGATGCACCTCTTGACGCACCACTAAATCGACCATCCGTAATAAGTGCAACGCTTGATCCAAGTCCCATTCCAGCAATTGCTGATGTTGGATTAAGCATCTCTCTCATACCAGGTCCACCTTTTGGTCCTTCATAACGAATTACCACAACATCGCCTGCTACTATTTGATTGGACTTTATTGCAGCAATTGCATCTTCTTCACAGTCATATACTCTTGCTGGCCCTTCATGGACCATCATTTCAGGTGCTACAGCAGAACGTTTCACGACACCTGAATCAGGTGCTAAATTACCTTTCAAGACTGCAATTCCACCTGTTGCACTATATGGGTTATCAATTGGTCTAATAACTTCGTGATTTTTGTTAATACATCCTTTGATATTTTCTCCAACTGTTTTTCCTGTAACTGTAATAAGGTCAGTATAGAGCAAACCTTTCTTATTAAGTTCATTCATAACAGCATAAACACCACCGGCATCATTGAGCTCTTCCATATAAGTATGACCAGCTGGCGCAAGGTGACAAAGGTTAGGCGTTTTTGCACTAATGTCATTCGCCATTTCTAGGTTGATATCAATCCCAGCTGCATAAGCAATTGCTGGAAGGTGAAGCATACTATTCGTACTGCAGCCCAAAGCCATATCGACTGTTAATGCATTGATAAATGCTTCATTCGTCATAATATCCCTAGGTCTGATGTTCTTTTCTAACATTTCCATAACTTTCATGCCTGCATGTTTTGCAAGTTTGATTCTCTCTGAATATACGGCTGGTATTGTTCCATTTCCTTTGAGTCCCATACCAAGGACTTCAGTTAAACAGTTCATACTGTTAGCTGTATACATACCAGAACATGAGCCACATGTAGGACATGCTTTATTCTCATACTCTGACAAATCTTCTTCTGTAATCTTGCCAGCTGCAAATTCTCCAACCGCTTCAAACATACTTGAAAGACTTGTCTTGTGTCCTTTTACTTTACCTGCAAGCATTGGTCCTCCACTTACAAATACGGTAGGAATATTAAGTCTAGCTGCTGCAATAAGGAGTCCAGGAACATTTTTGTCACAGTTTGCAACCATAACAAGTGCGTCAAACTGATGTGCCATTGCCATACATTCTGTTGAATCTGCAATCAAATCTCTTGTTGCAAGTGAGTACTTCATACCGACATGTCCCATTGCAATCCCATCACATACTGCAATTGCAGGAAATACTCTAGGATTACCGCCTGCCATAGCAACTCCTAATCTAACTGCTTCAACGATTTTATCCAAATTCATATGTCCAGGTACAATCTCATTATATGAGCTAACAATACCAATTAATGGTTTATTCATTTCTTCTTCAGTCAATCCCAACGCATTAAACAATGATCTGTGTGGTGCCTGTTGTGTTCCTTTTAATACTGAATCACTCTTCATAATTATAATTCTCCTTTTTGTTTTTTCATTAATAATTTTATTTCTACTATAAGTTTAATTTATAATTTTATTAAAGTCTATTTCAAAACTTTATTTTATATACTTTAGAATATCAAACACGTTCAGCAACTAGGTCACCCATCTGTGTTGTTGAAACTTTTTTCATACCCTCTGACATAATATCACCAGTTCTATAATCTTCTTTCAGTACTTGTTTAACTGCCGCTTCCACTGCATCAGCTTCCTTATCAAGATCAAATGAATATCTTAGCATCATAGCTGCTGAAAGGATTGTTGCAATAGGATTCGCAATATTTTTCCCAGCAATATCTGGTGCTGAACCGTGACTTGGTTCATAAAGACCTAACTTCGTTTTTCCAAGACTAGCTGATGATAACATTCCAATGGAGCCCGTAACCATACTTGCTTCATCTGACAAGATATCTCCAAACATATTCTCCGTTAAAATGACATCAAACTGGCCTGGATTCATTACAAGTTGCATCGCACAATTATCCACTAACATATCTGCAAGCGTCACTTCTGGATAATCTATGGATACTTCTTTCACAACTTTTCTCCAAAGTCTTGACGAATCAAGTACATTAGCCTTATCCACACTAATTACTCTCTTATTTCTCTTCATTGCTATTTCAAATGCTTTGATTGCAATTCTTCTAATCTCATTCTCATCATATGTAAGAATATCTGTTGCTTTCCAAACACCGTCTACCTTTTCAGTATGTCTTTCACCAAAATAGAGGCCTCCTGTCAACTCTCTCATGATTACCATGTCAAAGCCTTCACCGATAATTTCATTTTTAAGTGGACATGCATCTTTGAGTTCATCATATAAATATGCAGGTCTAATATTGGCAAATAATTCAAGCTCCTTACGAATTTTTAATAGTCCAGCTTCTGGTCGAAGATTTGGCGCTACATCATACCATTTTGAATTACCTACATTACCGCCAACAGCGCCTAGAAGGACTGAGTCACTAGCCTTTGCAATCGCTAGTGCTTCATCAGAAAGTGGCACTCCATAAGCATCAATTGAACAACCACCCATAAGTATATCTGTGTAATTAAATGTATGTCCAAATTTGATTCCAATCGTTTCTAAAACTTTTCTTGCCTCTCTAACGATTTCAGGTCCAATACCATCGCCAGCAATTACTGCTATGTTAAAATTCATAAATACACCTGTTTACCTTTCTCATATATAATAAATATATCATTTTTACGCTTAGCTATAAAAGCCTATTGTCTTATATGATATCGCAAAATCACATTATTTTCAATATATAATTTCTTGATTTTCTATTCTTATATCTGCAACCGATAGCTATGATAATATTTTTATAATGATTAATATATAATTCTATTATTGAATAGCAATATTTTTTAACCATTTGACATGAAAGAGCATAACAAAAAAAGCTCCATAAAGAAGAATGCTCATTTTCCCACGAAGGTATATGAGTTCCAATATTATGAAACCTTTTGTTAAAAATATTATAAAATTACAGCGCTTGTTTTTCAACTTCAACAATTGCTTTTTTCTGCATTGGAATTCTACAGTTCTTATTATTGCCAAATTCAACAATTACTGTATCATCTGTTATATCAATAATTGTTCCGTAAAAACCACTTGTCGTAAGTACAAAATCTCCAATTTCCATTGAAGAAACAAGATCGTTTAACTTCTTTTGTTGTTTCTTCTGTGGTCTAATAGCCATGAAGTACATTAAACCTCCCAAAAATATTACATAAAAAATGATTAATCCAATCATATTTGTGGGACTGCTTGTAAGTAATGCCATAATAAAATTCCTCCTGATTGATTTCTTATTTTATATAAAATCTATTTTACATAGACTTTAAATCACATTTAACTAACGCTTATAATATCCACTTACTATTATAATTTTTACTAACGATTATAGTTTTTACTAACCATTATAGTTTTACTAACCATTATAGTTTTACTAACCATTATAATTTTAACTATCATAAGTTTTTAAACATTCTAACTTATCCTTCTTATACTGTGCATAATTGCCTGCATCAATTGCATCTCTGATTTCACCCATAAGATGATTGTAAAAATACAAATTGTGTAAGACGCAGAGTCTCATTCCTAACATTTCCTTTGCCTTCATTAGATGTCTGATATATCCTCTGCTGTAATTCTTGCAGGCAGGGCACTGACAACCTTCTTCGATTGGCTCAGAGTCTGTTTCAAACTTGGCATTAAATATGTTAATCTTGCCAAATCTAGTATATAAATGTCCATGACGACCATTCCTTGATGGGTATACACAATCAAAAAAATCGACACCTCTATCAACTGACTCTAGTATATTAGCTGCTGTTCCAACCCCCATAAGATATGTTGGCTTATTTTGTGGCAAATATGGGACCGTCTGCTCAATGATTCTATACATCTCCTCATGAGATTCTCCAACTGCAAGTCCACCTAATGCGTATCCCGGTAAATTAAGATCAGCAATAACCTTTGCATGTTCTATTCTAATATCCTCATATGTACCGCCTTGATTAATTCCAAATAGCATCTGATTCTTATTGAGTGTATCTGGAAGTGAATTGAGTCTGTCCATTTCTATGACGCATCTATTTAACCATCTTGTCGTTCTGTCTACGGAATCTTGCATATACTCCCTAGTTGCTGGATGTGGTGGGCACTCATCAAATGCCATTGCGATTGTTGAAGCCAAATTAGATTGAATCTGCATACTTTCCTCTGGGCCCATAAATATCTTACGTCCATCTATATGTGAATGAAAAGTTACGCCTTCTTCTTTGATCTTTCTCATACCTGCTAATGAAAACACCTGAAATCCACCTGAATCAGTAAGGATTGGTTTGTCCCAATTCATGAACTTATGGAGTCCACCCATTTTTCTAATTACATCATCACCTGGTCTTACGTGCAAATGATAAGTATTAGATAATTGAACCTGAGTTCCAATTTCTCGTAAATCAGTTGTTGCCACAGCTCCCTTAATAGCGGCTACAGTTCCAACATTCATAAATACAGGAGTCTGAATCACACCATGTACGGTATGAAGTTCTCCTCTTTTGGCCAAGCCATCCGTTTTTAAAAGTTTATACGTATTTTCCACAATTTCTCCTATAAAGCAAATCACTAATCATGTTTAGAAATACGCTATATTTTGTACATCTCTTTGCACAAATCATAGTATACAAAATATGGTTACTATTATCAACCAAAATTTTATTAAATTTCTATATGATTTATAATGATTATGACTATTTCTACTATTCTTTTCTATTAAAAAAATCCACAATATCATCAATTTTTGATGTCATTCCAATAAATATCATATCTACTAATGAAATTGCTGCCATAGCCTCAACCACAACCACGGCTCTAGGCACTATGATTGGGTCATGACGGCCTTTAATTGATACTTCTATATTATCGCCCTGTCTATCGATTGTACTTTGTATAGCGGCAATTGAAGGTGTAGGTTTTACTGCTGCTCTAAATATAATATCAGTGCCATCGGAAATTCCACCTAGCACTCCACCTGCATGATTACTCTCTTTAGAAACATTACCATCAGTGTCACATCTAAAGTGATCATTATTAATTAAACCTGTAACTTTAGCTGCCTCAAATCCATCTCCAATTTCAAATCCTTTGACAGCGCCAATTGACATAATTGCTTTTGCAAGATTCGCATCCAGTTTTTCAAAAACAGGTTCACCAATTCCAGGTATCATATTCTTCACTACACACTCTATGATGCCACCTATTGAATCTTTGTCACTCATTTTCTGCTTAGCATATTCAGCAACCTTTTCCGCAGCCTCCTTGTCAGGCATCGAAAAGGGATTACTTCTTGCATCTACCATGGAAAAATTTTCATAATCAATCTCGATATTGCCAATTGATTTTGCATAGGCTGTGACAGTAATATTAAGACTTTCAAGAATCTTAATCGCAATTGCTCCTGCCGCAACTCTACCAATGGTTTCTCGTCCTGATGAACGACCACCACCTCTATAATCTCTAAATCCATACTTCTTATCAAATGTATAATCAGCATGTCCAGGCCTATAATAATTAGAAATTTCGGAATAGTCAGATGAACGTTGCGTTTTATTATATACAATCATTGAAATTGGTGTACCAGTTGTTTTGCCTTCAAAAATACCGGACATAATTTCAACAGCATCGTCTTCGCTTCTTTGTGTTGCAAATTGTGACTGTCCAGGTTTTCTTCTATCCAAAAACTTCTGGATATCTTCTTCACAAAGTTCAATTCCAGCAGGACAACCATCAACTACTACTCCAAGTCCTTTTCCATGAGATTCCCCCCATGTACTTATCCTAAATATTTCTCCAAATGTAGAACCTGCCATACAATTCATTTCCTTTCACTACAACGCTTTTGATGTTTTTATCTTTATATTATACTTCAAGTTGCAATTGAAGTAAATTATTATTTAACGCTTATGTAATTATGTATTTAACACTTACGTCAATTATTAGCTCGTAGCAAACTATATTATTTATTTTTTTCGGAATTCTCGATGCAGCTAAGTATTGAATTTTCAACCATATCGCTTACGGCCTGATCTGTATAAAAAGCAGTATGTGGCATTACAGTAACATTAGGGAAGGACTTCAGAATTGCCAATTCCCTATTTTTGATAGGTGTATATTTAAAATCATTGTAAAACACATCCGTTTCATTTTCTATCACGTCAAGTGCTGCTGCACCAATTTTCCCATTTTCAATTGCATCTATAAATGTAGCTGTATCAATAAGAGCTCCTCGCGCTGTATTTATAATTACTACTCCTGTTTTCATCTTTGCAATGTTTTCTTCATTAATTAGATGATGATTTTGTGGAGTAAGTGGAGTATGCATTGTGATTACATCTGAATCTCTAAAAAGAGTATCCATACTCACATAAGTCGCCAGCTCTTTTACACTTTCTTTTTCGTGAAAATCATAAGCGATTATCTTAGCTCCAAATCCGCTTAGATTCTTGATTACTGTCTCTCCAATTCTTCCAGTCCCAATAACACCCACGGTCTGATTTCTGAGTTCTTTCCCCTGTATCCCTTTTAAGGAATAGTCTTGTCCGATAGAACGTTCCAAAATATGCTTTGCTTTTCGATTGGCCATTAAAATAAGCATCACGGTATATTCTGCTACACTATTTGGTGAATATGAAACATTACCAACTCCTATCCCTATTTTATGTGCATAGTCGATATCAATATGATCATATCCAATTGTTCTTGTTGAAATGAATCTCACTCCAAGCTCTTTTAACTTTTCTAAAAGTTCTACATCTACTTTTGTAGTTATTATGCTAATGCAATCACAATCTTTTGCAAACTTTGCTGTTTCAAGCGTTGGTGGTTCACTAGTATATATTACATCTACATTATATTGCTTTTCAAATCTATTAAAATACTCTATTTCATCAGTTCTATAGCTAAATACTGCTAACTTCATATTTGTCGCCATTCCTTATTAAATTATTTTAGTATAATTTGATATCTGCTTGTTCTATATCTACTTCTATTCCTAATTCAGCCGAAGACATATTCTTACTGCAAATCGCCACATGATCCATATATGCAACAAATAAATCAACCATATCGACATTGTATTCATTTGAACATCGTTCAAGTTCTGGTTTTATCACTTCTGCAATTTTAACATTTGAATTACTCATTTGTTTTTCAAGTACATATTTATCTATTTCTGCCAATATTTTTCTTCTTAGTTCACCATCCATTTTAGTCGTTCCTTCCTTACATAAATTATGGTAATGCTAACACAATCTCACTCTATTGTAAAGTCAGTCCAGCTGTATTTGCGTTTGTTTCTGTCCAGCTGTATTTGCGTTTGTTTAAAAGGTCAACCGCTGTCTTTAAAATTTTCAAAAAAATGGCTCATGGTTTTCGTCTGAAAACTATGAGCCGTTTTGTTCACTTGTTTTAACAATAAATATAACTTATTTGTTTGATGTTTTATTGCACTGAATATTTATCACCTTAATCATTTATATTTTCAAAGTAAACTCTTCTTCAATCCTTAACAGTCTATTATACTTTGCCGTTCTTTCACCTCTACAAGGAGCTCCAGTTTTGATGAACCCTGTATTTAGAGCAACTGCAAGATCTGCAATTGTTGTGTCTTCTGTTTCTCCAGATCGATGTGAAACAATTGATTTGAACCCAAATTGCTTTGCAAGTCTTATTGCGGATATTGTTTCAGACAATGAACCGATCTGATTTGGCTTGATTAGAATTGCATTTGCACATTTATTTTCAATTCCTTTCATGAGTCGCTTGTTATTCGTTACAAACAAATCATCACCTACCAACAAAACCTTATTGCCAACCCTTTTCGTGATTGCCTTCCAGCCATCCCAATCTTCCTCATCAAGTGGGTCTTCTAACGAAAATATAGGATATTTTTCTACTATTTTCTCCCAATAGTCAACTAACTCTAATGTCGTATATCGTTGCCCCTTCTTAGGCAATAAATAGCCATTTTCACTTTTCCATTCACTTGAAGCTGCATCTATTGCAATCATAAAATCCGACTTGATTTTATAACCTGCTTCTTTAATTGCTTCAATAATTAATTCAATTGCTTCTTCCTCATTATTTAAATCTGGTGCAAACCCGCCTTCATCACCTACCGCTGTTGAAAGTTTTTTTGACTTTAGAATTTTTGCTAGCTTATGATAGACCTCGCTACACCAACGAAGTCCTTCTTTAAAACTACTCGCCCCAACTGGCATTATCATAAATTCCTGAATATCTATATTATTGCTCGCATGCGCACCACCATTTAAAATATTCATCATTGGAATGGGCATTGTATTTCCGGAAATGCCACCCAAATATCGATACAGCGGTATTTTGATAATGTTAGCTGCTGCATTTGCACATGCGATTGAAACTGCAAGGATTGCATTGGCGCCTAATCTTTTTTTATCATCTGTTCCATCTAAATCAATCATCATTCTATCGATTATTTGCAAATCACAGACATTTACATTTGCAAGGAGATTTGCTATCTCTTTGTTAATATTCTCAACGGCCTTTAGTACTCCCTTGCCGTCATATCTGCTTTTATCATTATCTCTTAATTCCAAGCTTTCAAAATACCCTGTTGACGCACCACTTGGTACCGCACCAATTCCCACAGTGCCATCATATAATGTAACTTGCGCCTCTACTGTTGGATTTCCTCTTGAATCCATAATCTCTCTACCTTTTAATTCTTTAATAAATGCTTCCATTTTTACGAATTTCCTCCTATTTTTATTTCAATAGACATATATAAGTCCCTAACCCACCGCTTAAGCTTTTCTAAGAAGCGGGAAACTTTTCAGTGTAGTTAAATTAGATATTAATATTTTTGGAAAAAATACTCGAATTTATTCAGAATTATGCTTATTTTTGTTATTTCATTATTATTTATAAGGATTTCTTAATATGGAACCGTTAATTTATATAGGTACTAATATAATTATGAATAGGTTGAATAAACTGCAAAAAAGTCCCGTGCTTCTTAACGAAGCATGGGACTTTCATATGCAATCAATTTACATCATATAACTTATATCTTATTCGTGTATCTTAATAATTATTATAAACTTCTCTTTGTAAGTGCTTCGAATTTTTTCTTAGCATCAGCTGCAGCTTTATCAAATAATTCTTCTGCTCTTTCTGGATTTTGTCTCTTTAAGTTGATATAACGATTTTCATTCATAATGAAATCTTTATATGCAACTGTAGGTTCAGCTTTGCTATCAAGAACGAATGGATTTTGTCCTTCTTCTTCTCTTCTAGGATCAAATCTGAATGTATTCCAGTAACCTGACTGAACTGCTTTCTTTTCTTCAGCTTGAGCACTTTGCATACCTGTTCTGATACCATGATTAATACATGGAGCATAAGCTATGATAAGTGAAGGTCCGTTGTAACTTTCAGCTTCTTTAATTGCTTTGAGACACTGATTCATATCTGCTCCCATTGATATCTGAGCAACATATACATAACCATAAGTCATTGCAATAGCAGCTAAATCTTTCTTCTTAACATCTTTACCAGCAGCTGCAAATTGTGCAATTGCACCCATTGGAGTTGCCTTTGATGATTGTCCACCAGTATTAGAATATACTTCTGTATCAAATACAAATACATTAATATCTTTCCCACTAGCAAGAACATGATCTAATCCACCGAAACCGATATCATAAGCCCATCCGTCACCACCGAATATCCATTGTGATTTCTTTGAAAGGAAGTCTTTTTGTGCAAGAACTTCTTTCCCTTTATCACAACCGCAAGCTTCAATTGCTGCTACTAACTTGTCAGAAGCTTTACCATTTTCAGAACCATCTTCATATGTTGCAAAATATTCTGCAATTGCAGCTTTAACATCAGCTTTATCTGTAGAAGCATCGATAGCTTCTAATTTTGTCTTTAATGAAATTCTCATTGCATCCTGAGCAAGTTTCATACCATAACCAAATTCTGCATTATCTTCAAATAATGAGTTAGCCCAAGCTGGACCTTTGCCTGCTTTATTTACTGTATAAGGTGTTGAAGGTGATGATCCTGCCCAAATTGATGTACAACCTGTAGCATTTGCAATATACATTCTATCACCAAATAACTGTGTAACAAGTTTTGCATAAGGTGTTTCTCCACAACCTGCACAAGCTCCTGAGAACTCAAGTAATGGTTGTTTGAATTGGCTTCCTTTTACTGTTGTATCTTTGAACTTTTCAAATACTTCTGGTTTTTCAGCAAGTGTTTTACCATAATTAAAGAAGTCTTGTTCTATCAACTGTGATTCTAAAGATTTCATAGCAAGTGCTTTTGCACCCTTCATACCTGGGCATGTAGCCTGACATGAACCACAACCTGTACAATCAAGTGCTGATATTGTAATTGCGAAGAAGAATCCTGGCAAACCATTTAATGGTTTGAATACCATTCCTTCAGGTGCGTTGTTCTTTTCTTCTTCAGAAGCTACGACTGGTCTAATAACTCCATGAGGACATACATATGAACAGAAGTTACATTGAATACAGTTTTCTGGAATCCAATTTGGAATATCTACAGCAATTCCACGTTTTTCGTAAGCTGCTGTTCCTTGTGGAACTGTACCATCAGCGTTCTCAAGAAATGTTGAAACTGGAAGAGAATCACCCATACAAGCATTGATTGGTTTTTGAATCTTATTAACGAAGTCAAGAACTTCCTTAGTTCCTTCTGTAGCAAAAGATGTGATATCCATATCTGGAGCATCTTTCCATTCAGCTGGAACTTTGATTTCAACTACTTCGCCAGCACCTCTTTCAATAGCATCATGATTCATCTTAACGATATCATCACCCTTTTTGCTATATGACTTAGTTGCTGCATCTTTCATATACTTAACTGCTTCTGCTTCAGGAATAATGTTAGCAAGTTTAAAGAATGCTGCTTGAAGGATAGTATTAATACGTCCGCCAAGTCCAATTTCTTTACCAAGCTTAAAACCATCAATAGTATAGAACTTAATATTATGTTCTACCATGTATCTTTTAGCTTGTCCTGGGATATGCTCAGCAACTTCTTCTGGGCTCCATGAACAGTTAAGAAGGAATGTTCCACCATCTTTAATATCCTGAATCATATTGTATCTAGTCATATATGATGGAGTATGGCAAGCAACAAAATCAGCTTTATCGATTAAGTAAGTAGCCTTGATTGGCGCTTTACCAAAACGAAGATGAGATATTGTAATACCACCTGATTTTTTTGAATCATAATCAAAATAAGCCTGAGCGTACATATCTGTATGATCACCAATAATCTTAATTGAGTTCTTATTAGCACCAACTGTACCATCAGCACCAAGTCCCCAGAATTTACAGCTTTTTGTGCTTGCTGGAGTTGTGTTAGGATTTTCTTTTCTTTCAAGTGAAAGATGTGTAACATCATCATTAATAGAAATTGTATAGTTTTTCTTGTCTTCATTTCTAAATATTGCAATTACATCAGCAGGAATTGTATTCTTAGATCCAAGACCATAACGTCCGTTAAGAACTTTTACTGCCGCGAATTCTGTATCTCTGATTGATGCTATAACATCCAAGAATAATGGTTCACCAATTGAACCAGGTTCTTTTGTTCTATCAATTACATTGATTGTCTTAACTGTCTTAGGCATTGCAGCAAGTAAATGCTTTGCTGAGAATGGGCGGTAAAGATGAACTTTGATAACACCAACTTTTTCTCCAGCTGCAATTAAATAATCAATTGTTTCATCAATTGTCTCACAGATAGAACCCATAGCGATAATAACTTTATCTGCATCAGGTGCACCATAGTAATTAAATAACTTGTAATCTGTACCAATTTTGGCATTAACCTGATTCATGTAGTCTTCAACGATATCAGGAACGGCATCATAGTATACGTTACAAGCTTCTCTAGCCTGGAAAAAGATATCAGGATTCTGAGCTGTTCCTCTAAGAACTGGATGCTCAGGATTAAGTGCACGAGCTCTAAATGCTGCTATTGCATCAAAATCGGTCATATCCTTAAGATCTTCATAATCCCAAGTTTCTATTTTTTGGATTTCGTGTGAAGTACGGAAACCATCAAAGAAATGTAAAAATGGAATTCTACCTTTAATTGCAGCTAAATGTGCAACTGCTCCTAAATCCATAACTTCCTGTACACTATTGCTACAAAGCATAGCGAAACCTGTCTGACGACAAGCGTAAACATCTTGATGATCTCCAAAAATTGATAATGCATGACTAGCCAAAGCTCTAGCTGATACATGCATAACACCTGGTAATAATTCACCAGCAATTTTGTACATATTAGGAATCATAAGTAAAAGTCCCTGTGAAGCTGTATAAGTTGTCGAAAGTGCACCAGCTGTAAGCGTGCCGTGGAATGAACCTGAAGCTCCACCTTCTGATTCAAGCTCTACTAATTTTACTGTGTCTCCGAAAATATTCTTTCTTCCTTCGGTTGCCCATTGATCTGTATAATCTGCCATAGGTGATGAAGGTGTTATAGGATAGATAGATGCTACTTCTGTAAATGCATATGATACATGTGCTGCTGCAGTATTACCATCCATAGTTTTCATTTTTCTTGCCATTAATGTATGCCTCTCTTTTCTATATATATTATTTTAGAAAATTAACATTTCCAATACAACCTATTTTAGTAGTTTTTTACCAAAATGTAAAGTCATTATTAAATAAAATACATAATAGTTTGTAAATTTATGGTAATATTTTCTACATTTTTCACAAAATATATTTGTATTATTTATAATATTAACGAAATAATACAATATAATTCTTTTTCTTAAGAAGAAGTTCAAAATAATGATTTAAAATGATTTATAAATTTTCATTTTTAAGTGCATCAATTGGATTATCCTTCTTGATTTTCCTCATTGAATATATCATTGTAGCAAATACTACTGCAAATACGCTGAAAATTGCAATTCCAATTGCACTCCAAGGAAGTGTAAATGGCATTTCATAGCCACTATTTATACTTTTATATATATAGTAAGTAATTGCAATCGAAACTGGCAATCCAAGCAATAATGACTTCACGCCATATAATATGCACTCAAAATTCATCATTTTGTTAAATCCTCTTTTTGTCATTCCAACAGACTTAAGCATCGCAAATTCCCGTCTTCTAAGAAGTATATTCGTAGAAATTGTATTGAACACGTTAGCAACTGATATTAGAGAAATCAATGTAATAAATCCATATGCAAATACTTGAATAATAAAAATCATATTTTTGCTATATTCATCTTCCTTTGCAAGATCATATAATCTATTTACTGGCAAATTGTTATCTTTTAATATTGTCTTTATTTTCTCAGCTACACTATCATGAGTATTTGTAGCGACATAAATAGCTGGTGGATTATTGAATAGATCACTTTTATAAACCGTACCAATCATACATTGAGGGATCATAACAGAAATTGTATTTCCATTATTTGAATATACTCCCATTACCAATTTATCTTTTGATAGACCGATATTAAGTTCAATATCTTCATAACTGATATTTTTTCCTTGATCATCAAATTTAGATAACTTTGCTATAATTTTAACTTTATCTTGCTTAAGCATACTAATATTGCTTGTTTTTCCTGTTTCACTGTCTTTTATTTTCATATTAGATGACGCAATCAAAACTGACTTTTCAGGGTTCATATATTTGTCTTTACTAAGATTATTATCCTTTAAATATTTTTCAAAGCTAATATCATCTATGCAATTTATATCAACCGAGACAGTATTCAACACTCCATCTTTATTCACACTCTTATATTGTCTCATATATTCGTCTGAAAATATTTCATTGGATACTGAAAGCTCTCCATATATCTGCTTTACTGAAGATACATTTTTAACACCGTCAAGCTCAGATATTTTTTTAGTAAATTGCTCAATTGACAAGTCATTACCCTTGATTTCTGATTGTACGTTGTAATAGCATATTTCGTATCCATTTGTACTCAATGTACCTGAAGATGCCTCTAGCACATACATGCACAGTGAACTTGCAGTGATAAATAATACTACACTCATAAATAATGATATTACAGTCGCTCTGTATTTTTTCTTATTTCTTCTAAAATTCTTTTGCGCAAGCGCACCCTCAAATCCAAATACTTTATAAATCCATTTATGTGTTTTTAGCTTTTTACTATTCATTTTAATATCATTAGACTGCTGAATCGCTTGTATCGCAGTAACCTTCATAGCCCGCTTTGATGGTATCCATGCTGAAATCAGCACTGTAACAATGGCAGTAACAACTGCAGCTATTATTGCCCAAAAAGATACTTTTAATGTCAGCGGAACTGATCCTGCAAACATTCCTGTCACCATAAGTGCTAATCGATCTTTAATCAATAATAGTGTGATTCCAATACCAACAATACCAAGTATAATTCCTAATGGAATTCCTATTATACTTACAAATAATGCTTCAAACAAAACACTTCTAGAAATCTGTCTTTTGGTTGCTCCTATCGAAGATAATAAGCCGAACTGTTTGGTTCTTTCACTCACAGAGATTGCAAATGCATTATAAATCAGTAATACCGAACCTCCCATTATTAATAATATGACGATTAATAGGATACTTCCGATTGCTATATTATAAGCGCTCGATTGTGTAACACCGAGGAATACAAGCACTCTAGAATTATATTCTGTATTTATATTTTTTAATTTATACTGCGAAAGAAATTCACTCGTATCTTTTGGGTTTTTCAATTTGAAATATGAATTATAAAGATAGGAATCAGTTACCGTTTTATCCATTACTGTAATGGCAGTATATCCCGGTGCTGAATATTGTTCGAAAGTAGGACGTTCATAGAAACCAACTACTGTATAAGTTCTTTCTTCCTTTACAATGAATTCCTCATTATTAGAAGTACCGTCCTTTGTATTATAGGTTCCATTATCTTGATCAAGATTCTTACCATCTAAAACCCTTTGTCCAATTTCTAATTCAAGGATATCTTCTAATTTGTTCTTAATTCCACCATTTTCAAACAGATGATTTGGAAGCATGATTTCACTAGAATTCTGAGGAAGTCTTCCGCTTGTAATATGAACAGCTACTGATTTTTCAAATGCATTATCAATTCCAATCACATAAAGATATGGCTTATTTTTATTTGTAGAATCCTTTAAAATTGAATATCCAATGTTTTGAGTGGAAGTCACTTGTGATATCTTATCATTCGCGTTCAATTTATCGACTTCTTTTTTTTCTACAGAATGAATTGCCCCATACCAATCACCACTTTGTGCGATTGCATTTTGAAGCAAGCAATTTTGCATGCTTGATGTAAATGTAGTGACCGCTGTGATTAAAGAGGTTGAAAGCATAATTCCTACTATTGTAACGATAGTCCTGGTTCTGTTTTTTGCTAATGTCTTTAGGGTTACTTTATTAAAGATATTCATTAACGAACCACCTCATCTCTGGTGATCTTTCCATCTTCAATTGCAATAATTCTATCCGCTTGAAGTGCAATATTTTCATCATGCGTGATTATAATTAATGTCTGGTTATACATTTTATTAGAATTTTTAAGTAGCTCTATAATATCTTGGCTATTCTTGGAGTCAAGATTTCCAGTTGGTTCATCTGCAAGCATTACTGCTGGTGAATTCATCAACGCTCTTCCGATTGAGACTCTTTGCTGTTGTCCGCCTGAAAGTTGATTTGGCAAATGATTTTCTCTCCCCTTAATCTGTAATACTTGAAGCAATTCTTCTAATCTTTCTTGATTTACTTTTCTGCCGTCCATTAAAACGGGAAGTGTAATATTCTCAGAAACATTTAATACAGGAATCAAGTTGTAGAACTGATAGATCAGGCCGACTTCTCTTCTTCTAAATATTGCAAGTTGCGTATCATTTTGCGCATATACATCTTTTCCATCCATAAATACTTTACCACTCGTTGGGTTATCAACTCCACCTAATATATGTAAAAGGGTTGATTTTCCAGATCCTGAGGGGCCAATAATCGCAATAAATTCGCCTTTTTGAACCGTAAATGAAACATTGTCAAGTGCCTTTACTTGGTTGTCACCTTTTCCATATATCTTTGATAAATTCTCTACTTTTAAAATCTCCATTTTTGATTCCTCTCATATTGTTATGTCATACTGCTATTATATCTTTTCAGAGTGACACCTCAGTGACTCAAAAATAACAAAAACGTCACTTTCTAAACAATTCCCTTATAGAATCGAATTGTAAATTTTGCTCCTATCGCTTGATTATTCTCAACTTTAATTGTACCATTCTGTCTAGCCACAATCATTTTCGCGAGCGCCAATCCTATGCCAACACTTTGACTACTAGAATTTTTCCCTTTATAAAACCGTTCAAACACATGTGGCAAATCTTCTTTTGCTATACCAACTCCATTATCTATAATCATAATTTCTGAATATATTGCATTTTCCTCTGCACTCACTAATATTTGTCCACCCTTTGGTGTATGTTCCATACAATTTTTTAAAATATTTCCGATAGCCTCCACAGACCATGCCAAATCCCCTTTAAAGGTAATCTTAGGTAGGATTTTTGACACAAATATCTGATCCCTTAGATCCATAGGAATTGCTATTATACTTGATGCTTCTCTTATCAATTCGTCTACTTTTACTACTTCATTTTGAAATTCCACTGTCCCTGCATCAAACTTTGACATCTTTAGTAGCGTTGTAATTAACCATTCTACATGCGATAGCATTCTCATCAGTTCACTCGTCAGTTGCATTCTGCGTTCATCTTCAATATCTAGTTCAGACAACAATGATGCAATTAAATTAATCGATGTTAATGGCGTTTTTATCTGATGGGAAATATCTGCAATTGAATCTGTCAGATATACCTTATCCTTCTTTAATGTAGTTGCCTGTTCCCTTAACTGAATCGTCATTTTAAATATCTGACTTTGTAAAATTGCCAATTCGCCTTCTGCATAAGAGCTCAAATCATACTTATCCTGTCCATGTAAAATTTCATTTATTTGATCACTTAAATCAGAAAGTTTTTTATATCGAAAAAAATCTGCCATTAAATGCACAGACGAAAATATAACGCTTAATGCTACCGCAAATATTGCACATCTCATATCTATCCAAAATCCAATACCAAAAGCAACAAACGTTATTAATATATATATAAATGTTGTTTTTTTTATCTCTGGATTTCTAAAAAATTTCATTTCTTATTTTCCCTCTCATTTCTAATCACCCATCTTATATCCAAGTCCACGAATTGTTCTTATAATCGTTGGACTTTGAGGATCATCTTCAACCTTTTCACGTAGACGTTTTATGTAAACCGTTAAAGTATTGTCGTTTACAAATTCCCCTGCGATATCCCAGATTTCCTGTAATAGCATATTACGAGATAGGACGGCACCTTTATTATTAAAAAATACAAGTAGTAATCGATATTCAAGTGCTGAGAGAAAAATTTCATTTCCTTTTTTTAATACAATGCCCTTCACTGTATCTACACTGACATCTTCGACTCTAAGAATTAACTGACTATTTCCTTTTCTTCTAAGTACGTTCTTAATCCTTGAAATCAGTTCTCTTGGGCGAAATGGCTTATTGATATAGTCGTCTGCACCCATATCTAATCCTGTAACTACACTAAACTCATCTCCGGAAGCCGTGAGAAAGATTATAGCTACATTTGAATAAGTTTTTGCTGCGGCGCATACTGCGAATCCATTGCCATCCGCCAAAGATATATCTAATAAAACAAGGTCATAACTGCCTTCTTCTAATCTAGTTATTGCAGATTGCTGTCCTGAAACGGACTCTACTAAAAAGCCTTCTTTCTGCAAAAATTCAGTTAGATTGGCAACTATATTTTTATCATCTTCCACTAGTAATATCTTTGTCATTTTTTTTCATCTCTTCTTCCCGTGCCTTAATCTCAAATCAAATACATACAACTCATTAAAGCCAATGCAATCTTCTTTATTTAATTAAATTATTATACCCTATTCATAATTAGAATAGGGTATTTTTATATTTTAAAGTTGTTTATCAACTACGATTCCTTTTGAATCATCAACCGTTAACCTTTGATTATCTACGAGATTTTTTAATTCCACTTGAAACTTTTGCTGCTCACTTGCAGCATTTTGGATCTGGCTCATATTATCTATACTGTTTGAACTACTTGGTCCACTGGTTTTATCTGAATTACTATTATTGGAATTACTATCTGCTTTATTGTTATTTAAAGTTGTATTATTCTGTGCTGCTTTTTCTTTAATTGCCTCTTCTTTAGCCTTTTTCTCAGCTTCTTTCGTAGCCTTTTCTTCTTCCTTATCATGTTCTTCGTCTACATGATCTTTTGCTTCCACAATAAGCATTCCAATAACTTCCCCATTAGCCGTATCTAAAATATCTTTCGCCTCTATATTTGCATCAACCATTGGATGTATCTGTAGAAGTGTATCCGTTATCCCTTTAATTATGCCATTCTCACCCTGCTGTTCATTAGTCGCTACTTTTATTTTTTCTTTCCATACATCTTGAATCTTATCATAATCAAGAATTGCCAGTTGATATTCTGTTTTTGGACCCATTGTCTTAAGTTTTAGTTTTTCCTGATCTGTGAGTTTAACTAATGAGCCTTTTTTTAATGATTCATTTTGTTTTTCAAGCAGTTTAAGATTGCCTTGCTCTTCACTATCATCAGTTACTGCGAAAGATTCTTTCACTTGATGTTTTAAATCCTCAATCTTGTTTACTTCCTTTTGAGACTCCTCTTTTTCAATATTCAATGCACTTATATGCTCACGTCTTAATTTTAAATTATCATCTATTTTTTTATCACTTGTAAATTGGTCTATAATTGTTTTCATTGCCTCTTTATGTGCCTTAACTTTCTTCATTGTAACACTGTCTTGCTGATTCATATTCAGTTCTGTAGCTAATATACTGTCTCTATTTTTGTTATTATCAGTTTTTGATGTATAGTTATTATTAGTAGTATTATTGGCCTGATCACTTCTATTTGTAACACCACTTGTAATACTCCCCTTATAATCAGTTGTTGATTTATTATTTTGAATATTCATTTTTCCCCTCTTTTCCGTACTGCTTTTAAAAAAACATCAACAAACTTATTGATATATTTTTAGTAGTCAAAGAGAGTATCGGAATATTTTTCCAATTAATTAACCTTTGTATTACAAATTGTTTGATTTTTTAATATCTATTAATCCCCATGTATCCACTAGTTGTTCTAACCTGTATGCTGCATTCGCAGGGCTTGTTGAAGGCAATGTTATGATTGGTTTTTTTGTGACTGATTCCGTATATTTTTCATATAATTTTGCTGCAGTCTTTCCATTTGCATATATTTTTTTTATATTGGAATTATTTAAAATCATGCCTAAATCATTTGCGATTACATTTTGAATACTGCTGTCACTCGACCCAACAATATCACAGCTCTCAATTACATCCCATAATGCAATATTATTATCAAAAAGCATTTGTTTCTTTTCCTCATTTGTTTGTGGAATTTCACATTGAAATACCCCTGCAATTACTTTCCAAAAGCGATTTTGAGGATGTCCGTAATAGAATTGCGTTTCTCTTGATTTTACGGATGGGAAAGTACCAAGGATCAGGATTGTTGAATTCATATTATAAATCGGTTGAAATGTATGACTAACACGGTTGTTTGTTGTCTCATTGATAGGTTTTATTTTCAAGTTTATAAATCCTCCTCTATATTTATCAATATAAGTAATACTACAATTCACGTTACACCAAATTCTGATTATATTATATACAAAAAGGACCTTCGCAACAAGCAAATGGTCCTTTTTATTCTAAATATTTATACAATTTTGAACTATCCAAGATTTCAAACCAATAATATCAATATCAAAATAAGAACTCGCACATAACCGAATTACTAACATCAATACCTCTTTGACTTAAGTATATTCTATCATCTGAATGTACCAATAGTTCTTGTTCCAAGAATTTTTTTGTCTGTTTCCCATATATCGAATCATATCTCACGCCAAATCTTTTATAAAAATCTTTAATTGAAATACCATCGATTCTTCTTAATCCTAAGAACATAAATTCTTCCATTTTATTTTCTATTGTAAGATGATTCACTTCAACTTGTATTTTCGATAAATCTATCTTTTCTGCTTGAGATAGATACTTGATATATTCGTTAATATCCTCAATATTCTTATATCTAACGTCGTTGACATATGATGCTGCACCAATTCCAAACCCAATATAATGATTCGGAGCCCAATATGATAAATTGTGACGGCACTCATATCCTGGTTTTGAATAATTTGAAATTTCGTAATGCATATATCCTGCTTTTCCAAGCATTTCATTGGTTAGATAGTACATTTCACGTTCGTTATCTTCGCATGGAATTCTATCCATACCATTCTTTCTTTCCATTTCAATGACTGTATATAATTTTGTTCCTTCTTCAAGAATAAGACTATAGGCCGAAATATGCTCCGGTTCCAAATCGATTACTTTTCTGACAGTATTTTCCCAGGAAGCAGTTGTTTGATTCGGAAGTGCAGCTATTAAATCTATATTAATATTGTCAAATCCTGCTCGTCTAGCCATCTCGTAGCTGTCTTGAAATTGTTCATATGTATGAATGCGCCCTATTGATCTTAATTCTATATTATCAGCCGATTGCAATCCAAAACTAATTCTATTAATCCCTGCAGACTTATAAGCCAAAAGCTTCTTAAGCGATACAGTTCCAGGATTACATTCAATCGTAATCTCTGCTTCAGATTCAACTTCATATTGTTCACGTACAGCTTCCATGATTTGCGAAATATATGTGGGGTCAATTATGGAAGGTGTTCCACCTCCAAAAAACATTGTAGGCACTGGAACAACCGTCTCTGTATGTGATGCCTTAATTTCTAAAATTATAGCTTCAACATATGATTTTATAGTTTCATCATCTGCTGGTGCTGATAAGAAATCACAATAGAAACACTTTTTTGCGCAAAAAGGGATATGTATATATATCCCCATCTGCCTCTTTGAAATGCTAATACTTTTATTGCTAATTGTTGTTTTATTCATCATCTAATTTAAGAACGCTCATAAACGCCTTTTGTGGAATTTCAACATTACCAACTTGTCGCATTCTCTTTTTACCTTCTTTCTGTTTTTCAAGTAGCTTATGTTTTCTTGAAATATCACCGCCATAGCACTTAGCAAGTACATCTTTACGCATCGCTTTAATCGTCTCGCGAGCAATAACTTTGCTTCCAATCGCAGCCTGAATTGGTATTTCAAACATCTGTCTTGGAATCTCATCTTTCAGTTTTTCACACATTTTTCTTCCACGTTCTGCTGCTGTTCCACTATGAATAATGAAAGAAAGTGCATCAACTTCCTCTTTGTTAATTAATATATCAAGCTTGCATAGAGCCGATTTTTCATAGCCCTTAAGTTCATAATCAAATGATGCATAACCTCTTGAACGAGACTTCAAGGCATCAAAAAAGTCATATATAATTTCATTCAATGGAAGTTCATAGCGAAGTAAAGCTCTCGTAGTTTCAATGTATTCCATTCCAAGATATACACCTCTGCGGTCTTGGCAAAGTTTCATGATAGGCCCAACAAATTCGGTTGTCACAATTATTTCCGCCTTTACAATTGGTTCTTCCATAAAGTCGATTTCTGAAGGATCTGGTAGATTAGATGGATTCGTAAGTTCGATAATATCGCCATTTGTTTTATGGACCTTATATATAACACCTGGTGCAGTCGTTACCAAATCCAAATCGTATTCTCTTTCAAGTCTTTCTTGAATTATCTCTAAATGTAACAAGCCAAGAAACCCACATCGAAAACCAAATCCTAATGCAACAGATGATTCTGGTTCAAACTGAAGTGATGCATCATTTAACTGGAGCTTCTCAAGTGCATCCCGCAAATCTTGATATTTTGCGCCATCCGCAGGATATAATCCACAATAAACCATTGGGTTCACTTTTTTATATCCAATCAGAGGCTCCTTGCATGGATTATTGAACTCTGTAACCGTATCACCTACTGCGGTTTCTTTTAGATTTTTGATGCTGGCTGTAATATATCCAACGGTGCCTGCTTCCAGTACATCACAGGGAATGAACTGTCCTGGTCCAAAATATCCAACTTCAACAACATCTTCTACCGCTCCTGTTGCCATCATTTTGATTTTTGTTCCTCTTCTTACGCTACCATGTTTGATTCTACAAAAGATAATAACACCTTTGTATGAATCATAGACACTGTCAAATACAAGTGCCTGAAGGGGTGCATTGATATCACCATCGGGCGCTGGAATTTTTTTAACTATCTGCTCTAAAACCTGATCTATATTAATTCCATTTTTGGCTGAGATAAGTGGTGCATCCTGTGCTTCTATTCCAATGACATCTTCAATTTCTTCAATAACACGATGTGGGTCAGCACTTGGCAAATCTATTTTATTAATTACAGGAATGATATCCAAATTATGTTCTAGCGCTAAATAAACATTTGCTAATGTCTGTGCTTCAACGCCTTGTGCTGCATCTACTACGAGTATCGCTCCATCACAAGCTGCGAGACTTCTTGAAACCTCATAATTAAAATCAACGTGTCCAGGAGTATCAATCAAGTTAAATATATATTCCTCACCATCTTGTGCCTTATAGACAATTCGAACGCACTGCGCTTTAATTGTAATTCCTCTCTCTCGTTCGAGGTCCATATTATCTAGTACCTGCGCCTGCATTTCCCTACTTGTTAATAATCCCGTTTTCTCAATAATTCTATCTGCAAGTGTAGATTTACCATGATCAATATGCGCTATAATACAAAAATTCCTAATATTCTTCTGATTAACCTGTGACATTATTATTTCTCCAATTCATTTATATAATTAATAATACCTTGTGCAATTGATTTTGCGCACTGGTTTTTGTTTGTTGTAACTAATACATTATCCGTAGTATTGGTGATAAACCCCAATTCTATGATACAGCTTGTACATGGACTATCTGAGTTTAAATAGTAGTTCGTATTTCCATTTGTCATAGTTCCTGACTTCACTCCACGGTTGTTTACTGCGGTTATTTTCTTTAGCTGCGATAAAATATTATTTGCAAGTGATTTTGCATCCGTTGGTGTAGAACTGTGAATCCAAGCCTCCACTCCATTTACAGAAGGACTGGTGTCATAATAATTTCTATGAATCGAAATAAATATTGCTGCATTAGCTGTTTTAGCAGTTTCCAATCGTTTTTCTAAAGAGACTGTGTCATCTGAAGTTCTAGTCATTATTACGGTGATTCCTTTTGATTCTAATTCTTTTTGCACTAATTTAGAAATTTCTAAGGTCTGTTCCTTTTCAGAAAAACCATAATATTGGGCACCACCATCAGTACCTCCATGGCCTGCATCAATACATACTATTTTACCATTACTTATTTTTGAAACTGTTGCATTTGTAGTAGTATTTCCGATTTCGTCGTCTTTTACTGCTAATATTTCTTTTGCATTACTTGCTTTTGTTGTATCTGCTTTTGTATTACCTTTGATATCACTATAAATAATTGTTGCAAATATAATAATTGTAACAATCGTAATAAAACCAATTATTTTATCTATCCTTAATTTCCTCTTTTTCTTATGCAATTGATTACTACTAGCTCTACTACTTACTGATATATTATCTCCTGGTATATTTATCTGTGCATTCTGCTGCATCTTTCGATTGACTGTTGTATTAGTTTTTCTCTTCTTATATTCATTAATATTCATAAATAAACCTTTAACTCCGCCTTATTCTACTTTGATATTGCTCATTGCTTACGCGCAAAAATGCTACAATACTATCGCAAGTTGTACTTACTATAGTATTGTAGCATAGAATGGAATCGCTCGCAATCACACTTTTAAGTGGGTTAATTTAATATTAACTATGTTGCTAATATTAAATATTTTTATACATATAACAAACAAAATCAAAGATTATTGACATTTGTAAAAGTTGCTATTAATCATTTATAAATACCATAAGTTTTATTAACATCTTGAACATAAATAATACCATTTCCAGGTTGTGAGTGTAATCATTACGACTTTTCTCTTTACGTATCCGCTTGTAACCTCTTCTATTTGATGTGTTAATACATAAACAGCGGGTTCTGCTAGTATAATAACAACGCCTAGTATAAAACCAACAATAACAACATAAGCTTTATTATCTAAAGAAGCGATGCTAAATCCTAGCGCACTTCCTGCATTCATAAATCCAGCATTAACACCTACTAAAAACAATACGAGTCCCCCAAAAGTAAATAGAATGCCAACCAAAATTCTTATTATAATTCATATATTTTCGAAAAATCAAAAAGTAAATTAGTAATCACTCAAATCATCAAAGATTTCTTGAACTGTTTCCATTTTCTCGCATTTGTAGGCATTTGCTCCACAAAATACCAATCCATTATCAACATTCCCTTTTACTGCACTAATAAGTGCATTCGATATACAATACGGAATATTTGTCTTTTTACATCCCTTAATGCAGTTATAACATCTTTCAATCTTTGTATTTCCTAATAAACTCTTTTTAATAAAATCATTATTAATTGCTCTACCCGGCATACCTACTGGGCTTTTAACAATAATAATATCTTCTTTTTTCGCATTGATATATGCTTGTTTAAATGCATCACTTGCATCGCATTCCTTTGTCGTCACAAATCTTGAAGCAACTTGTATCCCGTCAGCTCCCAGATCCATACACTTTTTAACATCAGCTTTATTAAAAATACCACCAGCAACTATGATTGGAATTTTCTTCGCATATTTTACTGCATATTCTTTCACTGTTTCAATAATACCTTTTATTTCATTATCGTACTCTTCATCAGTTATTGTTTCGAGCTGCTCATTTGTAAATCCAAGGTGTCCTCCCGCTTTCGGTCCCTCAATTACGACCAAGTCAGGCGCTTTTTGGTATTTTCTATCCCACATTTTGCATATTACAAATGCTGATTTTATCGAAGATACAATTGGTGCAATTTTAGTTTTTGATCCTTCGACTAATTTCGGAAGTTCAATCGGTAGGCCTGCTCCACATACAATCAAATCTGCACCCGCTTCAACCGATGCCTTTACGTATTCCTCATAGGATTGTGTAGCAACCATTATATTAACTCCAACAACTCCACCATTGGCTATTTCTCTTGCTTTTCTAATATGTTTCCCAATTGCCCTTAAGTTAGCTTCTAGTGGGTTTTTCTCATAATCATCTTCATCATAACCAATCTGTGCTGTAGAGATAATTCCAACCCCACCAGCAAGTGCAACATGACCAGCTAGATTATATCGACTGATTCCAACTCCCATACCACCTTGAATGATTGGGACTTTGACCTCTAAATCTCCAATTTTAATAGGTTGCAACTTCATTACATTACCCTAAACCTTTCATATCTTTTATCAACGATTTCTTCTTCTGACATACTGCCATAATGAATCATAAACTCTGCTATTTTTCTCTTCATATATAACGTTATTCTCTTAATATTATCAGAGGATACTACTGGATGTTCTAAGATAACTCGATCAATAATTCCAAGCCTCTTAATATCTTCGGCCGTTATTTTCATTACTTCTGCAGCTTCTGCTGCTCTCTTAGCATCTTTCCATAAAATCGAAGCAAAACCCTCTGGTGAGAGAACTGAGTAGATTGCATTTTCAAGCATCCACACTTCATTCGCTACAGCTAGAGCAAGGGCTCCTCCGCTACCGCCTTCTCCAATCACAATAGAAAGTATTGGAACTCGAAGACCCGCCATTTCAAATAGATTTCTAGCGATTGCTTCACCTTGGCCTCTTTCTTCTGCACCAATTCCACAATATGCTCCTGGCGTATCAATGAAACAAATGATAGGTCTGCCAAACTTTTCCGCTTGCTTCATAAGCCTAAGTGCTTTCCTATATCCTTCTGGATATGGCATAGCAAAGTTACGCTTAATATTTTCTTTCGTATTCGTTCCTTTTTGCTGTCCTATCACGGTTACTGGCATCTTGCCAAACATTGCGATCCCACCGACAATTGCTCCATCATCTTTAAAGGCTCTATCGCCGTGAAGTTCATAGAAATCCTTTGTTATATTTGCAATATAATCAAGAGCAGTGGGTCTTTTGTTGTCTCTAGCTAATTGAACTTTGCTCCAAGCATCCAGTTCATTCCTATCTTCACTTATTTCGTCGCTTGTGATGTCTATTTTTTTAGAATAAATATTATCTAAATATTCTTTATATTCTTCCATTTTACTATCTGATTTTTTTAAATGCATTTTTACAATTGAAGAAAGTGTTTGTTTTAAGCTATCTCTTTCTACGATGTTGTCAATAAGACCATGCTCTAATAAAAATTCCGCTCTTTGGAAACCTTCTGGTAAATCCTGACCTATTGTTTGCTTAATCACTCTTGGCCCAGCAAATCCTATCAACGCACCGGGTTCTGCAAGTATAATATCACCTAGCATAGCAAAGCTTGCGGTTACACCGCCTGTTGTTGGGTCTGTAAGAACAGTAACATAAAGGTTACCTGATTCATCATGTCTTTTAAGTGCCGCTGAGGTTTTTGCCATTTGCATTAAAGAAACAATCCCTTCTTGCATTCTGGCTCCGCCTGAACAGGTAAAAATAATCAAAGGTAGATTTTCCTGTGTAGCCTTCGTTACAGCTCTGGTTATCTTTTCTCCAACGATACTACCCATACTTCCCATAAGAAATCTTGTATCACATACACCAATCACTACTGGTCTTCCATCAATCTTTCCCTTTCCAGTAACAATAGCATCATCAAGCCCTGTCTTGTCTTTTAGAAATTCAAGTTTTTCAATGTATCCAGGATATTCCATAGGATTGCTTGGTGTAATATTCGTATCCCACTCTTCAAATGTTCCATCATCAATGACCATCCCAATTCTGCTTCTTGAGTCAAGCCTAAAATAATATCCACACTTTGTACATACCATATTCAGTTTTAACAAATCTTGTGTAAGAATCATTTCCCCACATTTTTCGCATTTTGTAAAAAGGCCATCTGGTACACTAGGAGCATTTTCTTTTTTAATAGCATCCTCACTCTTTCCATCTAGGGAGATATATGTGGTTTTCTTAAACATATCCTTTAATAACATATATAATATCCTTTCACATTCAAACTATTTGAGTTTCAAACTAATTAGGTAAAAATACAAAACAAGTTTTGCATAGAACTACATATCATAATGTTCTTGTATGAAATGTGTATCAACTTTTCCACTTTGAAAATCTTCGTTATTGAGTATCTTATACTGAAAGTCCAAATTAGTGCTTACGCCTTCAATTACAACTTCTCCAAGTACGCTAATCATCTTTTTAATCGCTGACGGCCTATCTCTGTCATAAACCATTACTTTCAGAATCATAGAATCATAAAATGGTGGAATCTCATATCCTGTATAAATTGCTGTATCAATCCTTACACCATTTCCACCTGGAATATGCATATTTGTAATTTTGCCGGGACATGGCATAAAGTTCTTATCTGGATTTTCCGCATTAATTCTACATTCAATCGCATGACCTCTAATCAGTATATCTTCTTGCTTATAGGAAAGTGGTAAATTGGCAGCGATTGAAATCTGCTCTCTAATCAAATCGGTACCAGTAACGAGTTCCGTAACGCCATGCTCTACCTGAATTCTTGTATTCATTTCCATAAAATAGAATTTGTTGTTTTTATCTAAAAGGAATTCAATTGTTCCTACACTTTGATATTTTACTGCCTTAGCCGCACGAATTGCTACTTCACCCATCTGTGTTCTTAATTCATCCGTAATCGCGATTGATGGAGACTCCTCAATCATCTTTTGATGACGCCTTTGAATGGAGCAGTCGCGTTCGCCAAGATGAATCACATTACCAAAATTATCAGCCATTATCTGAAATTCTATATGTCTAGGATTCGCAATATATTTTTCAATATACATTGTATTGTCTCCAAATGAATTAATGGATTCCCTCTGCGCATTGCTAAAGTTATGATCAAATTCTACTGCAGAATTAATGATTCTCATACCTTTTCCACCACCTCCAGAAGAAGCCTTCACAATCACTGGATATCCCATTTCATCAGCAATTTTCTTGCCTAATACGACATCATAGACAGGTTCCTTCGTTCCTGGTACAACTGGCACATTCGCTTTAATCATTGTATTTCTTGCTTCTAATTTGTTACCCATCTTATCGATAATTTTAGCAGATGGTCCAATAAATTTTATATTACAGGTTTCACAAAGTAGTGCAAATTTACTATTTTCTGAAAGGAAACCAAAGCCAGGATGAATTGCATCTGCTTTCGTTGCGATTGTCGCACATATAATACGTTCCATATTCAAATAACTATCCGTTGACGACGCTTTACCTATGCAAATACTTTCATCTGCAAGTTGTGTATGTAATGCTTCTCTATCAGCTTCTGAATATACTGCAACTGTTTTAATGCCCATCTCTCTACATGCTCTAATTATTCTTACGGCAATTTCGCCTCTATTTGCAATTAATATTTTATTAAACATTTTTCCTCATTCCTGTGACATGCTTTAGCAAGGCACAATCTCAAGATTTCTTTCAACTTTATATCCATTCAATATTTCAATTTTATTTATTCGCATTTTGATTGTATTTGGATCTTATATTTAGGTCTTATATTTAGGTCTTATATTTAGGTCTTATATTTAGGTCTTATATTTAGGTCTTATATTTAGCCAATCATAAAAGTAAGTTCAGCATTCATAACAACTTTACCATCAACCGATGCCGTCGCCTTGCCAATACCAAGTGGTCCTTTTTGCTTTACAATTTCACATTCTAGCTTTAAAGTATCACCCGGAACCACTTTTTGTCTGAAACGTGCTGAATTAATTCCACCAAAATACGCAGTTTTACCCTTATTTGCTTCTATCGACAAAATCGCAACTGCGCCAACCTGCGCACATGCTTCAATCTGGAGAACTCCCGGCATAACAGGTTCCTGTGGAAAATGCCCTGCGAAATATGGTTCATTATAAGTAACGCATTTATAACCGACAGCCTTTACGCCTGGTACCAATTCTTCAATTTTATCCACCAATAAAAACGGATGTCTATGTGGAATAATATCCATAATTTCTTTCGTTGTAAGCATATATCCCTACCATTTCCGCCACCACTCGCAGCTCTAATATATTTAATTAACTAATCACAAACAATGCTTGCCCATATTCAACAATATCTTCGTTATTAATCAGTATTTGTTTAACAATTCCATCATAATCACATTCTATTTCGTTCATAAGTTTCATTGCTTCGACAATACCAAGCGTCTGACCAACGGTAACTCTGTCACCTACTTTAACGAATGCGTCCATTTCTGGTGTAGACGAACTATAGAACACACCTACAAGTGGTGATTTTACTATATTTCCCTGAAATTCTATGTTTGATACAACTGCTGTGTTGCCTTTTACTTCATGATTGTTTTGTCCTGATAATCCACTAAAGGTTGGTAACCCACTACCAGATGGCTTGTTATCTTCAACACAAGTAGTTATAGTTACTGGAGCATTGTTTCCTCGGTTAGCCTCCAAGGTTATTTTTGTATCTCCTTCTTCTAAAGTAAAACTACTAAGTGAAGATTCTGACACACTTTTTATTAATTTAAGAATATTTTCAAATTCCATTATATAGCCTGCCTTTCTGCATATTTGTATATTTATACAAACAGCACTTAAAATTTATCGAGTTGTATTTCACAAAACATATTAGCAATTTATTCAACGAATTTTTTTACCAAAATACTTGCATTATGACCGCCAAACCCAAGTGAATTACTAATTGCATAATTTACACTCATTTCAATACCAGTTCCCTTTACATAATCAAGATCAAGCTCTTCCTCTGTCTCTTGCAATCCAACATTAGGGTGAACATATCCGTCAGTAATTGATTTTACACATGTAATAAATTCAACTGCTCCTGCAGCCCCAAGCAAATGTCCCACCATTGATTTTGTTGAGCTAATCTTAACATCCTTCGCACAATCACCAAATGCAAGTTTAATCGCTCTTGTTTCAAATAAATCATTATGATGTGTACTTGTTCCATGCGCATTAATATAATCTATATCTGATGGATTAATGCCAGCTTCTTTGATTGCATTTGTCATTGCTCTGGCTGCTCCGCTTCCATCCTCTGCTGGTGAAGTTATATGGTAAGCATCACTTGAACAACCATATCCAACTACCTCTGCATAAATTTTAGCGCCTCTTGCTTTTGCATGCTCGAGTTCCTCTAATACAACAATACCTGCGCCTTCGCCCAGTACAAAGCCATCTCTTTCCTTATCAAAAGGAATAGATGCACGTTTTGGATCCACGGATGAGGATAATGCAGTAAGTGCAGCAAATCCACCGATACCAATTGGTGTAACACAAGCTTCTGTACCGCCAGTTATCATAACATCTGCATCGCAACACTGAATGCTTCTAAACGCTTCACCAATAGAATTTGTACCAGTTGCACAAGCGGTAACAACATTGATGCTCTTTCCCTTTAGACCAAATAATATAGAAACATTTCCAGCTGCCATATTGCTAATCATCAATGGTACCAATAATGGATTAATTCTTGATGGACCCTTGGTAAGTAACTTATCATGTTCTCTTTCCATCGCTTGAAGGCTTCCAATTCCAGAACCTACTGATGTCCCTACCATGTATGGATCTTCATTTTCCATATTAAGACCTGAATCTTCAATTGCTTCTTTTGCAGCAGCTGCTGCATATTGGCAAAACAATTCCATTCTTTTTGCTGATTTAAAATCCATAAACTGCTTTGCATCAAAGCCTTTTACTTCAGCAGCTAATTTTGCCTTATATTCTGTTGCATCAAACTTTGTAATAAAATCAATTCCTACTTCTTGTCTCTTAACTCCTGACCAAAATTCCTCGACACTTAAACCGATAGGAGTAATTGCTCCCATTCCTGTAACTACAACTCGTCTACTCATATTATAAATCTCTCCTGTTTAATTTTCAATTTATTATTGTGTTTTCATTGCATTTTTCTACTATTTCCTAATATTTCCTTGCATTTCCCGCGTAAATCTTCTCTTTGTCTTTACACCCTTTACATAGCGAATATTTAAATGTAAAACTTTTCAAGATATAACCAGTAAATACTAATTTAGGTTTCAAGATTTCTCAACGAAGTAAATCGTGAATATTAATTTATAATTATGCTTTTCCGCAGACCGGCTGAAAGCAGCGCTTATATTTTTTCCAAGACTCAGATGAAAATTCGAACGAAGTGAGACTTTTCATCATCCCTGAGGCTTGCAAAAAAATATGCTGCTTGAAGGAAAGGCAAGAAAAGTATAATTATAAATTAATATTCACCCACTACCTCCCGTAAAATCTTACCTCTAAATAATTATTCACCCACAACCTACCGTCAGTTTTCCACTTAAATATTCATCCCACCATCTATAGAGATGATTTGCCCTGTTATATATGAACCCTTATCTGAAGCAAGGAACACAACCATTTGCGCAATATCTTGCGTCGTTCCCATTTTTCTCAAAGGAATTTGTTCCAAAACTTTTTCTTTCACAGTATCTGAAAGACCTTGTGTCATATCCGTATCAATATAACCTGGAGCAATTGCATTCACTGTAATGCCTCTTGATCCTAACTCTTTTGCCGCCGACTTTGTAATCCCTATTATTCCCGCTTTACTTGCGGAGTAATTTACCTGACCTGCATTACCTGCGATTCCTACTACAGAAGACATATTAATAATTCTTCCTGATTTTTGTTTTAACATCTGTCTTGATACATGTTTTACACAGTTAAATGTTCCCTTTAAATTAGTGTCAATCACATCATCATAATCTGCCTCTGACATTTTCATTAACAATCCGTCTTTTGTAATGCCGGCATTATTAACTAAAATATCGAGAGCACCGTAAGTTTTAATTATGTACTGTATCATCTCTTCAGTTTTTGCAAAATCAGCGACACTACAGCCAAAACTTTCCGCTACTCCGCCACTGCCTTTGATTGTTTCCACAACCTCTTCAGCTTTACCTTTGCTTCCGTTATAATTAACTATAACCGTAGCGCCTTCTGCTGCAAGTTCAAGTGCGATTTCTCTCCCTATCCCCCTGCTAGCTCCTGTAACCAACGCGATTTTACCTTTCAACATAACCAAAACCCACCTTCCATCTAAACTCGTCAATTTCAACTCTTTGTACATCCGTCTACCATGTTTTTAAATCTTTACCTTTATTCTTTGCTTTTGACTCTTTGCTTTTGACGCTTTGCGTAGCGTATGCCATTCTTTTCAAACTCTCTGATTTTGACCTTGCTTTTGACGCATTGCGTAGCATGTGCCATTCTTCTCAAGTTCTCTAATTTTGACTTTGCTTTTGACGCATTTCGTAGCATGTGCCATTCTTTTCAAACTCTATGATTTTGACTTTTTGCGTAACGTATATCATTCATATTGATTTGTGATTATTTATTTTGCCGCTGACCGGCTGAAAGTAGCGTTTATATTTTTTCCTAGACTCAGATGAAAATCGAACGAAGTGAGACTTTTCATCATCTCTGAGGCTAGCAAAAAAATATGCTGCTTGAAGGAAAGGCAAGGCAAAACAAATACTCACAAATCAATATGAATTCACACCTTACCAAATAATCACAAACCAATATGAATTCACACCTTACCGAAAAGTCCCAAATCTTCAACCTTCTCAACATTAAAGACCTTAACATCGCGAGCAATCTTTTTAACAAATCCAGATAATGTTTTACCAGGTCCTATTTCAATAAATGTATCAACGCCATCTTCAATTAACATCTTAATGGATTGTTCAAATTTCACTGATGAATATACCTGTTTTTTTAATAGTTCTTTTACATCATTTTTGTCTTTTACATATTGTGCAGTGTAGTTTGCCACATAAGGAAGTCTTATATCATTTATTGTTACAGTATCAAGAACTGTACCAAGTTTGTCACCAGCACCCTTTAATAACTGTGAGTGAAATGGTCCACTTACATTAAGCGGTATAACTCGTCTAGCTCCTGCTTGAGTTAAAACTTTACCAGCATCGGTGACAGCCATTAAATCACCTGATATTACGATCTGACCTGGACAATTATAATTTGCTATCTGAACATTTCCTTCCACGTTTGCAAGGCAATCTTCGATCATATTTGCATCAAGCCCAAGCACTGCTGACATTGCACCTTGACCTGCTGGGACTTCTTTTTCCATATAAATCCCACGCTGTCTTACAACTTTGCAGGCATCCTCAAATGAAAGCACACCAGATGCAACTAATGCGCTGTATTCTCCAAGGCTAAGTCCGATATTTATATCTGATTTAACCCCTATTTCTTCAAGTGCATAAAGTAATGCAATTTCTACAGTTAATATTGCAATCTGCGTATACTCTGTTATATTTAATTCTTCATTTTCTTCAAAACAAAGTTTTTCTAAATCTAATCCCACAACTTTTGAAGCTGTTTGGAATGCATTTTTACTAACAGCAATCTGCTCATAAAAATCCTTGCCCATACCAATATATTGTGCTCCTTGTCCTGGAAACATAAATGCTATTTTACCCATTTAGAATACCATAGCCTTTCCCTCATATACAGATTTTGCTTCTGATATCAGTTCATCTATTATTTCCTTACAGGTCTGCTCTTTATGTACTAAACCAGCAATTTGGCCAGCCATAACAGTACCATTTTTTATATCGCCTTCAACGACAGCTTTTCTTAATGCACCGAGCGTAAGAAGTTCTAACTCTTCAAATGCAACGCCCTCTTTTTCCATTAAATGATACTGTCTTGTCATCTGGTTTCTAAGTTGACGAACAGGATGCCCTGTTGTTCTTCCAGTTACTTCAGAGTCAATATCTTTTGCTGATATTAATCTATCTTTGTAATTTTGATGTACCGTAGATTCTTTTGCAACAACGAAACGAGTGCCTAACTGTACAGCCTCTGCTCCAAGCATAAATGCTGCTGCAACGCCTCTTCCATCACCAATACCACCTGCAGCGATAACCGGAATAGATATAGCATCAACTACTTGTGGAAGTAAAGTCATTGTAGTTTGTTCACCAATATGACCACCAGACTCCATTCCTTCTGCTACTATGGCATCAGCTCCATATCTTTCCATTCTTCTTGCAAGTGCAACTGAAGCAACAACGGGAATAACTTTAATACCGGCAGCTTTCCACATTGCCATATACTTTTCTGGATTACCAGCTCCTGTTGTAACAACCTTTACGCCTTCTTCAACTACTACTTTAGCGATTTCGTCAGCATACTGGCTAAGTAACATTATATTAACGCCGATTGGATTACTTGTAATTGCTTTTGCTTTTCTAATCTCTTCTCTAACCCATTCAGCTGGTGCATTGGCTGCTCCGATAAATCCAATTCCTCCGGCTTTAGAAACATTTCCAGCAAGATTTGCATTGGCAACCCACGCCATACCACCTTGGATTATAGGATATTCAATTCCTAATAATTCAGTAATTCTTGTTTTCATAATTAATTAACACCTTTATCTGATAGATAATTCATTACATCCTGTACCGTTAATAATTTTTCGAGATCTTCAGCTGGAATTTCAACGGAATACTCATCTTCAAGAGCCATAACAAGCTCAAACAAATCAAGTGAGTCTGCTCCTAGATCTTCTTTGAATTTTGATTCAGCTTTAATTTCTGATTCCTCTACATTTAATTGTCCTGCAATAATTTCTTTGATTTTTTCTAACATTTTAATTTTCTCCTTTTAGATAAAGTTATTATTATTTTTATAGCTTTCGCTAAAACTACCAAGTTAAAAGAGTTGCGCCCCAAGAAAGCCCAGCTCCAAATCCAGATATCACTATCTTATCTCCAGATTTCAGCATTCCTTTTTTATTCATTTCATCTAACAGAATCGGTATACTTGCGGCCGATGTATTCCCATAAAGTTCCAAATTAGTAGGAAACTTTTCTATATCAACATTTAATCGTTTTGCAACAGATTGTAAAATCCTTATGTTCGCCTGATGAAGTACAAAATATTTAATATCATCAATGTTTGTATTACTTTTTTCTAAAACCTTACTTATACATTGTGGAACCTGTTTTACCGCAAATCGAAAGACCTCTTGACCCTCCATCTTAACAAAGCCATAGGAAGAATCAACTTCTTCATTTTTCACTGCTGCTGTCAAGAAATTTCCTACTTTTCTATCTTCACATAATAACACATTTCCTTTGGTACCATCACTATACATTACCATATCTTCAATTCCAATTTCATCAGCTGCAACTACAACTGCTCCAGCACCATCTCCGAAAAGTACGCAGGTTCCACGGTCTTTCCAATCTATCGTCTTAGACATAACTTCTGAGCCTATAACCAATGCTTTTTTATAAATTCCAGATTTTATAAATGCATGTGCTGTATTGAGTGCAAATAAAAACCCAGAGCAAGCTGCGCTAAGGTCATAGCAAACTGCATTTTCCGCCTCAATTCCAAATTGAACCAACGATGCAGTATTTGGAAATACATTATCAGCACTCGAAGTTGCAACAATAATTAGTTCAATCTCTTTCACGTCTATATTTGCACTAGCAATCGCTTCCTTCGCAGCTTCAATTGCTAATTCTGATGTGTCTTGACCTTCTGAAATTCTTCGTTCTTTGATTCCAGTTCTCGAACGAATCCATTCATCATTCGTGTCAACTACTTTTGATAAATCATCGTTACTCACTATCATTTGAGGGAAGAAACTTCCTGTTCCTATTATTCTTGTTGTCATAATAACCTTCCAAATGTTATTTTAATATTTTGATATACTTATATTTTGATTATCAAAGTATTTTTTTATTATATTATTTTTGCTCTAATTTGTCAATATATTAATTTGATTATCAAACTAATATTGAGATATTACATTGCTTACATAATATTACCTTTCATAACCATTTGCTATTTCATCCTACTTACAAATTTCATTTTCATTATACTTCAGTCTTTTATGTCTATTATTATCTCGATTATTCCCAATAATTATACTAAATATATTATCACCCTATTAGAGCAAATAAATAGACCAATCAGAAAATCTTTAGCCATGTTTCAATACATTGACTAAATTTTTATTGATTGGTCCAATATTTTGCTTATAATTTTTCGGATTATTCAAATTCAAATAATATCCTACTACATTATTTATTACTAATTTTGCATTTCACGTTAATTCGCAAATGAATATATAAAGTGCTGCCGAATTTTTGAGTAGTAATTTCAGTTGAATTACTACTAAGTTGCACTTCTACTTAGGTAACTTCTACTTAGGTAACTTCTACTTTGTAGAAATGTTTATCTTTAATGTACTTGTGCTAATACCAAATTCTGCTCCCAATGTTCCAAAAGTTCCACTGTTTTTTGCAATCAAATATCCGTTTGAAGAAACTGAACCATCCGAATTTCTATACAGTAGATCAATATCTGATTTCACATTTGGTGTAGTCATGCTAACGAGGTCTGAAGACGAAGGTGCAGCAATAACTGTTCCGATCTTCAATCCACTTGTTACTGAAGTTTTTGTTGAAACTAGATAATAACTTCCTCCATTATAGTAAAGTGCATTCTGAATTGTTCCAACAAATTTATCTGTACTTTTTCCTGCTATTGTTAAAAGGTTTGTATAAACACCTCCACTTGTACGATAAAAATTAAAATTAGATCCAGTATTATTAGATGATGTACAATTTGAAATGGTAAGAGCTGCACCATTTCCATTATCCGTAAATCCATCTTTACCATTACTAAAAGATAAGCAGTTGAATACCTTATGAGCCGTAGGAACCGCCCCATTACTGCCTCCCAATTTGAATCCATTTCTATCGCCTGAACTTGATGTAGTACCATTTGTCAATGTACCATTATTAAATGAAATACAGTTTCTAATTGTTACAACACCAATGGAACCTGTTTCTGATTTCGCATATAAATCCCATCCATCATCAATATTACAATATGAAATACATCCATCAAATACATTTCCTTGTCCACATGTTAGTTTTGCTGCAAATCCATCTGCATTTTCTTGGGTTGCTGGATCCATATTATCAAATGCTGTACAGTTGATAATATAGTTATTTGCAGGCCAATCAGCCATATTAGATAAAGTTGAATTTCTACGGCTTATCTGTAAACCTGAATCTCTATTTGCTTTGATTATGCATCTTTCAATTACATTATTACTGCCTGCTACAAAAATACCATTGTCAGCAGCGCCAGTAACTATAATTCCGTAAACATACCAATAATTTCCTTCCATTTGAAGACCTCTGGCATTCGTTGCAGTATCACCATATGTCTGTGAAGAGAAATCAAGTGTTACCTTTGCCCCATCAGCTGCTTTAAGAACTTTATAAGCACTTGATGTACCATTGTTTCCATAAGGAATTGTTAACTGGTAATTATATGAATATGTACCAGCTTGCAATATAATTGCAATTCCATTTGTAGTATTCGATAGAGTGATTGCTGCTTCCAAACTCATAGGTGAACTTGATGTCCCTGAGCCAGATGCATTAGGTGCACAATATACTGCTGTCTTAAATTGTGAATCTGTAACGCTTCTAATATTTGTTACAACGCCCGTACTATTTAAATCATAACCATCTTGCTGTGGTGGAGCTGTTGTCGTTGCAGCTTGGGTGGTTGTCTGGGTTGCAGCTTGGGTTGTTGCTTGGGTTGCAGCTTGTGTTGTTGCCTGGGTCGCTGCTTGGGTTGTTGCTTGTGTTGCTGCTTGTGTTGTTGCTGTTGTTGTGCCTGTAGTTGTATAGTAAATATAAAACAGATTGGCTGTATCTGCTTTTGTAATTGCTACTGCTCCTGCTTTTACAGAAACTGTAACGATTCCTTTTGTTGCAGTATACTGCGTTCCATTTACATTTACAGTTGCAGCTGGCTCAACAAATACAAGTATAAGTTTTCCTGCTGTGCTAGCCGTAAATTTAACGCTTGTTGCTGATTCCATTTTCAGACACTGAGTCAGTTTAAGTCCATTATATGTAACAGTTCCTTTACTTGTTGAAAGGTTTCCACTTATGGTGAAAAATGTACTCGTCTTACCACTTGTCGTGAAATTATGAATCTTTGTGACTGTAGCTGTCTGTGTTGCTGCTTGTGTTGTTGCAGGTGTTGTTGCCTGCGTTGCTGCTTGTGTTGTTGCAGGTGTTGTTGCCTGCGTTGCTGCTTGTGTTGTTGCAGGTGTTGTTGCCTGTGTTGCTGCTTGTGTTGTTGCCGTTGTAGTACTCGTTGTTGTAAAGTCAATGTAAAACAAATTGGCTGTATCTGCTTTTGTAATTGAAACTGCTCCAGCTTTTACAGAAACCGTAACGATTCCTTTTGTTGCAGTATATTGTGTTCCATTTACTTTTACAGTTGCAGCTGCCTCTACAAATACAAGGGTCAATTTTCCTGCACTGGCAGCTGTAAATTTTACGCTTGTTGCTGATTCCATTTTCAGACATTGTGTCAGGGTAAGTCCGTTATATGTAACTGTTCCTTTACTTGTTGAAAGGTTACCACTTATGGTAAAGAAAGAACTTGTCTTACCACTTGTAGTGAAATTATGTACCTTTGTAACTGTCTGTGCCTGTGTTGCTGCTTGTGTTGTTGCCTGCGTTGTTGCAGGTGTTGTTGCCTGCGTTGCAGCTTGAGTCGTAGCTTGGGTTGCTGCCTGGGTTGTTGCCTGCGTTGCTGCCTGCGTTGTGGAGCTTAATTCACCACCAGCTGAATTACCGCCAATTGAAACTAGCTTGCTTGTATAACTTGTAATTGCAGATTTTAATGCGGTATTAACATCATATGATACATCGTCAACTGCATCATTAAAATCCCATTTGAAATCGCCACCATTGATGCGTCCTGCATATTTTTCAACTTTAACTTTTGCAGCCTCTGGGGTGTCAACTGTGTATTTATACATTGTTGAAGCTGTATCAAAGTTATTATATGTAGTTCCACCTGAAACTGTTTTGTAAGAACTTGCAACAGTTGCGCTTCTACTTGATGTAGTTATTGCATCAAAATCTGTTGCGCTATAAGTCTGGTCTACAAAACGAGTTGCACCAATTATTGTATTCCCATAAGACTTAATCATTCCTCCAGCTTCACTTGAAAATGTTCCTTCTGCACCACCAAATACATCACTTCCTTGTAATGATGAAAGCATTGGATATTTACAATTTCTAAAATAGTTGTTCTCTACAAATGCAGAGGAGCCCTTTGTTACGCCCACACCGTATTTTGAATTTCCGTCAAACAAATTATTATATACATGAATTGTTCCAACTCTAATACGTGGTTGACGTGAATCTGAATGATCGAACCAATTGTGATCATATGTCACAAAAAATTCTTTTGTATCACTCATTCCACATAATGAACACTTTCCTGAATCCCAAAAATGATTATATGAAACTGAAATATAGTTAGAAAATGCTTTTACGTCGCATGATCCATCTCCCTTTACCTGATCCGCATCACTTCCTGGTGCTCCATAAAAAATATCATTATTGTGAATCCAAATATTATTATTATCTGTGTCTAGTGAAATTCCATCATCTGGAAACATCATAACACCGAGGTTTCTAACTTCTATATTCGTACAATCCCTAATTAAAATCCCCAATCCATAAAGTGTTGCATCTTCGCCAATGCCCTCCACTGTAAGTTTTTGAGTACCTTTCAGCTGCAAAAAGTTAGTGTTTGCGCTATTACTAAACATTGTAACTTTTCCAATCACTCTTATGATAAGAGCTCTTGTGTCATAACCTTTTGATCTTGCTGTTAAAATTGCACCAATGCCTGTACATGCGGTGGTAGATCCACTACTACTTGTAATAACAGATGCTACAACTGTATTTTTGTTTGACTCTGTCACGTAGACAATCTGTGCATTTGTTGCCACCATTCCATTGTCATTATATCCACCTGATCCAGTTTTAGCTGTTGATTGCGCTGAAAAAGCAAACCCTTCACGCGTATATGCAGTTACTGCAAGTGTTGACGTAACTGCCTGTTTACTAGTATTCTCAG
Organism: [Clostridium] fimetarium; assembly: GCF_900111235.1. Taxonomy (GTDB): domain Bacteria; phylum Bacillota; class Clostridia; order Lachnospirales; family Lachnospiraceae; genus Clostridium_N; species Clostridium_N fimetarium. The sequence continues at coordinate 91,975 of NZ_FOJI01000010.1, forward strand.
TTCCACTAATAATTGGAACAACTTTCATTATATAGTTTCCAGCACTTAAGCCAACTGCATCAGCTCTAATATTTGTACTATATTTTCTAACTAACATATCATCAAGCTTAGTGTATGTACTATCCGCAGCCGTTGCTGACTTATAGTACACACTATAACCGGTTGCATTTGTTACTGCTGACCATTCAACATATGCTGATTCTTGCCACCCTGTGCTTTTCGTAATCACTATACTTGAGTCACCAGCGATAGCGTTAATACATGTTGGGATTGCCAATGTAACTACCATTATAGTTACCATTAGCCAAGCCCATGTTTCCCTTACAGTTTTTTTCGCCATAAGTTTTTTCATTAATAACTCCCTCCTATACATAACGTTGTGCACTTTACACACTTTTCATACATTTGCACTTATAATTATAGCATTTTTTGCTAAATCACATATAGTTTCTTCGTACATAAGTTACTGCTTTCAAGTACTTTATACCTATCATTATATATAATTAAAGTAACTTAATACTTTGTCTATGACTAAAGATATATTAGGAAAGTTATTTATAGTCCTCATAATCATATAAGCTAAATTGAAACATTATTTAATTTGCATAAATAAAAAGAAGAAGACCAGCCTTATACATGGCTAATCCTCTTCTTGAAATATTTGTAATCAAGAATTCATACTCTCATATTCGACAAATATTTAATCGATTTCACTAAGATATAAATCTATCTTTATTCCTTTACTGTACGTTTCTTAGATTGATATGCAATGAACAACATAGATGCTGCTAACATTAATGAAATTACATATATAATCATTATATTGTTATCACTTGTTGCTACAATTGGAGCAACCTCTGGTGCATTTTCAGGTTGTTGAATACTTACTCCAATACCATATACTGCCGGTGTATTCTGTGATAGAAAATATACAGAACAATGAGTAATTGTATATTCCACATAACCATCTTTTACGGTTAAGCCTGAACCACTTATAAGTTCAATACTATGTGTCTCTTCATTGTAGTAGTATAAATATAAAATATCTCCATTTTTATACGAGTTTCCTACATATGTAGTGATCTTAGCGGGACCTGGCAATGCTCCATGCTGTGCAAATGAAAGATATAGAGCATTTGTTTGTCCTGTAAGTGTTTCAATTGCCTGCTGTTTATCTGTATTAAATGTAATTGTTAAATCGATTGCTAAATTTGTATTCGTTATTGTGTTACCCTGAAATGACCATGAATATAGAAGTTCATTTTTTGAGTTAACAACATCCAATGTTACTGTCTTATCTTTTTCTACAATACTGTTGAATACAGTACTGTCTAACTTTGGAGCCGAATTCGTGATGACATTTACGACAGTACCTGTTGAATTCACTATATTTGATACAACTTTATCTGAGGTTACAACTAATGCACTATCTGCCACCTGCACTGGTGAATTAACGCCAATGTTACTTGGTGCCGCTGTTGGTGCTGTTGTTGGTGCCGCTGTTGGTGCTGTTGTTTGTGCCGTTGTTGGTGCTGTTGTTGGTGCTGTTGTTGGTGCTGTTGTTGGTGCTGTTGTTGGTGCTGTTGTTGGTGCTGTTGTTGGATTTTCAACTGAACCACTGTTAGTAGATACATTTAAGCTCAAGGTACTTGTGCTAACGCCAAACGCTGCTCCAATTGTTGCAAAGCGACTACTACTATTACTCATTAAAAATCCTTTTGATGTAACTGATCCATCTAAATTTCTATAAAGAGAATCAATGTCTGATGTTAAACTTGGTGCAGTCATGTTAACAAAATCTGCAGATGTAGGAGCAGTAATTATTGTTCCGATCTTTAAACCACTTGAAACTAATGTCTTTGCCTGAACTTGATAATATTTGTCACTATTGCAGTAAATTGCATCCTGTATTGTTCCAACAAATTTATCCGTATTATTTCCTGTTATAGTCAAAAGGTTAGCAAATATGCCTCCATTTGTACGGTAGAAGTTAAAATTAGTTCCTGCATTATTATATGAAGTGCAGTCTAAAATAGAAAGGGCTGCACCATTACCATTATCAGTAAAGCCATCTTTTCCATTGTTAAATGACAAACAGTTGATTACAATATGTGCTGTTGGAACAACACCATTGCTACCACCTAATTTAAATCCATTTCTATCTCCTGATGCTGATGATGTACCATTTGTTAAAGTACCATTGTTAAATGATATACAATTTCTAATTGTTACTGCACCAATTGAACCGGTTTCTTCTTTCGCATATAAATCCCATCCATCATCTATGTTGCAATAAGAAATACAACCATCAAATACATTTCCAGGTCCACATGTAAGTTTAGAAGCAAATCCATCAGCATTTTCATGCGTCGCTGGATCCATATTGTCAAACGCTGTACAGTTGATAATATAATTGTTTGATGGCCAGTCTGCTATGCTTGACAAAGTAGAATTTCTACGACTTATCTGTAAGCCTGAATCTCTGTTTGCTTGAACAATGCATCTTTCCACTACATTGTTGCTACCAGCTACAAAAACACCATTGTCCGCAGCCCCTTTAAATGTAATGCCTTTTACATACCAATAATTTCCTTCCATCTGAAGTCCTCTGGCATTCGTTGCAGTATCTCCATATGTCTGTGAAGAAAAATCAAGTATTACTTTTGCGCCATCAGCTGCTTTAAGTACTTTATAAGCACTTGCAGAACCATTGTCGCCAAATGGAACTGTTATCTGAGAATTATATGAATATGTTCCCTCTTTCAAAATAATTGCTATTCCGTTTGTTGTTTTAGACAATTCAATTGCTGCCACCAAAGTCATTGGAGCATTTGATGTACCTGATCCAGTTGCTAATGCATCAGGTGAACAATATATAACAGTCTTAAATTCTGAATCTTTAACACTGCTGATACTGGTTAAAAGGCCAGTACTAATTGTGTCACCTGGAACAGAAGGTTGAGTTGAAGTTTCTGGTTGAGTTGGTGCCGTTGTTGGTGCTGTTGTTGGTGCTTGTGTAGTAGCTTCGCTTCCTTCCGGTGCAAATATCATATAATACAAATTATTTGAATCTGCCTTTGTAATTGTATTACTGCCTGCTGGTACATCAACTGTAATTGTACCAGTAGTTGCTGTTGATTTTGCTCCATTAACATAAATATTCGCTGTTGCTGATAGAAAAACCAATGTTAATTTGCCTTTTGTAGCTGCAGTGAATTTAACATTTGTATCTTTTTCCAGTTTTAAACACTGTGTTAATGATAGTCCATTATATGTAACAGTTCCTTTACTTGTAGAAAGATTACCAGATATTGTAAAGAATGAACTTACAAGTCCATCTGTAGTAAAATTGTGAATTTGTGAAGCTGCTGAAATAGGCTGAGTTGCTGCCTGTGTGGTTGCCTGTGAAGTTGCTTGTGTTGCTACCTGTGTTGTTGCCTGCGTAGTCGGTGTTTCTACAGTTCCTACTGCATTACCACCTATTGAAACCAAATTGCTTGTATAACTTGTAATCGCAGTTTTTAATTCTATATTTATAGTATATGAAGGATCATCAACAGCATCATTGAATTCCCATTTAAAATCTCCACCATTGATACGACCTGCGTATTTTTCGACTTTGTCTTTTGCAACTGCTGCTGTATCAACAGTATATGTATACATTGTTGAAAGTGTATCAAAGTTATTGTATACTGTACCACCTGAAGCAGTTTTATAATTGCTAGAAACAGTTTCATTTCTAGTTGTAGTAGTTATTGCATCAAATTGTGTTGCGCTTCCTGTATTTTGATCAACAAAATGAGTTGCTCCAATAATTGTATTGCCGTATGACTTAATCATACCACCGGCTTCACCTGAAAATATTCCATTCGCAACGCCATCAATAATATCACTTCCCTGTAACGAAGAAAGCATTGGATCTTTACAGTTTCTAAAATAATTATTCTCTACAAATGCCGATGAACCTTTAGTTACACCAACACCATATTTTGAATTTCCATCAAAATAATTATTGTAAACATGAATTGTACCCACTCTTATTCGTGGATGACGTGAATCTGAATGATCATACCAGTTGTGATCATATGATACGAAGAATTCTGCTGAATCACTCATACCACATAATGAACATTTTCCTGAATCCCAAAAATGGTTATATGATATTGTTACAAAGGTTGATAAGGCTTTCACATCTGCAGAGCCATCTCCCTTTACTTGATCAGCATCACTACCTGGAGCACCATAAAATATATCATTATTATGAAGCCAAATATTACTATTATCAGTGTCAAGTGATAGACCATCATCAGGGAACATCATAATTCCAAGATTTCTAACTTCTACATTTGTACATCCTCTAATCAAAATTCCCCATCCATAAGCTGTCGCATCTTCTCCAACACCCTCAACAGTAATCTTTCCATTGGCCTTTACCTGCATAAAATTAACATTTTCTCCTGTAAATGAAGTTACTTTTCCAATTACACGAATGATAAGTGGTCGTGTATCTTTATTTTTTTCTCTAGCTGACAAAATTGCACCAATGCCTACACAAACTGTTGAAGAACTACCTGTAACTACTGAAGCTGTTACTGTATTCTTGTTTGCTTCTGTAAGATATACAATCTGCGCATTCGCAGGCACTGTGCCATCTTCATTATATCCGCCAGATCCAGTCTTTGCGGTTGATTGTTGAGAAAAAGCAAATCCCTCACGTTTATAGGAAGCTACTGTAAGTTTTGACGTTACCGCTGCCTTATCAACACTTTCAGCTCCACCAATAACTGGTACCACCTTTAAAATATAATCACCTGCGCTCAAACCAAGTGCATCCGCTCTGAAATATGTACTATATTCTCTTATTAACATACTATCCAATTTTGTGTATGTTGAATCAGCTGCTGTTGCTGATTTGCAATACACATTATATCCTGTTGCATTTGTAACTGGTGACCACTCAACATTAGCTGATTCTAACCACCCCGAGCTTCCAGTGATTACTACATTAGTGTTTCCCGCTATAGCACTAATGCTGGTTGGAATTGCAATTGAAACTACCATTATAGCTACCAATAACCAAGCCCATGTTTTTCTTACAGTCTTATTCACTATAAGTTTCCTCATATTATTTTTCCTCCACGAAAAAGTTTTTGTGCTATTTATATACTTTGTGCACAATATTAAGCATAATTATAGCAAATATTAACAATTATTCATATAGCTTGATTTGGGCTATTAGAACTATTTGTATAGTACTTTAGATATATAAAATATAGTTATTTAATTAGTAGTATTATATATATAAAACAGGACTTCCTAGAATTCAAAAAGAAGCCTATACAATTATCAAATTAAAATTGCATAGGCTTCTTCTATTTAAATTCAACTATTATTATTTACTGTTTACACGAAGTTGTTCAAGTCTCGCATTTACCTGCTCTAACATCTGCATATATTTTGCAAGTTTATCTTTTTCTTCATCGATCTTAGATTGTGGCGCTTTGCTGGTGAATTTCTCATTGTTAAGCATTCCTTCACATCTTATAATCTCACCTTGAAGATTTGCTTGTTCTTTTGATAAACGTTCGATTTCCTTTTCAATATCCACCAATTCTGCAAATGGAATATAGATTACTGCATCTGGTATTACCGTTGAAACAGCATCTTCTGGGATTCCTGCCTTATCAGCCTGAACAGCAACTTCACTCGCGTATCCGAGTGCTCCAAAGAATACTTTCCCATTTTCAAAAATATCTCTTATACCAGCATTTTGTGATACTACATATACTTTTGCTTTTCTACTTGGTGCTACATTCATCTCCGTACGTAAGTTTCTGATATTTCTAACACCCGTTTTAATTGTTTCAATTGCAATTTCATCTGCTTCAAAATTCCATTCTGGCTTGTATACAGGCCATGTTGAAATCATAATCGATGCTTCTTGATCCTGGAGATTACAAAAAATTTCTTCTGTTATAAACGGCATATATGGATGTAATAACTTCAGTGAATCAATAAGCACTGTCTTTAATGTCCATATTGCTGCCTCTTTTGTGGTATCTTCGTCATTATACAGACGAGGTTTCACCATTTCAATATACCAATCGCAGAACTCTTCCCATATAAAGTCATTTAACTTGGAAACTGCAATACCAAGATCGTATTTTTCCATATTTTCAGTAACTTCTTTAGTAAGATTATTCATCTTTGAAAGAATCCATTTATCTGCTGCTGTTAGCTCGCTTAATTTCACATTTTTTCCAATATTGCCATCTGGGTCATTCATCATAATGAATCTGGATGCATTCCAAACTTTATTCGCGAAGTTTCTGCTTGCTTCTACTCTTTCCCAATAAAAACGCATATCGTTACCTGGTGCATTCCCAGTCACTAGTGTGAATCGAAGTGCATCTGCTCCATATTTTGCAATTACCTCAAGAGGATCAATCCCATTTCCAAGAGATTTACTCATCTTACGGCCTTGGTCATCTCTGATCAAGCCGTGAAATAATACTTTACTAAATGGTTTTTCACCCATTTGTTCATAACCTGAGAAAATCATTCTAATTACCCAAAAGAATATGATATCATAGCCGGTTACCAGTACGTCCGTTGGATAGAAATATTCAAGTTCTGGTGTTTTTTCTGGCCAACCCAGTGTAGAAAATGGCCATAATGCAGATGAAAACCAAGTGTCAAGAGTATCTTCATCTTGCGTTAAATGTGTGCTTCCACATTTTGGGCATTTATCTGGAGTCTTATCAGAAACTACGATTTCCCCACATTTGTCGCAGTAATATGCTGGTATTCTATGTCCCCACCATAACTGTCTTGAAATACACCAGTCTCTAATATTATCTGTCCAGTTAAAATACGTCTTTTCCATACGTTCAGGCAAAAGCTGGATATCGCCATTTTTAACGCCTTCAACTGCTGGTTTGATTAGTTCATCCATTTTAACGAACCACTGCTGTTTTACCATTGGCTCAACAGTCGTCTTACATCTATCATGTGTTCCTACATTATGTGTATGCTCTTCCACTTTTACAAGAAGTCCTAGTGCATCAAGGTCAGCAACCATAGCTTTTCTCGCTTCGTAGCGATCCATTCCTGCATACTTGCCACCTTTTTCATTAATGGTTGCATCATCATTTAAAATGTTAATTTCAGGAAGGTTGTGTCTCTTACCAACTTCAAAATCGTTAGGATCATGTGCTGGAGTGATTTTAACAACGCCTGTACCGAATTCCTTGTCAACATAAGAATCAGCAATAATTGGGATTTCTCTATCTGTAAGTGGTAATTTCACCATTTTCCCAATCAGATGTTGATATCTTTCATCCTCTGGATGAACTGCAACTGCACTATCACCAAGTAATGTTTCTGGTCTTGTTGTAGCAAGTTCTAACATTTCATCTGAGCCAACGATTGGATAATTAATGTGCCAGAAATGTCCGGCCTGTTCTTCGTGCTCAACCTCAGCATCTGAAATAGAAGTTTTACATAATGGACACCAATTTATAATTCTAGATCCTTTATAAATAAGCTTTTTATTATATAATTTGATAAATACTTTCTGAACAGCTTCTGAACAGCCTTCATCCATTGTGAATCGTTCTCTTTCCCAATCACATGAAGAACCAATCTTTTTCAATTGACTCGTAATCACTCCGCCGTATTCTTTTTTCCATTCCCAAGTTCTTTTCAGGAACCCTTCTCGACCAATATCCTTTTTTTCGATACCTTCTTCTCTAAGCGCATTGATCACTTTCACTTCAGTGGAAATACTTGCGTGGTCCGTTCCTGGTACCCAAAGTGCCTCAAATCCCTGCATTCTCTTAAATCTTATCAGAATATCTTGCATTGTATTATCAAGTGCATGTCCCATGTGTAACTTCCCTGTGATGTTTGGTGGTGGCATTACAATTGTAAATGGTTTCTTATCTTTATTCACTTCTGCATGAAAATAGTTCTTATCAAGCCATTTTTGATACAATCTATCCTCAATGTCGGCTGGGTTGTAGTTTTTCTCTAATTCTTTACTCATATTATTATCCTCTTTTCTGACATACTAGCAAAACAAGTTTCGTAAAATAAAAAAGCCCTTAATATTCTCAAAGTATTCTAACTTTGAAAATATTAAGGGCGTATTATCGCGTTACCACCTTAGTTCAATAAACAGCACAACTTCGTGATGTCTATCCTCTCAATTCTGTAACGGGAATCACTCCGTCATAACCTATCCAACCTACAATATCTTGGTCTTTCAGCTACACTGTTCCAAAGCTACCTTCAGCACCCATCTGTCAAAACCGTCTTCCAGCCCATGAACGGTTATCTCTTGCGACGTGCAATGCTTACTCTTCTTTTTCAACACATTTTTCATATGTAAATAATGATAATATAAATTTCGAAAAAAATCAACTGTTTCTTTCAACTACATCATTTTAATTTCCACATCCGCCGCCGCAATGGTTGCTGGCTTATGGGCAATAGTGATTGTTGTTCTATTTTTCAGTAAATTATCAAGTGCTGCCTGAACCAATTGTTCTGACTCATTGTCTAATGCTGAGGTTGCCTCATCAAGGAGAAGAATTGGTGCATTTTTAAGAATTGCCCTTGCGACCGCAATACGTTGGCGCTCACCGCCAGAAAGACGACCACCTCTCTCACCTGTAATCGTATCATATCCGTCTGGTTGTTTCATAATGAACTCATCGGCATTCGCTGCCTTTGCGGCCATTTTAATTTCTTCTTCTGTTGCATCCAATTTCCCAAATCTAATATTATCTCTAATGCTAACATTAAATAAATATGGAGTTTGAGGAACATATGCAATCATTTCGCGTAATTTTTTCAAGCCTATGGAACTGATTTCTTCGCCACCAATTAGAATTTCACCAGCTTCAATTGGATAGAATCCGAGTAATAATTTTGCGAGAGTACTCTTTCCACGTCCAGATTGTCCCGTCACTGCAACGTTAGTTCCTTTTTTAACATTCATCGTAAAGTCTTCTAAGATTCTTCGATCCTTGCTGTATCCAAATGAAACATTATTTATTTCTATATAGGATTGCTCCTCCACACTTTCGCGTTCCAGATTCCCTTTGAATCCATTATCACTTTCAAAACCATTAAGGTCTTTCGAATCACTTTGACCTTTCGATTCACTAAGGTCTTTTGATTTACTTACGCTTTCGGCGCTTATCAAACTTTCCTCATCCTCGTCCAAAAAGTCAAATATAATCTGTGCTCTAGCGATACAATTGATAAGTTCTGGGAAATAATGTCCCACCCTTAAAAAGCTCATACTAAACAAACCATATAATGTATAAATTGCTGCAAGGGATCCAACTGAAGTCGTTCCATTTTCAATAAACAAGATACCAACGCATAAAAATGCAAGAGAACAAACCAGATCAAAAAATGTATTTAAAGCACTGAGCCATGAGGAATTCATATTATATTCCGTAACAACATCTGTGTACTCTGCATTTGCACGTTTGTAGTCACCTGCCATTTTATCACTACCATCAAATATTTTAGCAGTTTCCATTCCTTGAAGAATCGTTGATAAGCGTTCTGTCATGGACGAATTCTTCACCGACATTTCCTTACCAATTCTTTTCATGGGCTTTACAAATCTGCTATTAATCCCAAGGGTAATAATATTAACCCCCAGCAAACATGCAGTCACCTGTGGGCAAAGCAAAAACATTGGTACCAAAAATATGATGACCGAAATAATAGGAGCGGTCACTCTCCTAAGTCGAGATGTATAGATTTGACTTGCAATATCCACATCATAAATCAATTTGGATACGATATCACCGCTATGATGATTTTCATAATAGGACATCGGTAAACGCAGTGCTTTATCAAACACTAATTTTTGAACACTGGCATTTCCTCTTTTTGCCTCAATATTGTAGGTCAGTCCAAATACAAAAAAAATAACAAGACAAACAAGTCCAATCAAAATATTCGTAATTATAATTTGTGGAAGTCTGCTGGCTTCCCCAGTTTCTGCCAGATTAAAGATGTCTTTGATAAACATTGACAATACTACTTCAAATGAGCTACTCCCCACTGTTGTAAGTAACATTCCACACAAAAACAAGGGGAGTCGCTTTCCTAAAAGTCGCAGGTATCTAAAAAACACTTTGTTTTTATTTTTCATCTTTTAGAGCCTCCTTACTTAGACAAGCATCCGATTCAAAGCAATCTATTTCCTCATCTACTATTTTCTCATCATCCATTTTAGTCGAAAGCTCATTGTTGTAAAGATCAGCATACTTACCATTTTGCTTTAGTAAGTCATCATGTGAGCCAGTCTCCGCAAGCTTTCCCTTGTGAAAAACTAAGATTCTATCTGCGTTTTGTATCGTAGAAAGTCTATGGGCTATGATGACGACGGTTCTTTCCTTGGAAACATTATTAATAGCCTCTTGAATTAATCGTTCCGTTCCAACATCTACTGAAGATGTCGGTTCATCCATTAGAAGAATCGGTGCATTTTTAAGAATTGCTCTTGCAATGGAAACTCGCTGGCATTCTCCACCAGACAGCTTAACGCCTCTTTCTCCTGTCGTTGTCTCATATCCCAGCGGAAGTTTTTCAATGAATTCATGGATATTTGCCATTTTGCATGCATTTACAATTTCTTCAAATGTGGCACCCTTCTTACCGTATGCCACATTTTCTGCAATCGTTCCAGGGAAAAGAAATACACTTTGTGAAACAAGCGCAAATTGGCCTCTTGCCTCATGAATATCCCATTGTTCAAAATCAACGCCGTACAGGCGATACTTCCCAGCCTGCTGACTATAAAAGCCGCAAAGTATTTTAAATATTGTGGTCTTTCCTTCTCCTGAACCTCCAACAATCGCTGTGGTCTTTCCCTTTTCGATGGAAAAACTCATGTCCTCAAAGATGTTTCTATCTCCATTTCCATCATATGAAAATGTAATGTCCTCCACTTCGATTATGTTGTTAATTCTATCTTTATCGGTTCTGGTCGATCCCGTTTTCGTTAAGTCATTTTCTATGTAATCGTTTTCTTTGTAATCGTTTTGTGTGTAATTATTTTCTGTGTAATCGTTTTCTTTATAATTGCTATCTGAGGAAATATCTTTTACCGTAAATGTCCCACTGGATTCTTCTGTTGAATTAATAATATCTTCCAATCTTTCAATGGAAACTAGCACTTCCCTGCCTTCATTCAATATGTATGGCATTTCTCGCATATTGCCAATGATTCTATTCATAAGCACCACATAGGAAGTCATTTCGCCGATGGTTAATTCGCCCTTATAAATCATGAAAAGTGCAACTGTTGGACAAATAATATTAGGAATCCAAAAGATTACATTTTGGAATATGTAGGATATCTGGTTAATTCGAGCTCTGGAATATTCATTTGTCATAATCGCATCAATTGATTTATTGAGTCTATTCCTCATCTCTTCAAATAAATTATAGCTTCTGACTACAACAATTCCTGCCATACTATCATTTGCAATTTCTGTCATAACGTCCACTTTACCACGGCGACTTTTTGCCATTTTTTCAAGAATCTTCCCTATATAATCAGAAAATATAAATACGACCGGATAACAAAGTAAAATTGCAGCCGCCAGCTTAAAATTAAGTAAGATAATATAAACGAGAACTGTCACGATTGTAATTACTGAAGTGAAAAATTCTGGAATCGTAAATGCAAAAAATGTTTGTGCCTGTTGAATATCGGAAATTAGCTTTGTAATAATTCCGCCAGAGCCTTCTTCATCAAAATACCGGTACTCTAACTTCACAAGTTTATCAATTGCCTTTACCTTAAAGTCCTTTTGAATACAAATGCTAAATTTCCCAGTAAAATAGGTTCTTACAAAAGATGCAATCGTACCAATTACAATAATCAGTCCCAGTGCTGGAAGTAGCTTTAAAATATCAACCCTTGTGCCCCCTATCATCTGATCAATTGCCTTAGAAATCATATCCGTTCCCTTAACGGTTACTCCGATTAGAACGTAGGCCGCAACCATTCCAAAAACAAACCAATACCAATATTTTAGTGAAATATTCAAAAATATTCTCTCTCGCTTTTTTACTTTTTTTTCATTCTCACTCTGTTTTCTTTCCATAACTAATTCCCCTTTTGTTCCGTTTTCCATAAATTGTATTTTTCGATTATACTATTCGACCATTGGTGTGTCAATCCAGATTTGCGATTAATTATGCTATATGATTTGCGATAAATAATATATTTTATATTTATACTACTTGACAATTACTTAAAAACGTTATAATATGAAGTCTGCTTCACGTGAAGTGCACTTCACATTATATTATTATACTAGGAGGGTGATATATTGAAAAACAGAGTAAAAGAATTTCGCACAAGTGCTAATATGACGCAACAACAATTAGCCGATATAGTAAAAGTATCTTCTCGTACTATTATTTCATTGGAACGTGGTCAATATAATCCATCCATTATGTTGGCGTATCGTATAGCACTAATATTTAATACAAACATCGAGGAATTGTATTGTCTAGCGTCAAATAAAAATCAGGAGGATAATGAAAATGAAAATTAAAAGTATAAGACATTTTATTACAGGAATTTTATGTGTAGTTTTATCATTAATTTGTTTAGGTGTGTTAATTGTTAATGGATTTAGCATTAGGTATCTTATATCTGCTATTTTGCTAATCATATTTAGTTTGATTAGTTTTGTTTATAGTTTCTCAGTAAAAGGGCTTGAAGAAGAAATCAACGAAAGCGTTGATGAAAGAGACAGTTTTGTGACTATGAAAAGTGGTCATAAAACTTTGCAGATAGCAAATTGGCTTTTTTTCTCTATCGTAATGATTTTGATTTTACTTTATGGATTTACGAAGTTTTTTGTTTTTCTAATATCTGCAATGACCTTATGCGCAGTAATTGTAATATTATTGATTTTAATGATCATTATGAATTGTTATTATGAAAAACACGAATAATAATCCTTCGTAAATATGTTTTTTTATTTAATGTTATTATAGAAAAATACAAAAAATATGTGGAGTTATTTTTCCACATCTTTTTTGCAAGTTTTCTCTTTTGCAATAATTGATCTATATTTTTACTAGCTCAATTTCTTACTAATGTATCTGATTACACAGTAAACTTATTCACTGCTTTTTTTAATAATTTTGAGTTTTTCAAACTAATATCTGTTTCATTTTTCACCTGTTCTACCATTGTGACAATTTCGGATATTTTTTCAGCAATTTCCTGTGTTCCCATTGCGCCTTCATTTACAGTTGTTGCAACTTCACTCATTGCCTTCATAATACCTTCGATTGTTGCAGTTAATTCTTCGGCTGTTGAACTAAAATCATTTACCAGATCATCAACAAATTTACCATCATTCCCATAAGCTTCCCCTGTATTTACCATTTCATCATAATCTTTTAATACTGTGGTATCAAAAAATTCCATAATTGTTCTAGAGCTACTAGACAAGTCATTTACCGAAGTTAAAACTTCTGCCGTAACCTTCTGGATTTCACTAACTGTATTTTTTGAACTTTCTGCAAGATTTCTAATTTCATCTGCAACAACTGCAAATCCTTTACCTGCCTCACCTGCTCTTGCTGCTTCTATTGCTGCATTTAACGCCAAAAGATTTGTCTGTGTAGAAATCCCCAATATTGTATCTGAAAGTACACTTATCTTTTCAATAGCCTTTGATTTTTCTAAAGCCGTTTCAAGATTAGTCTTTGTATTTTCGTAAACCTTTTTTGATACTTTTTGTGAATTGATTGCACTTTGCATTAATTCATCGGCTCTGTTACTAATCTCATTTGCAGAAATAGCTCCCTTTTGTGCTCTATCTGCCATAGACACTGTTGCATTCTCGATTTCTACTGATGATGAATTCACCTCTTCTGCTGCTGCGGCAGTCTCTTCCATACCAGCAGATAGTTCTTGTATTGTAGCTGATGATTGTTCAACATTTGAACTGAGATCTTTCATATAATCCACTACGCTCAAGACTGCATTCTCTACACCCTCTGTACATTGGTTAACCTCAATAATAATAGTTCTTATATTTGCTATAAATTGGTTCACTGCCGCTGCTAGTTCTCCAATTTCATCCTTGGATTTAATATCAATTTTATGTGTTAAATCCCCACCCTTTTGAACGAGATCAAGCAATCGTAATTTCATCTTTCTTATTGGGGTAGTTATACTGTGAATAATGTACAATTCCAATATTGTTCCAGTTATTATTCCTATTATTATAATTAAAACGATTATATTTCTCACTGAAGAATAGGTACTATCACCTTTTGCGCTAACTGCTGCTGAATCACTTTTGCTTGCATCAACAAGAACTGTTATTGCATTAGTAATTTTGTCATATGCCACTTTACTGTCTCCTTTTACAAGAGTCAAAGCACCTTGTGTATCCATCTGCCTACTTGCTTGGATTATTTTCTTGTGTTCAGTCATATATATACTCCAATTAGTATCTATGATTTTTATGTACTCATTATTATCATATTCTTGGTATTCTTTTATGAGAGTCTCTATACTAGACTGTAAATCATTAATTCTTTTTTCAAGATCATCCATACTTGCCGCATCGGTAAGTATTATATGTTGAAATTCATGTGATCTTATCCTCGCCACTTCAAAATTCAAAGTTTGAACGCGGTTAATTTGTGGTATTATTTCACTATCGATAACTGTAGACGTATTATCGACAGTCTTTAATGAAATAATCGATGTAATCCCTAATCCTGCTAGTAATAATAATAAAAATGTAAATGATAAAATCAGTTTTTTCTTAATCGTCATGTTTAATTCTCCTTTGTATTTGTTGTTTTGAATATATTTATTGTGGCATCTATGTAAGCATCGTTTTCCATTACATCCCAGTTATCCTTTGAACAAACTCTAACAAATGCTTCTACTACCTTTGGTTCGTAATACACACCCGAGTAATTTGTAATTTCCTTTAACGCATATGCCATTCCTAAAGACGGTCTATAAGGCCTATGAGAAGTAATCGCGTCTACCACATCGGCAACAGATAATATCTTTGCTTCTAATAATATTTCCTCATCCTTTAATCCATTAGGATAACCCATTCCATTCAATTTTTCGTGATGTTGCAAAACGATCTTAGACACGGGCCATGGAAACTCTATTTTAGACAAAATATCATATGCAATATTTACATGTGATTTAATAATTTCGAATTCTAAATCTGATAATTTATCTGGCTTTGTTAAAATTTCTGACGGTATTCCCATTTTACCAATATCATGTAGGAGGCCCGATATATAAATACTTTCAACTTGTTCTTTAGACAATCCAATCTCTTTAGCAATTTCAGAAGCCAAATATGCTACTTTCTTTTGATGTCTTGATGTGTATAAGTCCCTTTTTTCAACTATATTTCCAATTGCTATAACGGTTTCCATAATATGTTTATAATTTAAATGCAATTTATCTTCATATTTTTTTGTTACATCTGATATTATAATAGCAACCTCATCTTCACTTATATTGCATATCTGAAAATCTAATAATTTATTATTTCCTTTGCAATAATATTCGAAAGTTTTCTTTACTCCACAATTAATTATCATTTTAATGGAATTGCTAGATTTATTTAATTTGCTTTCAACATTTGATAGTTTTTCACCAAGTAATACCTCTTTTTTAACACTTGTCAATATTTCGAAAGCGTCATTTACTTCAACAATATAATAATCCGTATCAATATGTATACGATCACCCAATGCTTTTAAAATGATAATCCCTTGTGTTATAAAAGATATAAATTCTGTGTATTTATTAACTTGATTTGTCATCTTTATTTGTACTTTGTAGTTTTTAATAAATCCATTTATTAAGTTGACAAGATTGTTAATTATATAATTTATATCTTCATCGTTTAATTCATTTTCCATGAATTTCTTATATACAATATTTGCGACAGTGATATTATTAATATACAGCGGTATTTTAGTTGATGTATTACTTGTAATAATTATATCCGAATTAGTATATTCATCTGCTAAAGCAATCACTTCTCCATTTATATCTTCAATTAATATTGAAATTTTAAAACTTCCATAAAAATCATTTAACAATTGCGTTAATGTCTTAACATTAAGCATTTCTTTTAAAGCTATTTTCAACTTTACTTCCTCCTTTGTTAAAATACTTTTTACTAACAAGTTCGTGTTTCCGCTAATATAAATAGATTTAGAATTTTATTGTAATATTAACTAAATCACTAATAATATCGCGCCCAAAACTTGCTCGTGGAGCAAATTATAACACTATACTTGTCATATAATCAAGTAGTATTAACAAAAAGATATAAATAAAAATAATATAGTAAGGTGGTGACTTGTATGAAAAATCTAATAGGTGAAAAAGTTCGTGAAGCACGCCGAAAATGTAACCCTAAAATTTCTCAGATTGATTTAATAGCTAGGTTAGCAATCCGAGGAATCTACATGGATAGTACCTCAATTTCAAAAATCGAATCATTTAGACGCCCTGTTTCAGATATTGAATTAGTGGCTATTGCCGATGCATTAAATGTCAATATTTTATGGTTACTTGGACGGAAGTAATGCTCAATTAGAAAGAACTATTATTATACATATTGTAATACATGTGTTAATGAAAAATATTATTTCAGAATGATAAGTCCTATTACCATAAGTAAATTTTTCGCTCACGCTCCATATTTAATTGAATTTAATAAAATCGTCTCAAAAAAAGCAAAAAACACATGAATATGTCCTCTACTGTCCGCATTTGCCATTACAACCATATGAGATTATCTGAAGGCGGTTGACACATCTTTTAGTGTCAAACCGAATGCAGATAATCTCATATGGTTGTAGAGGCAATAGCGAATACGAGGACATATTCATGTGTTTTTGTACGTCTTAGCCAATCCAATTCAATTTAATTTAATTTACTTCTATTTAATTAAGCTCTTCATCCGCCAAAGATTCCTTAAGCTCCACAACCACTTTTTCTTCATAGCATTCAAATATTTCTTCAACATCTTGCTGTTTCATCTTAGGAGTAAGTAAGCTTACAACTGGAACAATAACCAAACCGGCAACCATTACCATTGCCCCAGCATTGATTGGAGATGCAATGAATTTCAAGTATATATTTGATACAGTTACACCTACACCACAGGCAAAGCATGCCCAGACAGAATATTTTGTAACACCTTTCCAATATAATCCATAGATAAATGGCGCCAGGAACGAGCCAGCTAAAGCCCCCCATGATATACCCATTAACTGTGCAATAAATGTTGGTGGATCTAATGCTATTACAACTGATACTACAATGAAAAATATCAATAATATTCTCATATAGAGCAACTGTTTTTTCTCACTCATATTCTTAATAAAATTATCTTTTAGGAAATCAAGCGTCAATGTTGAACTAGAAGTAAGCACGAGTGCTGACAAAGTTGACATTGATGCTGATAAAACAAGTACTATAACGATACCGACAATAATATCTGGAAGTGTTGATAACATTGATGGAATAATTGCATCAAATATAACGGTTCCATTAGCATTATGAATTGCTGGACTGTCAAATAGTCTTCCAAAGCCTCCGAGGAAATAACAACCCCCAGAAATAATCAATGCAAATACAGTAGAAATAATTGTACCAGTTTTAATTGATTTCTCATCTTTAATCGTATAGAACTTATGAATCATCTGTGGTAGTCCCCATGTTCCAAGCGAAGTAAGAACGATGACACCAAACAGATTAACAGGATCAGGTCCAAAAAATGATGCATATGCACCGTTTTGTACAGTACTTGGCACATCTGCCAATTGATGTATTGCGCTCATAAATCCGCCTTTACCAATCAAAACAGCTGCAATAACAGCTACGATGCCAAAAAGCATTACAATTCCTTGAATAAAATCATTAATTGCAGTAGCCATATAACCACCAAGTACTATGTATATGCCAGTAAGTACAGCCATCGCAATTACACAATATTTAAAAGGTATGTCAAATGCCATTCCAAATAATCTTGAAAGTCCATTATATACTGATGCTGTATATGGAATTAAAAATACAAATGCTATCATTGACGCCGCAATTCGAAGTTTATTGCTTTTATATCTCTTGCCAAAGTAATCCGGCATTGTCTTTGAATCAAAATACTTACTCATAATTCGTGTTCTTCGTCCAAGAATCACCCATGCAAGAAGAGAGCCAATCATTGCATTTCCAATACCTATCCAAGTTGCTGCAATTCCATATTTAAAGCCAAATTGTCCTGCATATCCAACAAATACGACTGCCGAAAAATAAGTCGTTCCATAAGCAAATGCCGTAAGCCAAGGGCCAACGCCTCTTCCACCTAATACAAAATCATTTACACTTGTGGTATGTTTTCTTGAATACCAACCAACACCAATCATTATAACAAAAAAGATAATTACCAATAAAATTTTTACCGCCACTTTTAAATCCTCCCAAAATTAATTTTTAATTTCATATATATTTTATCACTTTAAAGCTTTAGCTTTTAAAACTTTAAAGTGCTAAAGCGTCAAGGCACAATCTTTCCTGAATTATTAACTATATAACGATATTCTTAAGATATTATTGTCTGCACTTATTAATATCTTAAGATACTATTATCTTTATATCTTTAATAACTCTAAAGCATTCTTATATAATATTTTGTCTAGTGTCTCATTTGAAAGTTTCATATTATCAAACCACTCAATTGATTCTTTATGTCCACTCCAGGGACTGTCTGTTGCATATAGGACTTTACTTTCCCCGTGATTCTTAAGTATTCTTAAAAACTGTTCCCTTGTAATTGCATTGTAAATAAATGCGGTATCAAGATATACATTTTGGCCTACTAGATATTCTTCAACATCATCCCAACGCTTGTATCCGCCCAAATGCGCCAATACTAATTTTTCTGGAGCAACTTCATCAATCACTTTACGCGCTGCTTGTGGTGTGCAATGAACATGATTTGGATAACCAATATCTAGACCTGCATGAGCAATTATTATAAGCCCTAATTCCGATGCATAGTCTATTATGTGCATATACTTAATATCATCAAACATTGTTTCCTGATAATCAGGATGTAACTTTATCCCTTTTAAACCCATATTCGCTATTTCTCTTAATTCATATTTGTAGTTAGAGGAATCCGGATGGATTCCTCCAAATGAAATTAATTTAACATCGTTAATGCCATCATATTTTTCATTTAATTTGACTGCAAATTCATTAATTGTCTTAAACTGTTCGGGCTTAGTCAAAACTGGAAGTATAATAGAACAATCTATACAGGCATCCTTCATTGAATTTACCAATTCAAGTCTAGTACCACTGGTAAATGCTTTTGATCCGCCTTTTGCTTCCAGTATTTTAATGGTTTTCTCTGCTAACTTATCAGGGAAAATATGTGTATGAAAATCAATTATCATTAACGTATCCTACCTTACAACATTGCGATATCCGCAGATCTAATTATTTCAACACCTTCAGCTTCTAATAACTCTACTGCCTTATCTACATCTGAGGTCTTAAGAATGATAGATGCATCATCCTTACCTGTAGATAGCGCATACATATATTCAATATTAATAGATGCTTTGCAAATTACAACAAGTAATTCTTGAAGCTTCCCTACTCGATGTGACAATTTGATTGCCATTACGTCTGTGAGCATTGCAGAAAAACCATTTTTTCTTAAAGTTTCTTTTCCTAGTTCTGGATTGGATACGATAAGTCTTAATAGCCCATAATCTGCAGTATCTGCAAGACTTAGAGATATAATATTAATGTCACTCTTTTTTAATGTGTCTAATACTTTTTCCAGACGGCCTTCTCTGTTTTCAATAAATACTGACAATTGTTTAATTAACATACTCTTTTTCCTCCTAATAATATTGTTCTAGATAATAAGAACCTACTAGCTCCATTATCCAATTTACAAAGCAAAATAGTTCAAAACAGTTGTTTCTGAATACATAGCTTTATTACTTATACAAGTTTCCGATTATCAATAACATGTACTGCTTTTCCCATACTTCTTTCCAAAGTTTTAGGTTCAACAAGCTTGATCTTTGCGGCTAATCCTATCGCATTTTGAATAACATGAGCTATCTTTTTAGTGAGGTTTTCTAGCTCACGAATCTCATCTGAGAAGAAACGTTCCTCTACCTCAACTTGTATTTCTAACGTATCCAGATTATTATGACGATCTACAATCATCATATAATGTGGAGTCGTTTCACTCAAATCTAATAATGCAGACTCAACTTGTGATGGGAATACATTCACTCCACGAATAATAAGCATATCATCTGAACGTCCTTTGAATCTACTAATTCTTGCGATTGTTCTTCCACATTCACATTTGCTGTAGTCAATGCTTGTAAGGTCCTTCGTTCTGTATCTAAGTAATGGAAGTCCCTCTTTTGTTAATGTTGTAAATACTAATTCACCAGTCTCGCCTTCCGGAATTGGCTGCAAAGTATTAGGATCAATGATTTCTGGAAGAAAATGATCTTCATATACATGAAGTCCTTTATGAAATTGGCAATCACATGCAACTCCCGGTCCCATTATCTCTGATAAACCATAGATATCAAATGCATTGATATGAAGTTTATTTTCAATCTGAATACGCATATTCTCTGTCCAAGGCTCCGCACCACATATTGCAGCTTTTAATTTGATATTTGGAATATCTCCACTTTCTTCTAAAACTTCTGCTATATGTAATAAATAAGAAGGAGTACAAGCAATTGCTGTAACATCAAAATCCTTCATCATTGTAACCAATTTGTTTGTGTTACCAGTTGACATTGGGACTACTGTTGCACCAAGGTTTTCAGCTCCATAATGAGCTCCAAGTCCACCAGTAAACAATCCATATCCGTATGCGATTTGAATGATGTCATCTTTTGTAATTCCCGCCTGTGTCAGTGCTCTTGTAACACATTCACTCCAGATTTCGATATCTCTTCTTGTATACCCTACAACCGTAGCTTTCCCAGTGGTTCCACTCGATGCATGTGTTCTTACAATATCAGACATTGGAGATGCAAATAATCCAAATGGATAGGTATCTCTCAAATCATTCTTAGTGGTATATGGAAGTTTGTAAAGATCTTCAATTCCATTAATATCACCAGGTTCAACACCAGCTTCTTGCATCTTTTTGCGATAATATTCAACATTATGATAAACTCTGTTAACAGTTTTTACCAAGCGTTTGCTTTGCAAATTAGCAAGTTCGTCACGGCTCATGCATTCTTTTGCTTCATTCCAGATCATCAGTAAATCCTCCTATTTATAATTAAAATCCAAAAATTTTCTCTTACTAGTCAAATATTCTTAATGATATTTCTCCTATTTATTAAATGTTAAATATTAAGTGTACTTAAAATATCATTAATTATAACACTATCTGCTATTATATCCTAGCAAGAACGCTTTTTTATTAATATCAACCGTCTTAGGAGGGACCGTTTTACCAATCACATCTAACCAAGCTTCTTGACTAAAATCCATATGCTGAGCTGCAATTCCAAGTACAATGATATTAAATGTCTTTGAATTACCAAGTTTCTTCGCTTCCGACATTGCATCAACAGAATAAACCTTATATTTTTCTTTTAATTGTTCGATAATATTTTTAGGATACTCAAATGCTCCAGTAACAACAGTAATAGGCTCAATACATAGGTCATTCACAACGATTACACCGTGTTTTTTAAGAAAATGGCTATAACGCAGTGCTTCTAATCTTTCAAATGCAATCAACACATCTGCTTGTCCTGCTTCTACAATTGGCTCCGAAACAGAATCACCATAACGCACGAAAGTAACTACACTACCGCCTCTTTGCGCCATTCCATGAACTTCTGATAACTTAACATCATATCCTGCATCTTGCGTAATACCACCTAAAATTCTGCTTGTGAGCAATGTTCCTTGTCCGCCTACGCCGACTATCATAATATTCTTCGTTTTCATATTTAATTCTTGCCCCTTTCTATACAATCAATTGCATCGAACTTGCATAATTGTTTACAAAGTCCACAACCATTACACATCATCTCATCAATTGCAATTGTACCATCTTCATTCTTTGTAAGTGCTGGGCAGCCAGGTTTTAAGCACATACCACACTTCTTACATTTTCCTGAAATTGGTTTGCATACGTTAGGGAACTTGATTCCTTTTATAAGCACACAAGGGGATTTCGTAATAATTACTGAAATCTCATCTTTTGCTACTTCTTCTTTCAAGATTCTTTCTAATCCAACTAAGTCAAATGCATCTATCTCTATTACATTTTTGATATTGATTGCCTTACACAATGTTGCAATGTCAATTGCATTTGCTACTTCTCCTTGAAGAGTCTTGCCCGTTGATGCATTATCTTGATGGCCTGTCATCGCAGTGATTGAATTATCCAAAATTACAACTGTTCCTGTACCATTATTATATACCATATTCATTAAAGAGTTAATACCTGTATGCATAAATGTTGAGTCACCAATTACTGCGACCCAATTCTTAATATACTCTTTTCCTTTTGCTTTTTCCATACCATGAAGTGTAGAGATACTCGCTCCCATACACACTGTCGTATCAATTACATCTAGAGGTGCAACTGCTCCTAATGTATAACATCCAATATCACCAGCTGCATGAATTTTCAGCTTTTTCAGCACTGAAAATACACTTCTGTGAGGACATCCAGGGCAAAGAATTGGTGGACGCGCTGGAACCTGAGCTTGTGGTGTTAAATCTAAGTCTTGTTTTAATACAGCCTTACGAAGCAAGTTCGCACTATATTCTCCCTGACGAGTAAATATTTCTTTGCCAATCGCCTTGATTCCCCAAGATTTTACCTGTTCTTCAATGACTGGCTCCAATTCTTCAAATATGTAAAGAGTATCTACTTTAGATGCAAATTCTTCAATAAGCTTTCTTGGTAATGGATTTACAATTCCAAGTTTTAATACGGAAGCATCTGGACAGACTTCTTTGATATAATGATATTCAATACCTGCTGTAATAAATCCGATTTTTGTATCGTTGTATTCCACTTTGTTAATTGGAAATGTACAGCCATCAACTTCTAGCTGATTCATACGATTTTCAACATGGATATGACGCCCTATTGCATTACCTGGCATCATAACATTTTTTCTTATATTTCTTTCATATGGTTTGTCTTCCACTTCTATTCTTTCTTCTAATATTACTGGACTTTGTGAATGTGAAAGACGTGTCGTTGTTCTTACGATTACTGGGGTATCATATTGTTCACTGATTTCAAATGCGAATTTAACGAAATCCTTCGCTTCTTGACTATCCGATGGTTCTAAAACTGGAACAAGTGCTGCTCTTGCTACACATCTTGTATCCTGTTCATTTTGAGAACTATATAAGCCTGGATCATCAGCTGCTACTAAAACCAATCCGCCATTTGCGCCAATATAAGATACCGTAAACAATGGATCACTAGCTACATTAACGCCAACATGCTTCATTGAAGCCATTGCTCTTACACCACTTATGGATGCGCCAATTGCAACCTCCATTGCTACTTTTTCATTTGGTGACCATTCTGCATAAATCTCTTTATATTTTACAATATTTTCGCTAATTTCTGTACTTGGTGTTCCAGGATATGCTGCTGAAACTTTTACTCCTGCTTCATATGCGCCTCTTGCAATTGCTTCATTGCCCAACATGATTTTCTTTTCTGCCACTTGATTACACTTCCTTTCTTAAGTCTTTAACTCGTTTTGCTTTTCCTTCGAATCTTTGTAACGTATTTGGTGATTCAAGCTTGATTTTTGCATCTAATCCCAAAACCACGCGTAATTTTGCTTTTACTTTCTTTTCGATATCTTCTAATTCTTTGTAAGAGTCGGTTGCTTTTACAAGTTCCACTCTTATTTCTAAACTATCCGAGAAATCTTTTCTTGAAACGATAATCTCATAGTGAGGACCAATTTCGTCAACACTTAATAATACTTCTTCGATCTGACTTGGGAAAACATTCACACCACGAATCTTTAACATATCATCTGTACGTCCATCTAGATTTTCCATACGGCAAGTTGTTCTTCCACACTCACATGGTTCATAAATGAGTCTTGTAACGTCTTTTGTACGATAACGAATCAAAGGTAATGCTTCTTTATATATACATGTAATTACAAGCTCACCTTTTTCTCCTATTGGTAAAACTTCACCTGTCTTTGGATTAATAATCTCGGGTATAAAGAAATCTTCATTAATATGCATACCGCACTGATATTCACATTCCCCTGAAACGCCAGGGCCCATAAGTTCACTCATTCCATAGTTAGATGTTATTAATATATCTTCTCCCCAATACTTATGCATCTCTAACCGCATAGCATCGGTTAAAAGTTCACTTCCGACTAGTCCAATTTTAATGTTCAAATCTTTTTTAGGATCAACTCCCATATGTAATGCAACTTCTGCTATTCGGAGTGCATAAGAAGGTGTTGCAACCAATAAGGTTGTACCAAAATCCTTCATATACATAATCTGCTTTTCAGTGTTTCCTGTAGATGATGGAACTATTGTAGCTCCAATATGCTCTAACCCATAATGTAATCCTAGTGCTCCTGTAAACATTCCATATCCGAAACAAATCTGTGCGACGTCACTTTTAGTAGCCCCACCCATTGTGGCAATACGTGATACACATTCCGTCCAAACATCAAGATCTTTTTGCGTATATCCAACGACTGTTGGCTTTCCAGTTGTTCCACTTGATGCATGAATACGAACCAATTCATCCTTTTCAACCGTAAATAGTCCAAATGGATAATTATCTCTCATATCCTGTTTCGTAACAAACGGAAGTTTTTGTAAATCCTTTAATGATTGAATATCCTCAGGTTTTACGCCTACATCTTCCATCTTCTTGCGATAAGCAGGTACTTTTTCATAGACACGCTTAACAGTTTCTTGAAGACGCGCTAATTGTATCTTTTCAATTTGTTCACGTGACATGGACTCTTCTTCGCTCCATATCTTTTTCACCTTATCTTCATTCAAAACGATTACCTCTTTTACATTTGAATTCTTTTATCCATCAAATTATAGACAAATACAGTTTAACACACTTATGTGCTAAAGTGCTACATAATTTGTTGTTTTTTTACTTTTTTTATGCACTTTTATTGTATATTTAACTTTAAAAAATAGATTATATTTTTTATAAATGTTTTATATTAGTAGGTTTTATATTTGAGTAATTTTATCTTTTAATAATTTATGTTTTGATGTTCTATATTTTAATGTTCTATATTTGAGTAGTTCTAAGTCTTGATGGTTTTATATTTTGTTTTTACGCCAACTCCTATCCAAACGTAACCGGTGAATAACAATTTATAATGTGCATTTACCGCAGACCGGCTGAAAACAGCGCCCTTTGCTGTTTGAAGGAAAGGCAAGGCAAATACACAATTATAAATTGTTATTCACTCACCACCCCCCAGAGTCTTAATCCAATATAATCTGATCAACCGTCACAAAAATATACCCCTTTGCCTTTAACTGTTCAATTATTTCAAGTGCCGCAGTTACAGAAGAATCATAAAAATCATGAAGCAAAATAATATCCCCACTTTTCACTTTACTCACGACTGCTTTCACAACGCCATAGGTATCTGTCGTGTTCCAATCATTTGGATCAACACTCCACATTACTGGTGTCATATTAATTTCAAGTTGAAGTTTATCACTATAAGACCCAAATGGAGGACGAATATATTTGGGCATATAACCCGTAATATCATATATCAAATTATTTGTAGACTCAATTTCTTCTAACGCCATATCATGACAAACATCACATAATTCTACATGCGAATATGTATGGTTCCCAATCAAATGTCCTTCTTCATACATTCGTTTAACTATATCTTCATTTCCAATAATATTCTTCCCCATCAAAAAAAATGTGGCTTTTACATTGAGCTCTTTAAGCCCATCTAATAATCTAACAGTCGTAGATCTACGAGGTCCATCATCAAATGTAATTGCCACTACATTTTCATAATATATTACTGACGTATTGCTTACAGTTTCTTTATATTTATTATTATCCATATAGGAACATGCAAATAATCCACAAATAATTAATATTAATAATACTTTACATAATATTCGCTTTTTCATATAAATTCTCTCTAAACAATGATTTATATTATAAATTAATTATATGCAGCAAATTGGATATTAATTATTATAGTTGATTGACACGTGTTTTTTAGACTGATATAATATGATTTAAATTAAAATCTAAATACATAACTATGAAATTATAGAGACAGCATTTCAGAAACGAGGAAAATCATGACACATACAATTCCACAAGACCCAATCATGCTACTAAGTTTTACGAACACACAATTACGAGATCATTTTAATAATCTCACTGAATTCTGCAAAGCATATATGATTGATGAAACACATATCATTCAAAAGCTACAGCTTGTAGATTATACTTACAATGAAAATACCAATCAATTTATATGAGGACAAAAAGAACATGCTTTCCATTTAATTACAGAACTCTGTAAAATAAAATGGAAAGCATGTTCTTTTTGTACGTGAAATAAAATGTGAAACATTATATTTTAATATAATCGTCGTAATCTATATAATTATTTTAATGGTTAAGAATGGCTTTTAATTCGCCATTTATAGCATCTACCACAATTACATCACCTGTATTTATATTTCCACCAAGAATCAGTTTTGCGGCTAGTGTTTCCACCGTTTTTTGAACATATCTCTTCAGTGGCCTTGCACCATACATTGGATCAAATGCTTTTTCAACAATAAATTCTTTGGCTCTATCTGTTAATTTTACACTAAGTTCCTTATCGTCCAAACGTTTGTTAATATCATTAATAACAAGATTGATAATGAATCCAATATTTTTCTTTGTCAATGGCTTGAATATGATTATTTCATCTAATCTGTTTAAGAATTCTGGTCTAAAGTGATTTTTCAAATCACCCATTACCATATTTTCGACTTCTGGTGAAATCGTACCACTTTCATCGATTCCTTCAAGTAAGTAAGTTGACCCAATATTTGAGGTCATAATAATGATTGTATTCTTGAAATCTACTGTTCTACCTTGTGAATCGGTAATTCTACCATCGTCTAACACCTGTAACAATACGTTAAATACGTCAGGATGTGCCTTTTCAATTTCATCAAAAAGTACTACTGAATATGGTTTTCTACGTACTGCTTCCGTAAGCTGACCGCCTTCATCGTATCCAACATATCCTGGTGGAGCTCCTATCAAACGTGACACGGAGTATTTTTCCATGTATTCACTCATGTCAAGACGTACGAGATTTGATTCATCGTCAAACAAACTTTCTGCCAAAGCTTTTGCTAGCTCCGTTTTACCTACACCGGTTGGCCCTAAGAATAGGAATGAACCAATTGGTTTTGATGGATCTTTGATACCTGCTTTGGATCTTATAATAGCATCCGTGACTTTTGTTACGGCTTCATCTTGACCTACTACTCTTTTATGAAGTATTTCATCTAACTGCAAAGTCTTTTTACGTTCTGATTCACTCAGCTTTGCAACGGGAATTCCAGTCCATCTAGAAATAATCTTTGCGATTTCTTCTTCCGTAACACTTTCGTGAACCAATTCCATTGCTTTTTCGTTCGTTTTTTCTTCTGCTGCACTCAATTGTTTTTGTAATGTTGGCAGTTTTCCATATTGAAGCTCCGCTGCTCTGTCTAAATTATAATCGCGCTTTGCAGCTTGAATATCAGTATTAACCTGCTCAATCTCTTCACGTATTTTACTAATCTTATCTACGCTATTTTTTTCGTTATCCCATTTTGACTTCTGTATCTTAAATGTTTCTTTTAATACAGATAACTCTTTTTGAATAATCCCAAGACGTTCTTTGCTTAAATTATCCGTTTCCTTTTTAAGTGCTGCATCTTCAATTTCCATCTGCATGATTTTTCTTTGTAATTCATCCAATTCAGTTGGCATAGAATCAAGTTCAGTCTTAATCATAGCACAAGCCTCATCAACGAGATCAATCGCTTTATCTGGAAGAAATCTATCTGAAATATATCGATCCGAAAGGATTGCAGCCGATACTAACGCACCATCTGTAATTTTAACGCCATGAAACACTTCATAACGTTCTTTTAAACCACGAAGTATTGAAATTGTATCCTCAACAGTTGGTTCACTTACCATAACTGGTTGAAAACGTCTTTCCAGTGCTGGATCTTTTTCTATATATTTTCTATGCTCATCAAGTGTTGTTGCACCGATACAGTGTAATTCGCCTCTTGCAAGCATTGGTTTTAGCATATTACCAGCATCCATTGAACCTTCTGTCTTACCGGCTCCAACAATTGTATGGATTTCATCTATAAATAATATGATTTGTCCTTCACTTTTTTTCACTTCATCTAAGACAGCTTTCAATCGCTCTTCAAATTCACCACGATACTTTGCACCTGCTACTAATGCACCCATATCTAGCGCAAATAACTTCTTCTCCTTAAGTCCTTCTGGCACATCACCTCTTACAATTCTTTGGGCGAGTCCTTCTACGACTGCTGTTTTACCAACACCTGGTTCACCGATTAGGACTGGATTGTTCTTGGTTTTTCTTGATAGAATACGGATAACGTTTCTGATTTCAGCATCACGTCCGATAACTGGATCAAGCTTTCCGTCCTTTGCAAGTTCCACCAAATCCTGACCATATTTCTCTAACGTATCATAAGTTACTTCTGGATTGTCACTTGTAACCTTTTGATTACCTCTTACAGTCGATAATACCTGTAAAAATCTATCCTTGGTAATATTAAATTCTTTGAATAATACTTTGATTTCTTTATTAGGCTCATTAATCATTGCTAAAAATAAATGTTCCACTGACACGTAAGAGTCACCCATTCTCTTCGCTTCATCTTCTGCATTAATTAGTACCTTGTTCAGCGAATTACTAATAAAGACCTGACCTCCGCCAGATACTTTGGTTTTCTTCTTTAAAAGGGCCTCACTCCTATTTAAAAATAATTCTTTGTTAATTTCCAGTTTTTCAATAAGATTAGCAATCAAACTATCCTCAATGGTAAGTAACGCATATAAGAAATGCTCTTGATCAATTTCTTGATTACCATATTCGTAAGCGAGTTTTTCGCATTTGTTCACTGCTTCTATTGATTTTTGTGTAAATTTGTTAATATTCATAATCGCTCCCATCTGCCGCTCTAGTGGCACTTAAAATCGGGGATGTGCTCCCTTTACTTCATTGAATTAACATAATTTCAATATAAATTCACTACTGATTAATGTAAAAGTACATTTCATTGATGTTACACTTGTTATACTACATGTATAGCAATAACTTTATTTTAGTTATAGCACAAAAAATTAGCACTGTCAAGACGAGAGTGCTAATTTTTTTATTATTTTTTTGAGAAGCCGTATGGTTACTGGCTTTGCATATTCGTAAATTTTTATAAAATGCCATTTTAGGGCGTTTTACACCAATTTTACACCATTTGCACGTTAGCTACGAGCCATGCGCAGCTAATTTGAAATGACTGTGGGAAGCTTGCTTACCAGCAGGCATCTTCAAATTCAGATGCATACGGCGACAGCCGTGACCGAGAAAGCTTTGCTTTCGAGGTGCATGGCTCACACTTACCCATGACTTCAATTTTGCAAGTTCCGTCTCAATTCTACTTTCATCTGTGATGTGGTTGTAGACATTCATTGTCACATCTATATTGGCGTGTCCCATCAAATACTGAACGACTTTCATATCCATTCCGCTCTCTGCCATTCTGGTACAGCCTGTATGTCTAAATATGTGAGCTGAAATTCTAGGGAGGAGTTCTAGTTCTCTTTTTTCTTTTTTGGCATTATCAACTTCCTGTAGATTGTAGGCTTTCACCACATTGTACAAAACATTATTCAATGCACTTGGCATAATCGGATTGTCATTTTTCGAATTAAATATAAATCCTGTGAAGCCATCCACTTCAGCAGTACCACGCAGACCAAGCATAAAGTTCTGTTTGCGTTGTTTTTCAAATGCCTTATAAATATTTTCTGTCATAGGGAATCTTCGAATACCCGCTTCTGTCTTTGGCGTTATAATATGAAAACTATAACCATTTCCGTCGCCAAAATCTTTATAGACAAGCTGATGATTGATGGATATTACTTTTTTCTTCATGTCAACATCTGACCAGGTCAGTCCAACAATTTCACCACAGCGAAAACATGTTTCGATCATGATCTGCAACAATGGAAGGTATACGTTGTAAACAGCGCTTTTACCTACGAACTCCAATAGGTTTCTTTGTTGCCTTATGGTAAGTGCATGCTTTTCCATAGGTGGCATTCCATTATCTTTTAATGTATTCCTACTTGGATTTTTTCGGATCAGATCGTCGTCTAATGCCATCTCAAAACTGGGATAAATAAGATTATGTAGCATCTTAATGGTACTGTGAGACAGTTTCTTGCGAGAAAGTTCTGCATAAAACAACTTGATATGTGATGGTTTGATCTGAATTACCTTCATCTGTCCGATATTATTCTTAACATGATGATTCCACATATTCAAAGAATTCATCCTGGTCGTCGGAGCCAGTTTCTTTAAAAGCATATATTGCTCAAAGAGCATATTGAGTGTCATCCTACGGCTCTCCGGATCAGTTACAATATCATCATCAATATCCTTTGAAATTTGATTTTCCGTATTTCTAAGATTCACTAAATCGTCATCATAGATGGTCATCCTCTTTCCTGACCTTTCATCTACATAACGATACATATACCGACCGTCTTTTCTTTGTGATTCTCCTGTTTTTAAATTTCTTCCTCTATTATCTTTTCTTGCCATATAAATCATTCCTTTCCGCTTACGCCCTTGCTGACACCTCCTTGTCAGTTGGAATGATTTTTGTCTTACACTGTAAGTATAGCACATTCATTTCAACTGTTCTATTTTTTGACCACAAATTACTTTACGCAACAAATTTACTTTATTACAGAAATAATCATCAATGATCTAGATGGAAATTTCATTCAAATATCTTTCCACTTTACTGACCGAATATAAAACTCTACGTCCAATTGTAATCCTTGCCCTGGCATCTTCTCCAATTTTTCTTGCAGTCGCATTTCCACAGGAAAGCATCGCCGATAATCCTTCTATATCCACCGCAATCCTTTGATTTGTATTTCTAATTTTTGTCTCTCTCATGTACGTTCACCACCTTTTTTCTGTTTAAAAATACCTTTATAAAAATTCTTCTTATGATTTGCTGATTCGATCCTCTTACTATCTCCATCCACCAGAACCGGAGTGCACATATCAAGTAAGCGATCATATATTCTTGTCTTCGCTATATCTTTTTCCTTCGTAATATCCTCCATATCCAGATTTGTTGTCACGATCAATGGTCTCCCCGATTCCCATCTTCTGTTGATGACATCAAATACATTCTGAATTGCATATTCCGTGCTTCGTTCTGCCCCCAGGTCATCAATGATCAGCAGGTCATAGCTCACTAAACAACTGATATATTCTCTGGCATCATTTACAGAGATATTTGTAATAGCAGAAAAATCAGTCATCATAACTCTCTTTTCCTTTTCAAGTAATGCATTGGCAATACAAGCTGCCATATACGTTTTGCCTGTACCAATCCCGCCCCAGAAAAGCAGTCCGGCTTTTGCATTTCGTACCTCATCCCAATGTTCCACAAATGCCCTGGCACGATTCATTGCAGGTGAGCTTCCATCATCATGTTCAAAGGTCCACTCCTGCATTCTCTTCTCATGAAAGCAGATTCTTTTGTTCCTGCTAACTATTTCTGCATGTTCGCGGTCTCTACGCTCTTTTTTTTCTTTCTCTTCCTGTAATCGATGGCAGGCACACTGTCTTGGGAATCTATCGAATTTTACAAGCAGCGGCGTTGGTAATTTCAGTTCCATTGCTTCATGACATATCGAGCAATAGATCAGTCCATCATCACCAATAAATGTATTCTCCTTATCCATTTAAAAACTCTCTCCTTCCACATAGGTATAATTTTTTATTCTATTACCTGTTCTATTATTTGTTTTATTAAATGTATTACTATAGTTGTTAGTAGCCGGTTTTCTATCCTTCCATAACCCAGAATTCTGACCTGTAGTCTGGTTTTTTAGCTTACTGACAGGCAGATTTTCGGCTATCATACATTCTTCCGGCAGTAATACATAAATTAAGTTCGCGGTATTATATCCAACTCTCTTACGCACAATCAGCCCCTCCTCGTCCAGCTCCTTCAAACAGCTTTTTATAGTGGAAATGCTTTTGCCTGCATCTTTTGCAAGCTGCTCGATCGCATACCGAATATATACTTTTCCCTGCTCATCAACCCATTCATTTTTCTGGGACAATGTTGCTCTACCAAGAAGCATTCCATACACAAGCAGTGTTGTACTGTTCAATCCACTTTTGATCAGGCAGTTTGGAAGCGGCATATATCCAGTTATTTTTGAATCAGGTTCTAAATATTTTGCTTTCATACTCATTGCTCTCATGCTCATTCCTCTGACCTTTGGTCCACTGGACCAAAAGAGCTATCCAATTTATATTCCACGCTGAGTTCAAGATTCTTTAAATCTGACTGTATTTTTTCCAGCTCCTGCACTGGTACAAGCTGAAAACTCGTCTTTTTCCCATTGTATTCCGCTTCGATCCACCATTGTTTCATAATCAATTCCTTGGCAAACTTCATTCTAAATTGATATTCGCTATCTGATTCTGCCAATTTCAAGGCTTCCAGAAATGCTTCTTTTGTTTTCTTGTTTACAATATAAGTTTCCAAAATCCTAATAACAAACTCTGCATTAATTCCATTCTTTGCTGCCTGCTCAAGAATTTCCCGCTTTTCTTTTGAATATCTTTTTGAGAAAAACGCATACAATGCCAGCTTTTCAGAATTCGTCAAACCATCATAGGCGAGAAGTTCCTCTGTTGTAAGTACATCACGATTGGGCCATATACAGTTTCTTAGTTTCCTAAATGGTCTGATATTCTCCACAACATTCCTGAGGACCCTATCTGAAAATGCTCTTCCAAACGCAACTCCCTTCAACTTAGCTGCTGTTAATTTGTTCTCTGCTCCAATCTGATGAAAATAAGAGGACAGCAAGCATGTGTCTGGATCTAGCGCAGGATAAATTTCATTTATCTTAAAAAATTTCTGTCCATATGAATTCCATGATTCCTTTAATCTGACCGATGCAGAATCTACTACATTTCGTCCCATTTTAGCTTTTATTACTTCTTTTTCTAAAGCCTGATTCTGAAGTTTGGCTCTATCCTCTTTCTGTTCATATTCTTTTATTTCCTTCCTGCGACTCATCATTTCTTCAATGTTAATGTCATCTAACTTCTTGATACGTTTATTCGCTTCAACAATTGTTTTTTTCGCCTTATCAAGATCTTTTTTGCACTCGTACAGTTCACCAGACCTGTAATCGTATTCATCCCAATGAAAAATATCAGTTAGTGCACTCTCAAACTGCATTGCCTTTTCCAAACTAAGACAGATTTTGTTTTTGCTAAACTGCAGCAATCCTGTGTCTGATTTCTTTACTGCTTCAATATGAGCTCTTGCTGTTGATTCCGGCTTACCGCACTCCTCCATCAAATACGCCTTTACTTCTGGAATCGTTTTTTCGTCCTGCTGGACAAACTCATAGATTTCAATATAACTTTGAATATGTTTACATACTTCTTCCACATTTATCATTTTTCTTCTGATCCTTTCTTTTTTTTGATTTCTACCTTTATGTGGGTTCGCTTATGCCATTTGCCACCCTGTGCATTTGCAAGAATTTGTTGATTACAAAAAAGTAGAATATTTTACTTTCAATATGTATTTGGGTTGAAAATTTGCTGATTGCCAAATCTTTTGGTCTGAAAATGCAAAAAAAAGCTTGCCAGATACTTCTGACAAACTTCTTAATATTTTTTGTATTCAATTTTTTATTCAATTCATTATAATTCTCTCAAATAACGCTTGTACTGCATAAACACTGACTTGCAGCAATCCTGCGAAATCTAACGGGTGATCCGTTCAAATGCTTGGACCTTTCTAAAACACATTTTTGTTAGGTTAAGCTGACTTTGATAATCGGTCAAGCAGTTGGGTGGATGAAAGCCAGTAAAATCAATAGTTTGCAGACTCGACACGAAATATCGGACGGATGGTCCGTTTTGATTGTAATGATAAGAAAACAGATAACAGGATACGCATAAAGTTGCAGGCAAATTTCAGGCTGGTTGACTGCACTCCTATGTCGTGCGCTTTAATGTATAAACTACATTTCACTTCGTTCAATGCATAGCAGATATTCACTGGATGTATTACCCTTAATACCCAATTTTAATTTTCACCTCACAACCTCTGGTTAACTTGACCAGAAGTTAAGCAACAAAAAATGACAGTTATAAACCGAGTGAATACGGTATATAACTGCCCTAATGTTGTGTTTTAATTACTCTTTTTACCAAGTCCACTAATACAACATGCATCTATATCATTTTCTGTAATATCGCCCACTTGTCTAAAACAAATTTCTGATTTTTCAATTTCATACTCAAATAGTGGTTCTAATCCTTCTTTACTCATATAGACTGGTATAATCTTATAACTCAAATATCTTTCATACTCGCTTCTAAATGTCTCCATATTTCGATTAGTTTTTGCTGTCTCAATACGTCGATATCTACTGACAATAGCGAATAATGTTTCATCTATTGGCAAATTTAATTTTTTGCATTTTGATAATAAATTTTCTTGATTTGTCGTAATATGTACTGTATATCCATGTTCTTCTCCCTGAATATCCCCTTGCAAAATTGATATCCGAATTTCCTCATACATATCTCTGCATCCGAAATCTTCATTCCATTGTTTAAATATTTTTATTGCTGCTTCTCGATTTTCAAACAATAGTCCTAAATAAGGTGCTGACTGTCCATCTGACAATACTGCAGTTCCCCTCCAAGTAGCTTCATTCCATAAATCTACATCAATTACTGCTGTTACACACATGACCTTTTTCATCTATCGTTTCATCCTCTCCTATGTTATTATGTATACACAAAGATTCATTAAATTTTTTGTACATTTCAAATAGCTTCTCAATTAACCTATTTGAAATAGTTATATAGTTTCTTTCTGTTTCAGATAAATCAAGTCTCGTACAACATGATGATAACATTTCTTCTCTCGATTCATCTGGGTATAGATGTGCAGATACTAGTCTTAAATCATATAATACAAACAAAGGTGCAATTTCTGTATTTATATCAATTTTATCTGTATTTTTTTCTAACCAATATTGTAATAATTTAATTCCCTTTTTCCCCTTAATCTCTTCTTTCACTTCTGGATACTTTTGCTTTAGATACTTTATGATTTCTTTGTTATTTATAGCCTCTACAAACAATTCATTTAATGGAATCATAAGATCTTTAAATGCTTCATTTGTATTTATCAGCAATTTACAGATGTTTTTAGCTACACGAAGTGTCTCTGTGTCAAGTTGTACAATTGAAATGCTAAAATTATTACGAACTTTTTCATTAAATTCTAAGCGTTCTTTCAACAATTTTTTTTCGGCTGATGCTTCAGCCCACTTTACTTCTATCTGAGCTTCATAGAATTCTGATCCAATTGAATGATCCGATGGTATATTTTCTGATCTTAAATAAAATTGCTCATTTATATCTAATTCAATAATATCCCCTAACCACATCAATACCTTATTATTTTCATTAATACCAAAAGAAATATAATGCTCATCACCTTTGTAGATATATCCAAACGTATCTGCGCCAATATCAAGCCCAAAACTTGGATGATGTAGATATTTTAGTAACACTTCAATATTAAAAAAGACTGGTGTAAGGAATCCTATTTTCCACGGTCTCGTTAAGCCGGGAATAAAATAGTAATCATCCTTATCATAGATGAACTTCACCTTTTCAGCTATATATTTATCATTACAAACTTCCATCTTAATTTTATTGAAATCATACCATACACTAACTTCATCTTGTTGATAATCATCCTCATATTCATCTTTCTCAACAATCTCCACACTTTTATCAACATTTTTTTCTAATTCATCCTCCCCTAAAATCTTCATAAACCCAGTGATTATATCTTTTGTCATGTAAGGTATATACTTTATTTCACATCTACTACACATCAGTAATGGTGTATTTGCAATTCCTACCTTCTTTTTCTTTTTCAATGTCATTACTTTATCATCATGAATCAATCGGAGTTTTCCATCACACTTTTTGCAATCCAAACCAGACATTTCTATTTCCTCTCTCAATATATATTTTGAAATATTACCTATTTCATATTCATTAAAATAATTTCTTGTATTTGTATCTAATATAATTTAAAAATCCCCCTTCTTTTGCAAAATTAAATTATATTCCCTAATCTAAACATTTTAAAGAAGTACTGTATATACAAAAAAGCAACGACTATTGAATTTTCAATTGTTGAGCAATCTTTTTGTTAATCATTTCATTCTTTTAATAACTTAAATGCCTCTTTAATTGGAACTAGATTTATTTCTCCTATTTCTAGTTTTTCTCTTTTTCCGATTTCCATATGTTTTGCAATATATTCTATATTATTCAACAATTGACCTTCGAATACATACTCCTCTTCATTCATCTCTTGATCTACTTTCATAAATGCTAGGACTTCATTTTGTGACATTTTACTTCTCTCTTTTGACGTAGCTTTTAAATTAGTTTCATTGTCCTCACAGAAAATATATGTATTCATAAAGAATACTTCTTTCGCATCTCCTTTTAATACCTTTTTTGCTGTTTCATTGATTTTTCTATATATTGTTGTTTTTATATCCGCATGAAAAACATCTAACTCAAATGTTTCATCTTGGTATACGGTCATAAGAACAGGCATTAGTTCTGTTGATTGCATCACAACATGCATCATGACAAAATTTTCAAAAACAGTATTTCCAGATTTATATATTGGCGAGTTCATAAATCCTTTAAGAGATTGTCGATTCATCCCAGAAAAAACAATAGCCATACGTCCCGCCCTTTCAAACTCTTCATTACTTAAATAATATACATAGTCATTTATAAGAAAGAAGTCTCTTGGAATCAAAGCAAATCCAGCTTTATTAATTTCTTCACGCAATTTATCACATAATGGACAGTTTTCATTAATTGTCTTATACATATAATCCATAAATATTTGCAAAGTATTAATTCCTGACATTAACATATCCCACAGGTCATCATCACTTTCTTTTTCCTTAAAAAAATAATTAGCTGAAAAGAATGTCTCATTATCTTTAAAAGAATGGAAAAATTCTTTTAATCTATTTTCAAGTGTTATTAGTGGTACGTCATTTTCAACAGTAAATGTCTCTGATGAAATATTGCGTCCTCCATACGGGAAATATATTGTAATTTGAATTGTTTTTGTAAACTCAAACGGATGTTGATGTATTGTTTTTACACGTTGTTCATTAAAAAACTTATCCCAAATTCCTTCGGATTTTTGTTTATATATCTCTTCATATGGTGTTTTTGACAAAGATTTTTGCATTACTAAAGTAGTACTTCGATATTCCGAAAAAAAATTATCCATACTGGCAATATTATCAAAAAAATCATTTTCCTTTTTAAATCTCATTAAACTACATATTGCAGCATAGAACTTCTGGTATGCTGGATACATTAAACCTGGCACACTGACTACCTCCACTCATAAACTTAACATTATCTCTGGCTTCCATGATGCCCTCATATGATTTTCAATTTTATTCACTTCTTTTCACTTCAAATATAATAATAGGTGTACACTACATTTTCATATTATAGTAATCCCAGTAGATAAACACATTCAATCTTAGGTCCTTGTAAATTGTTTCAGTAGATAAAGTAATCTTTCCACTTCATACTACAATGATCAGATTACTTTTTTTAGTTTCATAATGTACGCGGTATATTTTCTAAAATACTCACTTCCGCTATTACATGTTTCCTCCAAATCCGAATATTCGATTGTTGTTTTAGCCAAATCATGGATTACCCCATTTCTTTTTTCTCTCCATAATTGAATGTTATCTACCAATCCTGAATCAATAAATTCCACTTTTAACCAATCTGTCAGCTCATCAATAGACATTTTTGTCGGAGTAAGCGTAAGTTGCCTATCAATAATATTCTTTTTAAAATACTCTAAACATTGATACAACTTATCTTTGTTTCTATAACTTATTCCCAATTTATCTAACAAAGAATACGTTCTTTCTTCCATTAATGCATATGTAATTGCCATTGCTTCTATGTAATACCCATTATTTTTAGACTCATCTAATCTCGAAACCAAGAACTCAAATCTTTTTCCCTTTTCGTCCAACCTTGCTATTCTCTTGTATTTTCCTTTCATATATGTTATCATTAAATTGCATATAAGTTGGGTTCGATGCCTGCTTATATGCAAGAGAGAAGGTTTTCTTCTCTCTTGCATATAAATTTTATATTTTTGAATGAAAACCATTCTTATTAAACAAACTTTTCCTTTTCATCTTTCCTAGAATTAGTTTACATCACCAAGACATTATTCTTTTACCTGTACTATGGCAAATCCTTTGCTCATATATTCTTTCAATACTCCTGTATCCCCAATTCGAAAATTCGTTGCTCTCTTGGAATTAACACAATATCCGATAGAAATAATCGCAACTAAATTATAAAACTGTGCCTCTTTTGTTTGTGTCTTGTTAGCAACAGCCCCATGCTGAGTGGTTACTTCTATTTTGGAAACAACCACTTTTTCATCTAATTTTCCCTCTTCAAAAATAATTCCAGATATTTGCTTATATGATAATTGGGGATTCTCGTTTATTTTCTATATGCTTGATAATTTATGCTTTATCTCCCCCACCAAACCTTTCTTTAACAATTATAAGAGCTCCAAAAGAAACAACTGCTAATACTCCTTTACCTACTTTTTTTACAAATCCAGCCCTTTCGCCTCTGCAGTTTTCGCATTCATTATACTTATACCCCTTTGGCAATGGTCTATTACATTTTTTACAAACTTTTTCTTCTTCCATTTCTAAAACTCCTCCATAAGTTTATTTTCTCCAAAGCATGGTAATGCTTGAATTTTCTTACTGATATCTGGAAGTGCATTACTCCAGTATTTCTTAGGAGACAGATCAAGCATATCCAATCTTTCCACAAGCCCATTTCTTTCGAGATAGGTTTTATTAATATAATCACCATAATACTGCAAACTAATCCTTGCCGCTTCCATTTCGCCCATTTCCTGATATGCCACAGCCTCAGTAATAGAAACCATATTGACAACACATAAACTCTCTCGTATCTCATTCATACGTTGATTTATTTTTTCCTGCTTAGATCCACTTATAAGCTTTCCAAAAAAATCTTCTGGTTCATCATTTATAAAACCAATATTTGCGTTTTGACTAAGCATCAATAAATTTCTACTATTCTCCGCATCAGACGTCAGATTCAGTAGAGCCATTGTACGAATTTTTTTATCATTAATTGCCATTGCTTGTATGAACTTCTGTTGACAGCTATACGCCATAGCAAGTCTGTCATTTTCTTGTCCCTGACGAACTTCCTCTACTGCTAATTGAACATATTGGATTTCTTCTACTATCTGTGCCATCTGCATCTGAGTAGCATAATTTGTCATAGCCTTATTCAAATCAGGAGTCAACTTTACACTTTTTAAATTTACGGTCGATACAATTTTCTTTGTCTTAGGATCCACTAAATTTGCCAACAAAGATCCATCCTTTTTTGTCATTAGCTTAAGTGCTCCTGATGCTAGCTTTTCTTTCTGCTCCTTGGATAAGACAGCTTGTAGCGTTTCTTCTGGTATAGCGGCTCTGATTGTGTCAATAAAAGCTGGGGCAGAATATAAAGCTTTTTCTATTTTCTTAAGCCCTGCCTTTGCACCTTTAATAAGTGGTTTTGCAATATCCGGAACATTTGAATAATAATCATTTATATCAATGCTATATTCAGACTTATCTACTATTTCTATATCTTCGGGTCTAATATCTAATGTGGCATCATTTTGTGGCATAAACCATTCTCCTCTTTTCTTTAAGTTTTTTGTTGATTACTTATAATAATTCAGTCAAATAACAGTTCCAGTTGTT
The DNA here is from genome assembly GCF_900111235.1 of [Clostridium] fimetarium. GTDB lineage: Bacteria > Bacillota > Clostridia > Lachnospirales > Lachnospiraceae > Clostridium_N > Clostridium_N fimetarium. The sequence continues at coordinate 132,387 of NZ_FOJI01000010.1, forward strand.
TCTTATTTCACCCAGTAATTTCGAAATAAAAACCACTACTTTTTTCCCCTTTTTCTTGGATCAGCTGGTTTCTGTGCTTTCTCTGGTATTAGCCACATTAAGCCTTTCTTTTCAGCGCCTTCAACTCTTCCTTCATTGCACAAAAGTGTAACTCTTCTGGATGATATCCCCCATATTTTAGCTATTTCTGACGATGTTAAGTATTCCATAAGCACCTCCATAAATATATGGTTAATTTGTTTTTTAATTATATTCCTACATCGGAATAGTTTCAATAAAGAAATCCCCCAGTTGGCAACATCAAGTCATCCCATCCATCATGGTAATCTTGACATTCCCGCCTTGGCTTGTTCGTTATCAATGGACCTTCAGGATAAGTCCCCTGAGAATCACTGGTCTATCAGTTCACATTCATAAACATAAGAATAGCGCATGCTAATATGTTTTTTAATCAACCGAAGAGAGGAATTAGGTGGTAATAAAATCTCATGTTCGTTCAAAACACTATTATCATAATTTATATATACCGCTTTTGTTCCTTTAGGCAAAAAAATTTTCAAAACGCAATCATATCTATGTTCCTTTGCAAACTTTCTAAGTAAATCAGGCACTAATGTAGTACTTAAAAATCCTTTATCGATAAATGTATTCTCTGATTTGAAGTTTGCTGAGGTCATTATTTCTTCCATCCATTTTTTTCGAGTATACCGATATACGATTATATTTTCAGGTAGTTCATGTTTATGAATTTCATCCACTAAAGTATCTATACCCTTTAAGTATTCTTCTATTTCGTTAGGACTGAAGCTGATGAGTCCTTTTAAATATCGGTTATATAAGAGGCTTAAATTACCAGAATAGTAATATAACAAATCAGTGGACTCACTTTTTTTGTCGTTCAGTGTATGTAGCCACTGTTTAAAGTTTACATCGGCCCATTGTTTAGCTTCGTTATCAGAATTAAATTCATGATACATTCTCTTGTCACTCAAATCACTACCTCCAAAGTGTAATGTTATAAAATAGTTTCCAGTTATAAAATGAATAATTATTTCCACAATTCAATTTTCTAAGGAGCATCTATACAATTAATTTTAAGTCCTGTTCTACTCTTTAAATTATCTATTGTATATTCGTATAACAACTTACTAATCTTATTTGCCCTTTCTGCATTGTCATCTTGTATAACTACATCTATTGACTTAGTATGTGTACTTATAGTTATTCTTTTATATAAAGTATCACTTGAAATACCATATTCAAGTTCTGCAAGTACCTTTTGTAGAATATCTCTATCTTTAATTACATCAATGCATACAGCTTTAAATTCTTCTGTCATTTCGCCAGTTGATTTTATTTGATATTTTTCAGGTAAATCCATAACATATAAAGTAAATTGATTTGAATATGCTAATTGAGATTCTTTTTGTTCTTTTTGCACCCCACATCCATTTATCACTAAAGCAATAAATAGTATTAACAACAATTCTACTATATGTTTTTTTCTCATATTTTTATTCTCCCTACAATTTTTATACAATTGCACTTTTAAAGATATTTCTTGCACAAAAATCCTTTCTTATTCCACCGACAACATCATACATAAATTCTAAAGTCTCTGAAACTAACTGTAGTGTCCTCGGTATCCCCATTTTTCTTCTCTCATGACCTGTACTGCTTTTATAGAATTAAATAAGCTCTACCTCTCCAGTGACTTGTCTACGGAATACATCCACTTGATGGCAAATTCCATGACACGACGACAGTTAATCTCACTGGATTCCATATCAATCTTAAGAAACTTCTCAGCATCTATTGCTGCATCAGAAAAACTATTTAATTTTGGTTCTTATTTCAAAAAATCAAAGTTGGTCACTAGCTGTGCCACCTTTCAAATGCTCTAGTAAATAATATCCAAACACAGTATTTAAAATATCAGTAAAGATCCACATAATTTGTGCAACAAATCCTATAGAAAAGTGTTTTTCAATGTTTCCAGTTAAATGAGCTAACGAATTACGGATATTCTGCCCAATCTGTTTTTCTCCTACTGTTCCCATGAAAAACATAATATTTCTTATATGATCTACACCAAAAATTTTTATCATATAACAATTTGATTCTGATAATAATTGTCCTAATGTTGCTCTATCTGTTGAAAAATACTGTTTCCCTCTTGCCTCATATTCATAAGTGTCACGCATAATCTTCTCCATAAAGCCACACATAAACATCGACGCACTATAGCACAAAGGAGCTTGCACTTCTTTTCCGGCTGATGAATTCGCTTTTATCGTAGAAATCATGTTAAGCATCAACTCATAATCATATACTAGAGAGTTTGTTGCCAATTCCATTTTTTCTTCGATAAAATGAATGGCACTTCCCATCATATCGAAATAGTCTTGGAGCATTTCGTCTCGTGCCAAAATTCCCATCATCGTTCCAGTTCCTACGCTTGCTATGATATTCAGATTTTGCTGATGACTATGCGTAAAATAAGAATCTGAAACTATATTTGAAGAACACAAATCCATAAGAGATACCTTTGCTTCTTTGTGAGTATCTAGCCTACTTCGCACAGTATAATCTTCGCCAAGCACTATAGAATCATGCGTTAATGATAATAGTTTTACCTCCCACTGATTCTGATCATTCCATTTATTCAGTATTTCCTCTACCGGTATCTCATAAGAAAACACCTGTCCTTTTCTTTGTAAATAATCATCAAGCTTTCCCGAAGTATTCTTGTTGATAATTGCAAACTCAGGAGCTCTTCTGTGCTTTATTCTCTCAAGAAAGTCATTAAACAATCGTATCTTGTGTTCTTCTTGCATAATAGACTCATCGTCAAGTTTCTCAGATAATGTAATCATTTCTCCGTATAGGACATTAATGCGATTCTTAACTATTTCGCCTAAAGACGAGCCTTTTTTACTATTTATATGCGCATACACATTCAAAACTTCGTCAAATCTATATGACATAACTTCACTGTAGCTTCCACTTGGTATGGTTTTTTCAAACAACCAAGTTTTCGCTTCAAATACCTTTTCAAAATCCGAATACTTGTCAATTAACAAATATCCATAATTCTCAGCAAGAAAGTCAAATACTTCATCTGATATTCCACCTGAATATTTAGCAACAAATTCAAGTGTAATATGTTTCGCATCAATATCTGATTCTTCCCCAAATATTGTTTGAAAATCTGCATTTATGTACTTGATAATATCGCCTACAGATATAGCTTTAAAATAACCTTCTGAAATTGAAATCAGATTCTGGATTTTTTCTTTGGCAGTTTCATCAACAAGCGCTGGCAACAATTCCTTCATAGCACATATTTTCTTTGAAAAAAGATAAAAAGGAAATTCATTATAGTCCATTTGTACAGGAGTTGAATGGTTAACAAATATTCCTTCGAATAATCCGTATTGCTCAATAATACTTTTAACTTCCCATCCAGTCGCAAGATCATTTAAGCCATAATACTCTAACGAAAAGGTTATATTATTTTCATCCAGTAACTCCAATACATTCATTCTTTTATTTTCTTCCCTTCTTCATTCCTTGCGAGATTTGTTTTAGTTTTATTAGTTTATGGTTATATATGAATTCCCCTTTTTCAATTGATACGACAAATCACAATTATCCATATTAACAACAACTTTCACTATCTTATATATTTCAGCAGCATATCGGACTTCTTTAGGAGAGAATCAGTATACGGAACATATAGAAAAACCTTATTATTACCCCCATCCAACATATGATAATAAACATCTGAACTACAACCATACAAGCTGTAATGCATCTTTGAAAGATAAGTATAAAGATCGATTTCTAATAAACCACTAAAATTCTCACTGGCCATATGAACAAAAAAGTCTATTTTTTTATACTTTTTTTCATACTCTGAATAGCATTCAAAAACTCCATTTATTTTTCTAGCCCTAACCATATCATATGTATCATTCACATCCGCTATCGCTTTACATGAATCCGACTTTCCACTCCCAGTTACTAAACAAACTTTTCCCTTAATAGTAAATAAGTCCGCATATAACATGTATTTGCAGTCATCTTTATATACTCCACTATTCAACCAGACTTTAGTTTTTTTACGAATTTCATTTTTTATATTTTCCCATCTCTCGGGAATGTTTTCAGGTAACTCATTCGCTTTAATATCTTCAACAAATACATATGATTTTTTTTTCATCCATGACACGAATACATTATAGGAAGTCTTATCATCTAATTGTAAATTCAGCACAGTAGCAATTGTAAAATAATCTCGTGGTGACGGCATATTATAAATATTCATTGGAATTGAATTCATAAGTTTATGGCGAATGTCAGTAACATTATAGTAAAAATTATTAATAGAATATACAATGCCATACTTTATGTAATAAAAATCATACATACATTGTATGCCTTTTTTATTCATTAACAACGTTTTTGACTTACTACTTACTAATTGTTTTGCACTAATGTTGGCTATTCCTCTATTTACTCTATTGTTTAGTAATTGTTGAACAAATTTAATCAAACAAACATCCTCCTAAATTAATAAATCACAATTTATCCTATTTTTTATATTCAATAGCAGCAAGTTGCTAACAAATCTAATACTTCTGTATTTCTTTGTAGGTATTATTCTCCCCTTTTTCTTGGATCAGATGGTTTCTGTGCCTTCTCTGGTATCAACCACATTACCCCTTTCTTTTCAGCTCCTTCAACTCTTCCTTCGTTGCACAAAAGTGTAACTCTTCTGGATGATATCCCCCATATTTTAGCTATTTCTGACGATGTTAAATATTCCATAAGCACCTCCATTAAATATGGTTTAATTTGTTCCTTTTATTATATTCCTATGTCGGAATAGTTTCAACAAAGAAATAACAACCCCAGCCGTCAACATCAAGTCATCCACTCCATCATGGTTATCTTGACATTCCCGCCTGGCTTATACTTTTTGTGTGTTCTAAAGAAGTTGCAGTTTTTCATAATTTCTCTTAATCCAATAAATCACTTGCGGCATACTATCTCTAGTAAGGCTTAACTTCCATTCTTCCTTCAGACCTTCTATATCTATCTTTTCTAAACTTTCCAGTCCAAATTCTTCAACTTTAATAAATTCTAGATATTCGTAATGTTCTATACCATTATCTGTATATTCAACATGATCCTGTTTAAAATCATAAATGGCTTTTTGTTCAACGCCATCCGCATAGATAAATACAAAACCAATTCCAAAATGGCGACACTCTCGTATATTTGTACACAACACATCAAAAGAATTTTTCTGTACAATTTCCAATCCCGAATAGTTCAAATCGATATTGCAGCTACCTAGAATTAAATTATATAACAAAATTGCATTTTTCCTTGTCTTTTCAACAACGTCCCAACTTTCCAAATTATGTTTATGAAAAAATTCATTTCTACACTCAATTCTGAAACAATGCATCATATTTACTATTTCTTTTCCAGATTCTTTTACTAGCAAAGCATCATTATTTATGATAAAGAAATTGGCGAGGCTCGCAAGTGTATCATCCATATAGCCTTTTTCCACATTAAAGTCTGTAAAATCTACACATCTATATTTCTCAAATCTATATATTTCAACATTATATTTTTTAGCTTCTTTCCATTTGTTTTTTGCTAGTGATACCTTGTATCCAGGTTTATTTATAAATGACATAACCATTGTATAAAGTAATTGCTCTATCGATTTAAGATATCCACTTATTATTGATGTATAGTCATAATTTCTTGTTCCTTTTAACGAATTATACAACCACTCAGATGTTCTAAAACTCTTGGCAAAGTCTGCATCACCAAGCATGGCTTTAAATAATTCATTTGAAATATATCTATCGTCTAAAATCCCTTGATCAGAAGCCTCGATTTCTGCATGCTGTAAATAAAGGTATTGTGTAATCCGTTCATTTGTAGCGTCTAAAATCTGATATCGTCGCTTACTCCCTTTTATCTTTTTGAGCATTTCTTCATCATCTGCTCTAAATGATGATAAATTTGCCGGTGACAAGTTCAATACAGATGTATAACCAAGAACATCCTTAGCTTCTTTCAAATATGTAGCCACTTCCTGGTTCAATATATGAAACTCTTCATCCGAAAAATAGTTATCAAATAATTGTTTTACGTTATAAAAAGTCACAGGTATACTGTCAGCTATAAACTGATTATTAAAATCCCTATATGGATTCTCTTCAGTACAAGTCTCAAATAAAACAATTTTTATTTCATCTAGCTTAAACTGATTAATCCACTGCTTTATGCTTTCATCATAAAACTCATCTGAAAATCTAATTGCCACAACTTTTTCATGATCTTTAATTGTAAATCTATACGGAGTTTTCTTTGCACAAAAATCAAATCCTACATATCTACGTTTAGATTTATATTTTTGGGGATTCATCCCGTGTTCATAAAACAATTCTTCTAAAATTTGCGCATACATTTCCTTTGCGCTACTTTCTGCATGCTCTATCATACTCTTTGATTCATAGAATTTTTGATTGCCCATTTGTAACATTTGTATATTTTTGTGTGAAGAAAATTTCTGACTTCTTTCTTTGTCTCGTTTAATCCATTCAATAGATTCTTTCATCTTTTTATTATACATTGCCGTTATTCTTTCCATGCTCATCTTTTATCATCTTCTCCATTTCCTGCATTATATACGTTCAATGCACTTTGATGAAATTCTATCCTTTTCTGTCTAAGTAAGTCTGGTTTAAGTACTTCTGCAGTTCAACAATCAAAACGTCTGAAATATAAAAATAACAAACCCATCCGGTAACATCAAGTCATCCACTCCATCATGGTAATCTTGACATTCACGTCTGGCTTTGTTCGTTCGTAATCAAGGGAACTTAAGTATAAGTTCCCTAACGTACCATATTCATTTTTAAATCCCACACATTCCCAAATTTAAATTTTTATGTAATTTTTCTTTGCCCAATATAGTCAGATAATTCTTTTTGCTTTATGTTCTGATTTACTTAAAAATAGTAAATTAACTTTGACCAATGAATCAAAAATGACTTTTACAATTTTCACTGTAACTTCTAGGTAAGTAATCAAATGTTCTTTTATCGTTCTTCAGTCATAGAAACAAGAGAATATTCTGGCCAATAACTATTAAAATGTTCTATTGCATCATTTTCCTGAAAACATTGATAAAAAATATTTACTATTTCTATTTTTGATTTACCACATAAATCGGATTCTAAATCATCTATAGAATGTGAATTAACATTAAATAACTTCATTGCTCCTGTTACCTTTTCGCAGAATATATTATGATCCATAGTATTAAATTTAGTATATGTCTCAACAATTCTACGCATAGGATTTAATAACATTTCTTCTGAAGCTGACTCATTATCATATAAGAATATCAATTCTTTCCAAAGAGCTTGATAGCTTGTATTAAAATCTTCTTTAGACGATGCTATTTCATTAATTACTGTTTTTTCTCCAATTGAAACTAATCTGAAAAAAGAAGCTTTATTATAGCATCTGTTAAATGGGTATTTCACATTAAGGTAAAAATGATTATTATGTGTTAGAATAATCATCTTGTTTTCATTCTTAATATTTTTCATATACTTTTGCAATTCCTCAATTATTAAATATTGCATATTGTCATCATTTGAATTCATAGGATCATCAAATACTATTAATTTAGGGATAACAACTTCATTTTCTTGAATTTCCCCTAATTTTTCTAAAAAATATTAAAAAGCAATTATATTCTTTTCTCCAGTTGATAACTGAGTAATATCTCTAGTTTCATTTGTTTTTATATTTTTAACCTGATAATATCCTTTTTCTTTTTCATCTTCACAATGTTTTAATTCAAATGAAACCATATGACGTAATTTTTTGTTGATATTATCTGCCAATATAATTTCATTTTTTGTTTTGCTTTGCAACTCAGCTATTTTGCTTCGACAAGTTGAAATTTGAAAATCTAATCCACCTTCCCCTATAATTTTAAATTTTTCGTCCTCAAGATCTTTCTCATCCTTTTTTCTCTGATTTTCTAAAACTTCTAATTCAGCAAGTTTTGCAGTATATTCATATTCAACTAGTATAGATTTCACCACATCTAATCGAAGTTTATTTCTTGCTTGTTCTTGTTTTTCTGCCAATTTGTTTTCATTATTTTTTTCTTTAATATCTGAATAGCTTTTTATATTTGAATTAAAATCTTCTGGAAGCTGAATATTGAGTTCTTCACTTGCTTCAAACAAATTTGCCTTTTTGTCTCCTAACGCTTTTTCAAATTGTTTTAATATAGCATTATATTCTCTCTTTTTTTCCTCAACTTGATTTTTTATTAATAAAACCTCATCAAGATATTCGGGATAAAACTCATTTTCTACTATTTCGACTTGACTAATTAACAGGTAGTAATTATTTATCTCATCAATTTTTTTCTGTATTTTCCCCATAAATTCTTTTACTTCATCTGTCGAAAAATAACTTTCAAGTTCTTTAAAAACAGAATCCTGTATTGTTGAACCACAGAAAGAACAAATATCTCCTTTTTTGTGTAAATTTAGGCCTTGAGATGCAAATAATCTTTTCTCAGGATCATTTACTAATCTATTAATTCTTATTTTTTCTTCGACAGATTCGATTAGAAGCCCATTAGTTTCAACTAACAAACCTTTTAAATCACAATTTGGGAATTTCACCTCTTTAGCTTCTTTAGGCTCTGATTTTAGTAATTGTATATATATTTTTTTATCTTTATCCTGGATATATTCTGCCTTGGTAATATCCTCTTCAAAATTTCTTAAATTGAAATTTGTTGAAGATATTTGCGGATTCTTCTTTTTCTTTATTTCTGCTGCAGATTTTTTATAGAAATCAGATATATCTTTGCTCTTCGCATCACACTTATTTTTTGATTGGTAATATCTTGTCCAATAATTATTCGTCTTCTCATCCTCTGGCTTCGATAGACATTTTTGAATCTTTATTTTCTCTGACGATAAAGATTCTATTTTCTTATTTAATTCATCAATTTGCTTTTTTATTGTACTATTTTCTTCACCTAAGACAACCGCATTAAGTCTCTTGCTCTCATCAATAACATTTTCAAAACCTTGAAAAATTCTTACATCAAAATCGGTTCCTTGTCCCTTAATAGCCCTGGTTAATGTGGATTTCCCCGCTCCATTTTTCCCAAATACAAATGTAACATTTTTACTTATTTCAAGTTCATTGTTTTGAAACAATTTCTCATTTGTTAAATCTAACTTCATATTCTCCCCCATTTTCATATCGATTTAGTTTTTAAAATACCATTATATTATATTCCATAAAGCGAATATTTTCAATTTCAAGTGAAAACAAATGACAATTATCGAATGACCAATATTTACAGAACTATAACAATAATTTACATAAACCTTCTCATCTACATTAACAAATCGTCTCCCCCACACAGTTTCCCCCTCTTCCCACCCCTTTTTTACACCATTTTACACCAATTCCTACACCAAATTCGCGAATTTTGACGCAATCAGATGCCAACTGATAAAAACACCAAATGCCGTAGAGCCCAGTATTTATGGGCTCTACGGCACTTGATAACGTAAGACAAAAATCACAATCTTCTTCCAAGACGACAGTATCATAAATCTAGACGTGATATCATAAACATAGACGCGATATCATAAAGCTAGACAAGCTCTGATAAAAAGAAAAAGGTCCCACAAGCACCTAAAAGTAGGCACTTATGAGACCTGATAACATAAGATAACAGTAACTCTGCTTTAACACGAATTCATTAACAATTTCTACTTCATTCATCTTCACCATAGTTAATCCTGAAGTAATCTGGCGTAAGTATCTCCATAGGTATCGATATAATTCCTGTACTTATCATAATCAATATAATATTTTTCACCCCAGGATGAAACACATAGCATAGTTTTAACTAACAATCTCCTAATACCTTCTTCTTCAAAGTTTGAAACATTTCTTCACGACCAGTAAAATCAATTGTTCAAATCATCTGCACACTTAAGCTTCTAAAAATGCACTTTCCAGTATTAGCTCATGTATTAAAATTAGCTGGTCTTTGCCTGTACAATTGAATCTAATCCAAGCAATTGACTCACACAAGCAACTCAAGGATTAAAAACTTTTTAATATACTATCAAGAGACAGTCTTTTTTACAAAAACCTCTTATCACCGTTCGCAATTTTTTATCAATCAACATACTCTCCAATAGTGAATTCTTTTCCATCTTCTGATTCAATATATATTCGTGAGATACCTACTTTTTTTTCATCAGCAGTGCAAACTTGATACCCTTCAATTACTACTACTTCATATTTATTATCAGAATCTGTTACTATATCATCTATACTAACCGAGAAAGTAACTTCCGTTGTCTTTCCATTTTCTACGCCCTTTCCACTAGAATTAGGAAATTTAATTTTATCAATGTTAGTTGTTTTTCCCTTATAAAATTCCATTCCTTTTTTTATTTCGTATTCTAGGCCATTGGTTTCTATAGAATACTGGCAAAACATGCTCTTTAATCCCGCCGCATCATCCTCATCCAAGCACTTTAGAACTTTCTTACATATATCCTCAGCCTTTTGATCATAATTTACATATAACTCACAGGAAGTCGTAAAAATCACAATCATTACCATCAAAAGTGACAATATGATTTTCCTCTTCATATTTTGCTGCTCCAATTTATCCATACTGTATGACCATCCTCATCAAATATCATATATTTTTTTAATTCACTTTTATTTGTTACTTTCTTCTTCAATTCCTCAAACATTTCTTCACGACCAGTGAAATCAATTGTTCCTACCATAACCATATCCAAAGCTTTGGGTTCATCAAATTCTGGATTGAATCCAGTAATCCACCATTGCTCTTCATTTGGTGCCCATGAAAAAACATTATCAATATCGGCTTTTCCATAATAGTTATATAAACTTAGTGTCATAGGTAATGTAAAATCAACTACATTCCACTGTTTAAAATTTATTATAGGAATAGTATATGGATCTGTATAAATGCCAATTTCAGCTCCACTTCCCAGATTAAGATAATCACCTCTCCATGCCCAAATCATATAATCTTTTCCACCAGATGTGAACTGAAACTTTTGCTGCTTCATATTATCAGAAGTTCCTACCCTAAAGATTTCATCATAAACATCATTATATCCACCTATTTTTTGCCAATTATCTGCATTCGAATGTAGTGACTGTTTCATATTATCATATCTAAACTGTAATACGTATGACCCGCCCCCTGTTGATGCTGAAGGCCACTTACCTAATTTCCAGTCTAACCAATCTATATCATACCAATCACCATAATCACTTGCAACATTTTTATTATACGCCTGATTATACTGTTCCTGCCAAATTCCCGCTGGACCATTTATTCTTAATGGTTCCGGATCCTTAGGAACAACCTTCTTACCACTTACATACCTTGCGCGACCATCATATAATCCATCATCATCTGAATCTTGTTTTGTTGGGTTGCTCTTCATAACAAGGTACTGAGCAATTATTGGCTGCGGATATCCATGCCCAGTAAGTTTTAAGATTTTTGTAACTATATTGTTTAGAGGATCATCTTCTGGATTTTTTTTCACACCCATCTCTTCTGAGTCTGATATTCCATCTCCATCTGTATCATACTTAAGTGGATTAGTTTTTATATAGGTACCATTTGAAATAATCATTCCACCCGTCTCATATACATCGTACAACCCATCTCCATCTGTATCTGTAGTATCTACATTTCCTACTGTATCACCTTGAACACCAAATATTGCTTTCCTAATTTCGTCTGACGATGCTGCAAAATAAAACTTTCCACCTGTAACATTTGCTATATACTCTAATGCACTTTGCCCATATGTTGAACCAATCAAAACAGTATATATTTTTATTCCCATTTCTTTAGCTCTTTGTAATGTTGCCGCTGTATAGTAAACATCACCATCACATAATAGAATGATTATTTTAGAATTTTCCACACCAAGTACAACATTGGGATCCGTTTTCTCAAATTCATTAAGTGCAGCAACTAATCCAGACTCAACATTTGTTCCGCCATCTGCATAGATAGAACTCAGATTATTCTTTAAATTAATCTTATCCCAAGTGAATTGAGTATATACAGTTGCAATAGAATTAAATCCGACAATTGTTCCCCTATCATTTGAAAGCATAGCATCTATAAAATTGCCAATTGCTTCTTTTGCTGTTGAAATACTTGAACCTTGCATACTACCTGAGCGATCAATCACATAACCGATATCAAAATACTCTAGTGTTTCTGATGATGGCTTTCGATTATAGCTTAATGCTTGACTCCATACTTTATACCATTCCTTACTATCAACTACTAGATATGTAGAAAAATGCGTTGTTCTATAACTTACTGTGTTTTCTTCTGTATTCAGAACACTTTCTTCATCCATTATAACATATTGATTATTTTCTACATCATACCACATTACCCTTAGATCATTTTCATTTACATCACCTAAAAGTGTATCATTATAATGGAATGTTATTGTAGCCTCATCAAAGTTTGATTGACTATTAATTTCAATTGGAACACCTACTAAACCCACTACCCCACTTGATAATGTATCTTCACCAAATGTATTTTCTACAGAAGTTGTTTTATTAATATCACCTGTACATGCCATTGAAATAGTTACATTTATAATTTGCTTTTTATCTTCTGAAGCTACATCATGTGATAATTGTTGCTGTATCTTTTCTTGTCCATCAAGAATGTCATCACCATTGGTATCAATATTTAATGGGTCTAATCCTAATTTTATTTCTGAGCCATCGTCTATTCCGTCACCGTCTGTATCCGCTACTAATGGATTTGTAAAATACACATAGATTTCATCGTAGTCTGACAAATTATCCTCATCAGTATCATACTTTAAATTACTTGTCCCAAAACCAAATTCTTCAAGTATGGTGAGTTTATCTCCATCTAAATCTTCGTCACCATCAAAAACACCATCATTATCCGTATCTTTTTTTAAAGGATCCAAACTGTAATATTGCTCTAAGTTATCATCAATCCCATCTTTATCTGTGTCACTATCATATGGATTTGTACCAATCGATAATTCAATTTGGTTAGTAAGATTATCTTTGTCAAAATCACCTTGCAATTCATTAGCATCTGTTATTACTTCCGTAATGATAACGTTTTCAATGGCTGCTTCAGCATTGCCTGGACTACCACCAAATCCAAGTCTAACACTTTCACCAGATTTTATATTTGAGTTATAACCCGCATTTTTAATTGTACAATGTCTATCTTGCACATCCACAATATTTGCAGTCCAAAACCTATCAATATTATTTAAGAAATCAAATTGTAAATTCCAGTCTTCAATTGTGTTCTGACTATTATTTGTAATTATAATTTCACCATTGTAACCAGTTCCCCAATCATTTGTAACATTATATGTAACTGTATAATCAGCATTATCAACTACAGCTTCTTTTGTTACCATATAATAAGAATTTGGTATCATCACTTCTGATACGGCCTCTGATTTTGCAGTAAATCCAAAACTTACGCTTTGACCGACTCCAATATCTTGATTGTATCCTGCATTTTTTATTACGTAGATTCCATTTTCATTTGAATATACTTGTCCATTCCAGATATTTGTAATTTCATTATCCAGCTTAAATCCAATTGCCCAATTGTCTATTACTTTATCACTAGTATTTTTCACTGTCACATCGGCGTTAAATGCTCCTGCCCATTGTGATGTGATTTTAAAGTCCACTTCAAAATCTGTGCCTTTAAAAGTTGTTTCTTTGTTCTCTGTTCCCGATGAATTTGCTTTTATGGCTGTAATATTTACATTTGAAACAATCATTACAACCAATAAAATTACTGCAATTACCCTTTTCATTTCCAATCTGACTTTCCTCTTAATAAGCTTCATACTTCCCCCTAAAATATAATATTTAAGGATTATTCACAGCAAAAAAGGCCGCAAAATAATACTCTGCGACCAAAATATCTTAGTTTGATATAAAATCAGTATCCCCTTAGCTGCTTATCTCCCTCTAGATATATAGCCTTATAGCATTGTATTACTTAAATTCACTGTGATTACTTCCCTTAAAATTGAACATAACATTTTATTATTTTAATGTCAATGACAATAGTTCGACATTAGACAACCACAATTCGACATTGATACAACCATTAATTTACTTTCGAAAATTAATGGTTGTATCAATGCAAAGCAGCCTTTTATTACTAATTTAACCAATATTATTATTAGAAGTATTTCCATCTATATGAATACTAATATTGCCACTCCTCTGATCAATTCCAATAATGACTTATATCTTTCCTCCTTCATCATTTTCTTATTTTTACACTTTACACCATTTTTTACACCATTTGCATGAAGATACATAAAGCCAGACAATCACTGATAAAAAGAAAGAAGTCCCACAAGCCCCTAAAATAGGAGCCTATGAGACCTGATAACGTAAGACAACAGCAACTACGCTCTAACAAGACGTGAGTGCTAATTATTTTATTTTTATGAGAGTGCTAATTATTTTATTTTATATGTGAGAGTGCTAATATTTTTATTTTATTTTCTATGAAGCCGCATGTTTACTGGGTTTGCAGATTCGTAAATTATTATAAAATGCCGTTTTAGGGTGTTTTACACCATTTTGCACGTTAGCTATGAGCCATGCATGGATAAATATGCATTGGCTGTTGTAAGCTTGCTCAATTATGTTCGTCCCAATTATTTATCTATCATATACAACCTCAGCTGCAGTCATTCCATAATTACTATAATGCAATTTGTTTTGCACTGCCTGTAAGAAACGTCGTGTTGCGTTTGCCTAAGGATCATAATCTGATACTGTATCATAAATATCCGTAATTTTCTGGTAAAATTTACGTTCTGACAATCTGATTTCGCGTACTTTCTCTAATTGCTATTGCTCCTTTTTCGCTGCAAATCACATTTTTAAAATCACTTAACACCATTATAATAAATAGCATTATTAGGTTCTTTTCGAATTATATTCAGAGTTTTATTTGCCTAAAATCTATATCACTATTTTACAATCTGCCGTCTCAATTGTTGATGGTCGATGAGCTATCATTAGTATGAGTTTATCCTTTTTTATCTTAGATATAGATTCCTGTATTAACTTTTCTGATTCATTGTCCAGAGCTGATGTTGCCTCATCCATTAATAGAATGGGTGCATCTTTTAGTATAGCCCTAGCAATGGCAAGTCTCTGCTTCTGTCCTCCAGAGATAGTATTTCCTCGTTCACCAAGTACAGTATCATATCCATTTTCCAATTTCATAATAAATTCATGTGCATTGGCAATTTGAGCAGCCTGAATTATTTCATCATCTGTAGCATCCAATCGTCCCTGTCTGATATTCTCTTTTACTGTATCTCGAAACATATATGGTTCCTGAGGTATATATGCTATCCTGCTTCTTGCATATACTAATCCCATTTTTACAATATCTTTTCCACATATTGATACATTTCCGGATTTCAGTGGATAAAAGCCCATAAGTAACTTAATAAGTGTACTTTTTCCCCTTCCGGATTCACCTGTCAATGCATAGCTGTATCCACGTTCAAAGCCAATACTATAATGGTTGAATACATCTTCTGATTTTTCATCATACCCAAAAGAAATATCATTTAATTGTATATATGGTTCAGTATCGCAGCCCATATTCTCTGTCACATCGAATTGCTCCATGCAACCTTTGTTTGGCTCCATTCCACCTCTGTTTTGCTCATCAGGCAAATCAAGAAATGAAAGTACTCTTTCTCCATTTACCAGCCAGCTTGCTAGACTTGGAATGTACTCTCCCATCATCAGAAAATTATATTGAAAGGTTCCATACAAAGTATAGAGTGCAATTAAACTTCCCATGTTTCCATTCGTATTTTGCATATAGATGATTCCCAATGAAAGAAAAACCAAGGCTCCAATTAAATCAAACACTGCTCTAATGCCAGCTACGATTGATTCCAGATTTCCCTGCCTAATCATATTACTTCCACAATGATTATTTGCTTTATCATACTTTTCTTCAATAGTACTCCTTAATGGAAACATTCTTATCGTCTCCATTCCCTGAAGCATATTAGTAATGGATTTACTTATTTCTTTATTATCATCTGAAATCTTTCTGCTATATTTCTTAAAAAAAGGAATCATAGCAAAATTAATGGTCAACGATAATGCAGATAATATGAATAATCCAAGCATAACTGGTGGACACAGTATAAACATTGGAACTCCGCACACACAGACTAGAATAATAGGCATCATAACCCTTCTAAGTCTTGAGCCAAATATCCCTGAAGCCATATTGGTATCATAAGTTATTTTTGCCATGAAATCCCCAGTGTGATTTTTTTCATAGAAATTCATTGGTAGCATTAAAGCTTTTCCAAGTACAATATTCTTCATATTAGCACTTGTTCTTTTGGCTTCGTTGTTATAACAGATTCCAAGGATATTTCCAATAATAAGTTTTAAAACAACTACTATGATTATGTATTCAAGAACAGACGTATCCCATATATTATCTCCTTTAATTGCAGTATCCGTGATCAGACCAATGATATTAGAAATCATAATTGCAGCTACACCATCAATGATTCCCATCGATATAATCGCACCAAAATACAGGAACGCCCTTTTTCCCTGAAATATCTTAATTAATTTCGTTAATACCTTAAAATTATTCACAAACTGCCTCCTCTGAAATATGATACAATTTACTATAAGCACCATTTATTCGAATTAATTCTTCATGTTTTCCCGACTCAACAATTCTGCCATTCTTAAAGACATGGATACAATCTGCAGAGATAATTGTATTCAAACGATGAGCAATCGTAATAATTGTATGATCGGCTGAAATCTTTCTTAAGACCTCTTTAATCTTCTCCTCATTTTCTATATCAATAGAAGCTGTCGGCTCATCAAACAGAATCAATTCAGCATCTTTTAACAGCGCCCTTGCAATGGCTATTCTTTGTTTCTGTCCACCTGATAATCGATCACCACGCTCTCCAACATTAGTCTCATATTTCTCTGGCATCTTCATTATCTCGTCATGAATACCTGCTTTTATACAACATTCCATTATTTTATCTATAGAAATACGATCATCTCCACAGGCAACATTCCAAGCAATTGTCTCAGGGAATAAAAATGTAACCTGAGTCACAATAGCAATTTTGCGTCGAAGACAATCAAGATTCCATTCATTTATATTTCTTCCAAATAATCTTAGCTTTCCAGAATCAAGAGCATAGTAACCACATATCAATTTAATAATTGTGCTTTTTCCTCCACCTGACTCTCCTACGAATGCAATGTTCTTTCCCTTTTGAACACACAGATTAATACCATTTAAAACTTTTGTATTTTCATTATAGGAAAAGGTTACATTTTCAAATGACATAATTTCATCAGTTTCTTTTTGATTATCCATCACATTTTCCTGTTCAATTGGATAATCCATCAATTCTTCCAAACGTTTCTTAGATACAAGACATATCTTGCCTTCAATTATATAATTAGGCAGCATAGCCAATGGATGCACAACTCTATCCAACAGCAACATAAAATATGACATTTCACCGATTGATAAATGCCCTCCTGCAACCCTTACTATTGCAACTAATCCTAGAATAATCTGTGGAGCATAGTCTAAGACCTGTCCTGTCATAAATGCTAAAGCAGAGATTTCATTTCTTCTATATGCAAACCGTAACAGTTTTTTATTCGTTTTCTGAATCTTCCCCTTGAAATAATTCTCTAAATTATAGCTCTTGACCACTCCAATTCCGTTGATGGAATCGTAAGCCAATTCACTCAATTCATCATTATAATCTACGAACTTCTTTGTAAGATCAGACACCCTCTTACCAGTGAATCTTGAAACAAGAATCATTAGCGGCACCATAACCATTAATATTAATGTCAGTACAATGTCTAGTCTGAATAATGAAATCATTATTGTCCCTATGGTTATCACAGACGAAGCAACAATTGGCAGTATTTCTGAATAGTATTCTGATAACATCCGAACATCATCTAGGAAATTATTTAATACTTTCCCAGATGCATGTGTATCAAAGTATTGAAACTGTAATCGAAAAAGTTGTTGTCCTGCAGCTCTTCTAAAGCCTGTCTGCATGTTTGAAGAAAATATCTTTGCACTTATATTCTGTAAATATGTAAATGTGAAACCAGCAACAATCAATATCGCAACATAAATCCAAAACTTCTCATTTACAATCTCAGATAAATTTCCATTAAACATGGCATCAATCGCATCTGAGATTTTACCATTTCCCAACAGTAATACTATCGCAGTAACATAAGTGCCTATGATTTCTAACATAAACCATTGTCCATTTTTTAGAAATAGTTTCTTAAATATATTATTTCTCATATATAATTCCCCTCTATTTTATTCTTGTTATTAACTTATACGAATGATATAATCATAATATAAATTTATATGTTTTTCATTTAATAAGCTATTAAATATCCAATTTTTCTACAATATTCTATCATTATAAGGAGTTTAATATGTCGCAGCCAATTTCAAAAGGACGATGTTTCTTAGTTGAATACGTAAAAAAATCAGCCGATAGCTTCATGCCAACGTCTGATATTTATAATAATTATTATGGAATTAGTTTTATCGTAAGTGGTGACCGCCAAATTGCAACTCCTGACAAGAACTACTTTGTTCATAAAGGATATGTATCTCCTATGCCTAATGGTGTATATCACCGGACTACACCATTATCTAATGAGCCTTATGAAAGATACGGAATACGATTCAATCAAAAGATTGCACATGAATGTATTGCACATTTTGGTAAAAACACTTTCCAAAATATTATGTCCCATAGCAGTTACAATATCTCTATGGAAAGTCAGAAGAAAGTATTCGGCTTATATGAGGAGATGCAATTAGAATACAATAATAACGACAAATACTCTGAAATACTTCTTTATAATCTATTAGAACAGATATTAGTTATTATTTTGCGTGATGGTAATGTAGAAGAACATTCTGAAATTAAGCTTCTATCTGCTGATACATTGATTATTGAATCCTTGAAATATATAGACTTCAACTATGCTTCCAATCCTACAGTAGATGAATTATCTTCTAGAGCAGGATTGTCAGCATCCAGGTTTATGAGTCGTTTCCATGCATGTGTAGGTTCTTCCTATATCTCTTATCTGAACACCTATAAGATAGGAATTGCTCTCTCGCTGTTATCAAATACTAGTATGTCTATTCAGGCTATTTCAGACAGCCTGGGATTCTGTAACGCCAATTATTTCAGCAGCACTTTTAAAAAGCTGACAGGAACCTCTCCACTGAAATGTAGAAAGAACACATGATTTTTTTTACACTTAAAGCATCTGCAACTTTGGGTGATTCTTATAAAAAACTTAAGCAATCAAATTATTGTACTTTATTATTCTGATAATTCTCCCTGTAGCTCAAATTATTCTTATTTTCTATATCAAAAAAGGACTTCTACACGAAGGCCTTTTTTTTAACTATATAAATTTAATCAATACTGCCAATCTGCTCTTGACCTTAATGTTATGCTTATCAACCAATTTCTGAATCCACGCCTGATCCTCATTTCGATATGGGTCACTAAAAAAACGCTTAACAAACTTAAAATAGACCCTATAAGCCGGACAGTTAAAAAAGAGCCTTAATCTCAAATTTAACATTCCACTATCTTATTAGGGTCTATCTTTTCTCGTTTATCATTTTCTCATTTCTTTTTTCTTCTTATTTCTTTTTTCTTATTTCATATCTTACACCATTTTTTACACCATTTAAGTGTTCTTACATAAAGCCAGACAACACCTGATAAAAAGAAAGAAGTCCCACAAGCCCCTAAAGTAGGAGCCTATGAGACCTGATAACGTAAGACAACAGCAACTACGCTCTAACAAGACGAGAGTGCTAATTTTTTTATTTTATTTTCTGGTAAGCTTCATGTTTACTTGGTTTTTAGATTCGAAAATTTTTATAAAATGCCTTTTTAGGGATTTTTACACCATTACTATAACAATATCAGTGTTCTTCTCCACCACTATTATCTAACCAGATATTTTCATTTTCAAATCATTTAAAACTGGAATTTAGTTTTTCATTTGACCATTTATATAATATGTAAATGAATTATTATAATCTGCTCTAAAGCATACAGTCGCAGAACCATCTGTAAGATTATATACAACCGACCAGCATTCATCACCGGGAATTACATGTTCTGCAAGAAGCTTTAGGGCTTCCTCTTCTGTAAGAATTCCGCCACACTGGCTTAAGGCATTCTTATAAGCATTATATCTATCTGTTCCAAATCCATTCATCGTGGCTAGTGGGAAATTCGTCATAATCATATAGTTCTTATCTGGTTTAATAACTTGCATTTTACCGTCTATCCACTCTATAACTGCTATATTACCTTTGGCATCTCCAATCATGTAATGGCTCAAAGGATAGTTTGCTACAACATCATAATTTTCTAAAAATGCAATTGCCTCTTCCACATTAGAAGCATTATTGAGAACTGCAGTTGTTATTACCCCATCATAAAGATTCTGCTTATCAGTATCATTACAACGAGAATCTGATGCTGTGGCCACGGCAATCGCAAGGCCATTTTCATTAATGCCATTACATGCCATATATAAAGTAGCGTTTAAAAGTAACTTTTCATTT
The DNA here is from genome assembly GCF_900111235.1 of [Clostridium] fimetarium. Classification (GTDB taxonomy): domain Bacteria; phylum Bacillota; class Clostridia; order Lachnospirales; family Lachnospiraceae; genus Clostridium_N; species Clostridium_N fimetarium. Next base: position 153,283 of record NZ_FOJI01000010.1, read on the forward strand.
ATATTGAGACCATCCGTTGCATCGACTATTTCTCCAGCATTACCAATTACCATGCTTTTCTTTCCAAGATTCATATTCATAACAACTGGTGTCTTTTTTTCATCTGATATTGACTTGTCAATATCACTACATAAAAGTATATCTCCATCTGGTGTTTTAGCATAGAATGCAGAGCATCCATGTTTATTAACAAGCTTTCCATAAAAGTTAAGTGAAAGTTTGTTATATAGAAATGTCTCCAGTTCTTTGTTGGTGTTTATCTCAGTCTTCATTAAGTCATCAAAATACATATCACCATGTAATTCTATTGTAAATGCCTGTTCATCACTAATCTGTTTAACCGATAAGGCTGTAAGGATTTCGTTATGATACATGATTAACACAGCAATCATAATCACTAACACAATTGCACTAAAAGCAACGAGTATCCTTTTTATGATTTTCAATACTTTGTTTTGATGCTTCATTTGTTATTCCCCCTATTTCCTTCTTTCATTTCTTTTGGCACTGCGTCAGCGATAAGATTTCTATGCTGTTCCTGACCCGCTCTAAAATCATGAATGATTTTTTGATTAATATCAATGATTTCTGTTTCAAGTTCCCTTGCAGAAATAATCCTGCAACCTATTCCCCTTATGATCATCTGTTCCAGTCCATCTGAAGTAGCAACTGTAATACTGTATTTTTCTTCATTTTCATATGCAAACCTTTCAATATACTGATCTGCGGTCTCATCCTGCTTTGTGTAAACAATGCTGATATTATTATATTGAACTACTTCTGTTTCATGCCCTTTTATTTTGTATGCATCAAACACAACAATCAGTGTACAGTTCCTGACGCCCTGATAGTTCGACATAATATCAAGGAGTCTTCCACGTGCAGCATCGATTCCTACTTTTGCAAGTTCCTTAAGCTCGTCCCATGCAAAAATAATATTGTATCCATCTACAAGCAGATATTTTTCTTTTGAAACAGCAAGTCTTTTATATACACTACTTCCCACATGTTCATCTGAATAATCCTGAATTTTTCGTCTTACAACAGTGCGTCTTCTGACTCCTGTCTTTTCACTACTGTTCGCATAAAATGTCTGTTTCATAATTGCATCAATTTCCTCGTCATCTATCCACTCATCCATGACTGATCTGTGTGTCCTTACATCCTCTTTTTCTTCTTGTTCCTCTTTTACATTTTCCTTTAGAACAAATGGCAGATGCATGTAATCCTTTACAGTTTCCCAGCTCACTGTAAATCCTGAACCATTTGCACAAAAAACAGATCCCGAAGGATTTTCTGTATCTCTGTCTGGATCATACTCTGAGGCACTGATCACTTCCAGCGCATTATGGCAGACGCCATATCCTTTATAAGAGCAGAAAAGCCTCCCAAATCCTTTTGTATATGCTACGACTTCAGTATGATATCCACGCATATTTACCACAGGTACACTTCCACTCAGCATCGTCATTCCATCCTTGGTACCAGCCAGTTCAAATGTACCTTTCATTTTTTCAATATCATTCATCGCCCTGCCGATCGTATTTTCGGGCACTTCTAATAAAAATTCATAATATGGTTCAAGGAGCACTGATTCCGCCTGCATAAGCCCGTGTCTTACAGCACGGTAGACTGCCTGCCTGAAATCCCCACCCTCCGTATGTTTCTGGTGTGCCCTCCCCGAAACCAGCGTGATCTTCATATCTGTGACTGGAGCTCCTGTCAAGACTCCTGCATGATCCTTTTCACGAAGATGGGAAAGAATAAGCCTCTGCCAGTTCCTGTCAAGAATATCTTCACTGCAGTCACTTTCAAAAACAAGTCCGCTCTCTGATTCGCCCGGCTTCATGTTAAGATGTACCTCTGCATAATGCCTTAAAGGCTCAAAATGCCCAACTCCCTCAACCTCGTTTGCAATCGTTTCCCTGTAAAGAATATTTCCTTTTCCAAATCCCACTTCCAGTCCAAAACGTTCCAAAATCAGACTCTTTAAAATTTCGATCTGAATTTCACCCATTATCTGCGTCTGGATTTCTTGAAGCTTCTCATCCCACACAATATGGAGTTCCGGTTCTTCCTCCTCAAGCAGTCTTAATTTGGGCAGCATCACTGCCGGGTCACATCCTGACGGAAGTTCAATCTTATAAGTCAGCATAGGCCGGATAAATGGCTGATCAAAGTCCTCCTCGATTCCAAATCCCTGCCCTGGAAATGTCTGGCTCAATCCGGTAACTGCACAGATATATCCTTTCCCAACTTCATTTACTGCAGTAAATTTTTCGCCTGAATAAATGCGTATCTGATTAACCTTTTCTTCCCATACATTCTCTACATCTGCATTTTGGAAATTTTTCAGGTTAGAAAGCTGTGATTTGACTTTAAGGCTTCCTCCTGTAATTTTCATATAGGTAAGGCGGTTTCCCTGTTCATCCCTTACTATTTTAAATACTCTTGCGCCAAACTCTTCCAGCATGAGTTTCTGGCATGAGTATTTTTCAATGCCTGCAAGCAGCTCATCAACACCATCAAGGCGTAGTGCCGCTCCAAAATAACATGGAAATATTTTTCTTGCAGAAATCATCCTCGTGATATCATCATCTTCAATTTTTCCATTTTCAAGGAACCTGCCAAGCAGATTTTCATCACATAGTGCTATATTTTCATAAAACGACTCAGACGTGCTTCCATTTTTATCTGCCATAAAATTAATGCAGCTATTATTCAGCCTCTTCTGAAGATCATGCATAAGCATTTCCTTATCGGTTCCATTCTGATCCATTTTGTTTACAAATACAAATACAGGGATATCATATTTTTCAAGCAGATGCCACAGCGTTCTGGTATGCCCCTGCACACCATCAGCTCCGCTGACTACAAGCACAGCATAATCAAGCACCTGCAGTGTTCTTTCCATTTCAGCTGAAAAATCAACGTGTCCAGGCGTATCCAGAAGTGTTATACTGACCTCCCCATATTCAAGTTCAGCCTGCTTTGAAAAAATAGTAATCCCTCTTGCGCGTTCAAGCTCGAAAGTATCAAGAAAAGCATCCTTATTATCTACTCTTCCCATTTTTTTAATGCTGCCCGACCTAAATAGCATTCCTTCCGATAAAGTTGTCTTTCCAGCATCGACATGTGCCAGTATTCCAATATTTAAATGTTTCATATATCCATCCCTTGATTACATTTTTCATAAATCATAACCATTTGCGAAGCGTATTTTCATAATATACTTCATTCCACCATCCAGTGACAACTACATTAGAACGTGCGTACGCGCTGCAAAATAATAACAAAATCAATGAAATAATTGATATTTTATTCTGTTTCATTGGATGTAATTATATTCACTTATTCTTTATAATTTAATGTTATTGTACTATTGGGGGTATAATTTAACAACTTTTTTATAATTTATACGCAAAATTATTTTTCATATGAAGTAGTTAATGTAAACTCTTCATTTTCAAATCCTGTCAAATCCCCAAATTTTTGGCTCTTCCCACCCCTTTTTTCTACACCATTTTTACACCAATTATTACACCAAATTCGCAAATTTTGACGCAATCAGACGCCACCTGATAAAACCAACAAGTGCCGTAGAACCCAGTATTTATGGGATCTACGGCACTTGATAACGTAAGACAAAAATCACAATCTTCTTCCAAGACGTGATAATGTTGTAGTTTTAGAACTTAATACCTTCTTGCTCTCCAATACATTAATTTTTCTTCATATTATAGGGCTTGCCATACTATGAAATAACCCAGCCTTCTATAATTTAAGAATGCTGAGTTATAGAATTTAATTAATTAACTAGTTAACTTGTAGGCATAAAACATCTGCAAACTTATCTGGCATTCAACAGGTAATTTATACTCCTTTATCTTTATTAGTCCCCTTAACGGGATTTTTTCTACTGATTCAAATAAGAAAGAGTAATATTATTCAATCATTATAAAAATCCTGACCATCCTTTGTTTTATGATTATTATAAATCCAAATCCCAGCGTTCTTCTATAACATCTTTTCCCCATGCCGGATTTTCATGTGTATGGGTTATCTTAAATCCTTTACTTTTATAAATGTACCTTGCTGTTTTTAGTCTACTTATAGTTTCGAGAAAAATGTGTGTATATCCTTTCTCTCTGCAGAATTCCAGTGCATTTTCAATAAGTTTTTTTCCTATCCCCTTGCCCCTTGCTTCCGGTTCAAGGAGAAAAAATCTTAATTGTGCAGTTTTAGTATCAGATTTAGCAATTGCGATGCTTCCGAGTCTTTGTCCGTCCACTTCTGCAATCAGTATACATTCCTTACTCGCATCAAAATGTTCTATAAATTGATGTATTACCGTATTTACATTGTTGACAAAGACTGAAGATAAATCATATTCGGATGGATATAGAATCTGATGCCGCAAAATCAAATACTCTATATCATCTTTAACAAAATTACGGATAGTAATTGGATATAAACTTTCTGATACTCTTTTTTTTATAACGCTCATTGCTTCTAAGACTTTAGATAACTCTTCCTGCCCTAAATGTTTAAATAGCTGTGAAATTTGTTCATCTGATTTTTTATTAAGTTCTACAATAATGCCTAAACCCTTTTCGGTAAGAGCAATATAATATACCCGATTATCCTGCTTGGATTGTAACTTAGTAATCAGTTCACCCTTCTCCAAATGTTTAATTATTCTGCTCATATAGCTACGATCAATCTCCAGCTGATTGCCTAAAACAATAGCAGTACACTGATTTGTTTTGCATATTTCATGTAAAACTCTGACCTCAGTTAATGAATACTCACTGTCTAATATGTGTTGATCTAGTAAGCCTAATACGTTTGTATAAAAACGATTAAAGCTTCTAATTTGAGAAATTGTATTTGATTCATCGTTCATGATTGGTTCCTCCTTAGTGGAGAAATAGTTGACGCTGTCCACAAATATATTGTAGCAAATGTAGTGGACTATGTCAACTATCTTTTTCATACTAAATATAAATTATATTTTTATTTATAAACGAAAACTTTATTACACCATATCCATAAGAAACATAAAGCCAGACAACACCTGATAAAAAGAAGGAAGTCACACAAGCCCCTAAAGTAGGCGCCTATGAAGTATTTCCTTGTGTAAAAAGTGTTATTGATTATATCAGATTTGCCCAAGTAATAAGCAAAATATAGGATAATGGAGATATATAAAACATTGATTTGTTAAAGGCAATGTAAATAATTGTAATTATCTCCATCATCTAAAAGACCGTTCAATTTTCTTCGTAATTTATGTATAGAACAAATAAAAAGAATATGTCCTCAAAGAATCAAAAAAGGAACATGTAGTAAAATCTTTCTATAAATCTTTACCTAATAATTTTTTTATTTTATAGACATGAACAAATACAAAATAGAGATTTCTTTTTTAGTTAAATCGGAACTAATATTACAAAGCCCTATACCTAATAGTTTGCTGCATCGGGATGAACAGTAAGATATTCTTCCAACAACATAAATTGAGCCACAAACACGCTTCTTTCTGTCATTTCTGGGCTGTTTAGCCATCCTACTATTTCGCCTTCTGAGGGTTCTCTTTTTAAGAGCGCTCTATAACATTTCCCAGTAATCTCCCATTACTTTGTGATGTATTTTTATAGTTTAAAATACCTTCCACTGCTTTTTTTGTTCCCCAAAGATTTAGAAGCATAGTTGTAAGTTCATAAATCATCTTTTTTACCTCCCGATAGTTTTTTACATCTTATAGACAGTATATGAATACCTGCTTTAGACAATTTATATTATTTAAGTAGGTCACGTTGTCCTTCATCATTTTTGCCCTGAGTTATACCTTCAAAAGAGTTAAAGAAAACTGTATCATTAATATCATAACGCTTGCCATGTAATTGATGTGGAGCTGAATCACTTCTTAGATAACCTATTGGAAGAAGTGCTACTGGAACAAGATATTCTGGTAATTCCAAGTTTTTTTTGATAATATCAGCATTAAAATGTCCTACCCAAGTGCTACCTAATCCTAAGTTCGTAACTTGAAGTATCATATGAGTTGTGACAATGCTAGCATCAACAACTCCCATGTCTACTTTATCATAAGGCCTTTTCCAGCTAACTGTGGAATCATAGCACACCAGCAATACTGGAGGTGCATTAAAATGAAAATTATTGCCTATATATTAAAAAGGAAGGAAGTCAATATTATGAAAGGGTTGGAATCTTTGATTCCAACCCCTGCTTGATTACTCATTCTTTAAACCGATCTGTGACAATAATGCTCCAGCTTTCTGATTCACCTCATCATAGTCATAAAGACTAATGTGATAAATCCCCTCACTTTCAGGTTCCCCTTCCAAATGCAGATAGGATTGAAATACAATCATATAATTGCCACTTTCATTCGTCTTAATATCACGTATCGTCCCTTCTACAATTTTTTCAGTCTTTTGGCCATCTCTGATTTTGCCGCTCTGCACATTTCCACAGGTATCATCATACGATATGACCGTTCCATTTATAGAAGAATAAAATCCCGTAACTTCATTCTCTATATTACCAGATTCCCTGACTTGCTTCGTTAAAAGATTTATTAAGCTCTGCACATCCTGTTCCTTTATAGATGACATGATCGTGCTCTTTTCCATCTGTGCTTTTTCATCTGCGTTCTGATTATTTGATTCACTACCATTCGTGGTCAATCTACATGCTGTTGTCATACATGTTATCATCACAACTAATATTGCTGTGAAACATTCTTTCCATTTCATATAAGCTCCTTATTTCCATGATATCCACAGTGTATGTCCATTCTCATCAAATATCATATTATCATTTCCATTGTACGATCTCTTTAGTTCATTAAATATACTCTCATGACCTGAAAAATCAATACTACCAATAGAAACCATTACATCAGGATTAGGATTCTTAAAATTAGCATTAAATCCAGTTACCCACCACTGTTTTACCTTTGGTGACCAGTTAAATATATTCTGAATATTATTCTTTGAATAGTAATTATAAAGACTCAATTTCATTGGCAATTCAAAGTTTATTGCATCATAATGCATTTCTTCTTCATAATTCTGTGGTGCAGTATATAAACCAATTTCAGCGCCACTGTGTAAATTCCAATAGTCACCTTTCCACAGCCATAACACATAATTATTTCCAGTTGTATTAAAGTGAATATAATTCATATTTGACCCAATTCTAAATATATCATCATAAAGATCGTTGTACCCAAAACTTCTTTGCCAGGTATCTGGTTGAGAATGATATGCAATATATATTACAATCATCCTTAACAAAATCAAGTAAATATGCTCCTAATCTAACTTTGATTTTAAAATACTGAAAATTTCTATCCAAACTATTTCCTTTTATAAAACATTCCAATCCAATATCTATTTCACTTATAGTCGTTAATACTTTACTCTTTCTGGCAGGCATTTTAAATATAAGGCTTCGCCGAGTTGGGAAATTACTATAAAATGAAAAAAATCCCAAAAGTGCCTATACGTGGCACTTATGAGACCCTCTAGCAAATGTTGACGAAAATCAACCACACTTGTTGAAGAATCTTCCTGCTTTGGAGAACTAATCTCCAAATCCTTCACTAGTTTTATTTACACCCTAATCCTTAAAACCTTTATAAACGCCATAACCCAGATAGGTATAATAGATATTTTTATTGTCCAAATTATCATCATCTAGTAATTGTTTTTCATTTTGATATTCTATTGGCAAATATTCTTTGCTAAATGCTACATCGTTATTTGAAACAATCTGAATATATATATATGTAATAGTTTTTATATCTTCATTAAATATTGCGTACTCAAATATACGGTTCCCTCCGTAAGCTGCTATATATGCGGGATAATTAAATTTCGTATCTGAATATTCAACATAGTTAACCTTTGTTCCATTTTTCGTATTAATTTCACATTTTATACTTTTAAGCCTATCAATTTCTGCTCGGTATTCTTGGTCAGAATAGGTACATTTTAAAAATTGCTGATAACTCAAACCTAAACCTCGTACTCTACATGAATACAGAAATTCAATATTTTTGGCATTTACTGATAATTCTTTTGGAAAAATAAATAGTCCACTACGCAATTGTGCTTTTTCATCTCTTACATGACCTTCATATACACCGTAGTTACTGATATCAGTGGTTGAATACTCCTCACTTTTAAAGGATAATAACCCTATTATAATCTGGCCAACATTAATCATCACAATAATGCTAATAAACACTGCTCCCAGCACAATGAACATCGTTTTTCGACTGCTTTTTTTTGTCTGGAAGGAGGATGTTTTAACCCTTTTATCACTATCTTCTTTTCTTTTATTCATTGCAATACGCCTCCATTTGATTCTGAATCTAAGCATTCACCTAAAGTAGGTTACGCTTGCCCCATGTTCAAAACAAACATCAACAAAGTTCTTGTGTACATTAAAACCACATTTTTACTATCGCCCTTTTGTAAACAAGACTGGACAGATAGTGGTGCAAATGAGAGAACCTATAGTCAGTTTATAGGAGTATTTGCTCCGGAATATTTATTCCGTTGTCTATATTATCAAAAATTGTTTCTAAATCCTTCAAACTAAACCTGTTGGTTAAATTCTTATAGTGCTGTAGACCTAGCCATAGTGCCCACGGAAGTCATAATCCAAGAACGACTGTCTTATTTTATTATCTACAGAAAACTATAACTATTTTATCTCATCTACCTCATGTAGTATTACTGAGATATTCATATTATTCGGTCCAATAATATAATTGTTCCCACTTAATATAATTTGGTAATTTTCGAATCCATAACGAAAAATAAATAATTACTCTTCATGTAAAAATACTTTTATTTTATTTAGTAAATCCACTTGAAAATACTGTGGTATACCAGCTATCTCTTTTTGGACACTCGCCTATTTGGCATTCTTCTATACTCATTTCTTTTTTCATCTCTTTAGATAATATTTTCGCACATTCTATGCATATCCTACCATATTTAATACTCGCTCCGCAATTTTCGCAATTTATAAAAATAGGAGAATTATCTGGTATCATTAATCTTCCATTTTTTAGATAAGACTGAATCCTCATTACTTTTACCCCTGTGGCCGACGCAGTATTTTTGAGTGTTGCGAATGGATTTTCATAGATATAGTCTTTTACCAGATTAAATTCTTCTTCATCTAACTCTTTACACTTTTGACAAATATTAAAGCTATTTCCCAAATTTCGAAATATTTTTCCGCATTGAATACAATTACTAATACCATCTACGCCTTCTACATTCATAAAAAACCCCTCAATATCCTTTTATATTTTTACAAATTGTAATATAGATAATATAATGGTGTTTCCATTTAATGTCAATCTAAACTTATAGTTTGTTAGAAATAATTTTTTCTTACTATCTACTTATATAAATCTTTACCGTCAACCATATGTGCCTCAATATAGGTTGAATGTAATATAGTTCTTTTGCATTTATATATCACAGTTTTCTAAAGATAATATTTGCACCTATAATAACGATACTAATGCTTAATTAATTAATCCCTGATTTTAAAAAAGGTCTCACAAGCCCCTAACGTAGGAGCCTATGAGACCTGATAACGTAAGACAACAGCAACTTCACTAACTTCTTTAAGATTTATACAAACCCTGTAATTCTTTATTCTGCGTCGATGTTGCTTTCATTGTTGACAACTCCATTTCCCAACGGAATATCTCTTGTGAATGCCATGGATGCAAACACACTTCCTGCAAGTGTCACAAAGATAATAAGAAGTGAAAGTTCAACCGGAATCTCAATGCCAAACATTAATATTGTAAGTTTTACACCTGTAAATGTAAGGATAAGTGCTACGCCATATTTTACATATTTAAATTTTTCCTGCATTGCGCTCAGAACAAAATACAGATTTCTAAGACCTAAAATTGCAAACATATTCGATGTGTACACAATAAATGGATTGGTCGTAATTGAAAATATAGCTGGAATAGAATCAATTGCAAACAGGATATCAGTAAATTCAATTATGAAAATAACCGCAAATAATGGTGTTGCATAAAGGACTTTATCTATTCTGACAAAGAATTTATCACCATGAACTTCTTTGGTTACAGGAATGATTTTGCTTAAAAGCTTTATCATTTTACTGTCTTTCATGTCTGCCTCTTCTTCATTCTTAATAGCCATCTTGATCCCGCTGATAATAAGGATTACACCGAAAACATAAAGTACCCAATGGAATGCATTAACGACTGTAACGCCAAGTAATACAAATATTAATCTTAATACAATTGCTCCAAATATACCATAATTTAATATCCTTCTTTGATGTTCAAGTTTAATCCCAAAGCTTGAAAATACCATGATAAACAAAAACAAGTTGTCGATACTTAAGCTCTGTTCTATAACATAGCCACCTAAAAACTGAAGTGCTAGCTCTTTTCCCATGAAAAAGTAAATCCCCGCATTAAAGCATAAAGCCAATGCGATAAAAAATGCAACCCAATATAATGCTTTTTTTGTTGACAAAAATAAATCCTCCTTAATAATTATAATTAGTTATAGTTATAAACGGGACCTAATAAAAAAGACTTTTAATATAACTAAGAATATTCTTAGTTATATTAAAAGTCTTGCTATCCATTACTGGAGTATAAAGCCAGGCAATCATCGGCCGGTTGTTGACTTTATAGCTTATAAGCTACTCCCTTTTAACTATAAATATCATATCATATTGTATAAATCACTGTCAATCAAATGTATATATGTGTTTTTGTCATAATAATATTATTGTCTGATGAATTAGTGGTCAATAATATTCAGAAAATATATTATTAATCAGGCCACTGTTGAGCAAAACACATATCCATATGCATAAATCTTGTTAAAACCCCAACGTAAATGTTGGGGTTTTTCTTTTGGTTAATGGATTGATTTTATGACTTACTAAACATTAGGTGAAAGTGTATAATAAACGATTGTTTGTTTATGGCCACAAGGGCAGGTACAGCCTAAAAAAACGGTATCTTCTTCATTGAAACAAGTTTTTGTACAAGGTACAATTATATAATTAATAAACCATAAGAAATCATTCAATTGACATTCTAACTGACTTGAAGAACAATAAGTGAAAACTTTAGCAAACCAAAATTTACATGATGTTGAATGAGCATTCCAAGATATATGATATTTTTCAGCTAATAATTTCAAAGCTTCTTCTTCTGTTGTTCCTTCAAATTTTCTCTTTATTTCTTCTTTATTAAACATAAAATTCACTCTCCTTTTAATAATATATAATATGCGAAAAAATGTTTTTTGACTCCATAATATGATGTTTTTTGACAATATATTAATATTGGAACCAAAGAAGAGATTCCTCTTTTTAAAATAGTATTTTAAAGTAATTTTATCTTTTAAAATACGCCAAACCAAAAATGATTAAAGCAGTGTGCTTAACCAAAAATGATTTGACGTATCTTATTTAAATATTTATCACTTCACATATTCAATTGTTTTCGTTGGACATTTGTCAATACAAACTGGATCACTACATACTTCCATACATATATGCTTGTCCATTACGGATAAATTATCCACTATTTTCACTGCACCATGAGGACATGTTTTTACACAAATCCCACATCCAATACAAGCAATATGACAGTCTTTTCTTGCTTTCGCACCACGCTCAATTGAATTGCAGACTACATTTACTTTTGTGTTTACTGGAATCAATTCAATTACATTTTTAGGACAAACATTTTCACATTTTCCACAACCGGTACATCTTAACTTATTAATCTTTGGTAATCCATTTTCACCCATTTCAATTGCATTAAACGGACAATTTCTTACACAGGTGCCAAGGCCAACACAGCCGTATTTACAGCTTTTTGAACCTTCATGTAATAAATTCATAGCAATACAGTCTTGAATGCCCGAATATTGATACTTTTTTGGTGCTATATTGATTGGATTATTACATTTTATGTAAGCTATTTTTGGTTCAACTTCTTTCGCCACTTTACCTGTAAGTTCAGAGACTTTTTTAGCTACTGCCTCTTTACCTGGTATGCATAAATTGGGGGCTACATCTGGATCAGAAACTACTGCCTCTGCATAAGCCTGACAACCTGCAAATCCACAGGCCCCACATTGTCCTTTGGGAAGGACGTCCTCTACTACATGAATAAGCGGATTTAGTTCAACCGCCAACTTTTTATTGGCAATCGCAAGGACTAAACCGAAGAACAACCCTACTAATCCCATTACTGCAATAATAGAAATAACTGTTATAATACTTGCTGACATATTTTACCTCATTCTTAAATATTTATCATACCTGAAAATCCGAAAAATGAAAGAGCCAATAGTCCAGCCAATATAAATGCTATACCAGACCCTTCCAGTGCCTTGGGAACATTTGCAAATCTGACTCTTTCTCTTAAACTTGCCATTAAAATAATCGCCAATGTAAAGCCAACTCCTGATCCAATCGCATGAACAACGCTCATTCCAAATGAAAAATGAGATTCAACATTTAAAAGTGGAACACCGAGCACAACACAGTTCGTTGCAATGAGAAGCAGATAAATTCCCCAAAGCTTATATAGCGCAGGTGCTAATTTACGAATAAACATTTCAAGTAACTGTACAAAACTTGCAATAACAAGTACAAAAACGATTGTTGTTAAAAATGTCATATGTAATGGTACCAACACAAAGTTATAAACTGCCCAAGAAATCATAGAGCTTAGCGTAATTACTGAGGTAACTGCCATTCCCATTCCGATTGACGCATCTAATTTCTTAGATACCCCGAAGAAAATACACAATCCTAGAAATCGTGTCAAAACAAAGTTATTTGTGATAACCGTTCCTATAAAAAGCAACAAATATTCGTTCATTGAGCTTCTCCTTTTAGTTTCAATTTATTCTCTCTCTTCTCATTGATTATCTTTGAAACCGCTACTAGATATCCAATTAAAATGAAAGCACCTGGTGGCAAAATCACGATAAGCGCTGGGTGATACCAACTTCCCATTACTTGAAATCCAAAAAATGTACCATTTCCAACGATCTCACGGAAAGTAGCGATTAAAATCATTGCCAATGTAAATCCGATTCCCATCCCAAATCCATCTGCAAAAGAAGGAAGCACTTTGTTTTTTGATGCGAATACCTCTGCTCTTGCCAATATAATTGCAAATACTACAATGAGCTGAAGATAAATTCCAAGATTCGAATATAACTTCGGTGCATAAGCTTGTAATAATAGCTCAACAACAGTAACAATTGTTGCAATTGACGTTATATAAATTGGCACCCGAACTTTCGGATTGACCCATTTTCTTGTAAAAGATACAACTGTATTATTACAGGCAAGTACAAATGTCACTGAAAGCCCCATTGTTAAGGCATTTTGCACTGTAGTTGTAACTGCTAAAGCAGGACATAGACTTAATGCCAATACTAGGATTGGATTTTCAGAAATGATTCCTTTTTTAAAAATATTCCACAATTCACGCATTGTTTATTGTCCTCCTTCAAGGTAGGTTTTTAATTCTTCCACAGCATTTTTTACACCTACTGTTACTGCTTTTGAAGAAATAGTTGCACCACTCATCGCTTGGATATCCGCTGTGTCGGAAGCATCCTTTGTTACTACCAAGTGTTCTACTGTCTTACCAATAAATTGACTTACAAATGCACTTTTACCTGCATTTTCACCAAGTCCCGGCGTTTCTTTACTAGTTATAATCTTATATGTAATAACTTTTAGGTCTTTATCTACAGCAACTAAAAGCGCCATGGTTCCGCCATATCCTTTTGTGTCAGTTGGTATGATATACCCCATTAACTCACTGTCTTTATAGACTTCATACCAGTCCGCTTTGCTTTGCATTTCTTTAATACCTGTTGAACCGTCTACCATTGTCTTCATTGTCTCATCACGCAACGAAATTGCAGCTTTTACAGCTGTATCAGCAGTTATGTAATATGTTGCAGCAATGATACATCCTGATATGAGACATGCAACTGTTAAGTTTAAGGCTATTTTAAAAATACTATCATTTTTATCATTTTGATGTTCTGACATATTGTCTAACCCTCCTGCCAAATAATCTAGGACGAACCAGTTGATCTATAAGTGGAGTTACTGCATTCATTAATAATATTGAGTAACACACACCTTCTGGATATCCACCAACCAAACGAATAAGAACTGTAAGTGCACCAGCTCCTACTGCAAATATCACACGCCCTTTTCTAGTGATTGGCGTAGTAACCATATCTGTTGCCATAAAGAAGGCACCTATAATTAATCCTCCTGCCATCATGTGAAAAATAGGGTCACCTGTAAACAAACCATTTGGTCCATATACAAATGTCAAAATTCCAACAGTACCTATCATGCAAACTGGAACAATCCAGTCAATATATCTTTTATAAATAAGAAAAGCTCCGCCAATTACCAAAAGAATTGTACATGTTTCTCCAATACTTCCGTTTCTTGTCCCAAAAAACAAAGCTTCATATAATTTACTTTTACCGCCATATGTAGTAAGTAACTGGTCATATCCATTATTTTTAAGTATATTTAGAGGTGTTGCAGAGGTTACTGCATCTACTGAGGTTGTAATTGTCGACCACTTCGTCATAAGTGTAGGCCACGAAACAAGTAATGCAGCTCTACCAATATGTGCCGGATTAAATAAATTATTTCCCAACCCACCCATTGAATGCTTTACGATAACAATCGCAATAAATGAACCAACCACTGGTACAAAATAAGGAACAGTTGGAGGTAAACACATTGCCAAAAGTAAACCAGTAAGTGCTGCGCTTCCATCGCTTACTGTTATTTTGCCTCTTATTTTTTGAATCATTGCTTCAAATATTACAGCAGAGATTATACCAAGTAGAATAATTATCGCCGCTTGAATTCCAAAATGCACCATTCCAAATATAGCCGCTGGAGTAAGTGCCGCAAATACTGTCCACATTATCTTTGGTACAGAATTATCTGCATGAATATGAGGAGAAATATTTACATTAAGCATGGAATCTTCAATTAATTCAGCCTCACGAATGAGTTCTCCTTCATTAATTTTGTCTACGTTCATGTTATTTTCCTCCTTTCGCTCTAGTAGCCTGATTATTAAGTAATTTTTTTGTAAATTTTATGTATTGAACAATTTTTCTCTTAGACGGACATACATAGCTGCAACATCCACACTCCATACAATTTAATATTCCTTGGTCCTTCAACGCTTCGTCAATCATCTCTTTTTCGCCTAAAATGCTTAATATACCTGGATTCAGTCCCATCGGACATACTTCCACACATTTTCCACAATGAAGACAAGCAGTTTCAAATCTATCATTTACGTCATGCACATTTAAGGCAAGGATACCACTTGTTCCTTTGATTACAGGCACGTCCATTGTGTATTGGCTCATTCCCATCATTGGACCACCCATAATGATTCTTGCAGGATGTTCCTTGAATCCACCTGCCAATTCAATTGCATCTGCAAATGTAGTTCCAATTCTTAGGAATACATTTTTAGGCTCATTTAAAGATCTTCCTGTGAGTGTAACCACTCTTTCAATCAAAGGTATTCCTTTTGTAACCGCATCGCAAATAGCTACTATTGTAGAAACATTTTGTACAATAACTGCGATATCTATCGGTAATTTACCATTTTCAATTTCCCTACCAGTTAGTGTCTGGACAATCATCTTTTCGGCACCCTGAGGGTATCTAGTTTTGATTGATTCCACTCTAATATCAGTTCCGGCAAATGCCTCTTTTAATTTCAGAATGGCATCGGGTTTGTTGTCCTCGATACCAATGATTACTTTTTCTACATTTAATAACTTTTTAATAATTTCAATTCCAGTTACTATTTTTTCTGTAAATTCAAGAATAACACGGTGATCTACTGTAAGATATGGCTCACATTCTGCTGCATTTATAATTAGGGTATCTACATTTTTTTCTGCTGGAGGATTGAGCTTAATATGAGAAGGGAATGCTGCACCACCCATACCCACAATTCCTGCATTTCTAATAATTTCAATTGTTTCTGAATTGCTTAATTTTGTCCAATCTCTATCAACAAGAAGTCCTTCTTCCCATTCATCTAACCCATCATTTTCAATTACAATTGCCAAGCATTCGCCAAACAAAGGATGTGGATTCTTAGCAACTTCAATAACTTTACCTGAAATGGAAGCATGTATGTAACTTGAGACAATTGCATCCGTCTTAGCAATGAGTTGTCCTTTTTTCACCAGATCACCTTTTTTCACAATCGGTATCGCGGGTGCACCGATATGTTGTCTTACTGGAATTGTCACCTGTTTTGGAAGTTCTAATGTTGCGATTGGTTTTTTTG
This sequence comes from [Clostridium] fimetarium, assembly GCF_900111235.1. Taxonomy (GTDB): domain Bacteria; phylum Bacillota; class Clostridia; order Lachnospirales; family Lachnospiraceae; genus Clostridium_N; species Clostridium_N fimetarium. The sequence continues at coordinate 169,739 of NZ_FOJI01000010.1, forward strand.
AAGTTGGCCCTTTCCTTGTCCAAGGATGTATGCCCCATTTAATTCTATTTGAACTCAAAGTGAGTCCCTCCTATTCGTTTATAATTTTAGTGATAATTGGTAATGATGATTTACTTTGTACTTTTTCATCATATTTTTTGATAAATATAAATGTTGGAACAAGTGTCATCCCACTTAATATGATTGCAACCAATAAACCAGATAAATGCATAAAGTTTGCAAAACAGATACCCATTTCTGAACTAGCTGCTATTACTAGTAACGGAAGAACAAATACGATAAATGCAATTTTTAAGACACCTTGTTTCTCGATTTCTAGAATAACACTTTTTCCACATTTCGCATCAACTTGATTAATCGCTTCATAATAGACTGCGTCACTGCCTTCACAAAGTCCACAACTACTACAGTCGCTATGCATTTTGACTCTTACTTTTGCCATTCCTTGATCTACGGAAACTACCAAACATTCCATTGATTCTTTCATTTTAACTCCGTTCCTAACTCTTACTTTTGTAAGGCATTACAGCTTGTACATTTTTGCTTGTTAAAATTTAGACATTAAAAAACCATCTCTGCTTGTTGACTTCCGGTCAACAAACCTAGATGGTTATATATACACATTAATATTAATGAGGCTAAACCCTCTGATATGATGTCCGAAAAACAAGACAGATTTTACATGCATTTTTGATATTACTATTTATAGATATATTTGTCAAGAAAAAGATGCTTTGAACTTATAGTCTTTCTGAAAAAGGATTAACTCTTATGCCTGTTTTAGATGCATTATGTCATTGGGGTCATGAACATATTCCGGCGGAATTAGATCAATAGTAGTGGAGATTATTATACTATAAATAAGTAACCTCTAATGGATTTCTGTCAACTAACTTCTTGTAGTTGTACTTAGGATATCCAACCATAACAGCAGCTGTTATAATTTTTCCTTCTGGAATATTAAATAATTTAGGCAGTGGAGAGCCCTTAATGCCTGCACAATACTCAAAAAATCCAGCCCAACAAGTTCCAATTCCTATTGATGGAGCAAATAGTTCTAGGTATGTCAAACAAGAAATAGAGTTACCTCTTCCACCAGAAAAGTCTTTATCTGCAGTAGTTATAATTAAGTTTGGAGCACCTCTTAGTATTGAATCAACTCCATCTTCCCTGTAACTTCTGATTAACCCTTTTAATGAATCCTTTAGTGGAGATTTCTCAATCATTCGAATCGTAAGTTCAGTTGCTTTTTCAACTAATTGCTTGTCCTCAACTACAAGAAACGATATACCTTGACTATTGCTTCCAGTAGGTGCAAATCTTGCAATATCTACTAATTTAGTTAATTCTTCCCTTGATACAGACTTTTCTTGATAACTTCTTATAGAACGACGTGACCTTATAAAATGCTCAACCTGCTCACCATTTAATTTAGAAAAGTCTTTTGCATCAACTTGTTTATCTTTTGGTGTTTTACTATTATCTATAGCATTAACTGGGCATACTGCAACACAATGTCCACAGGAAATACAAGTGCTGTCTGCTACTTCTTCTGGCCCCTTTTGTCCCATCTTTAAAACAAATGATGGACATTCCTTAATGCACTGTTCGCATTTAATACATTTTTCTTCATTTACAGTTATTAGACCCATTTTGTTCATCTCCTCTAAAATCACTCTACTGATTTTCCTATCACTTTTATTTTTTAATAATTCTTCTATTCTTTCTTTATAAAACATCTTCAAATTATCTTCTTCTGACTATTCGTGGGTATCAAAACCCTTTTTTAGAGTATGTCGTCTTTTAATAACAAAAGCAGTGCTCCCTAATACTAGTACCATTGCAAACGACACGCAAGTAAATAAAATGATTTTTTTCTGCATTTTTGCGGCTTCTTTTCGGTTCGCTTCATCCATTGGTTTTGCATAACCTAAGGCGCCATCAATTTGTAACACACCGTAGCCACTTTCGCTATCATAACCTTCGCTACCCATATCCTTTGATGAATTGCATAAGGAGAGACGTACCTGTTCTGGTGTAAGACTTGAAAAATCGGAAAGTAGCTGTGCCGCTGCTGCCGCAACAAATGCAGCTGAGTATGAGGTGCCATAAGCTTTTATGGTTTTACCTCGAATAGTTGCAACCTTTAGATCCGTACCCGGAGCGCTTAAATCGACAGAGGAGTTTCGTTGTGAAAAAGTTGCGATTCCACCATCTTCTCGAAGAGCAGCTACACCTATCACAGTTTCATAAGCTGCTGGGTAGTAAATATAGTCAGGAAAATCCTCATTTTCATTTCCAACTGAGGATATTACCACCGCACCTTTTTTTTCGGCGTGTTCGATGGCGGATTGCAAGTCCTTGGAATTATCATTTGTTCCGGCACCGATGAGAATTATTTGACAGTCAAATTTATCTACGGACTCACGAATTGCCTTTGCAAGCATCTCTACGCCTCCGTCAACTATGTTTTCATTCTCATCCTTTGTATAGTAAACCAATGGGACAAGGGTAGCATTTGGTGCAATTCCGGTAAGGTCCTTTGACTCCATACCAACGATAATGCCAGCCATCGCTGTTCCATGTCCGATTTTATCCTCGGTATCCGTATTGCCCGTGATATAGTTTTTTCCTTTGGAAATTCTTTCCTTTGCAATGGCATTTACCGAAATTCCCGTATCAATGACAGCAATACGAACCCCTTTTCCACCTGACTCATTTCTGGCAGTACTGGTATTACTGGTATTCCCAATTGCGGAATTTGGCCAACTCTCAGCTGCATAGACCGGTTGACACAAAATAGTACACATCATAATTACACAAAATATTCGTCGTTTCATCGATTTCTCCTTATAATTACAGTCCCTGACCAAATCGGGCAGGGACTGAGATATTTGTTTTCGCGCGAATTAATTGCACATATCTTTAATGTTAGCGCTGTTATGGATAGTTATACCACTTGTTGTAGGTGTACTGCAACCATTGTTTGTAACTGTACCTTCAAAGTAAAGCACATTTGTTCCAAGACCACCCACAAGCGTAAACGCTGAACCAGATAACGGAGTGGTGATAGAAACATTATCTGCACTGTTTACGATTTCATCAAATACAAGAGATACCACTACCTTGTCTCCGTTTGTAAAGGTCGTGCTTGCCATAGGTGCCACTGCTACAAGACTAGGTTCTTTTACATCCTTAGGGCAGACCGACAAACTTGCACTGTCAAACCACCATGAGGAATTTTGTGTGGCGCTATTATATGCGCCTACCGTAATTCCACAGGTTTCACTCATATCATATAGAACATAGGCACCTGTGTCTTGCCCACTTGCCCACAAAACACTATTGATAGAAACGCCATTGCTTGTTCCACTTGCAGCAATAGAGCCTGCATTTCCTGCTAGCTGAACGGAATAGTTATCTGTATTGTTTTGATCCGCTGTAATTCCGTAAACCAAAGCGCATTTCGTATTGGTCGGTAGATTCGGAACATTTGTACCTTTGTTACTACTGAAAGATACATTACCTACAATGGTATTGAAAAGGACAAAGCGATACATACGCCATCCATCATCTTTACCTGTAAAGTTGACAAGCTTCACTTTCATACCGGAAGCTGTCTGCTCGATATAACCCTGTAAATTGCTGCTGAATGCACTATTATTCAAAACTGGACTGCTCAGCCCAATAGAAACTGTTCCAGCATAACTTCCACCCGCATTTTCGTAAATCTGCTGGTTTTTGGAGTTAACTGATGCAATCTGACGATAATCATTCAAATATGTAGCATCAATCGTATAATTACTATTCTTCGCCATTGTTCTTGTAGCACGAATACCACTATCAAGCTTACCGCCTCCATCTACCTTATATATATCAAAGAAGTAGACGCGATCAGCATTTGAGTAACTAGTAGCAATACTACTACCGTATTGGCTCGTAACGCTATACTCTGTTATCGTAATTGTTTTTGTAGTTTCGCCTTGGGCAAACGTCACGATGCCATTTGCAGAAGCGAACTGTGTCCCACTAATAGCCGAGCCATTCTGTGTTTTAAAGTAGACTATCTGCGCACCATCCGTACCGCCTGCGCGGGTAATTGTAAATGTGTTATTGCCATTATTGCTCACAGTAAAGCTACCATAGTTAATCCATTTCGCATACAAATCAACATTTCCAGTATTACCGTTCGTGATGTGGGTAACTGCTGTACCAGTAAAGGAACTGTTTGTATACCAACCAGCGAATACATCATCTACGCCCTTAGTTGGGTTTTGCAATGCAATTGTTGCCGATTCCACTGTGTAAGTTGTTGGATTGACACCATTTGTACCACCATTCAGGTTATAAGTAATTGTATACGTAATCACGGTCCACTTCGCATAGTAGGTTTTATTTTCCATACTTCCATTTGAAAGAGTTCCTACTGAAGATCCCGTGAAACTGCTGTTATCAAACCAGCCCGCAAAGATATATCCACTGCGTGTTGGGGCTTCAAATGAAATCGTTGATGATTGAATCGTATAACTATTTGGATTTCCTTTGCCACCAGTACCACCATTTAATTGGTACTGTATTGAATAGTTCACCGGCGTCCATTTTGCATAAAAGGTCTTATCCCCTGTGTTTCCGCTGCTAATTGCAACACCGGTCACTTTATTTATAAAGCTACTGTCTGTGTACCAACCATCAAAGTTGTAGGCTGTACGGGTAGGATTCGCAAGTGTAATGGCAGTTGACTCTATATTGTAGGATGATAGGTTACCATTATCATTTATTCCGCTGTTTAGGACGTAATTAATACTATATGAAATAGTCGACCATTTTGCGTAAAGGTTCTTATTTCCACTGCTTCCCATGGCTATAGATGTAATAATAGCTCCGTTGTAGGAAGCATTATCATACCAACCACCAAAGGTGTAGCCTGTTCTATTTGATGGTGCAACAACTGTAATGTCGCTTTCCACTGTATAAGTTGCACTGTTTGTGTTTCCTGCGCCGCTTAAATTACTATAGTTTATAGTATAAACAACTGCAGTCCACTTTGCATAAAATGTCTTTTCTCCTGTACTTCCATTTGCGATGGCCGTACCTTCTACCTTGTTTACAAATGTACCCTCAGTATACCAACCTTCAAATGTATAATCGCTTCTTGTTGGACTTCCAAGTGTAATATTTGCGCTTTCAATGCTGTATATCGAAGAATTATTTGCATGGTTTGTGCCACTATTTAATTCGTAATGAATGCCGTAATTCAAAGCAGTCCATTTAGCATAAAGTTGGAAGCTATTTGCTGGCATTAAATCAAATATGTATAAAGTTTCAAACGAACTGTCAGTGTACCATCCACCAAATTCATAAGCACTGCGAGTTGGAGCTGATGGAGCTGATATTGCAGCATTATAATATCGTCCTATAATCGCTAGGACGCTGCTTCCACCATTACTATTGAAGGTAATAGAATATGATTCTATTGTCCACTGTGCAAAAAGAGTCACTGTTCCATTATTTGTTGCAGTTAAATTCAGAACACTGATTCCATCGGAATAAACAACCGCGCCTTCTGAGGTCGTTGCCCATCCTACAAAGCGATAACCGGTCCTTGCAAATGTATTCAAATTCAAATTCTCATTTAAGTCATAAGCCATACCCTGGTTATTCATAGATCCTGAGGTTGCGTTATTTCCATTAAAAGCAATCGCATATTCATTCGCTGTCCAACGGGCATACAGTCTTTGGCCTGCTATAATGGAAACCTGATCAGTCTCTACTATTTTATTGCCTCCGCTTATCGCTGTATACCATCCGCTGAAGGTATAACCAGTACGTGAAACTTCAGGTAATATTCCATAAGTACTGTCATAAGTAACTGATTTGCTGTCATCTGCAAGTACATCACCACCATTTACATCAAGGGTAACTGTATAGGTGTTTGCTGTCCAATGCGCAAAAAGAGTTTGGTCATTCGTGATTACAACTGTTGTATTTGCTACAATATTGCTACCGTCACTTTTTGTTGTGTACCATCCTCCAAATGTGTAGCCTGTACGTGTAGGATCTGGCAACTCCCCATAAGTGCTGTCATAAGTAACTACTTTGCTGTTATTAGAAAGCACGCCACCATTCACATCAAAGGTAACTGTATAAGTGTTTGCTGTCCAAATTGCAGCGTATGACACATTACTTGCAGGCATAGAACTTGCAACGGTTCCCCATCCACCAAATGTATAACCAATCTTTTCAGGTGAAACTGGATCTGTAATCTTTGCACCGTAAGTTACTGTGCTAACAATATTTTGACTTCCGTTATCCGGTATAAATGTAAGTGTATAAGGATTGCGGTTGTAGTAGATTTCAACTACCGTACTGCCATCGCCATTGATTACCAGTTGTGAAAAGCTTTGCGCTGTAAATCCACTATAAATCTTAACTACTGCATTTGTATTTGCGTCTGTTACACCATTAAGTGATTGTGCATCTTCCAAGATCTGTGTATATTCATTATCCTCTACATTCTGCTGATAATGCTTCACTACATATTTTGTATTAGTACCTACTACCCACTGCGCATAAAGCTTATGGGCCAAATTAATTCTCATAATTGTATTTCCATCAACCTCATTACCACCAAGTGCGATCGTATACCAACCGTTCATTGCATATCCTGCACGAATAGGAGTAGATTCAGGTAATACATAATTACTACCATAAGTCTGACTGATCGCCTCTGAATTTTCAGTGCCATCGTTATAGGCAAATGTAACAACATGTTTTTTGCCTTCCCAAATTGCACTGTAAGAGATATTATTTGCTGGCATCGTAAGGGCAATTGCGCCCCATCCCTTAAAGTCATAACCGAATTTTGTAGGATTTGTTGCAGGTACAATAATTGATTCTTTGTACTTTAAAGTCTCTGATTTAAATGTATCACTATCAGACATCCAAGTAACAGTATAGCTGTTTCTGCTGTATCGTATTTCAACTACTGTTGAACCATCAGCTGCTATGGCTGATTGGGTTACTGTTCCAACTATAAATCCTGTGTAAACCTTCGCAACGGCTGCTGTGTTTGCATTTGTAGTACCATATTTGATTTCAGTGGACTCTACAATATAAGAACCATCCAATTCCTCATTCAGGTATTTTACTGTATACGCGGTATTAGTTGCCGCTGTCCATTGTGCGGAATATGTCAGGCCATTTGTAGGCATGATCGCACCTTCGCCAAATCCGTTCCATGTGTAGAAATTATATCCTGTCTTTATAGGATTCACTACAGGTGGAGTGATGGTTTCACCATATTTAAAATCAGTACTTGAATAAGTGGTTTCATCCGTTTTCCAGGTAACTGTATATCTGTTTCTGCTATATCTAATTTCAACCACTGTTGAACCATCAGCTGCTATTTTTGTCTGTACAAATATATTTGAGGTAAATCCCTCATAATTTTTTGCAGCTGCTGTAGTATTTGCATCTGTTATGCCAGTCTTATTCTCTGTTTCCACAAGTAATCCTGATGCTGGATAAGTACCATCTAAGGATTGGCGGATATGATGTATAACGTAGGCTGTATCTGTTTTTGATGCCCATTGTGCAGTGTATATCATGTCAACATTTGACATATTGACTGCAAGCGTGCTATCCCAACCATTAAAGCTATATCCAGTTTTTGTAAGACCTGTTGGTGCGGTAACTGTCGCCGCATATTTCATTAAAGAAACGATATCTTCTTTTCCGTTATTTTGTTTAAATGTCAAACTATGATTTTCTCTTTGATAATAGAGCTTAATCACGAGTTTTCCGTCTCCAGAAATGGTAGCTGTGGTTGCTACTTCACTGCCAACTTTCCCCTCTTTAAAAGAAATTCCACCTGTAACAAGCAAATCTTTCTTAATCAAATCACTCAGTATTACAGAGGTATCGGTTGTACCTGCTAAATTGTCCATGTCTTGGAGCATGAAACTACCATTTGTCTGTTCTACATAATGTTCAACTTGATATGTGGTGTCTACTTTAGGAATCAACTTACCATATATTATAATATCTGATGCAGGCATTATTGCATTTCCAAAAACAAATGGAGTTGTACGCAAGATATCCTTATACCATCCAGAGAATGTATAGCCTACTCTGCTTGGAATTGCTGGTTCTCCTATCACCGCTTCATAACGATAATCCACTGAATCATTCACACCATTTTCTACCTGCGTATTCGCTTTGTAGGAGTTACGGAGGTAATAAAGTTTCACCACGAGCTTTCCATCTTTGGAAATCGTAGCGGTCTGTGTCAGTTTTCCTTTTACACTCCCCTGCTGATACATAATACCCTCAGCTGAGACTTTTAGATTATTTAATGTGATTATTGTATTTGTTTCACCAGAACGATATTCTGCTGTTTGTAAAGTATAACTATCCTCATTGGTGTTTTGTATGTAATGTTCAATCAGATATGGAGTATCTTTTCCTGCTGCCCACTGGGCTGTGTAAACAAGATTTTTTGCAAGCATTGCTTCCGCAACCGCCAAATTCCAACCTGTAAACTCGTAACCAATCGCTGTAAGCTTTGGAACTGTTATGTTAGCTCCATATTTTAAGTTGTAAACCCAGTCACTTTGACCATTTTCAATATTCTGTTCAAAAGTAAGGGTATAGCTGTTTCGACTATAATAGTATTTCTGTACAGCACTTCCATCTGGCAATATTGTAAGATCATACAGTGATGGTGCCGTAAAGCCTTCATAAGATTTTGTTGCAGGCTTTACCTTACTGTCTGTCTTTCCTTGTAAACTATCTGTGTCAACCAACGTATAGATGTTGTTGTTTAAATTTTGCTGATAATGTTCAACTGTATACTTCGTATCGCTACGTGGATTCCATTTTGCAAAAACTTCCACATCACTATCCGGCATTGTTGCAGGAATTGAATATGCTTGGGTCAATGCAGCATCACGATACCAACCGCCAAAATCATAACCCGTTTTATTAGGATTTGTCGGTGGGATGATTTCTGCATTAAAACTTTTCATAATTGTTGGCACGGCACTACCGCCATTAGAATTAAATACAATCGCATAGCCGTCATTGTAATTATCCCAATACAAATCTATGGTACGTTGGATTGGCTCTGAAGTAAAGGCAAGAGGCGCATTAATCCATGTAATTACCATTTGTCCCACTTCAACCTGATCTCCATCTGGTACCATTTTCATGATATTAGATGCTGTATCATAGGAGAATGCACTATTCGTAATCTCAATATTGAAACATTTTTCGTCATCGTAGCTTTTTTCATCCACATCTCCGGTCTTCAAATCCAGATAGCTCATTTTAAAATAATCATCCGGAACTACTGCGGTTCGAAGATGTTTCTTAAGCGCAATCTCTGGGTCGTCATCCTCTAGCTCTGCGAAAGCCTGCACATTTTCCCTTGACCCTGCCGACCAAAGCGGCCATTCATTTTCATAAAGGGTTGGATTATAGGAGAAGGTACCACTAAATGCCTGGGCTTCAAACTTGATTTCCAAATATATTCCAAGCTCAAAGAGCAATGCACCAGACCATTTGCTATGTTTTCCTGTGGAAGCAGTATAGCTCAATTCGTAATAGAAATATCCCCACACTCTTACATAGGCTCCAACTTCCGCCGAAATACCCACGCTGGCAAGCTTAGTTGAGAATACGCCCACCTTAAACTCGAATTTTACTCCGGCTCTAAGTCCCATTGTGCCCATTACGTAGAAGGTAAATTCATAATGCTCCTCTACCAAATCAATGGTTTCATTGGTACAAGTTTTACCAAAAACGCCAATGGAATAGTTATAACGCTTAGCGTTCTCATAGTAAAAGTCACATCCGATGGTGATATTCATATTTGCAGTTACAACAAATTTAAAATCGATTTCGTAAGCTATAACACCGAATGGTCCAATATTTCCACTCTTAGAAAAAATCTCCTTGCTAAACAATTCAACCCAGTCACTCTCATTTTCAAGCATTGCCGCATATTTATCACATAGGCCGTCGGTAACCGTGTCTTCACCATCGCCCACATATTTATCCTTTGCGTCTATCAGTGCCTTGAGCTGTTTTGCAATATTTTGTCCGACATCAGAAGTATCAAATTCATACTCCTCACTCTTTTCTTTAGTGGCAATAGTTGCTTCTATGCTAATCCCTGTATAATCATATAAATCTATCGTTGCATTTAACTGATATTCATCAATATATGGGAAAATTCCCCACCACTTCCATATAGCTGCGCCACTACAGTTCGTTGCGATTCGAACTTCCTGTTCAAAATATCCAGTAATTGCGATTACAATTTCACTTTCTTCGCCCGTACTGATTTTTATTTCAACTACCACCTTCAAGGTACAGCGTAAGCCAGATAATCCTTCAAAGTGTTTCAAATCGGTGCTTATCGTCGCTTTTAATTCTGTAAGTTCAACTTCTACCTTTTTTCCATCCATAAGTTGAACTTGATCTTTAGTCAAAGGTGTCCCGTCAGAAAGTTCAATATTATAGCTATCTAAATCAAAATCCCCATCCATTTGTGTAAATGCATCGGTCTCAAGGGTAAGTGCTGCAAGATATTTTGCGGCTTCCTCAGCAAATCCGCTAGTACTAGCCTGTTGTTCAATATCAGCCTCAAGAGATTCCTTGGACACTCCTTCTAAAAGGGTATCTCCGTTCACGCCCTCTGTGTCATAAACATCCATTGTAGCAACGACTTCATCGATGGTTGCGTCCACATAGGTAATAATGATGTTTTCTCCCTCATTACGGACAGTTGAAATCTTACTGTAGGTTGCACTTCCTGTAGGAGAATCGAATTGACCAGAATAAAAGACAATATAATCTCCAACATCAATGGTAGTCTTTTCATCTAAACCTACAGATGCGTATGCACCATTTGAAAAATCCATACTTGATTTCACTACAGTTACAGAGTGGTTATTCTGATCCCCGTCCATATCTGCAGTATTGTTGATTGGGAAAACATCGGGAGTAAAGAGAATCTCCTCTGCTTCAGCATTCTTATAGTTGTAAGTAGTGCCGTTAACCTCAGTAACTTTTATATAGGCAACTTCTCCCTCACTACTCGTATCATTTAATCCACGCAAATCAGGACGAAGGCCTTTATAAATGGCGATATTATTTCCGATTGCAAGAGCTGCTTTATCATATGTAAATGTTCCACTTTTGTAATCGATGGTTCCAAGGTCAGTTGTTGCCAAAGGAATAGAAAGGGAAGAAACCCCTTCTCCATCCAATGTCATATTTGATACGTCCTCAGTCGCTATGTAGATGATACTATCATTTAGTCCTAGATTTAGGACCTCCGCCTTTGCCGTTGTGAAATTATAATCCCTAACTGAAGTTCCAAACCCTTCATAACTCAAACTTTCATCATCTAGGCTAAACTTGTATGTAGCACCGGACTCGAACTTTCCACCTTTTGCTGAAACGGTAAAAAATCCGTTGCTACCGGTAACTTCAATGAAGTCAGTTTGTTTTGGATTCGTTACATTCTTTGTAATCAAAGCTAATTTTACCTGCTCGGCACTCATTCCCGCAGGTGCAAATACAACAAAGGAAAAACTTGTTGCCTGATCTAGCATAGTCGCAAAACGTGGTGTTTCCAACTCTGCAAGTGATGCTGCCTCAGCATACTTGGCGTATAGCGTAATATCGCTCTTTATTTGATCATTATGTGATACTCTATTTTTCAAAGCTACGTCATAATACCATCCCATAAATATAGTACCTGATTTATAAGGTATTGGTAGGTCTTCAAGTTTAGTTTCGCCGCGCACCAATCTATCTTCAATAGTCGATCCACCATTAGATTCAAATCTAAGGGTAAAGGTTAGAGATGACAACCGTATAGAGTTATCCGGGGTACCTAAATTGTTTGATCCACCCACATTGTCCAACTGTCTCAAATCATTTGAAATACTGGCATCATCCGATAATGCCGAATTATTTGAGGGGTTAGAATTATCATCTTTACTATCTTTGTCGTCTTTGTCGTCTTTATTTTCCTTATCAACCTGTACGGTATTGTCCTTTTGCGTATTAGCAGGAAGAGAATTATCTTTCCAAGGTTTTACGATCATAACCGCCACCGACACAGATACTACAATACATATTGAAATAGCGGCATACAGCATCCATTTTTTCATGCCCATAATCTTTAACATTAATTTTTTCATTCGCAAATTCTCCTCATATTTATCACAACTTTCGGCCAGCAAGAAATGCTCATATCCACCAATTTTTCTATATTTAAATGATAGTCTTCGTATCATCAATATCAACACTCTTTTGCACATCTAAATAGTCATTAAAATATTAACATAACATACCAAAAAACGAGCCTTTATACTTAAAAGACTCGTTTCTACACTTAAAAACATATTTTTTTCATTATTAATACTTGACATGATATTTTAAATAAGAACTCGAACTCGGAACACTCCGTTTTCAGAAGTGTATCGAAGCTGTGCACCATGCTTATGGGCAAAACCAATAACACTTTTAATACCAAGACCGTGATCTTTTTCAAAGCTGGTAGGATATCCATTACTATCATATGTAAGTTCACCTACATATGGATTTTCTATTTCAAAAACTAACTGACCATTACAAAAAAATGTGAAATTTATATATCGTTCCTTATCGTTTGAAATCATTTTACAGGCATGAATTGCATTTTCGAGTAGGTTTCCAATTACAATAGAAAGTTCAAGAACATCTACCGTAATCGTATCGGGAATATCAAGTTGTGCCTTGAATAGGATATTTTCATTATGTGCGGCGGCAGCATAATATGAAATAGCAGCGTTGACTGTTGTATTTTCACAATAGCGTTTCACTGTCACACAAGGTGCACTTGCGGTTTGTTCTAAGCGGACAACTGCCTCGTCAATTTCGCCTTGACGTAGCAACTCGAGCAGGGTGTTGTCTCTATGGCGGCGATCATGGGAATCGATACGATTTTTACGATCTGCTTCACCTATCACTTGTAAAAGATCTTGCATGGAGTTCATCTGAACTCGTAGCAAATCTTCACGGGTTTGAGCCTGTATCTTTTCTTCTTTTAAAGTATATTCTTTGGTCAATATCTTAAGTGCCAAAAATATTGTAATATAGGTGACAATCATAAGAAATATCATAAGTAACAGAGCTGTTTTATTTGTATTCATTGCTCTTTCAATATCTCCACCAGAAATTAGAAGATAGCTCATATTTATAAAAAATGCGAACACCGTGAGAATAAATGTGCTCCAATGACTTACGGCTTGTCTGTAAAACGGTTTAACATATCGGTGGAATATGACAATTAATACAGCAAACAATATAAATCTAATTGCAGTATTTGTATAAAGAGGATAGGGCAATAGTCTTCTGCATAGATAACTCAATACTACAATCGCCATGAAAGCATTTGACATTGTTATAAAATTAAATATCCATTGCATTAAGGTATCTTTGAATAGTGGTTTACTTGCCAAACAAATAAGCGCAATTAGCACCATTTGAAACTTTGTTAGTGTTGTGAAATCTTTTTGTAGATAATAATAACTACTACAAATGCAACTCACAATCAATATCGCTACAAATAACCATACCAATTTTTTGTTTTTGTATTTGGGTTGTGCTAATGTGAATAAGAAAAGTAGCATCATAACATCTGAAACTACCGATCTCAAAATATGAGGAAAAAGATATGTTATCATTTCTTACTCCCCCGTTTCTTTAACAAATAGTCCAAGTAGGAATCACTTGTCTGTGTGTAACGCTTCTGAGCAATCGGCACAACAGCACCGCCTTGCATATAAAAAGCATCCTTAGTCATCCGTTCTACGCGACTCATATTGATTACATAGGATGTATGGGGTTGAATAAACCGATAATCCTCAAACAACGGTGCTACAATATCCGCAAAAGGTTCACGCATGGTAACTGTGATTATATATTCAGCTTTTGTTGTGGTATACCTTACCGTATGTTTTATGTATTCACAGCAGACGATGTCAGCGTGATTTAGTGCGCGAATCCCATCTGAGGTCTTTATTCTTAATACTTTTTGAATATTCTCAGTAACTTTCGATAATGCGAGTGACATTGTATCAAAAATCAGATCTTTTGAAATCGGCTTTATCAAATAATTTAAAGGATTGGAAGAAAAGGATTCTAGTGCGAACTGCGGTTCTGTAGTAACGTAAATAATTTGCGCTTCTATATCGCTCTTGCGTATTTCACGCCCGAGCTGAATGCCATTTAACATTGGCATTACAATATCAAGTATGTAAACATGAAAACGCTCAGTTTCAAGAGCTGTCAGTAATTGGTCTGGATGTGAAAACCAGCACACTTGCATATCAACATTATATGCTTTTATATATTCCTCAATCAAATCCGAAGTGAGCGTAAGCTGATCAGCCATATCGTCACAAATCGCAACAGAAATCATTTTATCTCTCCAATACATATTTTTTACATTTTATTGTATCAAAGATTTCACTAATTTAGAAGATATATTTGTAAAAATAAGAATAATAAAAAAAATTATACTGTTTTGTAATTATTTCACCATTTTCAGTGAAACTATAACGATCTATTCCACGTAGACTTTTAGCAATATTCGCTATATAAATAATAGAATCTTTTATATGCGACTGAGCATCTGCTATTGAGGGGATTCTTCCCATACAACCTTTATAACACGCCATTCAGCTTCTGATATTTTGCAATTATTTTCTTCCCATGATACGCCTTCATTCCTACAAGTGTAGTCTATTAAATATATACTACACTTGTAGGAAATAAATGTCAATAATTTATTTTTTTTCTAAATTACCCATAATAAAAAAGCCATAAACATATACACTAATAATTATAAAATAGAATGGTACAATGTTGAATTGTGTTATTTCAACATTGTACCATTCATTTTATAATCCATATATCACATATTGAATCCACACATCTTAATATTGACAGTGATTTTGAGTATCTGCAATTGCCCTTATAATAGCCGTATTACGCTACACCCCTATAATCGCCTTTAATTCATAAAGTAAATCGCCAGTTATTATGTTTTTCATATTTCTATAGTATAATTGACCATTATCAATAAATATACAACCTACATATATGATTGGCTCCTCGTGAATTGTAATACTGCCCCCGCCCAATATTGGCTTTGTTGGCAAGTCAGCGTAAATATAATATACTCTGCTGTCATTAAAATCTTCACTACTATAAGTTACTTTACCAAATTCATTTTCTAGTTACCTATTGCATATTCTGTAACTCTTCATAACTTGTATTATCTATATAAGTATATATAGAATAGTATTTATCGCTATTACTATCGTCTATTAATCTTATATCTAATTTGACAAAAGTCTGACCATCTTTTTTAAGAGAATCCATTTTTGTCAAATAGTTTTTGTTTAATGCATTATACACTTTTTCTACTTGTTTTCTATTATCAACAACTCCACTTTTATTTGTCACATAAATACCCTCTGAAGATTTTGTCAAATCAGTATTATAACTTTGAATATTAATATTGTACGTACTAAGATTTGTATCTATTATATTTTTTATATCCACCATTAAGTTTAGAGCCTCACCTGTATTGTTAGTATAGTTAATGTATTTTAACAAAGCTTTTGGCGTATAACTAGTAAGCGGTAGAGTAGTGTTAGTTGATTTATCATTTACATTGTAAACCCAATATAAACTTATGCCATTATTTTTTGCATAAAGCAATGAATACCATAGATTATAGTCCATGCTTTTCAACTCTTCTTTTAATGTATTATATATGTCTTCATTTTCTTTTACCGTTAAATCATTGCCAAATGACATCAGGTTTTTATTATACTCAGGAAGATTCAAATAGAAATCTTTTATATCTTCACTTGACAATAATAACTTACTATATTTTTCATAGGTTTCTATGTCAAGATAGAGTCTACGATATTTCACAGTAAATCCAGTTTTAAAACCAACCGTGATATATTTTGGATTCATATCATAAGATGTTCCTTCTACTGCAACCGATTTATTATTGTTACTAGAATAGTTACTAGATGGATAGGAAGTTTTCTCATACTCAATATTTTTTGATAGATTCTCTACTAACAAATTAATCAATTCTTCGTTGACTATCTTTTTCCCATTCATTCCATATTCAAAATAATCAAAATCACGATTTGTTGAAGTATTGCTTACAACAATATATTTCACATCAGAAGCTGAGGGATTAAAATTGATTTGACTTTTATATACTCCGTTTAATAAAAGCATTATCAATATATTTATAAGAAACAATAAACCAACTGAAGGAATTGAATGTACCACATTCTTAATCTTTTTTGTAGAAATCAATTCATATAATAACATTACAATTACGGCTATGATATAAAACACAATAATATAAAACAAATCCGAATTATCTAATTTTGTTTTTCCAATCATAATACTAAATATATATTGTATAGGTATCATACAGATAGGAATTGCAATACCAAGCCTTATTATACATTGCAATATTTTATTAGCCGATGGATTTCCAGCTGTTTCACTTTTTCTTTTAATAAATAAAAATCTTCCAACTGCTATATAGATTATGGCTAGTACCGCAGTATAAATCACACTGCTCAATTGATAAATATTTGAATCTGAAGATCTAAATATTTTACTGAGACTATTAAAAATCAGATTATAATTATAATCCAATAGTGGTAGTATCTTAGTTGGAACGAGCATATCTAGATTTGATGTCACGATACTTATCGCAATTATAGTAATTAACCTAGGCAAGAATAGAATTAATCCAGTGACAACAATATTTGTAAATATCGTTCCTGTAATCGCACAGGCTATAGAGATTGTAGCTGCAACCAACATGCAACAAAGGAAAATTGATATTGAATATCTAATCAAATTAACATAGGAAAACACAAAATATTTTGAAAGGATACCATAAGTAAGCCCAGTAACCAAAGCAGTACCAAAGGTAACGATAAATATCCAGGTTGTAAGCGCAGCAAAATAGGTGTTATAGAGACAGCCCCTTTTTTGTGGAAAACTGTGAAAATAATCACATGCATTTCTCTTGGTTAAAAATGAAAATGTAAAAATTGTTAAAATAGGTGTAAATACTGTAAATATTAAATACATTATTATACTTGCTTGTGTAGTTGTAATTACTATACGGTAAGTTTTAACGCTATAATTGTACTGCTCCAAATTAATTGCATCTCCAATTGGAATTAGTACCGCCATAATTGCTAAAATACCCAAACAAATAAAGCCAATCAGTCTTGATTGTTTTAACACATCTAAATATAGTTTTATATTGATTATATTATTAATTTTGCTTTTCATGATTTAAACCTCCCTCATTCCTCATCATTTTAATATATCGTCAAAATTATAGCCCAAGGCATCCATCTCGTAAGTAAATACTTCCTCTAATGTGAGCGGAAGAACCTCTAATATAATTGGATTAAGTTCTTCGAGTATTTTTACAGTTGCTTCTCGACTTCCCTTAACTATCATATTCGTTACACTACCAATTTTTTTGATATTGTGTACATCAATGCCTTTGAAAAGTTCCTCTGTATAATCATAATTAAAAGCGACCTGAATTTTAAACTGGCTGGTTTTTAAATTATAAATATCACTTTCAAGAACTAATCCACCCTTATGAAGGAGTGCTAATTGATCACAAATATCCTCCAATTCTCTAAGTGAATGAGATGTGATGATACATGTAACCTTACTTTCAATGACATCTTTGCAGATAAGGCTTTTTACCAAATTCCTCATTACCGGATCAAGACCGTCAAATGTTTCATCAAAAAACATATAGTCTGGCCTGCAAGACAGCGCCAGAATAATAGCAGCCTGACGTTTCATACCTTTTGAAAAGGTTCCTAATGATTTTTTAGGGTTTAATCCAAACGCATTTGTCAGAAAATGATATCTTTCATTATCGAAATTTTCGTAAATTGCTTTGTAGAAGTCAGCCATCCGATTCATATTAGCACCTTGTAAAAAATACAATTCATCAGGCACATATGTCATCTTAGACTTTACTTCTGGGTTTTCATAGACAGGTTGATCATCAATTAAAATCGTGCCTTTGTCTGGTCGATAAACTCCTGTGATTAACCTTAAGAAAGTAGATTTACCAGCTCCATTAGAACCTACCATTCCATAAATACACCCCTTTGGTATGGTACAGCTTACATCTGTTAGTGCAGTAAATCCATCAAAATCCTTTTTTAAATTATTCGTTTTAATCATTTTCTTTCCCCTTCCCCACTTTTTCTAAAAATACCTTGTTAATAGATTCTACTATTTCCTCTTTTGTGATACCTGCAAGGGCTAATTTCTTCACAATATTCGATAATTCATCTAATTGGTCGCCTTGTAAGTTACGTAAATTTTCTTTTGCCTCTTTCGCAATAAAACTTCCCCTTCCCGGAACAGTATCTATAATCCCTGTTCTATCCAATTCCGAATAAGCCTTTTGAATTGTGTTAGGATTAATTGATAGTTGAATGGAAAGGTTTCTTACCGAGGGGATTTGATCACCAACCTTTAAGATGCCTTTCAAAACAAAGGTTTCCAGTTGTTCAATTATCTGTTCATATATTGGTACTCTGGACATTAAATCAATCGCAATCATTGTGTTAGTCCTCCTTATTGCAAATGTTAACAGTGTACTGTACTTAGTGTACTGTACTTAGTGTACTGTACTTAGTGTACTAATGTTATTAATACAGTTGTCATTATTAATTTACTTTTTATTTTTCATTTTGTCAAGTTAATAATAATTATTTCTGATTGATTTAATAATAATTTATTACATTATTTTGTCTGATAATTATTATTACATTATTTTGATTAAATGATAAAAATAATAAAAGGATGTTCCCAAAACCTATGGTTCTGAATGCATCCTAAAAATTTCTGTTATTAAATTTTAATAAGACTTTATTTGACAAAATTTGTTTTAATATAACTTGTGACTTACTTATTAATATTTATTATATACTATCAGCAAAAATCCGTACCCATTCTTCCACTGGCATCATATTATTATTAGAATTCTGAATGAAAGTGACACGAATAACGGTATTACCTTTCTGTAAAATTACCGTTGGCGAAAATGTACTGTAGCCAATCGCATAGTCAACATTCAATTCAGGTAATGTAAAAGATTCATAATATTTAAATTTGGATAACTTATCTTGTCTCCACATTTCATGAGCTAATTCATTTGCAACCCAAGGAGAAATGGTCTTATAATAGTCTACGATTATTCCACCATCAATAAATCGACCATCTCTAGATTGAAAGTTAGCAGATTCAAACAGATGAATATACGTTGGCGCAAGCCAATCTGATTTTACTTCAATTGTATTGTCAAACCTATTATCAACCCTAACAAATTCACCTCCCGGTGCAAAATTTTCCATTGTTGCAAAAGGAATGGTATCAGAGTAATCAGTTAACTGTTGAACTTTGGTATCATCCATGTCCAGACTCCAGACATGAATAAGGCAACCAACATATGCAAAAATCGAAATAGTACATACGATTTTTCTAAGATAATAGGCAAGTGCACTTATTTTCCAATTCTTTCTGTGCTCAAGAGACTGCCCCTTATGCATCTTTCTTTGTAGTTTTCTTAATTGAATTAACCTTACAATAGAATCACATAAAGCCCACATGATTAATAAAGTCCCCCAGAGCAAAAGCCAAGTCCCAATCTCAATAGCACAGAGGAATACACTTCCGTAACTTATAATTAGAGGATATATAATCAGAAATAATATCGATGAAATAAAGCTATTGCGCATTTTTTTTCGTATCTTAATTAACACAATAGCCTGTGCTTCCGTATCAATATTTAGCTCTCTGACCTCAGTATTTTCAGAATAAAAGATATTGAACTGTTTACGAGTAGTCAGATACTTCCACCCACAACTTTCTCTTAATTCTACTGCTTCATCACTAGGTTCTCCACTATTATCGTCCCACATACTCGTTATTTTGCAAACAACTTCCAACCGGTATAAAAAAGTGCAAGGCTCACGCTTTTCAAATATAGCAAAACCAGAAAAGAAACCATTTTTACTAAGAACAAACCCCTTTTCTGCCATACTGCCAAGCCAGCTCTCCGTGCCTTCTATATCATAATACGGACACGGTGCTAAACGATAAACAAGCTTCGGATCTCTCTGATTGTCATATCTCATAAATCACTCTCCTTTGGTTTTCCACCTTAAGGTTTATAATTAATTAACGCTCTAGTATCTTCCAAATATATCCTATCATAAATTGTACTCCACCGGAAGCAATAATTATCATGCTTCAAATTTATTTTATATTTTAAAATTTAATTTAATTTAATAATTATATTTGTTGATTATCTTCATTTTGAGAACTAAAAAGGCAACCGAAAATAATTAAATTCTCGATTGCCTCTTCATTTTATTTATAATATATATAGATTTTCTCTAAATGTTATTGAGTAATATCTGCATACTGGAAGTACCAGTAACCATAAGGTGAATGCCAAGAGCCTGTAATCTTAGGACTCTGAAGATAGAATTCATTATAGTATGCAACTGGAATAACTGCTGCATCTGACATCATAAGATCTTCCGCTTGATGTAGGTATCCAGAACGAGTCTTTGCATCTACCTCATTAGCAGCTTTTTTCATCAATGTATCATAAGCAGGATTATTGTACTTTGCATTGTTGTTTCCGTTTGTACTAACCATAAGGTCAAGCATGTTAGAAGCATCATTGTAGTCGAATAACCAACCGTCACGGCTTGCCTCATAATTGCCTGCACGACGCATAGGCGTAAATGATGCCCATTCAACAACATCAACATTTACTGTAACGCCAAGTTTTTTCCATGCTTCCTGAAGATACTGTGCAACTACCTTGTGGTAACTAGCATCATTAATAGAATATGTGATAGCAGGGAGACCCTTACCATCAGGATATCCAGCTTCTGTAAGAAGTTGTTTTGCTTTTGCAAGATTTGCTTCATAAGTAGTATTATCAATATAAGGTTTGCCACCGTTTGCATTCTTCATGAAACTACTTCCATCCCAGTCAGCAACACCTGTACCAATAAAGTTAGTAGCAGGTGAAAATGTACCCTGCATTAAAGTATTCGCTACATAGCTTCTATCAACCGCTAAGCTTAGAGCCTGACGTACTTTTGAATTAGAAAACTGAGGAAGAGAATCATTCAAATCGATATAATATGTTCCTAACAAAGGATCAATATGAAAATCTGGATTAGTCTTCAATGTTGGAACTTCAGCTGTAGGAACATCCTTTACCATCATAGCTTCACCAGTTTGATAAGCGCCATAAGAAGCATTCGCATCTTCCATTAAAAGAAGTTTAATAGAATCAAGTTTAATAGAGTCTTTCGCATAATAATTTTGATTTTTCTCAAATAAGATATAAGAGCTTGGAACCCATTCTTTAATAATAAATGGACCATTGCCTATATATGCTTCTGGACTTGTAGCCCATGAATCGCCGTTCTTTTCAATCGTTGCCTTATTTACTGGACTCAATGTAGCAAATGCAGCAAGTTTATCGAAATAAGCACAAGGACTAGCAAGTGTAACTACAAATGTTGAATCATCAGGTGCAGCAACTCCAAGTGAATCTACATTTCCTTTTGCTACATCAGCAAAACCTTTTACCATACCAAGAACAGTCTCAGCATATGGTGCAGCGGTTTTAGGATCAGCAACACGTTTCCAGCTGTATACAAAATCATTCGCTGTTAAAGCGGATCCATCTGACCACTTTAAGTCTTTACGTAAGTGAAATGTCCAAGTAAGACCGTCAGCACTTACATCATAAGATTCAGCAGCACCTGGGATGATTTTATTGTCTTTGTCTACACTTAATAGACATTCAAATGTAAATAGAATCATATTACCACCGTCTACAGCACTATTTAAGGCTGGATCAATGGTTTCTGGATTGGGACCTATTTCTGCTACAAGCTGTTTTGCTTGGTTTGAGCTATCATTGTTAGAATTACTACTACTGCCACACGCAGCAAGAACTACTGTAGATAACATAACAAGCGCTAGTACAATTGATAATTTTTTCTTTTTCATAATTTACTCCTTTTTTTTAAAAATATATATTCAAATCACCGTATAAATGTTTTACACGAAAAGTTGACCACAATTAAATGCTTTTACTTCACCTTATCAAGATTATGACAAGCCACAAAATGATTAGAAGAAACTTCTTTCCACTCTGGTACTTCTATCGTACATTGTTCGGTTGCATATGCACAACGCGTACGGAATCGACATCCAGATGGTGGAGATACGGGACTCGGTAAATCTCCCGTAAGTATAATACGTTTCGAACTACGAGCAATCTTTGGATCTGCTACTGGAATTGCAGATACTAAACTACGTGTGTATGGATGAAGACTATTGGTAGTAAGCTCCTTGCTATCCGCAAGCTCCACTAACTTTCCTAGATACATTACACCAATACGATTGGCTATATGCTTCACAACGCTCAAATTATGAGAAATAAACAAATAGGTCAATCCCATGTTCTCCTGAAGTGATTCAAACATATTAACAACCTGTGCTTGAATAGAAACATCGAGTGCTGAGATAGGTTCATCACATACAATAAATTCAGGACTTACGGCTAGTGCACGGGCAATGCCGACACGCTGACGTTGTCCACCAGAAAATTCATGAGGATATCGGTTTGCATGTTCTGTGTTAAGTCCTACCAGACTAAGTAGTTCAACGATGCGATCACGACGTACTTTTTTATTGGACGCAAGCTTATGAATATCAATCGCTTCGCCTACAATATCTCCTACTGTCATACGCGGATTCAGACTGGCATAAGGATCTTGAAAAACAATCTGCATTTTTCTTCTATAAGGAAGCATTTTTTCATGCGTAATATCTTTTCCATCATAAATAATTTTTCCTCCGGTTGGCTCATATAAACGAAGTATTGTTCGTCCTATCGTAGTTTTACCACAACCAGATTCACCAACAAGTCCAAAGGTTTCTCCCTTGTTAATATAGAAAGAAACATCATCTACTGCTTGGACAACTCTTTTTTCAAAGAATTTTCCACCTGCTATTGGAAAATACTGTTGCAGGTGTTCTATTTCAACCAGTTTTTTGGGTTCCATTATAGCTGTTCCTCCCTATTTTCGAATTTTACTTTATCCAATAACCAACATGCACTGTAATGCTCTCCTCCAAGATGAGTGTACTCAGGCATGGTTTTTAAACATATTTTCATACATGAACGGCAACGTGGTGCAAATGGACATCCCAGCGGAGGATTTAACATATCAACAGGTTGGCCTTCAATTGGCATCAACTTTTGATGTTCGTCTTCGTTAAGATTTGGAACGCTTAGTAATAATCCCTTCGTATACTCGTGAGAAGGTCGATAAAAGATATCGTCGGTTGTCCCACTTTCTACTATTTTTCCAGCATACATTACAGAAATTCGATCGCATATTCCTGCTACA
Organism: [Clostridium] fimetarium; assembly: GCF_900111235.1. Classification (GTDB taxonomy): domain Bacteria; phylum Bacillota; class Clostridia; order Lachnospirales; family Lachnospiraceae; genus Clostridium_N; species Clostridium_N fimetarium. Next base: position 193,348 of record NZ_FOJI01000010.1, read on the forward strand.
ACTCCTAAATCATGCGTTATAAGGATTGTTGCCATTCCAAATTTTGTCTTAAGTTCTGCAAGTAGCTCCAATATTTGTGCCTGAATAGTCACATCTAAAGCAGTAGTTGGTTCATCGGCAATCAGAAGTTTTGGCTCACATGCAAGAGCCATGGCAATCATTACACGTTGGCGCATTCCACCCGAAAGTTCATGTGGATACTGTTTCAAACGCTTAACTGGTTCATTAATACCCACCAACTGTAATAACTCTGTAGCACGTTCATGTGCCTGCTTTTTATTTTTACCTGTATGAAGAAGAATTGCCTCCATAATTTGATTTCCGACTGTAAATACTGGATTAAGGCTTGTCATAGGATCCTGAAATATAATAGAAACCTCGTTTCCACGTATTTTACGCATTTCACGTTCTTTCATCTCATTAATATGGTGGCCATTAAAATAAAGATCTCCACCAATTAATCGGCCAGGACTTTCTATCAGACCCATTAGGCTGTATGCAGTTACGGATTTTCCCGAACCACTTTCTCCTACGATTCCAAGTACCTCTCCCTCACGAACAAATAAGGAAACATCATTCAGTGCCTTAACCTCACCAGCTGGAGTGAAAAAAGAGAGTTTTTCATTTTGTATATCTACTAAATAATCATTCATTTAATTTACTCCTCTCTTTATCTTTTCATTTTAGGGTCGAATGCATCTCGTAAACCATCTCCAAATAAGTTAAAGCTAAGAATTATAAGACTTATCATGATAGATGGTGCTATAAGCAAATATGGATAAGTATTCAAACCATTAATTGCATCGCTTGCCAAAGAACCAAGAGATGGTAATGGGATTGCAACACCTAGACCTAAAAAGCTAAGAAAGCTTTCTGTAAATATGGCTGCCGGTATCTGCAAAGTTGTAGTAACAATCAGTGTACCGATACAGTTTGTAAGTATATGCTTACGAATAATTCGTCCACTAGAAGCACCTAACGCCCTAGCAGCTGTAACATATTCACTTTGCTTTAAAGTAAGCACTTGACTTCTAACAATACGAGCCATGCTTACCCAGTACAGTAAAGCAAATACCAAGAAAATACTAATAAGATTCGAACCAATAAGATTCATCCATTGAAATCCTGGTTGCGCCGAGAGGTTATCAATTGGTGCCTTGATTGCAAAGGATATTAAGACTATTAACAAAATATCTGGAATCGTAGAAACAATATCAGCAAAACGCATCATAATAAGATCAATCCATCCACCAAAGAAACCTGATACAGCTCCATAAATCGAACCAATTAACAAAACAAGTGCAGATGCAATTAATCCAACAAGTAATGAGATACGACTTCCAAGCATCAACCGTACTGCATAATCTCGCCCTAGGTTATCTGTTCCCAAAATGTGTGGGAAAACTTTTTCTCCTGACGCAATACGGGTATTCTCCTGTACAGAATACTTCATTGGTTTCAAATACTCAGAGCCTTGAATCTGCTGGCTATATTTATATGGATAAAAAGTTGGAATGATAAACGCAAATACCATTATAAACACTATAATTACTATACTCACCATTGCCACTTTATTTTTACATAATCGTTGTAATGCATCTTTCCAAAAGCTAACACTTGGACGTGACTGCACAAGACTTTCCTTTTCCTCATCAGTAGCAGGCAAAAAATCATTTATGTTTAATTGAAAACTTAATTTCTTATCTATCTTCATTTATAGCTCCTCCCTAATCCAGTTTTATACGTGGATCAATTATCATATAAACGATATCAACCAATGTATTCATAATGATAACAAGTGTAGCTAAGAAAATTGTAGTTCCCATTATTACAGTATAATCACGTTGGCCAACGGAGCTTATAAATTGACCTCCCAAACCAGGAATAACAAATATTTTTTCTACGATAAAGCTACCGGTTAAAGTATACGCCAATAGTGGTCCAACATACGCAACTACAGGCAAGATAGCATTACGTAAGGCATGCTTGAATAAAGATACAACTTGTGACACACCTTTTGCTTTTGCTGTACGTATATAATCCTGACCAATTACGTCTAACATAGACGCACGCATTAATCTTGTTATATATGCGATTGGATAAGCAGCTAGTGCAAAAACTGGTAGAATATAATGAACCGGTGTGGTCAATCCAAAAGTTGGTAACCATCTTAAATTCACACCAAATATATACATTCCCACAGTACAAAGGACAAAGCTTGGTACTGCAATTCCACCCGTAGCAATTACAACAACAGCATTGTCTATCCATGTACCTCTCTTTACAGCGGCCACACACCCGAGCGGAATACCAACAAATAAAGCAACCAGTATTGAAATACCACCTAACTTTGCGGAAACTGGGAATTTACTAAACATAATAGTGGAAACATTACGTCCACGTTGTTTTAAGCTGGGGCCAAAATCTCCATGAGCTGCGTTTACCATATAATTTATATACTGCTCACCCAATGGTTTGTCCAAACCGAATTTTTCTTTTAAAGCATTTTGTGCTTGTTCACTTATATTTTTTTCAGCAACGAATGGACCACCAGGTACCAGATTCATCATGAAAAATGTTATAGTAGCAACCAAAAAAATTGTAATGATTGCAGCACCCACTCTTTTTATAATGTACTTGATCATAAAACAACCTACTTTCATTTATAATTTTGACTTTAAATAGATACGCAAAAATACTTGCGAGGTATATTTAGTCTAATTTTATGCGCACAATAATGTTCAAGACTTCTTTGTCTTGAACATTATAAATTACTATATATTAATTTTTCTTAATATTATTTCTCTTTATTGTATTAAAGTTACTTTTTTTTGTCTATGGGAATAAATGGGTAATCTCCTAAATTTTACCATATGGCCAAATCCCGTCATGCTAATCTATAAAAGAATAACTTCAGTAATTTTGTTCTTACAAGACACGTAGTCTGATTTTAATTTTAAACACAAAAAGTCCCCAGCAATAACTGGGGAAGCTCTTTATTTTGTTTTATTATTATATTATTTCTTTCACTAATACGCTTTAGGATACTCTACATATGAAATTTCTTAACCAACTCCTGAACCACCTGATCCCACCGAAATATAGTTAGTCCAGCTAATAATACCATTGCAAATCCACTACAAATTATCGACGGTATGATAAATTTTGAAATATTTAATTGGACAAGTAATATTGGAGTCAACCCAAAGACACAATTCATAAGCAAATAAATCATATAATCGGACGGCTGAAGTTTTTTCACAAATGTAATAATTACATTAATTATCAATGAAAGAAATATCAAAATTGGCCATGCATAATCCACTGACCATCCCTCCCAACCAATAAACACATCACATATTCCTACTCCAAATCCAATAATAATCATCTGCCCTATCGTATTCTTTAAAAGATTCTTCCATTTTGACTTGCCCCATATTAGTACGATCCAAACTAAACAGGTTCCGCCTATCACATATATAAACCATTTACCTTTACTTGGAATGATATTATTTACCAAAAAAGAAAATATAAAAGCCAAAACACAGCAAAATGTTAGCATAGAGAAAAATGATATCTGACGTTTTTTAAGTACTGGTATATCCGGAAAAATAGAATCTTCTTTACCTCCCACCCCACTTAATCCACCATGGCATAAAGGACAGCTTTTATGATCTGCCCGAATTGTTATTTTACATTTTTCACAGTAAAGCATAAAGTATCTCCTCTCTTCCTCACGAATTAATTCACAAATTAATCCACTATTAATTTCTTACTTAAATATTGTTTCTATTGTGGATCCCGTGCACTAATTTCCACCTCAAGACCTAATCCAGATAATATTCTAAAGAAGTTGCGTTGTACATTCGTACTTTCATAGACCGATGTAAAATTTAACACAAGCTGATCATTAAATGAACACATGCAAAGTTGCATTTTCGGTGTGCTAATAAATATATCGAACAATTCGATATATGGTGAACATTCCTCAGGCATTTCAACTTTTCCAATATTAGAAAATATTGCTGTAACTGCATATCGTTTAACCTTACTTCCCATCTTCATGCCAAAATTTTTAATTTCTAGTGGAAGCAACCTAGCCAAAATATTTTCCTCTAACTTTACGAAATCATTCACTCTAACTGCCAATCGCTCTGTTGTTAGTTCCTTCTTGAAAAATTCACTTACATAGCTAATTATTTCAGGTAATTCTTTACCCCGGACTCCAAAATCATATCCAACATTTATCCAGCCAAAAAAATTACTGGCCGAGGCAGATGGAAAATAATTACGGAGGTTTACCGGCACCATAAGTGTTGCCGTTTTTTGTTTATGTCTTGGTCCTATTTCTTTTTCAATTGCTGCTAAATAAATTGCTGTTAACAACACTGTCATAGTCGTATTATATTCCCTAGAGATCTTTAAGACCTCAGAAACCGATAGTTTTCCTTCAATGATGCCCATATTACCTACATCTAGTTTTCTTCCGCCAAGTTGAAACGATCTATATTTTGGTATTTTAATCGTTTTATCTACTTTCTTGTAATACTTTTTAAAACTGTCCTCTTCTTTTTCTGTGTACGTTGCATCATAGCTATAAATCGGTTCATTCACTTCGTCTGGGTGTACCAATTTTAGATAATAATGAACCAGTGTTTTTAAAAACTGAAGGGCTCCCGTACCATCCGTTAAGGCATGAAATACTTCAAAATTAATTCTCTTTTTATAGTATGTGACCCGAAACAACAGATTTCTTTGATCGCGGACATAAATACCACTACATGGTGGCATATTCTCTTCTGTCACTAAAGGTCTTATATCTCGTTCCTCCATATAATTCCAAAAGAATCCTTTTCGAATAACACAAAGAAACATAGGAAAAATTTTGATTGATTCATCTAGCGCTACTTGCAAAATGAGTGGGTCAACCTCTTCCTTTAATTCACACACAAAACGGAATACTCTTTCATCCCTTTTGTCACTTACCGCAGGAAATATTTTAGCCGCATTGTCTAATTGTCTCCATTTTGAATTTCTATTTCTTATCATCTTAATTTCCTCTTCAAAATCCATCTAGTTATTCATTTTGCTTTAATTAAATATTCAATCTAGATATTAATTTCCCATTAATATAATAAGAAATCTAGATATTCGTTTCTTGTTATTTTAAAAATTCATTCATATATTTATATAACTGCTTTACATGAAAATATCTGGTTGATAAAGCAAAGAACCCATGTAACGCATCAGAAATTCTATGTATCTCAACCTCATTACCAGCTTCACTTAGTTTTTTGCCGTAAGCTTCACCTTCATCCCTTAGCGGATCAAACTCAGCTGTTATGATTAAGGTCTTCGGCTGATTAGAAAAATCCTTTGTTAGGATAGGTGAAAAATACGGACTTTGCAGATCTTCATCACAACTTTTATACATATCCACATAGTCTATCATATTTTTTCTTGTTAGTAGATAATCCATACCATTTTCAATGACAGAACGGTATGGTGTTTCATCAGAAAAGTCACTATTTACACATGGATAAATCAGGATCTGGCGTTTTGGCATAAACTCACCTCTGTCTCTTGCTAGAAGTGATAATGCCGCCGCTAGATTTCCGCCAGCACTGTCTCCTACTAATGTAATATTTTCTGGTTTAATATTCAAATCATTATTAAGAAATATTGCTTTTGCGACGGCATAGCAATCCTCTAATGCTGTTGGAAATTTGTATTCAGGCGCTAGTCTATAATCAACAGAAACAACTACATGATTTGTCTTATCCGCCAGATTCTTGCAGATTCTGTTATAAGTCTCTACGCTTTCCGACACCCAACCACCACCATGAAGGAAAAGAATAACAGGAATATCTTCCACACGCTTATGCTTCTTTGTTCTGTAAATCCGAACTGGTACCAGATAATCACCATTATATATTTTCTTATCGGAGGTATCATAGAATTTTTTAAATGGGTCAATTGTCTTTATGTTCATAAGCTTTCTATAATGCTCCAAATCTTGATTTGAATAAGACAATGCTTTCATTGCGAGCTTCATCGCTTTATTAATAGCCATAATATTTAGTCCCTCGTATTATATAGTTATAGCTTTTCTTTACCTTTTCTTAGGTATGAGCTATTCTGTTTAAGATACTGTGGATTAGTTATTTCTCCCTACCAT
>NZ_FOJI01000007.1 GCF_900111235.1 [Clostridium] fimetarium
TGTCTGAAGATGCATCATAAAATACAAAATAAAAATGTAGGTTTTCATACATCATTATTTTGTATAAAACTTACATTTTTATATTGACTTTTGCATGAATACTACTAGCAGTTTGTATAGCAATTTCAGGAAGGGTCTTGCTTAGGTTTGAGTTCAAAACGCTTGATGAGTTTATATACGAAATCCCACTTATACCTACACATATGACTGTTATTAATAATCCCAAAAATATTATTAATTTTGTTTTTATACTTTTCATAAATTTCTCCTTTGCACTATTTTTTTATGTATGTATTAAAATTATATCATTAAGTTTAGATTAAAATAATTGAAAATTATGGAATTAAAAAAGAATATTAAGTAAATTATATAATCTGCTTGTTAGTAAATAAGCTATTGCCTTTATAAGGAAACACAGTATAAGTATATACTATTCATAAAAAATAAGGAGGATTTTTATGAGAGCAGTGAATCTGGTAATTGTAGATATCGAGCGTATTATTAGATTCTTAAATAAGAAATAGGAAAATATGATTTATCAGTATTGGAAAGTTGTCCTAGTGTTTTGCAACCGTCACATAAGACTGTGGATAGAAAAATAGCTGTCTGTTATTGTATAAAGACAGCTATTTACTATAGATTTTATTACAGGAAACTATTTCTGAATTTTTGCTAGTACAAGTCGACTGATAGGACCTGCAACAAGAATATTTAAAAAGAATGCTGCAGCGTAATTTCTTGGCCATCTAATGAAAAATTCATTAAAAACCGTAATCAGGCTATCACCACCGAAAATACCACCGATGATCGTCATAAGTATAGACATCATGGTTACTATAAAAAAACAGTTAAATAAGATGCGTGAGTTTTTACTGTCTTGTTCTCCAACAAAATATTTGAGTAATTGTCTATTAATTGGACCAACGAGTACATTTTCAAGAATGAATGCAATAATAAAGATAAGCGGAAATGCTTTTATGGATATTAAAAATGAAGTCGAATTCAATCCACCCATATGTATGGATATATTTAATAAACCCATAAAGAAAACCATTATGAGGCACATTAGTATTCCAAAAATAATTCCTTCTTTTTTGTTTTTTGGTATTTTATTGTCTCCTTTCATAAGAATTGCGCATAGTGATTTAACTGGAATTACAGTTTAATCTGTACGCAGTTTTAGAGTGTAACACAATTTTTTTTTTTGTGTAAGCGTTTTTTATTAAATAAGAAACTGTTACGGACATACATGATTCGTTTAATGATTTTTGTTTTGTTTACATCGCCTCCGCGGGAGATCCACTTACTGGAGTAGAAGATTCAGGGATACAGATATCGAAAAAAGAAAATAAAGAAGGAAAAGTGGGTAAAGCAAAAAAAAAAACAGATGGAAAATCAAGTAATTGGCTCAAGTGTTTGGTACTTTAGTGATATTTTAAAAATAATCTTCAGTTCATAGAGGAGTTTCGTGGCGGCGCAGTCTATTGCAGTGTAAAAACTCTTGCATTAATAAAACTGAAACAATTCACAAATAAAATATAAACATATATCCTCTAAAATAATGATAATGAATTAACCAAGAAAGGAAATATACGTTTATGAAAATACAAGATCAAGAAAGATAGAAAAATAAAAGAGTGACACATAGCATTAGAAGTCAGATTATAGCAACCGGTTTATGTCCATTAATTATAATGTCGACGTTAGTTTCTATTTTATCTTTAAAGGAAACTAACCCTATGATAATTGCTAATGTCATCGCGATGGTACTTGTTGTGGGTATTATACAATTACTCTATTTTGCAAATAGTATAGTGAAACCTATTCGAAAAACGGAAGCGTACATTATACAGATTGCAGATGGAAATTTGGATATTTCAATTGATGAATTTTATCAAGGTGATACTTCCCATTCAAAAGAAGGAAATGGTCTAGGGCTTGCGTTGACATTAAGAGTACTGCAACTACAGGAAAGTACAATGAGTGTGAAGAGTACACCGGGTATAGGAACTACCTTTACGGTTACAATACCGGTTTCTATTGCAGATAACAATGAAGATGAAAGAAGACATGGGGAGGTCTACTTATGAGTGAAATAATAAAAGGCAGCAATGCATTTGTGGGATATGAGTATAAGGAAGTAATTACAAATAAAGAAAAGGTCTCATTTCAGATAGATGGATATAAGAATTTTGGTTGGGAAGTTGATGATAATATAAAGCATAATATGTCTGTAAATGTACCCAGAAATATACCCAGTTCATATGGTACAGTTGTCCTATGGTTAAAGCGAGACCGTAAGATTATGAATAAAATGGAGCTTACAAGACTGCAGAGGAATTTTGAATTCTGCATAAAAGAAATCATTCAGCTGGAATCGTCAAAAACTTCAACCGCTACCATGTATGCAATTATAGTTGGGATTATTGGAACAGCATTTATGGCGGGATCTGTATTTGCAGTAACGGCGGCACCACCAATGATTGTATTAAGCATCATTTTAGCAATACCTGCTTTTGCAGGTTGGATATCACCATATTATATATATAATATGGTTGTTAGAAAAAGAGCTGAAAAAGTCTCTCCATTAATTGAAGAAAAACGGGATGAAGTTTATGAAATTTGTGAAAAAGGGAGTAAGCTTTTATACTAATCCATTCTTTAAATACTTCTTATAACCATGGATGTATCTAAAACTTAAAAAACCAGACATTAATTTTATTTCAAATTAATGTCTGGTTTTTTGTATATTACTTTAATTAATATTATTCAAACAAAAATCAAATATAAAACAAACAATTAGATAGTATTATAACGTTATCAAATAAAACAAATCAAAGTAAACAGCCAGTTAGCAGCTTTAAATAAGATTGTTTACGTTCATGTTACTTTGAATGAGTAGTATACGATGATCAATAAAGAAGGAGATATCCCATACTAATACAATTTCGTTTCTAAAGTAAATAGAAAATGATTGAAAGAAATGAATTTATATAAATTGCATTAATCAATGCAGCAAAATACAAATGACTATAATAACATTACAAAAGGAGTAGAAATATGAGAACAATTATTAAAGCCCGTTGGGCTATATTTATCGTATGGGTTTTAGGAGCCATATTACTTACCGTATTTAAACCAGATATAAATGCAATTATGAGTGAAAGAGGACAATCCGCTTTAAAGAATGGCAGTCTATCTGTAGTTTCCAGCAATATCTTGGAAAAAATGGAGACTACCAAAGGCACCAGTGATCTTAGCGTCTTTTTTGATGAAAATAAACTTTCAGATAAAGAAAAAAGTGAGATCGGTGATGCTGTAAAATCCATTCGAGATAGTAGTTCCGAGTTAGGCATTGTAGAAATGATTGATCCATTCAGTATGCCAGAAGCATCATCATCTTTATATTCTGAAGATGGAACAACCTTAATGGTCAGTGTTAAGGTGGATAAACAAGATAAAACGGTAGATGAGTTATCCGATTTATTTAATGCAAAACTAACAAACATTAGTGCCCAGCATTACTTAAGCGGAGAAGATTTTATCACGAATGACTATCAAACAAAATCTGAAAATGGAGTTACAAAGAGTGCGATGCTGACTGTTTTATTCATTTTAGTTGTGCTAATCATCGTATTTCGCTCTGTCATTACTCCTATTGTATCTTTACTAGGAGTGGCGTTTGCCTATCTTACAGCGAGTGGTATTGCAGCGCAATTAATTGACAAAGCAAACTTCCCGGTAACAAGCTTAACAACGATGCTTCTTATTTTGATTCTATTTGGTATTGGTACTGATTATAACATTCTTCTGTTTAGCAGATTCAGAGAAGAATTATCACAGGGGAAATCCGTTGATGAGGCTATCGTAAATACCTATAAAACAGCAGGAAAAACAATTATATATAGTATTGCAACCGTTATAATTGCATTTGCAGCGCTTGTTTTTGCACAATGCCCAATTTATAAATCGGGAGCAGCTGTCGTAATTGGTGCAGTTATGCTATTACTTGAGATCCTTACTTTAACGCCGTTTGTCCTGAAAGTATTTGGAAAAAAGCTTTTTTGGCCTTCTAAAAAAGCGATAGAACATAAAGAAAGTAAATTATGGGGAAAGATGTCAGCTATTTCTACTAAACATTGCATAATTGCATTTGTGGCGGTGCTAATTATTGTCCTACCATTTGTATACTACTACAATCCAAGCTTAAGTTTTAATTTGGTTGGTGAACTTGGAGATTCCAGCCCTTCCTCAAAAGGATTTAATATTGTTTCCGATCACTTTGGTGCAGGCCAGACAATGACAACTACAGTTGTAATTGAAAAAGACAGTGCACTAGATAATAATGAATCACTAGCTGTCATTGATAAATTAACACAAAATTTGAAAAATATCGACGGAGTGAAAAAAGTATCTTCAGTGACGCAACCACAAGGCGAACAAATTGATGGCTTCTATTTAGGAAATCAGTTGTCCAGTGTGGCAGATGGAATGTCACAATCGCAAGCTGGATTGACTAAAATCTATCAAGGTTTGGAAGCAGCACAAGCAAGTAACGGGTCAGGACAACTTGATAGTGTGATTGCCGGATTAAAGCAGATTTCAGGTGGTCTGGGACAGACGGATGCTTATCTTGAAAAATTGAGCGACAATAAGTCTTTTTATATGCCGGAACAAGCGATGACGGCTGTAAGCTTTCAACCAGTAATTAAAAATTTCTTATCGGGTGATAAAACAATTACAAAATTAAATATAGTCTTAACTAACGATCCATATTCAGATGCAGCTCAAGATACGGTGAAAGAAATTAGAGATGTTCTTTCCACTTCATTAAAAGGAACTGTGCTTGCCAATACGAACTATGGGGTAGCGGGAACAACCGCAAACACACAGGAAACAAATGCTGTATTATCTAGTGACCTTCAAAGAACAGCGATCATTGTTATTATTGGTGTATTCATTGTGTTATTAATTGTGATACGATCTGTGTGGGCACCAATTGCTATTGTAGGCTCGTTAGTAGGATCATATTTCGCAGCATCTTTTGCAATGAAAATAATATTTATGGATGGTCGAAACTTAGAAGGAATTTCCTCTTTTGTACCATTTTTTGCTTTCATTATTATAGTAGCATTAGGTGTTGATTATAGTTTGTTTCTTATGATGCGCTATAAAGAATATAACGATATGCCTGCAGATAAGGCAATTGTGGCAGCTTGTAAGAATATGGGCGGTGTTATAATGTCAGCAATCATTATTCTAGGAGGCACCTTTGCTACACTAATACCGTCTGGTATGGTGTTGTTAGAAGAACTGGCTACAGCGGTAATTGTAGGGTTATTAATGCTATGCTTTATATTCCTTCCGATATTTTTGCCAGCAGCTATGGCGCTTCCCAAAGCGCTAAGCAGGATAGTTAAGAAAAAGAAGGAAACTGATTGAGAAGTACCAACGTACACAATGGAAAAATTGAATCCCGATTACTTGATTAGTTTGAAATCGATCCTTGTAATCTTGCTAAGAACATCTTAGAAGCTTTTGAAAATACCTGGTATTTTTTCCATACAATATCAAGGCCGACAACCAAAGATGGTTCTAGTGGTTTAAATATCAAATCACTGACTCCGGTTGTGTTGACAAGTTTATCAAGGCAAAGTGCATAGCCAACACCTTCCTGAACCATGATAGAAGCGTTGAAAATTAAGTTATATGTAGCAATAATATTCATTTTATCAAAATCAATACCTGCCCAACCGGATAATTCATTTTTAACCAAAGTCTGGTTGGAGCAGAGTAATGGTAACTCTAATAAATCTTCTGGTTTTATGGTGTCTTTTGTAGCGAAAGGAGAATCCTTTCGCATAAGAAGACCCCAAGTATCTGTGGCTGGAAGTTTCTGGAAATCATATTTCTTTAAATCTACTGGTTCGATAAGAATACCAAAATCTAATAATCCACGATCTAATCGCTCCGTTACATCATTGGCATTGCCACTATATAAGTGAAAATGTATCAAAGGATATTCTTCTGTAATTTGTTTTACAACTTTTGCAAGAATTCGAATTGCTTCTGTTTCTCCTCCACCTATATAGATATCCCCGCTAATTATTTCATCGGATTCTTTCAATTCAGTTTCTGTTTTTTCTGTCAAATCAAGGATTTCTTGAGCTCTTTTGCGCAGAAATATGCCATCCTCTGTCAATGTAATTCTCCGATTTCCTCGGATAAATAACTGTGTGCCCAATTCATCTTCTAATTCCTTTAACTGCTTAGAAAGCGTTGGTTGCGTTACATGTAAACTCAGGGCAGCAGCAGTGATATTTTCTTCTCTTGCAACAGCGAGAAAGTATTTTAATACCCGTAATTCCATAATGTACTTCCCTTCAAAATATGATAATTCTAGTATATCATTTACAACTATTACTGTAAACTATGGGAACCTATTCTTTATAACAATTTGTTATTCCATAAGAAAGTATTTATAATGATATTCAGGAGGAATGAGATGGAAGAGAATAAAGTTTTAATTCAAGATCTTATAGATGCAGGGTGTCCCCAAGAAGTTATTGAGGCATTTACAAATTGCACAGGAGATAATGATTATAAAAGAAAGCTACAAATACTTTCAAAACAAAGACGCACACTCGTGAATGATATCCATGAAATCCAGAAGAAAGTAGATTGTTTGGATTATCTCATTTGTTCAATAAAAACAGAACACAATGAAAAAGTAATTTGAGGCTATATTACTTTTATAAATCATTAATTCCGGAGTTAGTATATCAAAGTTATATTAGAATTTGGTTTAGATTATAAAGAAGAGGTATGAATAAATGGATTTACAAGAATATTTGGATTTTTTAGATAGTGGAAAAGAGATAGAGGGAGGTTCACCAATTCACCAATTTATGCAAGGGGTATCTCAAGAAGCACTTAGATTAACGGCGGAAATAAATAACAGTTATCATACACCGGAGCAGATACGAGAAATATTTTCTGAAATAATTGGTAAGCCGGTGGATAATAGTTTTGTAATGTTCCCACCCTTTTATACAGACTGTGGGAAAAATATAACAATTGGTAAAAATGTATTTATGAATTCAGGATGTAAATTTCAGGATCAGGGTGGAATCATAATAGATGACGGAGTATTAATTGGTCACAATGTAGTAATTGCAACATTGAATCACAACTTTGACTCGGATAAACGGGTTAATATGTTACCTGCTCCTGTTAAGATTGGTAAAAATGTCTGGATAGGTGCTAATGTAACCGTAGTTCCTGGTGTATGCATCGGAAATGGAGCTATAGTTGCAGCCGGTTCTGTGGTAACAAAAGATGTTCCCCAAAACGTTGTAGTTGCTGGGGTACCAGCAAAAATTATAAAGAAATTGGAGGAGAAATAAGATGATTTACAAAGAATTCCAAAAATTAGAATTGTCAGCCCTCGGTATGGGTGCTATGCGTTTGCCAGTAATTGATGGGAATGATGGGACAATTGATGAAACAGCAACATCTGAAATGGTAGCTTACGCTATGGAGCACGGAATTGATTATTATGATACTGCCTTGCAGATTAAAATTTCAGAAGCTATGGCGGATTGTACATAAAATGAATGCATAAATGCAAAAAAAAATAATGTAAATAATTGTAGATATTTGCATGGTTGTTCTGCTTCCGATTCTTATTGTGGGATAACGGAAAAATAAAAGAAGTTTATGAAAATAGATTATATGAACAAAGGAGGAGATTATATATATGAGTAAAAAAATATTAATTATTTCAAAGGCATATTCAGAATTACCTGTCAGCTTATTGTTTCGGAGATTTTTATACCCGAAAAACGATTAATCTTAAAACGAGAGAACTTCTAACCTTTTGTTGCATATCAACGCTTGGCGGATGTGAATCCCAGTTAAAGTCTCATATAGTGGGAAATTTAAATGTTGGTAATGACCGTGATACACTTTTATCTGCTATCACATGGTGTATACCATATATTGGTTTTCCAAGAACATTAAATGCTGTTAACTGTATTAATGAAATTGCAAAAAAATAAAATTAGTCAATGCGCTAAAATGCGCAGAAATGGAGAAAAAAATGAATTTAGATTTTACTTATCAAAATCCAACAACAATATATTTTGGAAAAAATGCGTTAAACAACTTAAGCAGCGAACTTGCAAATTATGGTGATACCATAATGCTTGCATATGGAAAAGGAGCGATTAAGAAAAATGGACTTTATGATCAGGTAACTGCCATTTTAAAGGATAATGGTAAAACGATTGTGGAATTATCCGGAATTATGGCTAACCCAACCTATAAAAAAGTTATGGAAGGGGGTAAATTAGTACGTGAGAATCATGTAGATTTAATTTTAGCTGTTGGTGGTGGTTCTGTTATAGACTGTGCAAAGGCAATTTCAGTATCTGCATATTGTGAAGTAGATGCTTTCACACGTTATTGGTTACAGTTTGAGCCAATCGATAATAAGATTGTACCAGTTGCATCTATTCTAACATTGGCAGGAACAGGATCTGAAATGAATGGTGGTTCTGTAATTACGAATGAAGAAATAAAAATTAAGACCGGGCGAGTATTTCCTGCAAATGTAAATCCAAAGTTTTCAATATTGAATCCAGAATATACTTTTACATTGCCAACATATCAGATGATAAGCGGAACTTTTGATATGATGTCACATTTAATGGAAGCGTATTTCTCAGGTGAAGATGATGTGACTTCTGATTATCTGATTGAAGGTCTTTTGAATTCTATTATTCATAGTGCAAAAGTTGCAGTAAAGAATCCTAATGATTATGAAGTAAGAAGTAATTTAATGTGGAGTTCTACTCTTGCAATGAACCCAATTATGGGATTAAGCAAAACACAGGATTGGGAAGTTCATATGATTGAACATCAGTTGGGCGCTTATACAGATTGTGCACATGGCATGGGATTGGCAGCAATATCACTTCCTTATTACAGATATATTTATCAGTTTGGTTTGGATAAGTTCGTTCGATTTGCAAAGAACGTATGGGGTGTAGATGAAACTGGAAAGACAAAGGAAGTTGTTGCTTTAGAAGGCATTGATGTTATGGAAAGATTTATAAAAGAATGTGGAATTGTAACGAACCTTAAAGAACTTGGTGCAACAGAGGAGATGCTCCCATTAATTGCAAATTCAACTGTACTTTTAGGTGGATATAAAGTTTTGACAGCTGAAGAAATTTTGAATATTTTAAAAATAGCATATGAGGCACAATAATATCGTGATAGTAAGATTCTGTAATTACGAATGAAACTATGACAACTAATACGGGAAGAGTTTTTCTTACAAAGGTGAATCCAGAATATACTTTTACATTACCAACATACCAGATTGTAATTTGGAATTCGTAAAGAAAAGGAAGAAGTAACGGCACTGATTGGCAAAACACTATTGATTTTATCTAAAGAGTATGGGGTGAAGTTTCCAGAAACTGCTTTTCAAAATACGATACTTTATATCTATATCAGTATCTCAAGAATGAAAAAGGTTTTTATATTCCACAAGAGACTTTTATAATAGAAGAAAGTGAAAAAAAAGAATACCAATTTGCTGAGAGAGTATAATGACCATTGAAAGTGCGCATAGTGCTGGAATATGGGTAGGTATCTGTGGAGAATTAGGAGCAGATATATCTATGACGGAAGAGTTTATAAAAATGGGCATTGATGAATTATCCGTATCTCCGGCAATGGTGCTGCCAATTAGAAAGAAAATTAGCGAAATAGAATAGAGATAACAGTTGGATTGCTAACGAAGGATGGAACGTATAATTTATTAGTACAGTATTGCCGGATGACTATATACTACCCACAATAGGGGTAGTACATGGATCAAATATCATTGGTACAGCACACTAGAGATATTCCTCGATAATCAAAAGATCCCATGCAGGAAGGGTAAGAATGTCTTCGTTTGCAATGTTTTTGTTATGAAGAAGTTCTAATCCTTTATGACCTGAATAGATGACGGTCTGACATGCATTAGAGTAATTAAAATAATATCGCAGGAGTTGACCATAGTCGTTGACTCCTTTTTTAATGATTACAGGGGCATGAATTCCTTCACATTCTGAGTCGACGCTTATATAGTCGGATAATACAGTATCTAACAAATCATCATCGAACATTGTAGCAAGATACATAGATACCCCTTTCTTATAATGATTCACAGTAATTGCATTGTATCCACTCCATCCGGAATTAATATAACGGCCTAAAGGTGTAGCTGTTATACAGCTTACCAGTTCCATCCATTCTCTGCACTTGGCCGTCATATGATGACTAGCATAGTTATAACAAATTTCTGTATGCGCTGACGGATAGGTAAATTGATCATATTCAATTCCAAGACATTCATTTAAGAGATAAGGCTGCTTTTCATGACGAATTTTTAAATGTTCATCTGAAAATGCGGTTTTAAATGTTACAATCAGGTGCCCTCCATTAGCAACATAGTCATTTAATGAAAGTAGAAGCTGCTCCGTTGCACTATACAGAGCTGGAACAATAATATAAGCGTAGTCATTAATGTGGCAGGAATCTGAGGAGAGCATGTCATATTCCAGATTTAACCGGAATAAAGAATTGGTAAGCCACCGCATAACAATATTATAACTTAAATCGCCACTTGTTTCTAATGGAAATTCCGAAAGCCCGGTAAGGGAATTATTATCCAGAATCACACCAATCTGATTTTTCTTTTGCAGATTTATTAAATGAGACCCAATTCTTTTCCATTCATTTCCGATGACGCATGCTTCATTGTAAGTTGTATTTTCTTTGAAATCATGAGACAAAACGCCTTTCCAGTAGCTTTCAAAGGAATTGTGTATGGAATACCAGTGCCAGTAAAGAACACTGTTTGCACCATTTGCAATATGGCTGTAAGCTTGAAGGCGTAATTGCTTCTCGTATGGAAGCCATCCGGTATTGCCCTGGGCCTGCGTTTCTAATACCAGATAGTTGTCATTCTTTAGGCTTCTTGCAATATTACCACAGCAGGTAATTTCTGCACCAGTCAGCTGGTCCTGGGAAATATGATAAATATCGGCTCCGGCAACACTCATGCAGCGGGCAGCATCATATTGATTGACCTCTGGCTGATAACCAAAAGAGTAATCAATCCATTGAAAATCAAAGTTATGCGTAATAAACTGTTCGTCATGGATATATTCTTTTATTATTTCAGACTGCCAGAATAAAAATTCTGTTACAAGCTGTCGCTGGAATTTTTTGTATTCAGCATTCAGACTTTGGTTTATGCAGCCTCTGATATCGGGAAAATCATCCCATGAATTAATGCGGTTACTCCAGTAATCAAGTCCGAACTCCAAATTAAATGTATTGATATCAGGAAAATTTTGCTTCAAATAAACTACAAATTTCTGTTGCGCAGTAGAACTACAGGTATCATAGCTTTTTGTTTCGTTATCAATCTGAAAGCCGATGATATGAGAAATATCTTTTACATGATCGAGAAGCCTACGGATGACACGTTCACAATGAAAAAGGTAATGAGGATTGGTAATATCCATATTCTGTCTGTGCCCATAAAGAGTTTGTCCATCATGCGTGACAGGCAGAATATCGGGGTGTTTACGGACAAGCCATGTAGGGACTGCATATGTGGGAGTTCCGATAATAACAGACAGATTGTGTCTTTGCGCTGCATCAATCATAAGATCCAGCTGGTTAAAATTAAAGATGTTATCTTGAGGCTCCAAAGTACTCCAGGTAGACTCGGCAATGCGAATGGTGTTCATTCCTGCCTGAGCCATCATATCCATATCTTGATCAATTCTGTGATAGGGCAGATATTCTGAGTAATATGCTGCTCCAAATAATAAATGCTTCATTTTCATAATAATCTCCATAGTGTGTTGAATTTCGTTTAAAAGTATAGAATCAAATATAAATAATTCCAGATGAACAATCGGTTGCTCAAATAGTATAGCATACTGACAAGTAAAAAAGATATGTTAAAAATGTTAGAAAACAACTGGATTTTTTGGCTGTTTTGTTACTTGAAATGTTATTGCTTTATTTCGCGTTATGGTAGATAATAATATTAAATACGCAACAAGAATTCAAAAGATAACGATGGAAACAGATAAAGGAGATAACTTATGAGTGATGAGAAAATAAAAAATATTACAATTGCAGATATAGCAGCAGATTTAGGGGTGTCAAAGACTACGGTGTCTAGAGCAATGTCTGGAAAAGGAAGAATTGGACAGAAAACAAGAAATAACGTGCTTGAATATATCAAGCTTCACGATTATAAGCCTAATATTGTGGCGAAGGGACTGGCACAGTCTAGAACTTATAATATTGGAGTGGTTATGCCAGTGGATTATAATATGATGGATCTTACCTTTTTTCAGGAATGCTTGCTTGGAATTGAGGAGATTGCTGGACTAATGGAATATGATATTTTACTTGCATACAATAAAGATAATGATATTTCATCCTTAGAGAGAATTGTGAATAATGGTAAAGTAGATGGAGTAATTCTTATGCGAACCTTTATAAATGATCCACAGATTGAATTTTTAAAACAAAAGAATATTAAATTTGTGACTGTAGGAAGCTCTAATTATACAGGCGTCATCCAGATTGACCATGACCATAAGAACGCCTGCAAAGAGCTTACCTCTGTGGTTCTGATGAAGTGCAGTGGTACGGTCGCACTTCTTGGAGGAGATATGAATCATGTCGTTAGCCAGAACAGGTTAAAAGGATTTTATGAGGGTTATGAAACAGTTGGGAAATCGGCAGATATGAATCTGGTGGACATTAATATCGAGAATAATATTATGTTGGATAAGAAGGTTGAAGAAGCTTTGGAACAGAACGCAGAATGCATTTTATGCATGGATGATGCGATTTGTGTGAGAGTGCTTAATAAGCTGCATGATTTGCATAAGAAGGTTCCTAAAGATGTAAAAGTGGCATCATTTTATAACGGTATCATGCTTGAAAATTATGTACCCTCAATTACGTCTCTTTCATTTAATACAAAAGAGCTTGGAATTGTAACAGGGAGAACCATTATAGATATGATTGAAGGAAAGAGCGTTGCGCAAAAAACACTATTGCCTTATGAAATTGTGCTCAAAGAGTCAACAAAGTAATTTTGCCGTTATAATTTCAATCGTAAACATCCCAGTGATTACAGCAGAGGGATGTTTACCAAACCTACTCTTTACTATTATGTTAATTGGTTTACCGTTTGCACAATAAAATAATAATGAAAATAGGAAAAGAAAATATTAGTAAATATATACAATACAAATTACAAAAGTAACGAAAAAGTGTACATATTATTATATAATATGTACATTGACATAAAATTATATTCATTATATACTCAATTAAAGAACAACCGATTGTCCAATCATAAACAGGCTATTTCAGATAAGCTTATTTTTCATGTAGTGAGCTTATATAGGTGGATGGATATAGTTGTTGCAGAAAAAATAATGGAGGGTTTTAAGTATGAAGAAAAAATTTTTGGTAGCACTTATGTGTGCAACAATGTCAGCATCATTGCTGACAGGCTGCGGAGCAGGCAGTTCAAAGAGCAAGACTTCAAGTGATCCGGTCAATCTGACAGTTTGGGCAGCTGAGGAGGATCAGATTTTGACAAATGAATTGATTGAGAAGTTCAAGGCTGCGCATTCGGATACCACGTTTAACATTACCGTTGGTGTTGAGTCAGAAGCAAAAGCAAAGGATGATTTACTGGTAGATCCAGAAGCAGGAGCAGACGTATTCGCATTTGCAAGTGACCAGATTACAAGTCTTGTGAAGGCAAACGTTCTTCAGAATGTTCAGGACACGACAACAGTAAAAAATAACAATGTCACAGGTTCTGTTGATGCAGCAACTGTAAATGGAAATTTATATGCTTATCCAATGTCTGCTGATAATGGCTATTTCTTATATTATGACAGCAGCATCATTACAGCAGATGCAGCAAAATCATGGGATACATTACTTGCAGCATGCAATAAGGCGGGCAAGAAAACAGGAATGGTTCTTGCATCTGGCTGGTATAATGCAGGCTTCTTCTTTGGAGCAGACTTTACATCAACAGTGAAGGAAGATGGTGGAACAACCTTGAATTGGAATAAGACTTCTTCAACAGGTATCAAGGGAACAGATGTTGCACAGGGGATTCTTAATATTTCATCAAACAGTGCATTTAAGGCAATTACAGATGGCGAATCATCCAATGCGATTGCAACGGGTGATCTTGGTGCAATCGTTTCTGGTACATGGGATGGAGTTGCAGTACAGAAGGCATTTGGAAAAGGATATGCTGCAACAGCACTTCCTACATATACATGTGCTGGCAAACAGGTTGCTACAGGATCTGCAGCAGGCTATAAGTTGATCGGTGTGAATGCGAATTCAAAGCAGGCAGGTTGGTCAATGGAACTTGCATTGTTCCTCACAAATGAAGAAAGTCAGACATCACGTTTTGAACAGAGACAAATCGGACCTTCTAACATCAATGTTGGCAAGTCCTCTGCAGTTCAGGCAAATGTTGCATTAGCGGCTGTTACAGCACAGAATGCAACCAATGGAGTTGTTCAGCAGGCTGGAGACAATTATTGGGAACCAGCAAAGACGTTTGGCGAAATCCTTGCACAGGGGAATCCAGATAAAACATCCATTCAGACATTGTTAGATAACCTTGTATCAGCTGTAGCACAGGGAACAAAGTGATGTAATATGATAATATGTTGAAATATTATATATATTTTTAGATTTTACCAGCCGTGCACTACATCTGTGGTGCACGGCTGTTATAAAAAGCTGGAAAGGTATGGAGGCTTATGGGAAAAACAAATCAAAATAAAAAGAATAATCCAGTGTCTTCCTTCTTCAAATCAATTGCAAATTTCTTCACTGGATTTGTACATGCGGTTGTTAGAGGAGACGGAGCGGTGAAAGCATCTTTGCTCATTATGGGAACTGGCTATTGGAAGAGAAGACAGTTTGTAAAAGGCTTTCTTGTGACATTTTTAGAAATCGCAGTGGTTTTATACAATTTTATAATAGGGGTTACATATATCTCAAAATTAGGAAAATTAGGTACAGCAAAGCGTGAATTGGTATACAATTCACTTACCATGAAGAATGAAGTGAATCAGTATGACAATTCTCTTTTAATCCTTTTGTTTGGTGTCATTAGTCTTGTAATACTGATTGTTGCAGTCCTTCTGTGGATGCAGAACATTAGAAATGTATATAGACTGCAGCAGTATGTGCAGGATGGAATACATATTAATTCGTTCAGGGAAGACTGTAGAATGATGATTAATCAGAGATTTCATTTTACGCTATTGGCATTGCCAATCCTTGGAATTATTGTTTTTAATGTATTTCCGTTGATTGCTATGATTTGCATTGCATTTACGAATTATGATCAGTTACATATGCCGCCAGCAGAACTGTTTTCATGGATGGGGCTTGCAAATTTTCGAACAATGTTTACGGTAAGCATTACAGATACATTTAGCTATACTTTTGGAAAGATCTTAAGCTGGACTTTGATCTGGGCAGTCTTTGCGACAATCACGACTTATATTGGAGGAATTTTACTTGCCTTATTGATTAATAGCAAGCTGACAAAATTTCCAAAGATGTGGAGAACCTTTTTTGTCATTGCCATTGCAGTTCCACAGTTCGTAACATTATTGCTAATGAGGAACTTTTTTGCCAATGCAGGGATTGCAAACACATTCTGCAGTTCTATAGGATTAACAGAATTGTTTCAGAAATTGGGTTGGATTTCAACAAATTATATCCCATTTCTGACCAATCCAAACTGGGCAAAGGTTATGATTATTATCATCAATATATGGGTTGGTGTTCCTTACCTGATGCTGATTGCAACCGGTGTCCTGATGAATATACCTCAGGATATTCTGGAAAGTGCAAGGATTGACGGTGCAAATAAGTTTCAGACATTTCGGAATATTACCATGCCATATATGCTCTTTGTTACAGGTGCGTATCTGGTAACACAGTTTACAGCAAACATTAACAATTTCAATGTAATATATCTGCTGACGCAAGATGTCTATGTAACGACAGATCAGAAGATGGCTGCTTCTAATGGCAAGGAAATTGATCTATTGGTTACCTGGCTGTATCGTCTGACCAGCGAACAGTATAATTATAAAATGGCGGCGGTTATAGGTATATGTGTTTTTATTGTCTGCACAATAGTAACATTATTCGCTTTTAATGTGCTAATCAAGGGAGATAAGGAGGAACGCTTTCAATGAGTAAAAAGAAAAAAGTTGTTCGAAAGATATTACACAATTTGCTACTTGCAATATTAGCAGTAATCTGGCTGATACCAATTGTTTGGCTCCTCGTTACTTCCTTTAGCGGATATGATGGAATGAATACAAGTCGTTTCTTTCCAAAAACATGGACAATCAATAATTATTTCCGAATGCTGTTTCAATCTGACACAGTAGCACAGTTTCCGCGATGGTTTACAAATACATTCATTATTGCAATATTTACCTGTCTGATTTCAACAATATTCATTCTAATGGTTAGTTATGCAACGAGCTGCATGAGATTTAAAGGAAGAAAAGCATTGATGAATGCAGGTGTTATGCTGCAGCTGTTTCCAGGCTTTCTTTCTATGATTGCGATATATTTTATTTTAAAAGCGGTTAATCTGACGAACAGTCATTTTGGGATGATTTTGGTATATTCCGGAGCCTCTGGATTGGGATACTTAATAGCCAAAGGATATTTTGATACAATTCCAGCATCACTAAGGGAGGCTGCCTATCTGGAGGGTGCTTCCGAGCTGACAACCTTTGTAAAGATTGTGCTACCACTTTCCCAACCAATTGTTGTGTACACGGTGATTAGTTCCTTCCTTGTACCATGGGCAGATTTTATATTTGCAAGAATTATTCTAAATTCTGGAATTTCAAGTGACTGGACAGTCGCAATTGGACTTTATAATATGCTACAGAGAAATCTGCTGCCAAATTACTTCTCAAGATTTTGCGCTGGAGGCATTCTGGTTGCAATTCCAATTGGTATTTTGTTTGTTATTATGCAGAAGTTCTATGTGGAAGGCATTACAGGAGGTTCTGTAAAGGGCTGATTATACTAAAAAAGGAGACATAATAAATTATGGATAAATTTGTATTAAATCTAATTCATCGTCCTGAGATGGTGCCGGAATATGCTGAAAAAGTAACAGGACATGGAAAAGTAGAAGACATAGGAAGAAAGCAGCTTCTAACAGAATCTCTTGACATTTTCAAGTTACAGCAGGAGACGGCGCACAAGAATGGTCTGAAAACAACCATTCATATGACTTATGCCAGTCTATTTAATGATGAAGCGGTAGGTCTTGCAAAGGAACATCATGCGGCGTACAAAGATGAGATTGGACTATCTTTGCTGGGTCTTCCTTGTAAGGAATTCCGCGAAAAATATAAAACAAAGGATTTCTGTATCTGGATGTTTTCAATTGAGGATAAAAAGCAAATTGTCAATGATGTGTTTGAAAAGTTTCATGAACGGTTTGGATTCTATCCGGAATCAACAGGTTCATACTATATGGATGCTGAGCTAACCAACTATATCAAAGAGAAATATCCAACAGTCAAATGTGCGATTGCAACCTGTTGGGAAGAAGGACCTAAGGCGTACCATACCTGCAATAATTCCTGGTATACGTTCTTGGATGGTGGTCCATGGGCACCATGGATTCCATCTAAGCTAAATACTCATGCACCTGCAGCAAATGAGGCAGAAGACAGTGGTATTGTTGCAATTCCACATTTATCAAGAGACCTGATTGCATGCTATGATGGAAATGGCTCTAATTTTGGTACACATCCGCAAAATGTATTGCGTGGAATGATATATGATTCCCAAACATGGGATATGCCATATTTTTATAATCTGGTTGACCAATATAGAGACCTTCATAAGTATAACAATGGATATGCGTATAATATGATGTTTGTTGGACCTGGCTGGTTGAATAAGATGGGAAGATGGGAAGCTCCTTACGAGCTTTTAAAGAAATCCTATGAGGATGGCTGTGCATACTATGGAAAGCTGAAAAAAGAAGGAAAGCTTACTGATTTGACAATGGCAGAATTCGCAGACTATTACAGGGAAAAGAAGCATTATGAAGAACCAGAATGTGCATTATGGAGAGATATTTTATATGGCTCAGATAAGCAGGTGTTTTGGTATTGCGACCCATATATGAGAGCTTGTGTGAATATGGACCAGGGTGGAGCAATTGTAGATCTTCGTCCATATGCAGCAAAACTGAAATGGGAGGTTGGAATTGGAACAAAACATGTTCAGGATGCCTCATATCCTTTCCTGATTCAGGAAAAATACCGTGCAGGATATTTTACACATTATGCAGGAGAGGGTACGGTTCGAAGCGCTAAGATCAGTTTCCAGGGAGAAGAAATTGATTTGTGCCTGTGCCGGACAAAAGCACATTTTTCAGAGGAAAAGGATGATGATGGGAAGGTAAGTTCGCGTATTCTTACGTTAGATCCTGTAGAAATTGAATTTGAAGGACTGACTGTAGTCTTGCAGACAACACAATATTTTAAAGAGGGAAGCGGTGCGATTCAGATTGAAAGAAAGATTCTTTCCATGAGTAATCCGGATGCCAAAGTAGAAATCGATGAATATATGGTTGCATGCTATGGCACAACAGAATATCCAGAGGATATGACAAACATTACGTTAAAATGTATTGGCAAGTCAGAGGTAAAAACAATTGATTATGCATATCGATGCCGTGAGGCAGCAATAGCAGGCGCATCTGAGGTAAGTGCAGTGATTCCTGCAATTGATACAAAGGTTTCCTTGACGGTAGAAGATTGCAGTGGCGTAGAAGGCTATGTGAAGGAAGGTTATGCATTCTCACCAATGTTTACATTAGGGTACAAGAAGATAATTTCAGATAAGGAGGTATTTACGACATGGCTCAATCTGGAAAAGGCAAATTAAATTACAGATGTCCTTCGTGTTTTATGAGAGATCTGGATATCGACATGTTTTATGATGAGGCCAAAAAAGAATATTATTGCATCCGCTGTCAGTATACTGGAAAAGAAGAAGATGTTTTAAAGAATAATGAGATGATTCGCTTTCGTTATAAAGCAATGAATCAAAGATTTCAGAAGTTCGATTTTGATTAAAGGAATAGTTTTATAAAAATACTCGTTTATGAAATAAGAAATTTAATAAGCGGACAAGGAGATGAGGAATTGTAATGGAAAAGTTCATTAAAGGTATGGATTTATCAACTTTAGCAGAATTAGATCAATGTAGCGCACAGTATTTTGAGAATGGAAAGAAAACAGATATTCTTGAAGTTATGAAACATAAGGATGTAGATACAATCAGAATCAGAATATGGAATGATCCATATTCCAAAACAGGCGAGACGTATGGTGCTGGTGGTAATGATGCAGATACCTCACTAAAGATTGCAAAAGCGGTTACAGATGCAGGATTTGGTGTTTTGATGGATTTTCATTACAGTGATTTCTGGGCAGATCCGGGAAAGCAGCTCAAACCAAAGGCATGGGAAGGGTACTCGGTAGAACAGCTGGAAGTAGCGGTAGATGAATTTACCTACCAAACCATAAATTATTTTCTGGATGAAGGTGTTTGTGTGACAATGGTACAGATTGGCAATGAACTGTCAAATGGATTGCTCTGGCCGGAGGGAAAAGTGCCGCAATATGACAATATTGCACGGCTTGTGAATGCAGGAATCAGAGCAGCAAAAAGAGCTTCTGAAAAAGTCGGTCATAAGATTCCTGTGATGATTCACCTTGATAATGGCGGAAATAATGCATTGTATCGGGAGTGGTTTGATCATTTTATGGAACGTGGAGAGGCATTTGATATTATCGGCTTGTCATATTATCCATTCTGGCATGGAACCTTACAGATGCTAGAAGATAACATGAACGATCTTGCAGAACGTTATGGGAAGGATCTAATTGTAGCGGAGGTATCTATGGGATTTACCATGGAGGATTACAAAACCTTTGAACAGCTTGAAGATTCACAACGAAAAGGATATGCAACAAAACCGGAGTTGGTTGAGAAGATCGAATATCCCATGACCATTCAGGGACAGTGCGATTTTATGAAGGATTTTTTAAACAGAATTGCAAGAATAAAGAATGGAAAAGGAAAAGGCTTCTTCTACTGGGAACCGGCGTGGATTCCGGTAAAGGGATCTGCCTGGGCAACACAGGCATCCTTACAGTACTTAAATGATCCAGGACCATGTGGAAATGAGTGGGCAAATCAGGCATTGTTTGATTATAGCGGAAATGCACTGCCAGCACTGGATGTGATTCGCGATTTTTAAAAGTGGCTGGTTCATGATGATTTAATAATGTGATATGAAATTGTTTAATGTAAACATTCCTAAAAATATCCTCTGGGCTTAGCCTAGGGGACATTTTCATTACTATAAAATTTTTTGGAAGCGTAGTTTGGGAAATATTAATCAGGAATGTTATTATCCTGAGGTAGTGAAATGCAGATGTAGATATTAGAGGTTAAAAGAGATCCGAAGTTATTATTTTGGATTTCTTTTTTTGAATAGCCGCACATTTTACATTTAAGAATAGTTATACATTATGAAGGAGGTTTAGTGATGTCAGCGGATTTAAAGGAACAGTATGATAAAATAAACTGTTATTGCTTTTTTAAAATTCATAATGAGTACATAGCAGAAGATTTGACACAGGAAACTTTTCTTCGTTACTTCAGTCAAAACACCTATTTAGAACATGGGAAACAAATGGCATATTTATATACCATTGCAAGAAATTTGTGTATTAATTATTATAAAAAAGAGAAGTGGGAAGAGTTACTTGAAGATGTTTCAGTTGATAATATGGGAAATTTAGAGATGAATATAGTAGTTCGTCAGGCAGTAAATAGATTGCCAGAAGAATTGCAGGAGTTGATCCTGCTACGGTTTGTTAATGAATTGTCTATAAAAGAAATCGCATTTATTATGAATCTTTCAAGATTTTCAGTTAGAAGAAGGATGAATAATGCACTGGAAAAGCTGAACGAATTATTAGGAGAGGAGGATTTCACATGAATTTTAAAGAAAAGAAACAATTAATATCAGAATTAAAAAAGGCATATGTACAGCCGAAAACCAGACAGAAGGAAGCGTTTTTATCAAAACTTTCATATCCCAAATCTACATTTTCACAATTTGCTTTTGATCAATTAGCTTTTATTAGACGTAGGACGTGGCTTATATCAATTGCTCTATTTGTTACGATGGAGTTATTAATGAAGTACAATGATTTTACTGAAATGCAGTTTGCAGGAATCATTACTGTATCAGCATTTGTACCAATGCTTACATTGGTCTCTGCAATGGAATTATTACGTTCAAAAAGGTATGGAATGGGTGAGATTGAGATGAGCACCAGGTTCTCATTAGGAACATTAATGTTGGTAAAAATGAGTTGGCTTGGAATATCAAATTTAGTAGTATTAATGACAAGTGCTTTGTTTATGATGGATAAAGTTGAAGGTGGATTTGTAAGAACAGGTATTTATTTATTAGTGCCTTATCTATTTACCTGTAATCTGTCATTATGGTTAATTAAGAAAACTAAGGCAAGGGAGTGCATTTACTATTGCGCAACCGCGTCTGGAACGGTTTCGCTTATATTATTAGTGTTGAGTAAGAATAGAGTTTTGTTATATGAAAGTCGTTTTACATTGGCGTGGGCATTTATCTGTATATTTTTGTTCGTTTTAATGTTAGTGGAATCCATCCGCATAATTAGAAATATGGAGGAAAACAAATGGAACTCGTTATTGATAGAGTAACAAAACAGTTTGGAAATAAAATTGCTGTTGATAATTTGTCAATCACTTTAACGCAGGGTGTTTATGGATTGCTTGGAGCAAATGGTGCAGGAAAAACCACGTTAATGCGTATGATGTGCGGTATTATGACACCTACGAGTGGAATGATTCAATACAATGGTAGCGATGTGAAAAGTGAAGATTATAGGGATGAGTTGGGATACTTACCTCAAGATTTTGGATATTATCCTGATTTTACAGCTATTGAATTTCTATTATATATGTCTTCTCTTAAAGGGATTCCAACGATGAGGGCCAAAGATAAAATAGCAGAATTGTTAGATAATGTTAACCTTAAGGCCGTAGCAAAGAAAAAGATTAAGACTTATTCCGGAGGGATGAAACAAAGATTAGGAATTGCGCAGGCGCTTTTAAATAATCCCAAGATACTGATTCTGGATGAGCCAACAGGTGGGCTTGATCCAAAGGAAAGAGTTAAATTCAGAAATATCATATCTGAACTTGGTAAAGATAGAGTGGTTTTATTATCCACACATATTGTGTCAGATGTAGAACATATTGCAGAAAATATTTTAGTTATGAAAGAGGGCAGACTAATTCATCAAGGTGCTAGAGCGAAAATCCTCAAATCAATTGAGGGTAAGGTATGGGAATGCATAGTTTCTCAGACAGAAGCGGACAAGTTAATGTTACAGTATCCAATTATTAATGTGCGTAATGAGAAAAGTGGTGTTCTTCTTCGTCTTGTAAGTTCTAGTAAACCAGATAAAAATGCACTGCTCATGGATGCTTCTTTAGAAGATTTGTATTTATACTATTTTAGTGATCAGGTAATAGAAAAGGAGGAGAAGTAGTATGCGAGAATTAGGTATACTTATTAAGTTTGAATATATAAAATTATTCAAAAAGCGATCTACTTGGATTATATTATTTCTTCTTTTGGCTGCCGGTATATTTGGAAGTGTTGAGATGCTTATTGGTAACGATATAAATAATGGGAAAACAGGAACTAATTATGAAAATATGATAAAATACAAAAAAAACGCACTTGCATTATCTGGAAGGAAAATTAATACAGAATTGATTCAAGAGGTGAAGACGGCGAATTTATCGTATTTAGAAAGAACTTCCAATGTGCGTGAGGTTACTAAGCTTAATGAAATATATAAGGAAACTACAGAACCTTATGAGTCAATTATTCCTTTGTTATCGGTGGTATATACAGGAGGTGATGATGCAACAGAAGTTCTTGCACATCTTACACAGGAAGATATGGATAATTTCTATCCATTATTGCTTGAGAGACAAAAACAATATTTGGAAAGTGATAATTTATTAACAAAAGCAGAAGAAGAAAAACTGATGGTGTATCAGGCAGAAATGGATATACCGTTTTCATATTCATATGATGGGGGATGGCAGCGGGTTAGAGAATTGTTGGATTCATATGGAATGATATTTCTTATATTTGGCATATCAATCTGTATTGCTCCAATTTTTGGTGGTGAATATAGCAATAAAATGGATTCTTTAATCTTGTCTACAAAATATGGTAAGCAAGTAGAAATATGGGCAAAACTGATTATGGCATTTTCGTTTACCTTATTGGTATCGGTTATTTATTTACTAATTCAACTGGCAGTGGTGTTAATGCTATATGGTACAAGTGGAGCGAACAATCCAATACAACTCATTTTGAAATTGAAGAATGTTGTTTATCCATTGGATAATATAGAATTGACAATGATTTATATTATTTGTGTAGTATGTGCAACTCTTTTGTCTACGGCTATTACTTGCGTACTTTCATCAAAAATGAAAACATCATTTAGCGCAATTATTATATGTTTTATGTTAACGATTATACCTGTGCTTGTTCAGATACCTGAAAAGTATCGCTTATTAAATAAAATATATTCGTTATTGCCTAGTCGCATAATTCAAAGCAAAAATATATTCCCAAATTATATGTATGGAATTGGGAAATGGTTAGTACCAGCATATCACTTTATTCCATTGTTTTGTATACTGGCGGCAACTGGATTAGTGGTAATTGCTTTTAGAGGATTTAGAAACCATCAAGTTGCTTAAGAATACTTAGCTTTATTATTAATGAATGAATCCCCGTAGAAAAATATGGGGATTTATTTTTCAAAATCCTTATAGAATTCTTATAACTTTCAATTATGATGTGAACATAAATGGAGGATGAAAAGAATGAATGAATTAATTTTAGAAACAAGAAATCTTTGTAAATCATTTGGAAAACAAAAGGTGGTACAGGATATCTCCCTTGAAGTGAGAAAAAATTCAATCTATGGATTGCTAGGACCGAATGGTGCAGGAAAATCCACTACTTTGAAAATGGTGACAGGAATGCTTCGCCCAACCAGCGGTGAAATCTTATTTGAAAATCAGCCATGGAGTAGGAAAAGTTTAAATGATATTGGAGCTTTGATTGAGGTAGCGCCACTTTATGAGAACCTAAATGCAAGAGAGAATCTAAAGGTAAGAACAACCGTTTTAGGATTGCCAAATGAAAGAATTGATGAAGTATTGCATATTGTAGATTTGAAGAACACAGGGAAAAAGAAGGCTGGTCAGTTTTCAATGGGGATGAAACAAAGATTAGGAATCGCGATTGCATTGCTGAATAATCCGAAGCTATTGATACTAGATGAACCAACGAACGGACTTGATCCATTTGGAATACAGGAACTTAGGGAATTAATCCGTTCTTTTCCAAACCAAGGAATTACGGTGATTTTATCGAGCCATATACTCAGTGAAGTTGAGCAGGTAGTTGACCATATTGGAATTATTTCCGGTGGAATTTTGGGGTACCAAGGTGAGATTAAAAAGGGCCAGGATTTGGAACAATTATTTATGGATGTTGCAGGAAAATACAGAAGGGAAGGCGAATGATATGTATTCTTATTTTAAATCGGAGGCCTTAAAAATGAGGCATACCTTTGCGGAAAGGCTAATTATTATTGCACCATTGTTTACAATTCTGCTGGCATTGCTTATCATGCCAGGAATGTATTTTCAAGTGGAATGTTATAACTGGTTTTATTCATTAATACTTCCTGGAATGATTTCATTAGGATGTACATTAGTAGCTATGAAGGATAAAAAAATGAAAAATATGGGAGTGATTTCCCTTCCAATCAATTTAAAAAAAGTATGGATTGCAAAAATCCTTGTATGTATGGTTATGACTTTTATAGCATGTTTCCTTTTGTTTTTAGGGACTTCAGCGATAGGAGCAATTACTAATTATAAGAATGCATTTAGAATTCCAATGTTAAATGGGTTTTTAGGAGTGATCGTTTTAGTTGTTACTTTTATGTGGCAGATTCCAATTTGCATGTTCATTGGCACTAAATTAGGAATGCTGCCAACTTTATTAATTAATGTTGGTGCTTATAGTGTATTTGCTATCATGGCGGCTACAGAAAGCTATTGGTGGATTGTTCCATATTCAATTCCAAGTAGATTAATGTGCCCTATTCTAAAGATTTTACCCAATGGACTACCAGCTGTTGAAGAAAGCTTTACATATAAACCGGAATTATTGTCTAGTAGCGTAGTCCTACCTGGAGTCACGATAACGATTATTTTGTTCTTAATTTTGACAGTAATAACAGCAAAATGGTATAAAGGGCAGGAGGCAAAATAGATGAAATCATTTTTTCGCCTTTTAAAAGGTGATTTTCAAAAAATCCGTCATACATCAATCTTTTGGATTCATGTTGCAATTCCAATTATAGGAGTTATTCTGTTTCTTTCCTACTATTCATTTTCAAGTTGGAGTACAGAGGCTAAGGTTAGTGGATATATGCAGGCACTATCGAGAGCATTTCCACTGCTAATTGGTATTATTAGTGCAATGATAGTAGATCAAGAAGCTTTAGCAGGTCATTTTCAAGTGCTTTTGATGGCAAAGACAAAATATCTGAGCTTTTTCAGTAAGCTGTGTATGTTACTTCTAATGGGATTTGGATCGATTATCCTTGCGGTAGGTGGCTTTGCTTTTGGATTAGAGTTTTTACTTCATGAGAATTCTTTTTCGATTACTTTTTATTGCAATATGATTTTGATACTATTCTTTAGTGAAATTTTTCTATATATATTGCATATTATATGTAGTTTTAGATTTGGAACGGGAGCTTCTATAGGTCTTGGAATTGCAGAGACTTTGATTTCAACTATTATGTTAACACAACTGGGGGATAAAGCCTGGAAATGGATTCCCTGTGGTTGGAGTGGTAGATTTTGCGATTATTATCTTGAGTGTAAGACAAGTGTTGGGGACATTAGCAATTTTATAAAAGAATTTAAAAGCGGTGCAATTATATGTTTTGCTATGACATTGATTTTGCTGGTGGGAAGTATTCTTTGGTTTCAGTATTTTGAAGGAAGAAATGAAGAATAGTAATTTGCTAATAGCAATAGATAAATTATTCCTATTAGCAAAAGATAAAGGTTTCAATTGGAAAAGGATAAGTTATAATAGAGAAAAGGATGTGATGAGTTGGCAAATATATTAGCAATTGATGATGAAGCTGGAATACTAGAGTTGATAAAATCAGCTTTGTTAAGTCAAGGACATCAGGTTACAACAGTGATTGATCCATCTATATTTCCATTGGAGCAGTATTCAAAATATGACTTAATTTTACTAGATGTTATGATGCCTAATATGGATGGATTTACGCTATGCAGAAATATTCGTAATCTTGTAGATTGCCCAATCCTGTTTCTAACAGCAAAATCTATGGAAGAGGATATTGTACAAGGACTAAGTATCGGTGGTGATGATTATATCTCAAAACCATTTGGTCTTGCAGAATTGCGTTCAAGGGTAGCGGCACATTTACGCAGGGACCAAAGGGAAAGACATCATAGCTTTGTTGCGTCAGGATTTAATTTTAATTTGGCAGCAAAAGAACTCTTTTTAGGAGATGAACAGATTCGCTTGACAAAGAGTGAATATGAAATTAGTGAATATCTGGCTCTTCATCATGGACAGGTGTTTTCAAAAGAAAGGATATATGAAGTAGTATTTGGATTTAATGGAGAAAGTGACAGCTTAGCTGTTGTTGAGCATATAAAAAATATTCGAGCAAAACTTGCAAAACAAAATGCTTCTCCAATAGAAACGGTTTGGGGGATTGGATATAAATGGTGTTAAAAGGAAAAAGAAGTCTTAGAAATATATTTATCAGATATTTTATATATTTTAGTTTGCTTACAGCTGGTTTGTTTTTGTTCTATATCATATTATATGGAGTTATGCTTAATAAGGGGATTTTACTTCCTGCCAATTATTTGGAACAAAAGATTGAAAGTAATCGGAATACAATATTGGAGGCAGATATAGTAACGAAGGATATGATACCAGAGGGCTGTGGATATGGTGTCTATACTGAAACGGGTAAAATGCTTACTGGTAATTTCACCAGTAAAGAGGCAGATACTTATTGGGCTGCTATGCAAGCTAACCAAAACGTGGCATGGGGAACCAAGTATTATAAAGTGTTCAATAGGAATAATGAAACTTGTATTGTTTCGTATAAGTTAATAGGGCAGTTTAGTAACCCATTATTAAAAAAGTATTTTGGAAATGCAGAATTATGGATAGGTATTCTATTCCTTTTTATTTTTATAGGGGAAATACTGCTGTTATCAGCTAAATTTGGTCGATATTTTTCCAAAGAAATAAAAACTTTAATGAATGTAAGTGAGAAAATCAGAGCTCAGGATTTGGATTTTGAAACGGTGCATTCAGACATCCGTGAAATTGAAGAGGTGATTGGCTCTTTGGATCAAATGAAAATCGCATTAAAGGGTTCTTTAGAGAAACAATGGGATATGGAAAGATCAAGGAAAAATCAAATTTCTGCACTAGCACATGATATTAATACACCTTTGACGATTATTAAGGGGAATGCAGAATTAATCAATGAAGTATGTCAAGACGAATCTCAGCTAAAATATAATACTTATATTGTAAATAGTAGCCGTGAGATTGAACATTATCTTAAAGTGCTTATGGATATGACAAAGTCAGAAGAATTATTGGTTTTAAAACCAGCTAAAATAGAAACTAAAATGTTTTTGCAAAAGCTTTTAGAACAGGAAAAAGCGCTGGCTTCCGAAAAAAATCTAGAACTTATGAATGAAATAGAAACCGTATCGGAGTTCTTTTATGCTGATAAGGAACTTTTATATCGAGCGATTATAAACGTAATTGCGAATGCAGTTGAGCATTCAGAAAAAAATAGCAAACTGCTTTTAAAAGTTAGTGAGAGTGAAACTGTATTACAATTTTTAATTGCAGACAGTGGAAGGGGATTTTCAAAAGAAGCATTAAAATCTGCAACGGAACAGTTTTACCGTGAGGACAAGAGTAGAAATTCTAAAAATCATTATGGTATTGGACTTTCAATTACAAAATCATTTATTGAATTGCATCATGGAACAGTAGAATTGTCTAATTCTATTGAGCTAGGTGGAGCACAAGTGGTATTGAAATTACCATTATTAGAGAATAAATATATATCATAAATTATTATCAATTAAAGGTCTGATTTATGAATGTTAACAATGTTGCAGTAAGGAAGTAAGGGTATGTTAGTTATAAATAGTGATATTACATATGGTGTTGTCGAAATGGATGAAATTTATGTTGTTATTAGTGTATATAAAAACTATAATTTAGTATACACTTGTAGAATATTATGAGGTAAAGATCGAAAAGGAGGTGAATGAATTGAGTAATGACAAAAGAAACACCATAATAATAATTTTAACCTATCTATTTACTACTTTTATTACACAACCTATTAATTCAACTCTTGGAATGGCAAGTTATAATCCATTTGTTGATGGATTTGATATCAAACTATTAATAAGCTTGGGGTTATGGATAGTAATATCTTTAATTGTATATTTTGTTTTAAGTAGATTCCTTTTTAAGGAGACGACTAAAAAAGAAAATTAACAGATTTTACAGCAATTAATGAACTAAGCATTTTTCTAGTATAGTTCATCAATCATAAATATTAGGAGCTGAGAAAAGACGCATTTGATATGAAGGAAGGTAATGATTATAGAATTGGAAGTGATTTGCTTGTATCCTATGGGGATGAAGGTCTTGAGGCGATTAAGAAATATTTAAAATGCTTATTGGAGTACAAGAGGTTGATTGGAATATGCCATGGAAAAATATTTTAATAGCTGTAATTGGAGCTATATTTGTAACCCTTATAGCGAGTTTATTGTCAATGAAAGAAATTTAAAAAAGAATAATTGTTGACTATTTAAGGAGAAATTTAAAAATAAATTTTGATAGATAAAAGAAGAACATGTTACATAGAAATCATTTTATTGAATTAATATATCCTTTTAATGGTGCTGTGTCTGTAGATATATCAGTGATAAAAAAGAAAGAGATTTTAGTGATAGAAAAGTCACAAAATCTCTTTCTTTTAAGTTGTATTTAGGCTATAAAACTTCCTTAATGATACCGTTAGAGATTCTTTTATGCTCTACAAATGAAATTAGCATAACAAGTAAAGCCGATGTAACAGCTATCATAGTTAATATAAATAAGTTGTAATGATAATTCCTAGATTCAATGCTTAGAATTACATTGCGTAGTGCGTTAATGGTATATGTCATTGGCATATATGGATGCATGAATTTATAGAAGTTAGGAAGGATTTCCGGAGGCAATACTCCACCTCCGGCTGTTAACTGACACATCATAAACAACAGACAAAGAAGTTTACCAAAGCTTTTAAATAGCATAACTAACACTTGTATAAGTGTTGTAAATACCAATGACCCAAGTATGCAGACACCATAAAATTGCATTGTGTTTTGAACCTTAAGCCCTAATAGGGTATGTATAGAAAAAGCAATAAGAATAGCTTGGGCTATTCCAATAAGCTGATATCGGAATAAACCGAAATCTATGTTAATTTTTTGAGTAATATTAAGTTCTTTGAATTTAATGTTATCCAGACTAAATATTGTTATCATAATCATTAATCCACCAATGTATAGGCATAGAGACGTCATAAATGGAGTCAATGCTGTACCTGTATTTTCGGCCTCACCGATTTTTGTATTTTCAATTCTTACAGGCTGGGATACATACTGACCGAGGCCCTGCATTGCTGCGGTACTATTTGACAACTGAACTACAGAATTGTCTACGGAACTTTTTATAAGCTTAATTGAGGAATTCAATTGTGCAAGTCCGTCACTAATTTGATTCGGCACCGGCAAAACTGATAATACTCCTTGCTGAAGCTGTGCAGAACCCTTATCTAATTTATCCAACCCATCACTTAATGACTTTAAACTGGTAGGAAAACTTTGGAGATTTATCGAAAGGTTTTCTACTATATTTGCTGAAATCATTTTGTTGATATTTCTTTCAATACTGGTGGAAAGGTTGGATAATATTGAGGATGCCAACATACCATTTTTATCAGTTGATTTGAAATATATAGTACCCTGGATCTTTTCTGCACTTCCCGCACTGGAAATGTTTTCTGTAAAATTTTCGGGGATAATAAGTTCTGCATAATAATTCTGACTAATAACGCCTTCATCTGCATCCTCTTTATTTGTAAATATCCAATTCACTTGATTATTTGACTTAAGGTTATCTACAAGATTATCTCCGATATTTTTGTTTACTCCATTCACTATAGTTCCTTTATCATTATTGACTACAGCAATGGGAATATTGGACATATGGCTAGTTGGATTCCAGTATGCTCCTAAAAATAATAATGCATATAAAGCTGGTACTAATAAAAGTGTGAAAATAATTATAGATTGTAATACAATTCTTTTTTTCATCTTTTTGCTCCTCTTTTTGTTTTAAATTTTGCCTTAAATAAATATATTACTTATAATACGTAAAATATGTAAGATATGTAACTATATAATTAATATATTTCATAAGTATAAAAACGATTATACATTACACTTCTTGATTTTTCAAGAGTTATATAATATAATTATAAATAAATTTCATATTTTAGGAGAGTTATAAAATGAATGGTTTTGAAAGAAGAAGACAAGAAAAAGAAGAAGCTATATTGTATGCAGCACTTGAATTGTTTAAACAATATGGGTTTAATAAAGTTAGTATAGTTGATATAGCGACTAGGGCCTCAGTATCTCAGGTTTCAATTTACAATTTTTTTAAAAGTAAAGAAAATCTAAAAAAAGAATTATTAAAAAAACTTTGGGATAATTATTATGAAGCAATAATGTCTATTATGGGAAGTGATATAAGTATACAAGACAAGTTTGAAAAGTTGTTTTTTACTGTAGTGAATTATTATAGAAATCATACTGCTAATTTTATGGCAGAATCTTTTCGTAGTCAGTTGGAAAAGGGTGAAAACACTATAGAATCTCAGTTTGTTTTAATTGAGAGGGAAATAGTAACATTACTCAATGAAGGAAAGAATGAAGGTATAATTAAACATAATATTTCTATAGAAGCTATGTTAAGTTATATTGAAATGTTTCGTTTTTATTTAATTTATAACCCAGAGGCAGCTTTAAATTATGATAAAAAACCAGAGCTTCTGAAAGAAATGATTGATTTATATTTAAATGCTTTGTGGGTGTAAAAATATACAACACCTCCTATAATAATTAATTATTATAGGAGGTGTCTTTTTATAATATTTGGAAACTTTATTGAATGAAAGTATTATTTTTTATTTTTTCAATGATCTCAAGATACTGAGTCTTAATGTTTTCTGGTACTGATTTAGAAAAGATACCTACATTCAAAGAGCCGTTTGAGAGATTTCCATAAATGGTTTTATTGCCGAAGGAATTATTAATAATGTCTGACATACAAAGGCCAACCATTATAGAATTGTCAGTAACTACACTATTGATGATAACATTAGACTTTTGATCTGCGAGCAAATCACTTGGCTGACCAATATCGTATCGATCCGTATAATTGGATAATGCTTCACGTGCGCCAGAATCAACGGCGCTTGCATCACCGAACAGAACATCGGCATTATTTACTGTAACCATTGCATTTGCAATTTCTTTGCCTTTTGCAGCGTCGCTAAATGATCCTGCATATGCAGAAACAACATGAATATTCGGATTTACAGCTTTTGCAGCTATCTCGTAATTTTTTAATTTATCTAGTGTTGTGTCTAGTTCTATACCACCAATAAAGCCAATTATATTTGTCTTTGTCGTTAGCCCCGCTAAAGAACCAGCCATGTAACCGATTTGTTTTGCATCTGGCAATATAGAAACAATATTATTCGTTTCAAGAGAACCATTTAATAATGCAAATTTTACATCAGGGTAATCAGCAGCAGCAGCTTTTACTGCATCTGAAAATTCGCCACCAGGTGCAAAGATCAAATCAACGTTTATATCACAGTAAGAACGTATGGCGGATTCAAAATCAGCAAAGTCTAATGCGTCGGTATAATATGTTTCAAACCCGTATTCTTTAGCAGCAACTAACATTGCATTGTAACAGGCAGTGCCCCAGCCGCCATCAGTAATGCTAGAATCACAGATCATAGCTACCGTATATTTTTTTGATCCGGTAGCTGTTTTGTCACTTGATTCTTTCGTGGTAGAATTGCAACCAGTTAATGTAGTAATAACCATAACCATAGCCATCAATAATGTAATAATTTTCTTTTTCATAATTCATTCCTCCAAATAGATTTTTTTTAATTCGTGATATGTTGCATAAAAAAAGTGTAGAAGAAACCCTACGAAGGGCTTTCCTCTACACTTTTGTAGACACTTGAAAATATTTTCATGATATTAATTCCAAAAACCTTGATGCACTTTAAGGATTAATTCTTCAACTTCTTGAAAAGGGCCAACTACTTCGATGTTTTTTTGGCCTCTTGTAAATACTTCTTTACAAGGAAGATCGAAAGTAGGATTTTGAGCATTATCTCCTGTTAGTTCCAGTAGTCTTTTTTCGCTTATACCATAGACAACTCTACCGACATTTCCCCAATAAATAGCTCCAGCACACATGGCACAAGGCTCAGCGGTACTATATAATGTGCAATTCCAAAGAAAATCTTTGGTGTATTTGTGAGATGCACATGCCATCAACATAGTTTCTGCATGACCGGTGCAGATTGAATCAGTAATCTCAATGTTTTCTTGTTCCAGAAGCACATTACCTTCGCTATCAACTAATATTGCCCCAAAAGGTGTATTACCATTATTTCTTGCTCTTTGTGAAACCTCTACACATTTGACAATATAATTAATATCATTTTTCTTGCTCAAATTTTCACCTCCTAGTAAAACAGATTAATTCTTTTAATAAAAATGAGTAATAGGTATTACCTATTTTTGTATTGTATTGCCTAAATACAATATTGTCAATATGTAATTAAAAAAATATATATATTTAAGAACTTTCTTTTCGAAGGGATGAGCAGTGTAAAAAAAGATAAAAAAACTTCTTATGATTGTCCAATCATAAGAAGTTTTTTTGTCTGATTAAGTTGAATCGAATAATTTCTGTATTAATATATTCATTGGTATAAATAATGGGTATATCATGATCATCAAAATTAACGATATCACAATTTAAAAATGATTTGACACCTTCAATTTGAAAGCTTTTTTTTAAAATTGCATTTTCTTCACTTGTAACTGTAGACAATTCAACCTTATCCCAAGTTATTTTTCTCCCAAGTTTTTTTTTGGATAATTCAAATATAGAAAGCTCTAGTTCCTTTTTTTGAATATTTTTATCAAATAACTCCTCCGCTATTCTATCAATACTATAGATTGCAGGTTTATTGTTTGCGTAAAATATTTTTTCAATCACTAAAATTTTGTTTTTGGGTTTTATTTGTAACTTATTGGTTTCATCTTCAGATCCCTGCCGAGTAGTTATATTGGCTATTTTAACATCAACCTCATAACCACTATCTATAATTACTTGTTTTAAATCACCTATAGGGTTAAGAGATACTTTCATCAGCAAAGCTTCTTTATTTACAAAGGTTCCTTTTCCTTGTCTTCGGAAAATAATACCTTCTGTGGCTAATTCATTTAATGCACTTCTTACAGTGATTCTACTGACCCCCAACATTTCAGCTAAAATTTCTTCTCTTAACAGTTTATTGGAAACATTGATGTCCATAGATTTTATATATTTATATATTTCTTTTTTTGTAATCTGACTTAAAGATTCTTCTTTTAGTAGTCTAAGATCCATTTTGATTTCTCCTCTAAGAAATAAGAATATTTGTTTCTGACTTTTAAGTGAAATGTCCAATTGGTAATACATATTATATATATTATATGAAACCATGTCAATTCATAAAAATTTCCCGACCACTTTCAACTTGCAATTTCCCCACCCCTATATTATAGTTTGAAATGTAACTATTCAAGAATCTCTTCTTAACAGTCACATTTATATAGAAATAAAGTGTCGAGTTAACCACTTAAAATACTCGTATAATTTAGGAGGTTAATCTTATGAAGAAAATTTTATTATGCAACATTTCAACAATATACACCTTCAATGATGAAGAACAGATATTGCAAAATAGCAGTATACTGATTGAAGGACATAAAATATCCAATATAGGAAAAGATATTAAAGTAACGTTAGAAGGTACAGCCGATACAGAAGTCATTGATTGTACTGGATTAGTTGCGCTACCCGGGTTTGTGAATACCCATCATCATTTATATCAAACATTATTTCGCGGTATAAAAGAGGTACAGGAAAAACCACTGTTTCCTTGGTTAGTGGGCCTTTATGAGTTTTGGAAAAATATCACGCCGGAGGCCGTATACTATGGTGCAATGGTAGGGTTTGGTGAATTAGTTCGAACTGGTTGTACCTTAACTTCGGATCATCACTATGTATTTCCAAACAATCAGCCCTCAACGTTAATTGACGAACAAATTAAAGCAGCAAAGGAGATTGGCATTCGTTTTCATGCAACAAGAGGGTCTATGTCATTAGGCATAGATCAAGGTGGATTGCCGCCAATGTCTGTGGTTCAAAGTGAGAGTAAGATACTAGAAGACTGTCATAGATTGGTCAGCCAATATCATAATATAGATGATTATGCAATGACAAGAATTGCATTTTCACCATGTTCTCCATTTTCAGTGACCAAACATTTGATGATTGAAACCAGAATTTTGGCTCGAGAATTAAATGTAATGATGCATACGCACCTTGCAGAGACGCTGGATGAAGAGAAATTTTGTATTGAAAAATATGGAAGAAGACCATTTGAACTGATGGAAGAGCTAGAATGGGTTGGCAAGGATGTGTGGTTTGCACATGGAATCCATTTAAATGATAGAGAAATTGCCAACTTA
Source organism: [Clostridium] fimetarium (assembly GCF_900111235.1). Lineage (GTDB taxonomy): Bacteria > Bacillota > Clostridia > Lachnospirales > Lachnospiraceae > Clostridium_N > Clostridium_N fimetarium. The sequence continues at coordinate 35,380 of NZ_FOJI01000007.1, forward strand.
CAAGGTTCGGGAATCGCTCACTGTCCTTCTTCTAATATGAAATTAAATAGTGGAATATGTAGAACAACGGAGATTTATCGTTCTAAAAAGGGAAACCTCAGTATTGCAGTAGATGGTAGTGCAAGCAATGATGGCTCAAATATGTTAGAAGAAGTAAAACGTGCATATTTGTTGAATCATTTAAAATACGGTGTAGATGGATTAAATGCTTATGAAATTTTAAAGATTGCTACTCGTGGTGGGGCCGACGTGCTTGGAAGAACTGATACAGGAAGGTTGGCAAAAAATAAGGCTGCGGATATTATCTTATTTGATTTAAACAAACTTGAATATGCAGGTTGTCATGATCCACTTGTATCGTTGGTATGTTTGGGGAATTCCAGTTATACTAAAATGACAATGATTGATGGTAAAATAGTTTCGCAAGATGGAACCCTTTGTACTGTAAATGAAAACCATATTTTTGAAAATGCCAATAGATTAGCTCAAAATATTGTGAGTCAGGAGAGAAAAACCCAAAGGTAGTAAACTTTTTATTTGTAAAATTTGGAAAATATGATAAAATAATATTAGTCTATTGATGAATTTTTTATAAATAAAAAAAGGGAGAACTAAGGGGAAATGGGAGAGAATGTAACAGTTGAACTTAAAAATCTACGGATGAGTTATGGAGCAAAGGAAGTATTAAAGGGGATCAACCTTGAGGTACATAAAGGTGAAATTATTGGCTATATCGGCACTAATGGAGCGGGTAAAAGTACAACCATAAAAATTATCTTAGGAATTGTAGAAGGTTATACGGGCGAAGTAAAGGTACTTGGAAATGATATTTCGAAAGACCCGATTGAATATAAGAGAAAGATTGGATATGTTCCGGAAGTGGCAGATATTTATGATAATCTGACAGCTAGAGAATATCTAACCTTTATTGGGGCGCTGTATGGATTATCCTATCAACTGGTAGATGAAAAAGCTTTACGGTTGATGAAGATTTTTGGAATTGATAATGTCTATGATTCCCGTATTAATTCTTATTCCAAGGGCATGAAACAAAAGATCTTACTGATTGCAAGTATGCTTCATAATCCGGATATTTTGTTTTTGGATGAACCTTTAAGTGGGTTAGATGCAAACAGCGTGATGATTGTTAAGGAAATCTTATTGAATCTTTCCAGGCAGGGAAAGACGATTTTTTATTCCTCCCATATCATGGATGTGGTAGAGAGAATCAGTAATCGGATTATCTTGATTAATAATGGACAGATTGCTGCTGACGGCAGTTTTGAAGAACTGAAAGATAGATCTAGCGAAGGCTCTTTAGAGCAAATTTTTAATCAAATCACTGGTTTTGACGAATATGAGACGCTGGCGGGGGAATTCGTTTCTATTATCGAGGAGGCTATATGAAATTTAAAAGTTTAGCTCTGTTAGACAGAATTAGCCCCCTTTTTAAAAAAATGGGAATTGATTATGAAACGATGAGAATTATATTATATATTAAGTTGCTTATGGATGGCAGAAGAGTTCCGACTGTATTTGGTTCTGGAAAGAATCAGTCTGATTCTATGAATAAAAATCAATTTTTAAGGTCACTTTGGATGTATTTGATTATGGGCGTGATTTTGATTCCATTTATCATTATGAAAAATAATTATTTATTTCAAATGGGTATGGTTTTTGGAATTGTAATATTTTTGGTAATCACTTCCTTGATTTCAGATTTTTCTTCTGTATTGTTGGATATTCGTGACAGAAATATTATCGGTGTTCGGCCGGTTGACCGAAAAACGTTAAGTATGGCAAAAACACTTCACATATTAATATATATGATTTGTCTTACTGGAGCATTGTGTGGACCGGCATTGCTTATATCTGTTGTGGTACAGGGACCAGTGTTTTTCCTTTTGTTTTTGGTTTCCCTGATATTCATTGATATCATCAGTATTATTTTTACTACTTTTGTATATTTTTTTATTTTGAAATATTTTGATGGTGAGAAATTAAAGGATATTATAAATTATATCCAGATTGTGTTAGCAATGGTTGTAATGGTTAGTTATCAGTTAATCGGAAGGATGTTTAGTGTGATTGACATTCGTATTGAATTTGTTCCAAGCTGGTGGCAGTATTTGGTGATTCCTATTTGGTTTGCAGCACCTTTTCAAATACTTCAAAAGGCAGAGATGAATTTTTATTTAGTTACCTATACTGCAATGGCAGTAGTAATACCGCTTATTTCTATTTATATATATATCAAAAAAATCCCAATGTTTGAGAAATATCTTCTTAAGATGGGAAACAATTCTATAAAAAGAAAAGAGAGGAAGAAACAATCTGAAGGGGTATTGCTTAGACTTTTCTGCAGAAGTCGTGAGGAAAGAATATTTTTTCGCTTTGCAAAGGATATGATGAATAATGAAAGACAATTTAAATTAAAGGTATATCCATCCTTGGGATTTTCTTTGATTTTTCCTTTTATTTTTATTATTCAAAGAGCTGCTGAGTCCGGTCTTCACGAGCTAGCCAAGGGACGGACCTATTTATTCATTTACTTTTGTGGCATGATGCTTCCAACATTGATTATGCTAATGGGGTGTTCTGAGAATTATAAGGCGGCATGGATTTATAAGGTACTGCCAATCAAGGATTTCAAGCAGGTCTTTCATGGAACTATGAAGGCATTTATGGTCAGACTATTTGTTCCGCTATATGTGCTGGAGGCAATCATTTTTATCTTGATTTTTGGTGTGCGGATTATTCCTGATATTCTTGTGGTTTTTGTGGCATCAAGCATATACAGTATTTTATGCTTCATATTTATGGAGAAATCTTTACCTTTTTCAAAACAATTTGATTCAATACAGCAGAGTAATGTGGGGGTGTCAATGCTTTTACTTCTAGTACTTAGCATCATGGCCGGAGTTCATTTTGCAATTACATACATTCACTTTGGAGTTTTGATTTATCTGGCTGTATTGTTGATTATCTTTATAATATTATGGGAAAATGCGTTTCATTTTTCAAGACGACACGTATGATTTATAAGAAGGCTTATTCCTATCAGCTGGATGAAAGTTGGAATTTTAGCTATTTAGAGTGAAATTTAAAAGTATATATTGTATACAGATGGGATAATCTGTTTTATATGATAGAAAAGAGGATGACAAAATTATGAACTCAAAACATAAAATCTTGGTAATAGTACTTTTGCTTTTTTTAATACTTGGAATTGCTTTTTATTTTATTATTAAAATGCCGAGAGTCCAAAGCTATTTTTTTAATGGCAATCGTACAACAATTAATGTAAAAATATTTATTGATGATAAAGAATTATCTCTTGATAATTTAATCGCAAGCTGTATTTTTGAAAAAAAAGATTGTGAGGTAAATTCCAAAAATGGAACGTTTACTACGGCTGGTGGAAATTATGGGATGTACAAATTTACTATAACAATTCCCCAAGAACGATTAAATGAATATGGAAAGGATATCTTACTAAACCTTAATTATTTGAATGCAAATGATTGGTACATATCTAATAGTGATTGTGTGATTTATCTTAAAACTGATAATGATATTCTTTCAGGTAAAACAGAAGTAAATGTTAAATACAATGATCACACATCGCAAAACTATAAAAATGATATCAAATCATTAGAGAATGTGATTAATATTAATTGGGGAATATAATAATATTACTATTTATTAGCATTGGTATCAAATGTTTTTCTTGCCTTATGGCTACTTACAGAGCACGAGAACCTACTGTTTTATGGTGAGAAACTAATGATATTATTGAAAGGCGTGTAAAGAAAGTAGTCAATGATACAATAACAAATTTAAATATGTGGTGGTGATGTAATGGATTCGAGTACAGAATATTTAAACAATAATCAATATAAATTAAAGCGTTTGTTGATAAGATTGTTAATTGTGTTGTTTACAGTGTCTATTTCTGTTGCCATTATTCCAAGCGGTATATTGATTTTGCAAGGATTTTTTGGTGAAGTTAAGATTGCTGTAGTTGAGGAAAGAGAGACAGCCCAAGAACAACAAGATATACAGCGAACTATTAATTTAAAAGAGAATATACGAATCTTTAATATTTGGCTGTTAATTATTATAACAATATTGTTGTTGCGTTTTATTATACATTCGTCAAAAGCACCACCACATCAAACATTAGTATCAATAAGGGTGCGTATGGATGATTAAATCGTTTCTGTAATATCTATTGCAGAAAGGAGATTAAAATGTTTGAGCAAGACTATATTATACGAATGATAAAAGAAATGGTTAGGGTAATACTAAAGCTACTTTTTAATATTGATGCGGACTCACAAACTGCTAAGCTATTTGAAAATGAGCAGAAACAAAATCTGTTTAATAAATTGAAAAATAGGATTGATGAAGGGGATATTAATAATTCAGAAAATGAACTTTATTCTATCATTGAAAATAGGGAAAAGGAAGATTTGGAAATAGCCATATTGTTTTATTCATATTTAAATGATATGGATGAAGATTTCCTTTTAGAGCATGATTTTAGCAGAGAAGAAGTAAAATCAGGATTGCAAGCTATATTATCAAAATATGGTTTTAAAGGAATAACAGATATATTTTTGTGAAATTGGATTTATATGGTTAGGATTTTGCAAATAATAAAGAGGATGATATTCTGGCGAAAATAGTCGCCGAATATCTCCTTTTTTGCGTTGTATTTAGCTAGAAGAAATGTTATACTAAAAATGTAAAAGAACAAGTGTTCTTATTTTTGCATAAAAGTAATAATCCTTCATCAACAACCTTCATCAATAATAAAAAATCAGATATGAATGAGCGTTATAATAGTATTTCTAGAATTATGGGAATAACTATATATATAGAAGATATAATTTAGCACCGGCGCAGAACTTACAAATATTCTAATGCATTCATAGTGTTAAGTATTAGGCGTAATCCAAGAATTCCAATTGATATGAGAAAGAATTGTAATAAATATAAAACAATTTATATATAATCAATTTATTAAAAAAATATAGGAGGCAAACGAATGGAACAGGAAAATCATATATATATCGCGATTGATCTCAAATCTTTCTATGCCTCTGTTGAATGTGTGGAGCGTGGGCTTGACCCATTAACCACTAATCTTGTAGTTGCAGATGCGAGTCGAACAGAAAAAACAATATGTCTTGCAGTAACTCCTTCATTAAAATCTTTCGGGATTCCAGGAAGAGCGAGGCTATTTGAGGTTGTGCAGAAAGTGAAAGAAGTAAATGCAACTAGGAGGAGCAAAGCACCTAATTATTCATTTACAGGTTCTTCTTTCGATGAGACTGAATTAAAAGGATCACCTGAATTGTCTCTAGATTATATTACAGCGCCGCCTAGAATGGCAGCCTATATGGAGTGCAGTACACGCATTTATAATATATATTTGAAGTACGTTGCACCAGAGGATATTCACGTCTATTCCATAGATGAGGTATTTATGGATGTGACTCATTATCTGCAGACAGCGAATCTTTCAGCCAGAGAACTGGCAATGAAGATGATACATGAGGTCCTTCAAACGATTGGAATTACTGCAACAGCCGGGATCGGTACAAACCTTTATCTTTGTAAAATAGCAATGGATATAGTAGCGAAACACATACCGGCAGACAAAGATGGAGTGCGAATTGCAGAACTAGACGAGATGGCATATAGACAAATTCTTTGGGCCCATAAACCTCTGACGGATTTCTGGCGTGTTGGAAGAGGGTATTCCAAGAAACTAGAAGAGAATGGGTTGTTTACAATGGGTGATGTGGCAAGGTGTTCCATTGGAAAGAAGAATGAGTATTATAATGAAGATTTACTATACAAGTTATTTGGAATAAATGCAGAACTTTTAATTGACCATGCGTGGGGCTGGGAACCCTGCACAATTGCAGAGGTAAAGACATATAAACCAACTACAAACAGTACTGGCTCGGGACAGGTTCTACAGTGTCCATATAATTATGAAAAAGCAAGACTGATTGTACGTGAAATGACAGATCTTCTAGTACTTGATCTGGTTAATAAAGGTCTTGTGACTGATCAAATGGTTCTAACAGTAGGCTATGATATTGAAAATCTAAGTAATTCAGAGTTAAGAAGAAAATACCATGGACCAATAACGACAGATCACTATGGACGTCAGGTTCCAAAACATGCACATGGAACAGCAAATATTAGTCGTCAGACATCCTCAACAAAGCTAATTATTGATGCTGTTATGGATTTATATTCCCGGATTGTGGATAAGAACTTATTGGTTAGGCGAATAAACATTACAGCAAATCATGTGGTGGGTGAAAACACTGTAGCAAAAGACAAACCTTATGAACAGCTTGATTTATTTACAGATTATGAATCCAAGCAAAAGGAAAAAGAAGAAGAAGATGCTCAATTGCTACGGGAAAAGAAGATGCAACTTGCTATCCTTGATATAAAGAAAAAATATGGAAAAAATGCCATACTAAAAGGTACGAACCTGGAAGAAGGAGCCATGACAATGGAAAGAAACAATCAAATCGGAGGTCATAAGGCATAAGGAATAAGGCATAAGGAATAAGGCATAAGGAATAAGGCATAAGGAATAAGGCATAAGGAATAAGGCATAAGTCATAAGCCATAAATAATAAATGGTACACTTATAAATATGCGAAAGGGGACAGGAAATGAAAGAAGATAATAAAGATAAGCATCAATACGACGATATCATCAACTTACAGCATCATGTCTCTGGTAGTCGTGAGCATATGTCTGTGCTTGACCGTGCTGCACAGTTTGCTCCATTTGCAGCGGTGGTAGGTTATGATGGAGCAATCAAAGAGACTGCAAGACTGACAGATCATAGGATAGAACTGGATGAGGCTGAAAAAACTATATTAGATGAAAAACTAAGAATTGTACAGGAACAGTTAGGCAGAAAGCAGGAGATAGAATTTGTATTCTTTCGACCAGATGCAATGAAAACAGGTGGGGCTTATATCTGCGTGAGGGGAACTGTAAAGAAAATTGATGGATACGAACGTGTTGTGATTATGCAGGATGGAACAAGGATTCCGATAGATGAGATTGTGGATATCACAGGAGAAATGATTCAAACTGTGGATGATTTCTTTGAGTTAGAATAGAGAAAACAAAGCCCTTAGTATACCGTTAGATAAAATTTCATTAAATTAGATAATATAAAAGGAATATAGGCATCTCTTCGGAGGTGCTTTTTTTCATGGCATCAAGGAGATCCCGATATGGATTCTAATGATTATTAATAGAAATGTCATTGTGGGATTAACTGCCACAGTGGCATTTTATGTTTTGCGGTAATCATTCTTAAGAAAATCGTAAGATTTAATATAGGATATCTTAAAATATGAAAAACTGTAATTGATATAATTAAGCGTATCAATGCAGATGATTTTATAATCAAAACTTCGATCGTTTAATTATTAATCATTTGACGATGTTGACACAAAGAATATGGTATGAATTTAGAAAGCGGGGAAAAATGAGAATTAAAAAGATTAGTAGAAAATTGAAAATAGCTATAGTGAGTATACTCGTAGCGATCGCAATTGGAATAACTGTTTTCACATGTTTAGTAAAGAAACCAGAAACAGGAGTAAAGACATTAACTGTTTATTATGTCAAGAATACAGCATATTTTGAAGAAGCGTTAACATTTTATAAGCAGTTAAATACAAAAATTGTACTTAATATGGTGGCTTTCGAAAAAGAAGAAGAACTTTCTGAAAAACTGGCCACAGATATGGCAACAGGTACAGGACCGGATGTAATTCTTTTTTCCGATTCTACGACACTTGATGTGTATAAATCATGTAAAGGCGATAATTTTGCTGACCTTTCTTCTTATTTTTCGAAGGATGAAACTTATACAGATGATAAGTATTTTAAAAATGTAATTGAAAATATCAAGACAGATGGTAAACAATACATAGTTCCATTTACATTTAAATTCACCGCTTATGGAATGAAAAAGAGTGTCGCAGACAAATTGCAAATTAAAAATCTTGATTCCCCTATGACTTATAAGGACTTTATGAACAATGTTCTATCTTATCAGAAGAAACTACATTTCAAGTGTTTTGAAAGAGTTTGTAGACCAACATATAAAAGCTGGTGAAAGTTCAAATGCAACTGTTACCGGTTTCGCAAGAACTGGTCTGGATTCTTCCTATTTTTATAATGGTCCAGTTCCGGTGTTTTTCCCAATTTTAAGTTCAATGCTAGACTCTAATTATAATGACTCACTCATATTTACAGGCGTTCCAAGTACTGGTGAGGCAAAAGGGTATAATGCATCGATCAAGACGTTTGGAGTAGCAAATAATGCTAGTAAATCTAAAAAAGAAAATTATCAACTTTTAAAATATATGATGGATTATAATTATAAACTTGATTTCTGGGCAGAGTTTGGAATGTCTGTAAACAAGAAAGGGTTTGATGATATTTTGCAAGGCTATTTGATAATTTACTTAAAAATGCAGTGAATTATAGCTATAATAATACAAATATTAAAATTGAAGTAATAAAGCTGGAAAATTTTCTGACGATAACTTTTGAAAATACTGGTGATGAAATACCAGAAGAAAAAATACCGCATATATTTGAAAAATTCTATAGAGTTGATGTTTCCAGAGGTACTAAATATGGAGGTGCTGGTTTGGGACTAGCAATTGCTAAGAATATCGTTGAATTACATAATGGAACAATAGATGTAAAAAGTTACGAAAAGAAAACAATATTTACAATAAAACTTCCAATCAAAGAATGGATAGAATAGAAATTGAGAAAATTGTAAGAATCACTATAGAATATCTTAAAAATATAAATCTCAAAATTGATATAATGATAATATCAGTTTTGAGATTTTTTTGCTAGGCATCAAAATTGCACTTGAATAATTGGTTGACATATCAAATTAATAAACATATACTTATATTTCGTTACAGATAGTTAGCATACAAACAATTAGTAAGCTAACAGTAGGAGGGAATATGGATAAAAGTTTTCATTATTTGAGTATGATTAATCAGTCACAGCTTCAGAAAAAAGCATTAATAAAGTTAACAGGAATAGGGTTAACACCTGGACAACCCAAAATATTAGACTATCTAGGATTACATGATGGAAGTATACAAAAGGATATTGCATATGGTTGTCAAATAGATCCGGCTACACTTACAGGAATATTGGAACGTATGGAAGCAAAAGAGCTGATAGAACGGCATATACAGAAAGGAAATAGACGTTCTAGTTATGTTTACTTAACAGACAGTGGAAGAGAAAAAGCGAAAATGGTAGCAGAGAAATTTCTTGAAATAGAAGAATCGGTATTTGAAGGGATTGAGATGGAAGAAAGAGAGCAATTTATGAATATATTTTATAAAATATGCTGCAATATGGTTGATACGGAGGGACTACAATGAGCCAGAAAGAGCTATTAAAAAGATATGGTTTATTTTTTATAGGACTATTTGTAAACTCGTTTGGTGTAAGTTTCATAACGAAAGCAAGCCTGGGCACATCACCTATTTCAAGTATTCCATATACATTAAGCCTTGGTTTTAGACCGACACTAGGGATGTTTACTCTTTACATAAGCATTTTGTTGGTTATTATGCAAATAATATTACTTCGTAAAAATTTTCCAAAACATTATTTATTACAGATACCAGTATCTTTTCTATTTTCTTGGTTTATTGATTTAACGATGGAACAGTTATCTTTTATGAATCCTGATATGTATATAGTAAAGTTTATCTTTCTAATTGTAGGATGCATAATATTAGGCGTAGGTGTTTATATGGAGATGGCAGCTGATGTAGTAATGTTACCAGGTGAATCATTTGTAAAGGCAGTGTCAATGACATTCCATAAAGATTTTGGTAAGACGAAGGTTGTATTTGATTCGTCTATGACAATTATTGCAGGTATTATAGGATTTATTTTATTTCACAAACTTGAAGGGGTGCGAGAAGGAACTATTATAGCAGCATTACTTGTAGGGTTGATCGCACGGTACTTAAAGAGAAAGTTAACATTTGTTGAGGACTTCCTGGTTGAAAAAGCAAGTGAAGCAGAAGCTGTTCAAGAATATGCGAATAATACTGTTATTACAATTAGCAGGGAATACGGAAGTGGTGGAAGACAGATTGCGCAGAAATTAGCAGAAAAATTAGGATTTGATTATTTTGATAGAAGTATTATTGCAAGGACAGCACAAGAGATTAATTTACCGGAAGCATATATAGAAGCAAAAGAAGAGACGATGACAAATAGCTTTCTGTATGATTTGTTTTCGCAGTATCAAGCATTGACAGAAGAACAAACTGAATTGGACAAGTTGTATGTGATTGAAACGAAGATTGTTAAGGAGGCTGCCAGCAAGGGGAATTGTGTAATTGTCGGAAGATGTGCTGATTATATTTTGAAAGATGTTCGCAATTGCTATAATATATTTTTATATGCAAAAGAGGATTTTAAAGTACAGCAGATAATGCAACGTGAGCATCTTGATAAAATAGGAGCATTAAAACATGTGCATGATATTAATAAAAAACGTTTAGCACATTATAAATATTATACAGGTAAAATATGGGGCCTTTCAAAAAATTACAATCTATGTTTGGATGTTAGTACACTTGGTGAAGATGAGGTAGTTGAAATGATTAAGCAGTATATAGAATTTGCTCAACCTCCGTTTGACAATACTATTAGTAAAGATACCAATTGAACTAATGGATAAATATGGTATAATATTCAAAATAGACATAAAGGGTATTTATATTTCATCCCAATTTAAGGAGGCAACGTTCTTGGAAAAATACATATGGATTTTCCCCATCTTATTTATCTTTCATGACTTGGAGGAAATCATCGGATTTGGCATCTGGGGCAAAAAAAACATACCTATTATGGAAAAGAAAATACCAAAACTTGTTCCTATGTATAAGAAATTATTTATGCTTTATAGCACCGAAGGGATGGCTTTGGCAGTTTTCGAAATTTTGGTCTTATGCATAGTAATATGTTTACTTGCAACGTACCTTGGCCTATATCAAATTTGGATAGGAGCATTTATTGCTTTTATTCTTCATCTTTTCATGCATATCGTTCAAGCCATCATTTGGCATGGTTATATTCCCGCTGTTATCACAAGTATAATAGCTGCTCCTATTAGCGTAATTATTGCACTGGACTGCATAAAGATTTTGAACTATAGCGCATATACCATTATATTATGGACTATAGTAGGCCTTGTTATAATTTTTGCGAATGTTAAGTTTGCACATTTTTTAATGCATTGGTTTACAAGAAAAATGAGCGTATGGATGTAAATTCTTGTTTGGTTGCTTTTTTATTTTATGACAAATGCAACCAAATATTTTGATTTCCTACTATATAAGTGAAGGTCTTAATAAACAATCGAGGGGGATGATAATGGATGATGAAAAAATTGTTGATTTATACTGGGAGCGATCTGAATTAGCTATTGCAGAAACGTCAATTAAATACGGGAAATATTGCCGCACTATTGCACTCAATATTCTTTGTAATCATTTAGATGCTCAAGAATGTGAAAATGACACTTATATAGCCGCGTGGAATGCAATACCACCGACTCGTCCTTTAAAACTACTCGTTTTTTTAGGACGATTGACTCGTAATATAGCGCTTGATAGATACGACTATAATACTGCAAAAAAACGAAATGGTAAATTTAACGTACTTCTTTCTGAATTAGAGGAGTGTATTCCTTCGGTTTATAATGTAGAATCGCAATATGAATCTGGGCAAGTTTCAAATGCAATCAGTAATTTCTTAAGCTCTATTGATTCAGAAATAAGGGTTATGTTCATTAGACGTTATTGGTATTCAGATTCGATCAAAGACATTTCAAAGCAGCTTGGGATAAGCGAAAGTAAATTAAAATCTATACTTTTTAGAACTAGAAATAAATTGAAAGTTTATCTTGAGAAAGAAGGTATCCTGTATGAACAATAAACAATTTTATAGAGAAATTGGCGAAATTCATGAGGATTTAATTGAGGAAGCGCGAATTGTTCAAAAGAAGTGTTCCTCAAATAAGAGGTGGATAAAATTAGTTACAGTAGCTGCTAGTGTTGCATTAATTGTTGGTGTTGCCGTAATTGGTATTTCTTTGATAAACAGTAGAAATAATGCCTTTCACCTTTCACTATCAAAAGGAAATATTCAAGTTTATTATACAAATAATACGTCGAATTTACAAGAAGACTACGACCTAGTGAGTCTATCGGAAGAAGAACTCTTTTCAAAATGTGATACAACTATTTTTAAGGGGACTATTTCCGAAATAAAAAATATCATAGTTAATTTAAATGGGGACGAACTATATATGGCAATTGCAAAAATAAATGTAAGCAAAGTATACAGAGGCAATTGTAACGAAAATGACACTATTTCAATGTTGCTTCCATGCCCAATAAGTAACCATGTATGGGTTGAGGATAGTGGAACAGTTTCGGCAATGCGGGAAGGAATGACAGGAATATTTATGCCTACCCAATATAGCGAAAGTTATTCTCGTGAAAAAAATGGAACTAAACTATATTATAAAGATATCGCTGATTATGGAATTCTGGATGGAGAACGATATGCATTTCTTGAAACAGAAAAAGGGCTTGTGTTTTCGAACTTGGCATACAAATCAATCTCTAATGCTAAGACATTGGATGAGGTAGAGACCTATATAAAATCAATGATTAATTGAGTATATTGGTAAATTGGTAAATTCGATAACAAGGAATCCTCATTGTGCTTGTGAATAAATTGAAAATACTTTAAAATTTGTTGACCTATGTATATTATGGTAGTATTATTTTCAAAGGGACAATATACATTAGGTAATTATCTATTGATATTTATTATACTTATTAATAACTTAATTAATGCTTACTTATAGGAGTATTTGATGAGAAAATCTGTCTTGTTTATGATGATATTAATGATGGTTCTAATCTCTTTACAAGGATGTACACAAAAGAGATCAATCAACAATGAATTAACAAAAAATCTAAATACTAAAATAATATCAGGTGATGTTATTAAAAGTGAAGACACTCACGGTGGGTTCCATGGTGATGGTGAAAGAATAATAGTAATAAAATATAACGCTGATTCAGTGGATTCTATGTTATCTAATATACAAAATAGTGGTAAATGGAGCGAGTTTCCTTTGAATGAAAGTTTGAATCTACTTATGTATGGTGGAAGTAAAGGCTATGCTAACTATGTGTATAAATTTGCTGAGAGTGTAGGTATTCCACAAATAGAGCATGGGTATTACTGCTTTGTCAATAGACAGACGGATAGTGAAGAAACCGACATATTAAATAGTCATTCACTTAATTTTACAATAGCCATGTTTGATTCGGATAATAATATATTATATTATTTTGAAAAAGATACATAATACGTATCTGATTAATAGCACTGTATATATTATATATTTATAAAGTTACATATAATATAGTAATATGGTATTATAAGGACTTTTGATAGACCTTAACACAACGATTTGAGAATGGTGGCCGCTCATTTGAGTAGGCCATTTTTTACTATCAATTGGGTAATAATACTGTAGTGTTATTACCCAATTGATAGAAGAATAAAGTGAAATAGAGGAAAGATAATGAAAGAACAATTTGAAGTTAAAATGGACGAAATGATAAAAGAGCAAAAAGAATTATATCAAAAAGAAATTATTGAATTTCAAGAAATTGGGCACATATTTATTAGAGGCGAAATAAGCTCAAATGAATTCAAAGCGACCTCTGGCGGAATGGGAGTATATGCGCAAAAGGGAGGAAAGAAATTTATGATTCGCTTGCGTGTGCTGTCAGGTGTTTTAGATATTAAGACCTTAGAATTAATTGGTAAGTTTGCAATGGACTACAACTTACCAGATGTGCATCTAACGACAAGAGAGGCAATTCAACTTCATAATCTTAACTTTGATGATGTGATAACTATTATGGAAAAAAGTCTAAACAGTAATTTATATACGAGAGGCGGCGGTGGTAATTATCCACGTAATGTTTCATTATCTCCGTTATCCGGGGTGGAAAAAGGCGAAGCATTTGACGTTACCCCCTATGCAGTGATTGTAAATAAATATTTTCTATCTAGAATGGATAGCTATAAGCTTCCTAGAAAATTTAAAGTTGCATTTTCCAACAACGAAAATGATACTGCTAATGCAACGATTGTAGACCTGGGATTTTTAGCTGTTAATCAGGATGGAAACAATCTATTTAAGGTATATATTGGTGGCAGTCTGGGAAATCAAGGCGGTATTAGCGTGCCTTTTGATGAACTGGTTCAGCCAGAAGAAGTTTTATATCACGTGGAAGCGTGTATCCGTTTGTTAATTGAAGAAGGCGATTATGAAAACAGAGGGAAGGCTAGAATGCGTTTTATTGTAAAACGTATGGGACAAGAAGCCTTTTTAAATTGTTATAAAAAAATACTGCACCGCGTAAAACAATCTGAAAACTTAGAATTAGTGCTTGAAAATGAGCACCAATCATCGACAGAAGTAAAGGACTGTGATAATCTTAGCGACCAGCAGAATCTTATTGCGCAAAGACAGAGCGGGTTGTATACGATTATTGTTCATTCAAAAGGAGGAATCTTAAAACGAGAAGATTTGAACCAGATCACATCCTTTCTACAAGCAATACCGGAGGCACAGATTCGCTTGAGTATGGAAGAAAATATGTATATACGAAATCTTACGCTAGCGCAGGCCGAAAAGTTACTAGGTTTGGTTAAACATTTAGGACAAACCACAATGTTTGAACGAAGTATAAGCTGTATCGGTGTTCCAACTTGTCAAATTGGAATTGGAGAAACTCAAAAGCTTTTATCTAATATTTTAACCTATTTTGAAAATCAAGGAATGTTAGAGAATCCATTGCCATCTATTCATATCTCGGGATGTTTAAACTCTTGTACAAGGCATCAGGTGAGTGATATTGGTTTTTGCGGTAAGAAAAAGCAAGTATCGCAACAAGCAGTAGAAGTATATACGTTGCATATAGGTGGAATGACGAGCGAGTTTGATACACATTTTGCCAAAGAATATGGTGATTTATTAACAAATACAATTCCTAAATTCCTTTATGAATTAGCACTTTACATAAAAGAAAAACGGTTGAATTTTAAAGAATATATGGAGTTATATCAAGAAGAGTTTAAATCGATTCTAGCTGTATATTTGGTATAGGATCAGAGTAGAAAAGGGCTATTAGGCCTTAACAATTATCATTTGTATATCAGTTTTGCTAATACTTAAGAAAAAGGAAGATATTGAAAGAGATGAATAAGAATATAATATATTATTTTTCGGGAACTATAATGGCGTTATTTTTAATGTTATGCGTATTTAATTCAGATGTGAATGCTGAAACGATAGCAAATGACAATACGACATTGCAGGCGACTAAGTCAGAGGTATCAATTAAAACATCAGCCGGCAAAGCTACAAGTGCTTTACAGGATAGTTCATATTCAACAACTATATCATGTAGTGAATCCGAACAGATTATAATTACTAGTAAAGACATGATGCAGGGGTTGTATATAGAGTGGGCGAAAGAACCTTCGCAATGGACATTGACATACAATGGTCAGACTATGGTATGCGGGACGCAAGGGTTTTTGCATGAGTATGTTGCAATACCAGACGGGGCGACAACCGTTACGATGACATTGTCAAAAAGCGAGAAGATATGTGGTATAACAGCATACTCCGCAGGAGTACTACCTACTGATGTTGAAAGGTGGAAGCCGGTTTGCGAAAAAGCGGATATACTTGTACTATCCACACATGCAGATGATGAGATACTTTTTCTGGGTGGAGTTCTCGCTGAGTACGCAGGACAAGAAAAACTTGCAGTTCAAGTAGTATATTTTTCTAACTATTATAATGGTACAGTGATTAGGGAACATGAAAAGTTAGATGGACTATGGGCGGTAGGTGTTAGAAATTATCCGGTCACGGGAAATTTTGACGATATATATGCAGCAGATTTGGCCTCAGCGGAAAAAACATTTGGATATGATAAGACATTGTCATTTGTTGTGGAACAGATCAGACGATTCAAACCGCAAGTGTGTGTGGGACAAGACACAAATGGTGAGTATGGTCATGGAACGCATATGTTGACATCTAAAGCACTTCAAGAGGCAATTACAATAAGCATGGATGGAACAAAGTATCCAGAGTCAGCAGAAAAATACGGCGTACATGACGTTAAAAAGACATATATTCATATGTATCCAGAAAATAAATTATCTTTGGATTGCAAAAAACCGCTTAGTGAATTTGGTGGAAAGAATGCTGTGGAAGTTGCATCAGCGGCATATAAAAAGCACGTATCGCAGCAGTGGTGTTGGTTCTATGTATCTGATTCATATGAATATAGCTGTGCAGATTTTGGACTGTGCCGTACAACCGTTGGAAATAACACTGGAAATGATATGATGGAACATATCATTAGCTATCAGGAGCAAGCAAGACAGGAACTAGAAGCGCAGGAGCAAGCAAAACTGCAAGAAAAACAGCAACTAGAAGCGCAGGAACAAGCAAGTAAACTAGAAGTAGAATCAGTGGCAGTAAGGCAACAAAATATTCAGACTGATAAAAATATATTTAAAATTGTTATGATATTTGCATGCGTAATCATTGCAATTGGATTAATTATAGTATTGTTTATTAAAAATAAAAATAAAAATAAAAATAAAAATAGAATGCAAATTAAGAAAAATAGAAGAAAATAACTAATTCTATTGCAGCATCAATAAAAGTATGTTTCGGTATACTCATTTCAACGATTGTACATAATAAATAGTATAAAAAAAAGCAAAGAAGCCTGGAAAATCAAACGCTTTCTTTGCTTTTTTTATATAGAAAGGTGGAAATGAATATGAAAATAATAATCACCGGTGGAGGGTGGGCTGGATGTTCCGCTGCATATATGGCAAGAAAACAAGGGGCAGAAGTAGTCTTAATAGAAAGAACAGATTCTTTACTTGGAACTGGTCTAGTAGGTGGGATAATGAGAAATAACGGTAGATTTACTGCCACTGAGGAACTAATAGCAATGGGTGGAGGTGAAATATTTAAGATTATTGATCAAAATTGTCGTCATACGAATATTAGCTTTCCAGGACATGAACATGCTAGTCTTTATGATATTGCAAAGACGCCTGTAGCCATTACAAATTATTTGCTAGAAATTGGCGTTGAAGTTAAATTCATTGAAAGAGTTGTAAAGGCACATGTAACAGATGGTGCTATCCAAAGTATTGAGACCGCAAGTGGAAATGTTTATGAAGGTGATGCATTTATTGATACCACTGGAACTGCAGGCCCAATGAAGAATTGCATCAAGTACGGTAATGGTTGTGCAATGTGCATCATTCGATGTCCAAGCTATGGCGGAAGAGTAAGCCTGGCAGGTATTTGTGGCATATCCGAAATAACTGGAAAAAAAGCGGATGATTCAATTGGCGCAATGAGCGGTTCTTGTAAACTTTATAAGGAGTCTCTGTCACCTGAAATTATAGAAGCCCTGAATACGAAAGGGGTAGCAGTTATACCAATACCAAAAGAATTAATTGAAAATCATCTAAGTGCAAAAGCCTGTCAACAGTATGCCTTAAAAGAATTTTCGGAAAATATGGTTCTGTTAGATACGGGTCATGCGAAATTAATGACTCCTTTTTATTCCCTAGAAAAACTTCATAAAATCCCTGGATTTGAAAATGCACGATATGAAGATCCTTATGCTGGAGGAAAAGGTAATTCTATGAGATTTTTTGATATGGCACCTAGAACCAATGCATTACAGGTAATTGGTTTGAAAAATCTATTTTGTGCTGGAGAAAAAGCGGGACTTTTAGTAGGACATACGGAAGCTATCGTGACAGGAGTTCTCGCGGGTTATAACGCTACAAGACATATAAGTAATATGCCATTACTTGAAATATCAAGAAAGACAGCATTTGGAGAGGCGGTTGCCTATGTAAATGAAGAAATGCAGACAAAAGAAGGACTTGGTAAAAAATATACTTTTTCTGGTTCTGTATTATTTGAACATATGAAGAAGCTGAATCTGTATGAAACAGATGTGAATAGAATTCAAGAAAATATTAAAAATGAAGGACTTTGGAATGTTTTTGCATGTTAATAAATATATGAAAGAGAGATAGAATAAAAAAAATCTACCTCTCTTTTCACATCATATTAATAAGTGATATTTTGCTTTTTGTCAACGGGTTTAATAAATTTAAAGATTAGCAAACCAAAGGTTGCAGATAGTAATGAAGCCACTATTATGCTTATTTTTGCTGTAGATAATATTGTTGCATCTGTAAAAGCCAAAGATGAAACAAATATTGACATTGTAAATCCAATACCGCCCAGTACACTTACGCCATACATGTGTATCCAGTTTACGTTAGAAGGAAGTTTAGCAATCTTCAATTTTACTAATATAAATGATATTAAAAATATTCCTAATGGCTTTCCAAAGAAAAGTCCTAAAATAATTCCAACGCTGACAGATGTTGTCATAATTGTTGAAAGACTACTACTATTAAAAACCACACCAGCATTTGCTAAAGCAAATATCGGCATAATTACAAAAGAAGACCATGGTGCAATTTTGTATTCAAGTTTATGCAGCATTGAATTTTCAAATGATTCGATATCCTTTGTAGCAGGAATCATCATACCAAGTAATACTCCAGAAAATGTTGCATGTACACCGGATTTAAGTATGGTAAACCATAATATAATTCCGAGAATAATAAAAACTGCAGAAGAATTTACTTTGAATTTATTAGCTAAAATAAGAACAATTAAAACCATTGCACTTATAAAAAGGTAAAACCAGGATATCGTATTGGTATAAAATAATACGATTACAATAATTGCTCCTAAGTCATCAACGATAGCTAGCGTCATAAGAAAAACCACAATTCCTCTTGGTGCTTTTTTACCGACCAAAGATATTGCACCTAAGGCAAAAGCAATATCTGTTGCCATAGGAATTCCAAACCCATAGATCGTGGATTGACCATAATTACAAATCGCATAGATAGCTGCAGGTACAATCATTCCCCCAATAGCGGCAGCAATCGGTAAGATTGTTGTTTTAAAGGATTTTAATTCTCCAAATAACATCTCCTTTTTGATTTCCATTCCAACAACAAAGAAAAATATTGCCATTAGACCGTCATTGATAATATGGGAGATTGGCATTGAGAAATTGGAATCGTTAATTCCAATTGTTATATCTGTGTGTAATGCTGCATTGTAAATTGAAGATAAATCCGAATTAGCTAGTATGATCGCAATAACCGCAAATAACATAAGTAATATGCCACTAGAATATTCTAGTTTAAAAAAATATTGAAATAATTTTGGAACTTTACTGATAGAATAATTTTTCATAGATTATATCCTTTCTAATTTGAGATTAAGTGTATTTTAAACATTTTTACGGTTACGAATATTATGTGTTAAGCTTTCTGACATAACTCTTGAAATGGATAAAAAAAGGATGGGAATACTCATGACGAGTTTCCCACCCCAGAAACTAAATTGCTTGAAAGTAAATATTATAATTTACCCAACCGTAATTTGTTATATTCAGTTATTATTAAATAAATATAGCATATGTATATTTTAAATGTCAATATATAAAAAGTGAGTTAAATAATAATTGACTTTTATAGCATTATGATGATATTATACAAAGATATGAGTGTTCTTGATAAAAATTATTATTTCTTTACAACTATTAAAATTTATTTTTAAGCTTTTAAAAAATCATAGCATCATGCGATGTTATATTTTGTGAAAAGAAAAGTAAAGAGATATATAGGATAATAAAGTTTATATAATTATGTCAGCATATGACATATTATTTTCGTGCAGATTTAGATATACTATATAATAAGAAGAAAATTTGTAAAGAGACTATTAATGTTATAATTAAACAAGAATGCGTGGGGAATACTTATTATATATGTATTTCCTAATATAGATGAACCGATACAAACACCGTTGGCTACAATAATGTTTTGACATAATATCAAATGTAGTCATTAATAGATAATAAAGTTAGATTGAGGAGAAAGATTGAAGAACGATATGAATGAAGAATGTAAAAAAATTAAAATAATCCCATTGGGTGGATTAGATAAGATCGGTATGAATATTACTGCATTTGAGTATGAAGATAGTATTATTGTTGTAGATTGTGGAATTTCATTTCCAGAAGACGATATGCTAGGAATAGATTTAGTGATACCAGATGTTACTTATCTTATGGAAAATAAAGAAAAAGTAAAAGGATTTTTTATTACACATGGTCACGAAGATCATATTGGCGCATTGCCATATATCTTAAAGGATTTAAATGTACCAGTGTATGCAACCAAATTAACAATAGGATTAATCGAAATCAAGCTCAAAGAGCATAATCTTTTGAATAAGACAAAAAGAAAAACTGTAAAACATGGCCAATCTATTAATTTAGGACCGTTTAGAGTTGAATTTATTAAAACTAATCATAGTATAGCGGATGCGTCTGCATTGGCTATTCATACTCAGGCAGGAATCATCGTTCATACGGGCGATTTTAAAATTGATTATACACCTTTGTTTGGAGATACAATTGATTTACAAAGATTTGCTGAATTAGGAAAAAAAGGCGTGTTAGCACTTCTATGTGATAGTACGAATGCAAAAAGACCAGGATTTACTGTATCCGAGAAGTTAGTAGCAAAGACATTTGATAATCTATTTGCAGAATATACTTCTAATAGAATAATAGTAGCAACTTTTGCATCAAATGTAGATCGTGTGCAACAGATTATTAATACTGCAAGCAAATTTGGTCGCAAGGTTATTGTTCAAGGAAGAAGTATGGTAAATGTAATGGAAGTAGCGTCAGAATTAGGCTATATTACAATACCAGAAAATACTTTGATTGATATTGAATTAATGAAAAACTACCCAGATGATAAACTTGTATTGATTACTACAGGAAGCCAAGGGGAAGCAATGGCGGCATTGTCAAGAATGGCTGCATCAACACATAGGAAAGTTACAATTAAGCCAGGAGATGCAATTATATTTAGTTCAACTCCTATCCCTGGAAATGAAAAGGCTGTATCAAAAGTTATTAATGAATTGGCAATGAAGGGCGCAAAGGTTATCTTTGAAGATACTCATGTGTCAGGCCATGCTTGTCAAGAAGAGATTAAGCTTATGTACTCATTAGTAAAACCTAAATATGCGATTCCAATTCACGGCGAATACAGCCATTTGATGGCACAAGCTGATTTGGCAGTTTCGATGGGAATTGATAAAGAAAATGTATTCCTTTTA
The DNA here is from genome assembly GCF_900111235.1 of [Clostridium] fimetarium. Lineage (GTDB taxonomy): Bacteria > Bacillota > Clostridia > Lachnospirales > Lachnospiraceae > Clostridium_N > Clostridium_N fimetarium. The sequence goes on from NZ_FOJI01000007.1 coordinate 56,888, forward strand.
CAATCAGGTAATGTGTTAGAACTCTCAAAAGAAATGGCTGAAATTGTTGGACAAGTTCCTGCAAAAGGGATTTTTGTTGATGGTCTTGGAGTAGGTGACGTAGGTAATATCGTCCTTAAAGATAGACAATATTTATCACAAAATGGATTGATTATTGTTGTGATGACATTTGAAAAAGGCTCAATGCAATTATTGTCAGGGCCAGATATCGTTTCTAGAGGTTTTATATATGTAAGAGAATCTGAGCCACTTATGCGAGAGATTAGAAACATTGTTAAGGTTAGTCTAGAAAAATGTCAAGATAAGAATATTTCAGATTGGGGTAAAATAAAAAATATTATCAAAGATGATTTAAATGAATATCTTTGGAAAGAATTGAGAAGAAGTCCTTTGATTTTACCAATAATTGTGGAAGCATAAATTGATATATAAGAAATAAAGAATGGGCAGTAGAGAAATCTACTGCTCTTTTTTTGGAGAAAAACAAAACTTTTCTGAAAGTAAAACCGTTTTTTTCCTGAAAGTAACATAGGTTATTTTGTGAAAATCAGCTGCTTTCTGCTGTTGAAGAAGCTACGGTATGACAGATAACATGCAATGAATGAAGAAATGGAAGTAGTGGAAAGTAACATAAACATAACCATTATCTGATATTTTATAGCTTCAACAGGTGAAGTTCCAGCTAGTATTAATCCAGTCATCATACCAGGAAGAGATACGATACCTAATGTTTTCGCTGAGTCAATCGTTGGCAGCATACCTGTTTTTATTGAGTCTCTAATGATTTCAATAGAGGAGGGTAATATATCTGCGCCAAGCGAAAGCTTAGTTTCAACTTCTTCCCGTTTATTTTTGAAATCGGAGGATATTTGTTTATAACATAACCCTAACGCAACCATCGAATTGCTGATAATCATGCCACTGATAGGAATGATTTGATATGGTTCATATACAATTATCCTAGAGAGAACAAGGATTGTTAAAGTTACGATGGTACCTACTGCTATAGATAAAAAAGATATGATGATTCCATGGTTAATCGCTTTTCCTCTTTTTGCGGCATTATATGCAGCATTAAAGGTCATGAAAAGAAGTAAAAGAGTTGTGAAAATAGGGCTTTTAAAGCCAAAAATGTATTCTAAAACATATCCAACAGCAACAAGCTGAATTACAGCTCGAATTGCACTGATTAGGATTTCTTTTTCAAGCTTAAGTTTTTGCGAATAAGAAAAAACGAGTGTAATGATTACTAGACAAGACACAATAAGTAAAGATGTGATACTGATTGAATTTGGTCCGCTCATTTTAAGGCCTCCAATGATTTTATTTTGCCGCGTTCTATTGTTAAAAGTCTATTTGCGTATTTCCTACTTTGCTCAGAATCATGTGTTACAAATAAAACAGTAACGCCTTCTTTGTTTAGTGACTCTATAACAGTTTCTACTATTTTTGTATTGTCTTCATCAAGTGCAGATGTGATTTCATCTAAAAGTAGAATTTCAGGTTTAAACAGTAAACTTCTAATTAGGGCTATCCTTTGCTTTTCACCGCCAGAAAGATTTGCTACGTCTTTACTTAAAAAATCGGTAGTGATATGAAATAAAGAAAATAATTCATCAACACGATCTTTATCGAAGGCTAACTTTCTGATAGTAAAAGGAAATTTGATATTGTCCATTACGGTAATACCGAAAAGATAAGGCGTTTGGAAACAATACGTTATCGTTTTTCTTAATTCTGTAGGATTATAGTCAATAAATTTTTTATCGCGATATGTAATTTCCCCATTTGTAGGATTGATTAAGTGGCTGCAAAGTTTAAGAAATGTACTTTTACCACTTCCAGAAGGGCCAACAATTGAAATATAATCCCCTGGTTCTATTTTTACCGATATGTTTTCAAGAATAGTTTCACCATCATTTTCAAAAGATACGTTTTCAAGCTCAAGTAATGACAAGATATACACCTCCGTTTTTTGATTCTTACAAATATCAAATTATAGTATAACAGTTATTACTATTTGTATCAATAAATGCAAGGCGTGTTTTTAATACGACACCTATAGGCAAATAATAAAATCTAATGTATAATAAGAATAAATTTTATAAAAAATAGTGTGATTCAAAAATATAAATAAAGGTTGGTATTGGTAAATGAGTAGAGAGTTTGATGAAAATATGTCCCAACTAGTTTCGGAAATTACTGCAAATTATAAACAGAATCCTATTTTCTCATCTTTTGATTCTTCAAATTTAGCAAACAAAGTTGAAATTATCGAAATATTGAATGAGTTAAGACAATTGATATTTCCTGGATTTTTCGAGCAGAAAAAATTAGCAAGCGAAACAATTGGATATTATGTCGGGAATCTTTTGATGAGTATTCAGGAAAAATTGCATAGACAAATTAAATGTGTGCTTTTTTATAAGAATTATATAAATATGGAAATAGAAGATTCGATATTAGAGAAAAAAACAGATGAAATATGTCAATCCATTTTAAAATCATTACCTAAAATACAAGAATATATTACAACTGATGTGCAAGCAACCTATGATGGAGATCCAGCAGCTGTAGATATGGAAGAGATAATATTTTCATACCCCGGAATATTTGCGGTATGTATTTATAGAATAGCACATGAACTCTATAAATTATCAGTACCATATCTTCCAAGAATTATGACGGAATATGCACATAATGAAACAGGGATAGATATCAATGCGGGCGCCGAAATAGGAAAATATTTTTTTATTGATCATGGTACAGGTGTTGTTATTGGGGAAACTTGTATGATTGGGGATAATGTGAAAATATATCAAGGGGTAACCCTAGGTGCATTATCAACAAGAGAAGGACAAAATCTTCATGGAGTTAAAAGACATCCAACAATTGAAGATAATGTTACTATTTATTCAGGAGCCTCCATTTTAGGTGGGGAGACTGTCATTGGTAAGAATTCAGTTATTGGTGGTAATGCGTTTATTACAAAATCGGTTCCGGAGGATACTAGGGTAAGCGTTCAAAATCTTGAATTGAAATTTAAAAACAGTAAAGCCAAAGAATTTGATCAAGAATTCATATCGGATTGGGTTATATAATTATTTGATTGTCATATGCATGGCGTTGATTAATTTTAAGATAATAAGTTTTGATTTGAAATTTTTTAATTTTTACTATAATATAAAAAGGAAGTGAAGCAAATGATGCCAGTAATTTTTATAGGACATGGATCACCAATGAATGCGATAGAAGAAAATGAATATACAAAGGGTTGGAAGGAAATTGCTGATAATATTCCCCAACCTAAAGTGATTCTTTCTATATCGGCTCATTGGGTGACAGATGGAACAAAGGTATCGACAGTTGAAAATCCAAAAACTATTCATGATTTTTATGGGTTTCCAAAAGAGTTGTATGATGTGGAATATAAGGCAAAGGGAAGCTTAGAAAGTGCTATTAAAACAATAGAATTGTTAGATGGTATTGCTAGAGCAGATGATAGTTGGGGACTTGATCACGGTACATGGAGCGTGTTGAGGGTGATGTATCCCAACGCTGATATTCCAGTTTATCAAATGAGCATTGATATGAATGCGACATCCAAAGAGCTTTTTGAGATAGGGAAAAAACTAAAATCATTGCGGGATAGTGATATATTGATTTTAGGAAGCGGTAATATCGTACATAATCTGGGAATTATGGATTATTCAATGGAAGATGGTTTTGATTTGGCTATTGAATTTAATGATTATATTACTAAAAAAGTAGAGCAAAGAGATTTTGAAAGCATTTTCAATTATAAACAATTAGGGAATGCTGCTAGACTTTCAGTTCCTACAACAGAACACTTTAATCCACTACTGTATGTGCTAGGTGCAACCACTGATTTGGATAAAGTAACAATATTTAATAAGTCGTTTATGGCAGGAAGCCTTGCTATGACATCTTTTGTTTTTTCGGATATTGAAAAATAAACTAAAACTTAATGTGAGGTGGAATTACTATGAATGAAAATGCGTTTTATAACTTATCTTATGGAGTTTACATTATTGCAACATGGGATGGTGATCGCCCAACGGGTTGCATAGCCAATAGTGTTATGCAAATCACCGCATACCCTGCTGCGTTTGCAATCAGTATTAGTCATGACAACTATACCAATCAGTGTATTGAAAAGTCAGGAGGATTTGTGATTTCCGTATTGGGGGAGAAGGCAGAGCCATCAATGATTGGAACATTTGGCTTTCAAACGGGAAAAGATGTTAACAAATTCGATTCAGTAGACTATGATGTTCGTGGAGATATGCCTATTGTGAAGGCAAGTTGTGCCTATATTATTTGTAAAGTAATTAGTAAGATGGAGACAGATACACATACCGTTTTTATAGGTCAAGCTGTAGATGCAGATAATCTTATAGAGGATGAAGTTATGACGTATGCTTATTATCATAAGGTCATAAAAGGAAAAAGTCCTAAAAATGCTCCAACTTATAGAGCGGATGCGAAAGCAGCGGAAGCTGAAATAAAGGAAAATGTAGTAAAGGAAGATGTAGTAAAGGAAGATGTAGTAAAAGATGCAATAATAGAAGCGGCTAAGGTTGAAAAATATGTATGCAGCATATGTGGTTATGAGTATACAGGTGATGTTCCTTTCGAAGAATTACCGGCTGATTATACCTGCCCAATATGCAGACAGCCTAAAACAGTTTTTAATAAACAATCATAAATATTGGACTATAAAAATCATGCTGATGAAAAATAAATAATGAAAAGCGAATTATGAATTTATTAGTTCAAACAAATAAAATCCAAGAGAATATAAATTATTTTGCGATTTAATTGAGCAAGTAAAAATCTTTATAATTTACTTTGAGTATATAGCAATTTAATATGATGAGCAAAAAAACTAACGTATGAATAATATAAATTCACACGTTAGTTTTTTATATGTAACATTACTATTGGGCAGATATTGCATGAAAACCACATTCACCTTCACAAGCACCACAATCTAGACAAAGCTCTTCATCCACGCTATAAAATGCACCCACCATTGAAATCGCAGAAACTGGACAGGCACTTTTACAGGCACCGCACATTTCACAGGCATCACTATCAATTTTGTAAGACATTGTATTTCACCTCCACTTTTTTATATATTAAAAATACCATAGTAAAACGATATTATCAATGAGCCAAATCATAGAAAAATACCAATAAATTTGTGCATTTTTTATGCTAAATTACATTCTGATTTTTTTATATTACACAGAATGTACTAACTTTTTACACATCTAAGATAGAACTAAGGTTTAATATAAGATATGCTGAAAGAAATATTAGCATAGGAGGAAATGTAAATGAAAATAAGAACGCATTGTAATATGGCTCGTTTGGCTATGAATGAAATAGAAAAAAAATTAAATAGTTATAAACTGCCGCTATATAAAAAGATTATGTTTTATATAGGTACTATGGAACCAGATTTTAGTATTAAACAATTTAAGTATCCTCATTATTATGTAAAATCCTCAGAATACATTTACAAACAAATTGAAATTTTGAAGAACAAAGTAGAGATAAATGGTAGCTTTATGTATGAATTTGGTAAGGTGGTACATTATTTTAATGATTTTTGTTGCTATGTCCACAGAACAGGTGATGCGGGTAATCTGCAGGAGCATATGGTATATGAGAGAAAAATAAATCGATACTTATTAAAAAAACGAAAAGAAATACATATGGATATTAAGGATAGAGGAAATATTGAGACTTACAATAACATTGTTGACACAATTGAAACAATCCTAATTGAATATAAAACGGAAGAGCCAAGTTGTCAGTTAGATATTAATAAGTCAATAGAAATCAGTATAGTTTTATATAATTTCTTGAATAAAGGAAGAAATAGATATGTTCAAAATGTTTATAGTTAGCATATTTCATGGAAACGGAAGAATAAGTAGAGCGAGTCTATTGAATGGAATTACCATAATTGGTATGATTTTAACCTTTATATTTATAATATATGGAATTCAAAATCATTTATTTTCATCACAAGACTCGTTAAAACAATTTTTAGAATTCTTTGGAATTTGGGCACCAATCATATTCATCTTGTTTCAGATAGTCCAGGTAATATTTCCGATATTACCTGGAAGTATTGGATGCATAGCAGGTATTATTTTTTGGGGGCCAGTTGTAGGTACAATATACAATTATATTGGCATCTGCTTAGGTTCATTTGCTGCATTTTATTTATCAAGAAAGCTGGGTAGTGATTTCGTAAAATCGATTACAAAGCACAAATTATTTGGTAAATATAAATACTTGATTGAAGAAAATAGCAAATTTGATAAATGGTTTGCAATGGCAATATATTTTCCATTAGCACCAGATGATTTTTTATGCTATCTAGCAGGCCTTACAAAGATAACATACCGTAAATTTGCAAAAATAATTTTGCTTGGAAAGCCATTTGGAATTATAGCATATTCATTTGGATTAAATTTTATCGTTACAAAGTTGATAAGTATTATCTAATACGAGAAAAGGTTGAAAGAAAATCTTTCAGCCACAAGATTTGCGCCTGCGGCACAAACTTGTGATTGTGTCTTGCGAAGGCAAGTCACAAGATAAGGGGGATAATGAAAGTCTTATTATATCATGGTGGAATTCGTATTGTGAATAAAAGTGGCATCGGTGTGTCATACGAACATCAAAAGAAAGCCTTGTTCGTAAACCATATTCCTTTTACACTTAAATTTAAAAATGAATATGATATTGCTCAATTTAATACGATATTTCCAGATAGCGCAATTGCTGCATATATATTAAAAAGAAAAGGGAAAAAAATCATATATTATGGGCATTCAACAATGGAAGATTTTAAAAAATCATTTAGAGGTTCTGATTTCTTTGCTCCGTTGTTTAAAAAATGGATCAAATTCTGCTATGGTTTAGGGGATGTTATTATAACTCCAACAAATTATTCTAAAAAACTTTTGGAGAGTTATGGAATTGAAAAACCTATTTATGCTATCTCAAATGGAATTGATTTGGATTTCTATAAAAGAGAAAGTGGAAATGGAAGTAGGTTTAGAGAAAAATATGATATAAAAGATAATGAAAAAGTTATTATTTCGGTGGGACATTATATAGAGCGTAAGGGAATTATAGATTTTTTGAAATTGGCAGGAGAGATGCCCGAATATAAGTTTATCTGGTTTGGCCATACGAACCTAAGAATGATTCCTACGAAGATCAAGGAGGCTATTCATAATAAAACAACAAATGTTTTCTTCCCAGGGTATGTTTCAAATGAAGAACTTAGAGATGCTTATGTTGGTAGTGACTTATTTTTGTTTTTAACATATGAGGAGACAGAAGGAATTGTTTTATTAGAAGCAATGGCAATGAAAATACCTATAATTATTCGAGACATTCCAATATACCAACAAGAATTCATACATGGGAAGTCCCTATACAAAGGAACTAATATTGTAGAGTTTGAAAATTTAGCACAAAACATATTATGTAGTAATATTTTGAATATTACAAACAATGCTTATGAGCTTGTGAAAGAAAAAGAAATCAGTAATGTTGGAAACAAATTAAAAGATATTTACAAAAATGTATTGTTAATGTAGTGATAATATAATCTAATCGTGAAGGGATGTTTTGAAAATGAAAATATTAATTACAACAGATTTATATTTACCCACTCTGAATGGAGTGGTTACATCAATACTTAATTTAAAGCAAGAACTTATAAAAAGAGGTCATGAAGTACGTGTTTTAACGTTACAGCAAGACCAACAGGTAGAAGAGGAACCGGATACTTATTATATTAAATCGATAAGTGCAGGGAAGGTCTATCCACAGGCCAGAATTATGCGCAGTATAGGAAATAAGCAACTGAAGGATATTGTTAGTTGGAAACCAGAAATCATTCATTCACAATGTGAATTTAGCACCTATTTTTTAGCTAAGATTATTGCAAAGCGCGTAAATGCACCAATTGTGCATACATATCATACCGTTTATGAAGATTATACCCATTATTTTTCGAAAAGCGAGATTGTTGGATATAATGTAGTGAAATTATTTTCAAAAATCATTTTAAATCAAACGCAAATTGTAATTGCACCGACGGATAAGGTGAAAATACTATTGTGCAATTATAAAATAAGTAAACCTATATATACAGTTCCAACCGGAATAGATTTAAAAAAATATTTCGTACAGGTACCAATAAGTACAATTTTAGACAAGAAAGAGCAATTGGGAATCCCAGCAGAAAATCTAGTGTTAATCTATTTAGGCAGATTGGCCAAAGAAAAAAATCTCAATGAACTGATAGAATTTATGGATAACCTTGAAATAGATAAAATATCGTTACTTATTGTTGGAGATGGTCCAGAGCGCTATGCGTTAGAAAAATATGCACATAGTATTTCAAACTTCAAGAATATTATTTTCACAGGTAGAGTGAATCGGGATGATGTGAATGAATATTACCAGATGGCGGATATATTTGTAAGTGCATCTACAAGTGAGACACAAGGACTTACTTACATAGAAGCATTAGCAAATGGAGTTCCGCTATTATGCAGGAAAGATGACTGTTTAAATGAAGTATTATACAACTATGAAAATGGATTCCAATACTCCACTTTTATAGAATTCAAAGAATTTATAAAATATTTTATCGAACATAAAGAGTTAAAAATAAAATATAAAAAATGTTCAAGAGAGGTAGCACAAAGATACTCAAAAGAAAAATTTGCGGAAAGCGTTGAAAAAATATATGGGTTATCAATACTATACAAAAATAATTTGTCATATTTATAAATTAAATCATTAGGATATGTATATGTTATGATATAATTACAAATGAAACTGACTACTGCTATAATCATAGTGAAAATAAAATGAATGATGAAAGGTTGAAAGTGAGTATGAAAGTAAGTATGAATATAATTAGAAATTTTGATAATACGGTAATGGAATCAATTCGAACTCACATGAGATGCCGTTTTTTAGACTTTGTTATGCCATTTATAACGAAGCTTGGAAATGCAGCCATTATTTGGATTGTCGTAGCACTTGCTTTTTTGAATAGTGGAAGATATCATACCTATGGATTTGTGCTAATATGTTCCTTATTAGCATGTTTTTTGATAGGAAATCTCACCTTAAAACCGTTGGTGGAGAGAACTAGGCCTTGTGATATGAACACAGTTATATCATTATTGATTGCAAGACCTACTGATTTTTCTTTCCCATCCGGTCATACGATGTCATCTTTTGCAGCTGCGTGTGTGATATTTCAAGCAAATACAAACATGGGAGTTGCGGCATTTATATTAGCTTCTTTAATAGCATTTTCAAGACTATATTTGTATGTTCATTATCCATCTGATATATTGGCAGGAATTATTATCGGAGTGCTTATTAGTGTCGTTGTGATTTGGCTTTTTAATGTTAATTTAGGATATATAAATCATTCTCTATAACTCCGAATTTTGTTGTTTCGGTACTTACATTTGCCGATGAAATTGGGAAATAAAGGAACCGTTTATGTTGACACAGTTAGAAAAAGTGAATATAATAAACTAAACAATGGCGTCCCAACGGTCCCATTGTTTTTTGATATATTAAGAGTGGTGCATATTTTACTTAGAACGAAATAAACTTTAATCTAGAAAGGAAATTTTATACTTATGTTAATAGAAAATTTTGGAGATACGATATTAAACGAACCTGTAAAATTATATACATTAGAAAATCAAAATGGGGTGCAGTTAAAAGTAATGAATTTAGGGGCAACGATGGTCTCTCTTTTTGTAAAAGATAAGATGGGAAAGATGAGAGATGTGATCTTAGGATGTGACAATACGACAGAATATGAAAAGCAAACAAATTGTTTTGGTGCTACGATTGGTCGAAATGCCAATCGAATTGCCTTCGCGCAATGTGTTATAGATGGTCATACATATCAGATAGAGCAAAATGACAATAGAAATAATCTACATAGTGGCAGCAATGGTTTTCATAACGTGATCTGGGATGCGAAAGTAGAAGAAGATAGAAATGATACGATTACGTTTACTTATTATAGCAAAGATATGGAGCAGGGGTTCCCAGGGAATCTAGCTGCAAAAGTGATTTATTCACTTACCGACAGCGATGAACTCAAAATAGATTACTTTGGGGAAACTGATAAAACGACAGTCGCAAACTTTACCAATCATGCTTATTATAATCTTGGTGGTCATGATTCTGGTTCCATTGAAGGACATAAACTTTGTATTCATGCACAGGAATATACGCCTTTTAGCAGTGCAGAGGCAATCCCAACTGGAGCCTTCGAAAAGGTAGCGGGAACACCTCTGGATTTTCGCCAAGAAAAAACTATTGCACGCGATGCAAATGAAGATTTTATCCAATTGACATATGGAAATGGATATAATCATAATTATGTATTAGATACATTACCTGGAAAATTGAAGTTGGCAGCGCAGGTATTTTGTGAAGATAGCGGTATTGCAATGGATTTCTATACCGATACGGTGGGAATCCAATTTTATACGAGCGGTTATATGGAAAAGAATGTTGGGAAAAATGGCGTAATGTATGATTCTCATCATGGTTTCTGTCTAGAACCACAGTACCATCCAAACGCGGTGAATGAGAAAAATTTTCTATCACCGATTTTAAAGCCAGGCGAAATCTATCAGGCGCATACGAAAGTCTCGTTTTTCAATAGAGTGTAGTAAAATGGAAAGAAGGTATATTGAAATTGAAACCATTGATTGGAATAACTGCATATAACTATCAGGATAATGCCTCTTTTGTAACGAAATCAACTTATATCAATGCGATTCTTCTTTCTGGAGGAACGCCGATTCTAATACCTTATACGACAGATTTGATGGAATGTAGAAATATAGTTGAAAAATTGGATGGTTTGCTGCTTCCGGGTGGAATCGATATCTCCCCTCGTTTGTACAAAGAAGAACCACTTAAAGAAGCCGGCATGTCAATCCATAACATAGATTTGTATGAAATTCGATTAATTCTTGAGGCAAAGAAACAGGAAAAGCCAATTCTGGCTATTTGTCGAGGAATTCAAATTTTAAATGTGGCTTTGGGAGGAACACTTTATCAGGATATCGATGCACAGAAGGCTGCAACAATTTGCCATAATCAGAGTATTAGTATTCGAGATGAGATGACACACTCAGTGTCGCTTATTTCAGATAGCGTTCTTTATCGCTTGTATCAGCAAGACAAAATATATGTAAATAGCTACCATCATCAGGCTGTGAAAGATCTTGCAAAAACCTTACTTCCAACAGCCTATTCTTTGGATCACATATTAGAAGCCTGTGAATCGGAAGATGGGCGTATTATTGGGGTACAGTGGCATCCAGAGACGTTAATAAATACTGATAAAAATTCGAAAAAGTTATTTCAATACTTTGTAGAATTATGCCAAGAAAAATGTTGATCTATTTATAAATGAGCTTTTACATGTGTCTTAATCGCTTCGAAACTTTCTTTACTTATAACATGCTCCATGCGGCATGCATCTTCTGTTGCTATCTTAGCATCAACTCCTAAAAATTCTAACCATGCTGAAAGAAGATTATGTCTTTCATAAATCATATCTGCAATTCCCTTTCCTGAGTCGGTAAGAAAAATATATCCGGCTTCGGTAACTGTTATGTATCCATTTTCCCGAAGGCTTTTCATAGCGACGCTTACACTGGACTTTTTAAAGTCAAGCTCAGTTGCAATATCGATTGAGCGAACGGCAGGTAATCGTTGGCTCAATACCAAAATTGTCTCTAAATAATTTTCTGATGATTCATGTATACTCATACTATAATTCCTCTCTTCGCGTTGGATTTACGGTTAGTTGCATATAACTTAGTTAAGAAAGTATAACATATAGAGGAAAATATTTCAAATAAATAAGAATACAACTGATAAAAAATATCAATAAGGTTATTGACAACTAATCCGAGTTAGAATATACTAACTAACGTGAAGAAGTTAATGAAGTTATTATATATAGTCTCGACAGAAGTCGGGCCATTAGACCTAGAAAGAAGATGAGATATGATGCCTTTGACAATGGCGAAAACAGGTGAAGCTAATTTGATTAAAAAAGTTGGCGGTAAAGAAGAAACAAGAAGATTTTTAGAAAATTTAGGATTTGTAACTGGTGGGTTAGTAACTGTTATCTCAGAAATTAGAGGGAATATGATTGTTAATGTTAAAGATTCAAGGATAGCAATTGGGAAAGATATGGCCATTAAGATTATGATATGATTTGGGTGGTAGACCTTAGGTGTGTCGAGTGAATAAGAATTTCTAATTATCCATTTCGCCTTGCCTTTCCTTCAAGCAGTATATTTTTTACAAGCCTCAGAGATGATAAAAAGACTCGCTTCGCTCATTTTTTATCTGAGTCTTGACAAAATATAAGCACTGCTTTCAGCCGGTCTGCGGGGAAATGGATAATTAGAAATTTTTATTCACGGATACGTAATGAGATTTGGTTTGACGCTCAAATCATGATATTGGGGACGTTTAAATGCAGAGATTGAAATGGTAAGGGAAGAAACTTTTACTAAATTGGTGCGGTGGTAGTGGAATAGAGAGATTAGGAAAGTGAGGCGTTGAGAGAGATTAGGAAAGTGAGACATTGAGAGAGATTAGGCTAATATGAGAATGTAGAGAGATGAGGAAACTATGAGAACTTTGAAAGAGATTAAGTGCGGAGAAACTGTGAAGGTTGTTAAGTTGAATGGGGTTGGAGCGATTAAAAGACGTATTATGGATATGGGTATTACGAAGGGCACGGATGTGTTTGTTAGAAAAGTGGCTCCATTTGGTGATCCATTGGAAGTGACAGTGCGAGGATATGAGCTTTCACTTAGGAAAGCAGATGCTGAATTAATTGAGGTTGAATGATTTTTTTTTGCACATCGGTTAGTATAGACTAATTCAAGTAAGAAGAGACGAACTGTTAAAGCAAAAAGCGAAAAATTATAAATGTGAAAAAAATAAATACCATATTTCTAACCAAAATGAATAAAATGCCCATAAAGTAGGCGGATAGGAGTTTAGATATGTCAATTAAAATAGCACTTGCAGGAAATCCAAACTGCGGTAAAACAACATTATTCAATGCCTTGACTGGTTCAAATCAGTTTGTAGGAAACTGGCCAGGCGTTACAGTAGAGAAAAAAGAAGGTAAATTAAAGGGACATAAAGATGTCGTAATTATGGATTTGCCAGGAATTTATTCATTATCACCATATACATTAGAGGAAGTGGTAGCAAGAAATTATCTAATTACTGAAAAACCAGATGCAATACTTAATATTGTGGATGGTACAAATATCGAAAGAAATCTATATCTTTCAACCCAACTTATGGAGTTGGGAATACCAGTGATTATGGCTGTGAATATGATGGATATTATTGAGAAGAATGGTGACAAAATCTATATTGATAAGCTGAGCAAGAATCTTGGATGTGAGGTTGTAGAAATTTCAGCATTAAAAGGGAATGGTATTACACAAGCTGCTGAAAAAGCTGTTAAGCTTGCAAAGGATAAAGCAGCCACGCCTGCGGTTCATAAATTTTCACCAGAAGTAGAGCACGTATTAAACAGCATTAAGGACAAAATCGGCATTGAAGTAGCAGAAGAACAAAAAAGATTCTTTGCAATTAAACTTTTCGAACGAGATGAAAAGATTGCACAACAGCTTAATAATATCACAGATGTAACTGCTGAAATCGAAAAGATAGAAAAAGAGTTGGATGATGATTCTGAGAGCATTATTACAAACGAAAGATATACGTACATAACCTCTATTATAAAAGACTGTTATACAAAGATGAGTAAGAATAAGCTTACGCCTTCAGATAAAATCGATAGCGTTGTAACAAATAGATTTTTAGCACTTCCTATTTTTGCTTTCGTTATGTTTGTTGTATATTATATCTCAGTAACTTCGGTTGGTGCGATTGCAACAGATTGGGCAAATGATGGAGTGTTTGGAGATGGATGGCGTCTATTAGGAATTGGTTCTTCAGCCTATGAAGAAAATGTAGGAGAATATGATACATACCAGCAAGAAATTGATGGGTTCATCGTTGCAGCACAAGAAAAAGGCGTCAATGTTGATTCACTAAAAGAATTAATAGTATCAGATGATGCAAGTGAAATTGAATTAGAAAATGCGATTCTTACATTTTCACAAAATGAAACTGTATCAAATTTGAATGCAGATGTTGAAATTACAGATGAAGCAGGAGCTATTACAGAAACGGTAGTAGTCAACCTATCTGAATTTGAAAATGCGTTAGAAGTTGGGGAACCAGATCCGGCAGCATATGGAGTATGGATTCCAGGAATCCCCGGAGCATTAGAGTCAGGGCTTGATGCGGTTGGTTGTGCAGTTTGGCTAAAAGGACTTATTCTGGATGGAATTGTAGGTGGTGTTGGAGCAGTACTCGGATTCGTCCCTCAGATGTTGATTTTATTTGCATTCCTAGCATTCTTAGAAGCTTGCGGATATATGGCGAGAATTGCATTTATTATGGATAGAATATTTAGAAAATTTGGTTTGTCTGGAAAATCCTTTATTCCTATGTTGATCGGTAGTGGATGCGGCGTTCCAGGAATTATGGCATCACGTACAATTGAAAACGATCGTGATAGAAAAATGACCATCATGACAACAACATTTATACCTTGTGGAGCAAAGCTTCCAATTATCGCATTGATTGCAGGTGCTTTATTTAATGGAGCATGGTGGGTGGCACCTAGTGCATATTTCGTTGGAATTGGAGCGATTATTGTATCCGGTATTATCTTAAAGAAAACAAAAATGTTTGCAGGAGATCCAGCACCATTTGTTATGGAACTTCCATCCTATCATATGCCAACAGTTAGTAATATCCTTAGAAGCATGTGGGAACGTGGCTATTCATTTATTAAAAAAGCTGGGACAATTATTTTGGTTTCTACAATTTTGGTTTGGTTTACATCTAACTTTGGATTTATAGATGGTAAATTTGTTATGGTCGATGATTTGAGAGATGGATTTCTTGCTAATCTGGGTAGTATAATTGCTCCTATATTTGCACCACTCGGATGGGGAGATTGGAAATCAACGGTTGCAGCAATTACTGGTCTTGTGGCAAAAGAAAATGTAGTTGGTACATTTGGTGTATTATTTGGCTTTGCAGATGTCGCAGAAGATGGTTCTCAGATTTGGGGAACACTTGCAGGAAGTATGACAGCTGTTGCAGCTTATTCATTCCTTGTATTTAATCTTCTTTGTGCTCCTTGTTTCGCAGCTATGGGCGCAATTAAGAAAGAGATGAATAATGCTAAATGGTTCTGGTTTGCGATTGGATATCAGACAGGATTAGCTTATGTGGTAGCACTTTGTGTCTATCAAATAGGAACCTTGATTACCGTGGGAACATTTGGAGTTGGCACTTTAGTGGCATTTGCAATAGTAATTGTTTTCCTATATTTACTATTTAGACCATATAAAGATAGGAACGTACTTAAAATAAATGCCAAGGCTTTTGCAAAATAATTTACCAGAGCCTGCATTGATAGAAGGATGCAGGTTCTCACAAATATAACTTCTCGGAGTTAGCATCTACTGGTGCAAATGTAAATTGAAATTTGAAGATATTAGACGGAGGTATAGAATGGGAACATTTATTATAGGAATTATAGTTTTTGCGTTTGTAGCGCTTGCAGTTAGGAGTATGGTAAAAGATAAAAAAAGTGGAAAATCGATTCAGTGTGGTGGTGATTGTAAAGATTGCGGTGGACATTGTCATTAAAATGACATTGTCATTAATTTATATTTGAATTCAACAAGATTGGAGGTATTGTATTGACAGATAATGAAATGAATCAAAAAAGACGAGTTATTCTTGAGAAACTGAAAGAAAAAGGATGCAGAATAACGAAACAACGTATTATGATTATTGATATTATTCTGGAAAATGAATGCTCTTGTTGTAAAGAAATATATCATAAGGCATCAAAATTAGATGCTTGTATAGGGATCGCTACGGTGTATCGACTGGTGAATAGTTTGGAAGAATTAGGCGTAATCAATCGAAAGAATATGTATAAAGTAGCATATGCTAGAAACTGTTGTATGAAAGATATATGTACAATTGTATTAGATGATGATACTACATTTGATTTGTCCGCCCAAAAGTGGAATTCGGTTATTAAAGCAGGCCTAACCACGTATGGGTATCTTAAAGGTCAAAATATTGTGTCGGTTATAGTCAAGGAGATTGAGTGTGAAGGTTGAAATTTCTGATATAATGGAAAAAAATGTGTTTTGAGGTCAATCAGAAATCACTATAAAATGATGTCAATAAGAAATCGTTATAAAATGATTGACTTAACAAAATATATTGTGTACAATAAATTATATAATCATTGCAAGCAATCAAATTGTATACAACCAAAGGAGATAACAAAATGAAAATAGCAGTTAGATATTATTCTAAAACAGGAAATACTAAGAAATTGGCAGATGCAATTGCAAAAGTGGCAGGAGTAAAGGCTGAAACGGTGGATGTTAAGATAGATGAGGACATTGACATTTTATTTTTGGGTAGCTCTGTTTATGCAGCAGGAATCGATCCTAAGATCAAAGAATTTATTGAAACACTTAGCCCAAAAGTTAAAAAGGTAGTGAATTTTAGTACTGCAGCGATTCTAAAGTCAACCTATGGGCAAGTTAGTAAGTTATTAGTTGATCGAAAAATTCAGGTTGAACCAAGAGAATATCACTGTAGAGGTTCTTTTAGCTTATTACACAAAGGTCATCCAGATGCGAAAGACATATCTAATGTAGAAAAGTTTACAAGAGAGATATTGGGTTGATTATTTGTGCGAATTACATACCTTTTATGTAGAAGAAAAAGTTAATGAGAAGATTCCTCATTAACTTTTTTTGCTATGTATTAGCACATTGGATAGAAATTATAGGAGTGTAAAATATAACTTTTTTATGTTTTATGCAAAGGTGGATCGAGAGAAAGCAGAAGTGGATGCTTGTAAAGTTGAACATATTATAAGTCAAGAAACTTTTGAAGGAATAAAAAGGTGTTTGGAAAACAATATAGATGTTATTGATAAAATAAGTTGAATAAGGCTATTGAAAAAACAAGAAGAGCAGTGTATTATAGCATCAGGTTAGCGATGACTAACCTGATAAGGAGGTCTTATGAGCGCAGAAATAATTCAAATAGTAGTTATTCAAGAAGCACCAGACAGTGCTGCGAAACAACGTTGTAAGGATTTAGGAAAAGTATTGGCAGCTTCATAAGGGTAAGTGCAGATTCTTGATTTGAATAATTAAGGATAAAATATAAGAGAGGCAGGATTCTTTATGAGTGTAGTAATTATAGGAGGCCATGACAGAATGGTTTGTCAGTACAAAAAAATATGCAAAGAATATAAATGTAAAGCGAAAATATTTACTCAAATGGCAGGAAATTTAAAAGAGCAAATTGGAAGTCCAGATCTAATTATATTGTTTACAAACACTGTGTCACATAAGATGGTTCGTACTGCATTAGTTGAAGCGCAAAGGTGTAATTCAGAGGTCGTAAGATGTCATACGAGTAGTGGAAATGCATTGTTAGAGATATTGGAAGCGAAGTGTTAATATCTTAAAAATAATGAAACAATAGTATTTAACAAAAGTAAGGAGACAAAAATAAGGAAACAAAAGTAATGAAACAATGAGAATTATATTCGTAAATTAATCAAGTTCATTAAAATCTTGAAAAACGATACTTTTTCTCATCATTACAATTAGTGGGATTACCATCAGAACCCATACAATTGGTTCTGAAATAATGATACCCATATAACCTAACACTGGTGTCAAAAGGACTACTGTAAGAAATTTTCCAATGAGTTCAATTGCACTGGATATAATTGGTGTAAAATTATCTCCAATTCCTTGTAGTGAATTTCTTAAAATGACAATCACCACTGTTACAAAATATAGAAGTGTATTTACTTGCAGATATAGTGTACCCGTATGAATTACCTCTTCCGAATTGGTGGAGGTAATTGCTTTTATTAAGAAAGGGACAATTGTATAGGAGATTATAATCACGATAACACACCATATCCAAGAAAAGAAGATGGATTTTTTTATGCCAGTTCGTATACGATCGTATTTGCCTGCACCAAAATTTTGGCTACTAAAGGAAGCCATAGTCATTGCAAGAACTCCAAATGGTGTCATGAAAATATTCGTTAATTTTCTTGCTGCATAGTGAGCTATAATTGTATTTGTAGAAAATGTATTAATTGAGGTTTGTAAAATCAATGTTCCTAGTGAAACTAAAGAACTCATGAGCCCCATTGAAAAACCACATGCACAGAGTTGTTTCGCCAATCCAGATTGAAATGAAAAGCTGCTTTTAGTAAGATGCAGAATCGGATAATGTCTATAAATATATATAAAGCACAGGATAGCAGAAATCAATTGTGCAATTACGGTTGCTTCAGAAGCACCTTGGATACCCCTATGCATTCCACCGACAAAGGTATACACAAGGACTATATTTATGAATACAGAAATGATAAGGAAAATAAGAGGAGCTATGGTATCACCAATTGCTCTTAGTATACTTGCAAATACATTGTAGAGCATAGATGCAGTCATACCAATTATAAGCACTTTAATGTAAGCACTTCCGGCAGCAGATTCCTCAGGAGCAATATTCATAACCTTTAATATAGAAGGTAAAAAAGCCACGCTTAATACGGTGAATAGGATTGATGTTATGAGACCAAATAATAGTGATCCTCCAAACGATTTATTTAATCCATCATGATCCTTTGCACCATAATAACGTGATGCAATGATTGCAAATCCATTTGTAAGTCCTACTAAAAACCCTATGATCATGTCACCAATAGGGGTTACGGATCCAACAGCAGCAAGTGCGTTATCACCTAAGATATTTCCAATTATCCATGTATCAGTCACACCATATAATAATTGAATGAATTGTCCTAAAAGAATAGGAAGCGCAAATTGTAATATTACTTTATTAATACTGCCTTTGGTTAAGTCTTTCATATTAAGTCCTTTGTATTTACTAAACAGCCTAGATGAATGTTCGACCCCCATTATAGCACACGATATTTTTATTATGCAATAACATTTATAACGGATTAAATATTATTGAGATAAAGAGTTAGAAGATTGATTTTAAGTAGTAAATAAAACTATAATTAATAAATAAAAAAGCAGCTATAATTCAGCTACTTTTTTAACACTTACAGGATTAAAATGTAGTAAGTTCTGGCATATTTATCAGAAATTACCAGGCTTTAGGGGGGACCATATAATATACTTTGATTGTCAAATATGTTACAATTATGTAAACTAAATAAAATGTAAAATTAAAGGGAAGGAGAATTTGTTGAGGCTAGATCAATTATATTGTAAGTTAGAAACGGGCGTATACAATCACTTGCGAAAGCAATATGAGAGAGAGGTATTTCATGAAACAAAATTCGATTTATAAAAAAATATTTGCTATTTTTTTAATGATAGCTATGTTTGTTACTTATTCATCTACGACGATTTTTGCTGCGAAACCAGACAGAATTGTTCCTACAGCACCTAGTAATCTAATGGCAACATCGGTTACAAGTATTTCTGCAACATTGACCTGGAATGCTTCCACAGACAATATTGGAGTTAAGACATACCAAATATATAAAAATAATCTTTTGATTGGAAATTCTTCAACACCAACCTATGTTGTAAGCAATCTTACATATTCAACAAGCTTTCAGTTTTATGTAGTTGCAAAGGATGCAGCTGGAAATATATCAAAGCCAAGTAATATTCTTACTGTTACAACACTGGCGGCAACAATTGAACAACCAACAACAGCACCAACAACTGAGCCAACGACAGTTGTTCCTACTACAACGCAAGCACCAACAACAGCACCAACAACAGCACCAACAACAGCACCTACAACAGCACCTACAACTACACCAACGACATCTAAAACGAAAGTTGTTGGTTACTATGCGGCGTGGGCAGCATATTCAGGATTCACACCGGATAAGGTAGATGTAACTAAGTTGACACATATAAATTATGCATTTGCAAATATCGGTAGTGATTTAAAGATTGCGATGGGTTATCCAGATGTTGATCCAGGTAATTTTGCTAAGCTTAAAGCACTAAAACAGGCTAATCCATCATTGAAAACAATTATTTCTGTTGGAGGATGGAGCTGGTCAGGAAGATTTTCTGATGCAGCACTTACTGATGCTTCAAGAGTAGTATTTGCAGACAGTTGTGTTGATTTCATTATAAAGAACGGATTCGATGGAGTCGATATTGATTGGGAATACCCAGTAAGTGGAGGATTATATACGAATGTAAGAAGACCTGAGGATAAACAAAACTTTACTTTATTACTTCAAAAATTAAGAGAAAAATTGAACGCAAGAGGAGTGATTGACCATAAATCATATATTCTTACAATGGCAGGCGCTTCTGGACAATGGTATGTTAATAATACTGAATTGGGAATTTTACAACAATATCTCGATTATGCTAATATTATGACATATGATATTCATGGAACTTGGGATTCTTACACTGATTTTAATGCTCCATTATACGCAAATACGGATAGTACGATGCAAGATAAGTGGAGTGTGGATCAAAGTGTAAATGCATGGACAAAGGCAGGATTTCCAGCAAGTAAACTTGTGTTAGGCGTTCCTTTCTACGGTTATATATATAAAGAAGCAGCAAATGTAAATAATGGTTTGTATCAAAGATATTCAGGAGGTCAAAGTATAAGCTATGAAAATATAGCTGCAAATTACTTGAATGCACCTGGCTTTATAAGATATTTCCACGCAACTTCTATGGTGCCATGGCTATTTAATGGTTCAACTTTTATTACATATGAAGATCCGCAATCAATGGGCGCGAAGGCTCAGTATATTAAAACAAAAGCGTTGGGCGGAGCGGCAATATGGGAATTAAGTCAAGATCCAAATAGAGTATTGCTAAATGCACTTTATAAAGGAATGCAATAATATTTTAGTTTATTATAATAGAATTATATATGTAAAAACGAAGAGGCAACCATAACGGGGGCCTCTTTTAATTTGGTAACTGCAAATGAAATAAATATTTATTTTTGATTTTTTATAATAAATAGTTTGCTGCAATTTCGTTAATCAGGCTTATAATATTGCTTCTGCTAATGACTTGATTATCAAAAGTAATCAATGAAAAATAATCTATGCAACATTTTTTACATTCTATTATGACTTCATTCCAGTCATTTTCTTTTAAAAGATTTATCTTTAACAGCATGAATGTCTTATGACAGGCTATAACATAGAGATGAAAGCGTGTTAAGTCATCCAGATTTTCGAGGGTGTTGATTAGTTCTATAAATCCTTTTAATTGTAATAATCTTGATTCTTTTGTCTGGTATTCATATTGACCTGATAATGTAGTTGAGTCAGAGTATAAGCAGGAATCCCCACATATAAAAAGCGGAGTGATATCGCTTATAAAGTCATAATGATTGCAAAGATACATATCAAGAAATTCATGCGGATAATGTTTAAACGCTTCATTATTATTATAATTTTGATTAAAATAGAGGCTTAAATCCTCATTTATCACAGAACAATTGTATAGGATTCCTGACATATAGTTGTTGCGGAGAAAAAAATGTAATACGGCATTCTTACCAGCTTTAATATATGCATTTTGCAAACTATTTGGTGTATACCATCTAGTGTCTCCACTGCGAATAACACCTATTTCGGGATGTTTTATGAGAAGACCAAGATAATGAGGAAGCGATGAAAGAACAGTATAATCTTCATCACTCATTAATAATGCATGGTTCGCATTTGACATTAACAGCACTTTCCAATAATTCCCGATGAATTCATGATTAAAATCAAAATGGTTATATGAGATACGGATGTCTTTAGAAGCAATTCTTTCAATATTGAGATAATCCTCAGTTTCTATTGTACTGCCGTTATTGGATATAACAAATTCAATTTCAGTATCATATGTACTTGTAGTTAATTGTTGAACTTTTTCAAGAGCCAGATGGCCTCTATTGTATGTGGGTATACAAATACTCAAGATTGGTTTGTAAGCATGTTTGCATGCTATACGCTGATTGTGTATTTCTAATATAGATTGCTTTATCATGTCTATATCGACGTCAGGTGAATCACATAAGATGCTTTGTGGGATAGGTGCATTTACATTATATGAAAGGCTAGATAAAAAATCAGTAAAGGATGAATACAGTATGAACGCATGCGTTTTATTATAATATTTACGGATAACGGGTAATGATAAAATTGAGGCAAAAGCAAGAAGGCTATAGGTGTCTCCGGGTATCACATAAATACTACCATATCTGTTGCAATCAAAAACATCTTTCATCAAGGAAATATTCCATTCATGATAAATTAGAGTTGGCTCATAAAGTACTTTGAAATCGTCTTCTGATGAAGGAGACAGGGAAAAATCCAAAGGACCATTTATAAGGTTGTTGATTTTATCATAATAAAAGCAAGTATTCTCGTCTAATGGAATAAACAGAAATGGCAATTGGTCATATGGAGGCATCTCTATGGATATTTGGAAATGATTGATATTATTAACGTAATTATTTTGAAATGTTTCTGCTTGAGATGACCAGAATTTCAAGTCTAACAGATTTAATATTTCTTCTTGATTGAAGTTGTTATTATAGCACTCCATGAGTATGAAAATACTAGAAGCTGTGTCTGATGATAACGAATTTAATCCTTGTTGGTAACGTGCTTCGTAATTCATAATGACCTCTTTGATAAACCAAGATTAATATTGTGATATTATTAATCTTTATTCGTGAGGTATGTAACATATGTCTTATTAGACCATAAAATGATAGTTCGAAATAATATTTCATACTATAGACAAGATTAGATACCGTGACTAAATTCGATTCCGAATTGTCACATTATGCAATATTATTACATAATATATATATGAAATATCGATTTTGAAAATTTATTGAGGAGGCCCTATTATGGCTAATTATAAACCAGTGGCAAAATATATACTTGCAGCGTCAACTCACCAGGGAACCATCTTTCCTGCAAATCTTTCAACAGTACCATGGAGTATGCTGATATTACTTGGTACAGCAAGGCATAATGCTTCTATTTTACCCAGCGGTGGAGTATTAGTATGGGAAAATCATACTACTGCTTCAGGTTACACACCAAATCATGAGACTTTTGGAGATGTACATGGTAGGTATGGTGTGACTGTAAGATCAGATGTCGATCTTGTTATTAAGTACTTCGGCAAATAATTTTTGATTAATAGAAACTTATCTTATGCATGATGTATAAGATAAGTTTCTTAAAATAGATTATGATTTCAACTAGGAGGCTAAGTGATGTTACCTAGAATTATTCTGACAGGCTGTCAGATCATTTGTTCTGGAATTGTTACACTAGATGTTACCCTATCAGTAAATGCATTCATTTTTATAGCAGGTATTGTATATGATCCATCAGAACATCCGTTGCCAGACGCTGCAGTTGTAGTGTACATAATAGATAATACTACGACGCCACCAACGGAAAAAAGATTAGGAGTTACCTTTACGGTTGCAGATGGTTCCTATGGTATATCTCTGCCTAGAGTTAAGTACAAAGAATATAAATTGGTAGCTTATTCACCAGGATAATATATATGGTTTTCTAAATAGAGGTCTTGGAGGTCGTAATGAAAGAGTATAAAAAAGAGATTAATAAGTTAACAGATACGCTGGATGATTTGAAATTTGATTCAAAGATTTTTATATTTGGAATTGGTACTGGAGAATATATCGAAGAACTTAAAAAATTAATCTGTGTAGAGAATAAGGTGGTTATTTTTGAACCTAATAAAGCTATATACGAAAAGTACAATCCCAATATTGCCGATAATATTAAACTCCTATTATTTGATGAAATACAGGTTAAAAAGATATTAAATAGTAGCATCTATTTCGAAAACATTGATAACATATATTTTTATGCATTTGGAGACTATAGCAAGGTCTATAAAAAAGAATATGATTGCATGATTGAGTATTTGGATTGGGCGTTAATTAGTGCATCTGCACATATTAGTTTAGCAAAACGTTTTAAAAAAATATTTGCCCAGAACATGATAGCAAATATTAAGATATTAAATGAATGTACTCCGATAGACCATTATAAGTTTGCAAACTTAAATGTACCAGCGATTATCGTATCAGGGGGACCTTCCTTAGATCAGAATATAAAAGATATGCTTCAATATAAAGAAAAAGTTAAGAAGTGTTTTATTATTGCAGGGAACAGAACGGTAGGAGCATTGATGAAAAATGATATTATGCCGGATATGATTGTATCCATAGATCCGGTAGATGCGAATTATGATATGATGAAAGATTATTTGGATTTAAAGGTACCCTTGGTTTTCTACGAGTACAGTAATCGGTATTTGGTAAAAAATTATA
Organism: [Clostridium] fimetarium; assembly: GCF_900111235.1. GTDB lineage: Bacteria > Bacillota > Clostridia > Lachnospirales > Lachnospiraceae > Clostridium_N > Clostridium_N fimetarium. The sequence goes on from NZ_FOJI01000007.1 coordinate 81,551, forward strand.
AAGGGGATAAAATCTATATACCACTGCTATTTTCCCAGACAATTGAAGAACTCAATCAATTAAAAGGTGTTTACAGTGGAGGATCTGTAGCACATACATGTATTGATATCGCAAATATGATAGGCTGTTCACCTATTTTGCTTGTTGGTCAGGACCTAGCTTATACTTATGAAAAACATCATGCGGATTGCGCTTTTTATGATTATGATAAAACTTTAAATTATCAATCACAGATCAAGGTAAAAGATATCAATGGGGAACAGGTAAACACTTCACTGTCTTTGGAAAACTATAAAAAATCTCTGGAACAATATATTGATATGTATAAAGATAAAGAGCGAATCAAATTTATTAACTGTTCTTACGGTGCTGAAATTAAAGGTGCACCGCATCAGGAGCTTAAAAAAATATTTCAACGAAATATATTTGATAATATAAAAACCAAATGTATTCCTAATAAAGCAATCAATATCGATAGTAAAGAAACGATAAATAATATTTTGGATTACCTTGATGCGTGCCTGGAAAAGGCGGAGCAAGGACAGGAGTTATGTGAAATAATTATAGAGGAAAATAACGATAAATCTTTGGTAGAGGTAGATGCTCAGGATATAGATTTACAAAGAATCTTATATATTCTTGATATTATAAAGGACTTTGAAAACGCTCCCAATAGTAAATATTTAGGAGGATATTTTATCTTGTTTGTATTTGAAATGAAAGAAAAAATATTCCTTATATATGCGAAAGATTATGAGAAACAGACATCTGATCTACAGCATCAGATAAGAAAGTTTAAGATTTATTTTGAGAAAATGAAAGAAATGTTAGCTGAAGTAAAAAAAGTTATGCAAGAGACGGTACAGGAATTCTATGAATAGCATATAGTGTAGTAAAATAATAATTCTGGGTTGGAGGAAATTATGGAAATTAATAATAAAGACTATAAAGAAGTAAAAATAAAAAAGATGGTAGTAGACGGGAAAGAACTGGAAGGAAATATTATATATGCTGAAGATACAAAGGATAAACAGGAACTGCATGTAACTATTTATACGCAAGAAAGTGACGAGCAGCTAGGTGAAGCACAGGAAAGCGAAACACAGGAAAGCGTTGCACAAGAAAGTAAAATACAGGAAAGTGAACCACAGGAAAGCGAAACAATGGAAAGCGACGCACAAGAAAGTGAACCACAGGAAAGTGATGCACAGGAAAGCGACGCACAAGAAAGTGAACCACAGGAAAGTGATGCACAGGAAAGTGATGCACAGGAAAGTGATGCACAAGAAAGTGAACCACAGGAAAGTGTTGCACAAGAAAGTGAACCACAGGAAAGTGAACCACAGGAAAGTGAACCGCAGGAAAGTGATGCACAGTATATTGACACACAAGACATTTATACAGATCAAAAAAAAGGAAGGAGATTCAAATTTATATATGAATGGTTCCAAAACGTCATCGTTCATAATAGAAGGAGCTAGACTTCAACATTCTAAAAATAATCATTTTAACATTAAATTAGACAATTTAAAATTTCAAATTATAAAGGGAACTATTTATAATCAAAAAAAAGAGCGATGTGAAGGTGCTGTTGTTCAAGTAGTTCAAATCAGTTGTAGGGATAAATCAAAATGTTTACTCGGATATGTGTTTACCGACGAAAATGGAGAATATATATTTGCGCTTGAAGCAAAGTCTTGCATGATCTATGAACTAGCAATATATGCACCACTTATTGATGCGAAATGGAGGAACTTCAGTTGAGCTATTATACTGAGATAATTGTAACGCCAAAGGATTTGGTTAATCGAACGATTTTGCAAGCAAATATCACAGTTCAAAGATCAAATGATGTTCTATTATCGGCTACTGTTTATAGCGCACAAAGTAAACCGCTGGAGGGCGCAGTCGTGCAGGTGATTAAAATTTGCGGGAGAAATAGAATTAATATAGGCTATGTCATAACAAACCAAGATGGTGAATTTGCCATATCAGTAAAGAAAAGTAATTTGATCAAATATGAACTGGATATTTATGGACCTTTAATAGAGGCTGAATAAGGGCGACAGTTATGGAACAGGAACATAATGAATATTATATAGAAAAAGTTTTGATTCATGGATATATTCACTATAAGGAAGGTGGCCCGGTACAGGGAGCAATTGTTATTTTAGAGAAAATTCCTAGTGAATATAATGAAGAGTTACAGGAGGAACAAAAACAAGTTATCTATCTTGCTAATACCGTAACCAGTAGTAATGGAGAGTTTTGTTTCTTTGTAACAGACAGAACCAGTTATTATAAAATTAAAGTTTTTGATAACAATAATTGATGATTGGAATCGTGGCTTGCGAACTAAGTCACAGAAATGGGTAATAAAATGAAAAAAGTTCTGGTTACAGGAGCGGATGGATTTATAGGCAGTCATTTGACGGAAGCCTTGGTTAAAGAAGGTTATGATGTAAGAGCACTTACCTTTTATAATTCTTTCAATTCATGGGGATGGCTGGATTCGCTGCCTAACGACATAAAAAAGCAGATTGATATTCGATGTGGGGATATCAGAGACCCAAATGGTGTAAGAACTATAATGGAAGATGTTGAATCTGTATTTCATCTTGCAGCATTAATTGCAATACCTTTTAGTTATCATTCTCCAGATTCTTATGTAGATACAAATATAAAGGGTACCTTAAATGTTTTGCAGGCGGCTAGGGACTTGGATACAGGTAGGGTTTTAATTGCCTCTTCTTCTGAGGTCTATGGCAGTGCCCAATATGTTCCCATGGACGAGAAACATCCTTTTCAAGGACAGTCTCCCTATTCTGCGACTAAAATAGGAGCCGATAGATTAGCCGAATCATTTTATAAAAGCTTCTCACTTCCGGTTACCATTGTGCGTCCATTTAATACTTATGGACCGAGACAATCCGCAAGAGCTGTAATCCCAACGATTATCAGTCAGCTATTATCAGGAATAGAGGAGATACGTCTTGGAAGCTTAACCCCCACCAGAGATTTTAATTATGTGAAAGATACCGTTAAAGGATTTATAGAGATAGAAAAATCAGATAATGCAATAGGGGAAGAAATTAATATTGCAAATCAAGAAGAAGTTTCGATTGGCGAGCTGGCTAAAGAACTTATTAAACAGATTAATCCCAAAGCTAAAATAAAATGTGAAATGGAAAGAGTAAGACCTGGTAAAAGCGAAGTTACGAGGCTGATGGGTTCAAATCAAAAATTAAAATTGCTTACTGATTGGAGTCCTGACTATTCTCTTAGTGAAGGATTAAAAGAGACAATTGACTGGATAAGTAGGAACTTAGACAAATATAAATCAGATATTTATAACATCTAGTAATTGAGGTGATCCAATATAAAAACTGGTTCCGACATAAAGCATTAATACAAAAATTCCTCTGTTACTGGAAGTTTATAGCAATTTGAAAGAAGGATTGGTATGGAAGTTAGCAGATTTTTCATCACGCAGGATATACCAATTAGGGAGGCAATAAGACAATTAGATGAGACAGCAAAAAAGATTCTTATTGTTGTGGAAGATAAAAAGTTAATCGGTATTATTACAGATGGAGATGTTAGACGGTGGATATTAAAAAACGGAGATATTGCATTACCAGTCAGTTTGATAATGAACACTACACCTGTATTTTTAAAGAAGGAAGACCGCAGCAAGGGATTAGAACTGATGCGAGCGAATAGTATTGAAGGGCTGCCACTAGTCAATGTCAGTAATGAGGTTGTTGATGTTTTATTTTGGAATGACATTAACGATCATCAAACTCATACTGATAGAATACCTCAAATCCCAGTTGTTATTATGGCCGGTGGAAAGGGAACAAGATTATATCCGTATACAAAAATCATTCCGAAACCGCTTATACCAGTTGGTGATATTCCAATCGTAGAAAGAATTATAAATAAATTTATTGAATATGGATTCAAAGAATTTTACCTCACAATTAGTTATAAAAAAGAAATGATAAAGGCTTATTTCAATGGGGAGCTGCCGTATAAATTGCATTTATTGGAAGAGGATGAACCTATGGGAACAGCAGGGTCGCTTGCGCTTGTTGAAGGTAATGTCAAAGGCAGCTTTTTTGTTAGCAACTGTGATATTTTAGTGGATATTAATTATTCTGAGCTTCTTGTTCATCACAAAACACATCACCATAAACTGACCATTGTCACAGCGTTAAAAAGCTATGAGATACCTTATGGTGTAATTACTTTAGGCAAAAACGGATGCATAGAAAAATTAAGTGAAAAACCTAAATATGAATTATTGGTTAATACAGGATTATATGTATTGGAAGCAGAACTGTTAAAATATATTCCTCAAAATAAGCATTTTGATATGACTGATCTTATAAAAGAATGCATAAAAAATGGGGAGCAAGTTGGAGCATATCCGGTGATGGATAGTTCCTGGCTTGATATGGGGGAATTTAAGACGATGCAAAATATGGCAGAAAAATTTAAAATATGAAAAAGAAACTTGTACTCATTGGTGGCGGGGGTCATGCAGAGAGTATTATCGATTCTATAAATACTATGAAGTTATATAAGATTATAGGCATTATTGATAAGAAAGAAAAACTAGAAACCTGTGTTTTAGGGGTGAAAATCATAGGAGAGGATAAAGACCTAGCGTATTATTTTAATAAAGGGGTAAAGAATGCTGTAATAGCGATAGGAAGCATAGGAAACATTGAATTAAGACTGAAATTGTATGATATATGTAAAAATATAGGATATCAGTTTCCTAATATTATAGATAAAAGTGCAGTATTGTCTAATAATATAAAAATTGGTGAAGGAAACTTTATTGGAAAAGGCACAATCATAAATGCAAATGTTCAGATTGGAAATGGTTGCATTATAAATACAGGATCAATCATTGAACATGATTGTATCATAGAAGACTTCGTCCATATAGCGACTGGAAGTGTGTTATGCGGGAGTGTTGTAATAAAAAAGCATACCCATATAGGAGCACATTCTACAATCCTTCAAAAGGTGACAATAGGGGAAGGTACTTTGATCGGAGCGGGAAGTTTAGTCTTAAAAGAAATTCCGTCCTATAAAATGGCATTTGGAAGTCCGGTTAAGGAGGTTAAAACATTTGCGCAAAGTTATGATAATTGCTGAGGCAGGTGTGAACCATAATGGGGATATCAACCTAGCTAAAAAAATGGTAGATGCAGCCAGTGAAGCAGGAGCAGATGCTATTAAATTTCAAACCTTTAAAACACAATACCTGGTAGTTCAAACAGCAAAGAAAGCAAAATACCAAATTTTAAATACAGGAAATAATTCATCACAATTTGAGATGTTGAGAGAACTGGAATTAGATCAATCTTCATTTAAAGAGCTTTTTCAGTATTGTATAGGTAAAAATATTAAATTTATATCGTCGCCATTTGATTTAGAGAGTGTGGATTTCTTAAATGCAATTGGCTTAGATACATTTAAAATACCATCAGGAGAAATAACCAATTATCTTTATCTTAAAAAAATAGCTACTTTAAATAGAAAGATTATTCTATCAACAGGAATGGCAACGGTGGATGAAATTAAAGAAGCCTTAGATATACTGAAAGAAAACACAGAAAATATAATTTTGCTTCACTGTACTAGTGCTTATCCTGCTTCAATGCAGGAAGTAAATTTAAAAGCTATGTGTACTATGAAACAAATATTTCATAAAGAAGTCGGCTATTCAGATCATACATTAGGGATAGAAGTGGCGGTTGCGGCAGTTGCACTTGGAGCCTGTGTGATAGAAAAACATTTCACACTAGACAGATATTTACCAGGACCTGATCACACAATGAGTCTAGAACCTAATGAATTTAAAAAACTGGTAGAATCAATCAGAAATATAGAACAAGCATTGGGTGATGGAATCAAGAAACCAACCGTAACTGAATTGATCAATAGAGAATTTGTAAGAAAAAGTCTTGTAGCAGCTAAAGTTATCAGACAAGGAGAAGTCTTTTCGGAAGATAATCTATGCGCAAAACGTCCTGGAAATGGTATCTCTCCAATGCAATTGAACAGACTGGTGGGGTGTAATGCCAAAAGAAATTATGAAAAAGATGAGAGGATTGATGAGTGAAAAAATTATGTGTTGTAACTGGGAGTCGATCCGAATATGGTTTGTTAAAACCGATTCTAAAAAGAATAGAACAAGATAAAGATCTGAAGCTTCAAATCATCGCAACAGGAATGCATTTAGATTATAGATGTGGTTTAACTTATAAAGAAATTGAAAATGACGCTTTTCATATTAATGAAAAAATTGAAATGAATTTAGCGTCTGATACCGCTGTGGGAATATGCAAATCTATGGCGATTGGCATGATAAGTTTGGCAGAAGCTTACGACAGATTAAAACCTGATATAATCATTCTTTTAGGGGATAGATATGAGATCTTTGCAGCAGCGAGCGCGGCAATGATTAGTAAAATCCCTATCGCTCATATTCATGGGGGAGAAATCACACAAGGATCATACGATGATTGTATGAGGCATGCTATTAGTAAAATGAGTTATCTGCATTTTACAAGTACAAAAGAGTATAGGAAAAGAGTCATACAATTAGGGGAACAGCCAGATAGAGTATATGAAGTTGGGGCTCTTGGAATTGAAAATATCAAGGAAATGACTTTATTAACGCAGCAGGAATTAGAGGAAACATTAAACATACAAATAAAAATGCCACTGGCACTTGTTACTTTTCATGCGGCTACATTGGAGGGTAATACTGCCATTATGCAATTTAAGCCGTTATTAGACGCTTTGGATTATTTTACAGAACTTTCTGTTATCTTTACCAAAAGTAATACAGATACAGGAGGAAATATAATCAATGAACTAATCAATCAGTATACGATCAAGAACAGTAAGAAATCGGTCGCGTTTACATCGTTAGGCTCACTTAGGTATCTTAGTATAATGAGCCACAGCTCAGTCGTAATTGGAAATTCTTCAAGTGGAATCATAGAAGCTCCTTTTTTAAAAGTCCCGACAGTTGATATTGGAGATAGACAAAAAGGAAGGGTAAAGTCAAGTTCGGTGATAAGTAGTAATAATTCCGTGCAAGACATAATCGAAGCAATAGAAAAAGCCCTTAACTACAAAGCGGATAAGAAAGAAATAGTTACCTCATATGAAAACGAAGATACAAGTTATCGGATAATATCTGCTATAAAGCAAGCGTTACAGGAAGGTATAGACCTGAAAAAAACTTTTTATGATTTCAGATAGGAGTATAGTGTGAAAAATAGATTTTTCACCTGCAAATTTATGCTTGCAGACCAACGTTTGCAGGTTACTGGCAAGAGGGGGGAGTTTATTATGTATAATAATCAAACTTTTTTGGCGATTATACCTGCAAGAAGTGGATCGAAAGGAATTTTTAATAAAAATATAAAAATGATGAATCATAAGCCACTAATGGCACATACCATCGAAGCTTGTAGAAAAGCAAGTATATTTGATGAAATCATTGTTTCTACAGATTCCATGGACTATGCAAAGATAGCACAGGATTATGGAGCAAGTGTACCATTTTTAAGACCAACTGAATTAGCAACTGACGAAGCTACAACGATTGATGTCATCTTACATGTTTTGAAGGAGATGAGTGATTTGGGAAAAACCTTTGAATACTTTATGCTCCTGCAGCCGACTTCTCCTTTGAGAAATGAAACACATATTTTAGAAAGTGCAAAGCTTTTATTTGAAAAGAATGCGGATTCGGTTATAAGCATATGCAAACTGGAACATCCAACGAACTTGAATGTTAAATTTCATAATAACGGTTATTTGGATGTTCCTTATCAAGATAAGAAAATGGTAAGAAGACAAGAGATATCTCAGGAATATAGAATAAACGGAGCTATCTATTTAACTAACACTGCTTTTTTTCTAAATAATAATAATTTTTATTCTGGCAAAACATATCCATTTTTAATGGATGCTTTAAATTCTATAGATATTGACGAGGAATTTCAATTTAGTATAGCAGAATATATAATTAAATGTGGTTGACAAGTCAACTATATTTGACTATAATACGTTGACAAGTCAATCATAAATGTAAATTTAGGTGACTCTAAATTGAAGGAGGATAAATTTTGCAACCAGACGGTATCATGCATTTACTTAAGCTTAATAATAAAATTTTTAGATATACGCAAATATATCTTGATAAGGTACTGAAAGAATTTCAATTAAGCAGTGGTTCTTATCCCTACTTGCTTATACTAAAAGATAAGGATGGCATTAACCAAAATAGGATTAGTGAAGAATTAGGGTATGATAAGGCAATGACAACTAGAACATTAGCGAAGCTTATAAAAATAGGATATTTAGATAGAATAAGAGATGATGATGATTTTAGAGCCAATAAGATATTCTTGACAGAAAAAGGAAAGGCTGTTACTGTGAAAATTCTCGATAAACTTCATGAGTTAGAAAAGTTAATCACAACAGATTTGAATGAAGAAGAGAAGGTAAATACAATTGAATCGTTGAATAAGATATTATGTAATATCAAAAAAGTTAAGATAATTTGAGCTTTTAACGCTCAAATTAAAGAAATAGGCACAAAACATAAGCACAAAACATAAGCACAAAACATAGGCACAATACATAAGCACAATACATAAGTACAAAACACAAGGAGAATTTAGATGAATACAGGAAACGACAATGTAAATGAAAAAAGATGGTATATATTATTTGTAGTGGTAATGTTAACTTTTATGGCAACATTAGATGGTAGTATCGTAAATGTAGCCTTACCAGTTATGGCGAAATCTTTAAATGTAACATCAGCTAGTATTCAATTAGTAGTAACTAGTTATTTGATTGTAATTACAGCCTTTATATTAATTTTTGGAAGGTTGGGAGATATACTTGGTAAGACAAAGATATTCAAGTTTGGAATCGCTTTATTCACATTGGGCTCACTGTTTTGTGGTATAACAAGTTCATTGCCGATTCTGGTTTTAGCCAGAGTGATACAGGCAATCGGAGCGGCAGGCTGCATGGCCAATAGTCAAGGTATTATAACAGAAGCATTTCCAGCCAACGAAAGAGGACGAGCACTTGGATTGACAGGCACTTTTGTTGCGTTAGGATCATTAATTGGACCACCACTAGGCGGATTTATAGTTGGTGCTGCTAGTTGGGAATTCATTTTTTTAATTAATGTACCAATCGGTTTTATTACTTTGTTTTTAGCATTTAGAATTCTTCCAAAAGGACATGAAATAGCAAAGGGAAAATTGGATGGAGTAGGTGCACTGTTATTTATGCTTGTAGTAATTCCATTATTTGCGGCAATCGGTAAGGGCCAGGAAGTTGGATTTACGCAACTAGTAGTGTTGTTAGGCCTTTTAATAGCCGTTATTTCGTTTGTGGCTTTTATTATCGTGGAAAAGAAGCGAGAATCTCCATTATTAGAGTTAGATATTTTTAAAAATAAATTATTTTCACTTAGTATTTTTTGTGGGTTTATTTCATTCATATCGATATTTTGTGCAAATATTATTCAACCTTTTTATCTTCAAGATGTGTTAAATTACTCGCCATCAACTACGGGGCTAGTGCTCATGACCGCACCGTTGTTGTTAGCTGTTGTGGCTCCAATTAGCGGATATTTGTCCGACAAAATAGGATCTGAAATTTTGACATTTATTGGATTGGTCATTACGAGTCTGTCCCTGTTGTTAATGTCAACTTTAAATGAGCATTCGACCCTAATTAGTATGTTGGTTTTCATAGCTGCAATGGCTATCGGAAATGGTTTATTTCAGTCACCGAATAATTCATTGATTATGTCTACAGTGCCAAGGAATAAGCTTGGAATTGCAGGAAGTGTGAATGCACTTGTCAGAAATCTTGGAATGGTGTGTGGAATCGCTTTATCTACAACACTTTTATATAGCGGAATGAGCAAAAAAATTGGTTATAAGGTAACAGATTACGTAGTTGGAAGAAATGACGCATTTATTTATGGTATGCGAACTGTATATATAACAGCAGCAGTCATTTGCATGATTGGTGCGATTTTAACTGCCTTAAGATTATTTGGTAAAAAAGCAAAAATAGAAGATGCTATTGAATTAGAAAATATAGAAAATTTATAGGCACTATATGTGAAATGCGTAAATGGTTCCAGGTTGTAAAACCTAGGGACCATTTTCGTATATAAAAATATTTTATGCTATTTTTTCAAATGTAGTATAGATTAATACTTTTTTTGAGCTTTTTGGATATATTTATATAAATACATAATTACGAGGATATTATTAAATGAGTGATAAAATAGATATTGAAAGGTATTTCAGGCCTTCTAAACTACCAGTTCTTAATAATAGAAATATTAAGATGGAGATCTTTGATAACTACTATGGGGATGAGACTTCTGAAATTCCTACATTACCTGCGTATTTATTTAAAACACCAGAAGAGACGATTATTAATTATTATAGCGTTTTACGAGAGGCTGCCAATTCTGACGAAGAAAAATCAGCGGGATGTGGGACAATTGGGGAGGCAAAGGCACCTTATCCAATCGCATATCATTTTTTGTCATCGAAGTATCAGGAGAAGCTTTCATTTAAAGAGTATCTTAAGATATTTGAAAATATACTCCATATCAATTTGATAAAGTTTCAAGAAGTACCTGTATATGGGGATCCAGATGCTATGCGATATTTTGTAGAATTTGAAACCATCGAAGGATCTGAAAAAGGTGTCGCGTATTTTGCTTACTATTATGCATTTGTTGATATCGTCAAAGAAGGAACTCAGTATAAAATATCAAATATAGATCTATATCCCGAAAATTATCTATGTGCACCTTATCATGGATGGAATTACATAGCTGAAGAAGTAGTAGATATAAAATATGGAGAGTGGTGTTCGCTAGTGAAGATGCGAATACCAACGCAGCATGTTGGATTTACAAAGAACATTTATTTTAGGGGAACAGACGGAAACTATTATATGATACAATTCTATCAATTAACAAATGGAATGGATATAGAAATCGCACAATACAGAAGAAGAAGAAATGGAAAATGGGAATTGATAGAGCTTGATCCAAGAGAATGTATTGAGAAATGATACAGCAGATACGTATTTTGTTTAATATAGAAATTAAAGTTTATTTTTATATGTAGGGATTATTTCTTATGGTATAATTAATTGTATTTGGGTAGATAGGGAATAGTGTAAATATAATTAAGAAGTAATAAAAATCATCTATATAGGGGGATATTATGAATGATCAATTAACAAAAACAGATATAAAATTGATTGAAGAAGAAATCGAATATAGGAAACTAGAAGTAAGAAAAGAGGCCCTTGAGGCTGTAAAGGAAGCAAGGGCACAAGGCGATTTAAGTGATAATTTTGAATATTATGCTGCAAGAAGAGATAAAAATATAAACGAAGGTCGCATAAGATATTTGGAAAGAATGGTTAGGTCTGCAGTAATTATATCTGAGGAGTCATTGATAGATGAAGTCGGGCTGAGTAATACTGTTGAGATATATTTTGAAGAAGATGATATAACTGAAACATATAAATTGATGACAACAGTGCGGGGAAGCTCTTTAAATGGGCGGATAAGTGTAGAATCGCCGCTTGGAAAAGCGATTTTAGGGCATAAGATAAATGATAGGATTCTTATTAATGTCAATGATACCTATGGTTATTATATTGTAATTAAAAAGATCGAAAACACGGTAGATGATGGAACTGATAAGATTAGAAGTCATTAACAATATAATAATAATGAAGAATAGAATAGATTATTATTTATAGTACTATAAAATGAAAAAATACCACTTACATTGTAAAACTTACCACTTAGCAAATAGCTATTTACAAGTAATTATTTGTTGATATAATTGCATTATGGAGATGAGGAAATGAAGGTAAGAATTGAAATTGATGAGGATTTACAGGAAAACGAAGTGATTATTAGATGCAGTAAGTTGGATGAAAAAGTTAAAAAAATCCATGAAACACTTTTGGATATTACGAGGGAATCTAGATGTTTGGTATTATATAAAGAGAATACACAGTACTATCTCCCATTAGAGGATATTTTGTTCTTTGAGACAACAGATAACTGTATTAGTGCACATACAGCTGACAATATGTATCAAACCAAATATCGTCTTTATGAATTGGAAGAATTACTACCAGGATTTTTTATGAGAGTATCAAAGTCCACAATACTAAATCTAAATCATATTCATTCAATTGATCACAATCTTACTGCCTCCAGTGCTGTAATGTTTATGGGTACATATAAACAGGTGTATGTTTCCAGGTACTATTACAAACCTTTGAAATGTAGATTAGAAGAAAAGAGGATAAATTTATGAAAAAGAAAGATGTATTTTGGGGCCTACTTTTTGTGTTGGCTGCCATATTTATCATTGTAGACAGATTGGGATATTTCCCACCAATTGGTGTGTTCAAGATTGTTATTACGATTATTTTAATTATGATTATGTTAAAAAGTCTAATTCCCGTTAGATTTTCAGGTATTTTATTCCCGATTGCATTGTTATGCATTATATATGCCCAGCAGTGGAATATTACAGCACTTACGCCAGGTCCAGTATTGGTAACCGCATTGCTTGGAAGCATTGGACTATCGATGATATTTAAAAAAGAAGATTACTGGCGTACGCATGAGCATTGGCATCATAATAATTGGCGTCACGATGGTTGGCATCATAAAAAATGGTCTCAGGATAATGTTGGAGAGCAGTTTGAAAAAGTTATTAATGAACCGGATGGGAATGTTGTAAATTGTTCTGTTAGTTTTGGCTCAAGCATGAAATATATTAATACTGATAATTTTGAAAAAGCAAATATCAATTGTTCTTTTGGGGCAATGAAAGTGTATTTTGATAAAGCAGTCGTGAGTTCAGGCCATGCAGAAATATTTCTAGATATATCATTTAGTGGTGTAGAATTATATATTCCCAAGACATGGAATGTTGTATATGACGTAAATACAACTTTGGGTGGTATCGATGAAAAGAACAGAAAGACAGAATCGGATTCGCCGGTAGTTACGATTAAAGGAAGCATAAGCTTAAGCGGTGTTGAGATTATTTATATTTAGAAAATTGAAGAAGCAATTAATATAGACTACTCGGGTGAAGAAAGGAAGCAATTCCAATTCTTCACCCGATTTTTTTTAAGAGTATTAAATAGTTTAATTCAAAGCATACTATATTTATTATAAATTAGTGGAGGGATTAATTTGAATAAAATAGATATGCTACAATTGCCTGATTATTACAAACAAAATGATTTAGCATATTGCATTGCAATGCAATGTACCCCATTAATCTGTGGAGTCAAAATATCGAATCTTTTAATTGTAGAGAATAGAGATCTTGAGAATATTAATCATATATTTAAAAATACATTGATAGGAATTAATAAACTATATACGGATGAAAACAAGTCAATATTGCTATTATATAACGATAAAGAGCTAGAAAGTTATTTACATGAAAAATCCATTTCTCAATTTATGAAAGCACAAGGATATCATACATTAGGAATTGAAGACATACTTGATGAAATATCAAAACGTTTTAAATGTTTTAAAGATAACAAATGTAACTATGATGGTTTTCCACATGAACTAGGTATTATCCTTGGATATCCTATCTGGGATGTTATTGGATTTATTGAAAATAAAGGTAAAAATAGTTTGTACACGGGATATTGGAAAGTATATAAAAATTTGGAACAAGCGAATGAAACATTCTTAAAATATGAAAAGGCAAAAGAATTAGTTATGAAAAATATAATGAAAGGAATTCCGTTCTAAAATTCCTTTGAAAAATAATGATTTATAATAATTTGTTGTTTAGTTAATTATTTTGATGTGCTATAATTTGTGGAGTGATATTTAACCTAATAAGAAATAGATCATATAACTTATGTCCATTTGCACATAAAATAATTTAAGAGGTAAAATAATATGAGAGATAATCGGATAATAATTTTGAAAACAAGAAAGAGAATTAGTATTATACTTGTATTTGCTATGCTTATGGCACTTTTGATTTCAGGATGTTCTAAATCAAAGAGCAGCAATGCAACGCAAGAAGGTACAAAAGATTCAACAGAAGTTAGTGATTCAAGTCAGGGGACAAGTAGTACCAATGAAAGTGCTGCACAAAGTAGTATTGCGTCAACAGATAATGCTACTAATAAGATGAATAAAATAGGACTATACATACATGGACAAGATTTGAGTATACACAACTTGATTACAGAATATGTAAGTAATTGGGAAAAAGGCAAGGATATAGAGTGCTTTGAAGCTTTCACTACAAATGAAAAAACAGTAACAGGTAATGGTTTTAAAAATGCATGGGAACCTTATTGGAACAAGTATTCAGATGCGGCAGACTGTAAAATTGGATATTGTTTGACGTTCACGCTGAATTCTTCGGAGGTATTTACAAAGACAATTAAAGCACCTACAGATACGGCCCAGTATTTTAATTATATTGAACTCTATATTTATGACGATGTACATCAGACGCAAGGCGTATGGTACACGCATTTGAGTGAATCAGATATTAAGGATAATACATTTATGACTTCAATTAAATTAACAGCAGGAAGCAAAATTTCTGAAGTAAAAGATATCAAGCTTAGTGCATTTACTTATAGTAGTGCTAAGGATTTTGACCCTGTTACCGGAATGTATATTGGTAAGAATAGTTATGAAATCACAGTGACTAGAAGCAAATAATTAGAAGCAAATAATTAGAAGCAAATAATTAGAAGCAAGTGACTAGAAGAAAATAAGTAGAAAAAAATAAGTAGAAGCAAATAAGTACAATCAGAAAGGATAAACCGACAAGAAATTGGCCGGTTTATCCTTTTTAATTGATTGTTTTGCTCTACTTTAGTAATTGATTTATCCTTTTCTCGGATATTCAATTGGTTTTGCCTTGACGTCTCCAGTTTTAGCCTTACCTTGTATTTCGGGCACAGGGCTAGTTTCATTTTTAGGAAAATGTGTTTTGTTATTACTTTCTGTACCGTGTGGTTCTTTAGGGTCAGGTCTTCTCATTCCAGCTTTTGCCATGTGTTTTCCTTTCTTGTTCAAAGTTATCACATTTTCGGATAAATAATTGCATATTATCCTTTTCAGTACGTTCATTGGCGCCTGTTCTACCAAGCCTGTCACATAAGCCAAGTAATGCGATTTCTTTTATATCTGAATTCTGTTTGATCTCATTAATAGTTGCAAATGGTAAATCATTTATCACGAACAAAATTTGCATATGGTATTTGATAAGAGAGCAAACATTTTCAATAAATTGCATATTGTCGATAAATTCAGATAAAAAGTCTTTTGCAAGTTCGGCGCCAACCTTATCGTGGTCATAAGATGTTATTTTACCCTTTCGGATTCTGGTGGTAGGAGGTTTGCCAATATCGTGAAGAAATGCAGCCCACATAAAAATTTCAGCATCTTTGCTTTCACTTTTTTGTTTGGCAGCTTCATCAACAACCAATAAAGTATGGTTCCAAACATTGCCTTCAGGATGGTAAGTGGGAGACTGCTTTGTAGATTGCAAGTCTGAAAGCATACTGAATGGATATATCTCAAATTCAGGCTGGCTACATAATTGACTTAAAAATATCGAAGGAACATCATCATAAAGTAAATGATTGTTTATATTTTTGAATAATTCATTTAAATGTTCCCTTTTTATTTTGTCGTCCATAAAACCTCCTTGTATATTAGATAAATAGCATCCTAATGTTATTATGATTTATATAATATAAATTATACATGTAATTCCTCAATATAATTTATATTAAAAGAGTAGAAATTAGAATTGATTTCGTATCAACAACAAATAATAAAATGAAATGATATGAAAGGATAGATGTTTTTATGGATAATGTAAGAGCATTGCTGAAAGAAGACCACTATAATGTTCAGAAAGAAACAATAAATAATCATACTGCACTAGGGCTCAAAGACGTAATTGATGACCTCTTCAATTCTGGGAAAAAGTTTATTTTAACAATAGGTAAAGTGGGGGTTGGTAAAACGACAATAGCTGCAGCAATTGCGGTAGGGTTGGCAGAAAGAGGTAAAAAGGTACATCTGACAACTACTGATTCTGTTCCGCAATTAGAATACGGCATTAATGAAGTAAGTGGCATCACAATGAGCCATATTGAAATTGCATATGTAGAGGAAGATGCAAGGGCACCATCTACACAAGAAATTGCAGTGATTAGAGCCTTTGCACAGATTGTAGATAAGGCTAAAGAACAGGCTGAAGATCAGGTGTTAGTGATTGATACGGCGCCTACTGGGAATACACTTTTACGGCTTGAGTCAACTCAAAGTAATAACCTGGAAATGAAACGTTCCAAGGGTGATGTTTCAAAGGATATTTCAAAGTCAGCAAAAAAAATTTTGACAAGGTTGCGTAATGCTGATGAAACAGAAGTCATTATTGTAACACTGGCAGAAGCCACTTCAGTATATGAAGGAATGCGTCTTGAGGATGATTTAAGACGTGCTGATATCAATTCAAAATGGTGGGTAATTAATTCATCACTCCATAAATCGGGAATTACAAATGATATTTTATCCACAGAAGCAAGTAATGAAACACAGTGGATTAATAAGGTTGACACACAGGCAAGTGGAAACTATGCAATAATAGGTTGGAGTGTTGGTGAAATAAAGGGATAAAAATAGAAGAAGACCACTAAGCGATGTAGATTAGTGGTCTTCTTCTATTTTAGATCTATGACTAAAGTCATGCCCATTTATATCTTTATACACTATTGCGCTTAATTATAAACTGATATGATATTGTAAAATACATAAGAATTATGCAACGTGTTATTACATTGTAACTAATCGATTTTTTAAAGACGAATTAATAAAGAGATATTGTGCTTTGCGAAAGCAAGCCACAGGAATGGAGAGAATAATGGGCGAGATAGTATTAGAATTAGAGGGACTTACAAAAAAATATGAGAACAAAGCAGTTGTGGATCACATTTCATTAAAAATTGAAGAAGGTGAGATTTTCGGGCTGTTAGGGCCGAATGGTGCTGGGAAAAGTACTACAATGAATATGGTGTGTTCACTTGTAAAACCTACAGCTGGTAAGGTAGAGCTGTTTGGATATGACGCAAAAACAGATATGAAAAAAGTGAAATTAAAAATAGGATATATTCCACAGGAACTTGCAATTCATGGAAATCTAAAGGCATGGGAGAATGTGGAATTATTTACTTCACTTTATGGCATAAAAGGAAACGAATTGAAGAAGGCAGTTACTGAAGCTTTGGAATTCGTTGGCTTGGAGGACAAAAGAAATGGGTTTGTGAAGAACTTTTCTGGGGGTATGAAGAGAAGATTAAATATTGCCTGTGCAATTGGACATAAACCAAAACTTTTAATATTTGATGAACCAACAGTAGGAATTGATCCACAATCTAGGAACTTTATTTTGGAAAAAATAAAAGCCGCTAACAAAGAGGGAGCGACAGTTATTTATACAAGTCATTACATGGAAGAAATCGAAGCTATATGTACACGAATTGCAATTATGGATAATGGTAAGATTGTTGCCATTGGAACGAAGGAAGAATTAGTAGAAATGGTAACCTCGGATAAAAATTCCAATATGACATTAGAGGAAGTTTTCCTTACACTTACAGGAAAAAAACTTAGGGATTATGCAGAGGGAGGTATGTAATATGCCATTTATATTAATTAAAAATAATCTGAAGCTGATGCTTCGCAGTAAATGGATATTAGTACTGATGACAATACTCCCAGTAATAACAATTGTATTGCTTTCTAATGCATTTAAAGACATGATGGACACTGCTTATAAGATAGAACCATTTGAAGTTGGATATCATTTAAGCGATGGTAGTGCATATAAAGATATGATTCCACAGTTAAAGACCATATGTAAGGACAATAATATAATTTTACAGGAATATCAAAATGAAGATGCCACAGCGCTTTTAAAAAGGGAGACCGTAGCGGTATTTGTTGAAATCACAGATGATTCTTATGTAATCTATCAGTCGGATGATAAAAAAACAGAAGCTGCAGTCACTGAAAGTATTCTCTCTACTTTTTTTTATCAGGCATATGATGCTATGGTTGGGATGGCGTATCAGGCACAGAATGGTTTGGTGGAATTGCCATCAACTAGCAGTGTAAAGGTTAATCATGAAGTATTAGCTACGGATCCAGTACCATCTTCTACAGACTATTATGGAATAATTTATATTATATATTTTGCATGGTGTGGGATGATATCACTGTCAGCGGTTATAACGAGTGAACGAAAAAGTGCAATATCAAAAAGAATGCGTATATCTCATATGTCAAAAGTTAGTTACTATATAGGGAAATTAATTCCTTGTGCAATAGCCACTTTTCTTGAATCATGCATAGCATGGATTATATCGGTCGTTTTATTAGATATTCATTGGGGAAAAATTTGGGCATGTATCGGTATTATGATTCTTATTTCCCTAGCAGCATCGACTTTTGGAATGGTATTGTTCCAATTATTTAAAAACGCTGCAGTTAGCATTGTAGCAGGATTTATTATCATTTGGATCGCGGGATTATGGGGTGGATCCTTTCAGACCTATATATATGCAAATATACCGCAAAGAATAGTGAATATATCACCTTTATATTATATTAACCGTACCGTAGTGGAATTTTCTACAAAAGGCTATAGCGACTATGCTGGTAGATGTATATTGTATCTAGTTTCGATAATTGTTATATGTGGTATAGCAGGAATATTAATGATGGATAGGGAAATGGGGGAATCAGCATGAGTGGTTTATTTACAATGATGAAGATGAATCTAAAATTGCTGCTAAGAAACAAGGGATATTTGGCATTTCTTATAATACTACCTATAGTATCAGTATTAATGTTAAATATTAAGGGTGGGGGTGGCATAGATGGAGGAAATGATTCCTATAAAATTCACGATTTGAACAAACAAAATGAATCAATATTTATGGTCACTAATACAAAGCTTAATGTTAAAGTATATGATTGTAATAATTCGGAATTATCAAACTATGTAATAGAAGAACTTGCAAAGGCTGGTTCTTATCGGATATACAGATACATTGGTGAAGATATGAATATAGAGGAAGCAAGACAAGAAGCGCTTAATACCTCAAATCATAATGTTTTAGGTGCTGTTATATATATTCCGAGCAGCTTCGATACAGAGATTTTAAATGGTAACCCAAGTAATATGGTCGTATTTGAAGCTACTAGTGATGCGCGAATCAAACTGCTAGAGAGTAACTTAAATTCATTTTTGCAAAGTGTATCGAAATATGCAGCAATGACAGGTTATAACAAGACAGCTTTAAAAACATTATTGAACACATCGGTAGAAAATGAAATGAGTAAAGAGACCGTTGGAATTGAAGTTGGTAACACATTACAGTTAACGACGCAGCAACAAGACCAAAAAAGCAGCATTGGATATTCGTTGGCATTCTTAACGATAGGATTTCTATTTAGTGGTGTATTTATTGCAGCGACGGTGGTAGAGGAAAGACAGAACAGGGTTTATAATCGTATTGTATTATCAAAATCAAGTATTATTAATTATGGTTTAGTAAAATTAGGTTTGATACTTATTACAGTTATTATACAGACAAGTATTCTTGCAATCGGAATTAAATTAATTGTAAAAACAGATTATGGAATTCCATTTAGCAGTTATATCTTTTTTGTACTAGGGCTTGGACTTATTTTTAATCTATTTAGCGTGGTAATCGGTATTATAACGAATAATGTACTGACTTCTAATTATATTGCCTTCTTGGTTTGGTGCTTATCGGATCTTTTGGCAGGTTTATATTTCCCTTTGGAAGCAGCAGCTGGATGGTGGGGAAAGATATCATTGATGATGCCGCAACGTTGGGTACTCAAAGCAGCAGAAATGCTCATGGCCGGAAAAAGCGGCGTATACAGTATGTATATCCTTGTTGTAGTAAGCTATTTGATCGTTATTTCAAGTGTTGGATACATGGGTATAAAATTGAGGAAGAAAGAGTGACGCTTGATATCTTTTATTTGTGACAAAGGGAAAATAGTATGTTAAAATTTAAAAAAGAATTCAAATTATTATTTTTTCAAAGTGTTAGCGAAAGCGCAAATATTGAGGGGAACTACCATGAATGAAAATGCTAAAAAATACTATTTTTCAATTGTAAAAATGTGTTGTATTATAATTTTATTTCTATATTTCGTTAGCAGCAGTAAGAAATCACTCCATGAAATCAGTGTGGAGTGGTTTCTTCTTGCGATTACACTGGCGGCAACCGTATTCTATGAACTTGTAAACTCAAAGAAAGTTTATTTTTTATGTACGGAAACAGTCATAACACTTATTTTAATTGTATTTTTTAAAGATAGTGGAAATGGATTGTTTCTCTTACCCATGGTAATGTTAGATATCATTATTTTCTTAAAATTGAATTTCATGTTTAGCTTGATGGCTTTTATAGGAGTATTTCTAAATTTTCAAAATATTCTCCTATATAGTGCATACTGCGTATTTGTTATAATAATCTATTTCCAAAAGTATGTGGTAATAGAAAAATATAAAAAATGCCTGGAAGTTTTTGAACAGGAAGAATATCAACTGAAAGATTCAATCGCTTTCCGGGATAACAACTTTAAAAAAGAGATAGAAAAAAACAGCCTTTTCTTTGAGAATAGAATTTTAGAAGAGAAAACGCGACTTTCTCAGGCACTTCATGATAAATTAGGCCACAGTATTAATGGTTCCATTTATCAATTAGAAGCGTGTAAAATCTTGATAGATAAACAGCCAGATGAAAGTATAAAAATGGTTCAGGCAGTCATTGATAATTTGAGAACTAGCATGGATGAAATACGAACCATACTTAGGAGAGAGAAGCCAGATAAGAAGCAGATGGCACTTTTGCAATTGGTAGGATTATGCGAGGAATGCGAGAAAAAATATGGAATTCAGGCAGAAGTAAGATTTGATGGAGAAAATAAAGAAATTCCAGAGAATATGTGGGAAGTTATCCTTGATAATACGTTTGAAGCAGTTACAAATGCATTAAAATATTCCGCGTGTAACAGTATTTTAATCCAAATTACAATTTTGCACAAAGTAGTGCGATGTAGTATTAAGGATAATGGAATTGGCTGTAATACGATTAAAGAAGGAATGGGCATTCAGGGAATGAAAAATCGTGCTCGAAAAATAAATGGGTTTATTGATCTAAATGGAGAAGATGGATTCTGCATTAATATGATACTTCCCATTCAAGAATAGTGACAAGACGCAGAATGCTCAAAAGTATGAATCAAGATGATGAAATGAGGAGCCTTTTAAATGGACAAAATAAAAGTGATTATTGCAGATGATAGTGATTTCGTGAGAGACGGTATGCGCATTATACTAAGTGTAGATGAAGAGTTTGAAGTGTTAGGGTGTGCCAAAAATGGAAAAGAAGCCGTGGAATTATGTATGAAAGAAAAACCTGACGTCGTTTTAATGGATATACAAATGCCGGTGATGGATGGTATTGAAGCTACTAAGGAAATCGTAAAAAGAGGATTAGGAAAAGTACTAATATTAACGACATTCGATGCAGATGAACTTGTGGATAAAGCACTAAAAAACGGAGCAGGTGGTTATTTAATCAAGAATCATACACCAGAGCATTTAAAGCAAATGATAAAAGCCGTATATCATGGAGGTAATATTTTAGATGACCAGGTTTTTTCTAAATTCACGCAGATGGGAGTGAAATCGAGTACCAACTTTGATAGCAGTATTTTCACATCAAGGGAACTTGATATTATTGCATCTATTGCAGAAGGTCTCGCGAACAAAGAAATAGCAGAAAAATTATTTATTAGTGAAGGTACAGTGAAAAACCATATTAGTACCATTTTAGAAAAGGGAAATCTAGCGCACAGGACCCAAGTAGCAGTATATTATTTGACTGGGAAGAAGTAGTAAAGGAAGTCACAAGCAGTATTGCTGTGACTTTTTTTTTGGGGCTAAATATCGATGGACAAAAATAAACGAAAATGGAATTTTTATTAAGGAAAATTTAATATACTATACCACAAATATTTTAGCAGAAAAGTTCCTTAAGGACTATTTACCTACATTCAATAATAAAATAAATAAGAATGTTTACATTGGTCTTGTCATATATTCTTCTAATCCTAAATACAGCAATGATTATATTCCGGCTGTTGAAACAACAGTACTCAACCTATTATCATTTTGAAAGGATAGATTTAAGTATATGTAGTGAATCGTATTGTGAAATGGACGTTTATATGCCGATTACAACAGAATAAGGAGTATATTGTAATTAAGAAAATAAAGGACTATACTTTTATGTAATTATAAGAAAATACTATTAATTATTTCTATAACAGTGAAAGAAGGAATGGTGAAATTGAACAGTAATGATACTGCAGTAAAAGAGCTACAAAATATTTGCAGACTTACAGTTGATAAAGTTTTTGAGGTACTAGCGACATCACCGCAGGGACTAACACAAGTACAAGCCGAAGAGAAACAAAAAGAACAAGGTAAAAATTTAATAGATGAGAAAAAGAAAGAATCTTCGTTAATTGTCTTACTTAGTAATTTCACACATCTAATGGCCATATTATTATGGGGAGCAGGTGCTATTGCGATTATGGCAGGAATGCCACAACTGGGTATTGCAGTTTGGTTGGTAAATGTGATTAATGGATTGTTTAGCTTCTGGCAGGAACATCGTGCTGGAAAAGCGACAGATGCATTAAGAAATATGTTACCCTCTTATTCTCGTGTAATTCGTAATAATGAAGAGCTAAAGATCCTATCAGAGGATTTAGTGATTGGCGATATTATTTTATTAGAAGAAGGAGACAAGATTTCAGCAGATGCGCGTTTGATTGAATGTAGCGATTTACAAGTCGATCAATCAACGCTCACAGGTGAATCCAATCCCGTGCGTAAGACAAAAGATGCAGTTTTCAAAAATGACTTGACTAGAGCGGAAACACCAAATTTGATTTTTGCAGGTACAAGTATTTCAGAAGGTAATGGAAAAGCTGTAGTTATGGAAATTGGTATGAAAACAGAATTTGGTAAGATTGCAAATCTTACGCAAAACATGAAAACAGAAGATAGTCCGTTACAAAAGGAATTGGACCATTTAACAAAACAAATATCAATGATTGCAATTATTTTGGGCATATTCTTCTTTGTAGCAGCTGTGTTTTTTGTGAAGGAACCGATTGCATCGTCATTTATTTTTGCATTAGGTATGATTGTAGCTTTTATACCGGAAGGATTGCTTCCAACAGTCACGTTATCACTTGCGATGGCAGTACAAAGAATGTCTAAGCGAAATGCATTAGTAAAGAAACTTTCTTCCGTTGAAACATTAGGTAGTACAACCGTTATATGTACAGATAAAACCGGTACTTTAACACAGAATGAAATGACAGTAAGTTATTTGTGGCTAAAAGGAAAAGAATTTAATGTCACAGGTGTTGGATATAGTTCACAAGGAGATGTTTTAGAAGGTAGTAAAAAAGTCACTGCTAATGATGATGAAGACTTGAAACTTCTATTAACAGGAGTAGCGTTGTGTAGCAATGCACGACTACTTCCACCAAATGAAGAATCAATGCGTTATACAGTATTAGGGGATCCGACAGAAGCTTGCCTAGGAGTTGTCGCTGAAAAGGCAGGTATCAATGTAAAAAAACAAATGGAATTGACTCCTCGTTTAAGAGAATTACCATTTGAATCTCGCCGTAAGAGAATGACTACGATTCATCAATTGCAAGCCCCTGTCGAAGGCACTAGAGATATTGCCTATGTGAAAGGAGCCCCAAAAGAAGTAATGAAATTGTGTGAGACAATACGGATCAATCGTAGCGTTGAACCAATGAATGAGGATATGCGTAAAGAGATAATGGATGCAAATGATAGCTATGCGCGTAAAGGGTTACGTGTCTTAGCTGTTGCATATCGTTTATTACATAAAGAAGACAACATTCCAGTAGCAATGAGCGATTATACGCCGGAAATTATAGAACAAGAATTGGTTTTTGTAGGTTTGGTAGTAATGGCTGATCCTCCCCGTCCAGAAGTAGCAGACGCTGTTGCCCAGTGTCATCGCGCGGGTATCCGCGTTGTTATGATAACTGGAGATTATGGATTAACAGCAGAAAGTATTGCAAAACGTATCGGTATTGTAACAGGTCCTAATCCAAGAGTACTATCAGGCTTGGAATTAGAAGCACTTTCTGACGAAAAATTAAAAGAGTATTTAAAAGATGAAATTATTTTTGCACGCGTAGCGCCAGAACAAAAACTACGAGTTGTAACCAATTTACAGGAGATGGGTGAAATCGTTGCTGTAACAGGTGATGGCGTAAATGATTCCCCTGCCCTTAAAAAAGCAAATATAGGTATTGCTATGGGAATTGCTGGCACAGATGTCGCAAAAGAAGCGGCGGATATGATATTAACAGATGATAATTTTGCGTCTATTGTACATGCAATTGAAGAAGGACGTACCGTTTACAGTAATATTCGAAAATTTTTACTTTATATTTTGAATTCAAATGTTCCAGAGGCAATTCCATCAGCGCTGTTTCTATTTTCAAGAGGAGCAATACCTCTGCCACTAACGGTAATGCAAATTCTTACAATTGATTTGGGCACAGATATGATGCCGGCTTTAGGACTCGGAACAGAGAAGCCTGAAGAAGGAGTCATGGATCAACCGCCACGAAATCAAAATGAACCATTGTTAAGCAAAAAGTTAGTATTAAAAGCATTTCTTTGGTACGGAATATTAAGTTCTGTGCTTTCCACAGTTGCTTACTTTTTTGTTAATATGCAAAATGGCTGGCCGAACATTCCACTTGCAGGTGAATTGAATCCAGTATATATAAAAGCAACAGCAATGACACTCGCTGCAATTGTATTTTGCCAAATTGGTGCAGTATATAATTGTCGTACAGAAAAACAATCAGTATTTAAAGTTGGACTATTTAATAATAAACAAGTAAACTTAGGAATCGCAATTGAAATAATAATAATTTTATGTATAGTTTACTTGCCACCATTTCAATCAGTTTTTCATACTACGGCTTTAAAATTATCTGACTGGATGCTATTATGCGCTTGGCCACCACTGATCTTGTTTATTGAAGAAATTAGAAAAGCGATCGTTCGCAGAAAAATAGATAAAAATATAAAATCGAATGAAGGGGTGAATTGAGATGAAAATAATCGTTGTAGGGTTAGGAAGAATGGGAACAGGTTTGTCACTAAATCTTGCAAAAAAAGGACATCATGTAATAGTGATTGATAAAGATTCTGAAGCATTGGATAGTTTGGGAAATAATTTTAACGGAGAAAAAGTAGAAGGATTCGGGTTTGATAAAGATATTTTAAATAAAGCGAAGATTGAACGAGTGGATGCCGTAGTAGCTTGTACAGATAGTGATGAAGTAAATGCAGTGATTGCAAGAATGGCAAAAAACATTTATCGTGTACCGAAAGTAATTGCTCGACTTTATGATCCAAAGAAGGCGGATATTTATCGTCGTCTAGGAATTCAAACAATTTCTACTACGACATGGGGAATTGAAAGGGCAACAGAAATTATAACATTTAACCATTTAGATAGCGTTTATGAAATGGGAAATGGAATGGTTAACTTAGTTCGTATAGAGATTCCATCTTTATTAGTAGGTCATACTGTAAATGAGATCACAGTGCTTGGAGAAATTCATATAGTTTCAATTAATAGAGGTGGTAAAACATTTATACCATTGTTTGGATCCATCTTTGAAGCAGAAGATATTCTCTATATTTCAGTGATCGTTTCGGCTACTGATAAATTAAAATCTATGTTAGACCTGGTATAAAAGGAGGAATAATATGAAAGTCATTATTATAGGTGGAGATCAAGTAGGAGCTTATCTTGCCACATTATTATTATCAAATGGTCATGAAGTTCAATTAATTGAACAAAGTGAAAAAACATATAACAAACTATTAAAAGAGATGCCATCAGAATTACTTGTTTTAGGAAATGAATCTGACACAGAAATATTAAAAAAAGCAGGTATAGAATCAGCAGATGTCGTAGTAGCAGTTTCTAGAGCTGACGAAACTAATTTAGTGGTTTCTACACTTGCAAAGATGGAATTTCGAGTGCCACGTGTTGTTTCTATGGTTAATAATCCTAAAAATGCTTGGTTATACAATGGTCAAATGGGCGTTGATGTATGTGTAAATCAAGCCGAGATATTAGCAAAATTGGTAGTGGAAGATATGGATTTGAAAGATATGTTTACCGTTTTGAAACTTAACAGTGGAGAATATTCTATCGTTCAAATAAATGTTGTAGAAGAAGCAAAAGCTAACAATCAGTACATAAAGGATTTGTTGATTCCTAAAAAAACAGTATTGATTTCAATTACTCGTAATGGAACTGTACTGATACCAAAGGGAGATACACAAATATTAGTTGGTGATGAAATATTGGCACTAACAGATGAATCTAGCCGTAAAGTACTCAAAGAAATATTTTAGATAAAAGTATAAATCACTCGAAGAACTATTTTAGATAAAAGTAAAATAACTCGAAAAGCAAAACCAGTTTTAAAAGTAAAATTAGTCTAAAATTTAAAACCAATCGTAAAAATTGGGAATAGGAAAGAGAGGCTTTCGTGGTATAATAACTACGAAGACTTCTCTTTTTTCGCCTTATTGAGAAATGGATGAAAAATATTTGAATCTATCAATTTTTCCATACAAAATGTATCTGTGGATACAGAAAACAATTAGGATATTTGTTAAGATAACTATAGTAAGAAACAAATAACTTCGATATGAAGTGTAATAAAATGTTGAAAGAAAATAAAATACAAGGAGCCATGCATGCAATTATTCTTTCAACTATATATTTTAGCAATATTTCAATGTAAGATTGAAATAGGCATGGGTGTAAAATGATAAGAAAAATTATAAAAATAAACGAAGATTTATGTAATGGGTGCGGTTTGTGCGCGAATGCTTGCCATGAAGCAGCAATTGCGATAGTAGACGGAAAAGCAAAGTTGATTCGTGATGACTATTGTGATGGATTAGGCAACTGCCTCCCGGTATGTCCAACGAATGCAATCTTTTTTGAAGAAAGAGAAGCTTTGACGTATAATGAGGAAGAGGTCAAAAAGAACCAGGAAAGTAAAGGAATCGTTATGGAAGAGAACACAAATAAAGAAAATACAAATAAAGAAATCACTAATTATGTGAACCCTAATAAAGAAAAAGAGAGCTGCAGTGGTGGTGGATGCCCTGGAAGTATGGCAAGAGAGCTTCAAAGAGAACAAAGTGGTGTTAATGAAAATCAACAGGAATCGGTTGCTGAAACAAAACAAACGATAGCTAGTGAGTTAAGGCAATGGCCAGTGCAAATCAAACTTGTTCCAGTTAAAGCACCATATTTTGAAAATGCGAATCTACTTGTAGCCGCTGATTGCACAGCTTATGCTTATGCAAACTTTCATAATGAATTTATGAAGAACCATGTTACTGTTATAGGTTGCCCTAAACTGGATGATGGTGATTATTCTGAGAAACTTACGGAAATAATAAAAAACAATAATATCAAGAGTGTTAAGGTGTTACGCATGGAAGTTCCTTGCTGTGGTGGGATTGAATTTGCAGTTATGCAGGCATTGAAGAACAGTGGAAAAATGATTCCTTGGCAAGTCGTTACGATATCTTGTGATGGACAAATATTAGAAAGTTAAAGAGGAAAATTATGAGCGAAATAATGAAAAACATTGCAAAGTCTGAGATATTGAATTTGAAAGAGCAAGTATCATATATGGAAAATCAGGTGGTAAGTAAGACCTTGGTCCAGAATCAAAATGTAAATATGACCTTGTTTGCATTTGCAAAAAATGAAGAAATCAGTTCTCACGAATCAAAGGGTGATGCATTTGTATTGTGTTTAGATGGAACGGGAGAAATTACAATTGATGGTGAAAAATATATTTTGGTTGAAGGCCAGACAATTGTAATGCCCGCAGGACATCCACATGCGGTTTATGCAAAAGAACAGTTCAAAATGTTATTAGTTGTTACATTCTAGTTACATTCTAGAAAATCATCTAGATAGTTGGTTTTCAAAAAAAGAGAGATATAAAGGCAGGTAAACTGTCTTTATATCTCTTTTCCATTTGGCAAATGATAGACAACATTCCAAAGATTAGGTTAAGCTACTTTTTTTTCACCTGAACCGAAGCTGTTGGATAACGAAATAATATTCTTGATAAGGCCAACCAATTAAATGGAACCAAAGGCCAAAGATAGCTTTTATTTCCAAAAGATTTTGTCTTCGCCATTGATATAAATATTAGTATTACGCCAATTACAAAACCAGGTATTCCTAAAACTCCTGTAAATATTACTAGCAAAAGCCGGTATATACGAATTGCATCACTAAATTCCTGAGAAGATATACTAACGTTTGCAAGCAAAGTTGCTGCACCATAAAATAATGTCTCCAGATTCAACCATTTTAATTGAACAGCAATATTCCCAATGAGTAAGGCTCCAATTAGTCCTAAAGAGTTCGAATAACCACTTGCTGCAGTAGCTGACGAGTACTTGAATATATCAAGACCAATTTCTATTATGATTACATAAGTAAAGAGTTTTATCGCACTAGTATCTCCAGTTGTAATCACATGTAGCCAGGAGGGTAAGTTATGAACAAAGCCTCCAAGAAGTAAAAATAATGGCATTACAAATAGGCTTGCAAGAATACATGAAAATCGCAATAGGCGTAAATAATTTCCAATTAATAAGTTTTGATAGTAATCATCTGGATGCTGTGTAAATTGAAATATTGTGCATGGGAATATGAGCGCAGTTGGGCTATTATCAACCAGAACAACAATGTATCCTTCAAGAAGAAAACTGCATGCAACATCGGGTCGCTCTGTATATCGGGTCTGAGGAAGTGGCGTATACCATTTTTTAGTAACTAATAACTCCTCTAGACTTTTAGATCCCATAGTAAGTGCTGAGATATTTAATGAGTCAAGCTTGCTTTTTAACTGATTTAATAAAATGGGATCAACAAGTCCATCTACATATGCAACTGCGACATCTGTCTGGCTGTCTGAACCAACAGGCTTGATTTCGAAGGTTAGTTTCGGGTTACGTATTCTACGACGAATAAGTGCAGTGTTGGAAACAAGCGTTTCAATAAACCCATCTTTTGCACCTCGCATCACTTTTTCAGCATCTGGTTCTTGAATACTACGCATTGGATAAGAACGAGTATCAAGAATAATAGCAGTATCAAATCCGTCAACTAGAAGAAGAGATGGACCACTGAGCAAGTTCTTTGTGAGCTCATCAAAATCTTTACTTGTTTTTGCTTGGAAATATCCGAGCTTAGAAGCCATATATTTATTTAAATCTACGATAATATCATCACTACAATATTGCTCATTCTGTAAATCAGAAATCAATTTGATCAGTAGTTCACTATCACAAAAACCGTTTATTCCAATCCAAAAAGCGCGCGTTTTTCCAAGATATAAATCTCTTGTGATGATATCAAAACTTTTTTTGATTGGTAAAATCTTCTTAAGTTGATCAATGTTATCTGAAAGGGTTTTGGATAATTCCATTTTAGTCGTCCTCTACTTTGACATTTTAGCAGTATATATCAAATATAATGCTTTAATTATTATTCCTAAAACAGGAAAAATAATACACGGATTTATTTGATTTAAGAATATACACAAATAATTATCAGCTAATACACAATTTGTAGTATAATAACTTCAGAAATTCAGGATATGTCTTGCAAAAGAAAGCTACAGAAATGGAGAAATAGTAGAATGAATTATATGAATTTAGAAAAAAATATATGTGATACAGTGAAGGAAGGCCAGATAAAAATCGGATATGATGAAGGGGCAGTAAGATTATACTATCCGATTGAATCCATCGCGGAGCTATTAGAAACCGATAATACATCAATTCAAGATATGCAAGCGCTATTAATGGATTTCAACAAAGTATGCAGTGAAAGACTAGGAGATATTGAAATATCAAACAAAGAAGAGCGATTTTGTTTTATGATTCCAAAAGAAGGGACGAAGTACATTAATGAAAACTATAAAGACAATCTTTTTTTGCGAGAATTCATCGAAAATATTACAAAGCCAAATTGTACATTACAAGATATGATAAAGGTATTTCATCACTATTCCCAAGATATTTATTTTGAAGAAAATGACGAATTGGGATATATCATATATTTTAAGGATGGTACAATTGATGAGTATGTTTACTGCTTGAAGTTTGATGAATTTGGAGCAACCTATCATAGATTTACAAAGTTAGATTATCAAAAGTTGATCTAGTTGATTTATTTATTATATTCATATAAATATTGCTAACAGCATATATAATAAAAAACTAGTAAGGCGGATTTTGATGACGATACATGTTGTGAAAGCTAGTGATACAGTAGATAGTATCGCAAAAACATATGGAATCTCAACAGATAAAATCATATATGATAATCAGCTTATCTATCCGTTTAGACTCGCGGTGGGTCAAGCTCTTTTGATTTCCAATGGGAATGATAAACCAGTAAAACGTATTGATGTAAATGGATATGCATACCCATTTATCAGCAACTGGGTTTTAGAAGAAACGCTACCATATCTAACAGAACTTTCCGTATTTTCCTATGGATTTACACCAGAAGGAGATTTGATTCCGCCTCCGCTTGATACTACAGTTATGATTGATAAAGCGAAGGAGTTTAAAGTACTTCCAATCCTTACATTAACACCATTTGGATTGGATGGTAAATTTAATAATCAATTGATTAGTGCGCTTGTAAACGATCCAAAAGCACAGCAAAATCTAATTGATCAATTAATCAAAGAATTAAAGGAGAAAGGATATGGTGGAGTAGATATTGATTTCGAATATATTCTACCAACGGATAGAGATGCATTTACATCATTTGTAAAAAATGTCACACAAACTTTAAATAAATTATCTTATCAAGTATCTGTGGCACTTGCTCCGAAATCAGCAGTTTCGCAAAAGGGACTTTTATATGAGGGAAAAGACTATGGAGGATTAGGAGCGGCAGCAAATCATGTGCTCTTAATGACTTATGAGTGGGGATACACATATGGGCCACCGATGGCAGTCGCCCCAATTACTCAGATTCGTAAAGTGGTTGAATATGCAGTTACAGAAATCCCGGCAGAAAAGATCAATATTGGAATTCCTAATTATGGATACGATTGGCCATTACCATTTGAACAAGGAGTGACGAAGGCAAAAACAATTGGGAATGTTGAGGCTGTAAGATTAGCAATTGAACAGGGCGTAGAAATTATGTATGACGAAGTTGAACAATCACCATTTTTTAGATATTGGCAGGATAATATTCAGCATGAGGTATGGTTTGAGGATGTGCGTAGTTTACAAGCAAAATTTGATTTGATTAAGGAATTCAATCTTCGAGGGGCCGGATATTGGCATATTATGCAGCTGTTTCGTGCAAATTGGATATTGCTGAGAGATAACTTTTTGTGATTTTACATCAGGGGGGATGCCCCGCAGCATACTTTAAAAATTTATCAATCCTAAATGTTCAAAAAGTATTTTGGCGCCAATAAGAATTAAGATTAATCCACCTGCAAATTCAGCTTTGCTTTTGAAACGAGCTCCAAATTTGTTACCGATAAATACACCGATGATTGATAAAACAAATGTGATTATTCCAATTAGTATAATAGATGTCAATATATTTGTGTTTGGAATAAGCGCAAATGTAATGCCAATGGCAAGTGCATCAATGCTTGTAGCAATTGCAAGTATAAATAATTCTTTTATGTCAAGATTTTCATCAATGTCGCATTTTTCGTTATCTTTTTTTAGTGCTTCATGTATCATTTGCCCACCAATGAATGCAAGGAGAATAAAAGCAATCCAATGATCAAAATTTGTTATATATTGTTCAAATTGCTTACCTAAAAACCATCCAATTAATGGCATTAAACCCTGAAAACCGCCAAAGAATAGAGCAATAATAAATGTATGTTTGTAGTTTAGTTTTCGCATATTCAATCCCTTGCAAATTGATACAGCAAAAGCGTCCATTGAAAGACCTACAGCAATAAAAAATAATTCAACAAATCCCATTTTTTCAATCTCCTTTTCAGTTGGCATAACTTGTGAAATCTTATCATAGATGACGCCTAAAGTCAAGGTACAAGGCCATTTAAAAGAGCCACTGCTCCATAGGTGTTTACTTACCTATGGGAAGTGGCTCTTTTAGAAGTCTTATTTAAGAAATGAATTTTGATTTACCATTATAATATCAAATAATTTTATGTTGAAATTTTTATTGAGGAATAGAAAATCCATTTTATCATACACTAACTCTTATCGTGTATTTAGTAGATAGGAGGTTAGATGAATTGAATGGAAATACAGAAATGTTAAATTTTATTTATCAAAACTCAGAAATGGGTGTAAACACACTTGGCCAAATTGTTGAATTGGTGAAAGAACCTGGTTTTAAAAAACAGTTAACGTCTCAACTTGCCGAGTATGAAAAAATCAATACAGAGGCTAAGGAGATGTTAAATAAACATGGGTGCGAAGAAAAAGGAATTAATTCATTTGATAAAATAAAGACGTATCTTATGATTAATATTCAGACACTTACGGATAAGTCGGCTTCACATATTTCTGAAATGCTAATTATTGGTAGTAATATGGGTATGATTGATGCAATTAAAAATATTCATAGATATTTCGAAGCCGAAAAAGATATTGTTAAGTTGATGCAGCGGTTGTTGAAGTTTGAAGAAGAAAATATAAAGAAACTAACTGAATTTTTATGATTACAAAGAGCACTTGTGTGTGAAGTTTTCAATCTTACACACAAGTGCTCTTTTATGTTCAAAATTAAAAAACAATGGATTAATTACAACAATATGAGGTATACTCTAAACAATCAAAATAGGTAAGGAGATTTAATCGATTATGAGAATTCCAAAACATATAGGCGTTATCCCAGATGGTAATAGAAGATGGGCAAAGTCAAATGGTCTAAATAAGGAACAAGGGTATGGTTATGGTTTAGATCCTGGACTCAGACTGTTACGTGAAGCTATGAAATTCGGTATAGAGGAGATTACTTATTACGGATTTACAGTTGATAACTGTAAGCGGCCCAAAGAGCAATTTGAAGCATTTAGCGCTGCTTGTGTAGCTGCAGTTAAAATAATTGCCAATGAAAATGTTTCGTTGTTGGTAATTGGAGATACATCATCTGCGTGTTTCCCAAAGGAATTACTGCAATATACAAAGTGTGATAGAAGTAATTTAAAAGAAGGTCAAATCAAAGTGAACTTCCTTGTGAACTACGGTTGGGAATGGGATTTGAAAAATGGAGTCAAATCAAAGGAGATTTCAAGAATGAATATGATTATTAGATGGGGAGGCATGTGTAGATTATCAGGATTTTTACCAATACAATCGGTATATGCAGATCTCTATATAATCAAAAATCTATGGCCAGATTTCAAGGAAGATCAATTTGATGATGCAATAGCTTGGTATCAAGAGCAGGATGTTACATTGGGCGGATGAAATAAGCTAGCAAATCAACATTACAAGGAATTAATAATGTGAAATATATACGCGATCCTTTGATAAGGAATTTCTTGATAAATATGGCATTTCGTTATATTATATACGTATGTGTTTTTAAGACAAAACGATTGGAGAAACAAATATGAAAAGCGACATAATTACATTTACAATTGGAGTACAAAAAAAAATAGCATTGATTGCACATGATGGAAAAAAACCAGAATTAATGCAATGGTGCGAGGATAATAAAGAGATATTGAAACAACATTCTTTATGTGGAACAGGAACAACAGCTAAGATGGTTACTGATAGAACAGGTCTTATTGTGAAAGGTTATAACAGTGGTCCACTTGGTGGAGATCAGCAGATTGGAGCTAAGATTGTTGAAGGAAGAGTTGATTTTGTGATTTTCTTTGCAGATCCATTGACCGCACAGCCACATGATCCAGATGTTAAGGCACTTCTTAGAATCGCTGAGGTTTATGATATTCCGATTGCAAATAATAAAGCAACAGCAGATTTTATGATCACATCAAAGTTAATGAATGAAGAATATGATCATGAAGTCATTAATTTCCAGAAGAATGTAGATGATAGAGCAAGCACATTATGATAAAAGAGCTTGTTCTAAAAAATAGATCGTATAGAAGGTTTTATGAAGATAAAAAAATCTCTATGGATACATTAAAAGAACTTGTAGAGATTGCTCATAATACACCTTCAGCTGCCAATAAGCAGCCACTTAGATATAAATTAGTGAATGATGAGACTGGTAATGATAAGGTGTTTGAATGCCTTGGCTGGGCGGGATATTTTAAAGATTGGGATGGTCCTTTAAAGGGTGAACGTCCAACAGGATATGTTATTATGATTACAAAATCAGGCGCGAATTCTTCATGGGATGAAGGCATCGCGGGACAAACAATGCTTTTAGCAGCAACGCAAATGGGTATGGGTGGCTGCTTTATTGGCAATGTGGATAGAGAAAAGTTAGCTAAGATAATTGAACTTCCACAAGATATGATAATCAAGTTGGTTATTGCGTTTGGATATCCTAAGGAAGAAGTTGTACTTGAAGAAATATTATCAGACGGGGATTATAAGTATTATAGAGATGAAAATCAAGTCCATCATGTTCCAAAGGTGAAGGTTGAGGATATAGTTATATAATTGTAACTATTCAGAAGGCAGTATTCCGCGAGGCGTTTTTGCTTGTTTTTAGCAAAAATCCGAGTTTTACAGCACCAAATTGCATCTTTATGGCAATTTGTGTGCATCGCGAAGCGTGTAATTGTTCAGGTACTGAACAGTTACATATAATTAATATATAAAGAGCACAAGAGATATTTAATTGACAAGGGGGAAGAAGAATATGGAGAATTTAGAAGGGTATTTATTAAAAGCAAATGGTATTTTCGATGAGGTTAAGAAAGTCGTATTAGGTAAAGATGAAATAATTAGTAAGGTCTTAATGGCAATTCTTGCCAAAGGTCATATTCTGATAGATGACATTCCTGGTGTTGGAAAAACAACAATGGCAATGGCATTTGCAGAAGCAATGGGATTGAAGGAGAATAGAATACAGTTTACTCCTGACGTTTTACCAGCTGATGTGACCGGATTTTCCATGTATAACAGAGAAATGAATAAATTTGAATATAAGCCAGGTATCGTTATGTGTAACCTACTTTTAGGTGATGAAATTAATAGAACATCACCAAAGACGCAGTCTGCACTATTGCAGGTTATGGAAGAGGGAAGTGTTACTGTAGATGGAATTACTAGAAGTGTGCCTAAGCCATTTACAGTAATAGCAACACAAAATCCAACAGGTTCCGTAGGAACGCAAAAACTTCCAGAATCGCAACTGGATCGATTTATGATTAAAATAACGATAGGGTACCCTGAATTGTCAGATGAAGTGGCAATTATGAAGGGTAAACAGTTTACTTCTATTAAAACAATCCAAAAAGCAATTACTGAGAGTGAGTTAATTGAAATACAAGAGATAGTAAGAAATATATTTGTTGATGATTCAATTTACGAGTACATAGCAAAGATCGCTGAAAGCACAAGAGATAATCCTGATTTGCAGCTTGGAATGAGCCCACGCGGAAGTATATATCTTGTTTCCATGGCAAAGGCCAATGCATTTTTGAGTGGTCGCAATTATGTCCTATCTTCAGATATTCATAACGTGATATTTGATACAATTGAACATCGAATCTTATTAAATAGTCATGCAAAATTGAACAATATTACGGAAAAAAGAGTGATTATTAATATATTAAATACGATACCAGTGCCAAAAGTGTAGTGATTATGACATACAAGGGGTTTATACGCACAAAAAAGAGCAGAAATGGGGAAATATGCTGAAAAGAAAAATACTTTACTTAGTCGCACTGGTATGTGTGCTTTCGGTTAATATCTTGTATATAGAGTATACGCCATTTATTCTATTAATAATTATGATTTTGTTTCCAATAGTGATAAGAGTATTTCTTAAAATACAAACTAACCATTTGGAAATCCAAATATCGATTCAAGATAAAATTGTTAGCCAAGGAGATACAGTAGTAATCAAGACTAAAATACACAATACCTTCATTTTTCCAACTCCCAATATAGTATTGAAATTTAGAGTTAGGTATTTGAATTATGATGTGGATAATGTTCATACAATTAATTCTAGTGTGCGTGGAAATCGCGTTTTCGAACTTAACACAAACTTAATTATGAATTATTGTGGAACCGTATATCTTTATGTTGAACAAGTAAGACTATTTGATTATTTATCGTTGTTTAAAGTAAAGGGTAGATGTTTTTATAATTCTTCAATAGTAGTAATGCCTAAGTTATATAAACCAACACATGATAATGAGAGGGCTTATAATGCTTATGTATCAGAAGTTGATGAATATTCACAAGATAAGTCGGGTGATGATCCATCTGAGATATTTGATTTGAGAGAGTATGCCGATGGGGATAATCTAAACAGAATCCATTGGAAGTTAAGCAGTAGAGGTGAGAGTTTAATCGTAAAGGAATATAGTTGTCCAATTGCAAAAACAGAATTGATTTTAGTTGAACTATTAGCAACTTCATCAAAGGCAGGCAAAAAAAATATAGATTATATATACCAAACTGTATATGCATTAGGGAATTATTTTTGGCATAATGAAATCTCCTTTAAATTGGCGTATTATGATATATCTTCTTGTAATCTCAAATGTATAACGATTGATAGTTTTGAGAAGCTACAATCAGCGGTTATAAATATAATTGAAATGAAAGTTTATAAAGAACCGTATGCATGGAACAATTTTTGGATAAGTGAAATTTCAGAAGATGCAAGGATACATTATATTATGAGTAAAGCTTACGAAAACTTAGAATATATGGATGCAAAAGTTGGGAAAAATGGTGGTTGTATAGGAGAAAACAATATTATCTTAGCAGATGAAAATAATATCCAGGAGATTGTAGATCTATTTTATTTGAAAGTATAAGACGTATTTTGGTATAATACAGGGGGGTCGTAATGAAAAATAAAGCTGATATTGGCAAAGGGGTCACTTTCATTGATGTTAATGTGAGGCAAGTTAATCCAGAAAAAACTTCACAATATCTATGTAATTTTCTTCCTTTATATTTTGGGACGTTGGGAACTATTTCTATTTTGGTATCAAGCTTTAGTTTTGAAATTAACATTGGTTTACTTATTATCATGTCTTTTTTTATATGTTTAATTCCGTATATTACACTTTACGTTATAAAGAAGAGATTTTTTGCATATTTAATTGTAAGCGGATTATTCTGCTTATTTCTGGCGATCTTTTGCAGGCAGATTATTGTAAGTGGAGCTATTTCAATTAATACAATTATTAAGGGAATTAGCATTCCATACAAATTGTATATCCCAATGTTAGATATTCCAAAATTTAGTGGAATAGGATATGTTGATATGCAATTATTTATATATTTTCTGACATTTATAATATCTATGGTTACTGGTCATGTTGTGTTTGTTAGACATAGTCTAATTCTTGCTATGATTTTACCTGTCTCAATTACTTCATTTTGTATTTCTTTTGATGTGATACCGTCCGCTATGTCATTAGTACTTGTTATGGCATATTTAATGTCGGTACTTTCTATGAATACAAAGCCCAAATTAGAACTTAATCCATCGGTGCCAGCAATTGTTTGTGGAATGTTATTTGGGGTTTCCATTGTGATATTTATATTGATACCAAGTTTTAATTATCATAGATTTGCTCCTTTTGATACCGTGCGTGTCTGGGTTATGAATACATTTGATCCACTTAGTATTGACAATTTGAAAAATACAGATACGACACATGGTGGAATTAATGGCGGGCAGCTTGGAGCATTTGATAATATAGTTTATACAAATAGCAGTATGTTTACATTACGTGCAGCATCGAATGGCGGAAATTTGTATTATAGAAGCTTTTATGGTGCGTCCTATAGTGATAATAGTTGGGGAGATTTACCAATTCGTTATGAGCAAAAGTATACCGCCTTGGTTGGAAATTCCAAACCAAATTTAATCGATGGAAATATTGAAACCACAACATTATTAAATATTTTGGATTCAGATGAACAACTTCAACAATCAGTAGAAGATAATAAGTTTAACTATGATACAGATGTTCAAAAACAAGAATATGAAATTAATTATATAAATGCAGACATGAAATATTGGTATATACCATATGCAAGTTCAAAATTAACAGACTATAAAAGCTCATTGGATGGATATCCAGTCAATAATAATAAAGGAAGTTACTATGGATATAGTTATAACGTAGGAAATCTTAATTACGGTAAAATTAAAGGATTAGTGGATACGTATAAAGGTACGAATACATCTATGAAAGCTTATGTAAAATGGGAAGCACAATATAGACAATATGTATATGATGCATATACTTATCTGCCAGAGGATAGTTTAGAGGATATAAAGGCAGAGGGAAAGAAGCATTTGGTAACAACAGAGACTGAAAAGCAAATTTATATCAACCAAGTCATAGAAAATTTAGCAACCAATTATAAGTATTCACTTAATCCTGGTAAAGTTCCAGATGGAAAAGATTTTGTGGAATATTTTTTAAATGAAAGTAAAGAAGGGTATTGTACATACTTTGCGACAGCGGCAACATTAATGTTTAGGGCAGCAGGAATTCCAGCTAGATATGTTGAAGGCTATACTGTTTTTGATAGTGATATCAAAAGTGGTGTAAAAACTTCTAGCTATTATTTTAAAACAATTAATGGTCAGCCCATTAAAACCGAATATTCTGAATATACTACAACCGTAAAAGATAGTAATGCACATGCATGGGTAGAAGTATACGAAGATGGATACGGATGGGTTCCGATTGAGGTGACGCCAGGAATGTCCGTAGCCGATCAAATCAACCGAAACAGTTTGTTAAATGAATACACCCAAAGTTCAACGAGTGCGCCTACAAACGAATCATCCGTTGCAGATACATCTGCTGAAAGCTTGGATGATTTAAATGATTCCACAACTGTTTCAACGGAAAACGGTATGAATTCAGAAGACAAAGATAGTTGGATTGTGATATTGGTGGCAACAATGATTTTAGTTATAGCCGGGACGATAATAATTTGGTATCTAATGTACAGAAAGGCTAGAAAATTACTTTTTGAGCTACTGACAATGAAAACTGAGAATAGCGCCAATTCACAAATCCTAAATGTTTACAAATATTTTGAAAGATTATGCAGATTTTTAGGGGTTTCAAAATCAGAATCAATGAATTATGAAGACTATGCAAAATATCTAAACGAAAAGTTGAAGTACTTTTCAGAATGCGACATTGATGCTATAATAAATACAGTGTTAATGGTAAGGTTTAGCAATAGTAAGGCGTTAGAAGAGGAAGCATTATGCGTGACAGTAGGAACATTTAAATTGCGAGAAATGGTATATGCCAACTTAAGTAAAATAGATAAAATTAAGTTTAGATATTTCTACAAACTATAGCACATAATATTACTAGTGAGGTGTTACAGATTTTTGTTAATTTACAAAATTTAATCTTATATTTCATAAAATACGAAAACTTCGGAGGAATTAATTATGAAAATTACATTTTTGGGAGCAGATCATGAAGTTACAGGAAGTTGCCATTATTTGAATGTGTGCGGTAAGAATGTTTTGATTGATTGTGGCATGGAACAGGGAGAAGGCAAAATTGAAAACCAGGAAATACCAGTTAATGCGGCAGAGATAGATTATGTACTTTTGACACATGCACATATTGATCATTCTGGATTATTACCACTATTGTATGTCCAAGGATTTAGGGGAAAGATATATACAACTTATCCTACCGTCGATTTATGTAATATTCTATTAAAAGACAGTGCCCACATTCAGATGTTTGAAGCGGAGTGGAGAAATAGAAAAGCAAAACGTTCAAATCAAAAGGAATTTGTACCATTATATGATATGAAAGCAGCAGAGGAGGTATTAGCCCTTTTTGTAGGATGTAATTATGAGGATAAAATACAACTTTCAGAAGGTCTTGAAGTAAGATTTACTGATGTCGGACATTTACTTGGATCTGCAAGCATAGAAGTATGGGCAAAAGAAGAAAATACACAGAAGAAGATTGTATTTTCAGGTGATATAGGAAATGTTAATAAACCATTAATTAAGAATCCAAAATTCATAAAAGAAGCAGATTATGTTATTATGGAATCTACTTATGGCGATAGAAGTCATGGAGGATCCCCTGATTATGTTGCAGAACTTGTAAAGATATTTAAAAGAACCTTTGAAAGAGGTGGAAATGTTGTGATTCCATCATTTGCAGTAGGACGTACACAAGAATTGCTCTACTTTATCAGAAAGATAAAGCAAGATAAGCTACTGAATGATTTTGATGTATATGTGGATAGCCCTCTAGCAATTGAAGCAACAAGTATATACAGTAAGAATTATGCAAATTGCTTTGATGAAGAGGCTATGGAACTTATAAATAAGGGAATTAATCCAATTTCTTTTCTTGGACTCAAGCTTTCAGTAGACAGCAGTGAATCTAAAGCGATTAATTTTGATAATTCTCCAAAGGTTATCATATCTGCATCTGGTATGTGTGATGCAGGTCGTATCAAACATCATTTAAAACATAATTTATGGAGACCAGAATGTACTGTTCTTTTTGTGGGATATCAGGCAAATGGTTCACTCGGTCGAAGATTAGTCGAAGGTGCGAAAGAAGTAAAATTATTTGGAGAACCTATTCAGGTTAAGGCTGAAATAGCAGAATTACATGGATTTAGCGGGCATGCAGATAAAGAGGGGCTGCTTCATTGGATTAATGCATTTGAAAAGAAACCGAAAAAGGTTTTTGTAGTGCATGGTGAAGATACTGTCTGCGAACAATTCACTGCTTGTCTCAAAGAGGAGTATGGTTTTGACGCGATTGCGCCATTTACTGGAGCCTGTTACGACTTAGCGACTGGTGAATGTATTGATGAGGGTAATAAAGAACAAAAAAATGCGAGCAGCTTAGAAAAGAAAAGTCAAGGAATGTTTGAAAGACTTGTTGCGGCCGGAAAAAGATTACTTGTTGTCATTAATCATAATGAGGGTGACGTTAACAAAGATATGGAAAAATTTGCAGACCAGATTAATTCTTTAAGTGATAAATGGGATAGATAATATTGAGTATGGAGGATCAGGATGAAAAAAATGCTATTTGTGATTAATCCAAATTCGGGAAAAGCTCAAATAAAAAATGTTTTACTATCTATAATTCAGACATTTTCGAGTGCAGGATATGAAGTAACAGTTTACCCAACAAAATCCACATTGGATGGCTTTAATCATGTGAAAGAAGCCGAGGGGATTTATGATTTAATTGTATGTAGTGGTGGAGATGGAACTTTTAATGAAACGATAGCAGCAGTTATGGGCTTTTCAAGTGAAAAGCCTCCTATCGGTTACATTCCAAGTGGTACGACGAATGATTTTGCAGTGAGTTTGTCAATACCAAAGGATATGAAAAAAGCAGCAGAACATATCGTGGTTGGAATACCAAGAAAATGTGATGTAGGAGTATTTAATGGACGTTCATTTAATTACATAGCAGCATTTGGTGCATTTACAGATGTTGCATATCAAACATCACAGAGTATGAAGAATATGCTTGGCCATCAAGCATATATACTCGAAGCAGTGAAAAGACTTGCATTTCTGAAATCTTATAAAATGAAGGTTACATATGAAGATGGTATCATCACAGATGAATTTATGTATGGAATGATTAGTAATACAAAGTCTGTAGGTGGGATGAAAGGATTGGTCGGAAAATCAGTTAAGCTAAATGATGGATTGTTTGAAGTTACTTTAATAAAACAACCCAAAAATGCATTGGAGTTTCAGCAGCTTCTATCAGGTTTTATAACTCAGTCAATAATCGATAAGGATATGGTTTATTCTTTTAAAACATCAACACTTCTAATAGAGTCAGAAGTAGCAATAACTTGGACTCTGGATGGAGAGTTTGGTGGTGAAAATGATAGAGTTGAATTTAACGTGGCGAAAGATGGCATTGAATTAATTCTAAAAAAACATGATTAAGGATAGTCTAGATTTATAATATATCTTAAATAAATAAAGTGGATAAGTGAATAAAATCATTTATCTACTTTATTTTTTTGGAAAGCAATCGTTAATTTAGAAACAATTTGTTATAATATTAAGAATAGGGCATACTAAACAGAAAATAATAAAGAAATATTGATAAGTAAAATATTAAAAAAACCCCGAAAAGTGACACAATTTAGAAACAATAACGTAAATTAATATTTAATTTACCAAATATATCAAAATAAATGTATTATCTGACAATTGTAAAAAAAAATATATTTACAAGCTTTTAAAAATAAGGTATATTATTAAAAGCGTTAATCTAAATTTTCGATGAGGAGATAATCTATTATGAAAAATGAAAATACACAATTAGGCCTTTATGATTCTAGGTTTGAACATGACAACTGCGGTATTGGTGCTATTGTAAGTATAAAAGGTATCAAGACACATCAGACAGTTTCT
The DNA here is from genome assembly GCF_900111235.1 of [Clostridium] fimetarium. GTDB lineage: Bacteria > Bacillota > Clostridia > Lachnospirales > Lachnospiraceae > Clostridium_N > Clostridium_N fimetarium. The sequence continues at coordinate 124,556 of NZ_FOJI01000007.1, forward strand.
GATGCACTAAAAATTGTTGAGAACTTAGAACATAGGGCAGGAAAAGATGCAGAAGGAAAAACTGGCGATGGTGTTGGTATTATGTTACAGATATCACATAAGTTTTTCAAAAAAGCAGTGAAACCTTTAGATATTAATATAGGTGAAGAAAGAGACTATGGCGTGGGTATGTTCTTTTTTCCACAAGATGAACTACAAAGAAACCAAGCTAAGAAGATGTTTGAAATTATCGTGGCAAAGGAAGGCTTGAAATTCCTTGGTTGGAGAGAAGTTCCTACGGATACTACTATTTTAGGTAATAAAGCCATTGACTGTATGCCAACGATTATGCAGGCATTTATTAAGAGACCCAAAAATGTAGAGCAGGGTTTGTCATTTGATAGAAGATTATATGTAGCAAGAAGAGTGTTTGAGCAAACAAGTGATAATACTTATGTAGTATCTCTTTCAAGCAGAACAATCGTATATAAAGGTATGTTTCTTGTTGGGCAGCTAAGGTCATTCTTTGAAGATTTAAGAAGTGAAGATTATGAATCAGCAATTGCAACGGTCCATTCAAGATTTAGTACAAATACAAATCCAAGTTGGGAACGTGCACATCCAAATAGAATTATTGTTCATAATGGTGAAATCAATACCATTAGAGGCAATGCAGATAGAATGATTGCACGTGAAGAGACAATGACATCAAAATATCTAAAAAGTGAAATGCACAAATTGATTCCTGTAGTGAATCCAACCGGATCTGACTCTGCTAGACTTGATAATACATTGGAATTTTTAGTGATGAATGGAATGCCACTTCCTCTTGCAGTTATGATTACAATTCCAGAACCTTGGTCAGGTAACAAGAGTATGGAACTAGAAAGAAAAGATTTCTATCAATATTATTCAACAATGATGGAGCCATGGGATGGTCCAGCTTCAATCCTATTTTCAGATGGAGATATTATGGGAGCAGTTCTTGATAGAAATGGTCTTCGTCCTTCTCGTTACTATGTAACGAATGATGATTATCTGATTCTTTCATCAGAAGTTGGCGTACTTAAAATTGATCCATCAAGAATCAAAACAAAAGAAAGATTAAGACCAGGAAAAATGCTTCTTGTAGATACAGTTAAGGGAAAACTTATCGATGATGAAGAATTGAAAGGTTATTATTCAACAAGACAACCTTACGGTGAATGGTTAGACAGCAATCTTGTTCATTTACATGATTTATCTATTCCAAACAAAAAGGTGGATGAATATACAAAGGAAGAAAGAGCGCGTATTCAAAAATCATTTGGCTATACGTATGAAGATCTAACAACTTCAATTCTTCCAATGGCGCGTAATGGTGCTGAAAGTATCGGAGCAATGGGTATTGATACTCCAATCGCAGTACTTTCTAATAGACATCAACCATTATTTAATTACTTTAAACAGTTGTTTGCACAGGTTACAAATCCACCAATTGATGCAATTCGTGAAGAAGTTATTACATCCACAACGGTATTTATTGGACAGGCAGGAAACTTATTAGAGGAAAAAGCAGAAAACTGCAAGATGCTTAGAATTAACAATCCTATCCTTACAAGCACAGATTTGCTCAAAATCAAGACTATGAAAGTAGAAGGATTCAAAGTAGCAGTTATCCCAATTACTTATTATAAGAACACATCACTTGCAAAAGCAATTGACCATTTATATATAGAAGCAGACAGAGCACATCATGAAGGTGCTAATATCCTTATTCTATCAGACAAAGGAATTGATGAAAACCGTGTTGCTATTCCTTCACTCCTCGCGGTTTCAGCTATGCAGCAGCATTTGGTAAAGACAAAGAAGAGAACCAACGTATCAGTTATACTTGAAAGTGGTGAACCAAGAGAAGTACATCATTTTGCAGCATTGCTTGGATTTGGAGCAAGTGCTATTAATCCATATCTTGCGCAAGAAAGCATAAAAGAGTTGATTGATCTTAAAATGCTTGATAAAGATTACTATGCAGCAGTAAACGACTATAATTCAGCAGTCATTCACGGAATTGTTAAGATTGCATCTAAGATGGGAATATCTACAATTCAGTCATATCAAGGTTCTAAGATATTTGAAGCAATTGGACTCAATCAAGCTTTGATAGATGATTACTTCACAGAGACGGTAAGTCGTATTGGTGGAATTGGCATAGAAGATATTCAAAATGACGTTGAAACACTTCACTCTAAGGCATTTGACCCATTGGGACTCTCAACAGATTTAACACTTGACAGTTCAGGTAGTCATAAGTTTAGAAGTGGTAAAGAGGAACATATGTATAATCCACAAACAATACATTTGTTACAGTTAGCTGCTCGAACAGGAAATTATGAGACATTTAAGGAATATACTTCATTAATTAATAAAGAAACACAAGCAGAAAACCTTAGAGGTATGATTGAGTTCAAATATCCAAAGCAGGGTATTTCAATAGATGAGGTTGAAAGCGTTGAGTCAATCGTAAAGAGATTTAAGACTGGAGCTATGTCATATGGCTCAATTTCACAAGAAGCGCATGAAACGTTAGCAATTGCCATGAATATGATTGGCGGTAAGTCTAATAGTGGTGAAGGTGGCGAAAGCTTAGAACGTCTTAAAATAGGACCTGATGGTTTAGACAAATGCTCAGCAATTAAGCAAGTTGCTTCAGGACGTTTTGGTGTTACATCAAAGTATCTTGTAAGTGCAAAAGAGATTCAAATCAAGATGGCACAAGGTGCAAAACCAGGCGAAGGTGGACATCTTCCAGGTAAGAAGGTATATCCATGGGTTGCGAAGACTAGACATTCAACTCCAGGTGTAAGCCTTATTTCTCCACCACCTCATCATGATATTTACTCGATTGAGGATTTAGCTCAGCTTATCTACGATTTGAAGAATGCAAATAAGAAAGCAAGAATTTCAGTTAAGCTTGTTTCAGAAGCTGGCGTAGGAACTGTAGCTGCTGGTGTTGCAAAAGCAGGTGCTCAGGTTATTCTTGTATCAGGTTATGACGGCGGTACTGGAGCGGCTCCAATAAGCTCTATCCAAAATGCTGGACTTCCTTGGGAACTTGGACTCGCAGAAACACATCAGACACTGATTATGAATGGTCTTCGTAATAAAGTTATTATTGAAACAGATGGTAAGCTGATGAGTGGTCGTGATGTTGCAATCGCAGCGATGCTTGGCGCAGAAGAATATGGATTTGCTACAGCTCCACTAGTATCACTTGGTTGTGTAATGATGAGAGTTTGTAATTTGGATACATGTCCAGTTGGTATTGCTACACAAAATCCAGAACTTAGAAAGAAATTTGCTGGTAAACCAGAATATGTTGTTAACTTTATGAAATTTATTGCAGAAGAGTTAAGAGAATATATGGCGAAACTTGGATTCCATACTTTGGATGATATGGTTGGCAGAACAGATTTACTTACTGAAAAGAAAAATATTACGAATGGACATGCTTCAAGCCTTGATATTTCAAGAATTATTAATAATCCATTTGTAAAAGAGAGCGGTAAGATTGAATACAACCATAAAAATGTATATAATTTTGAACTTGAAAAAACGGTTGATGAGAAAATACTTCTTAAAAAATTCAAAGCTGCACTTGAGAACAAACAAAAGAGAAGTATTGAAGTAGATGTAACAAATACTGACCGTACTTTAGGAACTAACTTTGGTGCCGAAATCACTAGAATGTATGGTGATGATTTGGATGAAGATACATTTACAGTAAAATGTAACGGTAGTGGTGGACAGAGTTTTGGCGCATTTATTCCAAAGGGTCTTACACTTGAACTTGTAGGCGATAGCAATGATTACTTTGGTAAAGGGTTGTCAGGCGGTAAGCTAATTGTATATCCACCAAGAGGGATTTTGTTTAAAGAAGATGAAAATATTATAATTGGTAATGTCGCATTGTATGGCGCTACTAGTGGTAAAGCATTTATCAATGGTGTTGCTGGAGAGCGTTTCTGTGTACGTAACTCTGGAGCTACAGCTGTTGTAGAAGGTGTCGGCGATCACGGATGTGAATATATGACTGGTGGACGCGTTGTAATTTTAGGTAACACTGGTAAGAACTTTGCAGCAGGTATGAGCGGTGGTATTGCATATGTACTTGATGAAGATTCTAATCTTTACAAGAAGCTAAACAAAGAACTCGTTTCATTTGAAGCAGTTACAGATAAGTATGATGTATTAGAACTCAAACAAATTATTACAGAGCATGTTGCTTATACAAATTCAAAGAAGAGTAAGATAATACTCGATAACTTTGCAGAATATTTACCGAAGTTCAAGAAAATAGTACCTCATGATTACAAACGAATGATGATGACAATTGTTCAGATGGAAGAAAAAGGACTAAGTAGCGAACAAGCACAAATCGAGGCATTCTACGCTGTAACGAAATAAAAAAGACCGAAGGGAGATACCAAATGGGAAAACCAACTGGATTTTTAGAATATCAACGCGAGACTAGCGTAGAAATCAAACCAAAAGAAAGAATTAAAAATTATAAAGAATTCCATACTCCTCTTTCAGAAGAGAAACAGATGCTTCAAAGTGCACGTTGTATGGATTGTGGGGTACCTTTTTGCCAAGCAGGTATGACGATTAAGGGAATGACATCTGGTTGCCCAGTTAACAATCTGATTCCTGAGTGGAATGATTTAGTATACACAGGGAATTGGCAAGAGGCGTATAACCGTCTGAATAAAACAATTAACTTTCCTGAATTTACAAGTCGTGTATGTCCAGCTCTTTGTGAAGCCGCATGTACTTGTGGATTAAATGGTGAGCCAGTATGTGCAAAAGAGAATGAGAAGTCAATTATTGAACGGGCATATAAAAATGGATGGGCAGCAGCAAAACCTCCTAAAGTTAGAACAGGCAAAAAAGTAGCTGTTATTGGTTCAGGTCCATCAGGACTAGCTGTTGCAGATCAATTGAATAAACGAGGACATTATGTAACTGTTTTTGAAAGATCAGACAGAGTGGGTGGACTCCTTAGATATGGAATTCCGAATATGAAGTTAGAAAAACATATCATCGATAGAAAAATAGATGTAATGAAACAAGAAGGCATTGAATTTGTTACAGATGCGAACATTGGTGGAGATATAAAAGCGAAAAAGGTAATGGACGAATATGATAGTGTTGTTCTTGCTTGTGGCGCTTCGAACCCTAGAGATGTTAGTGCTTTAGGAAGAGATGCTAAGGGTATTTACTTTGCAGTAGACTTTTTAAAAGCTACTACTAAGAGTTTACTTGATTCAGATCTTCAAGATGGTACTTTCATATCAGCAAAAGGGAAGAATGTTTTGGTTATCGGTGGAGGTGATACAGGAAATGACTGTGTTGGTACTTCAATAAGACATGGCTGCAAGTCAGTTGTTCAATTAGAAATGATGCCAAAAGCCCCTGATGCTCGTTTGGATAGTAACCCATGGCCACAATGGCCAAAAATTTCAAAAACAGATTATGGTCAAGAAGAAGCAATCTGTGTATTTGGCGAAGATCCTAGAGTATATGTAACTACCGTTAAAGAATTTATTAAAGATAAGAATGGCAATGTCTGCAAAGCAAAACTTGTGAAACTCGAATTTAAAAAAGACGAGAAGTCAGGCAGAATGATAATGGCAGAAGTTGCTGGAAGTGAATATGATGTAGAAGCAGATCTTGTACTCATTGCAGCGGGATTTTTAGGAACTGAAAAATATGTTGCTGATGCATTTGGCGTAGAACTGAACGAAAGAACGAACGTGAAAACTCAACCAGATCAATACAGCACAAATGTAAAAAAAGTATTTACAGCAGGAGATATGCATAGAGGTCAATCATTGGTTGTTTGGGCAATCAGAGAAGGCCGAGATGCTGCTAAGGAAGTTGATAAATATTTGATGGGATACACAAATCTTTAATAAAATGAATGATTGAATGAAAAGAAATTCTATTCCTTTCGTAGGGGGTAGAATTTCTTTATTCAATTGGTTAATTGCTCTTATTATTATAAATCTTTACTGCTTGTATTTTAATGAATAATAATGTAGAATTAATAATAATATTGCGTTAAGATTTTGCACTGTGGGGGTGCAATGTGGGGAAAAACGATGGGAGTTAGTTCGCATAAAGAAGAGGCGTTTAATAATGGTATTGATGAAATCAATGTTACAAGAGCATTGATTTCATCAGTTTTATTTAGCGTTGCAATTCCATTTATTGTTTTGATGAGCCACTTGTTTAAAGTGTTTGATTTGTTTGCGTGGGTTACATTACTTACTAGTGTATTGGCGGAATTATTTCAAATGGCATGTGTACTTATGCTGTATTTGTTATTGAAAAACAAGCAAATGGATAGGTACAAAACTGCATATGTTATGTATTATGGTACAACAATTGCAGCTATAATGTGTGCTGCTTCTATGGATATGAACTATCACGGTAGCGAAGTTTTATATATAGCAGCATGTGCATATTTTATATTTGTACCTATATTTGATGAAAAAATAAGAACTTTCTTTATTGTTGGTCAGACTATATTAATGGTTTCTTTGATATTAGTGTTGAATTTAAAGTTAAGATATCTATTTGATATTACAATTGTGCAACTGGGAACAGTATTTGTTTCAAAATATCAGTATAATCTCACGAAGAGAATAGAAGAAACTTCTAAAAATTTAAAAAGGAAAACACTATACTCAGAACAAGATGCATTGACTGGTTTAACCAACAGACGTGGATTGAAAAAGAAGGCAGAACTAATATGGTCATATTGCCAACGCAAGAAGGTTCCAGTTGGTATAATCGCTTTGGATATCGACTTTTTTAAAAAATATAACGACAAATTTGGGCATCTTGAAGGGGATAAGTGCCTTAAAGTTATTGCAGATACACTGAAAGAATCTGCTAAAAGAAGTTCTGATATTGTAACAAGAACAGGTGGCGAAGAATTCTTGGTTTTTGTTCAAGATATCACGCCAAAAGAGATTTTGTCGCTTGCACTTAGAATCAGAACAAATATTGAGAAGCAGTCTATTATACATGCGTATTGTGGGATTTCAAAATATGTTACAGTGAGTATGGGGATTTCCACAACGATACCAAAGTTTAATTATGAATTTAATGATTTATATGATGAAGCAGATAGAGCACTGTATCAAGCTAAGAAAAATGGACGTAATTGTGTTGTCTTTGATGGCAATTTATATGGAAGAATAAAGGATGGAATGCCACAGATAATTGGAATGGAATGATTTTATATAAATATAAGGGAGGATCTAGGAATGAAAATGTCAAAAAATGATAGTAAGAATATTATCGTACTTGCATCTATAGTTATAGGAATATATTGGATATCTCAGAATTTACAGTATGCTGGAACGTTTGTAGGTTGGCTTATGAATGTCATTTCCCCATTGTTGATTGCAGGAATAATTGCATTTATAATTAATATTCCTATGACTAGATTTGAAAAAATTATTTCTAAACTATCTGGTAATAATAAGAAGATCGGAATATACAATCGAGGGATTTCATTAATATTATCTTTTTTTTCTATAATAGCACTTATTTCATTAATGCTAAGTATTGTAATACCAGAGGTATTAAATACATTCGCTCTTTTAGCGAGTGCTATACCGATAGGCTTTCAAAACGGAATTGATTGGGCAACACAATACAGTGATTTGTATCCGCAAGCAAAGACCTGGCTTGAACAACTTAACCCTGATTGGGTGAATATTGCACAACAAGTTTTCGATTATTCAAAAAGTGGTTTGTTTGGAGTCTTTGGAACAACATTTTCATTTATAACAACATTGGCTAACATTACATTTACATTTATAATATCAATTATGATATCAATTTATATGTTGCTGAGTAAAGAAAAATTATTCAGTCAAACAAAAAGATTTATGGTTGCTTATTTCCCAGAAAAAATTAATAATAATATTTTACATATCGTGAATGTTGCGGACGAAGCATTTTCGAATTTTATCATTGGTAAGTGTATTGATGCAATTGTTGTGGGGCTAATGTGTACTGGAGGTATGCTATTACTTCATATTCCTTATGCAGTGATGATTGGAGCAATAGTTGGCGTTACTGCACTCGTTCCTATTGTTGGTGGATATATCGGCTTGATTATTGGAGCATTTTTAATCTTGATGGTAAGTCCGGTTCAAGCATTAAAATTTATAATATATCTGTTGATTATGCAGACGTTTGAGGGAAATGTTATTTATCCCAAAATCATTGGAAATACAGTTGGATTGCCGCCTATGTGGATTTTGATTTCTGTTACGTTGGGTGGGACATTACTAGGAATTCCTGGAATGCTTATTGGTGTGCCATTTGTTTCGACGATATACACTATTCTCGGTGAACATATCGATTATAGATTGAATAATAAGATAACTGTTGAACCAAATATTACGGAAATTATATTAAATAAGAAAAATATGAAAAGTTAGCGAGCATTTAGCAGAGCAGATTGGAATTAATATGAAAAAACGCAAAGGATTATTGAAAATGATATTTGGCAGAACGACAATTGTAGTTCTGTTATTATTAATACAGATTGTTATATTATTTGTTACTTTTAATTGGTTAGCAGATTATACGGTATTTATATATGGAGCGTTTACATTGCTTAGCGGAGCGGTTCTCATTTATATTATAAATGATGACCAAAATGCTAGCTTTAAAATGGCTTGGATTATTCCGGTTTTAGTTATCCCAGTTTTCGGTACATTGTTATACTTGTTTATGAAATTTCAGTTTGGTACAAAATTCATAAAAAGAAGTATGGATGATACGGGTAAGATAATTAAGCCACTTCTTATACAAAATCCGGACGTCCTGAATTCGCTACAGGAAATCAATCCAAATGAAGCAGGGTTAGTTAGATATTTGAATAATTCTGCGGGTTATTCAATATATGCGAATTCTAGTGTCAAGTATTTTCCTTTAGGGGAAGATAAATTCAAAGAAATGCTAATTCAGTTAGAAGCTGCGAAAAAATTTATTTTCTTGGAATATTTTATAGTTGCAAAAGGATATATGTGGAATTCCATTTTGGAGATTTTAAAGCGGAAAGTAAACGAGGGCGTAGAAGTTAGGTTTATGTATGATGGAACTTGCAGTCTTTTCTTGTTACCTTATAATTATCCCAAGGAACTGATAAAATTTGGGATACAATGTAAGATGTTTTCTCCGATAAAACCAATATTATCTACCCATCAAACGAACAGAGATCATAGAAAAATACTTGTGATTGATGGACATGTCGCTTTTACAGGCGGAATTAATCTTGCAGATGAGTATATTAATTTAGAAGTGCGATTTGGACATTGGAAGGATACTGCAATAATGGTATCAGGTGATGCCGTAAAGAGCTTTACATTAATGTTTTTACAAATGTGGAATATAAAGGAACAAGTTCCAGAAATCTATGAAAATTATATCTGTGAGAACGTTCAAGTGATGAAAGATAATGAGGATTTAGTAGATAATGTTATCTTAACAGATAATGTTATCTTAGCAGATAATGTTATGCCAACAGATAATAATAATAATATGTCAGCAGATAATGTTAAGTCAGCAGATAATGGTATGTCAGCAGGTGGATATGTTATGCCTTTTGGTGATAGCCCATTTGATGGAGAGAATATTGGAAAAAATGTTTATATTGATATCATTAATAGAGCGAAGAACTATGTTCATATTATGACCCCATATCTAATCCTGGATGACGAAATGATTGCCGCACTTATTTATGCAGCGCAAAGAGATGTTGAGACCATTATTATTACGCCACATATTCCTGATAAAGTATATACTTATCTGTTGGCTAGAACTTATTATAGAGAATTGCTTGAAAAAGGCGTTAAGATATATGAATATACGCCAGGGTTCATTCACGCAAAAGTATTTACAAGTGATGATGAAAAAGCGGTAGTGGGAACGATAAATTTAGATTTTCGAAGTTTGTATCTTCATTTTGAATGTGCAGCTTATATTTACAGAAATCCCGAAATATTTAAAATCGAAGAAGATTTTCAAAATACGCGTTTACAAAGTCATGAAATGACACTAGAGGATTGTAGAAAATTCCCAGTTGTTAAGAAATTCTTGGGGCAGGTACTAAGGTTGTTTGCACCACTTATGTAGAGGGGAGGGGGTGTTGGCGAATATGAATTTCTAATTATCTATTTTGCCTTGCCTTTCCTTCAAGCAGCATGTTCTTTACAAGCCTCAGAGATGATAAAAAGACTCGCTTGCGCTCATTTTTTATCTGAGTCTTGACATAACATGGGCGCTGCTTTCAGCCGGTCTGTGGAAAATGGATAATTAGAAATTCATATTCGCTAGTTACACGTTGATAGCGGGGCGTTAAAAACAAAAGACAAAGAAATAAAAAGAAAAAAGACAAAAAGGCAAAAGACAAAAAAGCGAAGAGTAAAGGGCAAAGTGTAAGATTACAAATTTACAGAATTGCATGAATTAAAAAAAGGATGTTGTAGCACTTGATTTTAAGTGGGCTACAACATCCTTTTTGTTTTAAGATTAGAAATTTGCTGATTATAATATATACTTTATGAGTGCGGAAAACGGGACTTGAACCCGCACGTGGAAACCCACACAAGAATCTGAATCTTGCTCGTCTGCCATTCCGACATTTCCGCAGTAACAATAGTTATTCTACCTTGTTCAAGGGGGTATGTCAATTGAAAAATTTGATATAAAGGAGAAATAACCCAAAAGGAATATGAATGGAATACAAAAGAAATAGTTTGTGAGAAAAACACAACTTTAGGATTGACATATTTGGTATATTTGTGTTAGTATATCAAAGTGCTGTTGATACAGTACAAGTGCGCAGTCGTGGCGGAATTGGCATACGCGCTAGACTAAGGATCTAGTGAGCATTGCGCTCGTGCGGGTTCAAGTCCCGCCGACTGCACTTTTGGGCAAAAAGAGGTTTAGAACCGTTGATTTTACAACAGTTCTAAACCTCTTTTTATTATTACCTACTATTTTGCATTTTTTAATCCATCTAATAGTATTGCCATATTAGCATTTAATTGTTTTATATCATTTTCTATATTACTTCGGTCTTTGTTATTAACATCTCTTATTATTTTTTTAGAATAGAAATGTACATTCTTATGTGGCTCATACAATTTTATCATTGGGGAGTTGGAATTAGAACTTTTTAAATGTTCTAATAACTTTCCAAGCGTACATTCTGTATACTCATTAATACTTTTTTCTTCGATTTTTATAAATCCACATACTACATTATATACTTTCCATTTCCATAATAAATGTTCTGAAATCATACCTATAAACATATCATTACCATGAAAATCCTTAAACAAAGGTCTTCCGATATTTCGGCTATCTTCAGCTAATTCACTAAAATCATAGATTCCATGGCCCGTCTGCATACATGAATCATATAAGCTAGAGGTCTGATTATTGATTTCCGCTAATCTTGCGGAGATTTCTTGTGTTGTAGCAGTCTGTTCTTCAATATTGGCAGAAATACCGTCAAATGAATCACCGATGCTTTTTAATGCTACTTCCATCTTACTCATTGAGCTAGTTGCCTCGTCAATTGAGTTTTTTCCTTCAGAAAATATTTTCACAGCGCCTATAATGACATCTTCGGATATACCTATTTCATCTCTTAATTTTTTGACCATTTTTCTGATGTAATTTGCTGATTCCTTTGTGTTTTCTGCAAGCTTCTTGATTTCATCAGCAACAACTGCGAATCCTTTTCCTTTTTCACCAGCTCTTGCTGCTTCAATGCTGGCGTTAAGTGACAATAAATTAGTCTGTTCAGCAACATCGTTAATTATATTTACGATATTTTCAATTTCTTTTGTTTCTTCAACAACGGTATGCATTTTATTCTGCACAACAGTAATCTGATCAAACGATTTATATATGTAGTCAAATGACTTGTTAATTGTCTGTAATGATTCAGTAGACATAGAAATTGTATTGTTAGTGGTTACCAATGAATCCTGTACATAAATGGCAACTTCTTCAATTGCATGGCTCATTTGCTCACTGCTGGATGAAACATCTTGAACAGAGTTTCTTTGAGTGTCAATATTATCGACCATTTCTTTTATGTAATCCATCTGGGTAACATATTCAATCATTTCTGAATTTTTTAAAAACAAAGCTTTTACCTGATTGGTTTTTACTTTGATCAATCGATTAATAGCCTCTTCAAGTTCATTGCTTGCTTCTAGATAACCGTTGTCCCCCTTTTCTTGGTTATAAACATCACTAATGGTACATAACGTATTTAATCTCTCAATTAAGTTCTTCTGATAATTTTCGTTCTTGATTATTTCGAGCTTTTTCGTTTGGTTAAACATGAATTTCTCCTTTTTAAAATATAATTGTATAATAAATATTATACTAATTTATTATACAGTTAGTCATGACAAATATTTTCCATATTTAACAAAAATTAACATTTTTTTAATATCAATGTACTTAAAAGTATTGAATTATGATAAAATGAGATTAGTTTTTTGAATTGTTAGCGATTTAACAAAGTTAGGAGATTTATCAATACACGAAAAATGGGGGCTTTAAAATGAAACGAAGAGTAATTGCATTATTATTTGCGGTAATCCTAGTGGTTACCGGTTGCAACAGTACGGCTGTATCAAAAGATGGCGAGAGTAAGTCATCTACAGGAAACACAGGTAGCAATGAAACGGTAGAGGCCATAATGGCTAGACTTACCATTGAACAAAAAGCTGCACAGATGGTGCAGGGAGCAGTTTATAATATAACTGAAAGTTCCATGAATACAAATGATTATGGCAGTATGCTTTCCACTTTTGGAAGCTCATTTCTAAATGCACCAAGTTGGAAGACTTTAATTCTGAAATATCAGAAAAGTGCAGTGACATCAACAGCCGGAATTCCTTATATTTATGGAAATGATGCGGTTCATGGAGTAAATACCGCTAAGGGTACCGTGATTTTTCCTCATAATATCGGAATAGGTGCGGCGAATGATGTAGAGCTTTCCTATCAGATGGGGATTGCAGTTGCAAATGAAGCAAAACTTACAGGAATGCTTTGGAGCTTTTCACCTTGCTTAGCAGCGGCTCAAGATCCGAGATGGGGACGTACTTATGAAAGCTATTCTTCCCAGAATGACATCGTTGCAAAATTGGGAAGTAGCTTTGCAAAAGGAATGATAGATGGAGGAGTGCTACCTTGTGCGAAGCATTTTCTAGGAGATGGTAATGTATTGTTTGGAACAGGTGAAACGCTGGATGGAGAAAAAAGGTTAATTGACCGGGGGGATGCGCAACTTTTAGATGAAGAAATCAAGAGTTTGCTGACAGTATACAAATCAATGGTAGACACCGGCGTAAAGACCGTGATGATTAGCCACAGCAGTTTAAATGGTACGAAGATGCATGAAAATGCCAAATATATAAATGCATTAAAGAATGATTTGGGGTTTGACGGTTTTGTTGTCAGTGATTGGGATTCTATTCACAACATTCCTGGAGCCAATCTAAAGGCTCAGACAGTTACTGCAATTAATGCGGGAATTGATATGCTTATGGAGGATGTTGATTTTGAACAATGCCGTAAGTATATTGTAGAGAGTGTTAAGGAAGGTACTATTTCTATAGATCGTGTAAATGATGCCGTTACACGTATCCTTAATGTTAAGAAGGAAATGGGAATCCTAGATGATCCAATGATGGAGAATGTTAAAGCGGATGTTGAAACCACAGGATCACAGAAATATCGTGATTTAGCAAGAACGCTTGTAGAAGAAAGCCTTGTTTTGCTGAAAAATGATAATAAGGTATTACCTATTAAAAAAGGCACTAAAATATTTGTAACCGGTCCTGCAGCCAATGATGTTGGCGTTCAATGTGGGGGCTGGACATTGACTTGGAGTGGCAGTTCCGATGCTGATAACAGTGGGAAAAAATGGGTTTCGGAAGGTAAAACAATTCTGGATGGTTTGAATGCACTTGCTACTACATATGAATTAACCATTATCACGGACGTGAACAAAGCAAAGGATGCTGACATGACACTTCTGTGCCTTGGAGAAAAGACTTATGCCGAATGGAATGGAGATAGCGCTGATATCAGTATTACCGGAAAGCTTGGGCTGGCAGGTAATGCCGAAGCAATTAAGTTGGCGAAAGATTTACAACATCCTACAGTAGCCTGTATCGTAGCAGGTAGAAATGTAATAATGGAGGAATACATGAATCAGTGGGATGGTATCGTTATGTGCTACCTTCCCGGAAGTGAGGGAGATGGTGTGTCGAATGTACTGACTGGTAAAAGCAGCTTTAAGGGTACATTACCAATGCCATATTACTCAAAAGTAGAAGACATTAGAACCGATAAGGTACTGTTTCCAGTTGGATATGGCCTTAAGTATTAATTAAAGATAGCATAATGCAGATTAGTTAGGTAACATAAAAATAGATAAAATAACTTAGGTAACTAAGTTGTTTTATCTATTTTAAGGTACCTCTATTGTTGAACGCATTAATTAAACTCAATGTAAGACGAGTGTCAGATTAATTAATCTGCATTACCCTTTTTATAATAAATCTACTTTTAGGAAGGGTTGGAATACGACATAAAGGATAATTGAAGTTTTGCTTAGGAACTTTATAGGATAAATTTTTTGCAAGAAAGTCGAAGCTTTCCTTCATAATTTCAATGGTTAGTAATTCACCGGGACATCGATGACCATTCGCATAATCGCCACCGCCTTGTGGAATAAAAGAAAAACGGTTGTCGTTCCAATTAATGAACCGCTCCGGAATGAATTCATTAGGATTTGACCATGATTTTTCACTATGATTTGTTCCATAAACATCTAATAAAACAAGAGTACCTTTATCGAGAAAATAATTTTTCCAAATAAAGCTTTTTCTTACTTTGGCCCCTACAAATGGTGTAAATGGGTAGAATCTCCGAACTTCCTGTACAAATAGTTGCCTATAATCATTAGTGTTTGATCTTAAATTCAAACGACAGGCAGGGTTTTTGTGTATTGCTAAGGCGCCAAATGTAATATACGTAGCGATTGCTACGATAGGTCTTATAATATTAAGTAATTCAACAGCAGCAATCTGCGTACTTAAGATCCTATTATTTCCATCACGATGCCATGCTATGGTATATGCGGCTGTGCATTTTTGTGGTGATATTTTTTGAGAACGTATTTTAGTGATAATGTCTGCAATCCATTTTTCTGAGTTTTTACGTGCACATTTACCTTCCCAATACCGTAAGCCTACTCCACCAAATCCATCAATCATTTTACCTAAGTCACGAGCTCTCTGAGTTACTTCAGTGCTTTTTAAAGGTACGCCAGCCCATCTACAGGCTACCTGACACATGATTATTTGTGCTTCATCAAACAAAACAATATCTTTATTATTCCATTTCTTCGTATTTATTTCCCATTGTTCGCGAGTGTACTGAATTAGTGTTTTTAAGTTTTCGTAATTTATAATTGACATAAATATTTCTTTACGCTCTTTATGAGCGCGTCCATCTAGCCCCTGTACTCCATTTTTTCCAAACAATGTCTTTTGAATTCTTTTGGGCGCGACATTTTTTCTTGTAAAGTGGGCATCATCATAAAATGCTTTGGCAGCTTCTTCTCCGCTCATACAAATCACTTTTTGCCCTAATAAGCGGGTTTTAAATATATCTGTTTGATACCTTTTACATCTGTTTTGTATAAATGGGTAACCTTCAAATAATAATAACAAACTATTATCTATAGTCTTATCACATGGAATTTTTTTGATTTCATTCATAATATTTCTCTCCATTTCTACGCATTTTCATGCATAACTACACATTTTCGTACTTTTCGCTATGATGTTACACTTGATAGTGTTGTTATTATGTGTAGGTACATAAATATAATACTTGTATAATGTTAAAATATCTTTCCGAACATTTATGAGCGAAACCTTGCAAAGTTGAGAATATTGGTATAAAAAAATGTCTGTTGCAGATAATATAATTACATTAATTTTTAGTATATAAAAAAGAGAGGAACAGACCTATGAAGAGTATAAGAATTAATATCGAAGGGTTACAAGAAATAGAAACGCAAGATAAAGTAAGAGATCAATTAGAAAGTGTAATAGGAGTGCAGAATGTTGGAATGAGTGCAGGTCAGACCTATGTAGATGTGGATTATGACGAGCAAACATCCGATATAGAACTTAATAATCATTTGCAAAATAATGGGTACAAGATAACGGATAGAATAATAGAAATAAGATAAAGGGTATTTCAGTTACTAAATTTAAACAAAAATAAAGCAATGCCACCATATACTATTTTATTTGTATTGGTAACATTGCTTTATTTTATTTTACATTTGTATTGTTTTCATTAGGCTCATCTGAAGAAACCACATTTGTTGCATTTGAAGACTTTGATTTATTGGTTTTAGGAATATTTTCATCAATTGTTTTGAAGTGGTATTCCTTCGCTAAATTAATTGATTTATCAGTGTGAATGTCATCAATAGACATTCCAAATAGATTTTCATCCATATTATCAACCTCCTTTTCTTGAGTGATTTTAGTATTTATTAAAAAAGTAAATGTTATACATTCTGTTAAAAAAACGTGAAGGAAATTTGTTCCATTTCAAGGAGTGGTACTATTTCTATTTTACAAAATACATAGAATACCTTATAGTGTTGTTGTGGGATGACGTAGAAAACCATGATTACTTTAAATTAAACGAATAAGTTACATTATAAGAATATTGGGGCTAGGTAAAAGACATTATGAAAAATGATATTACTGGTAAATTACATTTGAAATATAAATTAGAGGCAAAATCCTCAAGTGTTACAATAACCGAGTATCTTGGGAATTTTTTATCCTATAAAATCCCAGAGGTTTTAGAGGGGAAAACAGTTACAAAGATTGAAAAATATGCATTTCACGAACATCGTGAATTAGAGGAAGTTATGATACCGAAAGGCGTTGTAGAAATAGGAGAACATTCTTTTTATAATTGTAGAAATCTTCATAAAGTTATAATGCCTGATAGCATACGTTTCTTTGGTGATGGTGCATTTAAAAATTGTGAGAAGCTACATACGATTGAAATCAATAACATTCATAATCAAATGTTTTCACTGAAAGGTATTCTTGCGGAATTGAATCAAGAAGTAATCGTAACAATGCATTATGATGACGCAGATGCAGTACTAGTATTTCCATACTATATGCATAGCTTCGAGGAAAATACACCTGCAAGAATTGTGACTCAGGTGACGGTTGGTTCTGGAGTCCATTATAGAGAGTGTGTTTATCGAGAGGATGCATTATATAATGAGTATGACAAGATATTTAGTGCGGAGAAGAGTATTGATGTTACAGAATCTGCATACAAAATTGCGCTATATAGACTAGCATATCCATACAGCCTATCTGAAAAAATGCGTCAGGAATATTATGCATATATCTACGAAAATAGAATGAAACTTGCAGACAATTTGTTGAGAAAAGAATATAATGATATGTTGCAGAAATTACTAGAACTTGATGTGCTAAATCGCGATGATATGGAAACAGTTATCGAAATGGCTAGAAATTATGGACTAATGCAAGGACTCAGTATATTATTACAATATCATAATGAAAAATATGGAATCAAGAAGAAAACATTTGAATTCTAAAGAAACGGTGAATTCTAAAGAAAACATTTGAATTCTAAAGGGGTAGGCTTATGGACCAAAAAGAAATATCACATAAAAGAGAAGCTGATGCTTGGACAGTGCTTGGCGAAAAAATATTAACGGCGGCGAAAACAGAGTTATTTATGTCTATGCGTTATTTGTATTTGGCATTAAATAGCTTGGAATTTGTACGTAATCAGAAAACCTTTTTTGTTGGATGCGATGGGGAAAATATATATTATAATCCACTGCTGCTTTCTGAAAAGTACAAGTATAATCCAACGCTTATCAATCGAGCATATCTTCATATGGTGCTTCATTGTATATTTAGGCATATTTATGCGGCTAATAAAATTTCCACAGAGCAACTATGGGATATATCGTGTGATATAGCAATTGAGTATTTGATTGATAATATGGAATATTCAAGCGTTAGGCAGCTAATTCCAGATGTCAGAGAAAATGTTTATATGAGATTAGCGAAGGAATATCCGGTAGTGAGTGCGGAAAATGTATATAGATATCTAGAGAAACAAGATGATAAGACATTGTTGAAACTGTCAGTTGCTTTCCTGGTAGATGACCACAGCTTTTGGTATAGCAAGAAAAAGCAAAAGACAGAAGACAAAAATCAAGATAACAAGGACAACAAAGATAATAACGACAACAAAGATAATAACGACAACAAAGATAATAACGACAACAAAGATAATAAAGACAATCAAGATAACAAGGACGACAAAGATAATAATAACAACAAAGATAATAGTAACAAAGATAACAACGGCAATAAGAACAACGAAGACAACAAAGACAACAAAGACGACAAGGACAACAAAGATAGCAGTAATAATAATAGTAAGCAAAACGATGATAAATGGAAAGATATTAGTGAGAAAATGCAGACGGAACTTTCTACTTTTCAAAGTAGTATCGGGGATGAACATCATTACTTGTCAAAATATTTGACGCTTAGCAATTCAGAAAAAATGTCTTACAAAGAATTCTTGAAAAAATTTGCAGTTAGTAAAGAAACAATGCAGGTGGATATGGATGCCTTTGATTATGGATTCTATAATTTTGGAATGCAAATGTACAAAAATATGCCTCTGATTGAAGAATTAGAGTATAAGGAAGAACAAAGAATTGAAGATTTTGTGATTGTTCTTGATACTTCGGGGTCATGTTCGGGACAATTGATTAAAAAGTTCCTAGAGGAAACTTACGCAATTTTGTTAGAGCAGGAAAGCTTTTTTAATAAAATCAATCTTCATATCATTCAATGTGATAATGAGATTCAGTCGGATATATGTATTCATAGCCGTAAGGAATTAGATGAGTATAAAGCTAATTTCGAAGTAAAAGGATTTGGTGGAACTGATTTTAGACCGGCATTTGAATATGTTAATTTACTGATTGAAAAAAAGCAATTTAATAGACTAAATGGAATGCTCTATTTCACAGATGGCAATGGAATATATCCAACAAAAAAACCACCATATCAAGTTGCATTTATATTTGTTGAAACAAAAGGTGAGCTAAAGCAAGTGCCACCATGGGCAATAAAACTTGAGATTACGTAATGCGAAACAATGATTAGATGAGATATTAGATGAGATATTAGATGAGATATTAGATGAGATATTAAATGAGATATTAAATGAGATATCATATGAAATATTAAATGGAAAAAGGCTGAAAGAAACAGTTCAGCCAACGAAATGGAGAAAAAAATGGACATAAAACGAGCAAAAGATGAGATTGTAAATACCGTGAAAGCATATCACATGACTGATGAGACAGGTCATTTTTTAATACCGACAGTAAGACAACGTCCTGTACTTTTGATAGGGCCACCAGGAATTGGTAAAACTGCTATTATGGAACAGGTGGCAAGAGAATGTGAAATCGGTTTGGTTTCCTATACCATGACTCATCATACAAGACAGAGCGCATTGGGATTGCCATTTATTGAAAAGAAACAATATGGTGGTAAAACATTTTCAATAACAGAATATACAATGAGTGAGATAATTGCAGCAGTTCACGAAAGAATTGAAAAGACTGGATGTCAATATGGAATTTTGTTTATTGATGAAATCAACTGTGTATCGGAAACACTTGCACCCGTAATGTTACAGTTTCTTCAGTGCAAAACATTTGGTAATGCGAAGGTTCCTGATGGTTGGGTGATTGTGGCGGCTGGTAACCCTCCTGAATATAATCGTTCTGTAAGAGAATTTGATGTGGTTACACTAGACCGGGTTAAGTTGATAAATGTTGAAGCAGACTATAGTGTATGGAAAAAATATGCATATCAGCAAAATATTCATGGTGCAATTCTATCCTATCTTGAGGCAAAACAGGAGAATTTCTATCATATTGAAACAACAGTAGATGGCAAGAGATTCGTTACTGCTAGGGGCTGGGAAGATCTGTCTGAACTTATATATGTATATGAAAAATTGAACTTTAAAGTGGATTCATTAGTAGTGGGACAATACTTACAAGATAGAAAGATAGCGGTAGATTTTGCAAATTATTTGGAATTGTATTATAAATATGAGGAAAACTATAAAATGGAGGATATCCTGAATGGTAAAGTGGATGAAAAACTTATAAATAGAATTCAAAATGCAGCCTTTGATGAGAAAATCAGCGTGGTTGGGCTCATGCTCAGTAGGCTTAATCTAGAATTTATGAAAGTGAATAAGTACGATTCACTGGTTACTGAAATCTTTGAAACATTAAAAACATTTCATAACAAAGTTCAACTAGGCGGTGAATTTGTTCCATTTACGATATTAAGACAGTTAATTGAGGAAAAAAGTAAGCTATATGAGTTAAGCAAAGAAAACGCTATGTTTGAAAAAGATCAGGAAATCAGCACATACAAAGCATTGGAAGCACTTAATTCGTTTGCTTTAAAACTTGCCGAAAGTGGGGAAACGAATGGCGAGAAGGCGTTTGAAATAGTAAGAAAAGAATTCATGAAGATGAAAGAAATTCGCGAAAACAGGATAAAAACTGCTTCTTATTTACTTGAAAATGCGTTCGACTTTATGGAGACAACATTTGGTGAAAGTTCAGAAATGGTGCTATTTGTAACGGAGTTGTCAGCTGGGTTTTATAGTTTGCGATTTATACAAGACAATGGATGCGACAGGTTCTACAAGTATAATATAGATCTTAGTAATAAGAGTAGCAGAAATACTCTGATTAATGAAATAAACATGATTGATAATGACATAGAAAGCTGATTTTAGTTAGCAAAAAAGATTGTATAAAAATAAGTAATTAATTCACAAAAAAAGGCAACTCTCCATATACTATATGAAAATGGAGGTGTTGCTTTTTTGTGTGGTATAGCTGGATTTTGTGATTTTACAAGTAAAGTAAGTAATCGATATGAGCAGGCAAAGATAATTGCTGGGAAAATGGGAAATACACTTGCACATAGAGGGCCAAATGATTCTGGAACATATATTGGTGAACATGTGGCATTTGCGCATACAAGACTTGCAGTTATTGATCTAATTGGCGGAGCGCAACCAATGGTAATAACGCAGGGAGAAAGAATATATACAGTTGTATATAACGGAGAATTATATAATACATCGGATATAAAACAAGATTTGTTAGTGAAGGGTTATCATTTTACTACACAGTCGGATACAGAAGTGTTGCTTACTGCTTATATAGAGTACGGCGAAAAATGTGTGGACCATTTTAATGGAATATTTGCATTTGCAATATGGGATAGTTATCTGAGAAAGTGTTTCTTATGCAGAGATAGATTTGGCGTAAAACCATTATTTTATTCGGTTAAAGATAATGTAATTGTTTTTGCATCCGAAATAAAGGCATTGTTTCAATATCCGGGCATTCGCCCAATCGTGAATCAGTATGGTTTATGTGAACTGTTTGGTCTAGGACCTGCTCGTTCGCCTGGGTGTGGGGTGTATGAGGGCATTAATGAGGTTATGCCAGGGTTTGCGGCTACAATTGATTACAGTGGTATGCGCTTATATCCATATTGGACGCTAAAAGGAGAAGACCATGAGGAATCATATGAAGAAAGTGTAGAAAAGACAAGGGAACTGTTGATTGATTCAATCAGTAGACAGCTCGTTAGCGATGTTCCTATATGCACATTGCTTTCCGGTGGTGTGGACTCAAGTGTTGTATCTGCAATTGCTGCAAATGTTTTAAGAGAGCAAGGTAAGACATTAGATACGTATTCTTTTGACTATTATGATAATAGCAAATATTTTAAGGCATCTAAGTTTCAACCTTCCGAGGATCGACCATATGTAGACATAATGCAGAAAACAATCGGTTCAAATCATACTTATCTTGAATGTGGTAGCCAGGAACTTTATGATTATCTATTCCATGCTGTTAGAGCAAAAGACTTGCCAGGAATGGCTGATGTTGATTCCTCAATGCTATATTTTTGCAGAAAAGTCAAAGATAAACATACAGTATGTTTATCCGGCGAGTGCGCGGATGAAATATTTGGTGGATATCCTTGGTTTAGAGATGAGGATGCTATGAAAACAAATGCATTTCCGTGGTCAAAAGATCTCTCGGTAAGAAAAAATATTATGTCAAAAGATCTGTTAAGTAAAATTCCATTGGATGAATATGTAAAGAGCCAATATGAAAAGACCATTGCTAGAACACCGTGTCTATTAGGAGAAGATGGTAATGAGAAGAGACGAAGAGAGATTAGTTATCTTAATATTACTTGGTTTATGACGACCTTATTAGACCGAAAAGACAGAACAACAATGGCTAGCGGTTTGGAAGTAAGGGTACCATTTGCAGACCATAGGCTGGTGCAATATGTGTATAATGTACCGTGGAAATACAAATATCACAATGATGTAGTGAAAAGTCTATTAAGAGATTCTATGAAGGGATTAATTCCGGATGAAGTATTATATAGGAAAAAGAGTCCATATCCAAAAACCTATGATCCAGCATACGAAAACCTGCTGAAAGTGGAATTAAATAAAATTATAGATGAGGGAAATTCACCACTTTTAGAATTAATAGACTTAAAGTCAGTAAGACAATTAATAAGTTTAAGTTCGGATTATGGAAAACCTTGGTTTGGTCAGTTAATGGCAACACCGCAGATGTATGCTTATCTGATAGAAATTGATTATTGGATAAAGCATTACGGCGTGCAAATAAAATTGTAGGTTTATAATAAATTCATAATTTCAAAAAAGCTACCTTGGCAAATGTTTGTCAAAGTAGCTTTTGATTTTTGTTATTATAAGCTATTAGTTGAGTCATCGAAAACGACAACTGCATAGTACTAAGTTCGAATCAATTAGTATTCAATAGGACACCTTGAATTACAGGTTGTAGTTGCTTGCCTTGTAATGCATTTAATAAAGTCGGAATGATAAGCTCAGGATTAGAGATCATAGAGTTTGGTTTTCCAACGCAATTATCTTGGCCAAAAGGTACAAAATATATATGCTTTGTATTAGCAAGAAGCCCAATGTTTTTTAAATTCATACTTAAAGAATCATTACTCGATAAGTGTATAACGAGAGGTCGATTGTTGCGAAGATGAGATTTTGCTGCCATTAAAACTGGGGTATCTGTGATTCCATTCGCTAATTTTGCTAACGTATTTCCGGTACATGGCGATATTAATAGAATATCAAACATTTTTTTTGGACCAATAGGCTCAGCATTTACGATTGTGGTTATCGGTTTTTTGCCAGTGATTTTTTCGGCTCGTTCAAGATGGGTCTTGGCATCGCCAAAGCGCGAATCAATGGTAGAAGAGTTATTTGAAAAAATCGTGGTTACATTGGCTTCCTCTGCAACAAGGTTTTCAAGTGCTTTAAAGATTTTTTCATAAGTACAAAAAGAGCCTGTCATTGCGACTCCAACATTAATACCTGATAAGAGCATATTCTACTCACTTCTTTCTTACTTAAATTAGATAGGTTAGTTCTTTAAAAAAATATCAGTGCGCTCGTAAATGATTCGTTCGACTCTTTCATAAATGAAACGAGCTGATGCAAGCGGCGCTATTTTGCCAGGGATACCGAGGCATAGTTTTGCATTTATACCAGCGGATTGAACGTATTCATAGTCAAGTCCGCCAGGAAAAGCGGCAATATCAATAATTGTTGTGTCCTTGTTTACCAATCTTAATGTATTTTCTTTTAGTATTAGAGTCGGAATTGTATTAAAAATAAAATCACTTTCTTGCACTCTTTTATCAAGCTGATCTTCATAACAATAAGAATATCCATAAGAAGAAGCAACTGCAGCTTGAATTTCACGTCGTATTAAAATGCATATATTTCCATTCAGATTAGACAAGCGATTGGCAAGAACACTTCCGCATCGTCCGTAACCCAGAACTAGACATTTGCTATTGTGAATGTTAACAGGACTTGACTTAATTGCTTCCATGATTGCACCTTCAGCAGTAGCAATCGCATTATTAATTGCAAATGATTCATTCTCTAAAAGGTCATAATGAGTGATTTTTTTATTACAACAATATTCTTTCAGTGCAATTGGAAATTTACCACCTATCACAATGTGATGTGCCTGTAGACCATTTATAAAATTCTTGATTGTAAGATCTTCTTTACTTTCAAGATTAATAATATGTTCTTGATCATTAGAAAATGGGATAGGACATATTAAAACAGTACTTTCTTCCATTATCTTATTAAGGCTATTTGTAATGATGGCTGTGTCATTCATAGAGGAATTTCCGTAACATAAAGTCGGAAGTCCTTTGCTTAACAATATATCTGCTAAATATTTTAGGCGCATATCGCCGCCGATGATAGCAATGCTTTTTTTCTTTGTCATATGCAAACTCCTTATTTAGTAATATAGATTTATTTTATGCATGAGGGACAAAAAAGTTCGATGGCACTTGAAAAAGCTGAAATATATGCTACAATCACAATTGTTTACTTGCGTACAGAAAAATCGGAAGGGTTAGGATACAATGGACAGTTTTGTTTATAGTGTGAATGCTACAGTGCCAATATTTCTTGTTATGATTCTAGGCGGTGTAATTAAGAAGTTAAATATAATAGATGATAATTTCGTTAATAAGGCAAATAAATATGTGTTTATAGTGGCGCTGCCCGCTATGCTTTTTAAAGATATAGCACAATCTAATGTAAAAAAAGATTTTGATATTAGCTTTGTATTGTTTTGTATGATCGTAACAACTATATGTTTTGTTGCAATCTGGTTATTGTCGGAATTGTTTATGAAAGATGACACAATGAAAGGAAGCTTTATTCAAGGTTCATTTCGAAGCAGCGCGGCCATTCTTGGATTGGCATTTGTACAAAATATGTATTCTAATACAGGAATGGCGCCGCTAATGATAGTAGCAGCTGTTCCACTTTATAATATATATTCAGTAATTGTCTTGACTTTTAAAGCGAAAAAACGCAATGAAGATGGAAGTCTGATTGAAGTGAGCAACGCAGAAAACATTAAGAAAGCTTGCATCAATATCATTAAAAATCCCATAATAATAGCTATTTTTTTTGGATTATGGTTTTCTGTATTAAATATTAAGTTCCCAGTAATTATAGATAAGACAATCACAAGCGTCGCTTCCACTGCGACCCCAATTGCTTTAATTGTAATTGGAGCAGGATTTGAAGGGCGAAAAGCAATTAAAAAAATAAAACCAACGATTATTGGTTCGGTCATTAAATTGATTTTGCAAGCAGGAATATTCTTGCCGATTGCAATATGGATGGGATTTAGAAATCAAGAATTGGTATCAATATTAATCATGCTTGCATCGCCATCAACAGTAAGCTGCTATATAATGGCGAAGAGTATGAATAATGATGAGGTCCTCGCCTCTAGCATTATTGTTTTAACAACATTGTTCTCATCGGTAACACTAACAGTATGGATATTTGTTCTTCGTATGGGTGGATTTATTTAAATAAAATAGATCTAGATTCATAACGAATATAAAGCAAAAAAATGCTTTAAATAATATCCACTTTATGATATAATAATCAAAGTTTATAAACTTAGGAGGTATCATTGTGAAACATATTAAGACTATTAGTGATCGCGTTTTGAAAGATACAATGAAAAAGGGCGGATGTGGCGAATGTCAGACTTCATGTCAGTCAGCATGCAAAACATCTTGCACAGTAGGAAATCAGAGCTGCGAGAACAAAAATAATTAAGAAATTTGGAGAGTGTTTAAAGCATTAAAGGACACTCTCTTATTCATTGAAAGGTAACTTAATATAATGGTACATCAGTACAAAAACAACGGATTTAACATAATACTTGATGTCAACAGTGGAGCTGTTCACGTGGTTGACGATATAGTATATGATATTGTGCCTCTATTTGAAACTTTGAGTTTAGAGGAGATAAAAGAAAAGTTTGAAGAAAAACATTCTGAAAAAGATATTTATGAAGCCTATGAAGAGATCAAAGAATTAAAAGAAGCAGGCAGACTTTTTACAGAAGATATTTATGAAGAGTATATTGATAGTTTTAAGGACAGACCTACAGTCGTTAAGGCACTTTGTTTACATATTGCGCATGATTGTAACTTAGCTTGTCGTTACTGCTTTGCAGAAGAAGGCGAGTATCATGGCAGAAGAGCTTTGATGAGTTTTGAAGTTGGGAAGAAAGCATTAGATTTCTTAGTTCACAATTCGGGTTCAAGAACGAATTTGGAAGTAGATTTTTTTGGTGGAGAGCCTACTATGAACTGGGAAGTTGTAAAACAACTTACAGAGTATGGTAGAAGTCTTGAAAAAGACAATAACAAGAAATTTAGATTTACATTGACTACGAACGGAATTCTTTTAAATGATGAAATCCTTGAATTCGCAAATAAGGAAATGTCTAACATTGTACTTAGTATAGATGGCAGAAAAGAAATTAATGACCGTATGCGTCCTACTAGAAACGGTAATGGAAGTAGTTATGATATTATTATGCCAAAGTTCAAAAAGGTAGCTGAAAGCCGTAATCAGAATAATTACTATGTTAGAGGAACTTTTACACATAATAATTTAGACTTTTCTAAGGACGTACTTCATTTTGCAGACAATGGTTTTGAACAGATTTCAGTGGAACCTGTTGTTGCACAACCAGAAGAAGCATACGCGATTAGAGAAGAAGATTTAAATCAGATTTTTGGTGAATATGATAAATTATCAGCAGAAATTGTAAAACGAAAAAAAGCTGGGAATGGCTTCAATTTCTTTCATTTTATGATCGATTTAAATGGCGGACCTTGCGTTGCGAAGAGACTTTCGGGTTGTGGTTCAGGATGTGAATATTTAGCAGTTACTCCTTGGGGTGATTATTATCCATGTCATCAGTTTGTTGGTAAGGATGAATTCATTATGGGTAATGTCGATGAAGGAATTACAAGACTTGATATTCGGGACAAGTTCAAGGCGAGCAATGTATATTCAAAAGAAAAATGTAAAGTGTGTTTTGCAAAATTTTTCTGTAGTGGTGGGTGTGCAGCAAATTCTTATAATTATCAAGGTGATATCAATGATGCCTACGATATTGGTTGTGAAATGCAAAGAAAAAGGGTTGAATGTGCAATTATGATTAAGGCAGCAATGGCACAAGACTAATTGGAGGAGTAGAAAAATGAACTACAAATTAAAGAAGAAGGTTATTTATTCACTTGTTATACTTGCAATGTTATTTGGATTTAGTTATATTGCATATTTTGGAATTGCGAATAATAATGGAAGTAATGGTAGTGCTTCTGACATTAAACTTGGCTTGGATTTAGCTGGTGGTGTTAGTATTACATATGAAACAGTAGATCCTAATCCTAGTGCTCAGAATCTAACAGATACAATCTATAAGCTTCAGCAAAGAGTTGGAACTTATAGTAATGAATCAGAAGTATACAAAGAAGGCGGAAATAGAATAGCTGTTGAAATTCCTGATGTGACAGATGCGAATACTATTTTGGAACAGTTAGGAACTCCAGGGTCTCTTGAATTTTTAGATGATGCAGGATATAAGGCTTTTAATGCAAAAACAGCATATACACCATTACTTACTGGTTCAGATGTAAAAACTGCTTCAGCATATACAGATTCTGCTGCAACTACTGGCTCTAAGTATGGAGTAAATCTTGAATTTAATGATGAGGGTGCAAAAAAGTTCGAATCGGCGACTGCTGCAAATATAGGTAAAGCAATATATATTGTTTATGATGGTGCTACTGTAAGTCAACCTATAGTTGAAACAACAATTAGTGGTGGTAGTGCTGTAATCAACAAAATGGAATCATTTGAAACTGCTGACAAACTAGCTTCCTATATCCGAATTGGTTCAATTCCATGTGAACTTAAGGAAATAAGCTCAAACGTTGTAGGAGCAAAACTTGGCGCAGATGCAATTCGTACAAGTATTATGGCTACTATTATTGGTCTTTTAATATTATTTGCATTTATGATTGTTGTATATAGAATTCCTGGTATTGTTGCATGTATATCTTTGATTATATATACAGCGGCCGTTATTTTGATGGTAAGCTATTTCGAAATAACACTAACACTTCCGGGTATTGCGGGTATTATTCTTGGCATTGGTATGGCAGTAGATGCTAATATTATTATATACTCAAGAATTAAAGAGGAAATTGGCGATGGAAAGACAATTGAAAATGCGATTCACCTAGGTTTCCATAAAGCTTTAACAGCAATTATAGATGGTAATATAACAACTTTAATTGCAGCATTTGTGCTTGCTATAAAAGGTTCTGGTAGCGTTCAAGGGTTCGCTAAGACGCTTGCGATTGGTGTACTTGTATCTATGTTTACATCGATTTTTCTATCTAGAACAATTATCAAGCTCTTATTTAGCTTAGGCGTTAAAAATCCAAAGTTATACGGTGCTACTCAGTTTAAGAAAATATATGATTTCATGAAGAGAAGATATCTATATCTTGGCGTTTCAATCATTATTATAATTGCGGGATTTGGTTATATGATATTTAATTCGACTACAGGTAATGGAGCTTTTAATTATAGTCTTGAATTTGTTGGTGGTACTGTTACTACAGTTGAATTTAATGAAAATATGAGTCAAGCCGAAATCGAAGATAAAGTAATTCCAGTTATTCAGGGAGTTATCGAAGTGAATAATGGTGTACAACAACAAAGAGTTACTGACAGTAATCAAGTTATTTTTAAAACAATTACACTTGATCTTGCACAAAGAGAGGCTTTAGATACTGCTTTAGAAACTAACTTTAATGTTCCTCAAACTGCGATCACAGCTGAAACAATCAGTGCAACCGTTAGTGAAGGAATGAAAAATGATGCAATTATTGCGGTAGTTGTTTCCATTTTATTAATGTTATTATATATTTGGATTAGATTTAAAGATATCAAATTTGCTGCAAGTGCAGTTATTGCATTGGCGATTGATTTGTTAGTATTGTTGGCATTTTATTCATTCTCCAGAACTGCCGTAGGTAATACATTTATTGCATGTATGCTTACAATTTTAGGATACTCAATAAATGCTACTATCATTATATTTGATAGAATTCGAGAAAACCTTAAGACTGCAAATAGCAAAACGGACTTAAAGGTACTTGTTAATACAAGTATTACACATACATTATCAAGATCAATTAATACGAACCTTACAGTATTTATTGTATTATTAGTATTATATATTGTTGGTGTAGGTTCAATTAAGGAATTTGCACTTCCACTTCTCGTAGGTGTGGCATTTGGTACTTTTTCATCAGTATGTATTACTGGTGGATTGTGGTATACATTTAAAATGTATGCTGATAAGAAAAAGAATAAAGTAATCGCAAGTAAATAAATTCAGCATATAATTTAATATCCCAGTCGAATACTAAAATTTGACTGGGATATTTTTATGTAGGTTTATTAGATAGAATAGGTGGAAAAGAAAGATGAGTATTTGGAAAGTATATGCAAAGAAAGCAGATTTCTATGAAATCGGGAAAAAGTATAATATAGATCCAGTGGTTGCACGCGTGATAAGAAACCGCGATGTAATAGGAGAAACAGATATTGAAATGTATCTTAGTAATGGTCAAGATTGCTATAAAATCTTACATAATCCACGAACGCTGTTAGACATGGATAAGGCGGTATCTATAATTAAAGAAAAAATCTCTTCAAATTCTAAAATACGAATAATTGGAGATTATGATATTGATGGAATTTGTTCGATATACATATTATATAAAGCATTAGAAAAAATTGGGGCAGACGTGGATTATGTGATACCGCATAGAATCGTTGATGGTTATGGAATTAATGAAAATCTTATTTTACAGGCGAAAGAAGATGGAATAGATACGATTATCACATGTGATAATGGGATTGCAGCAATTGACCAGATTGCTTATGGAAAGAAGCTTGGGATGACTATGATAATTACTGATCATCATGATATCCCTTACATCGAAGATAATAATGAAAAAATATATTTATCCTCCAAAGCAGACGCAATCATTAATCCTAAGCAAATTGAATGTACGTATCCATTTAAAGTATTATGTGGTGCAGGAGTGGCATTTAAACTGGTTCAGGTACTATATGAAGAGTATGAAATCCCCGATTTGGAGCTTTCTGAGCTGATTGAATTTGCGGCGATTGCAACGATAGGCGATATCGTAGATTTGAAAGATGAAAACAGGGTAATCGTAAAACTAGGCTTGAATAAAATTAAGAACACTAAGAATCTTGGGTTGAAAGCATTAATTGATTTATGTGGAATTGATATGGAAAATATCAGTACCTACCATATTGGCTTTATAATTGGACCATGTCTAAACGCCAGTGGGCGTCTAGATACTGCAAATAGAGCTTTACAAATGCTTTTAGAAAAAGATGAAAAAAAGGCCTATGAATTGGCTGGAGATCTTAAAGCACTCAATGACGAGCGAAAAGATATGACCCAGAAAGAGCTTTTAAAAGGGTTGGATATTGTGGAAAAGGATTCTCTAAATAATGATAACGTTCTCGTCGTATATTTACCAGATTGTCATGAGAGTCTAGCAGGAATTATTGCAGGAAGAATCCGCGAAAAATATTACAAGCCAACCATTGTGCTTACGAATGCGGAGGAGGGTGTCAAAGGTTCAGGACGCTCAATTGATGGCTATAATATGTTTGAAGAAATCAACAAGTGTAAAGATTTACTCATAAAGTTTGGAGGACATCCAATGGCTGCAGGAATGTCATTGTCTGAAGAAAATGTGGAAAACTTTAGAAAGAAATTGAATGATTGTGCCAATCTTAGTGAATCTGATTTGACAAAAGTTACTTGGATTGATGTTGCTATGCCAGTGGATTACGTAACAATGGATTTGGTTAAACAACTTTCAGTGCTTGAGCCATTTGGTAAATCAAATGAAAAACCTATATTTGCAGATAATAATCTAATAGTAAAAAATGCTTATTTGATTGGAAAAAATAAAAATGTACTTAAAATAACGCTTGAAAATGAAAGAGGTAATATAATTGAAGCAATTTCATTTCGTGCTTCGCAAGAGAACCTCCCAGTAAGAGGGGATAAGAAATCTATATTATATTATCCCAATATTAATCTCTATAATGGAAGAACAAGTTTGCAATTTAATATAATAGAGATGAGTGAATAGCAATTATAATAAAAAAGCTGTAATAAAGCTGTAATTAAATAAAAGTTGTTAATAGATAAGTTGACACAAGTATTTAAGAATAGTAAAATAAAAGTTGTTTTTGATTTTTAATATTAGATTTAATATATTAGAGTTATATATTTATTACTAATGGGAGGTATTTTTTTAATGAGAATTGGTATTAGAGCACATGATATGGAGTATGCACCACTTGAACAATTAATTCCTAATATACATAACCAGGGATTCCATTGTATGCATATAGCATTAAGTAAATCAATTAAGGAATTTAAACCAGAGATAGAAACAATGACACCAGGACTTGCTATGTATATGAAAGAATTGTGCATTGAGAATAAAGTGGATGTTGCAGTGCTTGGTTGTTATCTTAACTTAGCAAATCCAGATCCAGAACAACTCGCTAAGATTGTTGAAAAGTATAAGGCACATATTCGATTTGCAAGTGTACTCGGCTGTGCGGTTGTAGGCACTGAGACGGGTGCTGTTAATACGGAATATAAATTTGATCCAGCCAACCATTCAGAAGAAGCACTTGAAATATTTATCAAGAATTTAAGACCAGTTATTGAATATGCTGAAAAATTCGGTGTCATATTTGCCATTGAGCCAGTATATAAGCATATTGTATATACGATAGAAAGAGCAAAAAAAGTATTAGATGCTATTAATTCACCTAATCTACAGATTATTTTTGACCCTGTAAATGTTCTTTCAGTTGAAAATATCAAAGACCAAGATGAAATAATGCAACAGGCGTTTGATTTACTAGGCAATGATATTGCAATTATACATGCGAAAGATTTTGTGGTTGAAAACAATAATATTATTTCAGTTGCTGCAGGAACAGGCGGACTAAACTATCCGTTGTTGTTAAAATTAGTGAAACAACATAAACCATATGTTCATGTGACATTAGAAGATACAAATCCATCAAATGCGATTGCAGCAAGAGAATTTATGGAAAAGACATATGCTGAAGTATAAAAAATTGATAAATTGAAAGGATAATTTAAATGAAAAAGATTGAAGAATATATTAGAAGTATACCCAATTTTCCTGAAGAAGGAATTATTTTTAGAGATATAACAAGTGTCTTGGAGGATGCTGATGGATTACATCTTGCAATTGATAGTATGCAAGCAATGTTAAAAGACGTTGAGTTTGATTTACTGTTAGGCCCTGAATCACGTGGATTCATTTTTGGGGTACCTATTGCATATAATATGCATAAACCATTTATTCCAGTAAGAAAGAAAGGTAAGCTTCCATGTGAAACTATTTCAACAGAATATGCATTAGAATATGGTACAGCGACAATTGAAATGCATAAAGATGCCATAAAGGAAGGTCAAAGAGTTGTAATAATTGATGACTTAATGGCAACGGGCGGAACAATAGAAGCAATAATTAAGTTAGTTGAAAGGCTTGGCGGAATTGTTGTTAAAGCAGTATTTCTTATTGAATTAGAAGGACTTAATGGTCGTGACAAGCTTGAAGGCTATGAGGTAGATTCAGTTATCAAATATCCTGGAAAATAAAAGCTAGTTTATTTGTAACTGCTCAGTACCTGAACAATTACTTGCCTCGCAAAATAGTGACTTCTTAATGGGTGATTTATTTACTGAAAAAGGTTGTAATTAAAAATGAAAATTATAATAAATTATTTAAAACCCCACTTTAATCGTATGATAGTGGGGTTTGTAATAAAATTTGGCGGAACCCTTATGGATTTACTTTTACCTTGGATTCTCGCTTATATTATTGATGAGGTAGTTCCTCAAAACAATATTAATAAAGTACTTTTATGGGGTGTGGCTATGTTTTTCTGCGCTCTTTTTGCTGTGCTTGGAAACATAATTGCAAACAGAATGGCAGCTGGGGTTGCAAAAGATGCGACGCGAGTATTAAGAAATGATCTTTTTGAAAAGATAACATCATTATCCTTTAATCAGATGGATTCTTTTACAGAGGCTTCTTTAATTTCAAGAATGACTTCAGATACTTATAATATTCATAATGTCATAGGTAGAATGCAACGATTAGGAGTGAGAGCACCAATACTTTTAATTGGAGGAATCGCTTTAACAATGACGCTTGATCCTATACTTTCACTTATATTGGTAGCATCACTTCCACTTTTGGGTGTGGTTGTTTTTTTTGTCTCAAAAAAAGGAATTCCACTCTATATTGAACAACAGTCTATGGCAGATCTTTTAGTTAGAAAAGTCAGGGAAAGTATAACTGGAATCAGAGTAATTAAGGCATTGTCAAAGACGAATTATGAGGAAAAACAATTTGAAAAAATAAATGCAAATGTGGTTTCAAAGGAAAAGAAAGCCGCTATTGTAATGGCAATCACGAATCCTGTAATGAATTTTTTGCTTAATATGGGTTGGGTATTGATAATCATTGTAGGCGCATCAAGAGTAAATGTAGGGCTTACGAAACCCGGTACAATCATAGCATTTCTTACATATTTCACAATTATTTTGAATGCTATGCTTTCTATTACAAATCTATTTGTGCTATTTTCAAAAGCAACTGCATCAGCAAATAGAATAGAACAAGTATTGAATACTTGTGAGGATTTGAAGCAGGTTACAAATGTATATGTAGATTCAGATACTGGTTCATATAAGGATTCAGATGCTAATAGAAATGAATATGCAGATGCCAATTCATATAAAGATTCTCAAGTTCCTTATAGGATAGAATTTGATCATGTATCCTTTTCGTATAATAAAAATTACTACAGTATAGAGGATGTCAGCTTTACTTTGAAAAAAGGTCAAACACTTGGGATAATTGGTGCAACTGGTTCAGGAAAGACGACAATAATCAACCTCTTAATGCGTTTTTATGACGTTGATAGCGGGGTAATCAAAATAGATGGAAAAGACATCAGAAAATATTCCCATGATGAATTTTATCAAAAGTTTGGCGCTGTATTTCAAAATGATACATTGTTTGAGGATACCATATATGAAAATATTAATCTTGGACGAGAATTATCGGATAAGCAGGTGGAAAAAGCAGCTGAATATGCACAAATTCTTGATCATATTAAGTTGATGAAAAATGGATTTGGTGCGGACGTTTCAATCAAAGGTGCTAATTTAAGCGGTGGACAGAAACAAAGAATTTTGATAGCAAGAGCACTCGCAAAGAGTCCCCAAATACTGATTTTAGATGATTCATCGAGTGCACTTGATTACAAGACAGATGCAACATTACGAAATGACATCAAGAAAAATTTCGTAGATACTACAACGATTATAGTTGCGCAGCGTGTAAGTTCGGTTATGAATTCTGATATTATAATTGTAGTTGATGAAGGTAAATTGGTAGGCAAAGGAACGCATGAAGAACTTCTGCTTACATGTCAGGAATATAGAGAGATAAGTAATCTACAGCTTGGTAAATGATAGTTTTTGATATTTTCGTATTAGAATGATTGTTTGAATATTTTCGAAAGGAGTGACGTATATGGCTAGAACAGGAGCGGAAATGTTTTCTGGCGGCGGACCAAAGATTCATAAAGGAACAAGTGCAGAGGAAATACTAAGTAATAGTAAAAGTATTAATAAAAAAGGAACGATACGTCGACTTGGAAAATATTTATTTCGATATAAATTTCTAATGATATTGGCACTAACAATGTCTTTTGCAAGTAATGTATTTTCACTTCTTGGTCCGAGACTTTCAGGCCTCGCAATTGATAATATTGAAGGTGGTGTAGGAAAGGTTGCATTTGATAAAGTATTCTATTACTGTGGACTGATGGCAGCATTTTATATTATTTCTTCAATTTTATCTTATGTTCTTTCTGTTTTAATGGTAAATATCAGCCAGAAGATTATACACAAGATGAGGGAAGATGTGTTTGGTAGCTTAATGCGGTTGCCAATATCATATTTCGATACACATCAGACAGGTGAAATTTTAAGCAAAATGTCATATGATATTGATACAGTCAATACCTCACTTTCTACAGATTTGGTCCAATTATGTACCAGTTTAATTACGGTTGTAGGTTCCTTCGTAATGATGGCATCAATTTCAACAAACCTTTTGTTTATATTTGTGATTACAATACCAATGTCAATTTTCATTACCAAATTTATTGTTAAAAAGACAAGACCGTTGTTTCGTGAACGTTCAGCATCTCTTGGACGTATGAATGGCTTTGTTGAGGAGATGATAGCAGGACAGAAGACTTTAAAAGCCTATAACCAAGAAAATAATACAATCATAAAATTCAAAAAAAAGAATGAAGATGCTGTGATGGGATATTATAATGCAGATTATTTCGGAAGCATGACGGGTCCATTTGTTAACTTTATTAATAATTTATCGCTTGCATTAATTACTGTGTTCGGAGCAATTTTATATATGCAATCAGCAATTTCACTCGGAAATATTTCATCATTTGTACTGTATTCAAGAAAGTTTTCAGGACCGATTAATGAAGCAGCAAATATAATGGGTGATTTTCAGTCGGCATTAGCTGCAGCTGAGAGAGTATTTAGAGTGATTGATGAGCCCAAAGAAGCTGCAGATATATTTGAAGCAAAGACATTAACTGATGTTTTGGGTGAAGTTGATGTTAAAAATGTTGACTTTGGTTATGTCAAAGGAAGACCGATACTAAAGAATCTTAGCTTTCATGCCGAGCCAGGCAAGTTAGTTGCAATTGTCGGAACAACAGGAGCCGGAAAAACGACAATTATCAATCTCTTAATGAGATTTTACGACATCGACAGCGGTAATATAACTGTAGATGGCAATAATATATTAGATGTCACAAGAGATAGTCTTAGAAAGTCATATGCAATGGTGCTTCAAGATACGTGGTTGTTTCGAGGAACCGTATTTGATAATATTGCCTATGGTAAAGAACATGCAACAATGGAGGAAGTGGTAGAAGCAGCAAAAGCATCCAAGATTCATAATTATATAATTGGTCTGCCACAAGGATATGATACGATTCTATCAGAAGAAGGTACGAATATATCAAAAGGTCAAAAACAACTCATAACAATAGCCAGAGCAATGTTATTAGATTCAAACATGCTTATCTTAGACGAAGCCACATCTAACGTTGATATAAGAACCGAATCAAAAATCCAGGATGCGATGCGTAGACTGATGAAGGAAAAGACTTGCTTTGTAATAGCACACAGACTTTCAACAATCCAAAATGCCGATGAAATCTTAGTCGTAAAAGCGGGCAATATCGTCGAGCAAGGGACGCATACAGCTTTGATGGGGAAAATGGGGACGTATTATAACATGTACGTATCGCAGTGGAACTGAGGGTGTAGAATGAATATTCATGGTTACATTTTGGGTGGGGCAAGGGCAAATGCGT
The DNA here is from genome assembly GCF_900111235.1 of [Clostridium] fimetarium. Taxonomy (GTDB): domain Bacteria; phylum Bacillota; class Clostridia; order Lachnospirales; family Lachnospiraceae; genus Clostridium_N; species Clostridium_N fimetarium. Next base: position 161,396 of record NZ_FOJI01000007.1, read on the forward strand.
GGAGAGATGTATGCATGAATACTCATACAATTTGTCGACCTTTCCTTCAAACAGTATGCTTTGGACTAGACTCAGATGAAAAAACCATGACTGCTGATTTCGGCCGGTCAGCTGTAAAGCTTATAAGGGTAAATGAATATTCAGGGTTACTCTTTGTGGGGCGCAAAGGGCAAAGCAAGTGTGGGAGGGTGTAGAATGAATATTCATATTTGCATTTTAAAGGGCATTAAAGGGCCAACAGGGCGAGAGAATGTATTGGGGGAGCATACAACTACATTCCGAATGCTTTGCGCATCTAAGGGCAAGCGAGGGAGTGTAGAATGAATATTAATTTATGTTTTAAAGCCGCTCAACGAAGTAAACGGTGAATAGTAATTTATAATTATGCATTTCGCCGTAGACCGGCTGAAAGCAGTGTTCATATTTTTTCCAAGACTCAGATGAAAGATCGAACGAAGTGAGATTTTTCATCATCCCTGAGGCTTGCAAAAAAATATACTGCTTGAAGGAAAGGCAGGCGAAATGCATAATTATAAATTACTATTCACTCACCACCTCCCGATAGCTTTAAACCATAACTTAATATTCATCGCTACATTTTCAAGCGAATTTAACACGAAAAGATGATATATGTACTTATTATAATGCGGTTTTCACAGGATTCTTGTTTGGGACTTGCAATATCGCATTATTGCCATTATAATTGTATGAAAGTTCTATACGAGAAAGCGGGTGTGAAATGTCAGAAGAAACAGATGAGAAGAAGACTTTAGAAGATGGCACAGAAATTTCAATTAAGTCACCAGTGGATTTCGTGAGTCAAGATGTGCTATATAATGAACTTGTAGAGTGTATAAAAAAATATCATCCCTCAACTGATTTTTCACAGATCAGGAAAGCATATGAAATTGCTAATAATGCACATAAGGGACAATTAAGAAAATCGGGTGAACCATATATAATTCATCCTCTTTCTGTTGCAATTATCCTAGCGGAATTAGAGCTTGATAAAGAGACTATTGTTGCAGGTCTTTTACATGATGTAGTAGAAGATACTTCTATTACGACGGAACAAATAACAAAAGAATTTGGTAATGAAGTTGCACTTCTCGTAGATGGTGTTACGAAGTTGACACAGTTAAGCTATGATAATGATAAGATTGAAGTCCAGGCAGAGAACTTACGAAAGATGTTTCTTGCAATGGCAAAGGATATCAGAGTAATTCTTATAAAACTAGCGGATAGACTTCATAATATGAGAACGATGCAGTATCAAACGCCAGCAAAACAAATTGAAAAATCTAGAGAAACAATGGATATATATGCACCAATCGCTCATAGACTTGGTATTTCTAAAATCAAAGTTGAGCTCGATGATTTATCAATGCAGTATTTGCATCCAGATGTATACAAGGATTTGGCTGATAAAATTGCATTAAGTAAAAATCAAAGAGAAGCATTTGTAAAAGAAATAATAGAAGAAGTAGGAACACATATTGAGAGTGCTGGCATTGAGTGTCACATTGATGGACGTGTAAAGCATTTCTTTAGTATATATAGAAAAATGATAAATCAAGATAAGACATTAGATCAGATATATGATTTGTTTGCAGTTAGAATTAAAGTTGAGACAGTAAAAGATTGTTATGCAGCATTAGGTATCATACATGAAATGTATAAGCCAATTCCTGGGCGTTTCAAGGATTATATTGCTATGCCTAAACCCAATATGTATCAATCACTGCATACAACTTTAATTTCATCAAGTGGTCAGCCCTTTGAAATTCAGATTAGAACCTATGAAATGCACAGAACTGCTGAATATGGTATTGCAGCCCATTGGAAATATAAAGAGGGCAATACTGGTGAAGGCAGTGAAAAGAGTGAAGAAGCGAAACTTAGCTGGCTTAGACAAATACTTGAGTGGCAGAAAGATATGTCTGATAATAAGGAGTTTTTGACATCCATAAAAAATGATTTGAATTTATTTTCAGATAATGTATATTGCTTTACACCTTCAGGTGATGTTAAAAACCTACCAAACGGTTCCACACCAATCGATTTCGCTTACAGTATTCATAGTGCTGTAGGTAATAAAATGGTTGGGTCTAGAGTGAATGGTAAGCTTGTTACAATTGATTATTTGATAAAAAGCGGTGATAGAATTGAGATTATTACTTCTCAGAATTCTAAGGGACCAAGTAGAGATTGGTTAAAAATTGTTAAGAGCACTCAGGCTAGAAATAAGATAAATCAGTGGTTCAAGCAAGAATTAAAAGAAGATAATATAATAAAAGGCAAAGAGTTAATTGATAAATATGCCAAGGGGAAAGGTCTTCAACTTTCCGATTATACAAAAGCTGAATATGTAGAGAAGACACTTACAAAATATGGGTTTAGAGACTGGGAATCCCTTCTTGCGTCAGTTGGACATGGCGGTTTAAAAGAAGGCCAGGTAGTTAATAAATTAGTTGAAGAATTTGATAAAAAGAAAAAGGCTTCCATTACGGATAAAGATATACTTGATTCACATTCAGAGCAAATAGAAAAAACAAGTACGCCAACGAAGCATTCTAAGAGTGGAATTGTAGTTAGAGGCATTCATGATGTTGCAGTAAGATATTCAAAATGCTGTAGTGCTGTTCCTGGTGATGAAATAGTAGGCTTTGTTACAAGAGGCCGAGGAATTTCAATCCATAGAACTGATTGCATCAACGTACTGAATCTTCCAGAAAGTGAAAGAGAAAGACTAATTGACGCTGAATGGCAGAAAACAGAAGCGACAGGTGAGAAGTACACAGCCGAAATCAAGATGTTTGCAAATAACAGAAAAGCTTTGATTGTAGATATTTCAAGGATATTTACAGAGAGTAATATAGATGTGAAATCAATGAATTGTAGAGTAAATAAGCATGATAAAGCTACAATCAGTGTTGGATTTGATATTCATTGCAAAGATGAATTGCAAAAAATAGTTGATAAGCTAAGAAATATTGAAGGTGTAGTTGATATTATAAGAACTACAGGTTGATGATAGCGGAAAGGTATGGTCACATTATGGACGAAAATAAAATTAGAATAATTACGAAGGTGCTTGGATCAGTAAGTACTAATTGCTATTTCATAGTAAATGTATCGACAAAGGATACAATTATTATTGACCCGGCGGATAGTCCAGCGACAATCAAATCCGTAATTTCAGAAAACGGGTTAAAGCCGCAAGCTATTTTACTTACACATGGTCATTTTGACCATATTTTGGCCGCGAATCAGATTAAAGAAAAATTCAATATACCTGTAATTGCCTGTGATAAAGAAAAGAATATCATTGAGAATAGTAGTTTTAATTTATCCTCATCTTTTGGAGCAAACGTTCAACTGAAGGCCGACGAATATGTGCAAGATGGAACATTATTAAATATTGCTGGATTTTCGATAAAAGTAATTCATACACCGGGTCATACCGAAGGCAGTGTTTGTTATTACTTTTTAAACGAAGATATTCTAATCAGTGGTGATACATTATTTAATGAATCTGTAGGTCGAAGTGATTTTCCAACAGGAAGTGCATCACAGCTTATACGTTCAGTAAAAGAAAAATTGCTCATATTACCCGGAAAAACAATCGTGTATCCGGGCCATGGAGACTCGACTACGATTGAATATGAAAAAAAGTACAACCCATTTTGCCAATGAGGTTTAGTGAAGGACAAAAATTATATGATTTATATTAAAATAGAGGACTTAGATTTTTATGACGATGCAAATATTCTAGTAAAATCTTTTTATCCAAGAACAGAAGTGACATCAAAGCCAATTGATGATGCTGAACTTACGATTGAAGTTGAATCACCAGTAATTGATGGTAGAAGTAAGGGAGAAATTCATGATGAATTCAAAGAAAAACTATATTTGCAATTAGTGAAATTAACAGGAAAAACATTGCCTTGGGGAAATGTAACAGGAGTACGACCAAGTAAAGTTGTGGTAAAAATGTTCAATAATGGCGTTCCTGAATCAGATATAAGAAAATTCTATAGAGAAGAACATTTTGTAAGTGAGGAAAAAATTGATTTAGCGGTGGTAGTGGCAAAGAAAGAACTTGAGATACTAAAAAGTATAGACTATATTAAAGGTTATAGTTTATACATTGGAATTCCATTTTGCCCAACTACATGTTTGTATTGCTCATTTACCTCATTTTCATTAGCAATATGGCAAAAAGAAGTAGACAATTATTTAGATGCGTTAATCAAGGAAATGCAGTTTGTTTCTGACAGCATGAAGGATAGAAGGTTAGACACGATATATTTTGGAGGTGGAACGCCAACTACTCTTTCCGCGCAACAATTAGACAGATTACTTACTGCCTTAGAAAATAATTTTAATGTTGAGCACGTTTACGAATTAACGGTAGAGGCAGGTCGCCCTGACAGTATTACATTGGAAAAATTATTGGTTTTGAAGTCTCATAAAGTAGGTAGAATTTCGATTAATCCTCAAACGATGAATCAGAAAACGCTTGATATTATTGGTAGACGTCATACGGTTCAACAGATTATAGATTCATTTAAAATGGCAAGAGACAATGGATTTGATAATATTAACATGGATTTGATTTTGGGACTTCCAGGTGAAGACGAAGCAATGATTCATTATACATTAGAACAAATTAAGAAATTAAGCCCAGATAGCCTTACAATTCATTCACTTGCAATAAAACGTGCTGCGGCGATTAATATTTTAAAAGAGAAATATAAGAATGTATCAATTGTTAATACGGATGAAATCGTTGCGATGACAGCAGCATATGCAAAAGAAATGGGACTTGAACCGTATTATATGTATCGTCAGAAAAATATGGCTGGTAATTTCGAAAATGTGGGCTATTCTAAACCAGGAAAAGAATGCATTTATAATGTTCTAATTATGGAGGAGAAGCAGACAATAATAGCAGTTGGTGCAGGCGGTGCCTCAAAGGTTATTTTTTATAGTGAAGATGGCAACTATGATAGAGTTGAAAGAATAGAAAATGTAAAAGATGTAAGAAATTATATAGATAGAATTGATGAGATGATTGATAGAAAACGTAAATTTTTCGCAGAAAACAGTTTCTAATTAATTGGTTAGAGTTAGAGGGGAAATTGAGTAATGGATAAACAAAAGAAAGTAAATAATCAGTATATCGGCGGGACAGCAGTGAATCGTGTTAAGTTGAATAATAATGTAAATGATTATAAACAGAAAAAAAATAATTATATGTGGAACGATTTTAAGGATGGAATTTCACATGGAATATTAGTAAGTAATCTTGCATATTCGCTTGCAAAAGCTATGAAGTTAGAAGAAGCAGAGTGTTACGATTTGGCATTAGCTGGATTACTTCATGATATTGGAAAACTTGAACTTTCGCAGTATTTGTATGGAAGAAATAACGATGGACTTTCAATTGAAGAAATGAAATATATGAGAATGCATTCTAAATTAAGTTATGATTTGCTTTTAGATTATCATTATTCAGATAATTTAATGGAAACAGTACTTAGACATCATGAGTGCTATGATGGAAGTGGATATCCAGATAATTTACAAGGTGAAGAAATTCCACTTGGAGCAAGGATTATAAGAGTGGTTGATGAATTTGCGGCGTTGATTGCGGACAGACCTTACAGAAAGGCATTCGACATAGATACTGCTGTGGATATCATGATAGAAGAAGTTAAAAATATGGATATGGTTGTCTTTATTACTTTTCAGAGAATGATACACGAACCGGAAACATTACAATTGATTGAAAAAAGTAAAATCGAAATAAATGATATAGATTTGGAGGATTAGCAGTTATGGCACTCAGTAAGAAGCCTGTAACAGGTATGAAAGACATTTTACCAGCGGAGATGCAGATAAGAGATTACGTAATTGGTGTAATAAAAGATACCTATGGTGATTTTGGATTTACACCGATAGAGACACCTTGTATGGAAAATATAGAAAATTTAAGTAGCAAGCAGGGCGGAGAAAATGAAAAACTCATATTCAAGGTATTAAAACGTGGAGAAAAGCTGAACCTTGAAACTGCAAAGACAGAAGCTGACCTTGTAGATACGGGGCTTAGATATGATTTGACGGTTCCACTAGTTCGATTCTATTCAAATAATGCAAGCCAGCTTCCTACTCCATTTAAAGCACTACAAATTGGAAATGTGTGGAGAGCTGACAGACCGCAAAGAGGTCGTTATCGTCAGTTTATGCAGTGTGATATTGATATTTTGGGAGAGCCAAGTAATCTTGCAGAAATTGAGCTTATTCTCGCAACAACAACAACGCTTGGAAAACTTGGATTCAAGGATTTCCAGATTCGTATCAATGAACGAAGAATCCTTAAGGCAATGGCGGCGTATAGTGGATTTTCAGAAGAAAATTATGATACCGTATTTATTATTCTAGATAAGATGGACAAGATAGGTCTTGACGGAGTTGCTACTGAATTAGAAAGCAGTGGATTTGATAAGACAAGCATAGATAAATACGTGGCATTATTCAAAGGTGTTGATAATGCGCAGAATGGTGTGGCTTATCTTGCACATGAACTGGTTGGTTTTCTTGAAAAAGAAGTAGAAGAAAGTCTTGCTGAAATTATTGAAAGTGTCGAAACTACAAAGGCAGCAAAATTCGAAATAATATTTGACCCAACATTAGTGAGGGGCATGTCTTATTATACAGGAACTATTTTTGAAATTTCTATCCCTGAGTTTGGTGGAAGTTGTGGCGGCGGTGGACGTTATGATAAGATGGTAGGAAATTTCACGGGAAGTGATGTTCCTGCGTGCGGATTTTCAATTGGATTTGAACGGATTGTATTACTACTTCTTGAAAGTGGCTTTCAGATACCTACTGAATCAAAGAAAATCGCATATCTTTTGGAAAAAGGCATCGCGGGAAAAGCTTTGTGTAATGTAATTGAAGAAGCGCAAAATGCAAGAAAGAATGGCGAAAAAGTTCTTGTAGTTAGAATGAATAAAAATAAAAAATTTCAAAAAGAACAACTTATACAACAAGGCTATGAAGAATTCAAGGAATTCTATAATGACCCGTTAAACTAAGAGATATTTATAAGGAGGAAAAAATGGCTGAATCAATGAAAGGCTTAAAAAGAAGTAATAGATGTACTGAAATAGGTGTTGAAAATGTAGGACAAGTTGTAACTGTAATGGGGTGGGTTCAAAAAAGAAGAAATTTAGGAAGCTTGATTTTTGTGGATTTGCGAGATCGCTCCGGTTTATTGCAGATAATATTTGATGAAAATGATATCGGAAAAGAAGGCTTTGAAAAGGCTTATGGCATAAGAAATGAATTTGTAATTGCAGTGGTTGGACAAGTTGAAAAACGTTCAGGAGCTGTTAATGAAAATCTTGCGACTGGTGAAATAGAGATTCGTGCAACGCAACTTAGAATCCTTTCAGAATCAGAGACTCCACCTTTTCCTATTGAGGAAAATTCAAATGTAAAGGAAGAACTTCGATTAAAATACAGATATTTAGACCTTAGAAGACCGGATCTTCAAAATAATTTGATTATGAGAAGCAAGGTTGCTACACTTACAAGATTATTTCTTGCAAATGAAGGGTTCCTTGAAATCGAAACTCCTATGCTTACAAAAAGTACGCCAGAAGGAGCTAGGGATTACCTTGTTCCTAGCCGTGTTCACCCAGGTAACTTTTATGCACTTCCACAGTCACCTCAGTTATTTAAACAATTACTAATGTGTTCTGGATATGACAGATATATGCAGATTGTAAAATGCTTTAGAGATGAGGATTTAAGAGCGGACAGACAACCTGAATTCACACAGATTGATATGGAATTGTCATTTGTTGATATTGATGATGTTATAGAAGTAAATGAAAGATTGTTGGCACATGTATTCAAAGAAGTGATTGACGTTGATGTTCAACTTCCAATTCAAAGAATGACATGGCAGGTAGCAATGGATCGTTTTGGTTCTGATAAACCAGATCTTAGATTTGGTATGGAGCTTAAGGATGTTTCAAATATCGTAAAAGATTGCGGCTTTGTTGTATTTACAGGAGCTCTTGAAAATGGCGGTTCGGTTAGAGGAATTAATGCAAATGGTCAAGGTGCAATGCCTCGTAAAAAGATAGATGCTTTAGTGGAATTCGCTAAGGGATATGGCGCAAAAGGTCTTGCATATATTGCAATTAATGAAGATGGCACATTTAAATCATCATTTGGAAAATTCATGACAGAGGATGAAATGCAGGCACTTATTGATGCTATGGAAGGTAAACCCGGTGATTTACTTTTGTTTTCATCTGATAAGAATAAGATCGTATGGAATGTTTTAGGCGCGCTTAGAGTTGAAATCGCAAATAGCCTTGGATTACTCGATAAGAATATTTTTGAATTTCTTTGGGTTACAGAATTCCCACTTCTTGAGTTTTCAGAAGAAGAAAATAGATTTACAGCGATGCATCATCCATTTACAATGCCAATGGAAGAAGATCTTGATAAACTTGAAAGTGATCCAGGATCAGTTCGTGCGAAAGCCTATGATATCGTATTGAATGGTACTGAAATCGGTGGAGGTAGCGTTAGAATATCGCAAAACCATATCCAAGAAAAAATGCTTGAATTACTTGGCTTCACAAAAGAGGATGCTTATGAAAGATTTGGATTCCTTTTAGATGCATTTAAATATGGTGTTCCCCCACATGCAGGCCTGGCTTATGGGCTTGATAGAATGGTCATGCTTATGGCAAAAAAAGACAGTATTAGAGATGTTATCGCCTTTCCTAAGATAAAAGATGCAACTTGTCTTATGACAGATGCACCAAATGTTGTTGACGCAAAACAACTTAAAGAATTAGCCTTGGAAATCATTGAAAAATAAGGAAATCTATAGTAAAATGTATACAGTATTTATTTGGTGAAGAAATATAATAAAAAGGCGGTTTTTTTACGATGGATGAAAATAAAGCGACAGAGGATATTCTTAAAGATACTGGAAATATTCCTCAAAATACAGATGATATTCGCGAAAATACAAAAGATGAAAAAAATATTATATCAACGCTAGATGAAGTTATAGTGACTGATAGCAATACTGACCTTTCCGAAAAAGAGTCAGCTACGGTATCTGCAACTAAAACGGATGATGAAGTTGTGGTAGCGGATGATATGATGGTAGCGGATGAAGTGATGGTAGCGGATGAAGTGATTCAAGAAGATGTGATCATTGAAGGAAATCAAAATGTTTCTCAAATGTTATTGCAAGAGGACGCATTAGGAAAACATAAAGGTATTAAATTTAATAAGGTAGATAAAGAAGCAAAGAAGATGAAGTTCAATCTGAGAAAAGAAAAAATGGAGCAGGGATTGAATGAAAAAAGAGATGAATTTGAAGAGCTTAAGTCGGATATGATTTCCACTAAGAAAGATTCAAGACTTATGCTAAAGTTTCAAAGCATTCGTGTAAAATTAATCTGTGCTTTTTTAATCCCAGTAGTTTTGATAATTATGTTAGGTGTTTTGTCATATTCGACAGCTTCTAAAGCTATTGTTTCAAGCTTCGAAACATCAGCACAGTCAACAATCCAAAAAACTTCAGATTATTATAGCCTAATGTTTTCGAATGTTAGGACATCAGCAAATGATTTGGCAAATAACAAAACTTTGAAAGATTATTATTCAAAGTCATATACTGGCGATTTAACAGCAGAAGGAACTACATATAATACGCTTAGAGATCAAATATCATCTATAGCTAGTAGTAGTGATGCAATTTCTAATGTTTTTGTAATAGGTTCGTATGGTACGCCCCTTGCGACTGCTACTTTGACAGCAACAGAAAGTACATATTCAGGTCTTTCTGTTTCAGACGAAGCAAAAGTGATAGATAGCAATAAAACAGCATGGTTTTCAAAACATATATTTTTAGATAGCAAGAGTTCAAGTACATATGCATTAAGTTATGCTCGTCAACTTACGGGAAATAATTTAAAAAGCATTGGTTATATATTTATTGATTTAAATAAAGATTTTGTTAATGACCCACTTAATAATGTTAATTTAGGAGATAAGAGTATAGTTGCCCTGGTTGCTCCAGATAATGGAGAAATCGTAGCTGGACAGAATATCAATATAGATAGTAATACCGTTTACTTTGCAGATAAAGATTACTATAAGAAAGCTGCAGAGGGACAGGACAAATCTGGATATCAATATGTGAAGTATAATGGTGTAACCGAATTATTCATATATGCAAAAAATGATGCTGGATTTATGGTATGCTCAGTTATTCCCAAAAGTGTAATTATAGCTCAAGCAGGAAGCATTAAATTAATTACTATTATTGCTGTTATTATTGCATTTGGTATTGCATTAGCGGTTGGTGGAATAATAGCAACGAGTATGAGTACAGCAATCCATAATATTATGGGAAAACTTGAAAAAGCAGCAGAAGGCGATTTGACTGTCGTTGTTAATTCAAGAAGAAAAGATGAATTTAAAGTTTTAGCTGAAAGTATTAATAATATGATAGGTAAAATGAAACAACTAATAGAAGAAACAAAAAGTGTTTCCTTGACGGTTGATGATTCTGCTAAAACTGTAACAGATAGCGCTATGACATTACTTGATGCAACGCGAGGAATTACAGATTCAATTAGTGGCATTGAAAAAGGTATTGTTCAACAGGCGAATGATTCAGAAAGCTGTATGCGTCAGATGGACGTGCTTTCTGAGAAGATTAATATTGTATCTGATAATTCAAACAAAATATCAGAAATAGCAGAAGGTACAAAAGAGATTGTTCAAACAGGTCTGAATACAATAGATGAGCTTAATTCAAATGTAAAGGATACAGTAGATATTACAAATGCGGTAATAATTGGTATACAAGCACTTCAAGAGTCGTCAAAATCAATTGGGAATATTATTGGTGTAATTAATGAGATTGCAGAACAAACTAATTTACTTTCACTGAATGCTTCAATTGAAGCTGCAAGAGCAGGGGATGCAGGTAGAGGATTTGCGGTTGTTGCAGGTGAGATTCGTAAGCTTGCAGACCAGTCGGTTGAATCAGCGAATAAGATTAGAATAATTATTGAAGAAATTGATTCAAAGACAAAAGCAACAGTTACTACTGCAAAACAGGCAGAGAGTGTTGTAGCTGTTCAAGAAAAGTCGCTTAAAAATACGTTAGCAGTATTTGTTGATATTCAATCACAAGTAGTAGAACTTGTTACGAATGTTAATAATATTGCAAGTGGTGTTAATGATATTGCTGATACAAAATCAGAGACACTTTTCGCGATAGAAAATATTTCAGCGGTATCAGAGGAAACAGCAGCAACAGCACAGGAAGTTACAGAAACTGCAACAAAGCAGATGGAAGCGGTTGAAGATCTTAATAGAGCGGCTGAATCTTTAAATAAAAATGCGAGTGCATTGTCACAAGCAATTGATTTGTTTATCGTATAATAATTGCTTTTTGCAGTTGTTGTATCATTAATATAGGCATTATATTTGCCATCAAGAAATTATTTATATAATAACGGAGGTATAAAATGTATTCATTTGATGAAGTCTTGAACTTCGATCCAGAAGTAGCAAATGCTATGGATGATGAAATTGCAAGACAAAGAAGCCACATTGAGTTAATCGCGTCAGAAAACCTTGTAAGTAAGGCGGTTATGGCTGCAATGGGAAGTCCATTAACGAACAAGTACGCTGAAGGATATCCAGGGAAGAGATATTATGGAGGATGCGAGTACGTAGATGTTATTGAAACACTTGCAATAGAAAGAGCGAAAAAGTTATTTGATTGTGGATATGCGAATGTTCAGCCACATTCAGGAGCACAGGCTAACATGGCAGTGTTTTTTGCAATGCTTGAGCCAGGCGATACGTTTATGGGTATGAGTCTTGATGCAGGCGGACATTTAACACATGGTTCACCTGTCAATATGTCAGGAAAATACTATAACATCGTTCCTTACGGCGTGAATGAAGATGGTTTTATAGATTATGATAATGTTTTGAAGATTGCAAAAGAATGCAAGCCAAAACTTATCGTTGCTGGTGCGAGTGCATATGCAAGAATTATAGATTTCAAGAAATTTAGAGAAATCGCTGATGAAGTAGGCGCTTATTTGATGGTAGATATGGCTCATATTGCTGGTCTTGTAGCTGGAGGTCAACACCCAAGTCCAATTCCTTATGCTGATGTTGTTACAACAACAACACACAAAACATTAAGGGGCCCAAGAGGTGGTATGATTCTATGTTCAAAAGAAAACGGTGTGAAGTTTAATTTTAACAAAGCAGTATTTCCAGGTATCCAAGGTGGACCTTTGATGCATGTAATTGCAGCGAAAGCAGTTTGTTTCAAAGAAGCTTTAGATGATAGTTTCAAAGATTATGCTAAAAATGTTGTCGAGAATTCAGCAGCGCTTGCCAATGGCTTGATAGGTAGAGGATTCAAACTTGTTTCAGGTGGTACAGATAATCACTTGATGCTGGTAGATTTAACAAATAAGAATCTTACTGGTAAAGAAGTTGAGAAGTTTCTTGATGCAGCAAATATTACATGTAACAAAAACACAATTCCTAATGATCCAGCATCACCATTTGTTACAAGTGGCGTTAGGTTAGGTTCAGCTGCCGTTACAACTAGAGGATTTAATACAGCAGATATGGATGTTGTTGCAGAGGCAATGGCACTTCTTATTAATGATGTTGAAAATAATAGAGAAAAGGCTATGGAATTAGTTAAGACATTAACTGACAAGTATCCACTTTATTAATAAAATAATAGAAAGCGTCTAAGTGAGATACTTCCTTAGACGCTTTCCTTATTTATATTTAATTGTAGATGCGGTTAAATGTTGGAAAAGGATAAGTGTTATAAAAGAGCTAGCTTTATGGGGACGGCATAAATAACAGCTTATTTAGATTAAAAAGTAAGATATTTGGTAAATATATAAAAAAGAGGATGGCGCAATAAATATCTGTTTAAATTGGATTAAGGGAGAAAATATTATGATAAAAGAAAATCAATTTTTTAATAACGGTAAGGATTCTGATAAAAAAGAAATCAAAAACAATGAAAATAAAAATGAAAAAAACAGTTCACAAGATATAACTGGTGAAAATGATAAATATTTTAAAGAAGATAAAGATTCAGAAGACAATGAAGATTCGAAAGGTATAGAAGATTCAGAAGACGATGAAGATTTAGAAGATGACTTAGATGAAGATGATGAAGACGAGAATAGCAAAAAAAATATTTTTAAAGAAAAATTAATTGGGTTAATTGAAATTTGTAAAAACAACAAAAAGAGAGTGATAATCGTTTCAATTATTATTGCGGTCATTTGTATTGGAGTTACAACAGTTGTTCTTTTAGGTAAAAACGGTAAAACGAGTGATGCAGGCGCACAGTTACCTACAACTAAAAACGAATATGTAGATGTTATACCTGCTGAAGTCGGAGATATTGATGATCCCAATGATCCCCAATTACAAAATGGTAATAATTCGGAAGGCACTGGAGCTCAAATGAGTGCGACTGATATGAAAAAAACAAGTTCTATGTCCAATGGAATTGATCTCTCAAAATTCCAAGGAAAGGTTGACTGGGATGCAGTGGCAGCAACTAAAAAAATAGATTTCGCAATGATAAGAGTAGGATACAGAACGGATAATAATGGGACAATAGTGGAAGATCCATATGCAAGGTACAATATGCAAATGGCAGATGAGGCAGGAATTAAGGTTGGTGTATATTTCTTCTCAACAGCGACCACAAAAGAAGAAGCATTAGAAGAAGCGGCATGGACCACTAATACTATTGCGAAATATAAAATAACATATCCAGTAGTATATAATTGTGAAGGATTTACGAAAAGTGATAGTAGGATGTATGGGATTAGTAATGCAAATAGAACCGATTATGCAATTGCATTCCTTAATTATGTAAAAAATGAAGGATATGAGCCGATGCTTTACGCTAATAAGACGGATCTTGATAACTCAACGTATTGGGATACTAAAAAAATCAGTGCAAGTTATAAAATTTGGGTTGCACAATATCCAGATCAATTGACAGAAAAATCTTCTTATACGGGAACAAACGCTATGTGGCAGTATACATGTAATGGAAAAGTAACAGGTATCAATGGTTTTGTTGATATGAATATTGCTTATTTTTACTATGAAAATGCAGTGGAACCCAAAGATACAAGTGGCGCTGCGAATGCAGACAATCCGGAATTGGGTGTGACATTTACAGCAGCCAGTGGACAGCTGACAGCAAAAGAGAATACCAATTTAAGAAGTCTACCAAATACAATGGGAGATATCCTCGCAAATATTAAAAATGGAGAGTTCGCAACATTAATCAGTAATGGTGATAATGGGTGGTCAAAACTAGAATTTAATGGCACAACAGGATATTCGTTGACAAGATTACTGACTGATAAGGTTAATGCGGTGGCAGTACCAGTGACGCCTGCGGCAACTAAGGCAGCAGAGGTAAGCGCGTATACAGATGTTTTTGATCAGGTAACTGCAAAAGAGGAAACTAATCTCAGGAAGGAAGCTAATACAACGAGTACATTAGTTGCAACAATTACCAATGGTACATTCTACACAAGAACAGGAATAGGTAAGGGCAATAATGAATGGTCAAGACTCGTATACAATGGTGAGACAGTCTATGCAAAAACAGATTTACTGACAACTGAGGTCAAGGTAACGCAGGCACCGACGACTGCAGCAGAGGGAGAGAAGTATAAAGTCCAAAATATGGTATTTACTGCTATTAGTGACAAAGTAACGATAACTTCTAATGTTCAATCCGTGAACCTTAGAGATTTGCCGAGCACAACTGTTGGTGAAACCAAAGCTACACTTAAAACAGGTGAATTTATTGAAAGAACTGGACTCAATGAGGGTACTGGTTGGTCAAAATTAATATATAATGGGGTTACTGTATATGCATCAACACGGTACCTGAAAAATTAATAGTGTTATTTAGAGAATCAAATATTGATATGCTCCTCTATCCGTTTACACGGGAGGAGCATATTTTTTATGTAAACCATTAATAGAATATTTATAAATAACACATTTGCAAATACTAAATAACGTAAATATAGTTCTAAAATAATGTAAATAATGCTTTACAATATATGCTATAAAATGTATAATAATATTATCTTAAAGATCTTTATGAAGTTTCAAGTTTTACTCATTTGCATGCTAGCGTGCTTCTTTTTCATCTCATCTCAAAAAATATCCTAATTATTTTCAAGTTAAAAATTAATATGAATATGCGGAATGCCAATGCAAGTTAATATATGAGGCAGCTATATTCTGAATTTTTAGCGTATTATTCATCAGAAAAATATCTGAAAAGTTATCTGGAAAGTTATCTGGAAAGTTATCTGGAAAGTTATCTGGAAAGTTATCTGAAAAGTAATCCCAAAAAGTTATCCCAAAAGTTATTTCAAAAATGAAAGGAGGAAAAGAATGTTAGCTAAAATTTTTGATGAATATGGTGGTGCTATCAAAACAGTTGTTGTTTTATTGCTAATTATTGCGATTGTAGTAGTTTTATTAGCGACAAATGGCCCAGTAAAAACAGCATTTACAGATCTACTATCAAGTTTCTTTACCAAAGCAAGCACTAGCTCCGGCATATAATCAGTCGGAGATTGAGGGGGCTTGTACAATGTGGATATATTGGACTGGCTCCTTTTTTGAAAGGAGATTAATTTTAAAATGGCAGAAAATAAAACCAAAATTATGACAGGAGTTATTACAAAAGAAAGGCTGAAACCACTTTTTAAATATTTAAAAAATGATGAGATTACTGACGTTGATTGGAATGGCTCAGACCTCTGGATTAAAAATATATATAACGAAAGTATTATGATTCCCAAAGAAGAACATGAAATAACACCAGCATTCATTCAAGCATTTACTACGCATGTTTCTAATTCTGTTTCTAAATTGTTTAATCAAGAAAATTGTGTGTTGGAAGCAGAAACAGAGGACTATCGTATTGAATGTGTCCATGAAGCCAGGGCTATTTCTGGAAGATGCTGTTGTATTCGTAAAACCACACGAACCCCACGGATGTCATATAAATATTTGATTGATTCCAAGTATACTATTTCACCTATTTTAAATTTACTGATTAATTGTTGTATTGCAAAGTTTAATTTTATGATTGCAGGGGAACCGGGTGTAGGAAAAACAGAATTCGCAAAGTTTTTATCATTGTTTATACCAGATGATCAGAGAGTAATTACAATTGAGGATTCTCCTGAGTGGCATTACAAAGAACTGAAACCCTATGCAGATGGTATTGAATTACAAGTGAATGATGATTTTTCTTATACTGATGCATTAAAGACTTGTATGAGACTTAACCCAAGAAGGATATTTTTATCGGAAGTAAGATCAACTGAAGCAAAATCACTTATAGAATGTTGGTCAAATGGGGTTAAGGGGTTTTCTACCCTGCACACAGATGATGCGAGAAAAATACCTGATAGAATTCTTAATATGATGCCAACTCGAGCAGATGCAGAAAGATTAAAAAGCAATGTATATGAAAATTTGGATATTGGAATTTTGATAAATCAAAAGAAAGACGAGGATGGTAAGAACCATAGATACATCGAACAGGTATGCTTCTTTGAAAGAGATATTCAAAAAGAAGAAAACAAAATATATATGATCGTTGAGGAAGGCAAAATAATAACGCAAGAGATACCTCAAAGCAAAAAAATAAAACTGAAAGGCATAAGCTATTTTGAGATTTCCGATGTCCTAAAGGAGAAGTATTATGAAACATAAGAAAACCAAAAGAAAAAGCATGTTTTACTATTTGAGACATAAAAATCTTATTGTTGAAATCGAACAGTTTGGCCATGTTTTATCTTTCAAAGAATTAATGTTCAGTTACATTAAAGTGGTATTTATAGGTATGGTGGCGGCTTATTTATTCAAGTTACCAATTTATGGTTACATAACCATTATGGGTGCATCTACACTATTTGTATCCAGACTTATTATTGGCTCATATAAGAGCATTTATGAACAAAAGAAGTTTAGTGATGCTAATCTGTACCTGGAAAAAATGTTGTATTTTTTTAAGAAGTCAAAGAAAATTTATTCATCATTAAATGAAGCTTTAAATGTGTTCCCAAGTGGAAACATTCATAATTTGATCGAAAATGCTATAGAGATTATACGCACTTGCGAAAGTAAAAATGTATCAGAAGAAGCATTGAAATTAATTGAAAAAGAGTTCCCCAATAGCAGAATAAAAACACTTCATTCCTTCATGCTAAACGTTGAATCGAAAGGTGGGGACCCATCACTCGGGGTTGAAATGTTACTGAATGATCGAGCACTTTGGACAAATAGAGTTGTATCATTACAACAAGACAAGCAACTTATCAAAAAGAATGTGATTATAGCACTCATTATGACATTAGGGTTATGCTTAACAATTCTATATTTACCATTTATGATTGGAAACATAGGTAATATGGATATAAGCGGTAATATATTTGTGCAATGGTCAGCAATAGCATTAATTATTTTTCTTTTGTTTTTTTATACAAAGGTAAACAATCAGCTCAGCACGAATTGGCTTGAGTATGATCTTATTCAAGATAACTTAAAAATAGAGAAAAGATATAACGATTTTATTCATATTGATATGCAAAAGGAAAGAGTAAAAAGTGTTATATACGCAGCGATACCAGCACTTGGGACAGCAATTTTATTTGCTTTTTTTAATTTAAAAGTTATATTATTTGTTGGTTTAGCAACGGCTATGTTTTTCTTGAATGCGTATAAGCTCGGTTATAAAATCGAAAAAAAGAATTTGATAAAGGAAATAAGTAAAGTATTTCCGACCTGGTTATTGAATATAGCATTATTAATGCAAAATGAAAATGTTCACATGGCAATTGTTATATCCTATGAGGGTGCCCCACCTATTTTAAAACCGGCTATTAAACAGTTATTAGAAGAACTCGATGATAATCCCACGTCTGAAGCTCCATTCAATAAATTTCTAAGTGATTTTTGTTTATCGGAAGTAAAAGAATCCATGAATTCATTATATTGCATTAGCGAAGCCTCAGGAGGTAATATTGAGGATGAATTTCGTCAGATTATTACCAGAGTTAACAAGTATATGGATAAGGCAGAACAAATAAAAAACAGCGATAAATTAGCAATTATGAGCGCTTATATCAGTGCGCCCGCCTTGGTTGGTACATTTAAACTATCCATAGACATGGTAGTTATGCTCATAACTTTCATATCTATGAGTAATTCAATAGTTTAAGGAGGATATATGTCACAAGTATTTAAAACATATCTAACATTATTTTTAATATTTCTTGGTGTACTCATACTGATTGGTATCATAACTGCAGATATTGATATCTCAAATTCAAGGGATTACAAAAATTATGTTATAGATCAAATGGAAAATAGTAATCTCTCTGATAGTGTGATAGAAGCCTGCAAGACGAATGCAAAAATCTATCATTATGAATTAGTAACGAAGTCTATAAAAGATGATATAGGGAAAACGATAGCAGTAGAAGTTATTTTAAAATACAACTATTCTATCAAACTTGTTAATGTATTAATAGAACATGAGCTTCGCGGATATGCAAGGTAGGCGATACCTTCTTATTTATGAAATATTTATATTTTGAAAAATGATATTAACAATATTTTTCAATCGAGGAAAGTGAGCTTTTGAAAGTACTGAGAAAAGAGGGGAAATATGAAAAGTATAATGGATGAATATGGGGAATCCTTGATTAATTATGTGATTGGAACAATGATTGGATCAATGTTAACTACAGCATTAATTGTTGTATCTTTATATTAAAGGAGTGAGAAAAAATTATGTTAAGCCAAATTTTTGAAGAATATGGAAATCAAATCACAGCCGCTATTGAAGTATTTCTTTTTATTGTATTAGTTGCTGGAATCTTTTTTGGAGGAACAATTGGGAATATCATATTAAGCATATCTAATGGTATGTGTTAGGAGAAAACATTGAAACAAATACTAAAAGTTTTGGGAACTTCATTTATTATGGCGGTTGTTGTTCTTGGTCTATTGATTATTTTAAATAACATAAGTTTTACCTCAAATGGAAAAACTCACACAGGAATCTTTGAAGTTTTAGGTATGGCTTCAACCATTGAGAGTGCTTCGTATTGTGCATCGGATTCAGCGGTATTTGAAAGTGTAGTGGCTTTGAAAAAACCTGAAATCTATTTTGAAAAAGCTGAATTAGAGAATTTAATAAAAGATAAAGATATTGAAATATTAAATTACTTCAAGGTAAAATTTAATAGCAAAGATAATGTAATCGATGCAAACAGTATAGATGAAAGTCATTGTAAGATTTTGGACATTACAGATAAAAATGGCAATAGTTTTATGTATCTATATAATAAGCAACTCAGAACAATTAAATTTAATCATACAGATATATATACAATTACATTTTTTTTATTAGATAATGAACAAAAAGAAAGTACGGCCATAATAAATATACCCGTCAATTAAAAAGGAGGCTTGGATTAAAGTGAAAAATACAATTTTAGGAATGTGTTTTGTTTTTTTTATTGTCATTTCGATGTCTATTATTTATACTATTGATGGGAGACGTATTAGAAAGGAGGAGACAGTGGACAGCCTCAGCAGCGCAATTGAAAGCTCTATGCAAGCGCTTGTTGATAATAAATATAAAATATCAAATAACGAAGAATTTATTGCAGATTTTACAGAGGCACTTTTAGTACAAATTGAAAGTGATTTTACAGTGACTATTAATATACTCGATATAGATTATGAAAAGAAGATATTATCTATCGAAGTAATAGAGCACTATCAACATCCAAATGGGAAACCGGCCACTGTAGCCTGCGTAAAGACTGTAATATTTGAACAGGACATTGACAGTAGCCTAACCGAAGCAAACAGACAAGTAAAAATCACATACATGATACCTGGTAATGGTACCAATATTATATATAAAGAATTTTCTATCAAAAAAGGTTGCGAAATCATCATACCTCAAAGTCCGTCTATAGATGGTAAAGCATTTATCGAATGGACATTAAATGGTTCCCAATATATATTGATGGATTCAGACCAGAACAAAGTAAAGGTTAATGAAGATATTTCCTTATATGCAGAATTCAATTAAATTAAAAGTTCTGAAAATATAAGGAATACATAAAAGAAAATGGAGGAGTGAAAAAAAGTAGTAAAAAAAGTGGTAAAAAAAGTAGTAAAAAAAGTAGTGAATAAAAGGAGATGGGGGACAGATATTTGAAAAAATCAAAAATCAAGCTTTTTTATTTGTTATCAATTTTGTTATTATGCGCTTGTAACTCAAAAACAAGTACTTCAAATGTAAGTGAAAACATTAGTCAGTCGGCAACTACGATTAGTAAAGAAACAACAGCCGACAAAAAAACAATAACCACTTTGCCCGATGGCACTATCATTGAGAAATCTAGTGATGGTACGACAATCGAAAGGTCTAGTGATGGTACTACAAAAGAAATTCAAGCAAATGGTACTGTTATCAAAACCGCAATAGATGGTACTATTACTGAGACTAAAATAGATGGTACGGTTATTCTTACTAAAACTGATGGATATAGAATAGAAACCTCACCAGACGGTAGTACTAAGGAAATTCAAACAGCGACACAATTAGTAACAGAGAAGCCTACGGAAGCGCAAATGTCAACGCAGGCCACAACGGAATCCTCTTCACAAGTACCTGCGCCTACTGAAGCACCTATAACTCCAATTGAAGCGCCTCCAACAGAAGCACCTGTAGCAACAACAGGGCGGACTTATGGTTACTATACCAATTGTACAACAACCGGGCTTATTCAAGATAAAACTGAGTATGGAAACCATCGGCCTTATGAATATTTTAAATTGACAGAATCACCCATCGCTTATTGCATTGCTTACGCAGAAGATGCATTGAGTTATGGTGTAAAACCAAAATTCAATTCCCTTTTAGGACTTACATCTACCATGAAGGAATTTAGTGATTACGGAAAATCAAAAGGCGGAAATGGTGTTGTTGGAGTTGAGTTAAGTGATTTTGGTTATTATAATGGTCTTCTAGTTTGTGTTGTAAGTGTTGATTTAAATTAAATAATAAATAACGCAGTACTAAGGTTTATGTGAATAGGAAAGGAAGAATAATGGTGAAAAACAATAAAAAAGTACTTACTGTGTGGTTAATAATTATAATAACTATGTTATTACAATCCATTACATACGCCGCTGATTACCGTAATACTACAGGATACCAAATTGATAGAAATGATGGATGTACGGTAACACATGTATCATATGATATCACGAATGAATTTTGGACTAAACAGGTAATTAAAGGCGGTAACTATCAATGGAGCACTTTTGTTAACAGTAGCACCTATACTGATTCCAATTCTGTAAATAATGATTATGGTTCAAAAGAAACCTATTTATGTGACGAACATGACTATAATTACATTGACGTTTCAAAGGTTGAATTTGCATGTGGCAAGAATGATTTAATTGATTTCTTAAATAATATGGAGGGGGCAGGATTAGGTTTTGATAGCGAATTAATGTTATCCCATGATACCAACTACCTACCAGTCTATACGTTCATGTCTTGCCCGCTTGATGGTTTATTGGCCAGGTTAAAAATTAATTATTATGGATTTTGGTGTGACTATGAAAACTGCTATGTTATTACCGGCATTCGTTACCAAACGAAATGTTCCAATTTTGGTTATGAGGATAAAGATGCATTTGGCAATAGTGGATGGTATGCAGGGTGGGAATTTGGTTATGGTGGCGGATATAATTATCCTCATAATCATTGTTACGGCCATCCTAATGAATATACAATTACGTATGACCCAAACGGTGGAAGCGGAACAATTAATGATTTAAACTGCTTATATAATTCAAGTTACAATCTGAGCAATAGTGGTTATACAAGACCAGGATGGCGTTTATCAGGATGGAAAAATATAGAGATGAATCAAATATATAGTTTGGGTCAATCGTTTACTAATTTAACAGCCACACATGGCGAAGTATTAACAATGTCCGCGCTATGGGAGGATATAAATCCTCCGACGATAAACGTACAAAATCCATATGGTTGGATCAATCAGAATGTAGAGATAACAGCATCTGCAGTTGATTATGAAAGTGGAATGAAAAATCTTGAATTATATGATGGATTAACTTTATTAACCTATGGAGAAAATTCTTTATCATTTCCATTTATAGCAGACCAAATCAAAACATATAGGTTAAAAGCTAGTGATAATGCAGGGAATACATCGTATAGAGATTTTACGATTAATATAGATAAAACGCCACCAAACATAACTATAAACAATAATACGAACAAGGATGTAAGCATCAAAGGCGAGAATAGTAAAGTCAATGTGAGTGTTGATTTTGCAGAAACACTTAGTGGATTGTCAAAAGTAAGTGTAGCAGATTCAAATGGAAATGTTTTTCTTGAGCAAAATTTTACAAGTGAATATCAATGGATTAAAGACATGCAAGAAAATTATATTGATAAGGTATATGAAAATTTGTTCTTGCGACAAGCAACATCTGCCGAAAAAAAAGCTTGGCGAAATAATAAGATCAATAATAATCTTGAAGTCGGTGATATTTTTTGGGGATTATTTGAAAATAATGAATTTATAGATAAATATATATACACTTATAGTGATCACGATTATATATATATGCTATATGATGTAATATTAGATAGAGAACCAGATGGGGAGGGCTTTAATAATTATTCCTATGCACTTGCGACAGGAAGCTCAAGGAATTGGCTAGGGCACGTACTTTATGAATCACGCGAAGCAGTAAATAAAAGAGCAAGCCACTATGGAATTCCTATTTCTCAAACATATAATGGTGATAATTATAATGCTTCCCTTGATTTCACTGTAGTCGTTGAGGGAACTTCAAAATGCTATTATATAACAGCCACAGACAATGCTGGTAATTCAAGAACTCAGGTAACAACCGTTTTGATTAACAAATCTGTATTAAAGGTAGATATGCCTGATTATTCATGGACTAATCAAAATGTGCCTGTACATATTACATCAAGTAATACAAGTGGAACCACTACTCATTATAATTTATATAACAATGATACAGGAGCATGGGTGGAGAGTTGGAAAAATAATACTGATCGATATTACTGGGTTACAAATGAAGGGATAACACATTGGAAATGTATCGCGTACGATGATGCAGGAAATTATGCCGAGGCAACGAATTCAGTTGAAATTGATAAAACTGCTCCAACTATTAATCCAGACAATATTAAAGCAACTTATAATCCAAGTGAAAAAATGACATCTATTAAAGTTATTGCAAATGATTATTTGAGCGGTATAAATACACTAAGTTTTTATGACAGTAATAATCAATTATTGAATCAAGTCAATGGGGATGGGGACTCTACCTGTGAAGTGAATTACACGTTTAATAATATAGATTATCAAGATTATTATTATGTTATAGTTACGGATTTAGCTGGAAATACGTATCAACAAATGATTTGCGCTAAATATACGGCAAATCATTTTAAAATGAATAACGATAACAAAACATATAGACTTACTGATACGGATATCTATTTAGGCATTATAGGACAAAATTATAATCCTACCACAAAAGATTATATCGGTTTTAATACCCCAAGTGTTCAGGCAATTAATGTGACAGCGGATGGACAAGCCACCATCAATTATTTTTACAAGCTAGGCAAATTCATTATTAAATTCAATGGCAATGGTGGTACCGGCATAATGTCTGATGTTATATATAATATTCCTACAATACCCCTTCCGACGCATACGTATACAAAAGAAAATGCTGCTGGAAAAAGCCAATTCCTTGGTTGGGATACGGATTACAAAGCAAGAAATCCCCTATATATGGAAAATGATTTGATTACTATAAATGCAGGCACGACGGAACTTACATTATATGCAATATGGGATGACTGCCCTATTATTAGCGGAACGGATAGCTATTACACCTTAGAAGATGCCAAAAGTGGAAAAATTACCGAAGCCGACTTATTAAAATATGTTCTAGTTACTGATGATTGGGATAGCAGTTCGGAACAAGTATTAAAAGTAACTGATTATAACCCATACGAATTCAAACAATTCACTTCAGACGGTTCAACGCTAGTGAAATATCAGGTGACTGATAGCGCAGGTAATACATCCTATACAACGACTACTGTATATATTGTTGACACAACTACAAAACTCGTGCAAGAAAATAAATATGTGCGATTCATTAACGAAGATTATTACCAAAAAAGTACGACAGAAGGTGGATTAGGTGAAAATTCAATATGGAAAACAAGCGCCTCTTATTCAGAGATACTAGATAAAGTTATGAAAAACAGGAAAAGTCTTGTCGAAGAGAACAATTTTACGAATGTGTTTGGAATTGAATATTCGTATACGAAACCAGGTAGTATTAGCCAGAATCAGATTTATCAATCTTGGTCATTTAACTCTGAAGAGATTAAAAAAGTCAAAGAATACATAAATACACATGGCATCGGAAATATTCAGGAAGCTACAGCCTTAAATACATTTTTAATTGAATTTAGTAATTGTAAGAATAGATAGCAATTACATATGAGAATAGAAAGAAATAAACAATAAAAAAAAACAGTCGAAGATGAGTTAAATTCTTCGACTGCTGCAAGACATAATAAGTTGTTTTAGCGTTATAAAGTTTCTGGCGTAGCACCTAAGCTTGTTGGTCCTAGGTAAAGATGAACTGTTTCAATACGATTATTTGAAGCAGACTCTACAACCAGTCTTATTCCAGGTAATTCAATGTAATCATTTACAATTGGTAATCTATCTAGCTTTTCAATTATAAAACCGCCAATTGAATCATAATCTTCTGATTCAATATCAAGGGCAAGAAAATCGTTTAAATCATCAAGTTTAGTATAGCCATCAAGTCTATATTCATTATCATTAATCTTTTGGATGGAGTCGTGTTCGTCATCGTCATATTCATCTCTGATTTCACCAACTATTTCTTCAAGTAAATCCTCAAGCGTAATCATACCAACAGTTGAACCGTATTCATCTATAACAATTGTAATATTATTAGAAGTCTTTCTAAGTTCGGCAAGTAATTCGGCTGTATTTTTGTATTCATAAGTAAAATATGGCTCTCTTAAAATACCGCGAATGTTAAATGCATCACGAGTATCAAATAACAAAAGGTCTTTTACGTTAATGATGCCAATTACATTATCAACGGTATCTTCATAAATAGGAATTCTTGTATATTTTTCACTTCGAAATATTTCCAATATTTCGTCATATGTACTATCAACACTAGCTAAAGTCATATCAATTCTCGGAATCATAATATCTTTCGCTTGTGAATCTCCAAAATCAAATAAGTTGTTGATAATACGTCTTTCTTCACTTTCAATAATACCATCTTCATGACCAACTGTAACAATCGTTCTAAGTTCATCTTCAGTCATTAACTTCTTCTTTTTAGAAGAATCAATTCCAAAGAACTTAAGGGCATATTTTGAAAGCTTATTTATAATAATTATTACTGGGGTGAGTACAAACATCACAAATGAGATGGGTTTTGCATAAGAAAGTGCTAACTTTTCGGCATGAATCGTTGCAGCTGTCTTTGGGGCGATTTCACCAAAAATAAGTACGAGGATAGTTAATATGCCAGTTGCAATACCTGTTACAATACCTGTTGCTTCACTTCCGAATGAATTAATAACGAAAGCTGTAACAATCGCAGATGCAGAAATGTTAACAATGGTATTTCCGATTAAAACGGCACTTAACAGTTTTCCTGAATTTTCAAGAAGTTCGGCAACTTTTTTTGCTCGTTTATTACCATCTTCTGCAAGTGAACGAATATGAATTCTATTGATAGTTGTAAATGCAGTCTCCGCTGATGAAAAAAAAGCTGATAACATTAATAATATAATAATTATTATAATTTGTATGACACTACTGGGGTCCAAAAAGATTTATCTCCTATTTCTTCTAAAATATTGTTTAATAATGTGAATTTTACAGTATTATGAAACAGATGTCAAGAAAGTAGTCATAAATATAGTAATTGTATCGTATATATTATAGTAAACAAAATATTAGAAATATGACTTATATTCGTCGCTTATAAGCTGATAAAAGGTCTAAATTAGGCCATTAGGAAAATGAGAGTTAAAAAGAGCAATAGATATTAAAATAGTGCGCAAGAGGGAGATTGTATAATGTCAGCAAAAATGGTAGATATTCTAAAGGTAGTATTAATTACATATGTTATAACAGGAGTATTGTTGGTTTTATTAGCATTTGGATTATATAAAATGCAATTGTCAAAAGAACAGATTGATATAGGAATTATAATTGTATATGCTATCTCTACAATAGCGGGTGGATATATAATAGGTAAGAAGAAGATGCATAGGAGATTGTTATGGGGATTACTGATAGGATTGACGTATTTCGTGGTACTTTCCCTTATAGCATTTATTGTACACAAAGGAGTCTATGTAAATGGTGCATCTGCTATGAAGGCTGCATTAGTTTGTTCGTTTGGTGGAATCGTAGGTGGAGTAATTAGCTGATTAAGAATCTTAAAAAATTATTGAAACTTAATATTTTATAAAAAAAAGTTTGGGATTACAAAGACCAAACTTTTTTGTTTGTGGTAAAAAGATTAGGAAGGTGCGTGCTAGGAGAAAAAAATAAAGGAAATATTAATATTGCATAGAATATAAGAGTATAGGCGGTTTTCAAGGAATTTGAAAAAAGAAGGATAGCCAAAATGAATATTAGAGAAGATCAAGAACAAAAGGAACACGAATATTTCAGTACATATGCAGCATTTAGTGACGAGTCACAGGGCCGTGATAGACAAGAAGAATCTTGTACAATGAGGACTATTTATCAAAGAGATAGGGACAGGATTATTCATTGTAAATCATTTCGAAGGTTAAAACATAAGACACAAGTCTTTTTGGCACCAGAAGGAGATCATTATAGAACAAGACTCACTCATACATTAGAAGTCTCTCAGATTGCTAGGAGCATTGCACGAGCATTAAAAATGAATGAAGATTTAACAGAAGCAATTGCGTTAGGACATGATTTAGGTCATACACCATTTGGTCATGCGGGCGAAAGAACCTTGAATGAGCTATGCCCTACAGGATTTGCTCATTATAAACAGAGCATTCGAGTAGTTGAATTTTTAGAAAAAGATGGATTGGGATTAAATCTTACAAAAGAAGTAAGAGATGGAATCCTTAATCACAGAACATCGGGAAAACCATCAACGCTTGAAGGTAAAATTGTTCGTTTGTCAGATAAGATTGCTTATGTGAATCATGATATTGATGATGCAATTAGAGCAAAAATATTCAGTGAAGAAGATATTCCTGTAGAGTATTCAAAAATACTTGGGAATAGTACAAAAACAAGACTGAATACTTTGATTAATGATATTGTAACGAATAGTTATGATAGACCAGATATTTTTATGTCAGAAAGTGTTGAGGCAGCAATGACTGAACTCAGAAAGTTTATGTTTTCAAGTCTGTACCTTAATCCTATGGCAAAATGCGAAGAAACCAAAGCATATAAGCTGATTACAGAATTATATAACTACTACATGAGTAATATTGATGAACTACCAGAAAATTATTTTAAGTTTATCGAACAAAGAGGTGAAACACCAGAACGTGTAGTATGTGATTATATTGCTGGAATGAGTGATCAATATTCTGTCGCAAGATTTCAAGAAATATTTATTCCAAAAGCATGGAAGGGCTAAAGACGAATCAAAGATTCGCGTTTAAGAATGCTATGCATTCTCATACATGACAAGTGAGGTTAATTATGTTTTATCCAGAAGAAGTTATAGAAGAAATAAGATCTAGAAATGACATTTTTGATGTAATATCCGGTTATGTAAAATTACAAAAAAAGGGAAGTTCTTATTTTGGACTTTGCCCATTTCATAATGAGAAATCGGGATCGTTTTCGGTTGCACCACATAAACAGATGTACTATTGTTTCGGATGTGGAGCAGGTGGAAATGTAATTACGTTTATAATGGAGTATGAAAATTTTACATTTGTTGAAGCCGTAAAGCTATTGGCGGATAGAGCTGGTATTAAATTACCGGAAGTAGAATATTCAGAAGAAAATAGGCGAGCATTTGATTTAAAGTCTAAACTGTTTGAGATAAATAAGCTGGCGGCAACCTATTTTTATCATCAATTACAAATTGAGAATGGTAAAAAAGCCAAGGATTATTTAAGTAATCGAGAACTAAGTGATGAAACAATTAATCAGTTTGGCCTTGGATACTCAAATATGTATAGTGATGATTTATACAAATATTTTAAGAGCAAGGGATATCAAGACGATATATTAAAAGAAACTGGATTGTTTTCATACGAGAACTCATACAATAGTGGTGTGAATGACAAATTCTGGAATCGTATTATATTCCCAATTATGGATGTGAACAACAAAGTGGTTGGATTTGGTGGACGAGTTATGGGAGATGCAAAACCAAAGTATCTCAATTCGCCAGAAACGAAACTGTTTGACAAAAGCCGTAATTTATACGGGTTAAATATTGCAAGAATATCTAGGAAACCGAACTTGATTATTTGCGAGGGGTATATGGACGTTATATCACTCCATCAAGCTGGATTTAATCAAGCTGTTGCTTCGTTAGGTACGGCACTTACATTGGGACAAGCCAGTCTTATGAAACGATATGCGAATGAAGTGCTAATTACGTATGATAGTGATGAAGCTGGTGTTAAGGCGGCATTGCGGTCAATACCAATATTGAAAGCTGCTGGACTTACAACAAGAGTGATTGATATGCGGCCATACAAAGATCCAGATGAATTTATCAAGGCACTTGGAGCAGAGGCTTTTCAGGAGAGAATTGATAAAGCGATGAATAGTTTCATGTATGAGATTGCCACGATGCAATTAGAATATGATTTGAAAGATCCTGAAAGCAAAACAAAGTTTTTCAATGAGATTTCAAAAAGAATTGTTGAATTTCCTGAGGAACTTGAGCGAAATAATTATATAGAGGCTGTAGCAGATAATTATATGATTTCAGTAGATAGTTTAAGGAAAATGGTAGCAAACTATGGAAATATGGTTGGAATCGTAAAAAATATAGGTGAGCCGAAAAAGAGTACTTTCAAGAAAGAAAAAGAGGATGGCGTTAAAAAAGCGCAGAAGATTCTTCTTACAT
This sequence comes from [Clostridium] fimetarium, assembly GCF_900111235.1. Lineage (GTDB taxonomy): Bacteria > Bacillota > Clostridia > Lachnospirales > Lachnospiraceae > Clostridium_N > Clostridium_N fimetarium. The sequence continues at coordinate 190,859 of NZ_FOJI01000007.1, forward strand.
GGATGATTAATGATGTGCCACTGTTTCAAAAGATAACAAAGTATGTTTCACCAGAAGATTTCATTGAACCACTCTTTCATGATGTTGCGAATAAACTATTTCAGCAGCTTGAATCAGGAAATGTAAATCCGGCTTCGATTATTAGTACTTATGAAAGTGAAGAGGAACATAAAGAAGTGGCGGCACTATTTAATTCTGAGTTAAGCGATGAACTAAATGATAATGAGATGGAAAAGGCACTTAATGAGACTATATTTAAAGTGAAAAAGAATAGTCTTGAATATAAGAGTAGAAATGTTAATAATATGGAAGAATTGAAAAATATAGCGAAAGAAAAGATACTTTTGCAAAATATTCACGTTGAATTGTAATGATATTTCAAAAATAGGATAAAATAGGGTTAACTATGGAAGGATGGTCTATAATGGCTAAGAAGACAGATGAATTGTCAGGAGAAATGGAAGAAGTGAAAGTGGAGAAAAAAGTAACAAAGAGAGCAACAACAAAAAAAACAATTAAAAATAGTGAAGTTAAATCAGAAGATGTTGAGGCAGCAGCTGCTAGTGCAGACGCAGATAAAGAGGATGAAGCAACTGACGGTATGGCAGAAAGATTTGATGAAAAATGTAAATCACTACTTTTGCTCGCTAGAAAGAAGAAAAATGTTCTTGAATATCAAGAGATTATCACTTCATTTACAGATTCAGAATTTGATGCAGATAAAGTTGAAAAGGTATTTGATTTCCTTGAAGCGAATAACGTAGATGTTAAAGTATCAGAAGATGATCAAGAAGATGAAGCTATTATAGATTCTGAAGACGATATTGATATTGAAAAAATCGATTTAACAGTTCCAGATGGTGTAAGTATTGAAGATCCAGTAAGAATGTATTTAAAAGAAATTGGTAAAGTACCTCTTTTAAATGCTGAGGAAGAAATCAATCTTGCTAAAAGAATGGAAAATGGGGATCTAGAAGCGAAAAAACGTCTTGCAGAAGCAAATCTACGTCTTGTTGTAAGTATTGCGAAACGTTATGTAGGTCGTGGTATGTTGTTCCTTGATTTAATTCAAGAAGGTAATCTTGGACTTATTAAAGCTGTTGAAAAGTTTGATTATAGTAAAGGCTATAAGTTTAGTACCTATGCAACATGGTGGATTAGACAAGCAATTACCAGAGCTATTGCAGATCAAGCAAGAACAATCCGTATTCCAGTTCATATGGTTGAGACAATTAATAAATTACTAAGAGTATCAAGACAATTACTTCAGGAATTAGGACGTGAGCCACTTCCAGAAGAAATTGCAAAAGAAATGGATATACCAGTAGAACGTGTTAGAGAAATTCAGAAAATTTCTCAGGAGCCAGTTTCTCTTGAAACACCAATTGGTGAAGAAGAAGATAGCCATCTTGGAGATTTTATTCAAGATGATAATGTACCAGTACCAGCCGATGAAGCAGCATTTACACTTTTAAAAGAGCAATTAGTTGAAGTGTTAAGTACGTTAACTGAACGTGAGCAAAAAGTATTAAGACTACGTTTTGGCTTAGATGATGGACGAGCTAGAACACTTGAAGAAGTTGGGCGTGAGTTTAATGTAACAAGAGAAAGAATTAGACAGATTGAAGCGAAAGCATTGAGAAAACTTCGTCATCCAAGCAGAAGCCGTAAACTGAAAGATTATTTAGATTAATATTTTAGATTAATATATTACTGCAGAAAAGAGGATACGATGGAGCTTATTAAATTATCAAAAAGGTTACTCACTGTAGCTAATATGGTAACAAAAGGCAGCGTGGTTGCAGATATCGGTACAGATCATGGATATCTTCCAATATATCTTGTGCAAAATAATATTTCTGAGCACGTAATTGCTATGGATGTTAATAAAGGACCTCTAAATAAAGCACTTCTTAATATTGGTCAATTGCATTTAGAAAATAAAATAGATATTAGGTTATCAGATGGACTTGATAATCTTGAAAAAGATGAAGCGAATACAGTGACAATTTGTGGAATGGGAGGCAAACTGATTGCTAAAATACTCGAAGGTGGAAGAAACAAAATTTCACAAGACATTGAGTTAATCCTTTCTCCACAGTCAGAAATCCAGTTATTTAGGGAATATCTTTTACAAAATGGGTATAGAATTGTGAAAGAGGATATGATTATAGATGATGGTAAATTTTACGTAATCATAAAATGTTTTTTGAATATTGAAATCAGGCAATCGGAAACCGTGCTATGTAAGGATAAACAAATTGAAGCCAATCAAATTGAAGCCAATCAAATTGAATCCATTCAAGTTGAAACTAATCAAATTAAAGTTAATCAAGTTGAAACCAATCAAGTTGAAGTAAAATACGGGAAATATTTGCTAGAACATAAAAATGATATATTAAAACAGTATCTTATGAGAGAGCAAAAAAGCTTTTTGAAAATAAGAGAAAACGTAGATAATTGCAATTCGGAACTGGCTGAGAAAAGAATAAAAGAAATTGACTACGAATTAAGTTGTATAAAAGAAGGATTGAATTATTATGAAATGTAGTGAGATTATAGAAATTCTTGAACTGTTAAGTCCCAAAAGATTTGCTTGTGACTGGGATAACGTTGGACTTATGGTTGGAAGCCCTAATGCGCATATAAAAAAGATATTAGTGACGCTTGATGGTGATGATGCTGCAATTGATGAGGCAATTAAGACGGGTTCAGACTTAATCATAACGCACCATCCACTTATTTTTAATGAAATTAAAAATGTTACAACAGGCGATTTAACAGGTCGAAGAATAATCAAATTAATACAAAATGATATTTGCGTATATTCAATGCATACTAATTTTGATGTCAAAGGTGGAATGGCGCAATTGGCTGCAGATATGATTGGCATTCAAGATGGAGAAGTCTTAGAAGATGTCTGTGAGGGTGAGGGATTGGGAAGAGTTGGTACATTTGGGGAGTCACTTACAGTCAGACAGTGGGCAGATAAGATAAAAGCACTGTTTGGACTTCCAAATGTCTGCGTTTTCGGCAATCTAGAAAGAATAGTTTCCCGCGTTGCAATCTCACCTGGATCAGGAAAAGACTTTGTGCAATGCGCAATTGAAAAAGGAGCACAGCTTTTCATTTCTGGAGATATTAATCATCATAGTGGTATTGATGCAAATGCACAGGGCTTGGAGATAATCGATGCCGGTCATTATGGAATTGAACATATATTTATAAAATTTATAAGTGAATACTTAGAATCAGAAATTCTAGCTTCGCAAGAGGTGCAGATTGTACATATGAATAAGAAGTTACCATTTGTAATAGTATAAAATATATTATGAAATAGCATTAATGTGTGAATTGTAATTGGAGGTGTTAGAGAATGGGTAAAACATTAATTGAATTAGCAAAAGAAAACCAGTCACTTTTTGAAAATCAAATAATTGTAGCAAAAGCGGATGGAAAATTAAAGGAATTAAGGGAAGAAGTTTCGAGTGAAAACATTGAATTTATATCAACAGAGTCAAGAGTTGGTAGTCAAACATATAAAAGAAGTGTTGTACTTATGATGCTATATTCAATATATAAAATCTCACCGAAAGATAGCATTGAAAAAGTTAGTGTGCAGTATTCAATCAGTAAAGGTTTGTATTGCAAAATTAACGCTGATTTTGATGTGAATTTAGAATTTATAAAAAAATTAAAACATATGATGCTTGAAACTGTAGAGAATGATATGCCTATTAATAAAGTTACAGTTGGTACAGATGAAGCGATTGCTCGTTTTGAAAAGCACAAAATGTATGATAAAGTAAAACTTTTCAAATATAGACGTAGTTCGACTGTTAATATTTATGATATTGATGGTTTTGAAGATTATTATTATGGATATATGGCACCTTCAACTGGGATACTTAAGTATTTTGAATTATATCTTTATGAAGAAGGGTTCGTTCTGCAACTTCCAGTAAGAGCAAATCCTACACAGGTTCCAGAATTTAAACCTCAAAATAAGCTGTTTAATGTATTGAAAGAATCTACAGAATGGGCCGATATGCTTGATGTTGATACAGTAGGCGCATTAAATGAATCTATTTCAAATGGCGGAATCAGCGAACTTATGCTGGTGCAAGAAGCACTTCAGGAACAAAAAATTGCAGAAATAGCAAGAACGATTACTTCTATGCCAGAAAAAAAATTTGTTATGATTGCAGGACCATCATCATCAGGAAAAACGACATTTTCTCATAGATTGTCAATCCAATTAAGGGCTTGTGGATTAAAACCACATCCAATCGCTGTTGATAATTACTTTGTAGAACGAGAGCAAACTCCAATTGACGAAAATGGGATTTCTAATTTTGAAGATTTGCATGCGATTGATATTGCTTTGTTTAATATGCATATGAAGGAATTGCTTGAAGGAAGAACAGTTGAAATTCCTACTTTTAATTTCATTACAGGTAAAAAGGAATATAGGGGAGATTACCGAAAATTAGGTAAAGAAGATATACTCGTTATTGAGGGAATTCATAGCCTCAATGATGAAATGTCAAATGCCCTTCCAAGAGAAAGTAAATTTAAAATATATATAAGCGCTTTAACACAGTTAAATGTTGATGAACATAATAGAGTTGCAACAACGGATGGCAGATTAATTAGAAGGTTGGTGCGTGACGCAAGAACAAGAGGCGCTTCAGCGGAAAAAACGCTTAGTATGTGGGAATCAGTAAGACGTGGTGAAGAACTCAATATTTTCCCATTTCAGGAAGAGGCGGATGTGATGTTTAATTCTGCATTGGTACATGAATTAGCGGTACTGAAACCATATGCGGAGCCATTACTTTTTTCTATTACAAAAGATCAACCAGAGTATCAGGAAGCGAAACGATTATTAAAATTCCTTGATTACTTTTTGTCATGTGGAAGTGAAAATATACCTAATAACTCGATTCTTAGAGAGTTTGTTGGTGGTGGATGTTTTAATATATAAGAAAAATATCGATTTACTTTTGATTCATATTTCCTCATAAGTAACTTATCATATTCGTCAAGATATGAAGCAAAAGTAAATCGATATTTTTGAGTTTCGCGGTGCTACGGTTAGTGAATGGTTAGTTAAATCAGAAGGAAGGGCGAAAGTAATTATCTCGCTTTGACTATTAATTGTGAAAGGAAATTGATATGTTTAATTAAAAAACATATAATTTATTTTATAGGGTAAATAGGGGGAATAAGTAATAGTATGAGATTGATATATTATTTTGTGGGAAAAATAATAGTAGATAATTCAATTGCAGCAAATCAGGTGGAATAGCCTCGTTTTGTTGCTTTTTTGCGTTTGATAGTTTGATAATGTAATATGAGCGAAAATATAAAATGATAATCTCAGGGGAGAAATTCATGGAAATAAAGAAATATTTGGGGGTAAAGAACGTAATTATATTTGCAATAGAAGTGGTTTTGTTTTGGATAATATTTTTTTTACATTGCTACTTTTGGATTAATGGAAAAGACGCAATTGCTGGTGCACTTCTTATGGTTCTAATGGCTGGAATGGTGATTATTAACTACGTCGATAATAGAGGTAAAGGTATAAAATAAATATCTTATTTATGATAATATTTATGTTTGCAACGCAAACATATCTGCAAGTTTGAGAAATGAGATATTAATAGACGAGGATATATAAAGTGGTGTTAAAAATTAGCGCTTGCATGTGACTAGGAGGAAATCAAATGCTTAAATTGGCAAAAGGTTATAAAGTTACAGATCTAACAGGGATTGAAGAGGGTTTTGAAATTAGGGATAATTATTTATTAGCAAATGTTGATGCAGACAAGCAAAGTGACGTTATTGAGCATTTTATTTGCATTCAAGAAGAACCATTATTTTTCATCTTAGAGATACCGACAAATCAAAAGATTGAATTGGAATTAGGTGATGGTATAATCAACGATTTACATAAGGATGTTTATTATATTGATGGATGTTCGCAAGAATTTGCTATGTCAATATTTTCACAGTATAAAGAAATACTAATTAATGATGGAATGATTAAGTTTGGTTTCGCATCTCATATCACTGGGGACGAAATCTTGGTAAATAATTATGGTGAAGTGATTATTTTTAGTAAACATATCTCTTCATATGCGGATTTTTATGAAGAACATAATATAGCAAAGGTAGGAAAATTGAAAACTGCATGGGATAATATCTCATATGAAAAGCCAGGAGAAAGTGACAAATACATACTTGATGGAAAGTGCTGCTACGACTTAGTAGAAGACTTGAAAGAATTTAATATTTATTTTGGTGAAAGAAGAGAAGATATCTAAGCGACTTCAATAAGAATTCGTGATATAATTTAAGATAGAAGAAAAAACAAAGTTTGTAAGATGAAAAGGAGAAAGAAAAGGGTATGCTTGAATACAGATATGATACGCAATTATTAATTGAAGGGGAAAATCTTTCAGAAGATAAGATAAATGAGTATATTACAAAAAACATTGAAGGCGATTGTTTGCTAGCGGTTGGTGATGAGGAATTGATTAAAATTCATTTTCACACAAATACGCCATGGAAACTACTTGAGTATTGTTCTTCATTAGGAGACATTTATGATATTGTTGTAGAAAATATGGAACGTCAGACCAATGATCTTCAAGGTTAAACGAAAAATATAAGAATTGTTTATTCATAAGATAGCAGGGCATAAAGTCCTTACTATCTCATTTGCTTAGAAATGTATATATGAATTATATACCAAATCACTTTATTGTCATGGCTTACACACCCCACACGGACTAAACCCCGAGCTAACCGCATCTTCACGCGAATCAAAATCCACCTGGTTACTTGCAGCCGGAAGATTAGGGCAGGTTGGTAAATGAAATTTCAGACTGTTTTTATTGCCAATATAAGAAGCTTCAGTGGAACTATTGCTGGCAGCTTCTTTTTTGATTGATTTGGTATCAAAATTAATATTCCATTCCAGAAAATCTTTCCCACTATATGCGATTATCGTTCCATCCTGATCAGTTCTTAGAATACTTATGTTATGAGCACTTAATCGTTTAAGCGTCTGTTCAGTGGGATGACCGTAATCATTTTTGCCAACACTAATAACAGCTACACTAGGCTTTACAATATCTAAAAGTGCATTTGAGGAAGAATTTGAACTGCCATGATGGCTCACCATATATACATCGCAAGATATTTCAATTCCGCTATTTATAATATCTGACTCACTTTGCGCTTGTGCATCACCTAATATTAAAAATGTGTGGGAGCCATCAGTGAGCCTGATGCCCACAGAATTGTTGTTTTCATCATCATAGGTATACTTTGTTGGTGAAACAATTTCAAAGGTAGCGTTGCCTAAATTAAACGCATCACCAATAGAAGGATGAATCGCAGTATAATTTTTTTTATTCATTATGGAAATATATGAGCCAAATGTTTTGGTGTCTGATTCATAGTCGGGTGAAATAACCTTGGTTACATTGTAATTATTTAAAACACCAATAATTCCGCTTAGATGGTCGGCATCATAATGGGATATTACAACATAATCTAGCGTCGTGATTTTCAAATCATGTAGATAACTTACAACCTTAGAGGAATAGTTACTATTTCCTCCATCAATTATCATATAGTGACCATTTGATTCGACGATTACGCAGTTTCCTTGCCCAACATCAAGAAATGTAACACTAAGAGTTGTGTTTGAAGGTGCAGAGGCCACCGTTGAAATATTTAGATCATTATTTGCATTTAATAAGTAATTTCCACCAAATAATGCGGATCCTATTAATATGATCGTAGCAAAAAATAAAGAGGTAAGTTTCTGAAAATGCTTAGTGCCTCTTTTTCTTGAATTATGATTGAATGATTCTGTGTCGTCATTGGAGTTAGAGTTTGATGTCATTTTGGAATTCCTTAAGATATATTATTTGATATAATATAATATAGCTTATGAGAAAGAGTGAAAGAAAATACTTTTCACTCTAGCCATAAAAGAAGCTGTAAAGATATTATTTAGAAAGTCTGCTTAAATCGTTATAGAATTGTGGGTATGAAATATTAACGCATTCTGCATCATTTATAGTAGTAGTGTCTTCACTTACAAGAGAAGCAATAGCAAATGCCATAGCAATTCTATGGTCTAAATGACTTTCGATTATAGCGCCGTGGAGGTGTTTTCCACCATTGATAATCATTCCATCCTCGGTTGGTGAAATATCAGCCCCCATGTTTTTAAGATTGTGAGATACTGTATCTATTCGATTTGATTCCTTAACTTTAAGCTCTGCAGCATCTCTTATAATTGTTTGACCTTCAGCAAAGCAGGCAAGAACAGCAATGACAGGAATTTCATCTATCAGTGTTGGAATGATTTCACCACTAATTGTAATTCCTTTTAGGTTACTTGATTTTACAAAAATATCGGCAGTTGTTTCGCCACCGCTTTGTTTTTTATTCATGATTTCGATATTGGCACCCATTGCTTGGCACACACGAATAATGCCATCTCTTGTAGGATTGATACCAACATTTTTAATCAGTATTTCTGAATTCGGTACGATAAGTCCAGCGACAATGAAGTTTGCTGCTGAGGAAATGTCTCCAGGAACCTCTATCTTTTGTGCAAATAATTCCGCTACTGGAGTAATCGTAGCAGTAGCATTTGTAGCAGTAATATTTGTAGAAGAGACATTTGCACCAATCGTATTTGTAGAAGTAACATTTGCCCCATATGCATTAAGCATAAGTTCGGAATGATTTCTTGATAGATAAGGTTCGGTAACAGATGTGATGCCATCAGCATATAGTCCAGCGAGTAATATAGCAGACTTAACTTGTGCAGAAGCTACTTTTGACTGATAGCTAATCGCTTTTAATGGGCTTCCTGTTATTTCAAGTGGTGCACAGTCATTGCCATGTATACTTTTTATGCTTGCTCCCATTAGGGAAAGTGGTTCGATAATTCTTTTCATTGGGCGCTTTTGGATGGAAGCATCACCATTTAACTGCACATTAAAATTCTGAGCAACTAATATGCCAGAGATAAGTCGAGTTGTTGTACCACTGTTGCCAACATCAAGAAGCGAGGTCGGTTTTGATAATCCATGAAGGCCATTTCCCTTGATCGTAACAGTGTTTGTGTTATTTGTGATTTCGATTCCCATCTTCTGGAAGCATTCAATTGTTGACAGACAGTCAGCTCCTTGTAAGAAATTAGTGACTTCTGTTGTTCCTTTTGCAATAGACCCAATCATAACTGCTCTGTGAGATATTGATTTGTCTCCTGGGATGGTTACTTCCCCTTTTATATATTTTACTTTATTAAATTCCATAATAGTTAAATCCTTTCAGAGTGTTAGATTTAGTTTTCGTGAACAGTATATCCATTTTCATTTAACATTGTTTTCGCTTTATTACTGGCGATCAAATCATAAAATTCGATTCTAAGAGTACCATGCTCAAATTCTCTGTTGTTAACAATGGATATATTTTTCATGCTGATGTGATTATCAGCAAGCAAGTTTGCTAGTTTTGCAATCGAACCTTCGGTATCAATAATGTCGCAGTTGACTCTGTATACAGCTTTGTCAAGCCCATATGAATTATCATCAAATGAATTTCGATATTCGCTTGATTTCTCAAATAGGTTAAAAATATAATTTGCATTATGATTTTCAAGGTTCCTTTTGATATTTGTTAACGATAAAATATAATCATTTAGAAGAGATGCAATTGCGCTAGAATTTGTCATACAAATCTGTTCCCACATTTCAGGAGAAGAGGATGCGATTCTTGTGATATCTTTAAATCCTCCGGCGGCAAGTCTTTTCATAAGTGAATCGCTGTTATCGGAGTCCTTAATAAGATTGACGAGACTTCCTGCAATGATGTGAGGCAGATGACTTATGCCAGCTACAGAGTAATCGTGTTGCTTATAATCTACAACTACAGGGATCGCTCCAAGTTTTGATACTAAATCAACATATTTTTTCAATTGCTCATCAGTAGTCTTAGCAGTTGGCGTAATTGCGTAAAATGCATTTTCTAACAAATATGGGGAAGAATTAGAATAGCCAGTTTTTTCGGAACCAGCCATAGGATGTCCACCAATGAAGTTTTTCTCCAAATCAAGTTGGGTAACGGTCTTGTGAATGTATTCTTTAACACTTCCAACATCCGTAATAATACAAGATTCATTAATGACTGGTTTTAACTTTTCCAAATAATCAGAACTGTATTGAACTGGAGTACATAAAAATATATAGTCACAGCAGTTAAATGAGCTGTCAATAGAAGTGCAGATAATATCTATGTTGCCATCCTTCTTTGCTTCTAATAGCGGTTGCGCGCTTCTACTATATGCTGTAATAATACAATCTGGTTCTTTTATTTTTAATATTCTAGCAATAGAACCGCCAATAAGGCCAAATCCTATAAAACCTATATTTGACATTTTTATAGTATCTCCAATCGGTATATGTATATATGATTTCTGTTTCTTGTATTGTAGATTATCTTATATGGATTGTCAACACTTTATTGCTTTAAAGCGTAAAAATCAAAAAGGGTTTAAATTGTACAATCAATTCATTGAATTTACTTGAAAAACCAGTTAAAATAAAGTAAAATAAATATATTATTAAGTAAGAGCGGAGGCATAGGCTTATGAAAGACTATTTAGTTGATAATATTCGTAATGTAGCTATTTTGGGTAATGGTGGATGCGGAAAAACAACTCTTGTAGAGGCTATGGCGTTTAATTCATCATTAATCAATAAGTTGGGAAGAATCCAAGACGGCAACACAATCAGCGACTTTGATAAAGAGGAGATTAAAAGGCAATTTTCGATTAATACATCGATAATACCGATGGAGTGGGGTGGTTGCAAAATCAATGTGTTCGATACTCCTGGACAATATGATCTTGTTGGGGAAAGAGAAGAAGCTTTGAGTGCAGCAGATGCAGCTGTTATTGTTGTGAACGGAAAGAATGGAGTTGAACCTGGAACTCAGAGAGCTTGGAAATTATGTGATAAGTATAATTTGCCAAGGCTTGTATTTGTAACTGCTATGGACGATGATAATGCCAGCTATAGGGAAGTGGTTCAGGTATTGACAGAATTATATGGCAAGAAAATTGCACCCTTTCATCAGCCAATTAGAGAAAATGGGAAATTTGTTGGTTACGTTAATATTACAAAAATGAATGCAAGAAAATTTACTGGAATAGCAAAATATGAAGAGGTTGAGATTCCAGACTACTCATATGAAAATCTAGAAAAATTTAGAGAGACACTTATAGAATCAGTGGCTTCAACAAGTGATGACCTAATGGAAGCATACTTTAACAATCAGGAGTTTACACAAGAAGAGATTGACGAGGCACTTAAAGTGAATTGCTGTCAAGGAACGATAGTGCCTGTTACCATGGGATCAGGATTGAATGTGAATGGCGTATTTATGCTACTGAACGATATAGTAAGATTCCTTCCGGCACCAACTAAAACGAAGATAGGAATCAACATTAAGAATGATGATATATTTGAAGGAAATTATAAATGTGATGGGCCATTTGCAGCACAAGTAGTTAAGACTATTTCAGATCCATTTATGGGAAAATATTCAATTGTTAAGCTATATTCTGGAACGTTAAGCACTGATAATAATATATTTAATGCGGCAAAAAATTCTGAAGAAAAGGTGCCTAGATTATACATGATGCGCGGTAAAGAATTGATTGAAGTCAAGAAAATAATAGCAGGGGATATTGGAGCAATTTCAAAGCTTACGAATACGGTTACTGGAGATACTTTATCAACAAAATCAATACCTATCATATTTGATGCGCTAGCTTTTACAAAACCATATACGTATATGAGATATAGTATCACTAATAAAGGTGATGAAGATAAAGTAGCAACCGCACTTTCGAAACTTATGGAGGAAGATGTGACTTTAAAGGTCATTAATGATAAGGAAAACAGACAGCTTCTAATATATGGAATAGGTGAGCATCAGTTAGAATTAGCGGTTAGCAAATTGTTAAATAAGTACAAAGTTAAAATAGAATTAAGTAAACCTAAGTTTGCATTTAGAGAAACAATTACAAAAAGTGCAAGAGCGCAAGGCAAGTATAAAAAACAATCTGGTGGACATGGCCAATATGGTGATGTATTGATGGAATTTAAACCCTTAGATGATAGAGAGATATCATATAGATTTGAAGAAAAAGTTGTTGGAGGCTCGGTTCCTAAGAATTTCTACCCGGCCGTTGAAAAAGGAATTGAAGAAAGTGTTGTAAAAGGACCGTTGGCAGCATATCCAGTGGTTGGAATAAAAGCCATATTGGTAGATGGTTCATCACATCCAGTAGATTCTTCTGAGATGGCATTTAAAATGGCTTCTAAACTTGCATTTAGAAATGCATATACGAAATTAGGACCTATTCTTCTAGAACCAATAGGAACAATCGTAATTCATACTCCAGAGCAATTTACAGGTGACATAATGGGAGATCTTAATAAGAGACGTGGGAGAGTTCTTGGTATGTCACTAGAGGAAATTGGTAGCCAGATCATAGCTGCAGATATTCCTATGTCAGAGCTATTTGGATATTCAACTAAACTTTGTTCAATTACAGGGGGACTCGGAGAATTTTCATATGAATTTGCCAGATATGAAGAAGCACCTGAGCACATTGCAAAAAAAGAGATAGAGGAACGTGCAAGTAAAGTTGACAAACTAGACAGTTAATGTGAAAATGAAAAATATACTACATTAAAATGTATGAGGAGATTTATTATAATGAAAAGTAAAAAAGTATTTGGTATTGTGGTGGCAATTATTATTGGGTTGATTTGTGCAGGCGGTTATTATTATGTAGCGTTGCCTCCTATCAATATACATGCACCTGGATTTTGGTCATTTGTGATTGTAGCATTACTATTGATTCTTGCGGTCTATGGTTTAATGAATATAAAAAAGCCAGATATTAGAATATCTGATGCTCAGAATTTCGATGCAAGAGATATAAAAATTAAGTTTAAATCTAAAAAAGCAGAAGCAATAACGAAACTAATTGTTTATGCAACTGTAATTGTTGTTATTATATTTATAGGTGGATCAATATTGTCATCACCACTTGTAAATGCAAGCAAATACCAACAATTAATTACGGTGTCGACTGGTGATTTTGCCTCTGATATAAAACCTGTTTCATACGATAAAATTCCCGTACTTGACAAAGATTCAGCTTCTATAATAGGTAGCCGTGTAATGGGTACCATGGTAGATATGGTTTCTCAATATGAGGTTGATGATAATTATGTTCAGATCGACTATAATGATAAGCCATTTAGAGTTACACCACTTAAATATGGAAATCTCATCAAGTGGTTTACGAACAATGGAAAAGGAATTACTGCATATATCAAAATAGACATGACAACTCAAAATGCTGAGAGTGTAAAATTAACAGAAGGAATTAAGTATTCAACAAGTGATCATTTTAATAGAAATATTTATAGACATTTGAGATTTGCTTATCCTACTTATATATTTGATACTTTGAATTTTGAAATTGATGATAGTGGAACACCATATTGGGTATGTCCTGTTAAGAAGTATAATATTGGCCTATTTGGAGGAGTTACAATCGGTCAAGTTGTGTTATGCAATGCAATTACAGGTGAGCTTACATCTTATGAAGTAAAAGATGTCCCTACATGGGTGGATAAAGTGTATTCAGGCGACTTGCTTGTTGAATTGTACAATTACTATGGGACTTTGAAGCATGGATACTTTAATAGTGTCTTAGGTCAAAAAGATTGTCTCAAGACAACTGAAGGGTATAATTATATTGATATTGATGGTGCCATATGGTTATATACAGGTATTACTTCTGTTGGAGAGGATCAAGCCAATGTCGGGTTTGTATTAATGAATCAGCGGACAATGGAAACACGTTATTATGAAATAGCTGGTGCAGATGAACAGTCGGCAATGGCTTCTGCAGAAGGTCAGGTACAACAGCTAGGATATAAGGCAACATTTCCACTACTACTTAATATAGCGGGGGAACCGACATATTTTATGGCACTCAAAGATGCCTCAGGGCTTGTAAAACAATATGCAATGCTAAATATCGAACAATATCAGACAGTCGCTACTGCCGAAACGGTAAGTGGATGTGAAAAAACATATATTGCTTTGCTTGCAGACAATGGAATAACTATACCAAAAGTACTAGAAGATAAGACTGCTTCTGGTACGATAACAAAGATTGCGCAAATGGTAGTAGGTGGAAATTCACATTACTATATCATGATAGATAGTTCACAAGATATATATGATGTATCGGTAGTGGATTATATAGATATTATTAAATATAATGTCGGCGATAAAATATCATTTAAGTTTAATGAGGGAACGAATGTTAAGACCGTGATAGGAATTACAAAGTAAATTCCTTAAAAAAAGTTTGACATTGTCTTCAAATATGATAAAATGTCAGTTATATATAGTTAAAAACTTTGATGAGGATTAGTAAGTTCCAGAAAGTTTCCAGAGAGCTATCGGTAGGTGTGAGATAGTAACTTGAATAACTGAACTCGCCTTTGAGTTTCTTTTCTGAAAGAATCAAGTTGGTTTTTATAGGAAAAGACGTGTGATTTACGTTATAGAATATAATGAGTGCATAACGTGCTACTGGTAGCACGTGTGAATTAGAGTGGTACCGCGAAAAGAATTTAAGCCCTTTCGTCTCTAAATTAGAGATGAAGGGGCTTTAACGCGTAAGCCTGAATCTTATATTAATTACAACTGCTTAGGCAGCCCAAGGAGGATATATTATGGCACCAATTTATAATCATAAGGAAGTTGAAAAGAAATGGCGTGGTAATTGGGAAGTGAAACCAATTAACGTAAACGATGGAAAGAAACCAAAGTATTACTGTTTGGATATGTTTCCATATCCATCAGGTAGTGGACTTCATGTAGGTCACTGGAGAGGTTATGTCATCTCTGATGTATGGAGCCGTTACAAAATGCTGAACGGATATTATATAATTCACCCAATGGGATGGGATGCATTCGGCCTTCCAGCAGAAAACTATGCACTTAAGATGGGCGTACACCCCAAAAAAGCTACTGCAGAAAATGTAGCAAATATCAAGAGACAAATTAAGGAAATATCAGCAGTTTATGATTGGGATATGGAAGTAAATACAACAGATCCTGAATTTTACAAATGGACGCAATGGATATTTGTAAAGATGTTCAAAGCAGGACTTGCTTATGAAAAGCAGATGCCAATCAACTGGTGCCCATCATGTAAGACTGGTCTTTCAAATGAAGAAGTTGTGAATGGTTGTTGCGAACGCTGTGGAGCAGTAGTAACGAAGAAAAACCTAAGACAATGGATGCTTAAGATTACGGCTTATGCAGACAGACTCCTTGATGATTTAGACAAACTTGACTGGCCAGAAAAGGTTAAGAAAATGCAAGGCGACTGGATTGGCCGTTCATATGGTGCTGAAGTAGACTTTAAGGTTGATGGATCAGACAAAGCAATTACTGTATATACAACAAGACCAGATACATTATATGGTGCTACATTTATAGTACTAGCACCTGAACATGCAATGGCAAAAGGTCTTGCAACGGATGAAACAAAGGCAGCAGTAGAAGAATATATTTATAAATCATCTACTCGTTCAAATATCGACAGAATGCAAGGCAAAGAAAAAACTGGTGTATTTACAGGAAGTTATGCAATCAATCCGATAAATGGCAAAAAGACTCCAATCTGGCTTTCAGATTATGTACTTGCTGATTACGGTACAGGTGCAATTATGTGTGTTCCTGCGCATGATGACAGAGATTTTGAATTTGCAACAAAATTCAATATCCCAATTATTCAGGTTATTGCAAAAGACGGAAAAGAAATAGAAAATATGACAGAAGCTTACACGGAAGCAGCTGGTACAATGATTAATTCAGGTGACTGGAATGGACAGGAATCAGCAGTTCTAAAAAAAGAAGCTCCTATAATGATAGAAGATATGGGATTTGGAAGAAAGACGACTAACTACAAGCTTCGTGACTGGGTATTTTCTCGTCAAAGATATTGGGGTGAACCAATCCCTATCGTCCATTGTCCAGATTGTGGATGCGTTGCGGTTCCGGAAGATCAACTTCCATTGCTTCTTCCTGATGTAGAATCTTATCAGCCAACAGGAACAGGGGAATCACCACTTGCAGATATTGACGAATGGGTGAATACTACTTGTCCAAACTGTGGCAAGCCAGCGAAAAGAGAAACAAATACGATGCCACAATGGGCTGGTTCATCATGGTATTTCTTAAGATATATTGATAACAAGAATACGAAAGAATTAGTAAATAAAGAAAAAGCAGATGCACTTCTTCCAGTTGATATGTACATTGGTGGTGTGGAACATGCAGTACTTCATTTATTATATTCAAGATTCTATACAAAATTTTTGAATGATATTGGAGTCGTAGACTTT
The DNA here is from genome assembly GCF_900111235.1 of [Clostridium] fimetarium. GTDB lineage: Bacteria > Bacillota > Clostridia > Lachnospirales > Lachnospiraceae > Clostridium_N > Clostridium_N fimetarium. The sequence goes on from NZ_FOJI01000007.1 coordinate 207,409, forward strand.
GACGAACCATTTACAAAGCTTTTCAATCAAGGAATGATTGGTAAAGATGGCGCTAAGATGAGCAAGTCAAAAGGAAATGTTGTTTCTCCAGATGAACTTGTAAATGATTATGGCTGTGATTCACTTAGAATGTATGAGTTATTCGTTGGGCCACCAGAACTTGATGCTGAATGGGATGATAGAGGAATTGACGGAGTTCATAGATACCTGAACCGTTTCTGGAATCTTGTAGAAGACAATGCTAACTCCGGATTTGAAGCAACAAAAGATATGATTAAATTAAGAAATAAGATGATATATGATATTACAACACGTCTTGAAAGCTTCAACCTTAATACTGTAATCAGTGGATTTATGGAATATAATAATAAATTCATTGAACTTACAAGGAAACAAGGTGGAATTGACAAGGAAACACTTGAGACAATCGTTACTTTATTAGTTCCATTTGCACCACATGTTGGTGAAGAATTGTGGCAAGTATTAGGACATGATGAAAGTATATTTACAAGCACAACATGGCCTCAGCACGACGAGGAAGCAATGAAAGATGATGAAATTGAAATTGCAGTTCAGTTTAATGGAAAAGCAAAAGCTGTAATACTACTTCCAGTTGATGTATCAAAAGAAGATGCAATAGTAGCTGCAAAAGAGGCACTTGGAGAAAAACTAGTTGGTACAATAGTGAAAGAAATCTATGTACCGGGCAGAATCATTAATATTGTGGCTAAGTAAGGTTATAAATTCAATGTTAAAAACAAATAACGGAAGGTATTGAAAACCTAAAATTATTAATTTGATTTTGCTTTCAATCTCCTTATATGTAAGTTACTAATGGATTCATTTTATGCTAAAAGCAAAGAAACAAAGTTCTAAACTCCTCACTTCGTTCGTCAGACAGTAGAACTTTGTTCCTTTAACGCATAAAATGAATCCATAAGTAACTTATCATATTCGTCAAATTTACAGCAAAAGCAAATTAATAATTTTAGGTTTGATTTACTTTTTTGTGGTTATGATTATTTTTAAATAGATGAATAGTGGGGCACGGTCGAGTTCGAACGGATGCTTTATTAGCCGAATATATTGCATTTAGTTTCTGGTTTCTTCTGGTTTCTTTTAAAAGTTATGATTGACATCACAAATTATAAATGTTAACATTTGATTAATGAAAATAATATTTTAAATGCAGTGACAAGGAGGAGTACATATCCTTCAAAATTTCAGAGAGAAGATGGTTGGTGCGAGTCTTTATTTTGAACTTATGGAAGTAGCCTTTGAGCAGTGAACCGAACGAGGATAATTATCTTTAGTAGACTTCACCGGAATGTTCCACCGTTATAGGGAATAGGTATCGATAGCAATATCTGTACTGATGAGAGCAAAGATAATATCTTTGAATTTAGGTGGTAACACGGATTGATAATAATTCGCCCTAAGCTGGTAAATATACTAGCTTAGGGCGATTTTGCGTACACAAGCTGGTGATCACAATCATAAACAGGAGGTAATGACTATGCAAGTTAAGGGAACTGAGATTTTTGTAAAGGCATTAAAAGAAGAAGGCGTAGATATATTATTTGGATACCCGGGCGGTCAGGCAATTGATTTGTTTGATGCTTTATTTGATCAGGATGAAATAGAGGTTATTATGCCTCGTCACGAACAAGCACTTGTTCATGCAGCAGATGGATATGCGCGTTCAACTGGAAAAGTAGGGGTGTGCCTAGTTACGAGTGGCCCAGGAGCTACGAATCTTGTAACAGGAATAGCAACTGCTAATTATGACAGTGTTCCTCTTGTATGCTTTACTGGTCAAGTACCACAAAGTCTATTGGGAAATGATGCATTTCAGGAAGTTGATATTGTAGGTATTACCAGAAGTATTTGTAAATATGCAGTAACTGTTAGAGATAGAAAAGAACTTCCAAGAATAATAAAAGAGGCATTCTACATTGCAAGAACCGGAAGACCAGGTCCAGTTGTAGTTGATTTGCCAAAGGATGTTCAGCAAGCAATGGGAAGTGATGAATATCCAAGTGAGGTTAACATCAGAAGCTATAAGCCAAATGAAGGCGTTCATATGGGCCAGATTAAGAGAGCGGTAACGATATTAAACAAAGCGAAAAAACCATTGTTTTTAATCGGCGGTGGCGTTAATATTTCACATGCAAATAAGGAAATGACAAAACTTGTTGACATTACTGGCGTTCCTATTATTACAACAATTATGGGAAAAGGAGCAGTTTCTACGAATCACCCATTGTATATGGGAAATATCGGAATTCATGGAAGTTACGCAGCGAATCATGCGGTAAGTGAATGTGATGTACTATTTTCTATCGGAACTAGATTTAACGATAGAATTACAGGTAAAATAAGTGAATTCGCAAAAAACGCAACAATAATTCACATTGATATAGATTCGGCCTCTATCTCTAAAAATATTGCTGTTGATATTCCAATCGTTGCAGATGCAAAACTTGCAATTGAGAAGCTTATTGAGCTTGCAGTGCCTGTTAAAACAGATGAATGGATTGATGAAGTTAGTGGATGGAAAAAGAAATATCCAATTAATATGGATAAAAACAGCGGAATGACACCTGAAAAAATCATTAGAACAATAAATGATATGTATAAAAATCTGATTGTTGTAACTGACGTAGGACAGAATCAATTATGGACAACGCAGTATATTGAATTAGATGAGAATAAACAGTTACTTACATCTGGTGGGCTTGGAACAATGGGTTATGGATTTCCAGCTGCAATTGGCGCTAAACTAGGCAATCCTGATAAAGACGTTATATGTATCACAGGTGATGGTGGAATGCAGATGAATATTCAAGAAATGGCTACCGCAGTTGCGATGGAATTACCCGTTATAATATGTATCTTTAATAATGGATATCTTGGAAATGTTCGCCAGTGGCAGGAGATGTTCTATAATAAACGGTACTCGAGTACCTGTTTACGTTATAGAAAAAGTTGTAATAGAGATTGTGGGAATTGTGATAAAGAGTGCCCTAAATATACGCCTGATTTTATTAAACTGGCAGAAAGCTATGATGCTTATGGAATTAGAGTTACCAAGGAAGAAGAAATCGTAAATGCATTTTTATATGCGAATTCACATAAGGACGGACCTACAATTATAGAATTTATTATCGAACGAGAAGTTAATGTTTTACCAATGGTGCCAGGTGGAAAACCGCTGAATGAAATGATTATGGATTGCTAAGAAAGGAGCGCTTAAATGACAAATAATTCAAATATAAAAAAAAGATGGATTTCATTATACGTAGAAAATCAAATAGGAGTCTTGGCTAAGATATCAGGACTATTTTCAGGCAAGTCTTATAACTTAGACAGCTTAACTGTGGGCGAAACGGAAGATTTAACAGTTTCTAGAATGACAATTGGAGTTACAAGTGATGACATAACATTTGAGCAGATTAAAAAGCAACTAAATAGAAGTATTGAAGTAATAAAAGTGGTTGATATTACTGATATCCCGATCAATATGAAGGAAATTTTATTCGTAAAGATTAATTTCTGTACTGAAAAAGATAAGGAAGAAATATTTAGAATTGCACAAGTATTTAATTTGAAAATTGTTGATTATAATAAAAATACGATACTCATTGAATCGTTGCAGACAGAAGTGAAAAATAATGACATCATTAAACTACTCAATAATGTATTTATCAATCGTATAGAGGTGGTTCGGGGCGGTAGTGTCGCAATTGAGTCAATCAGTATGACAGACCGGTGAAACTTTTTAAATATGGATTGTGGATTGTTTTAATTTAATTTCAAAATTTTGACGGGAGGGTGTGAGTGAATATAAATTTAGAATGATGTGTTTTGCCTTGCCTTTCCTTCAAGCAGCATGTTTTTTTACAAGCCTCTAAGATGATGAAAAGTCTCACTTCGTTCGAATTTTCATCTGAGTCTTGGAAAAAACATAAGCGCTGCTTTCAGCCGGTCAGCGGCAAAACACATCATCCTAAATTTATATTCACCATTTACTTTGTTGAGAAAATTTGAAGATTAAATTAATATTTGTACTAGACTCCATTTAAAAAAGTTTTGGGACTTTAGAGGAAAAAGCGTAAAAGCGTAAAAGAATAAAGGCGTAAAAGAATTAAAAAAAGAATGAAGAAGAAAAGAGAACATAAGACATTAGAAGAGACTAGATTAGATTAGATAAGGTTAGACGATATTAGAAGAGATTAAAATAGATTAGAAGAGAATAAAAAAGAATAAGAGATTAAAAGAGAGAAAGTGAGGTGCGTAAATGGTTTATGTGGTGGTTGGGTATTTGGTGATTATAAATGTGATTGCATTTGTTGTATATGGAATAGATAAAAGAAAAGCCAAAAAGCACCTATGGAGGATACCAGAGGCAACTTTAATTGGCTTAGCTTTAATGGGGGGATCAGTTGGAGCTTTTTTGGGGATGAGATGTTTTCGTCATAAAACAAAGCACATTAAATTTTATGTAGGGGTGCCAGCTATTTTTATGATTGAAATTGCTATAGCAATATTTTTGAAAGTAAAATTCTAGCAAATGAAATGGTTATTTCTTCATGACGGACATCATATTCATCATCATATCTATTCGTTTTTTTTCTGCAGGCGCTAAGTCAGCAGATAAGGTGTTTACAATCTGATGCATTTCCTCGGTGGAAAATTGAAGTCCCATTGAATTTGATTTTTTTGACATTGCTAATACTAAAGGAAGGATTTCATCAGAAGACTTCCCACTTGCCATATTTTTGAATTCGTTAATTAACATTAGTTTACGTGGATCAAGATTTGCCATATATTTTCTCCTATCATCATTTTTAAATAATATCATCTGATATATAATTATCAAAATTAATATTTTCAATTTCACTTATATATTTATCGTAAAGTTTTTTTTGCTCTGCTGTCATCATATTATTAAGAGAGCTTGTGGCTTTGTTGTTATTAGTGAAGTCATTAGTGATATTATTTGTATTGCTTTTGATATTATCATTTGAATTTTTATTGCTATTATTATTTATATTAATATTGTCCTTTATATTGCTATTCATATTATCATTTGGATTTTTACTGCTGCTATAATTTTTGATATTATCATTTGGGCTTTTACTGCCGCTATCTTTTTTTATATTATCTTTCGTTTTGTTGTCATTCTGGCTAAATTCATTGCCTGCATCCATCCCCATATTGTTAAATGCATCAGAAATATTTGGATCGTTCATATTCTTTACCATATTGATAATACTCTGAAAATCTTGACTTTGATCCATATCCTTGTACATATTAATTACATTAAACATTTCCATATAACTTTGAAACGTATTTAAAGTTTCCTCATTTGATTTCGGAAAGTAGGGCATTGTTTCTAAAAGTATATCTTTCATTGTGTAATTAGAACGATTAAAAGTAGTGGTGCTTTCTGCGTGAAGTGGCTTTTTGAAAAATTCAATTGTTTGCATCAGTTCTTGAAATCTGATGAAAATTGAGATCGTTTTCTTAGTGGAAGTGTCTAGAAAGGGGACGACTGCTTTTATCATTTGAGTAGATTCTGAAACAGTTAATCTATCAAACTCTGTAAGGGGGAGTGGTTTATCACAGTCCATATTAACCTCCACGATTTTATATATTAAATATATGCCTTTATTATCAGAGTATGATAAAAAACATATGATATATAGAAGATAAAAATGATATGAAGTTCTAAATCATATGAAAGGAGCTATTCCTATGCATAGCAATTATATTATTGATGGTAATACAGTTTATGAAATAGACGAAGAATGTTCGCAAAATAATAATAAATCAGTGGAATCGTCAAGTAAATCTGATATTGAGCATGAACAGGTTACATTTAGTGCATATATTTAGCCTCAAATGCAGCATAAGCCCGGAAAAAATATTCCGGGCTTATGCTATGATAGAGAACTCCGTTAAAAGAACTTATTAACAGAAGCCGCCACCACCACCACAGCAAAGTAATAAGATGATTATGAGAATACAACTACTTCCACCACCATTGCCACTACTACTTCCACCGCCAAATAAATCTCCTAAACCGCCGCCATTGCCGCCACATCCGCCGCCGCATAATAGAAGCAAGAGAATTATCCAGATACAAGAATTTGAACCACAGCTGCTACTGCTACTACTACAGCCGCATGGTCCTCCGCCACAGTTTGTTGCTGCTAAATCACTCATTTTAATTCCTCCGAATAAAATATTTACACTAAAATAATATGTGAGGTAGCTTGTATGTGTTACAAAAATAATTTGGTTGCATAAAAAAAGTTTTTGTTATAATATTAAGAATGGACTGTTGTATCTAAAAATAACAGATTATGCATTAAAAATGGGGTGAGAATTCAACTTATGATAGAACAATTTATTTTGAAAATCTTGAATTTATCTAAAAAAATTTTATGCGTTGCAATATTCTTAATTGTAATATTGCATAATAGAGTTAATATATATGCAAATGAACCAGAAGCAACTGATTTGACCAAGACAACAGCAATTAGTTTGTCAAGTGGTGATGATAGTTCGTTTTTAAAAGATCAAAGTTATGCCACAAAGAAAACCTTGAACGGTGGGACTACAATCACAATAACAAATGATTCTGGTATCAAGGGAATTTATATTATATGGGAACAACCACCAAAAGAATGGCAATTAGATATTAATGGGGTATCACTTACATACGGAAAATATGGATTTATTCATGAATATATAGCAATGGATGATACTGTTAAGAAGGCAGTGATTCATATTCCAGCGGGTGGAGCAATCATTGCAGATATTTCAACATTTTCTGTTGGAACTGTTCCATCCTGGGTGCAAGTTTGGAAGCCACCATATGAAGAGGCTGATATGGTCGTGTTACCAACACATGCAGATGATGAGTTTCTGTTTTTTGGTGGAACAATGCCGTATTATGCAGGAGAACTCGCATTGAAAGTGCAAGTAGTATATCTAACCAATCATTGGGCTGAGTATTACAGACCACATGAATTGTTAAATGGTTTGTGGGAAGTTGGAATTACCGCGTATCCCGTAATAGGACCGTTTACTGACATTTATTCAACAAGTCTTGAACATGCAATGACACTATATCCAATCAATGATGTAATTGGATTTCAAGTACAAATGATAAGAAGATTCAAACCGAAAGTTATCATCGCACAGGACTTTAATGGAGAGTATGGGCATGGTGTTCACCGGCTAAATACATATACGCTATCAAAAGCTTTAGAGATATCAAATGATGCAAATTCGTATCCGGAATCAGCAACAAAATATGGTATCTGGGATGTTCCTAAAACATATGTGCATTTGTATGAAAAGAATCAGCTTACAATGAATTGGGATGTTCCATTAGACAGTTTTGGTGGTACTACAGCATTTGATATGGCAGTAAGAGGCTTTGCAAAACATAAGTCTCAGCAGACATATTATAAGGTGGGACGTGAAGGCGTATTTAATTGTATGCTATTTGGTTTATATAGAAGTACAGTTGGAGAAGATATTAAAAAAAATGATTTCTTTGAAAATATCAATGTGTTTAGGACCTATAATTATTTGAGAAAATCAAGTATAATACCATTGAATGTACAGATAGAAAGTTCTTTTAAAAGCAATGCAGGTGTTACACACAAACTAACATCGAATAGTGTTAAATAGACAATGGAGGAAATGTTAACATGAATGTTTCAGTAATTATACCATCACTTAATCCTGATGATAAAATAATCAATGTGGTGGATTCTTTAATAGAATATGGTTTTGATGATATTATTCTTATAAATGATGGCAGTGATGAAGCACATATGGATCAATTTAACTATTTAAAAAATTATAGTCAATGCCATCTTCTTACACATGAAGTGAATAAAGGTAAGGGAAGAGCTTTGAAAACGGCCTTTGAATATTGTATTGCGAATCGTCTAGACATTGATGGTGTTGTTACTGTTGATGGAGACAACCAACACAAGGCAAAAGATATCTTAGATTGTGTGAAGGCTATGAATGAAAACGAAGATAATATCATACTTGGAGTAAGAGATTTTAAAGGCAAAAATGTACCTTCGAAGAGCAGAATTGGCAATCTTATGACAAGCTTTGTATTTAAGTTTGCATGTGGTCTTAATATTAGTGATACACAGACCGGGTTAAGAGCAATTCCAAAGCAATATTTACAGTTATTCACAGAAGTAAAGGGTGAGAGATTTGAATATGAGACGAATATGCTTTTGGAATTTAAACATAGTAATATACCATACAAAGAAGTTAAAATAGAGACTGTATATATTGAGGAAAATGCTTCAACACATTTTAATCCAATTACGGATTCAATTAAAATATATGGAGTTATCTTTAAATTCCTATTTAGTTCAATCATGTCCTCCGTTATAGATTTATCGGTATTTTCAATAATTAGTATTTTACTTATTAATAGTATGGACAAGCGTGCAAGTATTTTTATCGCAACCGCGTCAGCTAGAGTGATATCTTCATTATTTAATTTTTCATTTAATAGAAAGGCTGTGTTTAAGTCAAAAGAATCTATTAAAAATTCAATCGTGAGATATTATATTTTATGTATATGTCAGCTACTTGTTTCATATGGTTTGGTATATTTTGTTGCACAATCATTGCTATTAGGAAGAGGATTAACAATAGTATCAAAAGCTATTATTGACACTATTCTTTTTATGATTAGTTTTCGAATACAACGAAGATGGGTATTTAAATAATATAAAATGGGAGGTTTATCATGAATAAGAGTGAAGATAATGAAGAAATTGAATTCTTGGATTTAGTGGATATCAATGAAACAAAATCCTCTGGGATTCTTAAAGAACAAGACGAAAGTGCAGAACTAAGTGCAAAAGAAAACGCAGAAGTAAATGAAGAAGTAAATACAGAAGTAAATACAAAAGAAGACGCAGAAGTAAATGCAAACGAAAACGCAGAAGTAAATGTAAAGGAAAGCACAGAAGAAAATAAAGAAGAACAATTAGAAATAAATAATAAAAAAATAAATGAGAAAAATAGAAAAATATTCAAAAAGAAATTCAAAGAGAGAAATAGTGCGAAGAAGAATAAAGTAATAATATATATAAGAAGAACGCTTATCACCTTGTTATTGACAATTGTAATATTACTTGGAGGCCTTTATTCAGTAATGGGTATGTTGGTTCATGGACCATCACCCACTGCTAAAAATCTATTTGTTATGTCTGTAAAAGAAACGAGTGCAATAGGATTTTTAGCCAATTGGTTTTTATCAGAAGAGCAAGTGAAAGAAATAATGGATAGGAATTCAATTAAGGATACGGATGAAGTGACAAATACAAAGTTGGTTGAAGTCGGTGCAACTGGCACTACTTCAGTAGAAAACGCTGAAATGCCAGCGATTCAGATTGTTGATATTAAAGGTGGAACATACAAGGGAAAATTGATGATTATAAAAGATCCTTCAACTGTATTTGTTGGAACTGTTCCTACATTTACAGAAGGTGACGGTCTTTTAGTTTCGGATATGGCAAGAAACAATAATGCAATTGGTGGAATCAATGGTGGTGAATTTGTCGATGGAGATATTACATATACAGGGATGCCTATAGGCCTTGTAATGACTAAAGGTAATATTATTAATGGTGATAAGTCAAAAGTATATCATGTTACAGGACTAACAAAGGATAATATCTTAGTAGTTGGTAACATAACAGGGCAACAAGCAATTGATATGAAAATGCGCGATTGCGTAAGTATTAAAAACAGCATTGGTCCATTTTTGATTATTAATGGTGTAGCACAAGAAATCGCTGATGATGGTACTGGAGGTGGATTAAATCCACGTTCAGCTATTGGACAGCGTGCTGATGGTGCAATTCTTTTATTGGTAACAGATGGCCGTCAGGTTAATACTTTTGGAGCTTCATTTTTAGATTTGATAAATGTATTACAAAAATATGGTGCAGTGAATGCATCTGCAATGGATGGTGGTACTTCAACACAGATGTACTATGACGGGAAAGTTATCAATGTTCCTTATTCACCAACAGGACCAAGAAGATGTCCTACTTCATTCTTAGTAGGAGGAATTAACTAGATATGAACATAAAGAGAAATACAAAAAAGAACACGCAGAAGAATAAAAAGAATACTTTAAAGAAAATAAAACTTAATAAATTTGGTGTATTTTTGCTAGCATATTCAGGTATATTGATTTCTGCAGTTATCGTATTATTATTACTGTTGCAAGGCGTGTTAAAGGATTATGAAAAAAGTATGCCTAATAACACAATGAGTAAAATAGAAAAAGAATTTACTCCAGATAATATTGAGCAAATTCTAAACGATAATCCGGTAAAAATCAATGAATTTGAAACTGTTAGTTCAATTGCAGATTATTTCAAACTGAAAATGCAAGATAATGAAGTTACATATAAAAGAAAAAGTGGTGAATTTACAGATACAACGCCTGTATATGTAGTTAAAGCCGGTGATGCTACTATTGCAAAAGTCACTTTAGCTGAAAATGGTAAAAATGCGCATAAATTTACTGAGTGGAAGTTAGATAGCATTTCATTTGATGGATATATTGATGCGAAAAATGAAATTACGATTACTGCACCTAGTTCAGCAGAAGTGAAATTAAATGGAATTAAGATTAGTGAGTCTTACATTACACAAAAAGGCATTAAGCTTGAACTTACTAAAAATGTAGATCCATATGTTAAGGCGCCTACAAATGTAGAATATAAAGTTAGTGGACTTATGGTACAACCTAATATTACAGCATCAATGAATGGTGTTGATCTTGGAGTGACCGTAGATGGAAAAGTATGTAGTGTGAATTATCCTACAGATGCAGTTCTATTTGAAGCACAAAAGCCTAATATTAATGCCTTAAATGAGGCGTTTGGTAAATATCTCATCAATAGAGGCTCTTTAGATACGCTTAACAAATTCTTGGTTGGAAATGCCAAAAAAAATATGAGCAATATTGAAGCTACATGGGCATTCCTATATGGTAAAACGTATACATATGAATTTAGAAATCAAAGCTTCACCAATATGATAAAATACTCCGATAATTGTTACTCTTGTCAAACATTCTATCAGCTCTATGTTAAATGGGGTGAAGGCGAAAAAACATATGATACGAGTATGATTGATACATTTGTTAAAATCAATGGAAGCTGGTACTTGTCAGATTTTTCATTTGATTAAAAGAAGAACTTAATTAGTTAGAAGAACTTAATAAGTTAGAAGAACTTAATAAGTTAGAAGGACTTAATATGGGACAAAAAAACGGAACAAAAAACTTCATAATTCACGGTGGAATACTTGCAATGGCTGGAATCTTAGTTAGAATCATAGGGTTGTTATATAGGATTCCTATGGTAAACATTATTACTCCTGACGGTAATGGTATATATGGTAGAGCTTTTGAGGTATATAATATTGTCCTTGTAATGTCATCATATGGCTTGCCAATGGCAGTTTCAAAATTAGTTTCGGCCAGAGTGTCCGTAAAGCAGTTCAAAAATGCACATAAAGTATTTGTTGCAGCTTTGATCGTATCATTAGTGTCTGGTGGAATAGCAGCGTTGCTAATGTTTTTTGGAGCGGACTTCTTAGAACAGAACTTTTATGCAAAATATCCAGGAGTAGCAATTCCACTTAAGGTGCTTTCCCCGACTATATTTATTGTGGCGGTGCTAGGTGTGTTTAGAGGGTTCTATCAGGGACAGGGAACAATGATTCCAACTGCAATTTCTCAGATCGCTGAGCAGATCGTTAATGCAATTGTTAGTATATTTGCAGCATATACGCTTGTTAAAATATATAGTGGATCGATAAATGTAGGCGCATATGGTGCGGCAGGTGGAACGTTAGGTACAGCGCTAGGTGCATTTGCAGCATTGCTTTTCGTGATATTCTTATATGTGATTTATAGGCCTACTTTTATGAAAAAGTTGCACAAAGATGTAAGCGATGTAGATGAAAAATATACAAATATTTATAAGATTATTGCACTTACAATGTTACCAATTATATTAGGACAAACGTTTTATCAGATAAGTGCCGTAATTGATTCTGTTATGTGGGGAAAGATAATGGGTTCGATTGGTGTAAGTGAATCTGTAATTAAGATTAGTATGGGGAGTTATGATTCATGTTTTATGATATTAATCAGTCTTCCTATGGGAGTTGCATCGGCAATGTCCGCATCTATGCTCCCCAGTATAGTAGCTTCAAAAGCAAAACATCTATATAGCGAGATAACAACGAAAATACAGGCGACAGTGAAGGCGAATATGCTTATTGCGATACCATCAGCTGTTGGACTTATTGTCCTTGGAAAATCAATCATTGAAGCTTTATTTCCAGCCTATAACAGCGCAGATGGCTCGATGATGCTTAAAATAGGAGCATTTGCAGTGGTTTTTTATACATTATCAACGGTAACCAGTTCCGCATTACAAGGTATTGATAAAATGAATATTCCAGTGATCAATTCCTGTATATCATTGATTGTGCATATTATACTCGTCTGGAGTTTGTTGAAATTTACAAATTTAGGCATATATGCGATTGTAATAGGCAGTGAGACATTTCCAATCATAATAATGGTACTGAATCTGGTGGCACTTTACAAATATGTAGGTTATAAGCAAGAACTGTTAATTACATTGGGTATTCCATTCATATGTTCAATCATAATGGGTATTACTTCAGGATTGGCATATAAGTTGATGATGTATCTTTCTGACATCAATCTAGTAGCGCTTGTATTTGCTTGTGCAGTAGCCGCAATTGGATATTTCTTACCTATCATTTTATTTAAGAAAAAAGGAATATATTAGATAGTATTTAACTAATTATGAAGAGTAAAAGGATTGAAATCCGGTTACTCTTCTTTTTATTGGAGTTAAATAAGAAAAATTAATTATAATAGAATTATTGACAATGAAAATATATTGTTATATTATGTGTATAACAACTATAACTATATGGAAAGGACAATAAATTATGTTAGTAACTATTGATTTTAATAGTGATGAAGCACTATATATTCAATTGAGAAATCAAATTATAGTAGGAATTGCAACTTCTAATATCCATGAAGGTGAAACGTTGCCATCGGTTAGACAGCTTGCCGAAACTATTGGAATTAATATGCATACCGTAAACAAAGCATATACAGTCTTAAAACAAGAAGGATATATAAAGTTAGATCGAAGAAAAGGTGCTGTCATTGCACTTGATCTTAGCAGAATTGATGCAATGGAAAACTTGATAAAAGATATGAGGGTAATAATAGCGCAAGCTATGTGCAAGAATATTACAAGTGAAGAGATTCATCAAGTCGCGGATGAGATAATAGATGAATATATTAGTAGAATATAGAATGCTTGCATTCTTTGATAAAATTTTATGCCCCATATGGTGGCAGAATGGAGGGAATTATGCTGTGCGAAAATTGCAATAAAAATGATGCAACAATTCATTATACGGAAATAGTGAATGGAGTTATAAGTGAACATCATATTTGTGGCGAATGTGCTAAGGAGTTAGATTTAAGCTATTATTCAGATGGACTTAGTAGCGAACTTCCATTTGCAAAATTACTTACAGGATTATTAGCATCAAAAATGTTATTACAGCAGGAAAGCAATAATCCAATGACTCATGTAATTTGCCCAAAATGTGGAATGAATTATGATGAATTTACTAAAGTTGGTAAATTTGGATGTGCTGAATGTTATAATGTGTTTGGACCATTAATTGAAGAGCATATGAAGAAGCTCCATGGAAATAGTGTTCATACTGGTAAAAAGTATAGGAATTTGAATAATGAAACTGAAGAAATCAACGATTTTCATAAAGATTTAGAAATACTAAACGCAAAATTAAAAGAGTCAATTCAACTTGAAAACTATGAAGAAGCAGCTAAGTTTAGAGATGAAATCAAAGAAATCAAGGAAAGGAATGAGACGAATGAATAGGTGGTTTGAAGCAAAAGGTGAAAATAGTGATGTCGTTATATCAAGCAGAGTTCGTTTGGCAAGAAATTTAACCAAATATAATTTCTCCCATAAACTTAAAAATAAAGATGCTAAGCAAATGGTTGACGATACACTTATGAAATTTGAAAAAATGTCAGAGTTTGAAAATTATAATTCATATAATTTTGAAAATTTAGACCAGTTCCAAAAAATCGCTATGTTAGAACGTCATGTAATTAGTCCATTTCTAACAAATCAAAGTATTGCAGCTGGTCTTGTTTCACCAGATGAAAATATTTCTATCATGCTAAATGAAGAAGATCATATTAGAATACAAGCATTTGTTGCAGGAAGCGATATGGAAACTGCATATAAAAACGCAGATATAATAGACGATTCCTTGAGTAATGTGGTAGAATATGCATATAATTCAAAATATGGATACCTAACAACTTGTCCTTCAAACGTTGGTACTGGAATGAGGGCTTCTTATATGCTACATCTTCCAGCACTATCTGGCACGAACAAGTTGAATGGATTAGCAGCAGAAATTGGAAGATTTGGACTGACGATAAGGTGTATATATGGAGAAGGAACCAGAGGATTGGGAGATATTTATCAAATATCAAATCAAGTCACATTAGGATTTTCGGAAAGTGAAATAATAGATAATTTGAGTAATATCGTTTATCAAATTGTTCAGCAGGAAAGAACTGCAAGAAGACAATATATTTCAAGAAAGAGAGTCTCAGCAGAGGATGTTGTTTATAGATCTTATGGCGTATTAAAATATTCAAGAAAGATTTCAATTAAGGATGCGATGGCGCTCTTATCAGAACTAAGAATGGGGCTTGAGCAGGGATTGTTAAAAGTAACTGCTAAGCATGGTTTTACGATATATAGTATAATGATTGGAATACAGCCAGCTAATTTACAATTAATCGCAGAGAGAGAACTTACGGAAGAAGAGATAGACATAGAGAGAGCTAAGTTTATTAGAGAAAATCTACCGTTGATTCAGTAAATATATTATAAAAAACATACAGAAATATTTATCGGAAAGGATATAGATATGCAGAGCAGATTTACTAAAAAAGCAGAGCAAACATTACAGTACGCAGGTCAGGTGGCGATTGAACTTGGACATAGTTACATTGGGACAGAACATATACTAATTGGTTTAGTAAAAGCAGGAGATAGTCTTGCTTCAACAATTTTAGAAAAACATGGAGTTACGGAAGAAAGAATTGTAGAGCTTGTAAATAAATTAATAGCTCCAGATAATAGTGTTAGCGTAAAGGATCCAGAAAGTTATACGCCAAGGGCGAAAAAGATTCTTGAAAATTCAGCAAGAGAAGCAATTCGATTTAAAGCACAACTGATAGGAACAGAGCATTTATTAATTGCTATTGTTAAAGAGAGTGATAGTGTTGCTGCCAGATTGTTAAATACGATAGGCGTGAATATTAAGAAGTTATATATCGACATTATGATTGCAATGGGTGAAGATACGAATTCTTATAAGGAAGATTTTCCTAATGGGAAGCCAAGAAATAAGGATAGGAATTCTACAGCAACGCTAGATCTATATAGCAGGGATTTGACGCAAATGGCACGCGACGGTAAGCTAGATCCCGTTATTGGTAGAGAAGAAGAAATTCAAAGAGTGATTCAAATTCTTAGTAGAAGAACGAAGAATAATCCTTGTCTAATTGGAGAGCCAGGCGTTGGTAAAACGGCTATTGCAGAAGGGCTAGCAGCTAAAATAATTGAAGGAAATGTGCCTGAAACTATTAAGGATAAAAGGGTATTAACGTTAGATTTGGCAGGAATGGTAGCTGGATCAAAGTATAGAGGCGAATTTGAAGAGAGAATAAAGAAAGTAATATCAGAAGTGAAAAGTGATGGACATGTATTATTATTTCTTGATGAGCTTCATACAATTATAGGCGCAGGCGGTGCGGAAGGTGCAATTGATGCATCTAATATTTTAAAACCCTCACTTGCTAGAGGTGAAATTCAATTAATAGGTGCAACAACATTAGAAGAATATAGAAAGTATATCGAAAAGGATGCAGCATTAGAAAGAAGATTTCAACCTGTAAAAGTTGAAGAACCATCTGAAAATGAAGCGATTGAGATTTTAAAAGGACTAAGAAAAAATTATGAGGATCATCATAATGTTACCATAACAGATGATGCTGTAATTGCGGCAGTTAAAATGTCGAAAAGGTATATCAATGATAGATTTTTACCTGATAAGGCGATTGATCTAATCGATGAAGCGTCTTCAAAGATAAGACTTGGCACATATATTATGCCACCAGTAATCAAGAATCTTGAGCAAGAAATAAAAGAACTTGATAGCCAAAAGGAAGATGCTATTAAAGCAGAAGCATATGAAGTTGCTGGAGAAATTAAAAAGAAACAAATAAAAAAACAAGATAAGCTAACCAAACTTACAGATAAATGGGAAAAAGAGAAAACTACAAACAGACTGATTGTAGGTGAAGATGAAATAGCGGATGTAATTTCAAATTGGACGAAGATCCCTGTAAAAAAACTTACATTAGGTGAAACAGAAAGACTTATGAAATTAGAAAGCATTTTACATGAAAGAGTCATAGGACAAGATGAAGCGGTTACATCAATTGCCAAAGCGATAAGAAGAGGAAGAGTAGGGTTAAAAGACCCTAAACGACCAATTGGATCTTTTTTATTTTTAGGACCAACGGGTGTAGGAAAAACAGAACTTTCAAAAACCTTAGCAGATGCTATGTTTGGAAGTGAAAGTGCTTTAATTAGAGTCGATATGTCTGAATATATGGAAAAACATACAGTATCAAAGCTCATAGGTTCCCCACCAGGATATGTAGGATATGATGAAGGTGGCCATTTAAGTGAGAAGGTCAGAAAAAATCCTTACTCAGTAATATTATTTGATGAGATAGAAAAAGCACATCCAGATGTATTTAACGTTTTACTTCAGGTCCTTGATGATGGTCATATTACAGATTCAACAGGTAGAGAAGTGGATTTCAAAAACACAGTTATTATTATGACTTCTAATGCAGGCGCAGAAAATATTGTTTCACCAAAAACACTTGGATTTTCTGCAAATCTAGATGAAAAACAGAACTATGAATTAATGAAAAGTAAAGTAATGGAAGAAGTGAAACGAATATTTAAACCTGAATTTATTAATAGAATTGATGAGATAATTGTATTTCATATTCTTAACAAAGAACAGATCGGTGAGATCGTAAATATTTTAATGGCAAATATTAATAAGAGAACTATGGAACAGATGAAACTTTCAATAGAATTAGATGAGTTAGCAAAAAAATGTATAGTTGATAAGGGGTACGACTCCAAATATGGAGCAAGACCCCTAAAAAGAGCTATCCAAACGATGATTGAGGATCAGTTAGCAGAAGAAATCCTTGAAGATAAAATTAAAAAGGGTAATAAAGTTCTTGTAACTTGTAAAGAAGGTAAAATTGAATTTTCTATTAAACGTGGTATAAATCACTAGATAAAAAAAGCATTTTAATGTATAATAAAGTTACCGAATATTTTAACGGTATAATGTGATTAGGAGGATTCTTAAATGCCAGTTGTTAATGAGTTAATTCGTTCGGAAGTGGATGGAACAATCAGTTTTGGTAATTTTAAATTAGATGCAAAATCAAAAGTAGCTGATTTTGAACACTGTGGAGATTCTTATAAAGTAAAGACTTTTAAAGAAATCACAAAGTTAGAAAGAAATGGACTGTTTGTATATGAGTCAGTACCAGGTACTGCTGTTAATAATATGAAGATTACTGAAAAAGGTGTGGAATTTACTGTTTATGGAGATGCGGATGCACAGATTACTCTTGAATTAGAAGACAGTGCTGAATATGAAATATCAGTGAATGGCGAAAATGCAGGTAAGATGAAGACTAATCTTGGCGGAAAGCTTATTTTTAGTGTAGACCTTAGCGAAGAAAATGCAGTTGAAGTAGTTGTGGTTAAGTTATAATTGGGATAATATTTGATTTAAACAATATTCTATGTATCTGTCAAATTGATATTTGTTACGTTACAGATATTTAATTTGGCAATACATAGATTTTTTTTTACTTAAAGCAGTGAAATAAGCGAATGATAAGGGGAATTTAATGGCAAAAGCAAAAACAACAGCGTTTTTTTGTAAAGAGTGTGGATTTGAATCGTCAAAATGGTACGGACAATGTCCAGCTTGTAAAGAATGGAATACATTTGTAGAAGAACCAATAGTGAAAAAAACCGCAACGAAAGGTGTTGCTAATATAATGAGTAGCCAACCTTCTGTATTATCACAGATATCTACGAACGATACAGATAGAACTTCAACTGGAATAGAGGAATTAGACAGAGTCTTAGGTGGCGGAATCGTAGAGGGTTCTCTGGTCTTAGTAGGTGGAGACCCAGGAATTGGAAAATCTACACTTTTATTACAGATGTGCCAAAAATTATCTGTTATGGGTAAGAAGGTGTTATATATTTCAGGTGAAGAATCATTAAAGCAGATAAAGCTTAGAGCTGAAAGAATTGGAGAATTTAATGACAATTTGCTACTTTTATGTGAAACAAATCTTGATATGATTGAAAAAGCATTAAGAGATATAAAACCAGAAATTGTTATAATTGATAGTATTCAGACAATGTATCGTGAAGAAATTGGGTCTTCGCCAGGAAGCGTAACACAGGTAAGAGAATCAACTGCAATTTTAATGCAGCTGGCAAAAGGTCTGGCAATTTCGATTTTTATCGTAGGACATGTTACAAAAGAAGGAATCGTTGCAGGTCCAAGGGTATTAGAGCACATGGTAGATACGGTACTATATTTTGAGGGCGACAGAAATGCTGCGTATAGAATACTTCGAGGCGTAAAAAACAGATTTGGCTCTACCAATGAAATAGGTGTATTTGAAATGCGTGGAAGTGGATTGGAGGAAGTAAAGAATCCATCGGAATATATGCTTAGCGGTAGACCGCTTGGAGCGTCAGGCTCGGTGGTAGTTTGTCTTCTAGAAGGAACAAGACCATTATTAGTTGAAATACAGGCATTGGTTTGTGATTCGAATTTCGGGATGCCAAGAAGGACGGCAGCAGGAACAGATTACAACAGAGTTAATCTATTGATGGCAGTCTTAGAAAAACGTGTAGGAATGCATTTGTCAGGGTGTGATGCCTATGTAAATGTAGCTGGAGGGCTTAAAGTAAACGAACCAGCGCTTGATCTGGGCATCGTATTAGCAATAGTATCGAGCTATAAAAATAGAGAAATAGATTTCCAAACTATAATATTTGGTGAAGTTGGACTTGCAGGCGAAGTGCGTGCTGTTAGTCAGGCCCAGCAACGAGTGACAGAAGCAATTAAATTAGGATTCAAAACTTGTATTTTACCTGAAGTTTGCTTGAATAATGTGCTCAAAACTGATAAAATAAAATTAATTGGAGTTCGCAATTTAAGTGAGGCTATGAATGCGATACTGTAATGTTTAGAAGATGTTTTTAATATTGCTTTTAAAATTGGGAGATTAAATAAAAAAGGGTGGTAAAACAATATGTATCATAAACTTACAGATGAAAAATTTTTGGATGTAGAATCATCAGATGAGAAATTAACAAGAGGGATATCGTCAGTTGACAAGCATTCAGGAGGA
Organism: [Clostridium] fimetarium; assembly: GCF_900111235.1. GTDB lineage: Bacteria > Bacillota > Clostridia > Lachnospirales > Lachnospiraceae > Clostridium_N > Clostridium_N fimetarium. The sequence continues at coordinate 227,153 of NZ_FOJI01000007.1, forward strand.
ATATCGGCAGATGAGAAACACACAGAAGGGGTATCGGCAGACGTGATAAGTGCAGATGAGAATTTAGTAAATGAATTGTGCACAATTTTATCTGGATTGGATGATTCGCAGGAACAATTAGAAAAAGATGCATTTGACGTGATTAATTCTTCAGATACATCGCTTAACCTTGTTAAAGAAAGCATAGGAAGTGTTGAAGAAATACTGAATATAATTGTAGAATTGAACAGGGCAGTAGAAATGTCTACAGAGAAAATAAATCAATTAGAAAAATTGTCGACTCAGATCGAACAATTTGCTTCGGTCATTGATTCTATAGCAAATAGAACCAATATATTATCTTTAAATGCATCAATAGAAGCTGCAAGAGCAGGTGAACATGGTCGTGGATTTGCAGTCGTTGCAACTGAAGTACGTGATTTAGCATCTCAATCCTCTAAATCCTCAAAAGAAATAACAAGTACTATTGGACAAGTCCAAGATGCTGTAAAAGAAACAGTGAATTCTATGAAAACGATTTTTGATAATGCCAATCAGCAAAAACAAAAAGCGGGAAATGTGGATGGTTTATTGAAACAAGTAATTGCAGCAGCATATGCAGCGAATGAAGTTGCCCGAAACATTGAAAATGAAATAGCCTATCAAAGAGATATAACAGAAGAAGTAAAGAATGTATTAAGGAAAAGCGTACATTCCAATAATGTATGTTCTAAATCAAAAAGTAATCGATTTGTGTCAAAAAACATCAATATTATATAAAAAAACCATATATATTACGATAAAATAAAAAAAGTCGAAAATAGTGTTGACAAAGTGGGCTCAGAATGATAAGATAACCAAGTCGCCAAAACAAACGGCAACACACAAACAATACTCGAAGGCGCATAAATACTGGATTATTCAGTGCACGAACCCAAGAAAAAGTTTGAATTGAACATTGATAACTAAATAGTAAAACAACCTTGAAAATTCTATAAAAGAATTTCAAAATAAACGAACGG
>NZ_FOJI01000005.1 GCF_900111235.1 [Clostridium] fimetarium
ATCAGAAATTTTTTCTACTGCCTTTTAAAAATAGATAACAAAAAATCGCTTAGCCACAACCTTGGTAGGCCATCGCGTAGCGATTTTGTTCAATTACAATTTGTAGGGTATTATGAACTTCCCATTATATTTATGAACGGTTAGCTGAGAATATTAAAAACAGCTTATCCAATTCTATCTGTAGGTATCATTTCAATTACCATGATTATATTAGCTATTATAAATTTGACTGGAATATGGAGAAATGCTATCAATGTATTTATACCATTACTAGGCGTATTAATGTTGTTAAATGCATTCAATATTTATAAGCAAAATAAACTTGCAGCATTCATTAATGTTGGTGTAGCTCTCTTTATATTTTTAATGGCATTTTTAATCTTTTTTGGATACTAATTAGAACAAACAAAAGCTGGTATAGTAGTCTATATGGCGGAAAACAAAAAAAGTTTTATTGTTGGAATCAACTTTGCATGGATAAGTTCTTTCAAACGTATTAACATATAAAATCACAATCTTACCAGTTATTTAACTACCCATTATATTTATTATGCAGTCAATGTTAAGAAAAAATCATACAAATCATTTATAGACTTAGAAAGAAGGATTTAATATGAAAATAGAAACAGATGATCTGATTATCCGCAATTTTGACATGGCAGATGAAAATGATTTATGTGAATATATGCTGCAACGAGTTGCTGCCGAGTTTGAATCATATCCAAACTTCACTCCTGAAAAAGCCAAGGAGGAGATTGTGCTCCGTTCTAAAAGCGATGAATTTTTTGCTATTGAATTTAAAAAGACTCATAAAGTTATTGGAAATATTTATTTAGGGAAAAGAAATTTTAACACCAGAGAATTGGGGTTTGTATTAAATGTAGATTACCAAAACAAGGGGTATGGAAGTATAGCAAGTAAAGCGGTGTTTGACTTTGCTTTTAAGAAAGGGATTCACAGAATTTATGCGGAATGTGCGCCGCAAAACATTCCATCTTGGAAGGTGATGGAGAGAGTCGGTTTAAAACGAGAAGCGCATTTTGAGAAGAATGTATCTTTTCATAATGATGATAAAGGGAATCCGATTTATTGGGATACTTATGTGTATGCGGCTATAAATCCAAATGAGAACGATGTGAATGGTAAAATGAATCCAAGTTTGTCAGATGATTTATGAGCAAGATGAGAAGTCAATGTGGCTACCAATTATATGAGCGAAATCTAAAAACAGATAAGTCAATTCAATTGCGCATTATATTTATTATATAAAAATTAAGAGTAAGAAGTTAGAGGCTAGATTATTTATGTTATCTATTCCATAGTCTATTTTAGGAGGAAATTTAAATGTTTAAAAAAAGGAAGGTTTTACATAGTTTTGCTATTGGTTTACTACTAATCTGTACCGGTTATTTAGTGTACTCTATAATATCCAATCCATTTGGTGAACAAGACATCATGCTTGCAATTGCTGTCACAGCAGGTTTCATTTCTCTTGGTTCTAATAAAAACGAGGACAAAGGTGAGTAGCATATATTGCATATTATGTGCAAACTGAGCAATTTATGTAACTTGCCATTATATTTATTAGCACTTATAATTAAGGTAATACGAAATACATATTATTTATATTTTCTAGGAGGTGTGAAATGGAACTTATTATTGAAGACAATTCAAAGGCCGCAAGTGGAATGAAAAAAGCCCACGAGACTATGCTCGACTTTTTTGGAGAGATGGTTTGTCTTGTAAAATATTGGGGGCCGGTTCAAATGTGCGTTTTTTATCTTGAGTATGAGCTTTCCTCTTTTTGTTATAAAATCATAATAGAGTGTGAACGTGGTTTTATAACGATATCAGTAAAAGATCAAACCGGAAGGTGTTTTTATCCGCGTATGATTTATCCGGAAGCTGATTATTATCATTTTGAAGATGTTGATAAAGATATTTATCAATTGATTAGTTTAACTCATCAAGCCATAATGAAAAACGAAATTAAATTTTTCACAGAAAGTGAAATGCGTGAACTATTAGAAAAAACTTGGTCTAAGAGTCATAAATGAAAAGTACAAACGAAGGGTATATAAACAGAAATAATCAAGAGAATCAAGGGAAATTAAATGAAGAAGGAACATTGCGAGGCCAGTCAGCATATCAGATAAAATGTTTGAACTGCGAATTTGTATACAAAGCTAACGGATGTGATATTTTTCAAAGAAAATGTCCTAAGTGTCAAAAGGGAAGATCATAAATAAGTTTACCTTTGCTGCATCCACTATGAAACAGCCAACAAAATATCTTGTTTGACAACATACGAAACTTAACTGGAGGTAAACCATATGCAACTAGGATTAACAATCCCATTACAAAAACATTTGAAATTAAAATCTCCTTCATACGGAGAGCCTGCGGACCTATTTTTCTGTTGGGAGTTGCATATTATTCGATTTCAGGAAAAAAACGCCCTTGCAGTAGTAAACGCTAATAATAGATTCCTGGTGTTGATGGTAGGAATGAAGGCGGCAGACTGGAAGATACTGCCGAAACGCTTTGAAGAGGCGGTAACAGCAGGATTTTTGAGTGAGGGTTACACGAAAAAGCAAATTGATGCATATTTTGATTTGGCGGGAGAAACTGTCCTAACTAAGACACATGGGAAAAAACCAGTTGGCGGAATGAATAAGGCAATTGATTACTTGTACTATTTGTCAGAGCCAATTGATCCAGCGCAATTGTATCAAGCTTTTCATTGTAGATTTTTGAATCGTGACATATGTTCTCCAATTGGGTTTGAATACTATGGATATCCGGTTGAATTTCTAGAGGCAGATATGAAAAGGGTGGGAATTATTAAAGATAATGAAACAGATAAGAATAGTAATATAATTCCATTTAAAGCGAAAGAATAAAATGGATACAAAAGAAAAAGATAATCTAGCAGACTTCGTTTATCAAACAAGTAGGCCCACATACACCAGGATATGGAGCGCCAGAGTTATTTCTGGGATTCTTCTTTTTCTACAAAATTAGCAAGTGTAAATTCTTTTGAAGATGAATTAACAAAAAATATATTAGAATATAATGAAATATCAGGATCGGACGATTATATAATTCCTGCAGCGATGCTTGAATATGATGATACATGGTTTAAACGTTGGTTGAAAGCTAGTGATGCTTTAGTAAATGCAACAAAAAAGAATGTTAATGGAAGAAAACATATTTTAACATTAGCATTGCCAGATATGTTATTGCTGCAAAAGGAAGATGAGATCGAAAAAATAATTGAAGCAACAGAGAAATTCGATATAGATGGTTACTACATTATTGCACATCCACCACAGGATAAATATTTAGTTGATGTCCCGATGTGGCTTACTAATTTAATGCAATTATGTGCAGGATTAAAATTACAAGGAAAAAAAGTCATAGTGGGATATGGAAATCATCAGTTATTATGTTTGACAGCAACAGGGATTGATGCAATGGCCACAGGAACATATTTGAATGTTCGTAGATTTACAAACAAATTTGAAGAAAATGATAGCATACTTAGAAAGAGTGTTTGGTATTATTATCCGGCAGCATTATCGGAGTATAAAATGGGATTTTTGGATACAGCATATAAAAATGGTGTTTTACAACAAATGAAGCCTACTAAAGAGATGGATAATGGCTATGTAGATATTTTATTTGCAGGTGCGCAACCATCGTCCACTGCCTTTAAAGAAACGATGGCATTTAAGCATTATATAAATTGTGTTAGAGTTCAAACAAAACTTCTTAGCAAATCGACATATAAAGATACAGTTGTGGCTAATGAAGTTATGCTAGAAAATGCAATGCGAAGAATTGAATATATGGAGAAAAATGGTGTATATGCGCAGGCTAGAAGCTTTAAAGATATGGTAGATGTAAATCGGTCAGCATTACAAAGGTTAGAAACAAATAGAGGCTTCCAATTACAACAGGATTGGAAAAAATTTATGTAGGAAAGTTCTACATCATATATTCCTCAATCTTATATGTATTTGCCAGATAAAATAGCAGTTTGGTAGGGAATTTAAAAAGTCTCTGTCAATATAACACCAGTTTTTAATGATTTTGAAGGGAGCAAAATGCTCCCTTTTGTAATTTATAGAATAAAGGAATTTCTGTTGTTTATATTCGATAAAATAGTTTATAGTAACCACAATAAACTTTATAGTCCATAAATATTACATTAAATAAAATGTTTATATTTTTTCTTACAAAGAGGGTTAAGATTACTGTTAAATTATAGACGTTAGTTTTTCATTCACACCAGCATCGCCCAATCCCTTAAACGTGCCTTTGACGTCAGATATTCCTATTGAATATTCTTTAATAAAAGACATTTCTGAAAATAAAAAATCGATCATTCTTTTTCAAAGGATATTTTTCCCTAAGGATCAACTCAACGAAAATGAAATAATAGAGCGTTTTATTTGATACTTAGTGTCTTACTTGTTTTTGGTACTATTGCTATTTATGGAGCAAAAAGAAAGGGGACATTCATATATGGCAGAAAAATACATCGAAATATTCAAAATCAATTGGAAGTATAATTTGTTACCACATATTATAATAACAGCCCTATTATGTATATTAGCCCCATTTATTATGGGTGTAAAAAATCTAGATGATACATTGACTGCAAAGGTATTAGAGTTATATATTTCCTTGTTTGGAATAATCCTTTTAACTCCGCTTTTTATTCCAGATCAAGACAGAAGTATTCGGGAGTTGCTCGAGTCAAAGAGGGTCTCAATGGTAGTACATCATTGTGTTCGTCTCTTAGCAGCATTCGGTGTCTTAATAATTGCAATAACCTCATTTCTTGTATTCTTAAAATTACAGGGATGTAGATTTCCATTTAATGATTATCTTTATGGAACAATTGCAACAAGTATTTTCCTTGGAGGAATGGGAGTATTAGTATATTCAATTAGCGACAATCTGCCTGTTTCATATATGATACCAATTATTTATTACATTTCGTGCTATGGGGGTAGAGGGCGATTTTTGGGAAAATTCTATTTATTTACAATGGGGTATTCTGATATCAGTATAAAGAATTATATTATGATTGCTGGAATGCTTATGATAGCAATTGGTGTTGTATTTAGAAATATAAAACTATGTAAAATAATATAAAGATTGCAAATGCTGGGGGCGGAATAATGAAAGTTTTAAATGTCGAGAAACTAACTAAAGTGTATCAGTCTATCTGTGTTCAGACGGGGGTAGCTCAACAAGTTGAGACGTGCTGCCTGCTATATAAGGTGAAGTGAAAACTAAATAATTACTGAACTGACGCATTCATCTTGTAGCATAAGATGGGTGCGTTTTAATGTAATTATTAATGTATTATTAATGTGATCTTAATGTAGATAAAATGGAAATTAATGTAAGCACGATATATAATGAGTGAAAATATAGAACATGAAGTAATTTGGATGAATTTTTGAGTTAGGGTAGGGGATTTCCATGTAGTGATTTAATGAAGATAGTCCCTGAAACAAATTACAAAATAGGAGGAATAAATGGGAGTTATATTGAAGACTAGTAAACTTAACAAAAGTTTTAAATCTGGAACGCAGGAGCAGCAGGTATTAAAAAATCTTGACATTGAATTTTATGAAGAAGATTTTACTGTTATTATGGGGGCTTCCGGTGCGGGCAAGTCCACCTTGCTTTATGCCTTATCCGGAATGGACAGACCAACAAGTGGAGCGATTCGCTTTTTTGATGCTGAGATTGCTGATCTAAATAACGATAAGTTGGCTGTGTTTCGCAGGAAAAACTGCGGCTTTGTTTTTCAGCAAATGTTCTTGCTTGAAAACATGAGCATTTTGGATAATATTTTAGCAAGCGGTTATTTAGTTAGTGGGGATAAAAAGGCTATTGTAGCAAATGCAAAAGAATTATTGCAAAAGGTTGGTTTGACTGAAATGATATGGAGAAAATTTCCGACTCAGCTTTCTGGTGGAGAAAATCAACGTGCTGCCATCGTTCGCGCATTGATTAACAAGCCAAGAGTTGTTTTTGCTGATGAACCTACCGGAGCGTTGAATTCTGCATCGGGAAATGCTGTACTTGATGTTTTGACAGATATTAATAGTGACGGTCAAAGTATTATTATGGTTACACATGATCTACATTCTGCCAGACGTGGCAAGCGGATTATTTATATTAAAGATGGTGTAATCGGTGGTGAATGTAATTTGGGAAAATACGTGAGCGGCGATAAATCACGACACGAAAAACTCCAATCTTTCCTCTCAGAAATGGGGTGGTAATGTGAATAAAATATGGATGCATGCAATTGCAAATATACGAAAAACAAAATCAGCCTCCACGACTTTGGTGATAATGTTTGTTATAGCGGCACTTCTTTTTAATTCAGGCCTTTTGGTTGTTGTGAACTACGGTAGCTTTTTTAACAATTTGAAAGATGAACTCAAACCATCTAGTGTTTATTTTGCGATACCAGATAAGATATACACAGATGAAGTGAAAACTTATATTGATGAAAATGAGCATGTAGAGCAGACGCAAACGAATGAAGTGGTCGTACTTGATGCGAATATCTTGTCTAAAGGAGAAGATAAATCCTTCCCCATCATGTTCAGCAATATGGATGAAAAAAGAGAAATCAGCAAGTGGAAATTTGTTGGTGAACATTTGTCGGCCGAAGATATGTCTGTTTATGTTCCAGATATTTTTAAAGCTGTCAGTGGCTATCAGCTAAATGACAAGATAAAAATCAATTATACAGATGAAGAGACAAAAGAAGTAAATGCGATAACTTTTACGGTGAAGGGTTATACGGAGGATATCTACTTCAGCTCGACCGACACTGGCTATCTTAGCTTTTATCTGCCACAGGATACCTATAATAAGGTGAAAGCCATTTTAAATAAACCTGAGTACCTCACACATGTGGTATTTGCAAATCTGGATAACGTGAAAAATGCATCTTCAATTGAAAGTGGTATCCGTGAAATATTGAATCTGAATTCAGCTTCTTTAATGGCAGCCGATCCGTCTACCATGCTTGTGGTCATTGATCTAGAACTGATTGAACTATCACGTTGTATGATGGCAAGTATGATTTCAGCTATGATGGTTATGTTTGCCATAATAATCGTGATTGTCTGTTTGCTAGTTGTAAGGTTCAGAATTGTGAACAGTATTGAAGAGGACGTTATGAAAATTGGTTCATTAAAATCAGTCGGTTATACAAGTAGGCAAATCATCCTCTCTGTTATGTTGCAGTTTTTATTGATAGCGGGCATCGGCAGTTTTATTGGATGTGCACTTTCTTATCCTACACTACCGGCAGTCGCCGCTGTGTTTGAACAACAATCGGGGCTGAAATGGGAACAAGGCTTTGATGGTGGGGTCACTGGATCAGCATTTATAATACTACTGCTGATTGTTATATTGATAGCATATTTAGCAGCTCATCGTATAAGCAAGTTAAATCCGATTAATGCATTGCGTGGCGAAACCTCTGAGCGCAAGTATAAAAGAAACCATCTACAACTTGAAAATACAAGGGGTAATTTGCCTCTAATATTAGCATTACGAACTGTGTTACAAGGTATGAAACAGAACATAATGATTATTGTTATTCTTATTGCTGTTACATTTTCTGGAGCATTCGGTGTAATTATGTATTATAATACGACGATTGATACAAAAGCTTTTGAAGAGGTTCCGGGTATGGAAATTTGTAACGCAATTGCAGTGCTTAATCCGGTGATGGATCAAACGGAAGTGGTGGATACCATCAAAAACATGGATAATGTTCGGAATGTGCAATATCTGGAGGAAGTGAAAATAAAAGTCGAGGGTATGGAAGTCGCTGCCTATGTAATGGACGATTATAGTAAAAAAGAAACGATGCTGGTGTATGAAGGGAGATATCCTCAAAATAATAATGAAATCTCTCTCGCCGGAATATTAGCTCAAAGACTGGAAAAAACCATTGGTGATACGGTCACTGTACGTTTTGGCGAAAATGAAGAAAAGTTTAAAGTGGTGGGACTATCAAATGGTTCCCAGATGGGCGGACTGAATTCCTCCATTCTTGCAAAAGATTATGTACGGCTTAACCCAAATTTTAAGCACCAGTCTTTGTATATTTATTTAGATAAAGGAACGGATGCAGCGAAATTCGTTACGAAATTAGAGAGTAAATTTGATAAGAGTATGTTACTTACGGCTGTAGATTTTGATAAGGGAATGGCAGAGGGGATGGCATCTTATCAGAAAATAGTAGCTGCAATGGGGCTTGCCATGCTCATTATTACATTATTTGTAGTCACATTGGTTTTGTATTTTGTCATCAGTTCCTCAGTGATTCGAAAAAAACGGGAGCTTGGCATCCAAAAAGCAATTGGTTTTACCACCTATCAATTGATGAGTCAGCTTTCCATCAGCTTTACGATTCCAATTATGATAGGTGTGGTAATCGGAACACTTTTGGGAGCGTCTTATACAAATTCCTTGATGTCGCTTTCTATGAAGGGCGCAGGTATAATGAAAGCCGGATTTATTGTAGATCCATATTGGATCATTGCTTTCGGCGCTGCTACGATTGTGTTCTCCTATCTGCTGTCCATGCTGATTACTTGGAGGATTCGGAAAATTTCTGCCTATGCCCTAGTTACGGAATAAGCAGTGTGAATAAAAATGAATGTAAGTTGCCGCCAAGTGTCCAATAGGTCCTGGCGGCAATTTTTGGTTTCTTTTGGGAAAATGAAGAAAAGTAACTTAATTTCACCGTTTGGGGTTGAATACTTACCGTTTGTGCGCAGTCTATTGATAATCATATTAAAGTAGGTTATAAGTAATTAAAGCTAAACTTTAATAAACCAGAGTGAATAATTGTAGGTTATTTATAACATATCGTTGAACTTTCGGATTCATATGATTGCAAATAAGTTTCTTAAAGTAAGTGTATCTAAACAAAAACAGCAAAAAAATTACAGGAGGATAAAATTAATATGAAAAGTATTAGAATGAAGATAACTTTAACAAACAGTATTTTACTTTTACTGGCATGCATTGGTTTAGGAACAGCATTTTATATTATTTCATCACAAGCACTTATTAACAGTAAAAGTGATGCATTAGTAACCATAGCAGAGCAAGGGACAATGATTGTAAACAAAGCGCTTGAGACAGAGTGGGAATCGATTGAGACGATTGCCGCAAATGATAGAATAAGCGATCCAAGTATACCTATGGAGAATAAGCTCTTAATTTTAAAAGAAGAGACAAAACGATTAGGAGTAGTAAATATATTTGTGGCTGATAAGAATGGAAATGCTTTGGCACCGGATGGCGTTACTGTGATTAATGTACGTGAAAGAGACTATTTTATAAAATCAATAAAAGGAGAAAACGCAGTGTCTGATCCGTTAGAAAATAAAGCGGATCCTACCACTATGCTTATCATGTATTCCGTTCCAATTAAATGGAAGGGTGAAATCGTCGGAGTTATAATTAAAGCAGCAGATGGCAATGCGTTAAGTAATATAACGGATAAAATAACTTTTGGTAAAAACGGAACTGCATATATGATTAATAAAGATGGACTATCAATTGCGAATGTAAATAGAGATTCTGTATTAATGCAGGATAATATGATTAAAAATGCCGAAAAAGATTCTAGTCTTGCGACTATGAGTGAATTATTGAAAATCATGATAAAAGGTGAAAAAGGAACAGGAAAATACACTTATAAAAATGTCGTGAAATATACAGGATTTGCGCCAGTGGAAGGTACAAACTGGATGTTGGCGGTGAGCTTGCCAGAGACAGAGATACTGGAGGAAACCAATATCCTCAAAAGTACTATTATAATCAGCATTGTAATATCTTTAGTGCTAAGTATTAGTATTGCTATATGGGTATCTGGATTAATCAGTAAGCCAATTATTCATATCACAAGTACTCTTGATAAAATGGCATCAGGAGATTTTACGGTTGCCATATCACAAGATTATCTTATTAATAAAGATGAAACAGGTAGATTGGCAAGAGCATTGAATTCGATGCAAACTTCAGTACGTGAATTAATAAAAGGTGTTGAGCTTGAGATGTCGGAAGTGTCGAGAGGTGTTGCAGTTCAGGCATTAAGTGTATCTGATTTACTAAAAGAAATTGAAGCGGTTTCTGCTACAACGCAGGAGTTAGCTGCGGGCATGGAAGAAACTGCAGCCTCCTCAGAGGAAATTAATGCGACGGCCGTAGAGATTGATCAAGCTGTTGAAACAATTGCATCTAAGGCTCAACAGGGTGCAATTGCAGCTAGTGAAATTAGTACAAGGGCAGGAAAAATTAAGGAAAATGCAGTTGTATCTCAAGAAAGTGCTAGTAAAGTTTATTATAGTACACAAGAAAAACTTAAAACTGCCATAGAACAGTCAAAAGCAGTTGATAAAATAAGGGTATTGTCAGATACAATATTACAGATTACCGCTCAAACGAATCTACTTGCCTTGAATGCTGCCATCGAAGCCGCAAGAGCTGGGGAAGTAGGTAAAGGTTTTGCTGTTGTAGCAGATGAAATTAAAAAGCTTGCAGAAGATTCAAAGAGTGCTGCGAATGAGATTCAAAACATTACTGGAACTGTAGTAACTGCTGTAGATAATCTTTCCGCTAGCGCTGAAGATGTATTAGAGTTCATAGATAAACAAGTTTTAAAGGATTATGATACCCTTGTAGTAACAGGAGATCAGTACAATAAAGACGCAGAATTTATTGATGAGCTAGTTACGGATTTCAGCGCAACATCAGAGCAACTGTCGGCCTCCATTCAAGAAATGATAAAGTCAATAGGTCAAGTTTCTACAGCAGCAAATGAAGGAGCGGAGGGAACTACTGAAATTGCCGAAAAAGTAATGACTGTTGTTGAAAAATCAGAGGAAGTTATGAAACAATCAAATAATTTTAAAGATAATTCAGACAAGCTCATGAAGATGGTAGAAAAGTTTAAGTTATAAAATATCAATGTAAAATGTCAAAAATCAAGCTTTAATAATAAAAATATGTTGCAATTATTATATTTAAATATACATCAAATATATAAAGACCTCTAAAAATGATATGATACCTCTAAAGTAGACACGGCAAATAACCAAATCTACTTTGGAGGTATTTTTTATGGGAAGAAAAACTAAGTGTACAGCTGAAGAAAACATCAATACGATGGACATGAATGGAGAGCTTCTTTTAACTATTATGAGTTCACTGGTACATCAAGAAGTAGAGTCGTTATCCCCAAATGTAAAGCTGGGATTAAAACACTTGAAGAATGACCTAGTATTAGATTTGCATAAATCAATCGATAAACGTACAATATTAGAAAGCAATATCGGTGAACAAAAAAATATCAGTAAACGTATGGCAAGACTCAGAAAAAAATAATAAGTTAATGAGAGTTTTTACATCTTCAAACGTCTATACCTATATAAAATATGAGGAGGTATATTTTGAATCCAAATGGCGACTGCAGCGCAACGGGGACAGGGAGTGAAATGTGGATGCGTTACCGAAAAGGTGATGATACGGCACTAGAATCCATTGTTATTCTATATAGCGACAATTTAATGTTTTATATTAATGGTTACGTCAAAAATATATCTGTGGCAGAAGATATTTTGGCAGAAGTATTTTTAAAGCTGGTTATTCATGCAAAACGATTTCGAGAAGAATCTTCAATCAAAACGTATTTGTATCGTATAGCCACCAACGCGTCAATTGATTATATTCGAAAACAATCAAGGCGTAGCAGTGTTGTATTAGATGAGTGCTATGAATTGTATGATGAAGCCCAAGAATTAGAGAAAATTGTCATGAATAATGAACAGAAGCGAGAGTTGCATAAAGCGATGCGACAATTGAAGGCTGAGTATCGTAATGCATTGTTTTTAGTGTATTTTGAGGGTTTATCCTATGTAGAAGCTGCAAAAATCCTTGGATGCAGCATGAAGCAGGTGAACAATAGCATATACAGAGCAAAACAATCATTACGTAGCATCTATCAAAGAGAAGGTTTTAGTTTTGAATAAAAAAATGTCTTGGAGGATGGTATGAAGACGTATAAAGATATGACAGAGGAAATATTAAAAAAAAGAAATCAATATCGTGCAAAGCGTACAAGATATATTAAAATTGCCTCAGGATTAACAACAGGTTTGCTTATTTGTTTTATTGGTATTGCATTGAACCATACGATGTTAATTAGTAATAGTTCAAGCCAAACGGGGATTGATTATACAGGCACGATAGCAAATGAAAAGACTTATGAGGATGTGTATGAGAATATGATGTCCGTACTCCCGCAGAAGCAGAATAATATGGTTGCAAATGGAATTCAAAATGAAATGTTAGCAGATGGCAGAGCTGCAGCTGAGGATTCTTTGACTGGTACCGGTGCAAGCACAGATTATTCCGATACCAATTTACAAGTAATAGGTGTACAGGAAGCGGATATCATTAAAACAGATGGAAAATATATCTACGCATACTGTCAGAATACGCTTTATATCGTTGAAGCCAATAATGGAGTATTAAAGTTAGTTTCATCAATAAAGGGGCCTAATACAAACCAGTTAAATAAATATGTATATGATGGTTCTGCAAGTACGAATGCTTATTATGGAGGCACCAAGGAAATGTATTTGTCAGAGAATTATGTGGTGATTATTAATATAACATCTGTAGTAGAAGCACAAGTATTTGATATAACGAATCCAGGTGACCCTATCCTTTTAAATAAATATACGCAAGAAGGAGATTACCTATCCTCACGCATGATAGGAGCGGATTTGTATTTGGTCACACAAAAATATGTTAATACTGGTGATATAGATAAAAAAACACCGTCAACATTTGTACCTCGTTGTGGGATTGATGACAAATTTGATCTTGTCGCACCAGAAGATATATATATCAATACGGAATTTCAAGATAGTTATGTTAGTAATTATATTGTGGTTGGGGGGATTCACCTCTCTAAAGATACCCAGGAATTATCAAGTATTGCAATTTTTGGATGCGGCAATAATATTTATAGCAGTTTGGAGAATATGTATATAGCCGCTGGATATAATACAACAAAAAATCAGATTACTTCTGATTATACAAAAATTTATCGTATCTCAATAAAAGATGGAAAGGTTTTCATGGCAGCAGAAGGTACCGTTTTTGGTACAGTCTTAAATCAATTTTCAATGGATGAATATGAAGGAACCTTTCGCATCGTCACAACAAGCTATAGATATAATATGATAAATTTCAGGGAATTTAGTACTGTTAATAGTAGTTCTTCAATTGTAAATGCATTATACACTTTAGATCAAGATCTGAATATCGTCGGTAAGCTAGAAGATGTTGCACCAGGAGAGCGTGTTTATTCAGTGCGATTTGATGGGGCAACTGGATATTTTGTTACATTTAGAAAAGTAGATCCATTGTTCACAGTCGATTTATCAGACCCTAAAAATCCAATGATTCTTAGTGCGTTAAAGATACCTGGATTTTCGGAATATATGCATTCCTATGCAGATGGTTTTCTATTTGGATTGGGACGCTATGCAGATCCGCAGACGGGTAGGACCAAGGGCTTAAAACTTTCCATGTTTGATACAAAAGACGCGACAAATGTTATAGAAGCTTCCTCTTTAGTAATTAGTGAATATAATTATAGTCCTGCAGAATATAACCACAAGGCGATACTAATTAATAGTGTTAAGAATATTATTGGCTTTCCGGTACAAGGAGGAAAATATTTAATCTTTTCTTATGATTATAATCAAAAAAAATTTGTGAAAAACGCCACACTAACCGCTAGTGATAATCCAAAGACTATGAATACACGTGGTATTTTTATAGGCAATTATCTATATCTATATGACAGTTTAACAGGAATTAAGTCTTATGCGATGGATGGATATACGCTAACTGCTAATTTTAAATTTCAGTAGGATGGTAAATTATTATAGATTAATGATACTTTGGTGGTAAGGATTTTGTGAATTAGATTCATAAGAAAAGAATACCAGAGTTGGTAGATGAAGTATTGTAATGAACGTTGTAACTAAATGATAGATTAATATAGCTAGTGCCTAGATTGAATTAAGTCGGTGGTGCTAGCTTTTTTTTCGTATTACTTGTGTATAATTTCCATATATTGATTGTCATTTTCTAAATAATATTATATGAACATATTAGTTGCGGTTTATTGCTAATTTTTGTATAATTTAGATATATTTTACAATTAGTCAAGCGTTTTCTGTAAAAAAAGTATACTTTATAAGGAGAAAAGATGAATAACATCAAAAGAAAAATAATAAAACTTTGTTCGTTTGTAACTATTATTACAATAATAACTGGTAACATTTTTGTATTTGGAGAGGAAACTTTATGTTTTGCCCAAGACAGCACTTTAACATCAACAGACGTAACTACAGTAACTGTAGATTCAATTATTTATGAATTAAGCAATTCTACAGCTAAGGTAGTTGGATATGAAGGAAATATTGTAAATGTTACAATTCCATCGAAAGTTAATAACTATACTGTAATCTCAATTTCAGGTAAAGCATTTTTAAATTGCATCACTTTGCAGTCTATTATTTTGCCAGATACAATTACTACAATTGAAGATGGGTATTATGATTATACTACATGGAGTTATGCTGGTGCATTTACTAATTGTTCATCATTAACTTCTGTCACCTTCTCTGCAAATTTAACTGAAATTGGAGAATGGACATTTAGCGACTGTAAGTTATTAGCAAATGTAAAGTTACCAAACAGTCTTAAAATTATTAGTCTGAGTGCATTTGAAAACTGTAGCGCAATCACTGAAATAACGATACCGGAAGGAGTAACTGATATTGAGCAGAATGCCTTTTCTGGTGCTTCTTTAAAAAGTATATACATTCCGGAATCCGTTAAGATTTTAAGCATGTTTGCTTTTGATTGTAGTACTATTGAAAGCTATAATTTTTCAGAGAATAATCAATACTATAAATCAATTAATGGCGTCTGGCTGTCTAAGGATGGAAGCCGCCTGTATAATTATCCTACATCAAAAAAAGATACAATATATACGATACCATCTACTGTTCAAGTAATTGCGTCAGGTGCTTTTAGCCGAAATAATTATATAGAAGTACTAAATATGCCTGCAAGTGTTAATTCTATTGGGTCTGCAGCATTTCAAAAAAGCCATATTAAGAAATTTAATGTAGATTCAAATAATTCTATATTCACAAGTAAAGATGGAGTTATTTATAGTAAGGATAAGAGTATATTAATAGCATATCCAGCATATAAGTCAGATAAAGTGTTTTATATTCCGACAACTGTAACAAAAATTGGATCTGTCGGGGATTATTCTTTTGAAACCTGTAATTATTTAGAGGAAGTAATCATTCCAGATTCCGTTAGTGAAATTAACGGAATATTTTGGATGTCGAGTGCATTGAAAAATGTTTCTATATCAAAAGTCAGCAAAATTTCAAAACTTAATTGTCTGACGTTTCAAAACTGTGCTGCATTAAGAGATTTTTATGTGCCTGATAATGTATCATTTTTAGGTTTTAATTTATTTTATGGATGTAATAATTTAAGCACAGTTGTATTTGGTAAAAATTCATGCATGAATGCTGGTACCATGGATCTTCAGTATAGCAATCAGACTGCATTTTGCGGAGCAAGTTCTAACCTTACCGTATATGCTTATGGATCAGATAATAATATTAAAAAAGCTTTAACAGCTTATGATCCATATGTGAAATATGTAGATTTAGAAAAGACAAGCAAAGTTATTTTTGCACCGAATGGGGCAGAAGGAAGTATAAGTGTGAATAATGTTATAAGTGGACAAAAATATGTACTTCCAGATAATACTTATCATAAAGAGGGTTTTTCGTTTATTGGATGGAGTGATGGAACAACTGTTTGTAATCCAGGTGATACTTATACAATGCCAGAAACAGGTGGTATTATCTTTACAGCGGAGTGGTCAAAAATCGTAAAATTAGGTGATGTTACACTTGATGATGAAATAGATATTTTTGACATTTTAGCCATTCAAAGACATATAGTTGGAACGTTAGTACTTACTGAAAAATCAAAAGTAGTTGCTGATGTAACAGGAAATAGTTCAGTAGATATTTTTGATATACTTGTGATACAACGTCATATATTAGGTGTTGAGAGTATTAAATAATCACAAACCAAATGAAGATAGAGGAAGTTAACGGCTCCTTAGAAAAAGTATGGTTACAGTGAGTCAGTAGGAGTATAGAAGAAAATATTCAATTAGTTATAAAAAAGAAAACAAGTATCAATCAGGAGAAACGACATGGAAGTTTTTAAGGAATATTTAATGAGTATTGCGAATTCACAACATCGGGATCGAATGGAGGATGTTTTGGGCTGGATAATAAAGGAATTCCCCAATTTAGTCCCCAAAATCGCATGGAATCAGCCTATGTTTACCGACCACGACACATTTATTATAGGTTTTAGCACTGCCAAACTTCATATGGCTGTTGCACCTGAAAAGGTGGGGATTAATCGCTTTTCTGATGAAATTGTGCAAGCAGGCTATGATTATACCAAGGAGCTGATTCGTATCCGTTGGGATATTCTCGTTGATTATTCATTGCTAAAAAAAATGATTGAGTTTAATATTTTGGATAAGGCAGAATGTTCGACTTTTTGGAGAAAATAAACAATCTTAATTTGGAGGGGAAAATCTTGAATAAGGTTAATAAGAAAATCGGGTTAGGTTCACTTTCATTATTACTATGTATTATAGGAATGTTATTTGCTTGTTCTTTTGGGGATATGGAAGCATTCGGAGATGTTATCATAAGGTTTATAGGGCTAAAGGCATGGTCTAACGGAGATAGAGGAATTCACTATACTATATATTATACTCTTATATTTTTTATACCATCTGCTATTTTAGGATTCAAATTCAAAAATGATACAGGTGCAAAGTCAGGTAAAACAATATCTTCAATCATGCTAATAATTATATTTATAGTTGTGATTTTTTCAACAGTAGCAGCAACGGGTAGTTCGCAAATCTCATATATAGTTCATTAATTACAAATTTATGATACTTTAATAGTTAGAGAAAAGAATGATTATGGGGGATAAGTTCTTATGAAAAGAGAATTGAAATGTTTGAGATGTGATCAACAAATGGAGTATATGAAAAGTGAAAAGATACAACTTGGACAAACTGGATATTTCTGGGGTAATTTATCAAATTTGACTGCAGGTGCATTGGAAGTTGATATATATATTTGTAATACTTGTGGAAAGATCGAATTCTTTCAAGCAGAAGAGCAAGAAGATATAGACCATATTGCTCAGAGGGTATGCCCGCGTTGTGGAAAGCTTCATGATATGGATTACCCCAAATGTCCATTTTGCAAATATAACTTCTTAGTTGATGAGCAATTATGATTTTTAAAACAAAATACATATGATTGAGGAGAACAAAAATATGTATATTGTAAAAGGTTTGATAGGCAATCGAGGATAATCTTATTTGGATAATTGATATATACAATGATAATGGAACCCTTAAACGATATTTTGGAGTGAAAAATAATGTTGAAAGTATGATTTAATATGGTATATTTCTATTAGTTCCGAAATAACAGAATTAATTGGTAGTAACAGTTTAGACCGGATGATTTGAATATTTTGTATAAGCTACCATATATTGTACGAAAACGACCACATAGAAGAAAACAGTAGAAATCATAGCTCACATTGCTTATTATGTAAAAGTAGAGAGGAGGTATCTGGGAAACAGATTGGAGTATTGCCAAGCAAGCAGGAATTTACTTTATGATTACTTCAATTGTGATGATGCCTATTGCATATTTTACAAACTGGATAAAAAATTCATTTATAGGGTTTTTAACTTATTTTGGGATTTTTATTGCTATTTTTATTTTGTAACGGATGGGAATACCACTGTTCATATTATTATGAACGCTGATAACCATCATTTTTTTAGTTTTAATGAAAAGGATATGATGCAAAATCAGATAAGTATTTGATGGACGAAACAGGTTTCTTAAAAAGGGAAATTATTATTTAGATGACGGAGGCTGATAGAATGGAGTTCAATATACTGATGGATAAGTATATTAAAAAAAAGGTTATTAAAAAATAAGACGTTATTTTCATAGTAAAAATCATGTACAAGTTATATTAAGGGTCGAGGAGAAATATGCGTAATTTAATACGTTTAAGGGATTATACAAAAAATGATGTACAAGAAATATTTCATATAGCAGAGGAATTACAAGCTGGAAAATATAAGGACTTTTTAAAGGGAAAGACAATTGTTATGTTTTTCCCTGAATCAAGTATTAGAACAAGAGTTACCTTTGAGAAAGGAATATATCTTTTAGGCGGTCAAACAATCTTGTTTTCACCTGCAACATTAGATAAAAAGGAAAAAGTGGAAGATGTCATTGGATATTTGAATAATTGGGCAGATGGTTTAATCGTAAGGCATAAAAACATTTCTGTACTAGATGAAATGTCAATTTATGCTGATTTTCCAATTATTAATGCAATGACAGATATCAATCATCCTTGTGAAATGTTGTCTGACCTATATGCCTTATCCAAAATCAGACCTGATTTTACAAAAGACAGATTCCTTTTTGCAGGTGCAAGTGGAAATATTGGTTTGGCTTGGAAAGAAGCATCCGAATTGATGGGATTTTCGTTGACTCAGAGCTGTCCGATTGCATATAAAATGCAAGATGTAGATTATATTGGTAATTTAAAAGAAGCAATAGTTGGAAAGGATATCGTTTGCACTGATTCATTCAGTTCTGACAAAGTAAAGGATTTTAGTGAATATCAGATTACATTAAAACTGATGAAATCTGCAAATAGCAATGCAATTTTAAATCCATGCCCTCCTTTTTATCGTGGGGAAGAAGTGTCGGCAGATGCAATTGATAGTGCGTATTATGTTGGATATTCTTTTAAAAAGCATTTGCTAGAAATTCAACAGGCAATCATAATATTTAGCTTAATAAACTAGATATTTAGCATAATAAATTAAATATTTAGCATTTGTGAATGAAATCAAGCAAATCCAATTGGAGGAGAAAGCAGTATATGAATAATTTTGAGGAGCTTGAGAAAGAAAATTACGAATTAGTTCGAAAGTATGCTGATTTAAGTTTAGGCGAAAAGGAATATTATTATGCCATGATAGAAGGAAAGCAGCGTGGAAGAATCTTTGTTGATAATACGCAAAGTATTGCTGCAGTTTTATTCTGGCATTATTGCGGATTTGGATTCGTTGCTGGAAATCCCAATGAAATATTCATGGAAAATGTAAAGAGAATGGTACGAAAAGAACACGAATATTTCCTTCAAGATACAAAAATGAATCAGAAAAAGTTTGTTTTGCAGCAAGATAATGATGCAATAGGAAAATATTTAGATCATTATTCAATAGAAAAATATTTGGATAATGATATAATAAAAATATATTTGGATAATGATTCTAGTATAAAACGTTCGGAACGATTGTATTTTGTAATGGGAGAAATCAGACCGGATGTATTAGACTTGAATAAAGATTATGAAATAAAGGTGTTAAATAAAAACATATTGTCAAGATTAACAGGTCATATAATACCCTCTTTTTCATGGGCCTCAAGCGAAGACTTTTTAAAATACGGGAAAGGATATTGCATACTACATGGCAAGGATATTGCTTCGTGTGCTTTTTCCGCTTCTGTTGGTGGAGGAAGAATTGATATAGGGATAGAGACGAATCAAAGATACCAAGATCGTGGTTTAGCGGAAATAGTGGCTAATAAAATGATAGATTATGCGTATGAAATTGGTGCACAGCCTGTATGGGGATGTGCCATAGAGAATGTGGCCTCTAGAAAAACAGCTGAAGGTATTGGATTTGTGTTAGCAGGAAAACATGCTAAATATGTTAAATCATAAAAGGGAGATATAATGTTAAGTCCAAAAGAAGCAGAAAGAGAGCTATCAATCGGTGCACAACTAAATCCAGGACCGTGGATAAAACATAGTATGTCTGTCGGTTTGAATGCTAAATTGATTGCAGATAAAATTGATATGTTAGATAGCAATCAGGCTTATGCTATGGGATTGCTACATGATATAGGTCGTAGAGAAGGCATAAAATCAATTATGCATACGATTGACGGATATGATTATTTGATGAGTTTAAATCAATATGAAATTGCTAGAATATGCTTAACACATTCATATCCAATACAAGATGTAAATACGTTTTTTGGAAAGTTTGATTGTACAGAAAAACAAAAGATTTTCTTGTCATGTTTCATTAGGGATACGCTATATGATGATTATGATCGATTAATACAATTGTGTGATGCAATATCATTACCTAATGGGGCTTGTATTATGGAAAAAAGACTAATTGATGTCGCATTAAGACATGGTTTGCCAGAGTTCACTATTGATAAATGGAAAGCATTTTTAGAACTAAAAGAGTATTTTGATAGATTATGTAATTGCAATATATACACACTGTTGCCAAATGTAATAGAAAATTCTTATGAGAGTTTGCTATAAATTTTCATGGAATTGGTAATATGGGTATGTATTATCCATAAAAAACAATAAAAATATAAAAACTATTGTATGTTTTGCATTAAATGCTATAATTAATTTCGACACGTGTTGTTAATTAGCTGGCGTGATTAAAAAAATTAAGAGCAGAGTAGAATTTTGTGCGTTAAGTGCCAGGTGAACAGGGAGTTGTCATTTGGACGAAAAGTAATCTTGCGGTACAGAGTTCGCATCCCGCTGCTACATATAAAGGATGCTTTTTTTTGATACCCTCTTATGTAGTGCTTGGACTGCAAAGGAGGTATTTTATGAAGAAGTTTGGAAGAATGTTTATGGACTCGTTCAATGAGTTCAAAGAAGTAAGGAATGTAGTGATGTGTGGATTATTTGCCGCGATAGCTATAGTACTTGGTTATTATACTGTTATGTTAGGACCATATGTTAAACTTGGTTTTTCAGGTATTCCTAACCAAGTTGTTGCAGCCATGTTTGGACCAGTAATTGCTGGGATATTTGGTGGAGCACTTGATATTTTAAAATTTTTTACGAGCAATCAATCGGGCCCATTTTTCCCTGGGTTCACATTTAATGCCATTCTGGGTGGTGTGATTTATGGTAGTTTCTTTTACAAAAAGAAACTTACAATATTGCGCGTTTTAGCCACACACTTAGTGGTAGTGGTAGTGATTAATCTTGGTTTTACAACATATTGGCTAACAGTTATGTATGGAAAAAGTTTTTTCGTTATTTTACCATTACGTGCACTGACAAACTTAATTATGTGGCCTATTGATAGTCTTATTTTATTCACAATTATGAAAGCAATGAATTCTGCAGTTAAGCCATACTTAGTGAGAACAATAACAAAAATCAAATCATAACATCCGTAAGTAAAATTACTTAAACAAAATGTAACTGTTCAGTAGTGACTACTGAATAGTTACAACAAAACAATAAATATAAAACCCCGCATTTACTCATTTTAATATAAATTTTATAGACTTAAGTAACCGAAAGTTTTTAGAAACCATTTATTTAGTGAGATGAAATGTGGGTTTTTTGTTATTTATAAATATCAGATAGGTTTAATCTTAACGATATTTATCTTTACACCATATAATTACAATATTTCATAAACCATTGAAAATGCTGTCATTATATGGTATATTGCACTTTAAGATTCATATAACATGTAATTAATATAATATATTATACACGAGTTACTTTGAGGTGCAAAATGTTACCGTATATACTGTTCGCATTTATTTGCGCAAAGATAAAAGGATACAAAATAAAGCCAATCTTTAAGGCATATACACTATACCCCTACGCCATTGCCGAGCTTATATATTTGCTTTTGCAACTAAGTATATTTATGCATAGTTATAGCCTCGTGCAATATTCAAAAATTATTAGTAGCGTGTATTTGTATACTCTTATCATTCCCATAATGTTTTATAAATTATATAAACCAGGAATTTGTGGTTCGGTTTTAATCATGATAGGAACACTTTTAAACAAATTTGTAATAAGTCAAAATGGTGGTAAAATGCCTGTGTATGCTTCATTATCAAAGATTACAGGCTATTACAATAAATCGGCAATTCAAGCAGTTGATAGTATTCATATAATTGGAAATGAATCAACTAAGTTTAAATTTTTGACGGATTATATTGATATAGGATCTAGTATATTAAGTGTTGGTGATTTGTTTATTCATTCTTTTATCTTTATAGTAATTTATTATACAATAAAGGAAATTAATAAAAGTCTTTAAAAATACATAAAAGCAAAGGATAAATAAAAATGGAACTACTAAAAATTATAATTTTTGAATTCTTATTAGGATATTGTTTACAAGGTTTTACTTTCGTTCTTGGTGTTTTCGCTTTTAATCGACGAAAAATTGTTTTGAAAACCTATGTTTTAACAAGTCTACTTGTAATTATAATTTCTTACCTTGTAAGATTGTTACCAATCAGCTTTGGCGTACATACGATAATAAATATATTATTTTTGATCTTGTTCTGTATTATTATATTAAGAATGCCTGCTTATACCACAATTTGGTCTGCGGTTCTAATTATAGTACTTTGTCTTATTTCTGAAATGGCTGTTATAGCTGTTATGATACTAAGTTTAGGGAAAGAAAAATTCGATAGTATGATGGTTGTGCCATTAGACAAGGCAATAATAGGTTTTGCTGCTACTGCTTTATTTGCGCTACTTATTGCCCTGATATATTTTGTTTTAAATAATTCACAAAAGAAAAATGGTGAGAATATTGGAAACATTAGCTTATAATATAGCGGAGAAAATTGCCGTAGAAATGAATTATGATGAGGATAAAAAAGCAGTAATTGCTTATGGATTAACAGCAATATTTCAAATGGCAACCATATTTGCTGTGATTTCAATCATAGGCATACTATTTGATTTTTGGTATGAGAGTATTATTATATTTCTAGGAGTAGGAATTATTAGAAAATCTACTGGCGGAGCACACTCCCAAACAATGGAGGGGTGTATTATAATCAGTGTTTTATCAATCACGATATTGTCTACATTGGCGAGATACTTTTTTGATTTTCCTCTCAGTAAATTCGTTGATTTTGGTATTTCAATATTTGTTTATATAATTTGCTTTATCGTTTTCTATATTCGTGTTCCAGTTGACTCTCCAAACAAACCAATTGTTAAGCTTGAAAAAATTAGAAAGCTAAGAAGACAAAGCTTTTTAATATTAACAATATTTTTTTTGTTATCAATTATATTTATAATTTTAACAACTTGGTATAATCGATTTTACAGTATTGCAATAAGCATAAGACTAGCAATGCTCTGGCAGCTATTTACACTAACAAGGAGTGGAGCTCAATTCATTGGCAAAGTCGATTCCAAATTCAAGGTATTTATTGACAAGAAGTAAACTGATTTTATTGTCATAACATTTGATACAGCCTTAATGTTTTTAATGTTTGTTTAAATTGTGTATAGTGACTTTAATTCTATATATTTTATTGGAAGGAGATTAATCAAATGAAAAAAAGAAAATTATTTACAGTAGTTACTGCAATTGCGACTGTTTTTGCTACTACAATTGCTACTTCTGCATGTTTATGGTATCTTTATCAGCCCAAAGAACCAAAATGTTTGGAGAATAAATGATTTAAAGTCGAAAGACTTGTGGAACTAATCCACAAGTCTTTCTTTAAAAAAAATGATATTTTCATATATGTAAAGAAGGTGAAGTAATGGAAAAAAGCATCCCGAATTTAAATAGTACTAAAAAAGAGCAAATTAGAACAATGTTTTTCACTTTAAAGACTCTTGCTCTTTTCTTTTCCATGATTCCAGTATTTCAAAATATTTCTAAAAAGTTTAATATAAATTTTGATTATAACGGTTATAGTGTATATACAATGGAAATAACATTAATGTTTATTTGCATAGTAATGTTCATTTTGATGTTTATATTTAATAGAAATGAAAATAATAGATTTTTGCAAATATTGGAAATGTCAATATTTGTTGTCGTTTTTATTACAGCAATATACATTAGCGGAGCAAATGAAAGTTATTATAAGTTTATTTTCTTATTTATTATCATTTCTTATACAATTGAATACGGTATGAAAACTGGACTTGCTATTTCCTCTATATCCACAGGAGTAATTGCTACAATGGATCTTGTATTGGGGGATAATAGTGGTGTAAATAAGTATTTTGAAGATGATCTTGCACTGTTTGTTATGTTTTTTCTAGTTACATGGACCCTTGGATTTTATGTGAAACTTGAACAATCACATATACAGGATTTAACTGAATACGCAAATATTGATGGCTTAACGGGCGCATATAATCATAGATATTTTTACGAACTTATAGGTGATGTGTTTGAAGATAGTATGAAAAACAACAATCAGCTTTCTTTATTGATGATTGATATTGATTATTTCAAAAAATATAATGATATGTATGGGCATGCGAAGGGTGATGATCTATTAAAGGCGATATCATCATTATTGCATAATAATATTAGAACAAGTGATTCTCTTTTTCGATACGGAGGAGATGAATTTTGCATTATTTTACCAGGTACAAACAAGGAAGATGCGAGTCTCATTGCCAATAAACTAAGAGAAGAAGCTTATAATTACAATAGTTTTGGACAAGAGTATTTACCAGATGGTAAATTAACTATTTCAATTGGTGTTTCCACTCTTAATACGAAATCTGAAAATTGTAATAATTTCATTGAAAATGCAGATATGGCTTTATACAGAGCAAAGTTTTTACGTAGGAACAAAGTTGAGGTCTATTCGTCAGTTTTTGACCAAGTTGTTGAAACAGACAATATGAATCCGGATTTGTTAGAAAATATGAAGTCTTTAAAAGCTCTTATTTCAGTAATAAACTCTAGGGACACATATACTTTCAAGCATGTAGATAGAGTATTTCATTATTGTAATATTATGGCAGATTATCTTGAACTTTCCATTGAAGATAAAAGATTATTGCTATTTGGTGCCTATCTTCATGATCTAGGGAAAATCAATGTTTCTAAGGAAACCTTAATTGCAGATAATAACCTGACAAAAGAACAATGGGAAGAATTAAAAAAACATCCACAAGATGGTGCAGATATCGTAAAACAGATTGAAGGATTTGAGAATGTTGTTCCTATTGTGTTACAGCATCATGAAAAATATGACGGTACTGGATATCCCAATGGTTTAAGTGGTGAAAATATATGTTATTTAGCTCGTATTTTGACTGTTGTAGACAGCTATGATGCAATGACAAATCAGAGAACATATCAAAAAACAAAAACCTTTGAGGAGGCATTTGAAGAAATAGAAAGATGTAAGGGGACACATTTTGATCCAATTATTGCAGAGAAGTTTATTGAATGCATTAAATCAATTTAATTGAAAAGGGGATTCTATGATTCTATTTGTCGGAATCTACAACAGTATGGTGCGACACAAATAATTATCTTGTATTAAAATTACATTTGTAATAAAATGAATTTAGTGCAAAATATTGGGGAATATATTGTGATTTGTTTTTATTAGGGGATTTTATAATTAAGATAGTTTGATAGAATACAGTTTTCCCCAAAAGGAAATCTGTTTTTTTTTATGCCATTTTATAATTGCAAAGCTGAGTGATTTATTCTGGAAATCACTTCGACATTACAGGATTTATCTAAATCAAATTACGCGATGGCTCAGATAGGCCATTAATAATTAGTTGATGACAACATAACTATGAAGGAGGATGTTCCATGGACAAAACCGCTTTGAAAGCAAAAGCTAAAGAGAAGAAACATTAGGCTGTATTTTTTTGCACCGCCACTGGGAAGAAATTCCTTAAAGTGAATATTTTCAAGAAGGTAAAATGATGTAACAAATAATGTAATTGCAATAGAAAAATTTAAATTTGTTAGTGAGACTTATATCGCTAATGTTTTTACAGCGAAGTAGAAGTTTGGATTAATGGAGGTAATAATATATGAGACTTACTTTAGAAAAACCCAATGCATGTCGATTTGCATTAATATGTCCTGTTTTCGCTCCACTTGTAATAGCTTTTTTTACATATATCATTTTTCCTTATACAGAAATAATTGTTATTGGTGTAGGTGTGAATTTAATTTTTGCAATTTTTTAGCTATTAGATATTTCGATTTATCTGTCTAGAATAAGTACTATCACATATTGTGCTAAAAAAAATTTTGAAGTCAAAAGTGGCGAAAAAGTCTATAAACAAGATTTTTATGAAAAGCAATATCATATGACCTTATTAGAATACATACGTAGTGAAAAGAATATGAATAAGGATTATACACGTGGTTTGCGTGAATTATACAAAGAAATGGAGGATGATTCATTCCAAATTGAGAAGGATGCTATTTACTACAAAAGCGGTAGTAAACTCCTTGAAATCATATATGAAGAAGACGAATCCCAATCTTCTTTGCTACATTTAGATAGAGAAACTGCTACATGGTCTTATAATTTGCACAATATTATTGATAATAATATTGTAGTTACAAAAGCTGAAAGTAAGGAACTCTTCAACAAATTGGAAATATATCTTAAGGACAATAATTATAACTTTGATTATCGTGTAATGTGAATTAAAAACATTTTAATTAATACTGAAAGCCCTTATTATAAGTTCTGAAATATCTATGGTGGAAAAGAAGTTCCTATTCTTGCTTTCTTTTCACATAGATATTAACTATAATTCCATTAAGAATAAATCGTTCTATACTAATGAATTCAAATAATTATTTACATGCACATATTGAAGCATATATAAGTTATTAGAAGATACAAAGAATGATTTTTTGCTATATCACAAAGGGATGATAAAAATTTTCACTGAAGAAATTACGGATAAATATATTGAGATATTATGCAGAGGGGGATGAAAAATGAAAACAAAGCTTTCTGGAAAGTTCTGGTTTACGCTTGTTATTTTCAGCTTGATAGGACAGGTGGCCTGGGTTGTAGAGAACATGTACTTCAATGTATTCGTCTATAAGATGTTTCATGCAAGTGCGGGACAGATTTCACTTATGGTGGCAGCCAGTGCCGTATCAGCTACGGTTACAACACTAATAATTGGAGCCTTGTCTGATAAGATTGGAAAAAGAAAGATTTTTATCTGCACAGGGTATATTGCATGGGGAATCTCTATTCTGAGTTTTGCATTTATTAGAGTTGATGTTATACATTTTCTGCTTCCAGGAGTAGTAGCTACTGCCACTGTGGGAATAACGCTGGTCATTATCTTGGATTGCGTCATGACTTTTTTTGGATCCAGTGCCAACGATGCCTGTTATAATGCCTGGCTTACGGATAAAACTGACGAAACCAACAGAGGTTCTGTAGAAGGAATCAATGCCATGATGCCGTTAGTAGCGATACTTGTGGTTTTTGGTGGATTTATGTTTTTTGATCTAGATAATCAGAAAAGCTGGATTACTATATATTTTATTATAGGAATAGCGGTAATCGCTATTGGTATTCTTGGATTTTTTCTGATTGAAGAGAAAAAAATAGTAACCAGCAGCAATCAGAATTATTTCCAGAATATTTTATATGGATTTCGTCCGGCAATTATTAAAAAAAATCCTATTCTTTATTTTACACTGGGAGCGTTTGCTATTTTTGGAATATCCATACAGACTTATATGCCATATCTGATTTTATATTATGAAAAAGCGTTAGGGATGAGCAACTATGTTTTAATCATGGCGCCTGCAATTACGCTTGCTGCAATTATAACAGCATTCTATGGGAAATTATATGACAGAAAAGGATTTAAGAAATCCATTATTCCCGCTATTATTATTCTGATGACAGGATATGTTTTTTTGTATCTTTTTAAAGATACGGGGTTGGTATTTCTTGGTTCACTTTTGATGATGACAGGATATCTGACAGGCATGGCTGTATTTGGTGCCATGATACGTGACTATACTCCTAGAGATAAAACTGGACTTTTTCAGGGACTCAGAATCATAGGACAGGTATTTATTCCCGGTATTATAGGGCCAGCGATTGGGGCTGCCATACTGGCTGATGCAGCAACCTGCGTGAATGGAGATGGAACAACATCCTTTATACCAAATGAAAAGATTTTTATGGCAGCATTCATTGCAGCTTTTTTTATATGGATATTGCTTATATGGGTGTTTAGACTAGTGGATCAAGAACATGTGGACCTGATGACAGAGGACGGGGAACATATAACATCTAGGCCTTGGCAGGAATATCCAAGACCCCAGCTAAAAAGGGATTCTTATATTAACCTGAATGGAAAATGGAAATATGCAGCAACATACAAAGGGCATGCTCCATCTGTATGGAACCAGGAAATTCTGTTGCCTTTTCCACCGCAGTCCATCCTTTCGGGAATAAAAAAATTCCCTAACAGATATAAATATCTCTATTATCAGAGAGAATTTATACTCCCTGAAAATTTTGTTAAGGATAGGGTTATTCTGAATTTTGGCGCATCGGATCAGATTACAACTGTATACATTAATCATAAAGAAATACTGACCCACATTGGAGGGTATCTCCCATTTCAGGCAGACATAACGGATTACATACAGAAAACCAATACCATTACAGTTAAAGTTAAAGATACGCTAAATCATTCATTGCCCTATGGAAAACAAAAAAGCAAGAGGGGTGGTATGTGGTACACCACCGCTTCTGGAATTTGGCAGAGTGTATGGCTTGAAAGTGTCAGTCGGGATTATATAAAGAACCTTAAAATAACGCCTACTTTAACAGATGTCACTATCGAGATTAGCAGTGATATGGTTAGTAAAGCTGAGAGTAAAGCTGAGAGTAAAGCTGATAGCAAGGCTGGTAGCACTGCTTCAAGTAGAACAATAAAAATCAAAACGGAATATGGAGTGATCGAAAAAATATTTGAAGGAAATAAAATCGTCATTCCTATTGAAAATCCTAAAGTCTGGTCACCCCAGCAGCCTTATCTTTATGAATTTGAAATAAAAACAGAAGGTGACAGGGTAACTTCCTATTTTGCCCTAAGAACGCTGTCAGTACAAACGGTAGAAAACATTCCAAGACTGTGCCTGAATGGCAAACCTTATTTTTTTCACGGAATTTTGGACCAGGGCTATTATAGTGATGGGATTTATCTTCCTGCCAGTCCGGCAGGATATGAGAAAGACATTCAGACTATGAAGGAACTTGGATTTAATACATTACGCAAGCATATAAAAGTAGAACCTGCCATCTATTACTATCTGTGTGATAAATTAGGCATGGTGGTATTTCAGGATATGATTAACAATGGCCTTTATTCCTTTATCAGGGATACAGCCTTTCCGACCATAGGGCTTACAAATATTACAGATTGGGGCTTTTTGAGAACTAAAAAAGTCAAATCTAATTTTAAAGCTTTTGCAAAAGAAACTATAGAATATCTTTATAATTTTCCATCTATTTGCTACTGGACAATTTTTAATGAAGGCTGGGGACAGTTTCAAAGTGATGATATGTATGACATGATAAAAGAACTGGATTCTACCAGATTTATTGACAGTACTTCGGGCTGGTTCTGGCAGAAGAAAAGCGATGTGGACAGCTATCATATTTATTTTAAATCTATTCGTGTTAAAAAAAGCAAAAGGCCCATTGTGCTATCGGAGTTTGGGGGATATTGCCTGAAAGCCGAAGAACATTCTTTTAATCTTAGAAGAACCTATGGATATCGCTTTTATAAAGAAGGAAAAGAGTTACAGGAGGCATTAAACGGAGTATATTTTGGTGAAATAGCGGAGGAAATCCAAAACGGTCTCTGTGGTTCTATTTATACTCAGGTGAGCGATGTGGAAGATGAAACGAATGGTCTTTTTACTTATGACAGAAAAATTTTAAAAGTCGATGCAGAAGAAATGAAAAAAATTGCAAAAGGACTAAAAATATAGTGTCCTGATTTTGGCTATTTTTACTGGTATATTGTTAATTAAGAGGAGGAACTGAAATGTTAGAGATAAGTATAAAATACTATGTGGCAACCATTATAGTTATTTATTTTCCATTTCATTTATTTGAAGAGGCTATTGGAAATTTTCCTAATTGGATGAAAGAACATAAATGGATGCCAGAAAAGCTTACATATGGACATTGGATGGCTAATAATGTTTTTTTCTACTATTCATTATTGTTAACTGGATTTATATGTTATGTATTATTGGGAGAAAATTTTGCGTTTATGGGAATTGGCATATTGGTTTGGGGGCTAATTAACTGCTTAGATCATTTGGTTTATACTATCATTGATCGAAAAATATCTCCGGGTTTATTTACAGGATTATTATATTTGATTGTATTTTTATTAGGTTTATTGAGTATTTGCAAAGGTCAGGTACCTAATATAATAGTTATTATTATGTCTGTAATCATGGGGATTATATATGCTTTCGTTCCTGTTTTATTATCGGTTTCATTTTCTGAAAAATTTAAAAAAATCTTTATATAAACTAAAAATGATAAGATTAAAATCGATGGTTTAAGAGAAGTAGAATAATGTCAGCTATTGATGTAATTATTTTAGGGATTTTAGAACAAGAACCTTACGGATCATATGATATACAAAGGGAAAGACCATACCAATCCATTAAAAATATTTGTACTTTTGTTAAAGCAGTGATAAACTTATGTAGTGCGGGAACTAAGCAAGAAAGTTACAGGAGATAACAGTACTTATAGAGTTTACAATGGAATAAAAGTATAGGAGCAATTATGGAATTAAAAAGAATTCGTTGTTTTATAGAGGTAGCAAGGCTTAAAAGTTTTTCGAAAGCAGCAAAAGTATTGTATGTTTCGCAGACTGCTGTTAGTCAGCAGATAGCCACTTTAGAAGAAATGATGAGTGTTAAGTTATTTGAACGAGATAAAAAAGAAGTAAAGTTGACAATCGCTGGTGAAACATTTCTTTCAGAAGCGAAACAATTGGTAAGATTATATGATAATGCAATTTTAAAAACACAAGCGTATGCACAAGGTGTTGATGGTGTAATCAAACTTGGTTTTTTTAGTATGTTAGACCGGGACGTAATGAGCAATGTAATTGCTGATTTCTATAGAAAATACCCAAAGACACAGATAAGTATTGTTCAATGCAATTATGGTGATATGAAAAATAATATCCTTAATAACACCATAGATTTAGGGTTTTGCTTTCAATTGGATTCTATTGAACTAAATGAATTAAAAATTTATGAGCAATTACCGAAACTGTGTGTGAATAAAAAACATCGACTTGCTTCAAAGTCACTGATAACTTCAGACGATATTATAGGTGAATCGATTATTTCTTACAATAAAAACGTGGAACAGCAAAAGGTATATGAAAGTCATCATGATGAAGGGAATCCAGGATTAGAATTTAATCACTCTTTTCTGCTAGAAAATATGGATGATACTGTTATGTTGGTAAGCACTAACGTAGGAATTACGTTTTTACCAGAAATCGAAAATTATGTAAACCCCAATAAAATAGTTTTTATTGATCAGAATATAGAAGAAGTTCCATTTGAAGTAAAGGCGTATTGGAAAAAAGATACATACAATCCATCTTTATCAAAGTTTATTGATACTATAAAAATTGAACTAACAAATAAATTATAAAATGCAATAACACCCGAAGTGAATGAAGTCAGCACTTCGGGTGTTATTGCATTTTGTTATTACTTAATTGGTTTTACTGGTTGGACATCGATTCAATTATTTGATATTGTTAAAAAATAAACAATGTTTGAACTCTTATATCAAACGATTCGAGTGACAGCGTGAAATAATTTTGATTTAGACAATATTCCCCTGTGAGAATATAGATGCAGGGTATGGAAAGGGATGGACAATAATATGGAACAAAAACAAAAATTTAATTATGGATGGATTATTTTGGCTATCTTTGCTTTGGGTGCGTTTACTTATCAATTGACACAATATCAATTAACTATGGTGGCTGCAGAATTGATTCCAAAGCTTGGTTTAACAGAGGCGCAGTTTTCATCGCTTGTAACAGCACCATTGGTGCCAGCAATTGTTTTAAGCATTATTGTCGGAATTCTGGCTGATAAAATTAGTATTAAGATCATTGTAGCAATCGGAATGATTATTTCATGCATAGGTGGTCTTGGACATATTTTTGCAACAACAAATACTACATTTTACGCAACCATGTTTTTAACGGGATTTGGTGCGGTAGCAATCAACGTTACTTGTGGTAAAATCTTTAGTCAGTGGATGAAACCAGCGATGATTTCTATTGCAATGGGAATCTTTTTAGCGGCGTCCACCGTTGGACAGTTTTTTGCACAATCGACAACCGCATTACTTGGATCGTTAAACAACGTGTTCTGGTTATCTGGAATTATGTGTGCAATTGTCTTAGTACTCTGGGTTGTTCTTGGTCGTGAATACAAAGAAAATGGACAGGCAGGGATTATGGAAGCGCCAAGCTTTGGGGAAACAATGAAAGCAGTTTTTGCAAGTAAAAATATGTGGTTATGTGCATTTGGATTATTCTTTATCTTAGGATGTCAGGTCGCATTTAATATTTGGATTCCTTCAGCACTCATAACGAAAGGTATGGATCCGGCAGGAGCAGGTGTTTTAGCTTCTATCGTTAGCCTCGGAAACTTAACCGGAGCTATTATAATGCCTATAGTTGCAACAAAAGTTGGAAAAGTAAAACCATTTATAATTGCATTCACAATAATTTGTGCATTAGGATATGCATTTGGTTGGCACTTGACTGGAGCATTCGCGTATCTGTGTTTTTTTGTATTTGGATTCTGTGCTGCATCACTTATGACCTTCTTCTTATCAATGCCAATGAAATTCAAAGAAGTCGGACCTAGATTTGCGGGAACGGGAATGGGATTTGCAGCCACAATTGAACTGTTAGGTAGTGTTTTGTTACCTACCTATATTATTTTACCTTTAGCTACAATAGGTGAAACGGTAGACTACACACGGTATTTTTATTTAGTTGGAGCGGGCTGGATAATTGCTTTAATGATTGGTATTTTCATTCCTGAAACTGGAAGTAAAGAATAAATAAACTTGATCAATGAACTATTCAAAAACGAAAAGGAGATATTATGAAAACAGATTATAAACATGTATTGGCCCCTATTCAAATAGGACCAATGAAATTAAAAAACAGAGTTTCATTTACGCCTGTATGGCCAAGTTTTGCAACAGCAGATGGTCAAGTAAATCAAGCTCTTATCGAATGGGTTAGAGGAATCGTTGAAGGTGGATGTGCCTGTATTAATATTGGATGTGGTACAGTTAACAGAGATTTACCAGCATTTATTACACATTTGTTAAGAATGGGTGAAGAATCTGTAGTAAATGAGTTATCTATGTTATGTGACATGACACATATGTATAACTGCAAAATTGGAATGGAGTTATTTGCTATAAACTTAGAAGCAGGTGGCTTCGAAGATCGTGACAAAAGTGCAACAAAACCTGTCGTCGAAATAGATCCAACTTATCTTACAAAACAACAAATAAAGGATTTTATTGAAGATTTTGCGAATGCAGCTGAAAGAGCAATGCGCTGTGGATTTGATAGCTTAGTAATTCATGGGGCACACGGACAATTGCCAGGATGTTTTTTATCAAAGCTAATTAATGAAAGAACAGATGAATATGGAACACAGTCTATGGAAAACAGAGCTCGTTTTACAAATGAATTATTAGAGGCAATTAGAGCAAAAATTGGAAACAAAATGGCAATTGAGTATCGAATCAATGCAAATGATATGATTGAAGGTTCACCAACGATAGAGGAAGTCATTGAATGTGCACAGTCTATTTCTAACAAAATTGATTTGCTTCATGTATCAAGAGGTATGCACTCAATTCAAAAGTTAGCACCATATATTAATCAGCCGATTTATTTTGATCATGGTATTAATATTGATGATGCAGCAAAAATCAAGGCAGCAATCAATATTCCAGTAACAGTAGTTGGGTCCGTTACGTTAGAACAAGCGGATGAAGCGATTAAAGCTGGGAAAATTGATATGGTTTCTATGGCAAGAGGACTAATGGCAGATCCATATCTGGTTAAAAATGCAAAATATGGGGAATCCGAAAAAACACGTCCATGTATTCGCTGTAATAACTGTATACAGAAAACACATTATCAGCTTGCACCAGTACGCTGTACTGTAAATGCTGAAATGGGTATGGAAACTTTATATCAGCCTATTAAAGAACCAAAAAAACTTAAAAGAGTTGCAATTATCGGTGGCGGTGCAGCAGGGTTAGAAGCTGCAAGAGTTGCAGCCTCTCGAGGACATCAAGTAGTTATTTACGAAAAAGGTGAGCGCTTAGGAGGCATCTTGAATATAGCGGGCGCAGCTGAATTTAAAAAAGATATTAAAAACTACTGTGAATGGTCAATTCGTGAAGCACAGTTGATGGACGGAATTGAAATCAAAATGGGAGTCGAAGCTACTCCTGAGATGATTAAAGCACAAGGCTATGATACAGTGCTGGTATCCATGGGAGCGGTACCTATTATTCCAGCATTTGTTCATGAGGACGAACGTAGTTTTTGGGTAGGTGATGTAGAAAATGGTATAGCCACAACTGGCCATGAAGTATTAATTATTGGTGCAGGGTTAACTGGTTGTGAAACAGCTCTTGCACAAAGCAGAAAGGGTAAATCAGTTACCTTAGTCGACATGATTTCAACAGATAAGTTTGGATCGGGCGGAGCAACATTTAATCAGATTGCCATTATTAATATGTTAAAAAATGCTGGTGTAAAAATGCTTGGTGGACTAAAGATGTTAAAGACGGATGAGAGAGGTGCCGTATTTGCAAATGAAACAGGTGACAATGTAAACATAGCTTGTGATAGTATGGTAGTTTCATTTGGTGTTCGAGCAAATGATGAATTGGTTGATTCGTATCGGGGTGTCGCAGTAGAGGTGGTTGCTATCGGCGATTGCAATACAAGGCAAGGCACATTATATAATGCAGTTCATACAGGGCATGAAGCAGGATATATGATTTAGTACAAGAAATATGGGATATTAGTTAACATAATATGATAGTATTAATAACAAGAAAGGTGCAAAGAATATGGGAAAATTATTATTAACAGGTGTTGATGGCAACTTAGGAGGCCAAGCAGCAAAACAATTACTTAAGATTGCAGACAAGGATCAATTGATTTTTTGTGGTTATAATCAGGATGCTCTAAGAGAGTTTGAAAATCTGGGTGTAGAAACACGCGTTACTAATTTTAATGTTACAGAAGGTCTTGTAAAGGCATTTGAAGGTGCGGATAAGTTAGCATTGATCTCAATGCCATTTGTAGGTAAAAAGAGACAGGCTGCTCACAAAAACGTAATAGATGCGGCAAAAGAAGCAGGGGTAAAACAGATTATATATACTTCTCTTGTCAATGCAGCGGACGAGATGAACCCAAGTATTGAAAAAATTGATCATGTTTATACTGAAAAATATGTTGAAGAACAGGGACTTGATTACATTTTTCTCCGTAATTCACAATATGCAGAAGCGATGGTGACAAATTATTTCACTTTCGTAAAAATAGATGGTACTATGAAGAACAGCCAGGGAGACGGAAAGATGGCCTATATTTCCCGTAAGGACTGTGCAATGGCAGTTGCATATGCTCTTGCATCAAAGAATTACCATCAGGCTGTCCTAAATATCAATGGATCAGAACTTATGACCATATCAGAATTTGTTTCCATCGGAAATAGAGTAACTGGAAATAATGTTCATTATGAATATGTAACGGATGAAGAAAATTATGCTATTTTTGATGCAATGGGAGTTCCAAGAACAACGGATGGTGTGTTTCAGAAAGGTTCCGAAGCCCCTTTCTCATCAGAAGGTATGGTTACGTTTGCACAGGCAATTAGACTTGATAAAATGGCAGAATTTACGGATGACTTTTATAAGCTCACCGGAAAGAAACCAATGACTGTAAAATATATGTTTGAACATTTTGATGATTTCCAAATTGGGGAACGTCATTCTCAGGATGTTTAATCGTAAAAAAATATCAGGTCTGCAGAACGTAACCGCAAAGTAAACTGGTGGATAGGCAAACGAATTCAATTATAAAGATTTAATTACTTGGAAAATCTGAGCATTTTAATTTCCGTGTTAACTTAAAAAATGCCATAGATAGGAGAGAAAGTTAATGGAGAGTAAAGAACAGAAAAGTATATCCAAATGATCCGTGCCCTTGCGGTAGTGGAAAAAAGTTTGAAAATATTGTGGTAAGTAAAAATATTTTATTCTACTATTTTGATACATGTGGAGACGATAGTTCTACTGAAATAGTACAAGCTGTAAGAATCTTTATGAGCTCCATCTTAAGAAGATTTATTTGTGGCAATTTCATTATATAACATGAAATTGCCACTTCTAGTAAATATATCTTTTATTGACAATAACCACTTTATTCTCCATTAAAACTTCTAATTTACCACCGACCTTTAAATTCTTCTGACCATCCCAACAGGTGGCTGATTGAAAGAACTTCTCCACATTCCGTTTTAATTGTGCCAGAAAAATAGCCAAATAATTGATGTGTTTCGGATTTTAAAACAAGGATGTTGACATTGGCTTTACGCTCATAAAAAGGTGTGAATAAAAGGTCAACTAGATCTGTTTGCACGGATTGGATGGTCCATGGTTTCATAAAATTATGGGGATCATAATGAAATACAACATCATCGCAATACTTTATCAATTTACCATCTAAAATTAATCCATTTTCATTGGCACCCGTCCCGTCCGTCCATAATCCGCCAAAATTAAGCCCAATCATATGCCCATTTTCTATGCCGGATGCATTAGCCCAATTCCAGGTGGTGCGGTATGGCCAGACGCCACGGCCAAAATCCAAACAGCCAAAACTTGAGGAGGGATTAAAATCATACGTCTTATCTCCAGCTTTAACCCAGCCTTCAACAGGTAAACACGTTTGTTTTGAGGTAAACTGAAATTGTCGTTTGCTCCAAGGTACAACAACATTTAATGTTTGATATCCAACTGGCATAAACACTTTGAGTTCAGCTTGCAGGTTAATGCTAGCTACCTTTATTAAGGTATAACCGTTTTCCTCAATAAAATAAACTTTTAATCCAAGCATTTTAAATGCAACAGATTGATTTGCCTTCTGTGGTATATTACATCCGATTCCCAGTGGTGTAGCAATTCCACATTCTGTCACTTTCTGACTTTCTAAATCCAGTAAAGAAACGCCTACAAGTCCCAAATAATCAGCATTTGCTATTGTTGCAGAAAAAATAGCGTCAGGACTAGTAATTGCCCAATAATTCCATTTTTTCTTTCTAAACGGATGATGGGTTAAATTGCAATTCGCAAAGGGAAACCGTCCCCAGCCAATACTTTCTGGATTGAGCGCACCTCTTTTTTTACATAAATTGACGCACTGTTTTATTTCTTGTTGACACTTGCCTTCTTGTTTTTCTTTCATATTGAGACATACCTTTAAATTAGTGTTTTATTAATCGTATGTTAGGCCATAATAATTATTCTGATTTATCTTATTTTCGTATAGTAGAAAACAATGCAGGACATCTAAAAACTTAACAAAATCCTAAAAATTGCATAATATGTAATAAAATGTTATTATACTAGTAATTATATCGGAAATGTATATTTTATAATTAATCATACAAATAGATTAATCATACAAATAGATTAATCATACAAATAGATTAATCATACAAATCATAAAATTGGGCTTTAAAACAGGAGGAATCATTTTGAATGCAGTCGGAACTGTTTTGAGAGAAAGATATGAAATTATTGCTGAAATCGGAAAAGGTGGTATGAGTACCGTATATCTTGCCAAAGATAAAAACCTTGGATCATATTGGGCAGTTAAGCAAGTAAAAAACGATAAGAATGTTGATATAGAAGCTTTTAAAAAAGAAGTGGAATTACTATCTAGTTTAAGCCACTCAGATATTCCAAGAATTGTTGACAGAATTGATGCAGGGGAAGATTTCTTTGTAGTAATGGATTTTATTGACGGAACTTCACTTGGTAAAAAGGTTATGAATGAAGGTCCAATTAAGGAAAATGATGTTGTTGAATGGGCAAAAATGCTTTGTGATGTTTTAGAATATTTACATACAGCAAAAGACAACCCTATTATTTATCGTGATATGAAGCCAGATAATATTATGCTGACCCAATCAGGTAGAGTAAAGTTGATTGATTTTGGTATAGCAAAAGAATGCAGGCGTGGACAAAATGAAACCGGAGCAAGTGTAGGAACAAAAGGATACGCAGCTCCTGAGCAATATAGAGGGGCAAGTAATATTCTTGATGAAAGAACAGATATTTATAGTTTGGGTGCAACTTTGTTTTTCTTGGTTACAGGAATCGCACCTATGAAACCCCCAAAAGGAATCCGCCCAATCAGACAGATTAATCCACTGCTTTCAGAGGGTTTGGAGTATATTATTGCAAAGTGTACAGATGATGCTCCAGAAAACAGATATCAAAATTGTAGAGAACTAAAAGAGGATTTAAAAAACATTAATCAGTTAACAAGTGTTTATAGAAGAAGAATGTCGAGGAAATTGGCAGCATTTTCAACCGCACTAGTTGCAAGTTTGCTTTTTTTGATTATGACATTCATTGGATATTCAGGAATGCAAAAAGAAAATGAAGACAATTATCAGTACTACTACAAATTAGCATATAACGATAATAAGAGTAATGATTTAGCAAGTGCTGCTGAGAACTACGTAAAGGCAATAGAATGCAAACCGGATAATATCGAAGCTTATATTTTGTATTTTAATATATTACTTCCTCAAAGCGGTGATGAAGAGTTCATCGATAAAACAAAAGATGCAATAGACATTATGCGTAACACATATTTAGATAATACGAAGTCCGATATGTATGAAAATAAAGATTTGATGTATTTGGTAGTAAAGCGATGCATTGAAGTAAATGATTCTACATACGCTTCGTATGCAGTAAATTACATAGATATTTTGAAAGATAAAAAATTTAGTGCAGATGATTTGGACAGTTATGAAATAATTGCTTCAAACTGTGCAAAGAATTTGGCGACGCAAGATTTTGAGGCATTCAATCTTGCGTTATTAAATTTGGAAAAAACTACGGATAATGTAAAAATGACAGCGAATGATAAACTATCAAATTATTATTCAATTATGGTTATGTATAGTGGATATCCAACTTATTTAGATGATGCATATACACGAATATATGAGATAGGTAGTGAAGCAAAAGCGATTATTGATAGTAATTTACAAATAGAGGATTTGACATTTAATAATATTATACCAATGTATGAACTAATTGCATCGAGCTTATATAATAATGCGATAACATTGTCTGATAGTTTGGAAAAAGAAAAACAGTATAAGCTAAGTATAGAATGGTTTGGATATTTAGATGATCTAAATGATAATTTATCTGAAAATCTGAGTATAAAAAAGGGAAATGCATATAAAGGTATTTTTGATATTTATAATACCGCGAATAATAGAAAAAATATGAATGATACAATTAAGGCATATTTGGATAAATCAATAGTGGTATATCAAAATATTATTGATAAGAACAATTCATCGTTCTTATCCTATATTTATATTACGCAAGCATATTTGGATAAAGAAATGATTAAATCATCAGCCGCGGAAAGAGACTTTACAACGGTGAACCGCTATTATGCAAGAATAGTTGAATTAAAAAATAGTGATAAGAATTTATCAAATATTGCACTTTCACAATTCAGCTCACTAAAACAATCAGTAATAAACGCTGGATTGGAGGGTTAAAGAATGTACGAGATGATATTTTATATTGGAATTGTATTAGCAATTTCATTTTTTATGTTAGCGGTATTTTTATATTTTAAAAATAATATACCGATTGTTATTCAATACTTTTTAAGAATGAGTAATAAAAAGTTGCCAAAGAGTACTGTGAAAGCAGACAAGTATATTGATAAAAGAGAAAAAGTGGTGAATGAACAAACAGAGCTGTTGGATGTTGCTCAGAATTATGCCACAGCATTATTAGATGCAGATAATACAGAAATATTGCCGTATATCGATTAAAAGGCAAATATGAAGGGGAAATTTAGAATGAGAAAAAGTCAGAAAGTTATAAAAAAGCACAAAATAAGCATAATTGGAATGCTAGTTATTGTAATTGGTATCATTGTTGCCTTGTCAACAAATGTTTCAGCGTTGGCTTCAATAATGCCCAATGAATTAAAAGAATTTATATATTATACGAAGGAACCTGAAAGTATTTCCATAAACTTAGACAATCCAGTTAAAAATGAAAATGTCGTATATTTTACGAAAGAAATAGATAATACTTATACTTATTTTGAAACGAAGGAAATTGTAAATGGAGCTACAGCATTCGATATAACACCAATAATGGATTGGACAGAATATACTGAAAATAGAGTTTATATCGCAATAACTGATAAAACTGAAAATGAACTTCAAAGCTTTACTGGCAAAAATGATAGTGATGAAAGTACAACGGATAAAATAAATTTAGTCGATGGTAATGGTAATATATTAGAGATTCAGGTGATAACTATCATATATGAGGATGATGCGCCAACTTTTGCAGTGGCGAAAGATATAGATACATGGACGAAAGAGGTTACTTTAACTGTTACAGCTACAGATGCTCTCGATTTGATTAAAGTTGGATCAGGATTGAATAAAAAGGCTTATAGTTTTAATGATGGATTAGATTGGCAAGAATTCAACAGCAAGTCATTTGCTGATAATCAAACAGTTAAAATAAAAGTAAGAGATGTACTTGAAAATACTTTACTTACGGCACAAGAAATAGTAATTAATAAGATTGATAAGACGGCTCCAACGTTAGTAAAAGTATCTTCTACATATGTTTTATCAGAGCCCACCAATCAATCCAACCTTTGGTATAAAAGCGCAACGATTACAGTTGAAGGAGCTGCCGATACAGAATCAGGATTGAATACAACTGCATATAGTTTTGATGGTGGGGTAAAATGGCAAAGTGGTGCGACATTTACAACATCTCAAAATGGTACATACGATATCCAGGTCAGAGATGCCCTGGATAATGTCTTTAAGACTAGTATAATTACTTCAGGAATTGATTCTGCCCCTATTATAAACATTAAGGAAGAATCAATAAAGGAATGGGTAAAAGATACTAGTACCTTTGAATTTTCGATAGAAGATGTTGGAACTGGATATACTCTCTCGGATATAACGGGATCTGTTACGGGTGGTAACGTTGTTGTTTCAAATATCGCAGCAAATAAATATCTAGCAACGATTACACTTTTAAATGGCGGTAGTAAAGTTCTAGATCAACCTGTTAAAATTAGTATAAAGGATAAAGCAGGTAATCCAGCGCAGGAAACCACAATTAAGAATATTAAAATTGATTCAACACCACCAACCATCAAGATTGATGAAGCCAGTATATCGTCTGATTGGTCTGGCAAGCTGGCAAGCTTTGATTTTTCTGTTACAGACGACGAATCAGGAGTTGCATCAGATAGTATAAAAATTTTGGTTCCAAATGGAACGGTAGAGATTACTGAAAGTGGTAATCATTATACAGCAAAAATTACGGCTGTTGATGGTAAAATAATTGATCAGAAAATCGAAATTTCTGCTCAGGATCAAGTACAAAATGCAATTAAAGTCACCACTATAAAATCAATTAAGCTTGATGATAGTCGTCCCCAAATAGTGATTTTAGAAAGCACAATATCAGCAGCTTGGTCTAAAACAGCGACATTTGATTTTACGGTAAAAGATACGGGCTCTTTAGTAGACATAAAAAAGATTAAGGCGACCGTGGAAAATGGACAGGTAGTAATTACTGAAAAACCAGATGTAGAGAATACGTATACTGCAACGATTACTGCAAATGAGGATTCAATTGTAAATAATTCGGTAACGATTACTGCCAAAGATGGAGTTGGAAATCTGTTCGATTTTACGACGGTAAAGCCAGTTAAAGCAGATAATCAGATAAGCGAAATATCTAATATAAAAGTAGAAAAAACTTCTGGATCAAATGATAAAACGGTTGTGAAAAATGGAGATGTAATTACAGTAAGTTTTAATCTGTCGGATGATAACGGCTCAGGAATAAATAACAGTGCAGTTAAGGTATATTTTAATGG
Organism: [Clostridium] fimetarium; assembly: GCF_900111235.1. Taxonomy (GTDB): domain Bacteria; phylum Bacillota; class Clostridia; order Lachnospirales; family Lachnospiraceae; genus Clostridium_N; species Clostridium_N fimetarium. Next base: position 42,481 of record NZ_FOJI01000005.1, read on the forward strand.
TTCTGTAGCTAAAATAGCTGAACTAACGAATGGCGTTTATCATTGTAGTTTTATAGTTGATAGCGATTTTGTTGGAATGGAGGATACCGCTTTATTTATTACCAAGATTGAGTATTTGGATATCGTGGGAAATAACTCGATTCCACAGCAATATGAAGGTACAGGTATCAAGTATTATACACCAATCAACAGTGGATTCTCAGATTTCACTTTTAAATCTGAAAATAGTGTAACCAATTTAGTGAAAGATGGTGAAAAAGTATATGTATCATTCTATACAACACATCCTGTTTCACTTCAGCAAGCTTTCATATACCAGACAGCTCCTTCTGATATTGTTTGGACAACTCAAAACGATAGTACAAAAATGAATGGAAAATATTATTTTGAAGGTTATTATACGACTGTAAATGATGAAAATTTTGATAATACCAACCTTAAATTAAAATTAGTTATAACTGATAATGCAAAGAATGTCGAAGTTATTAAAACGCAAGCTGAGGCAGTAGATATCAAATATTATGCACCAATAGATGCAGGTATTTCAGGACTGTCGTTTACATCCAATAATAAAAAAACTTCAAATGCATATGCAAAAGATGGGGATGTTTTGACAGTTGCATTTAAAACAACACATCCTGTTCATATAAGTAAGACAACGATTGCTGGTAAGGACATCACATTTTCAAGTGAAGATGGAATGAATTGGATCGGTACCTATACGGTTGTAAATGGTGTTATCCCAGATAATTCAGATATTAACTTTGATATTGAATTATATGATGATTCCCAAAATAACAAAGCAAGAAAGAGTCAAAATGATACAACAAAAATAAGGTATCAGGCACCAATTGTAATCAATGATTTAACCATGATATCTGATAATACTTCTAATTTAAACTTATTAGCGAAAAATGGAAATATAATCACAGCCAAGTTTTCAACCACTCATCCAGTGATTGTTACTGGCGCCAAAATCGCCAATAAGGATATATCTTTTAACAGCAATGACGGAATGAACTGGACTGCGCTATATCGTGTCGAAGATGGTGATACAAGTGATAACGCTGATATAGCACTTCTTATAAATACAGATGATTTAGTGGGAAATACTAGTCTTGTATTAACACAAGAAAATCTAACAACTGAAAAAATCAAGTATTATGCCCCATTAGTAGTTTCAGATTTAATTATTACAACAAATAATGAAAAAGATACAACAAAAAACGTAAAAGATGGAGATAAAATTACCATTCGATTTACAACAAATCATGATGCCACAATTTCAAATGCAAGTATATCAGACAATACTTCAGAAATATCAAATGTTGCAGCTGAGGGCATTAAAAGAGATTGGGAGTTAAGTTATACAATTCAAAATGCAGATGTGCCGGATTTGTCATATATTACTTTTGCATTTAAAGTAAATGATATTGCTGGAAATAATACATTGAACAAGACAGAAGCATCTGATGTAACGAATCTAATACAGTATTTTGCACCAATTACAGCAGATACTTCAATAGAATCAAATTATAAAAATACTGGCTTTGCGAAGAATGGCGATGTTGTTACTGTAAAGAGTAAAGCGAATCATGACGTAATAATAGAATCCTCACAAATCTTTGATAGGACAACTACAAACGTAGGGTTAGGCGGTATGGATTTAGTGATGGAATATCAATTTCTAGTAGGAGAAAATAATCTTACTGAGGGTATGATATCATTTGATTATGTGTTGATAGACACGGCAGGAAATAAACTGATTGTCGATGAAACAGATAGCAAATTATTAACGAAAGTTATTTATGATCATACAAACCCAATCGTTTCGGTTGTGCCAGAAAGCATATCTTTTACAAACGAACTGATTACATATAATATTTATTTTAAGGATGAATATTTAGTAGGTGAAGATATTTCAGTATTAGTAAATGGAGCTGAGTACATGACCAATGATGACAGGCAATCAGTAACTGGTACAGAGTTTACTAAGAGTGTTACATTAAAAGCAGATGGCAACTATACTATTTCAGCAAGTCTTTTAGATAAAGCTGGAAATAGTTCTAATCCGAATGCTGAAACAAGCGTTACAGTTGATACGACAATTCCAGAGATTAAAGCAGTCAATATTGTTATTGGAAGTCCCAAAACATTTAAAGCTGGTTTTGTGATTAGTGATTATTTCGATTTTATCGATCTAAATCTTAAGGAAATAATCTGCACAGTCTCTAATAAAGATGGTACAAATGTGTGGAATGTTAGTGATCCAATCACAACGGAGGGTAAGCAAACGCTTTATCTTATGGTAAGGGATATGGCGGATAATACATCAATGGCGGTAACCTATGATTTTTATATTGATGGTACACCACCAAAGTCTATCGTGAAAGAAATTAATACAAGTAAGGTATTGGTTGAAGGACAAAACTTAGATCCATTCATTTCAAAAATGACTCTGTCCATAGGGTTGGAATCTTTACAAACACTTAATAATAATGAGCTAGATAAATTTACAGTCTTGAAACTTGTAGATCAAAATGGAAATGTGGTAATCGATTTACTGAATGAATTAGATGCTGATATTAATGGAACATATAGTTATAGCATGAAGGAGTATGGTTCTTATAAGCTTCTTGCGCAGGCTGTAGATGCTGTTGGTAATGAAACTGAAGTGATTGAATATAATTATGAGTTCAAAGATAAAAGTATATTACTAAAATATTATGAAAATACACCATTGTTTGCTAGTTCATTGGCAGTAGTAGGTGTGTTGGCAGTCTTGGGAGTGGCTTCTATCATTTCTATTAAAAAGAGAAAAAAGTTGAGGTAAGATGATTATGAATAATCCAGGTATAATTGAAAATAGGGATACTCAAAGTCTCTCATATATATTGGACTCACAAGAAATGTTTTTTAAAACAGGATATAAAGTCCTTCAGAATCAAGAAAAGAATGGCTTTATCTGTTGTACAAGAATATTTCACAATGGGAAAGATAAACTGGTATATGATATTTCAAAATATAAGTCGCTAGATTTATTGCTTTCACAATTGCGTAGTGAAACATTCCTGATTATATTGGAAAATTTAATTGATGATGTTATTGAAGTGAAAAACAATGGATTTATGAAGTGCGAAAACATCGACTTGTCTTTTAATAATGTTTTTGTGGACTGTAATAATTATAAGGTATATCTGATTTATTTACCGATTGATACTCAGACTAATATAGAAAGTTATGCATTTTTTGAAAATCAATTGAAACAAAATATTATTGATGTTGTAAATACATATCAAAATATAGCAAGTCCGCAGATCGCTGCATTATGTGAAGATATAAGTAATCCCTTAAATTCGGTTGAAAGTATTAAAACATTACTGAATGAGATTAAACAGTTAAGTTCTAGTCATGTAAAAACAGATGAAATTAATATTGATGAGGAACCTTTAGAGAATTTGAATGAAAGTCTAAAGCAAGAATATAGCCAGATGATAGATACAAAGAAGAAAACAAAATTATTCTCTCGTATATTTGGTCCCAAAAAACAAAAAAAGGGAAATACATATAGCGTTAATTTTCAATCAGATATTGAAGGTGGTGCTACAGAAATTTTAGATGATATATTTACTCCAAGAATAATGTTGGCCGGTATAAAACCATCAAATAAAATTGAAATCATAATTAATAAAGATGAATTTATCATTGGTAAAAAGGTTGATGTAGTTGATGGTGCCATTGAATTCAACAATGCCATTAGTAGGATACATTGTAAAATTATTTGCATTGAAAATAAATATTATATGATTGATTTAGGGAGTGCAAATGGTACTTTCGTCAATGGAAATAGAGTCAATCAAAATCAGCAGATTATGATACAAATAGGAGATAAAATCCGATTGGCAAATAGTGATTTTATCATTAAGTCGATATGAGGGTAATACTATGAAAAAACTAAAATTATGTGTTTCAGGAATTACCGATGTCGGTGCAGTAAAAAATGTAAATCAAGACAGTTTCGTGTACAAAGTTGTAGATGCAGGAGAATGCTTTGCTGGAATCTTTGCAGTGGCTGATGGGGTTGGTGGCTTAGAAAAAGGTGAAGTAGCCAGTTCTATGGCGATCTCGAATATTAATCGATGGTGGGAAAATGAATTTAAGAATCATTATCATGATCAGGAATATTTGATTAGAACTTTGATCGACTGCTTTAAAAATACTAACATTGAGATAATAAATATGGCTAAGCGTAATGAAATCAAGGCAGCAACTACGCTTACAGTATTATTTATATATAAAAACAATTACTTTATTGTACATATTGGCGACAGCCGAATCTATAAAATAAATGGTTTGTTCAATCGTAAAATTGATCAAATCACACAAGATCATTCCTGCATAATCGATAAACAAATAAATGGTCGAACAATTAAGAAAAGTGTTTTAACAGAGTGTCTTGGAAATAAAGAACAATGTAATCATTTTTGTGCAATGAGTCCAATCAAGAAAAATGATATATTTATTGTTTGCAGCGATGGAATCTATAAAACGATGACAGATAATAAAATTTTAGATTTAATCAATCAAAATAAAAATGATATTCAAAATGTGTGTCAGTCATTAGTTGATACAGTAAAATTAAATGGTGAAACAGATAATATTTCAGTAATTGCAATTAAAGTGAATGACTAGGAGGATGTACAAAATGGGTAAAGCAAGAATTTTATTAGTAGATCAGGATGAAAAGTTTCTAATGCCACTAGAACGCAAGTTTATTGATGAATTTGGAGAACAATTTGAAATAATGGTCATTACAGATAGTGATTATTTAAAAGAATTTTTCAGTAATCCTCAAAGTCTAGATATTTTGATTATAAATGAAGCTTTATATGACAGAAGTTTAGAAAGACACAATATTGCTAATATATTTATTTTATCTGAAAAAATTATTGACGAAACATACACGGGTGCTTTGGATAATAACAAAATATATAAATACACAAGTGTGAAAGAAATATACAATGAAGTAATCAATACTTCCGCTGTAACTATGAATCCTAATATGAAGTCAGACGGCGAAACACGTGTGATTATGGTATATTCGCCTATCGGTGGGATTGGTAAAACAACACTTTCTATGGGACTATGTGCTGCGCTATCGAAATATCATAAAAGAGTAATATACATAGGAACTGATAATCTACAAACATTTGGATATTTTATGAACAATAAAATAACACTGGAAAGTGGTGTGGAAAAGCAATTTGTTACACAAAAGGAGCATATTTACAGTGTGATTAAACCACAAATTGTTACGGAAGGCTTTGATATTGTTCCACCTTTTATGAAGGCACTTTCGTCACTATCTATCAAAGTTTCAGATTTCATCAATTTGATAGATAGTATAAAAAAATCAAATGAATATGATTATATAGTGGTTGATTCAGGAACTGATTTTTCTGAGGATACATCCAAACTAATGGGAATGGCTAATAACACTATAGTCCTGGTTGGACAAGATAAATATTCCGTACATAAGTTAGAATGTCTCATGACAAATATTGACTACTCTGATAAAAATAAATTTTCCTTTATTTGTAATAAATATAAAATCGAGGAAGAAAATAGTTTGATAAGTGAAGACTTTATTCGTAAATGTTTGATTAGTGAGTATGTAAACTATGAAAAGCGTATTGAAACAATGAATTGTGAAAGATTATCAAATCTTAATGGATTACAAAAAATCTCCTATATGTTTATTTAAATGGCGATTATTAATTTTTATGCGCGTTCAATCACGCAGATAGGAGTGAAATGGAAAATGAAAGAATAATAGCTGTACTCTATAATCATAAAAAGCGAACAAAAATAGATATTGATATTCCTCTTAATATTACTGCAAATGAGTTGATTATTGGCTTAAACCAAGGATTTGTACTAGGAATAGATACAAGAGATCTTTCACAATGTTATCTTAAAACAGAAAATCCAATTGCTTTTTTGAAAGGCAACAAAACATTAGCAGAATATGAATTAAGAAATGGTACGATTATAAACTTTATTTAAGGGGGTGATCAATTGGACAACAGGTATAAAGCTATATTTTCAAATAAGAGAATATATAAAGAGGTAGAATTGCCTTATGACAGCAGAATAGTTAAAGTTGGAACTAAAAAGAGCTGTGAAGTTCGTTTTAGCAAAGACCAGTTTTTTGAGGAGTTTGAAATCGTATTTGAAAATACGGGACATGCTTGGCAGGTAAATAGTGAAGATAATATCTATATCTCTGTAGATGGAGTCATGAAATTAACTTCTAGAATTTTGACACATGGGGAGGAGTTTCTGATAAAATATCAGGATTCTAACCAAGAGATTTTTAAAGTCAGCTTTATGCTGGATTTTGACTTCGAAAAGAAGGATTATGACCGAATTATCGACATATCGAACATTTCTCAACTCAGAATCGGTAATAGTGATAAATATGAAATTTGCTTAAATGAACCACTTCTTGGGGCAGATGTTATTACGGTTTCAAATAATAATGGAAAATTTTCTATTCATGAAGGTAACACAAAATACGGAGTATATGTTAACGGAGGAAAAATTCGTGGTTCTGTTGGGCTGTCTGATTATGATTTCTTTTCAGTAGTTGGGTATAGCTTCTACTTAAAATATGGAAAGTTATATACATCAAAAAGTAATAAGATACAGATTAGTGATGTAAATTATACCGATTCAGTTGATCAGACAAGCCATTTGAAGTATCCGAAATTCAACAGGAATACGCGTGTGCAATATGTGATACCGGTAGATGAGATTGAGATACAACAGCCACAGCCAAAACCCAAAAAGCCAAGAAAAAATATCATTGTATCAATTATTCCCGCACTGGCTATGCTGGCACTTATGGTAATATTACGAGGCTTCATGGGTGGTGGTGGAGGGGGAACTTTCATAATTTATAGTGCATGTTCTATGAGTATAGGTATTGTAATGTCCGTCGTCGCATTTATTATGGATGGAAAGCAGTATAAAGATGATATTGCAGAGAGGGAAAAGTATTATCTTTTGTATATCCAGAAAAAAGAGACTGAAATAACAGCCATAAGAGATGAAGAGTTGCATATTCGTGAAACAATTCATGAATCACTGGAAAAAAGTGTTGAAGAAGTTCGTGCTTTTGGAAGAAGATTGTTTGAGAAGGATATCAATGACAAAGATTTCTTAGATGTGCGTATAGGTGATGGAGCGGTTGAAGCAAAATGTAAAGTGAAATATACGAAACAGGAATTTGTCGATATGAATGATGATATATCACAGCTTCCAGAGCAGATTGATTACAAATATAGATATATCAATAATGCACCAATCATAGCCAGATTTTCAAAGTCGTGTGGTGTTGGAGTCATCGGGCAGAAAGATAAGCTCTACGATATTATGAAAAATATGACATTGGATTTGTCAATTAGACATTTCTATAAAGATATAAAATTATTTTATATGTTTGATTCTGCTGATATAGAGCAGCTAAAATGGCTTCGTTGGCTAAAACATGTTCATAATGACGAACTTGATATCACAAATTTCATGTGTGATGAGGAAAGCAAAAACATTTTGCTGGAGCTGATTTATAGCGTACTGTCAAAACGTGAGACAGAAAAAAGAATAAACGGTGATATACATTTTTCAACTCACTATGTTGTATTCGTTTTTGATTCAAAGGATATTGTAAAGCATCCAATTTCTAAATTCTTTGAAAGTTCGAAAGAGTATGGATTTACATTTGTGTTTTTTGAAAAGTATGAGGAATTACTACCGAAAGGCTGTACCGATATTATTAGATTAAATGATAATGATGAAATGGGTATCATACTGTCTAGCATGAATGGCTTAATGCAATCTAAATTTTCTTATCATACAGTAAATGATGGAATCGCTGAAGAAATCTCATTAAAATTAAGTGCAACTTACGTGGACGAGGTGAGTCTTGAAAGTGAATTAACCAAAAATATTACTATCTTTGAATTATTGCACATTATGAATATTGATGATCTGGATCTAGAAGAAAGATGGACCAATTCGAAAGTATATAAAAGTATGGCAGCCCCACTTGGTGTGAAACGCAAAAACGAAGTTGTTTATTTGGATATTAGTGATAAAGCAACAGCTCATGGACCACATGGTTTGGTTGCTGGTACAACTGGTTCAGGTAAAAGCGAAATTTTACAATCCTATGTACTTTCCATGGCTTCATTATTTCATCCATACGATGTCGGCTTTGTGATTATTGATTTCAAAGGTGGTGGTATGGCGAATCAATTTAAAGATTTACCACATTTGATTGGTGCAATTACAAATATTGATGGTAGAGAAATAAATCGCTCACTGTTATCAATCAAAGCGGAACTGGTACATAGACAAGAGTTATTTTCACAAAATGGCGTGAATCATATTAATGATTACATACAGCTTTTTAAAAGCGGAAAAGTTTCGCAGCCACTCCCTCATTTGATTATGATTGTTGATGAATTTGCAGAACTAAAAGCAGAATTTCCTGAATTTATGAAGGAGATAGTCAGTGCTGCACGTATCGGTCGTACATTAGGTGTTCATTTAATTCTTGCAACTCAGAAGCCTTCAGGAGTTGTTGATAATCAGATTTGGAGTAACTCCAAATTTAAACTTTGTCTTAAGGTTCAGACCAAAGAAGACAGTAATGAAGTAATCAAAACACCGTTAGCTGCAGAAATCGTAGAACCAGGTAGAGCCTACCTTCAAGTTGGAAATAATGAGATTTTTGAATTATTCCAATCTGCGTATAGTGGTGATAAAGTGATTGAAGGAAATGATGAGAATGCAAAAGTATATTCTATATTCTCGTTAAATGCATGGGGAAAAAGAGAGCTAGTATACACAAATAAAAAAGGTTCTTCAACCAAAGCTGCAAAGAATCAATTACAGGTAATGGTTGATTATATCAGTGATTATTGTAGCAATCAGGGGATAGAGAAATTAAATGGAATATGTTTGCCACCTTTAGCGGATAAGATTTATGCATATGATCTTATACCAATCAAAAAGGATTTGGTAAAAGGAATTTGTATTCCGATTGGAATATATGATGATCCAGAGCAGCAAAAACAAGATAGCTTAATACTTAATCTTTCCGAAAGTAATACCTATATTGTTGGTTCTGCTCAGACTGGTAAAACGACATTATTACAAACAGTTATATATGAAATAATGAATATTTATACGCCAAAAGAAGTTAATATTTATGTAATTGATTGTGGAAATATGGCATTAAAGGTATTTGAAGATGCACATCATGTAGGTGGCGTCGTACTTGCAGTAGAGGAAGAACGAGTTATTAACTTGTTTAAGCTACTTTCAAATACAATAGGAGAACGTAAAAAATTACTTGCTCAAAAAGGGTTGGGTAGTTTTAAAGCATATGTCGAAGCCGGATTTACAGATATACCACAAATATTATTAATGATTGACAATATGGCAGCATTTAGAGAAAACTATTCAAAATTCGATGAAGAATTTTTAAACTTATCAAGAGAAGGACAGAGTGTTGGTATTAATATCATAGCAACTGGTGCTCAAACGAATGCTATTGGATTTAGAGTATTGGCTAATTTCGGAAATAGAATTGCATTTAATTGTAACGACAAAGCAGAGTACAGCAATTTATTTGACAGATGTCGTATTGAACCGAAAGAAACACAAGGCAGAGGGCTTTGCATAATCGATAAACGAATTATTGAATTTCATGCATTAATTTCTTTTGAAGGAGAAAAAGAAATTACACGAGTAGAGAACATGAAACTATTTATCAAAAACAATTCAAAAGAATATATGAGTGAGAAAGCGATACCTATTCCGGAAGTACCAGCAATCATCAAAAGAAGCGAACTATATGAAGCGAATAAAAATCTGTACTTACAACCATACCAGATTCCTATTGGAATTGACTATGCAACAGTAGCATATCGCTATATAGATTTAATGTCAGTCGGTTTATTTGCTGTCTCTGGTAAGGAAAAAAGTGGTAAGACGAATTTTATTCGACATATTTTACATTCCATTCAGCAAAATATATTTAACAATCTCACAGAGGCATATGTAATTGACAGCGATGATATGCAATTGGAGGACTTTAATGGTTATGGGTTTGTAAAGGAATACACTTCTAGTGCTTCCAGTATTGGATTTATACTAAATACTATCTATGAAAAGCTGGAAGAACGACAGACTGTAGTATCTAAAAATAGGGGAAAACCTATCGAGGAAATACTGAAAGATGAACCGTTAATATTATTGATTATTGATAATTATAACGTAATAGCTGAGTTAAACAAAGATAAGGAATTACAGACAAAATTAAATAATATTCTGAAACAGTTCAGAAAGCTGAAGGTGGCAATCATTTTCAGTGATATTGAGAATTCTTCAATTTCATTTAATTCACCAGAAATGATGAAGGTAATGAAGGAGAATAAAAAGTTCATTGTTTTTGATGACATTGAGAGTGTAAAAGTTTTTGATGTTACGATGAAACAGATGAAGGAATACGCAAAACCAATCAAACCGGGTGATGCATTCTTATGTCTGAATGGCGAAATCAGTAAAGTCAAAACAATACTGAATGATTAATCTTTATTTGCAATTTACAGTTTTAATACTGTTTTTTGATAATTTCTATTGAAAGGAGGTGAATAAAATGGCAGAAAGAATTACGGTAACCCCAGAAGAATTAAGAACATCTTCATCAAACTTTACAACAAAATCTGGTCAAATCAGAGAGATCCTTTCATACTTGCGTACAGAAGTTAACAATTTGGAAGCATCATGGAAAGGCGCTGCACAAAGTCAATTTTTTGTAATGTACAGCGAAATGGAATCAACGTTGAATCAATTTCCAGATGTATTAGATGGAATTAGTGGACAACTTACAACTGTTGCAGATACATTAGAAGAAACAGATGAAGCGCTTAAAACAGCCTTACAAGGCTAGTAACATTTTACACATTGGAAAGGTGACTAGGACAAGTTATAAGTCACCTTTTCAAATTATTAAAAATCAATGGAGGATGAAGAATGTCTACATCATCAGTACAAAGAATTGATACTGCCGCATTTGAAGATGCGATTACTAAGATTGACAAAGTTGTTACTTCTTTTGGTACAACGAAAGATTCTATTGTTTTATCAACAGATTCATTATTATCAACATGGACCGGAAAAGGTAAAGATATGTTTGAAAAGGCGTATACATCACTTAAAACGGAGTTAGTAGATGAAGAAGAAAACTTACAGACGATTAGTGAAGATTTAAAAGCAATGAAAGAAAGTTATGACGAATGGGATGCAGCAACCAAAAGCTCTTTTCTGAGTGATTGCTAGGTTGCTATAATTATGAAAATAGGCGGGTGATGAAAAAATGGGCTGGAGCGAATACAATTTACTTTCAAGCTATAAGGAAAAATTATCAGATGGATCAAGTGATGTTTTTTCTGTCAATAAAGAAATTGATAATCTGAATGAACAATTCAATACAGCAGTAAAGGGAAATTACTATGGAGTAAGTGGTAGTGATTTCAGTGCTTATAAAGAAACATCACCCGATAATGATATAAAAATATTGAGTGCAAAAAACTATATACAAAATGAAATGGATGCCATTAAAAGAGATATTGAAGCGGCCGAGGCAGCCAGGAAAGCAGCAGAGGCAAAAGCTACGAAACTAGCAGCCGAGAAAGTAAAAAAAGAAGCAGAGGAAAAAGCTGAACGAGCAGCACAAGAGAAGGACTCCATATAAAATAATGGTCAAAGACCAATGAATGCTGGTCAATGGAGATGAAGATAATAGTTAGTTGGAGGGATGAAAAAGTATGGCACAATTAATAGTAAATTATTCTGCGATTGATACTTTGAAGGGCACAATTACAAGTGCAAATCAATTTTTTGAAAATAGAAAAGAAACAATTGAAACAATTAGAAGCGGAGTTAATAATGTATCAACAAACCGTAGTTATTTAGGTTCTGCGGTAAGCGAATTATATGACAAAAGCAAGTCGTTTTCTGATAAAGAGACTGATTTAAACACATTCAAAGACGAATTAACTACGTTTGCAAGTGATGCAATGGAGGCAGACCAAAGAGTTGCCAATAGAATCACTTCTACTACAAGTAGCTTTTGTTACACAACAGGTATTGGTGTTACAAAAACGGAAGAAAAGTCATGGTGGCAATCCGTTAAGGATGCTGTATCAGATGGAATCGATTCTGTTAAAGATTGGTATCAGGAAAATAAAGATGCTATTTGGGCGGGCGTAAGCTTTGTGGCTAACATTGTATTTTGTGTTCTTGCGGTTGTCGCTTTCATTGCAACGCTACCAGCATCTGGATTTTTTGCGGTTTGTGGGGCAATAGCAGCAGGATTCGCATTAGCAAATGCAGCTGCCGATGTTGTTACTTCAGCGATAGCATATGGTTCTTATGTAAATGGTGATAAAGAAGGTGGAGATGCATGGGCCAAACGAGGGCTGAAAGATGGATTCTTGCTGGTTGGAAGAAAAGCGGATGAACTAACAGGCTTGAATGTATTTGAAACAAGTTTTTCAGTAGTATATACTACATTGAGTATAGTGACTGCTGCTTATGGGGTAGCGAAGTTGGGTCAGGGGTTATTAAAATCATTTAAACTAAATAAACTTGCATGGAAGAATGCCTTTAAATTTAAAGGGAACAAGAATTTAAAATGGGCTAAAAAGATTAACTGGAAAAGCCGCTTTAAAAGTTCAAGTAATTGGAAGGATGCAGGTAAAACTTTGCTTGGAGTTAAAAAGACGCCATATGTTTCATCTAAGGATTATATGAATTTCAAAAAATCCTGGGCAGGAAAATTAGCATTAAAAGTTGATGGAAAAAATACTAGTGTCATTGCACTTTTACAATTTAATCAGACTGGTACAAATGTAAAAGCTGCTTACAAAACGGTAGAAAATATATTTAGTGGAGGAAATTTGTTTGGTGAAGTCGGTGCAATTAAAGCATTTTCTAATCTCACTAAAAGTGTAGGATTAACCAATTGAGAGTTAAGTTTTAATTTGAAAGGATGAGTATATGGAATTGTTAATGTCAAAGGAAAAAAGACTAGTGTATAAAAAGATGCCTTGGATTTTGTTTTTATTAACAGTAGTTATATTACCTGCAATAGCGTGGCCTTTATCATTTAGGCTTACGCCAGAAGCTCAAACATACCCTCTTATTGTAAAAATATTGATGACGGCAGTTATTCTTGTACCTATAGTAATACAAATCCCTTGTCTTTGTATATGTGGAGGATACTTACTCTATTGTTATGGTAGATCAGGAACCCAAACGCTGAATGTCTATGATGATGTGTTTGTATTTTCATATTATTCAGGAGGCGGAGATAATTGTACTACAGATACATACTATATAAAAAATGTTGCTAGCTATACTATAAAAAAACGATCCATTACAATTAAGGGCCAGTTTAAACGGAAACAGTCAGGGAGAAATAGTAGTCAAAGAATTGCACATTGGATTACGATACCAAGAACATTTGAGAATGAAAAAGTATTGATAGACTTTTTTGACAAACACATTCTACTAGAAAAAAATAATAGAAAGTAGGTAAATCAATATAGTGATGAAACTAAAAGAAGAATCAAAAATTGAGTTATTATCATCAAAAATAAAACGGAAAAAGTATATTATGTCTGCGTGGAAATGGTTTTTATTTAGTACCGTTTGTGTTCCATTGCTTGGACTTTTGATGTTTTGGGTGTTGCCTAAAAATTTGTATTATGGAAATGTACTAGGAGGAATTCTTGGTTTGGCCATTTCACAGGGTTTTATAGGATTTTGGATTTTGGGAGGATACGTGCTCTATTGTTATGGTAGATCAGGAACCCAAACATTGAATGTTTTTGATGATGTATTTGTATTTTCATATTATTCAGGAAGCTCAAGTAATTGCACCACAGACACATATTACATAAATAATGTTAATTCATATACTATAAAAAAACGTTCCATTACAATTAAGGGCGAGTTTAAACGAATACAGTCAGGATCAAATAGTAGCCAAAAGGTTGCACATTGGATCACGATACCAAGAACATTTGAGAATGAAGAAGTATTGATAGACTTTTTTGACAAGCACATTGTACAAAAGTAAAAGTAAAATATAAGCTAGAAGATCAGAGGAGATTAACCATATGGAAAAAGAGTTTTCACAAGCTGAAGAATATAATCAACAAGGTCGCTCATTTTATGGATTGGATAAATATAAGGAAGCAATGGATATGTATCAAAAAGCAGAGCGGGAAGATCCAATGTTGATTGATACCTATTTAAATATGGTAGAACTTTATATTATCACAAGTAAACTTAATGATGCGAAAGCAGTATTAGAAAAAGTTTTTATGATTGATAAGAATAATGGTGAGGCTTTGTTTCATTTAGGCAATATTGCATATATGGAAAATGATTTAGAAGCAGCGCGAAGTTACTATACAAAGTCCATGAATAGTGGATATAGCGATCCTATTGTTCTCTATCATCTGGGTTCTTTATATTTGGATATGGGGGATCTAGGCAATGCGCTATTTTATTATGGAAAAACAATTAAAGCCGATCCTTATAATAGCGGCGCTAGATTGCGAAAGATTGAAATATTGATTACTCAGGAAAAGTATGAGGAGGCATTAAGAAGTTCCGATGAACTGATTGAAGTACGTCCTGACACGTTCGAAGGGTATCATTATAAGTTTGTTACATTATTGGGTTTAGATAGAGCAGAGGAAGGTGATAAAGTACTTGAGTATGCAATGGAACTGTTTCCTAAAGATTTAGGATTCGTTTATGATAAGATTAAATATTATGAACACATAGATGATTATGCTTCTGCATTGAACCTTATCGACGAAAGATTCTCCAAAGATAAGGAAGGCTGGAATCCTATCCGGAAGGAAAAGGCAAAGATTTTATTTTCAAATGAGAACTTTGATGAGGCAAAAATCTTATTAAAAGAAATATTGTCAGAAGAATACGATGACGAAATGTGTTATTGCTTAATGCATTTACATATTGGTTATGAAGAGTATAATGAAGTTCTTGAATGCTGTGCGAAGATCATTGAGCATAATAGTGAAAATGAAAATCAAAGTGAATATTATTATTCTGCAGTCTATTACCAAGCAGCTTGTTATAAAAAGATGGGGAATTCAGTTGTTGCACAACAAAAATATGCGGAGGCACAAAAACTATTCAGATTCGCATGCTCTGCACATCATGATAATTTGATTCTATATTTATACAGAGCTTTATGTTATAGAGAGCTAAAAAACTATGACAAGGCTTTTGAAATGATTGAATACATCATCAATATTTCAGATGGAAATCTTTCAGAAGCATTTTATGTGCGTTCACTATTGAATACAGATATCAATGAGGAAATAAAGGCAAAAACTGATATGGACAAGGCACTCAGTATGAATAAAACACTAAAAGAAATCTTAATGTAAGGGGGAAATCACATATGGAAACTTTAAAAGTGGATTTAACGCAATTAAGGCAAACGATAGTGGTGTACGAAACTGCTACGGATGATTTGCAGACCTCATTTAATGAGTTGGAAACAGCAATGAATACGCTAAAGAATTCAGGTTGGAAATCAGGTGCAAGTACAAAATATTTCTCTACGTATGACACATCATGGAAAAACAATATGGAAAGACAACTAAAGATTATAAATCATTTAAAATCTTGTTTGGGTGTAGCTGAGGTAGAATATCAAACACTATATAACCAGGTTAATTCGATTGGGAAAAACTTGTAAAAAAGTCATTTACGGAGGTAATAATGAATAGTTATACATTTGGTAATAAGTTTGTATTTGATAACAAAAAGGTGATGGCAGGAATTCTGTTTAAGTTAATCATGTCTTTTATAGGAATTTTGCTTATAGCTCAGCTTATTATGGATGGATTTTCGGTAATGACAGTATTTATACCCATTTTTATAATTAGCTTATTTATACCCAAGGGAGCACCTACACTCCAAACGGATATTTTGACAAAAGTTTCGATTGAAAATGGAGCATTGACGATATCTTATATGAATTTAGATCGTCATGACAAGTTGGGGATTAGAAATGAATATCATACAATACTTCCTAATCAAATAAAAAAAATTAGATATAATGATAAGTATTCTAAATTGCAGATTGTAAGTAAGGGATCTGTGAAAATAACATATAGCTCAAACGAAGTTATCGAGAAGAATTATCAAGATAGTGATGAAGTGTGTCAAAACATTTTATATTTAACAGACGAGGTAAGAGAACCATTATTACAAATGATAAAGAGTATTTGTGATCATAGTACACAGTTGCAAAAAAGATAATTAGTTCCAGTGCAACTTAAGCGAAAGATGGAGGAAAAATGAATAATTATACATTTAGCAATAAATTTATTATAAAAAACAAGTCGTACAAACATAAGACACGCACAATCGTATTGATTGTATTATTGGTATTATTTATGATTATAACGATTCCACTAATAGGATTTTCCCCAACAAGGATTTACCCATCTCTTCTTCTTATAGGTTTGTTATTGACTAAATTAAAACCTGAATTTATTGTTGAAGCAGCAACAAGAGTTGAATTTGATAATGAAAAATTAACGATATATTATATGAATTTAAACCGTCAGGATAAACTCGGAGTCAGAAATGAGAGTTACATCATATTTCCCAATATGATAAAAGATATTTTTTATGACGACGTGAGATTTCAATTACATATTCTAAGCAAGCCATTGGTTAAGGTTACACCTAAAAAGAAAAATGTGATTGAAAAAGATTATAGAGAATCTAATGAATGGTTTGAGAATACTTTATATTTAACGGATGAGGTTAGGGAATCCATATTACAAATGTTAAATAGTATTTGTAAAATAAAACCTATGCCAGCAGAATATGGATTCAATATATGATATATAAATTTTTCGGGTAAAATGTATCTTTATAAACTTCGGCAGTTCGATTGGTAAACAATTGGAATGCCGGAGTTTTTTAGATTTCCACCTAGGTGTTGTAGAGTAAAAGAACAAAGCATTTATTGTAAGAAATTGTAAAATGTTGAGAGGGATCTTGTCGAAAATTGCAATAAATAAATTGCAATTTTGACATTTAGAAGATATAATTATTATATAACTAAAAAATGTGGTAGATATTTGCATTTAACTTGTTAAATTTTAATAAAAGTAGATTATATAAAATTTGGAGGAAAATGCCTATGGGATTAATAATTGCAATGCTTATTGCGTTATTGAATACATTATTGAATCACACAATGCTTACAAGGAAAAAATCGTTAATCTTTTGCCATGTATTATTTCTAATAAACTCTGTTATCGTAATTATAGCTGTTTTTGTTACTAGACAGTTGATAAATGACATGGCTATATATAAATATATTTTTTGCATTATTATGTTTATGTATATAGTTTATATACATATAATTTTTGAAGAAACTATTTCAAAAAAGATATTTGTTATGATCAGCACTTGGGTGATTTCGGTTATTATTTATAGTGTTTCAATATTGATTGCCAAACTTTACATTGACGTTGAAAGCGTAACTAATTTTATATATGGATTTCGAATTTTAGCACAAATAATATTACTTTGGATTTTAGCGAAGCCTTGGTATCGCGAGAACTATAAAAGAATATTGTTGCTTGTTCAGGATAATACAATAAATTTGATGTCCATATATATGAGCATTGCATTTTTACTGTTACTGAACAATATATCAATTATCGATGTTAGCTTTAGAAATTTTGCAACAGTCTATGACCTATTGCTGTTTATTGTATTTATTATCCTAGGATATGTGATAGTATTTACAGGTATTTCATCTACATCTAAAATGGTGTTACTTCAACAGACAGTAGACATAGCGGAAAAAAAGTCTGAAGAGCATTTGAAAATGGCTAATATTGATTGTCTTACAGGCGTTGCATCCAGATTAAATATACTTAACAAAATAACAGATGCTATTTTGGAGTCGGATAACTCGCAAAAGCTTGCAGTTTTGATGTTAGATATTGATAAATTTAAGTTCGTAAACGATAATTATGGACATAAGGCAGGGGATGAGGTTTTGAAATTCCTAACGGAGAAAATCAACGGATGTCTTAGAGAAACCGACACTATTGGAAGAGTTGGAGGAGATGAATTTGTTATTCTAATAAAGGATATTCATGCTGAGGCAGACATTGAAACGATGATTTGCAAAATCTTTGAGGTATTGAAGACCCCACTTGTTTTTAATCAACAAAATATACAGATTAATGTTAGTGTAGGAATAAGTATATTCCCGGATTTTTCACAAAATTTGGATAGCCTCATTAATCAAGCTGATCGTGCGATGTACGAAGCAAAAAAAACAGTAGGAAGTAGATATTGTCTTTATAGTGATTCTCTTTCAATATGTTCATGATTTGAGATGGGAGAATACGGTTCATAATATGGACTGAAAAGTTGTTGCTTTTTTCATTCAATTAAATATTAAACACGTCAAAAGCGAACGCAGTTCGATATTAGACCGCTTATTTTCTATGTTTCGTAAGAAATATTGTTTTAGAGAATGAGTGGTCTATTTTTGTTTAGAAATAGAAGAATAAACTTGAGAGAAATATATTCATTGAAATATATTTCATTATGAAATAAACGTAACGCAATATATGATAATATATTGCTATATATTTCGCTACGTGATAATATAATATAAAATAAAAGAATAAAAGAATATAAGAATAAAAGAATGAAAAAGTAAGAAAGTAAGAAAGTAAAAAAGTATGAAAGGAAGGATAGTATGAACGAAAATTTTGGTTCACGTCTTAAAACACTTAGGAAGAACGCAAGTTATACTCAAAAAAAATTAGCAGAGCTCATAGGATTAGAACAAACTACGATTGCAAATTACGAGAATGGAAATAGAATACCAAATATAAATAAAATTACAGCTTTAGCTAACTTGTTCAATGTTTCAACGGACTATCTACTTGGAAAAACTGAAACATCTGATACAAATAGAAGTCTATATTCCTATAAAGATTATATAAATAAACTACTTATAGGTGATAAGAAAGCAGCTTATGAAATAGTTCTTTCATTTATTCATAATGGTATGAGCGTTCAAGACTTATATCAAAATATAATTCAAAGATCCTTAATTGAAACTGGAGAGATTTGGGAACAGGGTGTTATAGATATATGGAAAGAGCATATAATTACCGAGATCTCAATGTATATAATGAATAATATTGTTACTAATTATGAAAGAGCTACAAATAAAAACAAAACAATTTTAGCACTCTTACCTGGTGGTGAAATGCATAGTATCGGATTAAGAATGTTTTGTGACATTCTTTGGTTAGAAGGCTGGAATACAATCTTTTTAGGAATAAATTTACCTACTAGTAGTCTTATGAAGGCAATTCAAGAATATAAACCTTATGCAATCACATTATCTGTAACGATGCCTTACCACATTGACCCGACTACTAATTTAATTTCTGCAATTAGTAAGATTGATTCAAAGGAGCGTCCATTAATATTAATTGGGGGATCCGCTTTTAATAATATTAACAGTGCCTGTGAGTTAACTGGCGCTGATTACTACTTTAAAACCATAAATGAAGCCAATTCTAAGCTAGTGGAACTACTATAAAAAGCATTTAAATCTGTAGTTCCTTAAATCTATAATTTTTCAAATCTATAAGTATTTAAATCTATAATACTTAAAATATATAATACTTTAAAGCTAAGACTCTTAATATAGAGAGGAGAACATATGAGAAAATCGATAAAGCAAGTGATCAATGGATCTGATATTTGGGCTTTATTCAATATGGGAGCTCAAGAAGTCTATTCTAATAAGAAGTATTTAAATTCCATTAATGTATTCCCTATAGCAGATGGAGACACAGGAACGAACATGGCAACAACAATGAAGGCTATGGTAGAAAAAGCGCATAGAGAGGTTAGCTTTTCCAAAATGCTCCATGGCATGTCTGTGTCAGGGCTTGCAAATGCTAGAGGCAATTCCGGTATTTTGTTTGCATCTTATATTAAGGGATTGGCTTTAGAGGGAAAACTCTACGAAGTTATAAATATCAAGCAATTTTCAAATATTGCGCATTGTGCTGTAGCGCATTTATATCAAGCCATTGAAAATCCAGTTGAAGGGACAATCATTAGCGTCATTAGAGATTGGGCAAATTTTCTTTTTAATAATAATGAAAAGTATGAAAGCATTCAAGATCTTTTTTTCCAAGCTTATCAGACTGCAAATGAATCGCTACAACATACTACAACTCAGCTAGAAATTTTAAAAGTGAATCACGTCGTGGACTCAGGCGCTGCTGGATTTGTTAAGTTTTTAAATGGAATGAACCATTATTTTGATGGCGGTGATGTTGAAGAAAGTACACCATGGAAGACTGACACTATGAAAGAAATTGATATTTATGACACCAATAAATATCAATTTTGTACTGAAGTATTTTTAGAACGTCCCAATACATCTTCAGATTATTACGATTTTAAATTAGATAATAAAATAAAATCTGAGTTAAGTCCGTATGGAGATTCATTAATTGTATCTTCACAAGACCGAAAAGTACGGGTTCATATTCATACAGATTCACCTGAAATAATTGTAGAAACACTAAAAGAGTATGGCTCTTTACTTGAACAAAAAGTAGATGATATGAAACTTCAAAAGAGCGTAAATTTAAAAAGATTGAGCACGATAGGAATTCTTACAGATTCCATTGCTGATATTCCTGAAGAATTTAAGCTTGATAATCAAATACATACGCTTCCATTAGGGATCTTATTAGATGACACTGTATATTTAGATAAATTAACTATTAAATTGAAACAGCTTTTTAAGGCTATCGATAAGTCAACAACATATCCAACCAGTTCTCAACCAGAGCCCGGAAGAGTTAAAGTCTTTTTAGAAAATCTTTTAGAAATTTATGATTCATTAATATTTATTACTGTTTCTAGTAAGTTAAGCGGTACCTATCAGACGATTAGCCAAGAATTAAAGAAAATAGATCTAAAAGGCAAAAAAGTTACGGTGATTGACAGTCGCCTGAACTCAGGAGCACAAGGACTACTTGTAAAAGCTGCAGCTGATTTTCGCAATAAAGGATACCGCCATGATGATATAGTAAAGGAAATTAAAACACTGATTCCTAAAACAAACATCTATGTCTGTCTGAATACACTGGAATATGCGGTCCGAAGTGGTAGAGTACCAAATACCATTGGAAAAATTGGTAAGATGTTTGGACTCAGACCGATTATGACTTTAGATAAAAATGGGAACGGAGCGGCTTTTGGTATAGGATTTAGTCAGAAAAGCATGACACGAAAAATATTTAAATTGGTAAAGAATATCTTAAAAAGAAAGGGTATTAAAAGCTACAGCATTGTCCATGCAGATAATTCTGCACTTGCTTTCGCGTATAAAAAAGAATTAACAAGGATTATAGGTAAAGAACCAGAATTTATAGCAGAAATCTCCTCAATTATTGCCATACATTCTGGTATGGGGTGTGTTGCAGTAAGTATAATAGAAGAATAAGGGGGTACATAACATGGATGTTGTTTATTTAATGCTAGTTTATTTTATATTGTTTTTTGTAATAGGTACGTTGATAAAAAACAATTCAATTATTGATATCGGTTGGGGAATCGGCTTCGTGCTTGTCGCTTGGTTTATATTGTTACGAGGTTCTAAAATATTACCAACTCAACTTATTATTACCGTTCTCATAACCATTTGGGGATTGCGACTTTTTTACCATATATTAAAACGAAATATCGGAAAACAGGAGGACTTTCGATATGCAACTTGGAGGCAAGAATGGGGGAAGTGGTTATTGCCAAGAGCTTTTTTTCAGATTTATATGCTTCAAGGTATCTTTATGTACCTCATTTCATTATCCGTGATCTTCGTAAGCTATGAAGATAGAGAAGCATATATTCCTATAATGATATTGGGAATTTTGGTTTGGATTATCGGTTTCTATTTTGAAGCGATAGGTGATCATCAGTTAAAGCTATTTATTAGTAAGAAAGAGAACAGAGGCAACATCATGATGACAGGTTTATGGAAATATACGCGTCATCCAAACTATTTTGGTGAAGCAACGATGTGGTGGGGTATCTTTATCTTAGCAATTAGTTCAGGAGCATCAATCTTATCAATTATTAGTCCCTTGACTATAACGTTGCTTCTAGTTTTTGTATCAGGAGTACCAATGCTTGAAAAGTCAATGAAGAAAAAGCCTGGTTACAGCGAGTATGCACGTAAAACAAGTATTTTTCTTCCTTGGTTTCAGGGAAAATAACAATTAAAGAGCCTGATAATGCAGGCAGATGGGAGTTTAGATGAATTCGATATTAACGTTTCAGAATTTCAGAAATTATTTTATTTCACTGGTAGTATTTTTATTAATTGATATGATATGGCTCATATTTATTTCAAGATCGTTATATAGCAAACACTTAGGTTATATAATGGCTCCAAAGGTTAATTTTTTAGCTGCATTTATTTTTTACATGATATTCATTTTAGGTCTTATGGTATTTGTCATAAATCCGGCCTTGATTGCGGAAAGCTGGAAATCAGCTCTTTTTACAGGTATGTTTTTTGGAATTGTAACTTATGCTACCTATGACCTTACTAATCTAGCAACAGTTAAAGATTGGCCCATGATAATTACTGTAGTCGATTTAATATGGGGTACTGTAGTAAGTGGTGTTACAGCATTCATTAGTTATACAATCATAAGGTTTTTTAATTAATCACATGAGCCTACATAGAAGTAAAGGAGTAATCATTATGAAATCAGTTTCTTATCCATCTCTTCGACGTTTTAATATAACTATGGGTTGCTTGCATTTTATTCAAGGTGGTTTTATGTTGTTTGTAGCGTTATACTTTGATAAGGCAAGAAACTTCACACCCTCAATTATCTCAAATTATTTGACTTTTGATGTAACACAAATGCGTTTGGTTACAGTTTCTCAAAAGCTCTTTCCTTTGCCATTTGCATTATTAGTAGCTGCGTTTCTGTTTATATCAGCGATTGCACATCTCATTATTGTTTTACCTAAAACAAATGCAATCTACAATCGTGGATTAGAAAAGGGTATCAATCCCTTTAGATGGTATGAGTATGCTTTAAGTTCTTCTATTATGATCGTTTTAATATCAGTTCTTTTTGGTGTTTATGATATTAGTACTCTAATTTTAATCTTCGCTTTAAACGCATCCATGAATTTGTTCGGTTTGTTGATGGAAAAAATTAATCAATATACAGCTAAAACTTCTTGGAGTCCTTTTGTATTTGGAAGTATAGCAGGAATCGCTCCTTGGATTGTAATACTTCTTAATGCTTTTGGTAATAGTAACCCAGCAAAAGTGCCATGGTTTGTTTATGCAATCATTTCATCCTATTTTATATTCTTTAACTTGTTTCCAATTAATATGATTTTGCAGTATAAAAAAATTGGCAAGTGGAGTTCTTATATCTATGGTGAACGTGTTTATATTATTCTGAGCTTAGTGGCAAAATCTGTTCTCGCCTGGTTAGTATTTTCAGGTATTATGCAGCCCAACTAGATATCAGTTCTATAGTACCCTATTTCTACAGTGGCATTTTGAATGTCTGAAATCCTACAGCTTATGAAAATATTATATTTGAAATATTAGACCCTATAGCTTTGAGATAATACATATTTATTAATAAAAATGAGAACTTTCAGAGAGGAAACTCTTTGGAAGTTTTTTTAGCATGGTATGACTGACCAATCATGCAGAAAAAAGCACAGATTATGCAGAAATTTATTAAAGTAGTTACCTATATGTTAATATAAATGATAAGAACTTCTTAGAAGCATACCCGTATATATAAGTACTGAATGTAACAAACAAGAAGCGAATGTAAAGTATAAAAAAAAGAGGTAGGGGGATAAAATATATGAAATATCTAGAAATAATCGATAGGATGACTTTAGAAGAAAAAGCGTTTATGATGTCCGGAAAAGATACCTGGCAAACTGTTGGGTATAAAAAATATGGAATTCCATCTATGTTTTTATCAGATGGACCGCATGGATTGCGTAAACAGGCTGGAGCATCTGACCATTTGGGATTAAATGAAAGTCTGAAAGCAACCTGCTTTCCAACTGCGGCAACGATTGCAAACAGTTGGAATATAGAATTAGGAGAAGTACTGGGAAAATGCTTAGGAGAAGAAGCTGTTATGCAGGATGTGCAGGTATTACTTGGCCCAGGATTAAATATTAAGCGTAGCCCTTTATGTGGAAGAAACTTTGAGTACTTTAGCGAAGATCCTTATCTGGCAGGCAAGATGGCAGCTGCATATGTAAGAGGAATTCAAAGTCAGGGAGTTGTATCTTGTCCTAAACATTTTGCGGCGAATAGTCAGGAACTGAGAAAAATGTCAAACGATTCAGTAGTAGACGAGCGGACTTTTAGGGAAATCTATACGACTGGTTTTGAAATTGCAGTAAAAGAAGGAAAAGCCAAAGCAATCATGTCAGCATATAATCGAATTAATGGTGTATATGCAAATGAAAATGAACATTTACTCAGGGAGATACTGGTAGATGAATGGGGCTTTCAAGGCTTTGTTGTATCAGACTGGGGTGGTAGTAATGATCACATACTAGGAGTAAAGAATGGTAGTCATTTAGAGATGCCATCTACTGGTGCAGATGGTTCAAAAGCGATTGTTGATAGTGTGAAATCAGGTGTATTACCTGAAAAAATACTAGATGAACGCTTAGATGAACTCTTGAAGATAGTGATGACTACAGATAAAAAAGTATATACTGAGAAATTTGATATCGAAAAGCATCATAAAATAGCAAGAAGAGCAGCAACAGAAAGCATTGTCCTTTTGAAAAATGACGATGATATCTTACCATTAAAGAAGGATCTTAGCACATGTATTATCGGAGACTTTGCGAAATTACCTCGATTTCAGGGAGCAGGCTCATCGGTAGTAAATCCAACAAAATTAGACATTACATTGGATGTGATTTCTGACTATGAGATTAATTATATAGGTTTTGAAAAAGGATATGAAAGAACAGGTGGAAGTAATCAGACATTAGTTCAAGATGCAGTTGATCTGGCAAAACGTACACAGCAAGTAATTTTATATCTTGGGTTGGATGAGATTAGTGAGTCAGAAGGTTTGGACCGCATTCATATGAAGATGCCTCAAAATCAAATAGATTTGCTAGATGCCGTTTTTGAAGTGAATAAAAATATTATTGTAGTGATATCAGCGGGTTCTGTAGTGGAAATGCCATGGCTCGATAAAGTAAAAGCTGTAATACATGGTTATCTTGGGGGACAGGCTGGCGCAACGGCTATGTTAGATGTGCTGACAGGAATTGCATTCCCAAGTGGAAAACTAAATGAAACATATCCAGTGCGGTATGAGGATACTCCTGCCTATCATTATTATCCAGGTAAAGAGAAAAGTAGCGAATATCGTGAAGGCTTGTATGTGGGGTATCGCTATTATGAGACAGCAGGTATTCCAGTGTTATTTCCATTTGGATATGGCATGAGCTATACAACCTTTGTATACACAGATTTGCAAGCAAATGAAAAAGAAGTTACATTCACACTAAGGAATAGCGGAACAGCTGATGGAGCAGAAATAGCCCAGGTATATGTTGGTACTAGGTCTGAACAGATTTATCGTCCAGTAAAGGAATTGAAGGGATTTATAAAAGTATTTTTGAAGGCTGGTGAGAGTCAAGCAGTCAGCGTTCAATTTGATGATAAGGCATTCCGTTACTATGACGTAAAAACAGGCAAATGGGAAGTGGAAAGTGGTATCTATCATATTATGGTTGGTGCTAGCGTACAGGACATCCGATTAAAAGCAGAGGTGTCTATCAAAGGTACAAAAGATTACGATAGACAAGAACCCTATTCCAATTATAAAACCGGTAATTATTATAGCGCAAATATCAGGGACATTTCTAAATCTGAATATGAGGAAATACTAGGACATTCCATTCCAGACGGGAATTGGAATAAAGATGGGTTATTAGATATAAATGATGCACTCTGTCAGATGTATTATGCAAAGAATCCTGTAGCAAGACTGGCTTATAGAATTATAACAAATATGAAGAACAAAAGTGAAGCAAAAGGTA
The DNA here is from genome assembly GCF_900111235.1 of [Clostridium] fimetarium. Classification (GTDB taxonomy): domain Bacteria; phylum Bacillota; class Clostridia; order Lachnospirales; family Lachnospiraceae; genus Clostridium_N; species Clostridium_N fimetarium. The sequence continues at coordinate 68,821 of NZ_FOJI01000005.1, forward strand.
AGCCCAATCTGAACATATTATTTATCTATAACATGCCATTTAGAGGTATTGCTAAGATGACAGGTGGAGCTTTGAGTATGGATATGGCAAAAGCTATTCTTTTCATGGTAAATGGACATTTCTTCCGAGGATTGAAAAGATTGATCAAGGGTTTTACTGTCAACAGAAAGGTAATAAAAGAACATGGAAAAAGTAAATAATTGGACAAAAAAACATCCGCAATTATGGGAATTTATCAAGTTTAATGTACTTTCCAATATTGCAACAATTACAAACTTCATAGTGTTATTTATTACTACAGCATTTATATTTAGAGCGCTGGTGAATACGCCATGCCTTTTCCTAAGACTGGGATTTATCAGTGAAGATGCATTTCTCTTCCGTTATCCGGCAGCACCGGCAGGGACTGGTCTGTGCGGATTCTTAGGTTTTCTATGTGCTTATGTATGTGCGCAGATTATAAATTATATCGTTCAGCGCAAGTTGGTATTTGGTGCGACTGTAGATATTAAGAAGACAATTGGCTGGTATATTGCCACAGTAGCTTTTGCGGGTTTGGTCTGTCAGGTGTGGTCAGGATATGGCACTGAGTTTTTGATGTCCAACTTTGGTATGGGCGAGAGTATGGCGTCCCTAATTACAAATATGGTGAACATCCTTATTCAGGTAGTAATTAATTATCCAATGATGAAGTTTGTCGTTATGAAAAAGGATACTAAGTAAGATATTATTGAATTGTATAAAAAGAAGATATAAAAACAGCAGGAATGGAAAAGAAACAATCATTATTATCATTTATAATACAGTTACCACATGAGAAAAGAGGTGAAAAAATGGAAGTTAAAGCAATTATGTATGATAGTCAGAAGTTTATTGAAGATAACATGAAAGAATCATTAACGGTGGAAGAAATCGCATCAAATGTAGGATATTCGGTTTACTATTTTTCAAGAATATTTAAACAGTATATGAAAGAATCCGTTATGGAATATGTGAAAGAGCGTAAGCTTATAAAGGCATCTGAAGAAATAATAGCTGGTAAGAAGATTTTAGATGTTGCATTAGAGTATGGCTATCAATCTCATAGCGGTTTTACCAAAGCATTTAAGAAAACATATGGTTTTTCACCTATTCTTTTACGAGCTTTTAACTTCCAAAAAAACTATTTAGGAGGTAATTATATTATGAGTCATGCATTTATGAGTAATACAAATGTTCATGCAACAAAAGAAGAATTATTTGAAGTGTTAGTTAGCACGGTACTTGGTAATCAGCTTAAATGTAACCAGGAAGAATTACAAAAAGCATTTGACATGGCATGTTTAGCACATGAGGGTCAAATTAGACATTCAGGTGATGAGTATGTATGTCACTCCATTAATGTTGCTATTTTGCTCGCTGATATGGAGGCGACGCAAGATACAATTATCGCAGGACTATTACATGATGTTCTTTTGGAAAAGACAAATATTACTTTAACAAATATTGAAAAAGAGTTTTCAAATAAAGTTAGTAATATTGTTGATGGAGTAACAAGGTTTAATAATGAAAAGGTAGAGCTTAGTGAAGAGGCAGTTTTAGTGAAATTAGCCGACAGACTTCATAACATGCGAACATTAGAATTTATGGATAAAAGTAGATGGAATGAAAAAGCAAAGGAAACGATAGATATTTTCATGCCAATCGCCATCAATTTAGGAAATGAAAAATTGAAGGCGGAGCTCAACGATTTATCTATAAAATATATAGGAAGATAAAGTTGAATCTAGACGGGGCTTGTAAGTTTGGAAGGTTTTTATTCTTTCATACTTACAAGCTTTTTACTGCACTGTTTGAACAAACAGGCGTCAAGAAAGTAACCCTTCCTTGTAAATCTGGCTATATAGTGTTATAATAGGGTCACAGATTTGCTTATCCATCTATGATAATATGTTAAAACGTTAGCATGTTGGAAAAATAGTATGTACAGCATCTTCAGACATGGATAAAATAACTTAATATTAAAAATTTGTGTGCTTATTCAGAATATAGAGGGATAAGTATTTTTTTATACTTTTTTATGAGGTGAGGAAGATAATGATAATTGAAAAAACGGTTCATTCATTAAAACGATACAAATGGTATATGAAAAAGAAATTCGCGAAAGAGTGCTGTCGCATAAATCTTTTAGAAGTTATCTATAATAGATATTATAAGTATGAAAGATTTGTGCCTATGGCACAAACATGGGATGTGTCTTGCTAAAGTAAGCCACAGGAATGGAGAAAAGGATGATTGAATTTAAAAATGTATCAAAGGTATATCCAGGTAATAAGGTTGCTGTAGAAAATATTAACCTTAAGTTTGAAACAGGTGAGTTTATATGCTTTGTTGGAACATCTGGTAGCGGTAAAACAACATGTATGAGAATGATTAACCGTATGAATATTCCGAGCAAAGGAACGGTTTTAATTGACGGAAGAGATATTAGTAAAACAAATGAAATTAATTTGCGAAGACGTATCGGATATGTGATTCAACAAATTGGATTGATGCCCCATATGAAAATCTATGAAAATATTACAATGGTACCCAAGCTATTAAAATGGTCTGAGGATAAGATGAATAAAGTAGCACGTGAATTGTTAAAAAAAGTAGATTTGCCAGAAAGTTATCTTGATTGTTACCCATCAGAACTGTCAGGCGGTCAGCAACAACGTATCGGGGTCATTCGTGCGTTGGCAGCAGATCAGGAGATTATTCTAATGGATGAGCCTTTTGGTGCGCTAGATCCTATTACACGTGATACACTTCAGCAACTTGTAAAACAATTACAACGTGAAATGGGAAAGACTATCATCTTTGTAACGCATGATATGGATGAAGCCCTAAAGTTATCAGACCGTATGGTTGTCATGGACAAAGGACAAGTTGTTCAATTTGATACGCCGGATGGAATATTAGCGAACCCTGCTAATGATTTCGTACGTGAAATGCTAGGGGAAGAGCGCTTAAATCGTGCTCAGTTTGATTATGAGACGGTTGAAAAAATGATGGTGCTTGAACCAATATGCATCTTGGAAAATCAAACGGTGGCCGAGGCAATTCAAATTATGAGAAAAAATCGCGTTGATACACTACTTGTAGTGAATGAAGAAAAACATTTGATGGGACAAGTTGATATTTTCGCTCTTGACCAGAGACGAATGGGCACCGACCGTGTGGGTAATCACACAAAAAAGATAAGTTATCTTTACAACGATACAAAAATACGAGACGCCATATATTATATCAATGATTTAGGGTTCCGCAATATTCCTGTTGTAAATAAAGATCTTGTATTGGCTGGACTTGTAACTCGTGCCTCAGTTGTAGATAAAGTATATGAAAGCTATTGGAGTGATTATCAGCCTGAAGGTGATGATACAATTCATCAGATAAAACCTGAGAAGATGTCAGCAGTGGAGGATACTCTATGATAGATTATTTAATTAAAAATAGATCTTTACTTGAATTAAAAATAGGCGAGCATTTCCTTATATCTATCGTGGCCTTGATGATAGGTACTATAATCGCTGTACCTATAGGTATTTTAATTACAAAATCACCTAAGTTATCGCAGGTGGTTATCTCTTTTTGTTCAGTTTTACAGACCATACCATCATTAGCACTTTTGGCGATTATGGTTCCCTTGTTTGGGGTTGGAAAACTACCGGCTATTATAGCGTTGGTAATATATTCATTACTTCCAATTTTGAGAAACACATATTTAGGAATGAATTCTGTTGATAAAAATATAATTGATGCATCGAAAGGAATGGGAATGACATGGATGCAGATAGTAGCTCATGTTAAAGTTCCGTTAGCTTTTCCAGTTATCATGTCAGGAATTCGTTTATCTGCAGTATATATGGTTGCTTGGGCAACGCTTGCATCTTATATTGGTGCTGGTGGTCTTGGAGATTTTATATTCATGGGATTGAACAACTTTAATTTCTATGCAATTATAGCCGGCACAGTACCTGTTACATTAATGGCGCTGCTATTTGATGGTTTGCTCAGTATTGTTGAACGTAAACTTACACCTAAAACAACTAGAGATATTGCACACCAGTCTGGGAAGGAGTCTGCCAATGTTTAAAGAAAAAAAGAATAAGAAATCATTAAGATATATGATACTCACATTTATGCTAGTAATTACAATGACAGTGTCTGGATGTTCCCTACCGGGTCTTGGTAAAAGTGTATCTGATAATGGGATAATCATTGCAGGTGGAAATACAACAGAGCGTCAAATACTTGCAGAAATCGTAAGTCAGATGTGCAAACATTATTTGGCAAGTACGGATATAACTTTAATCAATAATCTCGGTTCTTCAATGCTGATTTTGCAAGCACTGGATCGGGATGATGCAAATATTTCAGGTGCTATGTATACAGGTACTTCGCTAACAGGAGAGCTGGGTCTAGATTCTACAACGGATCCTGTAAAAGCGATGGAAGATGTAGTAAACGGTTATAACACAAAATATAATATGGTGTGGTTCCCCTCTTATGGATTTGAAAACACATATGCATTTATGATTACTCGTGAATTGTCAGAGGAGAAGGGAATTACAAAAATCAGTCAGCTGAAAGACTATGCAGCAACGCTTAAAGTAGGTGTTGATACCAGTTGGATTGAACGTAAAGGCGATGGATATGAAGGATTTAAGAAGTTGTATGGGTTCGATTTTGCAAATATAAACGCTATGGAGATTGGTCTGGTGTATAATGCACTTCATGCGGGCGAGATGGATGTGGCGCTGGGCTATTCTACAGATGGTCGAATTGATGGATATGATCTTGTTGTTTTAGAGGATGACCAGCATTTATTCCCACCATATGAAGCCAGCCCCGTTGTGACAAAAGAGCTGCTTCGAAAATACCCAGATATTGAAACTGTGCTTTTGAAGCTTGAAGGTGAGATTGATTCCAAAATGATGCAGAAAATGAATCGAAATTCAGATGAACAGCAGATTGAACCACGTGTTATAGCAAAACAATTTCTTGAGGAAAACAATTATTTCCAAGCAAAAAAAGTGATACCACTTTCAGAGCGTCCACTATATAAGAATATAGTTCAAGATATTCTGCCACTAGATGAAGAAAAGGGGACTAAATAATGCAAGCTTTATTAAAATATTACCAAGTAAATGGAAACTATGTATGGGATCAGTTTTTAACGCATTTCTTAATTTCAATCTATGGTGTTTTATTTGCAGCTATTATTACAATACCAATTGGCTTCTATATTGCTAGACATAGTACCTTGGCTGGATGGTTTATTGCTCTGGCTAATATTATTCAGACAATTCCTTCGCTTGCCTTGTTGTCAATACTAATGGTTTTTATTGGACTTGGATCAAATACGGTTATCGTAACGGTATTTCTTTACTCAATACTTCCAATATTAAAGAATACCTATACCGCAGTTAAAAATGTGGACAAAGACTTATTAGATGTTGCAAAGGGACTTGGAATGACCAATAATCAGATACGAGTTAAGGTAGAAATACCGCTATCGTTGTCTGTGATTATGGCAGGAGTCCGGAATGCAATTGTAATTGCAATTGCCATAACCGCAGTTGGAACATTTATTGGTGCTGGTGGATTGGGAGATATTATTTCTCGTGGTATCAACGTAACAGATGGATCAGCAATCATCTGGGCCGGCGCACTTCCTACGGCTTTAATGGCTGTAATCTGTGATCTGGTACTTGGTAAAATCGAGAGAAATCTTGCGAAACGGTATTCATAAAAGATTATTTCAAGCCTCGTAAGTGCCACAAAATTGGTACTTAAGGGGCTTGATTTTGCTGTTCACATTAAATCTATTTTTTTATATCTGGATGATTAAGTACTGTAAAATGCTAAGAAGTATTAACTTGAAAATAGTTTGATGCAGTGGCCTATGAAGAAATGAAACCTTGAGATGTCCTAGAAACAAAGGAAGAAGTTGCATGTGAAGTTACCAGCATAAAACAAAAGAAAAGAAAGATATAGTTACTTTTCGATTAGAAGCGAAACGTAAAAAGTTGACAGATACGCTTCTAGATGATTTAATTACCAAGGAAGCATATCATGAGATGTACAATGATTTAGTAATTGACTTGCATAAATCAGTCGATAAACGTACAATAATAGAGTGAATCCTTGATGGTTTTGACTGTGTGGTATGTGAAAGTATTATCTAGACGGTCGTATTGAAAAAACACATAAAAAAAAATAAAATAATATTCAATGGAGGAATACAAAATGTCGATGAAAGATATGGATAGAATGAAAAAATTAATAGATGAGAAGAAATTAAAAGGTGGTTTCTTACCAGAAGAAAAAAAGATTGGTTCTGGTAGTGTTGAAAAGAAGAATAAGAATATAGGACTTGATTTTACTAGAACGAAAAAAATATCACAGTAGATTTTTATAATTCACTCAAAATGCTGAAGTAAGGGCACGATCGAGCGAATTTGAATCTAAAAGGACATATAATAGTAATAAAAAAAATACCGCATGTATATTATGAATGCGGTATTTTTGTATATGTTATTAAAGCAATATTTAAAGCATAAAACTTTGAAATGGTTGCGTGAATAAATAAACGATATAAAGATTTTAACGGAGGAAAATATATATGATACATTTTGACAGTGATTATTTAGAAGGAGCGCATCCTGAAATATTAAGGCGACTGATGGAAACGAACATGGAAAAAACATCAGGTTATGGAACAGATATTTATTGTGAAGAGGCTAGAAAAAAAATAAGGAAAGTATGTAATTGTCCGGAGGCTGAAGTTTTCTTTTTAATGGGAGGAACGCAGACGAATGCAACTGTAATTGATGCAATGCTTTCAAGGACTGAAGGCGTTATAGCTGCTGATAGCGGGCACATAAGCATTCATGAAGCAGGTGCCATAGAAGCTAGTGGCCATAAAGTTTTGGCGTTACCACACGAAAATGGAAAATTGTCAGCATCTGCAATAGAAAAATATATTGAGAATTTTTATGATGATGGAAATCATGAGCATATGGTTTCTCCTGGAATGGTATACATTTCTCATCCAACGGAGTATGGAACTCTTTATACGAAAAAAGAACTGGAAGAAATCAGGATAGTATGTCATAGACATGAAATCCCCCTATATCTCGATGGAGCAAGACTTGGATATGCGCTAGTGGCAAAGAATACTGACATAACGTTAGAAGTGATTACAAGTAACTGTGATGCATTTTATATCGGTGGAACGAAAGTTGGAGCATTATTTGGAGAAGCGGTTGTATTTACAAAACCGAATAAAATAAAGCATTTCCTTTCTATAGTGAAGCAGCATGGAGCGTTGTTGGCCAAGGGACGTTTGCTAGGAATACAGTTTGACACACTCTTTGATAATAACCTATATTTTGAGATTTCAAAGAATGCCATAGAGATGGCTGACAAGTTAAAGAAAATTTTTGAAGAGAAGGGCTATAAGTTCTTTTTGAAAACACCGACAAATCAGCAGTTTATTATATTAGAAAATGAGAAGATGAAACAACTTTCTGAAAAAGTCACCTTTAGTTTTTGGGAAACATTGGATGAGAATCATACCGTAGTGAGATTCGCAACCAGTTGGGCCACTAATGAAGAAGATGTTGAGAAATTAAGACAAATCCTATAAGCCAATACAAGCATTTTCAGAAGATTATAGATGCAATGAATATTTCTAAGATGTTTGACTTTTAATAAAATATAATATATCATCTATTTAATTGCATAAATTAAGAGTAAAGGCTATGAAAAGAATAAGTAACAATCATAAATACAAACAGAAAATTGCCGGTTGATGAGAGGCGTATGGATAATGATTGTGAATACATCTTGGAGCTGCGTACCGAATAGAGAAATCTTACTAGGCTACGACGGATAGGCACCCCGTGATCGTGTGCTAGAGTATCGCTTCGGCTGTACTTGATAAGGTAAGTAATGTGAGTTACTTATGAACTTAGGGTGGTATCACGAGATTATGTCTCGTCCTTTTGGTAAACAAGAGGGCGGGACTTTTTTGTTTGCATTTTTTAATTCTTAATTAGGCAATAATAAAATTTTGGAGGTAATGTAATGTTAGAACCGAAAGAGCAAATTAAGATTATTTGCAAAGGGACAGAGGAACTGATTAATGAAGAGGAATTGTTAGCGAAACTTGAAAAATCTTGTAGGGAAGAGCGACCATTAATAATTAAGTTAGGACTTGATCCATCTGCACCTGATATTCATCTAGGACACACGGTGGTACTTCGGAAAGTGAAACAAATGCAGGATTTAGGACATCGCGCTGTAATCATTATTGGCGATTTTACAGGTAAAATAGGCGACCCAACAGGAAAGTCAAAAACAAGGATACCATTAAGTAATGAGCAAGTGTTAGAAAATGCAGAAACATATTGCGAACAGATTTTCAAGGTATTAGACAAAGAAAAAACAGAAGTACGATTTAATAGTGAATGGTTATCGCGACTTAATTTTGAGGATGTCATTAAATTAGCGTCAACAACTACTGTTGCAAGAATGCTTGAAAGAGATGATTTTCAAAATAGGTATAGGAGCCAGTTGCCGATAGGCATACATGAGTTTTTTTATCCTTTGATGCAGGCATATGATTCGGTTGAAATCAAAGCGGATATTGAACTTGGAGGGACCGATCAAAAATTTAATGTGTTAATGGGAAGAACACTACAAAAATCAGTAGGACAAGAGCAGCAGATAGCGATGTTTATGCCTATACTTGTGGGTCTAGATGGTGTAGAAAAAATGAGTAAAAGTCTAGGAAATTATATTGGGGTTAATGAACCCTCCCAGATAATGTTTAAGAAGGTTATGGAAATCCCTGACAAGTTGATTATCCATTATTTTGAACTGGTTACAGATGAACACCCAGATACAATTGAAAGAATAAAAGAAAAATTAGCATCTGGAATTAATCCCAAAGATGTAAAGTTAATCTTAGCGGATATAATAACTAAATTATATCATGGAGAAAATGAAGCGAATAAGGCAAGGCAATATTACGAAGTAGCCTTTTCAAAAAAGTCTATCCCAGATGATATTCCTGAATTATTGCTTGATTTAGAAAATGACACAATAGAAGGAATCGTACCACAATTAATTGCTATGGGAATCGTACAAAGCAAAAGTGAATTTATTCGTCTAGTAAAGCAAAATGGAGTTCAGGTTAAAGGTGAAAAAATTGATTTGGATGATATGAAGAGGGTCCTTTGTTGTGGAGATGTTTTGAGGATAGGGAAGAAGAAATTCTTGAAGTTAATTAAATAACTATTCTGGAGTTTGACAAGGACGGTGTCAGATTTAAGAATATAGATGTCGAGCGCCAGGAATTATCTTGGCGCTTTTTTGCTGCAGAAAAGAGGAGATTATGAAATTATTATTCGAAACCCATATATTGGTAATAAAACAAGGGACCTAAAATCATTGACAACAGAAGAATGGTATGATATATTTTGTTTTATATTATCCCACTAATTCTGTATGAATAGTGGGAAAAGCCTATTTATCATAACTAGACATGGAGGAAGAAATTATGAAATCAATATTTAAAAAAGTAACAGCAGGAATAATAGCATTAGTTTTAACTTTGGGTACCGTTGCTCCGGCAGTACTGATTTATGCAGATACGGCAACACCTTCTGCAAATACCAATCAATATCCGTGGAGTGAGGTTGTTGGTGGAACAACCGGCGACTACATAGCAGATTCATTTAAGGATATACCTTCAGGCCATGTCTTTGAGTCAGTAACGCAAGAACGACTTCTTGATATATTAAGCAGCACGGGAAACTACTACATCGTTTTTGGTAATCCTAAGCTTGCAACAACACAAGCAGTTTTAAGTACAATTAACACGCAGGCAAAAGCAGACGGAATAACTAAAATTTATTATTTCGATCCATTTGTTGATGGTTATCAAATAGATATTACGAATAGCGCCAGCGTATTTAAGACATCTAATGGTACTTCTGTAAATCAATTATGGACCAGAATTACCGATTTACTTCCAAAAGGTGCTCCTATTGAAAATTATAAATCAAGCGATACATTGTTGTTCGTTTACAATAATAATGGAAGTACAGCTCAAATTACAGCATCATATAGTTTGCAAGATGCCACAGGTTTTAATGCTATCACAGCATCTTCTAGTATTGCAAATGTATTTAAGGGTGGTGTCAATGGAGGCTCCGTGATTCAAAGCAGCATCCGTTCCGATTTTGCTTTCTTTAAAAGAGTATACAATTCATCTGCAACTTATTTTAATGCCAATAATGGAGCAGGCGCGACTTTAAACAAAACGGGGGAGGCATCTACTGAATTATTTACCGATGCTGATGAAGCAGGTTTTGTTTTCCACCAGGTGAATTTTGTTGAACTATTGGATTTGTTGAATTCACCAGGAGATCATATTATTTTCTTTGGCGCTTCATGGTGCCATAATACACAGGCAATTATCAAGGACGTTGCATCAAAGGCTAAACAATATGGACAGAAAACAGTTTATGTGTATGACACAACTTTAGGAAATCAGCTAACGTTTGGTACAGGGGAAAACATTAATAAAGTTACTGCATCTTCAAGTGTATTTAATTCACGCAACAGTGTGAGCACGACAACCCCTGGTAATGGCAATATAAGCTATGTCTATGGTGAGCTCGTTAAATATTTAGATAATTATTTTACTGAGAATAATTCTAAACAAAATAACAGTATTACTTATTATCCTAATGGTGATTTAACTGGTGCTATTACATCAAAAAAACCTTGGGAAACTGGAACATATAAAAATGCAATTCGTTTGCAATTACCATTTTTAATTAGTTACAATAAAGCAGCAGTAAATCCAGTTACAAAGCAATGGTTACACAAAAATGCGGCCAATGATGGTACATATACGGAGTATATGCTTGATCTAGCATGGGTATTAAAGACTCCAATTGCACTAGCAGATACGGCAGGTATTGATGGGCTTAGTAAGGTTAATATTGCAAGTGAAGCTGTAAAAGCCCTTGACAATGTATTAAAACCAGATGGTTACACAGCGAACTATCCTATACTTAGCAACTTCACAACATTTACAGGTGCTGGAAATTCTTCAGCAAGAATAGATGCGGATATAAGCGATTTTGTCCAGTTATTATATAATGGGCAAGTGGTAGATTCTCAAAACTATACGCTCGAGAGTGGAAGTACAATTATCACATTGAAGGAAGCTTATTTAAAAACATTGGGAACTGGTGCTTTTAACTTCACGGCACAATTTGAAGATGGAACAGTAGCTTTAACACTTAATTTGGATAAACAATCCGTAGGAGATGAAGCTTTAATCAGTTCACCTGTGGAGGAAGGCTCTTTGAGCGCTACTATTGCTGCAGCTGGAGCATTGAACAGTCCAGCTACTGGTGATAGTACAAATTATATCCTATGGATATTGGCAGGTGCGGCATCTATATTCACAATTGGTGCATTTACATTTGATGTAAAGCGTCGCAAAAAAATCATTAATAATCATTAGATTATTTCTTGATATTATAACAATTTAATTGATCATCATTATAAAATCCGTCATACGGATATGGAAAGGAAGTGTAGAGACATGAACGTTGATTTTTTATCAGTAGCAGCACTGGCTGTTGTCTTATTTTTATTTGTTATCATTTATATTTTACAAAAAAAAGATGTGAACTTTAGCTTGATTATTTTAGGCTCGTTAGTGGTTGGTGTGGTTGTAGGTATACTTTTTTCAGGACATACAACTTGGGTGACACCAGTCGGGAAAATATATGTAAGCGTACTAAATTCGATTGTTGTCCCATTGATTATTATATCGATTCTCAGTAGTATTACATCGTTAGGTTCCACTTCCCAGTTGAAAGGGATAGGAATAAAATCCATTTTTTGGCTTTTAATTACAACGCTTCTTGCTATACTTTTAGCACTTGGACTTGGGTTGATTTCTGGAATCGGAAGAAATTCTTATCTCACAATAGATGGACTTGATGCACAGAACTTTCAAGCCAAGGTGGTTCCATTTTCACAAGTATTGATTGGATTTTTTCCACGTAATATTATCAGTGATATTTCAGACGAAAAGATAATCCCGATAATTTTATTTTCGGTTTTGATTGCGGTTGCTTATGTATTTGTTGCCCATGAAAATCATGAAAAGGTAGCTCCATTTAAGAAACTTGTTGAAGCACTTAAGGAAATCATTTTTAAAGCTGTTGATTTCATCGTTATGCTTACTCCATATGCAGTTCTAGCGTTAATAGTAACAGCTACTGGAAATGGAGTTAGTCGCTCGGGGATTATATGGTCACTGTTAGCAATGTTGATTCTATCAATCATAGCGTTTGCTATCGATACTTGGGCTATCAATGCTGTATTATTAAAAGTATTTGCAAAACTTAGTCCAAGAAAATTTTTTGGAAAAATCATTCAACCTCAAATCATAGCCTTTTCCACTCAATCTAGTGCAGGAACATTACCTGTCACTATAGGCGTACTTACTAAAAAAATAGGAATCGATGCAAAAATTGCAAATTTTACAGCTCCTCTTGGGACAACAATTGGTATGCCAGGGTGTGCAGGTATCTGGCCAATTTTGACAGCTATTTATGGTATTAATGCACTAGGTATTCATTATGGAATAAAAGATTATATTTTATTGGTGGTAATTGGCCTGTTTGTTTCACTTGGAACGGCGGGAGTGCCTGGAACTGCTACCATTACAACGGCAAGTGTTCTAGCAGCGGTGGGTCTGCCACTGGAACTTATAATTCTAACAATACCTATTTCGGCTATTGCTGATACTTTCCGTACAGCAACTAATGTTACAGGTGCAATGGTGGCTTCGGCAATTGTGGGACGTCAAGAGCACAGCTTAAATGACAATATATTTAATGGAATTGAAACTTATAAGTCAGATGACGAAGATAAAGATGGCAACAATGAAAAGATGAAGGATGGAGCGGATTCAGAGGATATTAATAGTACCCCATTTGAAGAAGTGCCAACTGGAGCAGGATGCCGGATATAGATATTAATACAATAATTAAGAAAGGAAAAAAAATGAAAATAAATATTCTGAATATACAGGGATTAATTAGTTTTAGAAAAAAATATTTTAAGATTCTATTTTCAGTCGCGCTGATTTTTACATTAGTAGTTGCGATACCTATTAGCTCTATAAATGCTTTTGCAGCACTTCTTGAAGATTGTGATTTGGATGGTTACGATGATTCAACGGGAGTTCCCGTTCCTTGGCCAGGATATGATGAGACGAAAGGTGATACGCCTAGTGGACCAGGTGGTGTAATTACAAGTACGAAAGCAGCAACCAGCACTACAACTGCAACAACGGCTTCGACAACGGCTGCGACAATAGCAGCAAGTACGAATAATATGGCAGCAGGAAATACAAGTGATACTTCAACAGGAAATACAACCAATACGCCTTCAGGAAGTACGAGCACTTCGTCTACTAGCAATACCAATACTTCAGCTTCTGGAAGTTCAAGCAGTGCAAACGCTGTGAGTGGAAGTACAGGGACTGTAGAGTCAAATGCTCAGAGTACAGCTGTTAATGGCAATAATGAAGTAGTTGCTTCTAGCACTATAGTATCAGTGGGAGAAGCTGCATCGCCAGTAAGCTTCGATACAATTATTAATACAAAAGGCTTACTTAAAATCTTAGACGTCAAAGGCAGCATTATTCATGCAGGAAGTTCAATCTTGATTTCAGGATCAGGGTTTATTGGAAACATTGATGGTCTACAAATTGAGATTCATTCAGAACCTTTGCAGTTAGGTACTGTTACTTCCTCAAAAGAAGGCGCATTTGAAACACAGATTAGCATTCCCGAAAATCTAGAGGCAGGAACACACGAAATTGTTGTGTTATATCAGGGAAAAGAAATTGTAAGTCAGCAGATCGAAGTAGCTCCAAAAGCTGCCGATACTTTTTTAGAAGCACTTACTGTGGGATTTTCAGCGGATAATCAGGGACTTGTTCCGGGACTTTTAATTTTAGTAGCACTTATTATAGTAGGGAGTGTTACGTTACTAATCGGTGGAATTGTCAATTCTCGTCGAAGCAGTCGTGTATCTGAAAAAGTCGTTTAGGAAAAATTGTGGACCAAGTAAATTTTACTCCTATTTTTAATATCATACCGTACTATAAAGTAATGATATCGAAATCGCCACATATAATTATAAAAATATGAAAATTCGGTATATAAATGATTATTTATGTAGTGCAGGAAGGCGATACGATAACATCAATTGCAAATAAATTTGGAGTAGCTGAAACAAGGCTGATATATGAAAATGGCATTGCAAATCCAACTGATCTGGTAATAGGACAAACAATTGTAATTACCTATCCCAATGAGACTTATATTGTAAAAGAAGGAGATACATTGCCTAAAATTGCATTAGATCACAAAGTCCCAATCATGCAATTATATCGAAATAATTCATTCCTTTGGGATAGACAATATATATTTCCAGGTGAAGAACTTATCATTAGTTATGATACGAAAGAGTCGATTGCTACAAATGCATATGCATTTCCTTTTATAGATAAATTTACTTTAAAGAAAACATTGCCATACTTAACCTATCTTTCTATACTGAATTATCAGACATTAAAGGGCGGAGAAATTGAATCTTTCTATGATGATTCCGAACTAATTCAGATGACAAATCAATTTGGAGTGCTACCGCTCATGCTTGTTACAAGTGTAACATTTCAAGGTGAGCGAAATCCTGAAACCATATATGAGATATTATTAAACCCTGTTTATGCGGAAAAGCATGTGCAAAACATGCTTAATGTTATGAAGGAAAAGGGATATTACGGGGTAAATATTACAATCACGTATCTAAATGAAACGAATCAGGACTTTTATTTAAATTATTTGAAACGAGTTAGTACCATTTTAAAGAAAGAAGGTTATCTTTTATTTATTACGATAGATCCTAATATTACAGTAAAAGATAATCAGGAAACATTTGAGAGAGTAGACTATACAAAATTCAATGACCTAATTGATGGAGCTTACTTAATGAAATTTTATTGGGGAACTCAATATGGACCGCCAATGCCTGTCAGCTCTATCAAAAGGGTTTCGTTGTATTTAGACTATACGGTACAAATGATAAAACCCGAAAAATTAAATATTGGATTTCCACTATTAGGGTATGATTGGAAACTCCCATATATTAAAGGATTTTCGGAAGCAAATTCTATCTCGTTAGATAATGCAATAGAGTTGGCATCTTTAAAAGATTCAATAATATATTTTGATGAAATTTCAGAAACACCCTATTTTCAATATGCAGTGAAAGCAGATAAAAATATAATAAATCATATAGTATGGTTTGTTGATGCCAGAACGATTGAGGCCATTGTTGATTTGGTTTTAGAAAATGAAATACAAGGAACAGGTTTATGGAATATTATGAACTATTATCCGCAGTTATGGCTTATTTTAAATTCAAGTTTTAAAATTATAAAACTAATACCTGAAACAGTATGAGTTTATCTCTTAAATGAATTGTTTTGCCAAGGGGTCGCATCTTGTAAAAGATAGCGGCTCTTTTTTTTTTACCGTTAATATTTAGGTGGTAACGTCAACCATATAATAAATTTTAAATATTGATAAATATCTTGACACAAAGTATTGTTTGTATTAATATAAGTAATACAAAGGAGGCGATACTATGATATTAAAAATTGATATGTCCAATGATATCCCAATTTACCAGCAGATTCGTAATCAGATTGTATTTGGGGTTGCAAAAGGGGAATTGAAGTACGGAGATTCACTGCCTACTGTACGTCAGTTGGCTGCAGACATAGGTGTGAATCCAATGACCGTCAATAGAGCATATTCCATTCTTAAGAATGAGGGGACGATTATTATTGACCGTAGGCATGGTGCTAAGATTAGTTTGAAAAGCTTGGACAGCACAACATTTGATATAGATTTCGACCAAAGGGCCATTCTTCTGATTTCAGAAGCATCCACACGTGGCGCGACAAAAGAAGAACTAACTGAGCACATATCCAAGTTAATTGATATTGTCTACCAGACATGATTCCTATTTGCACAGGAAAACAAAAATTAACATTTATATAATTAAGAAAGTAGAAAAAACAAAAATAGTAATAAAAAAGTAGATGTACAAATATAGAAATAAAAAATAAAAATATAATAAAAAATAGGAGGGTTATAATATGATCTGGTCTTTTCTCATCATATATTGGGTTGTACTCGGGGCGATGACCGCCTCTGCATTATTATTTAGAAAATATCAAAACTATAAGATTTTGGGCATTACTTTTTCACAAGTACATGCGAAAACAATGGAGGTTCAAAAGGTACTGAAAAGTTATCAAGCAGTTTGCATGATTCAGTTTGTTGCTTCATTTGCAGCTGGGTTGCTTATGTTTTGGGGGCCGGTAAAACCATATGTTGATTTTTATATGCTTCTATTAACATTTATACTACTAATAGTAATAAGCGTTATCATCAAAACATATCAGGATAAGCTTATAGCACTTAAAGAAAGCAATAAATGGATTTATCCAGCAAAAGCAACTGTACTTGTTGATCTGGATGCATCAAGAGAAAAAGGAAAATCGGCTGTCTCAGTTTTATGGTCATGGTTTTTTGTGGTATTGAGCTTTATTCCAACCATATATCTGGTTTTAAATCCAGATACGCAAAAATACTACCCTTTCATTTTATCATTGCTTGGACCAGCAATTCAGCTGTTAATGGTTCTGATGTACAGGCAAACATTGAATCATCATACGCTAGTACTAAGTGAGAATTCAGAAATCAACAAGGCGTTGGCTAGAACACAAGAGCGCATCAACAGCATGGCTTCAACGCTAATAGGAATGATTATGTTATTGTTCTGGCTTATATTAAGCACAAGCATAGCCTATATAACGGATATAATGCTTGGCATGTGCGTTGTCGGAGTAATGATCATTTCTATTTTAGTAGTTGCTTACTGGCAACAGAAAAAAATACGTCAGGCGGAAGAATATTTCTTTGAAAACAGTCGGAGCGAATTGTTTGATGGTGAAGATGGGAATAATGATATTTATGAGCAGGGTAATCTTTGGAAATGGGGACTCTATAATAATCCAAATGATTCAAGGCTCTTTGTGCCAAAACGTATTGCTGGCTTGGGATGGACAATTAATATGGCTAAACCGATAGGAAAAATATTTATGATAGGCGTGTGCTTATTAGTCGTTGGAGCAATTGGAATTACAGTCGCATCTTCACTGACGGGTTACGAGGTACAAGAAAATAATTCTAAAATCACCGTGTCAAGTGTGATGTATCATAGCACATTTACCGCTGATGAAATTATATCAGTTAAAATGATTACACAGATTCCAGAATGCACACGAACGAATGGATATGGTGGTGCAACTAAGAGCAGCGGTCATTTTTCAGTGAATGGTTATGGCCCATGCATGTTTTATATCTACAATGATGTAAACGAATATATTGTCATTCAGTTGAAAGGGGAGGGACCTCAATACGTTTTTGTGAATGGCAAGACAATTAAGGAAACTGACAAACTCTATGATTACTTTAATACCTTCCTCAAATAATACGCTAAGTTTTTATAATCATGTTTACATGAATGTATTATAAAGTGAGCAATATTAGAGTTATTTATAAAATATAACTAACAGTTAATTTTATTGAATGAAATATGATGACTGTTCACTTGCTCAAAGTTAAGGCTTTTGCTATTCTATAGTTAGCAAAGGCCTTTGTTATTATAATGATTGGAGTAAAGTATGAAGATAAATGAAGTGATTCGAAAGTTTAGAAAAGAAGCAAATCTTACGCAGGAGCAAGTGGCAAATTATCTTGGAGTCACAGCACCGGCTGTGAACAAATGGGAAAATGGGAATTCGTATCCAGATATTACAATTTTGTCACCGCTGGCACGTGTATTAAAGACGAATGTAGATACGTTGCTATCATTCAATGAAGAATTAACAGATATTGAGATCAAACAACTTGCAGGAAATGTTGCAGAATTAGCGCAAAAAGAAGGCTTTATCAAAGCATTTGCAAGAGGGGAAGAGCTGATAAAGGAGTATCCTAATTGCGATTTATTAATTGTTTCAATCGCTCAACTATTAAATATGTATATCCATATTCAAGGAGTTGAAGATGCAAAACATTATGAGGCTAAGATTATTATGTGGTATGAGCTTGTAGCAACCAGTGCCGATCAGAATGTAGTTTCGATGGCAATCGTAGCACTTGTAAATATGTATGCAGCCAGAAAAGAATATGAAAAAGCACAAAAGCTTTTAGATAAGATTCCACCCCTTGGATATGATAAGCAGATTACACAAGCTATATTATATACAAATCAGGGAAAGACGGATGAAGCTTATGAGTTATATGAAAGAATGCTTTATAAAGATGCAAATGAGATAAACAGTTTTATTCAGCTCATTTTAAATCAATTAATAAAAGAGGCGGATTATGATAAAGCGGAAAAGTATGCTAATATAGCAAAGCAAACAGCAAAATTATTTGATTTAGGTACGTATATTGAAAATACACCAGATCTATTTATTGCCATTGCACAGAAAGATAAGAAAAGAAGCTTGGATTCTTTAGAAAAAATGGCGTCTGGTATTGATTCTATATGTGATTATATGAAATCCGAACTGTATTCGCATATTAAGTTCAAAGAATCATCCGATTCTGGTATGGTTCAAGAAATGTTCAAAAGAGGGATAGAAAGCGATAAAGAACTTGAATTCCTAAAAGGTGAAGTGAGATTCAAATCAATTATGAAGTCCTTAAGTAAATAGAAAGTTATGAGGGTACACAAATAGTTATTATTACGAATAACGAGCGCTAGGAACAATCTTAGCGCTTTTTGTTTGCTTAAAATTGTAAATGTATAAAAATAAAAGTAAGGCATAAAAGTAATTACTAAAAGTAATCAATAAAAGCATTTAAATGAATATAATAAATGAAATAATTTCCATAAAATTCCTTAATTATATGGTATGATATTAACTATTGGAATTATTATAAAAAAGGGAAATAGCGTAAGCCAATAAAAAATAAAAAAATTAGCAGGAGGAAACATTATGAAGAAACTTGGACTAATCGGTGGAATGGGACCAGAATCTACAATCGTATATTACCACGATATTCTCTACGGAGTGAAAAATAAACTAGGAATGGATGTATTTCCACCGATGTCCATAGATAGCATTAACCTATATGAAATGTTAGAATACTGTGATAACGATAATTCAAGACTGATTGGTCTTTTGGAACAATCAATAGAGAATCTGGCAGCAGGCGGTGCGCAATTTGCAGCGCTTACCTCCAACACCTCACATCTAGTCTACGATGCATTAGCAGCATCTTCACCAATTCCTCTAGTTAGCATTATAGATACCACCTGTGCAGAAGTGGAACGTTTAGGCTACAAAAAAGTTGGCCTTCTTGGAACAATTTTTACCACAGAGGGGAATTTCTTTAGAGAACCATTCGCGAGCCGTGGCATTAACCTAGTAACTCCTGACGCACCAACTCGTCGATTCGTAAGTGATCGAATTACATCAGAGCTTGAGATTGGACTGGTGAAGGAATCCACACTGAACGCTTTTAACAAAATAATCAGCGATATGCACAAGGAAAACGGAATAGAGGCGGTGATCCTTGGATGTACCGAATTGCCTCTTTTATTTAAAAATGCACAAACGCCAGTTGTGTGCCTTGATACTATGCAGCTTCACATTGCGGCGTTAGTGGATATGATTATAGAGTAAGAAGGAGAGAAAATTATGAAATACTATGTAGTAGATGCTTTTACCGATTCTGTATTTGGCGGCAATCCCGCCGGAGTATGTATTCTTGATCATAAAATAGCTGATGAAATCATGCTTAAAATAGCCGCCGAAAATAATCTGTCAGAAACTGCTTTTTTACTTAAGGAAAATGGACGTTACAATCTTCGTTGGTTCACACCAGAGGTAGAGTTTGACTTGTGTGGACACGCAACGCTTGGGACTAGTTACGTTGTGTTCCACTATCTTGAGCCTGAATTAATTCAGGTGGAGTACGAAACTATGAGCGGACTCCTTCGGGTAACAAGAGAGGGGGATCTTATGACCATGGATTTTCCAAGCCGGCCCCCAGTAAAAATGGATTTATCGTCCTTGATGCAGCTAGGATTTGACCGCACCATTTATGAAGTATACAAGTCAAGGGATCTCTTCCTAGTATTTGAAAGTGAGGCAGATGTTCGTGATCTAACCCCGGACATAAATGCACTTAGACAAATAGATCAAAGTCCCGAATTTGGCATTATCATAACTGCAAAGGGTGATACGTGCGACTTCGTATCTCGTTATTTTTCTCCAAATTCCGTTATCGGTGAAGACCCAGTAACGGGCTCTGCTCATTGCTCCTTAATCCCATTTTGGAGTGAACACCTTGGAAAAAAGCAGATGCAAGCAAAGCAGTTATCAAAGCGAGGCGGAGAGCTGCTTTGTGAAGACTGCGGTGAGAGGGTAAAGATTAGCGGTACGGCAGTGTGTTATATGGTTGGCGAAATTATGATAGACAGATAGGATCTTTTATATAAAAAAAATTAATTTAAAGGAGAGATACATTATGGAAAACAGCGATATTCAAGACTATGATAAAATGAACTGGTTATATAATGCACTATACGGTGACATTTCCACTGAACAATTACAGCATTTAGATCGTATAGAAATGCATAAGGAGTTGTTGCAATCCTTTGGAAACAAAGAAATATCAATTTTAGATTCTGCTTGTGGAAATGGAGTTCAAGCGACGGCATTAGCTTTGAATGGATATCACGTTACGGCAACGGATATCAGTGGCGAAATGATAAAACTAGCACGAGAATTTTCTGAAAAACATAATGTTGAACTTAAAACATCAGTTAATTCTTGGTTAGAACTTCCTGATTTATTTCAGTCTCAATTTGATATTGTATTTAATATAGGAAATTCAATTGTACACTCTCTTCATTCAACAACAAGGGAATGCGACATATCCGCATTGATTCAAGTATTAAAAAAAGAAGGAACGCTTGTAATTGAAACGCGTAATTGGGAAAAAGTAATTGCTGAAAATAAAAAGTTCACTGTTTATGATAAAGTATCTTATCTTAATAAAAGTTATATACCTATGTATCATTGGATATTAAATGGCCTAGAAAATGAGGCGAAAGTCGAGATCTTATTGCAAGAAATTTGGGAGAATAATCATGTAGAACTGTATGAAAGTACATTGAATTTCACCCCATTTTCACATAAAATGCTGCTAGATACAATGAAGAAATTAGGCTTGACGATTACAAAGGACACACATGATAAAGGATGCGATTGGTATATGATATACGGAAAAAAGATTTAAGGTTCTAAATATCTTAAATGAAAAAAATTAGGAGGTCTGATTTTATGAAAGCGTTGGATTCTAATTGGTACAAATCAATATGGGGTTTGGACATAAAAGAACAGTCATGGGTGCAAGATACAGAAAATCAGGTCGATTTTATAGTGAAAACGCTGGAACTGACAGGAAATGAACGCATTCTTGACCTTGCGTGTGGATTTGGAAGGCATGCACTTTCTCTTGCAAGGCGTGGATTTCAGATTACAGGTGTTGATATAACAAAGGAATTTATCCAAGATGCTATACAAAATGCAGAGTCAGAAGGCCTAAAGGCACAGTTTATTAATTCGGATATAAGAGATCTTCATTTTGCAAACGAGTATGACGTCGTATTAAATCTAGCAGATGGTGCTATTGGGTACTTAGAATCAGATGAGGAAAACTTGAAAATATTTGATGTTATTTCAAATGCATTAAAGCCAGGTGGAAAGCATTTTATGGATATTTGCAATGCGCAACACGCAGAGCAATATTTCCCAGTACAGTACTGGGATGCAGGTGAAAGTACTTTATCTGTATCACGATTTGAGTGGGATGATAAGAAAAGAATCATGTTGTATGGTGATGCTACGATTGTGTATGGTGAAGCAGCTAAGAAACCTGATATTGCTTATGGAGCACCACAAAGGCTTTATTCTATAGATGAAATAAATGAAATATGGAAACAAAGAGGAATGCAGGTAATGCAGACATTTTCAGATTATTATGGTAAGGAAGCATCCTATAAAAACTTGCAGCTTATGGTATCTTCCAGAAAATTATAGATACTAAGTAGAAGATATTAGTCTTAAGAGATAAGGGTTCCTAAATAGGAACCTTTTTTAAAATGCTTGCAGTATTTTGAGTTCCTATTTTTACAATCATGCATAAATGTGGATTTGAACATAGATAATGGCGCAAAGAAGTGTAATTATGCATTTTTTGATGTGTAAATATGCAGGACTTTAGACGAATATTGAATTACATCTTTTTTACTTGAAAACCCCATAGTTTTCACTTGTAATTGAGACACCTCTGATATATTAAATATATAAACCAATCATATTTTTTCTAGAAGGAGGCTACATATGTATTTTTTTACTCATCTTTATATTGCGAGGGAGTTACATCGCCAATTGTCAAAAAATATACTTTTGGATTTTAATGCTTTTTCTTACGGTAACATTAAACCGGATCTTCCATCAAAAAACAGGCGACACCACACTCAAAAGAATTATCTTGAATATGTTGTTAATCAGGCATCTATCTTAAAAAAGGAAGAATTCACGGTGCAAGAATTTTCAATGAGATTAGGAGAAATCTGTCATTATTTTAGTGACTTTTTTTGCTATTATCACTTGAATGAGCACTTGCATAAGAAGAATTTTAATCATTTCTTTTACGAAATTTCAATGCATATTAGTTTGATATCTTATAAATTTGAAAAGAATCATAATATAGTTTATCCCGATTTTTCTACATCTTTTTTTGAAAATCCTACTATATCATTTTTTACTACAATGTTTGAACTTTACAGTGAAAAACCTAATAGTATGAAAAAAGATATGGATTTTGCCTTATCCACTTCACTAGCTATCTGTGAAAATATTTTAGAAGGGGTCCATTTTCCATCATCATATCCTTTTGAATTTCAATTTATTGGATATTCTACGAATATGCAGGAGGAACAACTATTATGAAAGTAGCAGTATTTACCGATACGTTTTTACCTCAGATTAATGGCGTTACTAATACATTAAATAGGCTCTTACAATATTTTATGGATAGTGACATAGAGTATAGATTATTTGCACCTAATTATGACAGTGAAGTCAAAATTTCCAATGTGGAACGTTCTTTTAGTTTGAAATTTATTCTTTACCCTGAAAGTAGAATCGCTTTCCCAAACACATTCCGGATTTCCGCTATATTAGATCGCTTTCAACCTGATATTATACACGTTATGACGGAATTCAATATGGGTGTTGCTGGTTTGAATTATGGTAAAAAGCATGGAATTCCTGTTATTTCAAATTATACAACAAACTTTCCGGAGTATATGGATTACTATAAAGCAAACTTTTTAAAACAATCTGTCTGGAATTACATGAAGTGGTTTCACAATCAAAGTACTCGTACATTATGCCCATCTTATGTAGCGCAAAATCTATTAAAGGAAAATGGAATTCATAACACAGGGATTTTCAGTAGAGGAATTGATGTTCAAAATTTTCATCCTTACCATAGAAATATTAAGCTTCGAAAAATGCTCGGTATTCACGAAAAGAAATCTTTTTTATACGTGGGTAGAATCTCCTCTGAAAAAGATTTGGATGTACTATGTGAAAGCTATCATTTATTAAAACAAAAATATGGAGATTCGGTTGCAATGGTTTTAACAGGTGATGGACCGTATCTTGAAAAATGTAAACAAACATTTCCTCCGGACACAATTTTCACTGGGTTTAAGCAAGGAACCGAATTGTTTGAATTATATGCATCGTGTGATTTCTTTGTCTGTCCTTCATCTACAGAAACATTTGGTAATGTGATACTTGAAGCTATGGCATCAGGGCTTTCCGTAATTGGAGCGGATGCTGGAGGGGTTGGTGAAATTATTCAAGATCAACATACAGGACTAAAATTTCAACCACATAATGCTGAGTCTCTATTTGATTGCATGGAAAAAGTATACCAATTACCGGAATTTGGAGATCGTATTAGCAAACAAGCGCAGGAATTTTGTAATACTAGATCCTGGAAAAGTATTTTCGACAAATTGACAAATACATATAGAGAATTAATCGTTTCATATAAACAACAAATGCTTCATGTCTAGATCGTGAAAAAATTGTTCTGTTGAATTTCTGGTGAATTTTAATTTATACATAAGCAATTATGTTCAGGAGGAAGAAATATGGAATCGAAAAAGAGTTATAAGATTGCAGTTGCGGGCATAGGTTATGTGGGTTTATCAAATGCAATTTTATTGGCACAGGAAAATGAAGTATATGCTGTGGATATTATTTCGCAAAAAGTGAATTCGATTAATAATAAAAAGAATCTAATTGTTGATAATGAAATACAAGAGTATTTATCATCTGAAAATTTGAATCTAATTGCGACAACTGATGCAGAGCTTGCCTATACAAATGCTGATTTTGTTATCATAGCGACTCAAACAAATTATGATCCAGAGTTGAACTATTTTGATACAAGTTCTGTAGAAAATGTAATCAAACTTGTTATGCATTACAATCCGAACGCTGTTATTGTGATTAAGTCTACAGTACCAGTTGGATACACAATGTCTATAAGAAATAAATTAGGATTTGATAATATAATATTTAGCCCTGAATTCTTAAGGGAAGGGAAAGCACTTTACGATAATCTTTATCCTTCGCGAATTATGGTTGGAGTTCCATTGGATGATGAATTCCTGGTTGTTGCAGCTACCATATTTGCAACATTATTGGTTGGTGGTGCGATAAAACAGGATATTGATATCATTTATTCCAATCCCACAGAAGCAGAAGCAGTGAAATTGTTTGCTAATACATATCTTGCACTTCGAGTGTCATTTTTTAATGAGTTAGATACTTATGCAGAAGTTCGTGAATTAGATACTAAGAAGATTATAGAAGGAATTGGTTTGGATCCAAGAATTGGAATACATTATAATAATCCATCTTTTGGGTATGGTGGATATTGCTTACCCAAAGATACAAAGCAGCTCCTTGCGAACTATAATGATATTCCTAATAACATCATGGGTGCTATCGTTGATGCAAATAATACAAGGAAAGACTTTATAGCGGAGAGAGTGTTAAAAAAGGCTGGATATTTTGATGGAAATGCAGGTAGAGATGGAATACCTGGCAATAAATGTGTCATCGGCGTATATCGACTTGTAATGAAAGCGGACTCTGACAACTTTAGACAAAGTTCTATCCAAGGTGTTATGAAGCGCATTAAGGCGAAAGGCGCAGATATCGTAATTTATGAGCCCACATTAAATGAAGATGTATATTTTGGGAGTAAGTTGATTGACGATATTGAGACCTTTAAAGAGATGTCTGATGTTATAATTGCAAATAGATATAATACAGAATTGGATGAAGTGATTGATAAGGTTTACACGCGGGATATTTATTTTAGAGATTAATATGCAAATGATTGTAAATGTTTCTAAAACACTACGTATGAAAACTCTTGACGGCTAATAGCTGTTAGCCTATAATAAGATAATAGTTATTAGCTAAAAGAGGTGAGACAATGAAAAAAACTACGAAAGAACAGATTTTAGAGGTAAGTTTATTGTTGTTTTCAGAAAAAGGATACGATGCAGTCCGTGTTAAAGAAATTGCAGATGTGGTAGGAATCAAGGCTCCTTCTATATATAAGCATTTTAAAAGCAAACAGGATATATTTAATGCTATTCTTGAAGAAAGTAACAGACGTTATGCGTTACAAACTGCATCTTTCAATATGGAGGGCTTAGATCCCAAAATGGATGTTGGTTTGTTTGAGACAATCACTGATGAACATATGCTGGAAATGGGAGAAGCACTTTTTAATCACTTTCTACATGATGAATTTACATCAAAGATACGTAAATTGTTTACGATTGAACAATTTAAAAATCAGGAACTGGCAAATTTATATGTAATGCAGTATATGGATTCACCTTTGCAATATCAAAGAATGATGTTTGAATTGTTAATAAAGAAAGGATTGATGAGAAAGGGTGACCCAGAAATTATGGCGATGCAGTTCTTTTCACCAATATTCTTACTATTAGTACAGTGCGATGCAAACGCAGATAAAGAAATGGAATCACTAGAGAAATTGAAACGTCATATTATTGAATTTAACAGAATATATAGAAGCTAAAGATACAAGCATGAAAGATTTTTGCCTGGGCACAAACTTGGGATGTGCATTGTCTCGCATAGCGAGCTATTAAAAGATACACTGGAATGAAGATAAGTATGAAAGTTATGCAGGAATGAGGGCGATTATGAAGCAGAAAAAGGAATTGATCAATTGGCTTGGATTATTAGGGATAGTAAGTTTACTGTCATATGTGGTTGCAGTAGTTTTTTCACCACTCGCGTATCCGAACTATAATTGGATTTCACAGGCGGTAAGTGACTTGAGTGCAGCAAATTCACCGTCCAAAGCTTTGTGGAACCAGTTATCAAGTCTATATGCAGTGTGTGGTATGATTTCGGTAATGATGGTATGTGTAGCAGTTCAGAAAAAAACAAATAAGCTTGTCCGCACAGGCATATATTTATTTACTGCCATGAACTGGGTATCTTGTGTGGGATATGGCATGTTTCCACTTTCGGATAGTGGATATGCGGGAACAATTCAGGATATCATGCATTTGTATGTAGTGACCGTTTTGGTAGTATTATTATCAATAGTCTCACTTGTGATTATTATAATTGGAGGATTCAGGAAAAAATCATTTGTATCTTTGGCTGTATGGGCAACGATAGCCTTAGCATTTATGTTTATGGGAGCAATGGGGGTTAATATTGTTCCTGCGCAGTATTTTGGGATTCCAGAACGATTTAGCGTGTTTGCTGCAACTGGATTTAATGCTGTATTAGGTGTATATTTATTTTTTGATAAATATTAAATTAAGTTCTAAAGGAGATGAATCAATAGATGACATTACAACAGTTAAAATATGCGATAACAGTTGCAGAAAATGGTACGATTAGTGATGCTGCAAAGAAATTGTTTATTTCCCAGCCAAGTCTTACAAATGCAATCAAGGAACTTGAAAATGAGATGCAAATCACCATATTCAATCGGACGAATAAGGGCATTGTCGTATCAAATGTGGGAGATCAATTTCTTGCCTACGCCAGACAGGTTCTTGAACAAGCTAATCTTTTAGAGGAAAAGTTTTTAAATGTGAAGAAACAAAGCCCGCGGTTTTCAGTGTCCACCCAACATTATTCCTTTGCTGTAAATGCATTTGTTGATGTGATTCGTGAATTTGGCGGAAATCAATATGATTTTACACTTAGGGAAACTCAAACATTTGAAATTATTGAGGATGTAAGTAGACTAAAAAGTGAAATAGGAATTTTGTATACTTCTTCAAAAAATCAAGAAGTAATCATGAAGCTCATTCGCCAAAACAATCTGGAATTTGAAGAACTCTTTAAGGCAAAACCGCATGTATTCATTAGTTCAAAGCATCCACTTGCAAAAAATGAGACAATTACTTTGGAGGAACTAGAGGAATATCCCTATCTTTCATTTGAGCAGGGAGATTATAATTCCTTCTATTTTTCCGAGGAAATTCTTAGTACGCTTGATCGCGATAAAAACATTAAGGTAAGGGACCGGGCAACATTGTTTAATCTTGCAATAGGCTTGAATGGATATACAGTTAGTACGGGAGTGATTAGTAAGGAATTGAATGGTGAGAATATCATTGCCAAGCCACTTATGGTAGAAGAGTATATGAGAGTGGGAGTACTTGTGCAAAAAAACATACCACTAAGTAGATATGGGAAGGCATATATGGATGCATTAAAAAAGCATGTGATTGAATATATCCATTAGAAATACAATAATGTTCTATATTGTGATCCGATATAATACAAAAAGTAAAATGTGCATTTGACATAGCTTAAAACTATGGCAAATGCACATTTTATTGTATTTTCCAATATGTAAAAAGTATATTATGATTATAAACACATAGATGTTCAAATGAGTATGAAGTGTAAAAGTAATTGGTAATTAAATACAAAGTGGAATCTATTTTAATACAAATAAAGATATGAGGAGATAAGAAAATGAGAAATAACGCACCTTTTAAGTATGATATTGTAGGAAGTTTTTTAAGACCCAATTATTTAAAGAAGGCTAGAAAAGAATATGCAAATGGAAAAATCACTTCAAAGGAATTAAATGAGATTGAAAACGAAGCAATTACAGATTTAATTACAAAACAGAAAGCAGCCGAGCTTCTGGTTATAACAGATGGAGAATTTAGAAGGAGTTCATGGCACCTTGACTTTATGTGGGCATTTAACGGTATCGGACATGAAAAGACAAAGGATGGAATTCCATTTCATGGAGAGCCAGCGTTGATCGACGATACCTTCCTCATAGGAAAAGTATCAGTTGACAGTCATCCATTTGTGGAGCATTTTAAATTTGTAAAACAATTCGAAGATAAATTTACGGTTGCACGTCAGACAATACCTGCTCCCGCACAGTTTCTATTTCAGCTGATTACACCAGATAATTTAGAAAGCACGAAAGCCATTTATCCAAATGAAGAAGAGCTGATTCACGATATCGCAGATGGGTATAAAAAAGTGATTCAGGATTTATACGCTGCAGGATGTAAAAATATTCAGTTTGATGATTGTACATGGGGCGTATGCGTTGACCCCAATGCATGCGTTATCTTTGGAACGGATGAAGAAGGGTTACAACACATTATTGAAAAATTGATCAGGATCAATAATCTTACAATTGAAGATAAGCCGGAAGATCTTGTGATAAACACTCATATCTGTCGTGGAAATTTCCATTCAACATGGGCTTGTCAGGGTGGATATGAACGTGTAGCAAAAGACCTTTTTGCAGATGAAAATGTAAATGCCTTTTATCTAGAATTTGATGATGAGCGCTCCGGTGACTTTGAACCTTTAAAATATCTGAGTGGTGATAAAAAAGTTGTACTGGGATTGGTAACAACAAAGTCAGCAAAATTAGAGAAGAAAGAGGACATTATCAGAAGAATCCATGAAGCTGAAAAATATGTACCATTAGAAAGGTTATGCCTTAGTCCACAGTGTGGATTTGCATCTACGGAAGAGGGCAATATACTGACAGAAGAGGAACAGTGGGCAAAGTTGAATCTAGTGAGGGAAGTCGCAAAAGAAGTGTGGAAATAGGAAATTATTAAGTAGTAAAAAATGGTATCTATTGATATAATAATAGCTATAAACAAGTTTATGACTGTGTGAATGTACGGAGGCGTATAAACTAGATATGCGTACAAAGATGCATACAAAGATGCGCAGAAACGAGGGAAATTATGTCACTTGATTTTAAAGACTGCCTAGTTGTTGGAATTTCATCGCGGGCATTATTTGATTTAGAAGAAGAAAATAAAATATATGATCAGGAAGGTTTGGACACGTATTCGAAATACCAAATTGACCACGAAAAGGATATTTTAAAGCCCGGAGCAGGTTTTCAATTGGTAAAAGCTTTATTAAAGCTTAATGCTATTGACGAAGGTACTAGAAGAACAGAAATTATTGTTATGTCTCGCAATAGTGCAGATACTAGCCTAAGAATCTTTAATTCCATTGAATATTATGGTCTGGATGTTACCCGCGCCGCGTTATCCGGTGGGGCACATTTATCTCCTTACCTTTCTGCATTTAAAACAGATTTGTTTCTTTCGGCAAATGAGGAGGACGTGCAAGAGTCTATAAATAGTAATGTAGCAGCGGCTATCATTTGTACGAATCCAGAATTCATAATTGATACTAGTAAGGAAATAGAGCAAATCAGAATTGCATTTGATGGGGATGCTGTTTTGTTTTCTGATGCTTCTGAAAAGGTTTTTCAAGAGCAGGGGTTAGATGCATTTTTAGCACATGAAAAATTAAATGCGAAAAGCCCTCTGCCGGAAGGTCCGTTCGCAAAATTACTAAAAACGATTTCATTTTTACAAAATCAATTTCCAAAAGATTCAGCTCCAATTAGGACGGCACTTGTAACCGCTAGAAATGCCCCAGCCCATGAAAGGGTAATACGGACATTGCGTGAATGGGACGTTCGTATAGATGAAGCGTTCTTTTTAGGAGGCATGGGTAAAGAAGAGGTGCTAAAATCCTTTGGCGCACATATGTTTTTTGATGATCAGCAAGTACATATTAATAAAACTTCTAAATTAGTTCCGTCTGCAAGAGTTCCATATAAACAATTGTGATGCACTTAATATTTTTGAAAAAATAATCCTCTATTCTCCCGTCTTGGGAGATAGGGGATTTTATATAGTATAGCGAAATAAATGGAATCCATAATTGTAAGACTTGCGAAATGTAATATACTAAGAATTCCAGAAAAAATATAATATATTAAGAATTCCAGAAAAAATATAATATATTAAGAATTCCAGAAAAAATGTGATATACTAAGCATTCTAGATAAAATAGAAAGCGTAATATAGGAGTGAAAAAATATGTGTGCAAGGTTGAAAGAACCCTTTGAATATAACAATAAAGAAGATTTTCGAGTTAAATTAAGTGACTGGATTGGTGATATTTTTTATGATATCCTTCCAGAGCACGGATATGAAGTTAGAGAAGAACAAATATATACTGCATTTCAACTTGCTGATGCGATTTGTGATAAAAAAGTTCATCTAGCGGAAGCAGGACTAGGTACGGGTAAAACATTTGCTTATTTATTAGCAGCAATTGCCTATGCTCGTCACAGCGGGAAACCGGTAGTGATTGCATGTGCTACCACAGCACTTCAAGAACAGTTAGCAGGACTCAATGGAGATATTATAAAGCTTTCACAACTACTTGGATTAGAGATAGATGCTCGAATGGCAAAAGATCCACATCAATATATCTGTGATGCGCGCGTGGAAGAAACAAGTGAAAGATCAAGTGCGATGACAAAGGAGATTAATCTATGGTTAGATAAGACTAAAATGGGAGAACGTTCAGAGATTCCAACCATATCGGATCGTGTATGGAAGCAGATTGGGTGGAATGAGTCAATGGCTTGTGATACATGTTTGAATCGTGGTTTTTGCAAGCTTGTTAAGGCTAGGCAATATTATCGACCTGCGAGAGACTTGATTATTGTAAATCATGATCTCTATTTTAATGACCTATGGACGCGAGATGAGAGAATTTCCGATGGAAAATTGCCGATACTACCAAGCTATTCGGCGGTTATTTTTGATGAGGGGCATAAGGTATTTCTTCCAGCAGTTATGCAGGCAGGACAACACATCAATCAGGAAGATATGGATGATATTATCCTCTCTCTTGAAGAATTACAAGGAGCTAGGGATTCCTTAAGTGAGGTTATGGTTGCCCTGGAACTATCTTCTAATGAATTTTTCGAAAAATTGGATCAATCTGTCATACCGGATGAACGCTCTGAAAGACTATCGATTCGGATCAACGATTCTTTACTAAAATCTGCAAATACCTTGAAAAAGACCTTAGATAATCTGCTTCTTGAGATGCAAATCGAACAAGAACTATACCTTGAATCTATATCAACGGATCTAATACAAGCATATGAAGGGCAAATTGAAACAGCAATAAGAGCATTGGATAGATTCTGTAGAAATAAAAGTACAGATATTATTCCTTGGGTAGATCAACGGGATGACAGCTTTTGGGTTGTTCCTAGAAATTTAAATGAAATGTTGGACCAGCATTTATTCAAGAAGGGTTTACCTGTGGTATTTACTTCGGCAACATTAAGTAACGAAGGTGATTTTAATTACTTTATACGAACGTTAGGGTTAAAATCTCCATCTAGATCTACAGTAGGAAGTTCTTTTGATTTTGAAAATAAAGTCACTGTCCATTTATCTCAGCAATTTAATCAAATAGAAGATAAGTTCGCCCTTGAAATTGAAAAATTAATATCTTTATTAACTCAAAATGGAGGACGAGCACTCGTACTTACTAATTCGATGGAGGAAGTTCGGAAAATCAGAACGAAATTAGAGGGACATCAGTTACCTTTCGAGATTTTATGGGAAGATAAAGGTGATAGAGGCTATCTTGTACGAAGGTTTCGAGAGGAAGAGACGTCTGTATTGATTGGTGCTAATTTTTGGGAAGGAATCGACGTGCCTGGAGAGGCATTAAATATGCTTATCGTTTGGCAATTACCTTTTCCATCGCTCGACCCTATCATCGAAGTACAGCGTAAAGAGGCAATTGCACAAGGATTAGATCCAGTCACCACTGTAGATTATCCCGAAATGGGGCTTAAATTAAAACAAGGGTGTGGACGATTAATTAGAACGGAAGAGGATCAAGGCGTAATCGTCATACTTGATTCTGTAATAGGAGCCCCTTGGGAAAAAGTTGTGATGGGTGCGCTACCTCCTGAAGCCAAAATTAAAACAATTGAATATACAGATGTAGATAGGATATGAAGGATGAACAAAACGACAATTTGATGGCATGAGAAATTGTGCAACAATTAATGACATTATATATAAATTTAAAATTAATAATCAGATAATAATATAAATAAATAATTAATTAGACATAAAACGCAGAATAGTGTTGACAATAACAACTGTCTGTGTTAAGCTTTAGCTACAAACAAAAGCAACAACATAATAGAATCTCAGATAACAGCAAATTTGTTTGTAGATGGAGGAAATTCCAATGGTTAGTTCAAATTCATTGATCAATATAAGAGGTATTACAAGTAATTCCCGTAGGAAAGACCAGTAATAGGAATATATATTCCAATCTTTTAAAAAATTCTAATAAAAGCATCCCAATTATGATGCAGAGTAAAACGAATTTAAAGTGATAAAGATTACTTGGTATACAAAAGAACTTGTACTTATATTGAATATATACCACAAAGATATTTATAAGATTCCTCATTTGTGCAAAAAAACAAAAAGGGAAAAGCAGATTATCTATTTATCTTAAAAATTTCTGCCAATAATGGAAGAATGTTTTAGATATATAATTCCATTCACAAGAATGGTAACTTAAAGAATATTCGAAAATTAGAAAACAGTAATCAAGAGATGTAATGTTTAAGAAGCTTTGAAGGTGAAGAATTGTAGATTCGACACACAGAAACTTATATTATTTCCACTAACATAGTATAAAACTTTCTCATATAAGATAATACTTAATATGTAATATTTTATAAGCGGGCAGAAACAATAGTAATAGTAACATTAGAAACAGAAACAATAGCGATAGAAACAATATCGATAGAAACAATAGAAACGAAACAAAAGTAATAGAAATGATAGTTGTAGAAACAAGTGTAGTTATAAGTTGGAAAAAATATGTAAAGTCAATTGATTGAATCAGAATTTATTGAGAATATCATCGAAGAAAGTAAAGTGAAAATTGGATAACGAACAATCTTAGGGCGGCCGCTGTATCAGAATTTGTTGATATTGCGGTCGTTCTCGTTTGATTAAAAGTAATATAAGGTTCCCACATAGAAATTCATTAAGATATAGTTGGTATTTTGAAGCTCATCTATATCTCATGAAGTATATGTAAACTTGAATAATAGGATAAAAAGTAATATATTATATTTAGAAAAAGGGTATGATAATGAATTATTATTAAAGGAGAAAAAGAAAAATGAAGAAATTAATATTAGTAACATCGCCACCGAGCAGTGGTAAAACGTATGTGTCAAAGAAATTGGCAAAAGTACTTAAGCATGTTGTTTATCTGGATAAAGATACGCTTATTCCTTTATCCAAACAAATATTTGTAGCAGCAGGTGAAGAATACAATAGAAGTTCACCTTTTTTTGAAAAATTCATTAGGGATTATGAATATGATACGATTGTTGATTTGGCATTGGAAGCACTTGAATATGATGATATTGTACTCATCAATGCACCATTTAGTCAAGAAATTCGCGATGAAAATTATATTCATAACCTAAAAAGCAAATTAAAAGAAAAAAATGCAAGCTTGGTGATAATTTGGGTAGTAGCCACGCTGGAAGTATGTAAACAGAGGATGATTGCAAGAAACTCTGATCGAGATACCTGGAAGCTTGCTAATTGGGATGAGTACATTGCAGGAGAAAATTTTGATATTCCAACAGCATTGGATGATCCTAGGGTTATTGATGATTTATTGATTTTTAAAAACTCTACAGATGAAGAATTCAATGAATCAATGGGTCGAATCGTTGATGTATTGGAAGAGACAACAAAGTAAAGTTAGACAATTGTATCTGTTTTTACTCTTGCAGAGGAAGGTATTTGCGCTAAAATAATTGCACTGAAAACGAGTAAGCAACCAACCAATTCTTTAAACGAAAGAGTTTCTCCTAATAAAATCCATCCACCAAGTGCGCAGAATACGGCCTCAAGACTCATAATTAAGGAAGCGATGGAAGGAATTACATTTTTCTGACCAAGTATTTGAAAGGTATAGGCAATTCCACAAGATAAAACACCCGTGTATAAAAGAGGCATCCAAGCCTGTAAAATTGATGAAAGAACTGGAGTTTCAAATAAAAACATTGCAATAGACGAGAAAAATCCACATACAAAAAATTGAATACAAGACATTTTTACACCATCTACATAGGAAGAAAAATAATCAATTGCTAATATGTGAATGGAAAAGGCAAAGGCACTTAGGATAACTAAAGTATCCCCTGTAGAAATGTTAAAACCATCCGTGATGCAAAGCAAGTATATTCCACATAGAGCAAAGAATATGCTAATCCACAATGTTATACTTGGATACTTCTTGAAAAAAATTCCTATGATAGGAACAATGATTATGTACAACGCAGTAAGAAAACCTGCTTTCGAGGCAGTGGTATAGGATAGACCAATTTGTTGAAGATTACTGGCAAAAAACAATATTATTCCACAGAGAATGCCGCCGATATAAAGTTGTTTATTCTTATTAAGCCACTGTTTTTTCGTTACATCAGGTTTATTATCTATGGTTGTTTTATTACGCAAAAGATAGATGCATGGAAGAAGTGTAAAACCTCCAATCAGCATTCGTACTGCATTAAATGTAAAAGAACCTATCATATTGCCACCAACACGTTGGGCAATAAAAGCAATCCCCCAGATAAATGCAGCAACAAGCAACATAGATTCTCCACGCAAAGAATTTTTATTCATAATTGTACCTCGTTTTACTTTAGTAATTTTAGCTTAGGGCCAAATTTATCTAATTCTAATATATATCCGGCTTAATTACAAGAAGAATTACAAGAAGAATTACAAAAGGTGAAGATATCTAAAAAAGAAAAAGAGGGATTAGAGCTACAAAGGATAGAGTGAGAATAGAAGGTGAATTGTAAATTAATTCCATATATATACCTATAATTTAAAACAAATATGATTATATCTATACAAATAAACAATTAATTAAATAAAAATATGTAAATAGTATTGACAATTACAATTGGAAGTGTTAATGTTTAGATACAAACAAAATAACATTTACAAGAAACAAAAGTTGTTTGTAGAAGGAGTATAATCCAATGAATAAATGAATTTACAAATCAATCAGTATAAGAGGTATTACAAGTAATTCCCGTAGGAAAGACTAGTAATTAAAATATATATTTCTATCCTTTGTAAAATTTCATATAAAATCATCTAAGTAACGGTGCATAATAAAATGAAAACAAAGTGATAAAATTTACTAGATATGCAAAAGAACTTGTACTTATATTGAGAATATACCACAAAAATATTTATAAGATTCCTAGTTTGTGTGAAGAAACAAAAGGGAAAAGCAGATTATCTATTTGTCTTAAACATTGCTGAGAAGCGAAGTTTTAGAATATTCTATCTATATAATTCCATTCATAAGAATGGAACACAAAAGAATATTAAAGAATTAGAGAGCAGTAATCAAAAGATATAATATTTAAAAAACTGTGAATGTGAAGGATCGTAAATCCGACATACAGAAACTTATAATATTTTAGATATACAAAGTATAAAACTTTCCAAATTAAGATAATACTTAAAAAGTAGAATCTTATAATCGGGTAGAGTCAAAAGTATAGGGTACAATTTATAATAGTAGTAAAAGTTTCATATGTTTGCAGAAGTAGTTAAAAATATTAATGTTGTGATAATTACAAATGTTACAAATGAAATTAATAAAAATCAATCGATTAACTTAGAATTTGCTAAATATAGTCGAAGAAAGTAGAGTGTACTTTGGATATTAAAGAGTCATAGAACGGCCGTCGTATCAGAAATTGATTGATATTGCGGCCGTTCTTTTTTGATTAAACTCAATGGATTTGCGTAATTATTTGAAGAGGCACCGAGTGCGAATTGATATATTGGAAGAGGCAACAAATCCCAATTCCATTTATAATGTAAAAGATGCACAGTGATATTGTTTTATATAAAAATGAGAAAGTAACTTATGGATTAGGCAATTGGTATATGGGAACAATACAAAGGAAAATATTATTTTTAGCGGATATAAGACCAAAGTAGAAATGAATAGCGTGATTTTAAATGCTTAAAGCAGGAGAAAAAACTGACAGATATGCTTATAGATGGTATAATAAATAAAGAAGCTTACGATAAGAACGTAATAGAATTTACCAAGGAGCTTCTCAAATTATAAAAAAAGTGAGCAATATAATTGGATAACATCAGTGAGCAGAGTGCAGATAGATGTGAATTAATAACAAATTTGAAAGGTGTGAATAGAATGTCATTTAGAAACCCAGATAGATTAAAGAAAAAGAAGAATATATCTAAGAAAGTTCCGAAGGATCCTAAGGATTCGACTAAAAAAGTTTCAGCTAAGAAACCAAAGTAAAAAACTAAAGTAAGAAACTAAAGTAAGAAACTAAAGTAAGAAACTAAAGTAAGAAATCAAAGTAAGAAACAGAACGAACCACGTCTGATTGTTCATTATATGAATATATTAGGGTGGTCTTTTTTTTAAAGTTAGCAGTATGGTGGCTATCCGATGCAAAAGGAAGAAAAACTATTAGTTGACACAAGAAGTTAGGAAATATATCATATAAGAATAAAGATTCTAATAGGAGCAGTAGATATTTATTGTGAAGAGGATAAAAAAAAATAAGGGATTTTATGATCCTAGAAATGGGTGGATTATCGAATCTTATATAAAAAAAATAATAGATGGTATATGTATCGTATTTGGATTTGTCTTTCTTGTTATAGGGTCAATAGGTGTCATTATTCCGATGTTGCCAACAACACCTTTTTTATTACTAGCAGCTGTAATGTTTGCAAAAGGTTCTAAGAATTTTCATAAGTGGTTTTTATCAACAACATTATACCAAAAACATATAGTAAGTATTGTGGAAAAAAAAGAAATGACTTTAAAAGGTAAACTATCTGTTCTTACTACAATTAGCATTATGTTTGCAATCGCAATTTTCTTTGCTCCTATATGGCATGTGAAAGCCTTAATAACAGTGATTTTACTTATGCATTATTACTATTTTCTGTTTCATATTATAACTTTAAAGAAGATAAAATAATATTTTATAAATTTTTAAAAATTAATAAATGAAAGTAATAATCCAATTGTAAAAGACCGACTGGATTAAGAGAACATATGATACCAATTTTGTTTTTAATATTTTTTACATTATTTTTAGTTTATTTAATTTTTGGGTTTTACGTTTTCCTGAAAAATTGGAAATCATTAAAAAACAGAATACTTTTTTCGCTTTGCATGAACCTAAGCATTTGGGCTTTGGGCTATGCTTTTATGACCATTTCTCCAAATCAGGAAACTGCTAATTTTTGGAGGTTAGTTGCAGCTTCTGGTTGGTGCATTGTGTATAGTACATGGCTAGACTTTGCAATTCTTGTGAAAGAAGAAAGTAAAAAATGGATGTCGGATTTAAGAAGACTGTTAATCTATCTTCCACCACTATTTTTTTTCATTATGAATGTAATATATGAGCCTATTGTTGTGAAAGAAAGACTTGTGTATATTTGGAATGATACATATGTAATAAATCTTGTTGAAGTCTTATTTACACTGTACTATGTAATTTTTATTATTTCAGGCATCTTGATTATTTATAAATGGGGCAAAAATTCAAAATTAAATATAGAAAAAAAGCAAGCAACTATTATTGTAATAACTTCTCTGATTTCTTTCGTATTAACGATTTTAAATAAAGTCATTTCTGCTTTTTATGGAATTAATATCTTTCCGCTAGGGGTAGCAATGTTTTCAATTGCATTATTAGGAATTTACTATGCGATAACAAAATATAAAATGATGTCCATATCTTCACTAACTGCGAATGAATATATTTTAAAGACAATAACTGATCCAGTTATACTGATAGGTAACGATCTTTTCGTGATATCAGTCAATAGTGCTGCACTTGATTTGACTGGATTTTTGGAAAAGGAAATAAAAGGAATATCAATCAATCGGTTGATTGCAAATATTGAGTTAAATCGAGAAGCATTTCAGATATTAATGAATACAGGTGCCGTTAAGAATATTGAAGTGGATTTAATGACCAAAAACGGTATCAGCATGCCTTGCTTGTTCTCAGGATCACTAATCAATAATGATTTAGAGGATACTTTGGGAATTGCATGTATTTTTCACGACATCTCAGATCGTAAAATAGCAGAAAATATCTTACTTAAAGCACATAAGGATTTGGAAAAAAAAGTGTATGAGAGGACAGAAAAATTAGAAGAAATCAATACGCAACTAGAAGATGAAATCCTAATACGAATTAAAGCTCAAAAAGGTTTGATATCCAGTGAAGAAAAGTTTAGGGCTCTGATGAAACAGTCTATAGATGGCATCGTTGTTTTTGATCAAGATACTAGGAAAGTGGTAGAAATTAATGATGCAGCTTATAATCTACTAGGAATTACGGAGGCAGAACAAGAAGCTGAATTAATTTGGAAACAATTAGTTCCTAACTACGACAAAATCAGGTTAGTTATAAATAATCTCATCAAGAAATCAACTGTTTCAAGTAATGCGTCTATAAAATACACATTAAGAAATGGTATATGTAGAGATTTTAAACTCTATATAACTTATGTTGGGTATAGTAATAAGCAATTCATTATGGTAACGATTAGAGATATAACGGATGAATTAATCATGGAAGAGCGAAAACAACAAATATCTAAAATGGATTCACTTGGTAATCTCGCTGGTGGAATTGCACATGATTTTAATAATATTTTAGCAGGAATAATGGGATATACGCAATTAACGCTAGATGAGTTTGAGGAGGGTACATCTACCTCAGAAAATCTTAGTGAAGTGATAAAACTAGGGGAGAGGGCTAAAAAAT
Organism: [Clostridium] fimetarium; assembly: GCF_900111235.1. Taxonomy (GTDB): domain Bacteria; phylum Bacillota; class Clostridia; order Lachnospirales; family Lachnospiraceae; genus Clostridium_N; species Clostridium_N fimetarium. The sequence continues at coordinate 108,459 of NZ_FOJI01000005.1, forward strand.
TAATATCGCAAATATTAATATATAGTAAAAAAACACTTGTTGCTCCTATTAATGTCGACATTAGAATTATAATAGAAGATATTCTTAAAATGCTTAAGGCAACATTACCGATTAATATTAATATTGATTATAGACTTGAAGGTGATTCTTTTTATGTATATGCAGATCAAGGTGAACTACACCAACTTGTTATGAATTTATGTGTAAATGCGAAATTGGCGATGAGCAAAAATGGAGGAACTTTAAAAGTAATCCTGTCAAAAATAACGGTTGAAGAAAAAATGCAAATTGAATATCAAGTGATAAATGCAGGAAAATACATAAAATTAGAGGTCATAGATGGTGGATGTGGAATTGAAGAAACTGTAATAAAAAGAATTTTCGAACCATTTTTCACAACCAGAGGAAGCCAAGGGGGAACAGGATTAGGTCTTTCAGTAGTTCAAGGTATTATTAGTAGATTAGATGGCGTAATTATGGTTGATAGTGTACCAAATAGAGGTAGTACATTTACAGTGCTTCTCCCAACGGCCAATAACGATATAATTCAAGAACCTATTTTAGATAAGAAAACTCTGAATGGCGCTGCGCGAATATTATTTATTGATGATGAAGAATCCATTGTGAATTCGGTTCAAAAATTGCTTCATCGGTTAGGATATATCGTTACTGGAGTTTTCGACCCCAGGGAAGCGTTATCCATATTTAAGAAGGACAAGGACTTATATGATATTGTATTAACAGATCAGATAATGCCAGATATGACTGGTGATGTTTTGGTGAGAGAATTGCGCATAATTAGACCAGATATACCTGTCGTCGTTTGTTCAGGTTACATTCATGAAATTAATCACGAGGATGACAATAAAACGGCGTATTTATTAAAACCTGTATCTATAAATGAATATGTCATCGTAATTGAAAAGTTATTAAAAGATAATGAAAATATACTAAAATAGAGAAAGTTTAGAGAAAACCTTAATAGGAGGCTAAAAGAGAATGCACAATTTTATTATTTTAGATGACGATACGAATCATAACAATAATACAAAAAAAAGGCTAGAAGCTATATTTATACAGCATGATTTTAAAGCCTCTATAGCGCTAAATACTACGGATCCAAATGAGGTTATCAAATATTGTTTAAGGAAAGATACCACAAAGAGCATCCCCAATATTACCCCAAATAATGTTTATCTTCTGGATGTGAATGTGCAGAGTATAATAACGGGTATTGATGTTGCCAGTATTATTAGAAAGCAAGATGCAAAGGCATATATTGTTTTTATCTCAGCACATCCTGAATACGTCATGCCTAGTTTAAAAACCAAGGTATTTGACTATCTGATAAAACCAGTATCAATTGAGATACTTGAATCTTGTATTATTTCGATTTTCAAGGATTTTACCAAGTTAAATATAGAGGAAATCCAAACACTGAGCATAAAGTCGGGAGGTAATGTATATCACTTGATACTTGATGAAATAATCTATTTTGAAAAATTTGGCCATTTACTTGTAGTACATACTTGTACAGGGAGAATAGAAAGTTCAGAATCCCTGGACAAGATTGATCAAAAGCTTGATAAAATGAAATTTTTTAGATGCCATAAGTCATATATTGTTAACCTATCTTATATTTCTAGAATCGATTATCCTAATAATATCATTTATTTGAAAAATGGAGAAGAATGTTTAGTATCCAAACGATGTAAAAAGGAGTTGAAATCCATATGCAACTAAATATAAATTATATCTTGCAGATATCAATAGGTATTATTTTTCTCATTATGATAATATTAGTGGCTTGCCTCATAGTAAGCATTAACAAACTTTCTCATTTTAAGAAGAAAAATTGCGAGTTACTTGAGGGTATAGATTGCAAAGACGGTGTTATCAATGAATTTACAAAAATAAGACATGAATATAACAATATGTTACAAACAATCACATGTTTGATTGAAGAGGAAGACTTAGATGGGTTGAAGGAATGTAAGAGTGAATTCTTGAATAAGGCTCGTTTATTAAACAGTAATAGTATTACTCAGATGGTAAAGATTAAGGACATAAACATACTACGGTTGATTTATAAGCTGATTTTGAATGCAAAGGAAGAGGGCGTTGTTTTAATAATAACTATTTTTAATGATATTGCAAATCAAAATCTAAATGCAGACGAGATTTATTATGCATTAAAAGATTGTCTTATAAATGTTTATCAATCTGGTGCAAAACAAGCAATGTTAATTAATCTGAAGATCAGTAGTAGTGATAGTGGACTCTGCTTTAAGCTTGAAAATGAATCTAATATAGAATCAAGAGAACTTTTTTCACAGACCATGAAAGCTAGGAAGAATTATACAAAGAACAACATCATTTTCAATACATTTTATGAAAATACTCTGTTCATACAGGAAATAATCATTTCGTGAATCGTTAAGCATTACAGTACAATAAGAAACAAAATAATTAAACAAAATTAAAAAGAATTTAAAACAAAGCAAAAAGATGATTAATCAAAATTGCTTTGTTTTTTTGCTTTTGACCGTTTGGGTTGTATTACTTACCGTATGTGCGTAGGCTATTGAAAGTATATATTTTAAATGTTATTGTTCGAATAAGAGGAGAACTTTAAATGTTAGTTTATTTAAAAAAAATGAAAGGAAATGAGACAATATGAAAATCAAATGGAAAATTGTATTACAGATATTATTGCTTTTAACTAGTTTCATTATTATAGCAAGTATATTTTTTGATAAATCGATAACTAGCATAGTAAATGAAGAGACTACGGAGGAACTTACGAATTACTCTATTCTAGGATATTCTATTTTAGATGCAAATTATCCGGGTGATTGGAAACTTGTAGATGGGAATTTATATAAAGGCGAAACTTTAATTAACAATAATTTTAAAGTCGTTGATGAATTTACAGGAAAAACTGGAATTTTAGGAACTATATTTGCTGGAGATACCAGAATTTCTACTTCCGTGAAAGACGAGAATGGGACCCGTAAAGTAGGAACAAAAGCAGACAGTAATGTTTTGGACACGGTTATTAGTAACAACAAGGATTATAAAGGCGTAGCAGTGGTGGCAGGTATCAAGACCAATACTTATTATACGCCATTACATGACAAAGATGGTAAAGTCGTTGGTATGTGGTTTGTAGGTGATTATGTAACTGTGGTCGAAGCAAAGATTGCGGCTGCAATGCGCACAATCATAATCATACTAGTTGTGGTTTTAATTATAGGTGGTGTTGCAGCATATCTGGTAGGTGATAATATTGGTAAGGGATTTAATAAAATCAAAAGTTATATAGTAAGAATGGAAAAAGGAGATTTCAAAATTTCTTTTAATGAAAAAACAGCAAAAAGAAAAGATGAAATTGGAGATATTACAAGATCGTTTATACATATGCAAGGACAAATCAGTGAAACAATGCATGCAATAAAAGATGAAACAGCAAGAATTGAAGATGCTACAACCATTCTTGCAAATAGTTCAAATGATGTTTATGCGGATATAGAAGATATTTCGGCCACCACTGAGCAGCTGTCAGCTGGAATGGAAGAAACAGCAGCATCTACGCAAGAGATGAATGCTACAGCCGTTGAAATTGAAAGAGAAATTGGAATTGTAGCTGATAAAACAACTAACGGTCAAGAGATTGTAGGAGAAATAAAAAGTAGAGCAGAGGAACTGAAAAAAACATCTCTAGAGTCTCAAAAGGCTGCTATAGATATTTATGAAATAGCGAACAAGAACCTTAGACAATCAATAGAAAGAACACATGCAATTGAAGAGATAAAGATGTTATCTAAAACAATACTTAATATTACTTCACAAACAAATTTACTGGCATTGAACGCAGCAATCGAAGCGGCAAGAGCTGGAGAAGCAGGAAAAGGTTTCGCAGTAGTTGCTAATGAGATAAGAGTGCTTGCAGAAAATTCACAAAGTGCAGTCTCAAAGATCGAAAGTATCTCAAATGAGGTATCTAGCGCAGTAGAAAGCTTAGTGATTGACTCTAAGAGTATTTTAGATTTTGTTGATACGAAGGTGATTCAGGATTACAAAGTTCTAGTACATACAGGAGAGCAATATAGCGAGGATGCAAACACAGTACAAAGTATGGTCTCAGAAATAAAAAGTTCTACAGTACATTTATTCGAATCTATAAAATACATTCGTCAGGCTATTGATGAAGTTACCATAGCTACAGGCGAAGGAGCAAGTGGCTCTACAGATATTGCAGAAAAATCTACTTCAATTTCTTTTAAGACAAATGAAGTACTTGTACAAGCCAACTCAAATAAAGAAAGCGCAACTATCTTAAATGAAATGGTGAAGTTTTTTCAGATCTAATTCATTGAAATGTTATATTTTACAATACTATATCGTATACAAACAAAGCAAAAGGATGATAAATCTAATTGCTTTGTTGTTTATACACAAGCAGGGGGTTGAAATTGAATAAAGAGATAGGTAATAGTAAATTAAAGAATGGATATGCACATGTATTATTAGTAGATGATGAAGAATATCTTGTTAAACTATGGAAGCGTGTCATAGAAAGTCGTGGTTATAAAGTTACTAGCTATACTAGTGGATTAGAGGCATTAGAGGATTTTAGGGATAGACCGGATGATTTTGATATTGTAATTACCGATCAATCTATGCCTGAAATCACTGGGTTTGAACTTGCAAAAGAAATCTTGAAAATACGTAGCGATGTGAAACTCATTCTATGCTCAGGTTATTTAGGAGATATAGATTTAAATAATGAAATGAATAAAAAAATTGATGTGTTTCTACAAAAACCTTTTGACAAAAATACACTTATAGAAGCAATTGAAAGCGTTCTTATCGATCGTTAAAAGTAATAACTGCGAAAAATACATTAATACATAGTATTTCATAATAAAAAACAATAGGAGCCTTGTATATAAAAGATGAAGATGGTACTATTAAGTTGTTAATAAAATAACAATGTTTTCATAAAACAGGAAGAAGGAATCGTATGGCAGTTATGAAATTATTTAGAGCTCCATTAAAATATGTGCAGGGAAAAGGTGCATTGTTCAATTTCTATCAGGAAACAAAAGATTTAGGTTCTTCATTTTTATTTATTTGTAGTAAAAGTGGATATAAAAACTGTAAAAGTAAATTAGAAAAAAGCTTTGAAGGCTCAGATTGTAAATTGCATTTTGAAATATTCGGAGGAATCAGTTCCAACGGAGAAATTGAAAATATGAGAAAAATTGTCCGTGATGAAAAGATTGAAGTTGTTGTTGGTGTAGGCGGAGGTTCAGCAATTGATACTGCAAAGGCAACTGCTCATTATGAAAAACGTCCAGTCGCAATTATACCTACTATCTGTGCAACGGATGCTCCTTGTACGGGGCTTTCTGTAATTTATAAAGATGATGGTACATTTGATACATATATATTTTATCCAAAAAATCCAGAAGCAGTTATCGTAGACAGTGAAATCATAGCGAATGCTCCAACTAAATTTCTAGTTGCTGGTATGGGAGATGCGCTTGGGACTTATTTTGAAGCCAGAGCATGTTTAAGAACCGATTCTAAAAGTCTTGAAAATGGTGGGATTACGTTATCTGCTATGGCACTTTGTGAATTATGTTATAAAACATTATTAAAATGCGGATATCAGGCAAAACTTGCATCAGATAGACATGTGGTAACACCTGCACTAGATGCAATCATTGAAGCAAATACTTATTTGAGTGGTGTTGGCGCTGATAATGGCGGCCTTGCAGTTGCCCATTCTGTATATAATGGATTTACTGCATTATCTGAGTGTGAATCAACAATGCATGGTTCATTAGTTGCATATGGTACAATCACACAACTATTTCTTGAAAATGCACCAAAGGAAGAAATTAAAGAAGTCATGGACTTTTGTTATAGTGTAGGTCTTCCACTTACATTAAAAGAAGTAGGAGTAACCGACGTAGAACATGTTTTAGTCGCAGCAACAAAAGCATGTGTTCCAGGCGAAACGATCCATAATTTAGCTGGTGATGTTACACCAGATCAATTATATGATGCATTATTAGCAGTGGATTTATTGGGACAGGAATATTATAAATAGCATTTGATTAATATAATAATTAAAGATGTATGAATAAAAAGGCCATTTTATTTTCAAATATTTTGAGAATAAAGTGGCCTTTTTGTGCGAAAATATAAGTATGGCGCGGATAATATTAGATTTTCCACGCCATACTTATATTTCGTCTTAGATTGTTAAAGATCCCAATGGATGCTTTTGGTGCTGCAAATGAGCTTGTCATTTATGCATTTATGCTTTTACAGCCCAACGTAGTTTTGCAGAACGTGCACGACCATTGGTATGGCGTTCTTCTGAGGATGGTCGAATGGCCTCAGGCGCAATCTCTTTATATATACCTTCACGTAAAAAACGTTTAAAAGATTTTTTGACTAGACGGTCCTCTCCGGAATGAAATGAAAGGATAGCGACACGCCCACCCTCAGCAAGGGCAGCAGGTAGTTTTTCTAAGAATTCATTCAACACTTCAAATTCATTATTAACATCAATTCGCAATGCTTGAAAGCACCGTTGACAAGTTTTTTTGATCTCATCGTCTCTGGTTTTTTGTGGAATAAATTGCAATGCATCATTGATGATTTGTTGAAGCTGCGTAGTTGTGGATATATCTTTTCCTTTTTTGATTGCCAAAATAATAGCACGAGCGATTATATCGGAATTAGGCTCGTCCGCATTTTCGAACAACATTCCTTCTAATTCATCTTGAGAAATTGTTTTTAAACGATCTGCAGCAGATTCACCTTTTTCAGGATTTAACCGTAAGTCTAATGGTCCTTCACTCTTAAAAGAAAATCCTCGTTCGGGATTGTCAATTTGCATGGAAGAGACACCCAAATCTGCCAATACAAAATTGAGTGGTCCTGATTCGAGTGCAATTTGATCAATATTTGAAAAGTTCATTTGTTTGATTGTTAAAATTTCTGGGCCATAACCTAGGTGCGCTAGACGCTCCCGAGTTCGCGGTAATTCTATAGAATCTACATCAGTTGCATATAAATGTCCATTGGAATTAAAACATTTTAGCATCTCCAAAGTGTGGCCACCAAATCCGAGTGTTGCATCTAATCCAGTTTGTCCAGGCATTATTTGTAAAAATTCTATTATTTCTTTCACACAAATTGACCGATGCGTGCCAGCAGGAGTATTTCCTTTTTCGATAACCCTTGCCACAGCATCAGCATATTTTTCTGGTTGCAGTTCTTTATATTTTTCCTTAAAAGCTTTCGGATGAGTACCTTCATAGCGAACACGTCGCTGATGTTTCGGTTCTTGATTATCATTGTCCATTGTGTAACCTCCACCATGTTTCATATATTTTTTAAAGCTTAGAACAAATCATATGATACCAAATGAAATTCATAAAAGCAAACGATTAAAAATGAAATCATTATTTTATTTTAAAATAATACTTCCTTTTTTAATATTCAGACTATTCTCAATTAATGAAGATATAGCTGCTATTTTTATATATATCTCTTCTTGTGACCATTTGAATATACCTGGATCTAATAAAAATGTAAAAGCTGAAAGAATAATCTCGGCATATTCTTTTGGATAATCGCAATTAAATAGATGCTCATTTATGCCAGCTTCTATAATAGCGGTTAATAAAGGGGTAAGCTCCAACAAAATTTTCGCGAGTGATTTTTGGTGAACTGCGGCATTATTGGGTGCATGCAAATAAGTATCAATGACAGAAGCGGAACTGAAACTATAATAGGTATGAAACAACAAATTCAGTTTATCTAATGCATTCTCATTACTATTTGAAATTACTTGGTTGCAATTTACGATAATATCGTGGTAAATACGGTCAACTAGTGCGTCAAGAATTTCCTCTTTTGATTTGAAATAATAATAAATGCCTCCCTTGGCTATTCCAGCACGCTTGGAAATATCATTTACTGAAACGATATCGTTCTTATCTTCTTTCATTAATTCCAGTGTAGCATCTAAAATCAATGTTCGTTTATCCATTTTAAAATATCCTCGTATCCTCAATTATGTTCCTAATTATAAATAGTAATCGAATGAAATGTAAAATCTCTCAATTTCAATTTATTTGATAGATTAATTATATCATAATATAAAAAAGTTGACTAGTGGTCAATAAGATGCTAATATAAAAGTTGACCGGTGGTCAAAACATGAATATGATAATATTTAGAAGGGGAGAAAATATGCTACAGATTATTTTGTTTTTATTTATGGGGTTGTTATTTTTAATTTCTTTATTATTTGAATTATTTTTGACAATTAGATGTATGGTATTGAAAAGAAAAGGAAAAGACCGAGGAAAGTTACATAAAAAGATGAAATCAAGTTTGATTATTTCGTTAACCCTCTTTATATGTATATTTGCAGGGGGAATTTTATCACAATTAAGCGCATATACACCAAAAATAAAAGATAGTCAGGGAAATGCAGTGCAGGGAAGTATTGCAGAATTAAGAAAAGTTGAATTAAATGGAAGAGAAGAATGGATTAGTATTAGGGGAAATAGTCTTAATAATCCAATTCTGTTATTTTTAGCTGGAGGACCTGGTGGAAGTCAGATTGCAGCAGTTCGTTATAATTTAGAAGAACTTGAAAAAAACTTTATAGTAGTTAATTGGGATCAACCAGGATCCGGGAAATCTTATAATGCAATTGATGCCGAGGATATCAGTATAGATACATATATTGAAGATGGTGAAGCCCTCACGACATATTTGTGCTCAGAATTTGGGAAAGAGAAAATCTTTATGGTGGGAGAATCATGGGGCAGCGCGCTAGGCGTGTTTTTAGCTAAAAATGATCCCCAGAATTATTATGCATTTATTGGAACTGGTCAAATGGTAGATTTTCTTGAAACAGAAAAGATAGATTATAATTTAGCAATTGAACTAGCAAATAAAAATAATGATAATAAAAAGGTTGAAAAACTGATTAATAATGGAGAGCCACCATATTATGGAAGTGAATTACTCGGAAAAAGTACAGAATATTTAAATTATCTAGGTAGTTACATGATACATAATGAGAAGATTCATAATGCTGGATATCAAACACTTAGGGATATCAGTGCATCTGAGTATGGAATGTTAGATAAAATTAATTATCTCAGAGGTCTTATGGACGTGTTTGGTACATTCTATCCTAAACTTTATAATGTAGATTTACGAAAACAATATAGTGAAATTGATGTTCCTGTATACTTCTTTCAGGGGCGTCATGATATAAATGCACCAGCAAAATTAGTTCAAGAGTATTATGATACTCTGAAAGCGCCATCGAAAGATTTGATATGGTTTGAACATTCTGGTCATAGCCCTTGGATCAATGAAAATGAATTGTTCATAGAAAATCTTTTGAAGATTCGAAACCAATATGCGAGTGATTATAAATAGTGAAAATACGAGAATGATATCACTATATCCTCATAAACGGTTTGAAAGGAATCTAAATCGAAAAAGTTGCGGTCATTGACAAAGATAAAAAGAGCGTGTTATACTCATCACGTTCATCGGAGGGTTTGTATTTGAAATTACATGCTGGATAAGATGTCGGGGTTACCCGATATTTTATCTGGCATTTTTTGCTTTTAGTAACTAAAATCCCCATTTTAAATGAAAAATTTTACAAATCAATATATTTTGGAGGATTTATGAAAAAATCAATTAATTTTACAGAAGGAAAAATATTCAAACCATTAATTGGATTTACAATGCCAATTTTGGCAGCTATCTTTTTACAGGGGATGTATGGTGCTATTGATTTGCTTGTCGTAGGACAATTTGGAGATGCATCAAGTGTATCGGCAGTAGCGACAGGAAGTCAGATTATGCAAACGATAACTGGAATCGTCACAGGGCTATCAATGGGAATAACGATTTTGGTTGGACAAAAAATCGGTGAAAAGAAAATAGATGAAGTAGAGAAAATAATAGGAACGTGTATTTGTTTATTTGGAACGATTGCATTTATGCTTACCGTTATTATGCTGGCTTCGGGCAGATTTTTGGTCAAGTTAATGAACACTCCAACAGAAGCTTTTGAAAAAACAATTAGCTATGTTCTTATCTGTTCATTAGGGATTGTATTTATCGTTGCATATAATGTTATAAGCGCTATATTTAGAGGGAGTGGCAATTCGAAGTCACCACTTCTTTTTGTAGGAATTGCATGTGTTACAAATGTATTAGGTGATCTAGTCCTTATTGGCGTGTTTAGACTTGATGCAATAGGAGCAGCGGTCGCAACTGTTTTTGCACAGGCTGTCAGCGTATTCATATCCCTTATCATTATTAAGAAACGAGGTCTTTTATTTGGACTTTCAAGGAAAAGTATATGTTTCCACAAAATAGAAATTAAAAAGATATTACAGTTTGGAGCGCCAATTGCATTACAGGATGCGTTAACAAATATTTCTTTTTTGATTATTACAGCAATTATTAATACATTAGGTCTCATAGCTTCGGCATCAATTGGTGTCAGTGAGAAAATTGTTGTTTTCATTATGCTCATTCCAATGTCTTTTATGGACTCGGTCTCAGTATTTGTTGCACAAAACATTGGTGCATGCCAATTGGAACGTGCAAAAAAAACGATGTATATTGCCATGGTAACATCACTTTCCTTTGGTGCAATTATGTTTGGAATTTCATTCTGGCATGGAGATATTCTTGCAGGAATCTTTTCGAGTGATTCAAATGTAATTGCCGCATGTGCAGAGTATATGAAATCGTATGCAATTGACTGTATACTTGTCTGCATATTGTTTTGCTTTATCGGTTATTTCAATGGTAGCGGTAAAACTATATTTGTAATGATTCAAGGGATTCTTGCAGCATTTGCTTTCCGAATTCCAATTTCATATTTTATGAGTAAAATTCCAGGAGTAACAATGCTACAAATTGGATTTGCTTCGCCGATTGCCACTGCATTTTCGATAATTATTTGTATCATTTATTATAAACATACTATTAAAAATATAACTGTCTAGATAAAATGATATTAAGTTTGAATCGATGGATATAAGTGATATTGTTATAGTAACTTGGTTAGCTCATATTATTATTGAGCATTATATTACAATCAGTTCCTGTTGACATATATTTAGATATATTATAAAATAACATTGTTATATAACAATGTTATTTTAATGAGGAGATATTTTATATGCCACCACAAAAACGAATCACAAAAGAAATGATATTAGAAAAGGCCTTTTTTATAACACAAACGGAAGGCTATGAATCGATAACGGTAAGGAGTTTGGCTTGTGAATTATCATGTTCTACACAGCCCATTTATCAGGAGTTTAAAGATATGTCTGATTTGAAAGTTGCTATCATGCAGAAAACATGTGAATATATGGCTAATTTCATAACACAGAATAGAGATAAAAGCTTATCATCTGATTTAGCAAATATTATAGCGTATATCCAATTTGCAAATGCAGAAAAAAGATTATTTCAGTTAATATTCACATCAAGAGATGGACTGCAAATGATGCAATACTGTCTTGATATTAGTTCTTTCAATATCAACATGATTATATATGCAAATGGAATTATTATGATGAATGCATATAAAACGTTAGATATACCATTTGAAGAAATGAAGAAAATGATAATAAAAGCATATGAGGTATTTAAGTGATTTGAAAGATGGTGAATTGTATGGATTATAAAAAGCAAAATACTAAGAAATCAAAGTATAAACTTAATATGTTAGAGCCGGGAGTATGGTTTTGCAAGATTTATGCAGGTAATATATTGTTTGTCGGTATATTATATGTACTCGAGTATTTTATGGCATTTTGTATATTAGCCACAATATTAGTAGTAGCACTTATTTTATTCTTTATTTTGTTATTAATAGAACAAAAGCAAGATAAAATTCAGTATGAGCAAGCAAAAGCTGAAAATAAAGAGATAAAATAAAATTATTATTGGAGTAGAACTATGAAAAAAATTGAGAAGGAAAGACTATGGATTTTTTCACCTGTAACGAATGTAGTATTGAACGCAGAGTTTACTGGCTGTAAAGATGAAACAAGATTTACAGTTGCTATATGCGCTGCGGTTAATAGTTTTCAAGCATTTAAAAGTAAAGTGTTTTTAGATGATGAAGGGAAATCATTTTTTATTCCAATAGAGAATGCTAATTATTCTATAAAAGAGAATAATAGTTCAATAGAGACCCTTATATGTGAACAAGAGCAAAAACAATTTGATATTTGGAATGGCGAATATTTACGTTTCTTTTATACAAAAAGTTCAAATGGATTTACTTTATTACTGATAGCACATCATATTATTGGTGACGGATTATCTTTTTCATTTTTGCTTGAAAGCATTTTAAAAGCTATGTCTGGAGAAAAACTTGAATTAGTGCCTGATAAAGAGATTGATATAAAAACTCTATCAGCAAAAAGTAAATTGAGCTTTCCAATTCGATTTATGATGGGCGGAATGAATAAAAAATGGGGAAAGTCAGAAAAAAAGTTCACGATACAAGATTATACAAAGATGACAGAAAAATATTGGGAAGAGCATAGCTCATTTGTAAAATATGAGAAGTTAAATCAAGAAGAATATCATAGACTGATTAATTTTTCTAAGGAAACGAAGTTAACAGTAAATACACTAATAACTACTGCATTACTTTCTGCAGATTCTAAGTGTAATGACTGCGGGCAGGCAGTAAGTATACGTGAAGAAAATAATAGGTTCATGGGAAATTATGCTTCTGGTATTTCTATTAAGTATAAATATAACGATAATATCGACTTCATAAGTAATGCAAAAAAGGTACAGAAGTTGATGAACAAAAAAACTGATAATGTTAATAGTAAGTTCTTCCTAATGAACTTTATGAATGGAATTAAGCCTAATCTTATTGATGCTATTTATTTTTCAGCATGCGGATTTTACGAGAATACAGTAGCACATAATTTCGCAAGTATGTTTGGATATACTGGAAACGCAAAAGGATTAAGTGTAACTAATCTTAAGTTGTTACCAATTGTATCTCAAATTGAAAACTATAATATAAAAAATGTTATTTTTATTCCACCGTTGGTGCTTAATGCAAAACGTATTATAGGAATTGTCTCACTTGGAGAGAAACTTTATATTACAATGCATATAGACGGAAAAAAAGATATAAACAGTCATAGTATGATTTTTCTAAAAGCCATAAAAAAATTAAAGGAATTGAAGTAATATATACGTATTATTTAATCAATAGTTATAGCAAATGAGTTTTGTATAAAAACAGACTAAAAGATAACTGACTACTAAAGATAACTGACTACTAAAGATAACTGACAAGCAAAGCGATATTTAACCCCGTGACAATTATACCAATGCTCCACAGGAAGATTTTATCTAGTTTAGAGTTCACATATTTATGCATTACTTTTTTTGAAGAGGTCAGATAAATCAGTGTAAAAATTGTGATAGGCAATTGAATGCTCAGCAGCATCTGTGAATAAATCAACACCTGAAAAGGTGAAGTAATAAATAAAATAATGAGAGCGGCGGGAACCATTGTGATTAGGATTCCAGCTTTGGTATGACGTTCGGTAATGTCATAGGGCTTTGCAAAAATCCCTGCAAATATGCTTCCGCCAGCCATGCCAGCGGTAATACTTGAGGAAAGTCCCGCAAAAAGCAAAGCAACGGCAAAAATAATCGACGCAGCACTGCCTAGCAATGGTTTAAGCATTCCTTGCGCCTGGGAAAGATCCGTGATCACTGTACCGTGTTCAAAAAAGGTTGCAGCGGCTAAAAGAATCATGGCGCTGTTGATGGCCCATCCCACAATCATAGAAAATAGTGTATCTGTAAATTCATGCTTGAGTTCCTTTTGAATTATGGCATCATCCTGAAGATTGAACTGATGGCTCTGAATGATTTCAGAATGTAAAAAAAGGTTATGTGGCATAACAACAGCACCCAATACACTCATGATTACTGGCATGGAGCCGAGGGGAAATGATGGCGTGACCCATCCAGTCATTGCTGATCCCCAATTAATATGCACAACACAGATCTCAAAAAGGAAAGAAAGACCAATTATAGAAACGAATCCAATAATAATTTTTTCGATTCTTTTATAGGAGTTTGTAAATTGTAATAATAGGACCACCACCAGAATAATTATAGCTCCAATTTGGAGCGGTAATCTAAAAAGCATATTCAGTGCGATAGCACCACCGAGAATTTCGGCCATTGCAGTAGATATGGAAGCGGCCACAGCAGAAAGCAGTATAATATTTTTGATCCATGGTCTAATATTTTCGGTAGTTGCCTCTGAAAGACATTTTCCGGTTACAATGCCCAAATGTGCTGCATTGTGTTGCAGGACAATCAGCATAATGGTGGAGACTGTCACCATCCATAGTAGCACATAGCCATAGCTGGAACCTGCAGCAAGGTTTGACACCCAGTTTCCGGGGTCGATAAATCCTACAGTAACTAATAGGCCAGGTCCGAGGTATTTAAAAAAGTCAGAGGCTTTATGTCCTGGCTTATGTCGATTTCTAAATGATTTCATAGTTATTCTCATTTCTGTGTATAGTTTAATTTCCTTATAAATGAATATTAGACTATTTTACACATTTATTCAATGAGTTATTTTGTATTTCTTAGTATAAACTTAATTGACAAGTCTATTAAAAAATGTAAAGATTAGAATTAAGATAAGAAATACCAATAACTACCAAGAAATCAGAAAAAACACTAAGAAACATTACAAAACACTAAGAAATGCTAAGAAATACATATGGAATGTCTTTATTAAAGCACATTCACAGAAAGGGGAATAATTTATGTTAAATAATTTTGCTATTGAACAAGTTCACGCAATGGAGATTCTAGATTCAAGAGGAAACCCAACCATTCAGACGGAAGTCGTACTTGCAAATGGAGCAAGGGGTGTAGCTTCAGTTCCTTCGGGAGCGTCAACCGGCGCATTTGAGGCAATTGAGTTACGTGATGGCGACCAAGCCAGATATCAGGGAAAGGGCGTTCAAAAAGCTGTTAAAAATGTAAATATAGACATTTTCAACTGTATTCGGGGCGAAAATGTGCTTGCGCAAAGTAGACTTGATCATTTGATGATTGAACTTGATGGTACAGATAACAAATCAAAATTAGGTGCAAATGCTATTCTTTCAGTGTCATTGGCAGCAGCAAAGGCAGCGGCTCAAGGGCTTGGAATTCCATTGTATCGATATATCGGTGGTTGTGAAGCGAGAGAACTTCCTGTTCCTATGATGAATATACTCAATGGAGGAGCGCATGCTTCCAATAACGTAGATATTCAAGAATTTCTTATTATGCCAATTGGAGCACCTTCTTTTACTGAAGCACTACGTTGGTCAACAGAAGTATTTCATAGCTTAAAAAAGGTACTATCAGATCGTGGACTTTCTACAGCAGTTGGTGATGAAGGTGGTTTTGCTCCAGACTTAAAGGATGATGAAGATGCACTCCAAGCGATTGTTGAAGCAATCGAAAAAGCAGGATATAAACCAGGAACCCAGTTTAGAATTGCGATGGATCCAGCAGCGAGCGAATGGTATCAGAAAGATGGAACTTACCTTCTTCCTAAAAAACAAAAAAAGATGACGGCCGATGAGCTCATTGATTTTTGGGACATGTTGATTACCAAATATCCAATTATCTCGTTAGAGGACGGACTTGCAGAGGAAGACTGGACCGGATGGAAGAAACTCACTGAAAAACTTGGAGATAAAGTGCAGTTAGTAGGAGATGATTTATTTGTCACCAATACAAAGCGCCTTACTAGGGGAATTGATTTAGGTGTGTCCAATTCCATTCTCATTAAACTCAACCAAATAGGTACATTGACAGAAACGTTGGAAGCCATTCATACTGCTCAACGAGCAGGCTATACTGTAGTTATTTCACATCGTTCAGGTGAAACAGAGGATACAACGATTGCCGATCTAGCGGTTGCAGTAAATGCAGGACAAATCAAAACAGGAGCTCCATCAAGAAGTGAGCGCGTTGCAAAATACAACCGTCTTTTGCAAATTGAGCAGGAACTCGGAGCAGAAGCAAAATATAAAGGGTTATCTTCATTTTACAATCTAAAAAATAAATAAGCACATATAAGAGTCATTTCTTTGTTGAACCGCTCCCTGTCTAATTGATAGAGAGCGGTTTATTTTGATATGTACTTCTTTGTTATGAAAAATTTTTGTTTTTTAAAAGTCTGCTACAAGAGCGCATATTATAAACCATAATAACTTTAAAAATTAAAAAAATAACAATAATGTGTGTATTATATAAAATAAAAGTAAAAAAATCTGAAATATTAAATGGTTTATATTAAATTGTATAATTAATATAATAATATTAATACGATTGTCAGAAAAACGTAAATATTAAAGACTAATATATCAAATAAGCACGTAAAAACTTGTAATTTACACTAATTAGGAATATACTGAGTTTCAGTAAATGGATAAATTTCCAATTATAGTACAAAATTAAATGAATAATAAACATGGAGGTGAATGAGTATGAAATTGGTTTTAATACGGCATGGAGAAAGTGAATGGAACCAAAAAAACCTTTTTACCGGCTGGACAGATGTTGATTTAACCGCAAATGGGATAGATGAAGCACAAAATGCGGGAAGCTTGTTAAAGCAAGATGGATTTGACTTTGATATCTGTTATACCTCTTATTTAAAAAGAGCCATACATACATTGAATCTCATTCTAGAGAAGCTTGATCGACAGTGGCTACCAGTTATTAAAACTTGGAAGCTAAATGAAAGGCATTATGGAGCTATACAAGGCCTTAACAAGGCTGAAACCGCTCAGAAATATGGAGAGGAACAAGTGAAAATCTGGCGTAGATCGTTTGCTATACGTCCGCCGGAACTTAATGAAAATGACGAGAGAAGCCCACGTTTGCAGATACAATATCGAAACGAAAATCAGAAGGAACTTCCTTTATGCGAAAGCCTTGAGGACACAATAGCAAGGGTTGTACCATACTTTGAAAAAAATATTAGAAAAGATATGATAGATGGAAAGCAGGTGTTGATTGCTGCACACGGCAATTCTATTCGTGCATTGGTCAAATATTTCGAGAAACTTTCTGAGAAAGATATCACTGAAGTGAATATTCCTACTGGAATTCCACTAGTTTATGAGTTTGACGACAAGTGGAACGTTTTGAAAAAATACTATCTTGGAGATCAGGAACAGATTCAGGCTAAGATGCAATCAGTTACAGATCAGGGAAAAGTGTCAAAAATTTGATATAATTATAGAATAACAATGATTATTATAGAATTATAAAGAATAAAGAATAAAGGATAAAGAATAAAGGATAAAGAATAATCAACAAAGAATAAAGTATAAAGTAAAAGGCAAAAATAAAAAAATCGTTTATCAGGAGGCAAATTTATGTACAATCTACTTATTGGTGGGGAGGCTGGTCAGGGCATTGAAACAACGACGGCCATTCTGGAAAAACTTTTGAAACGATCCGGTTATAGCGTATTTACATCAAGAGACTTTATGTCACGTGTCCGCGGAGGACATAACTTTTCGCTAATCCGATTTGGAACAGAAGTGATACAGTCTCATAGTGAAAAACTAGATGGAATTATCGCACTAACGGATGATACCATTGAATTGCATCAAGATAAGTTGAATGACAACGGATTTATACTTTGCGACAGTGGGCTTACAACGACTGACTCAAGAGCTATTAAAATTAACATGAATGAGATGGCGAAGAATCTTGGAAACGCACGCGCTGCGGGAAGTATTGCAGTAGGGGTCATATTAAAACTGTTCGGAGAAAATCTTGACTTTGTACAAGATGTTATTCTCACATTTGTAAAGGAACAGTATCTTGAAATTAATTTAAAAGCGGTGGAAGAAGGATATAAAAGTGTTGAAAAACGTTTTCCACATCTGCAGGGAAAATATAGTGATTGGATGATTCTTTCTGGTAGTAAAGCTATGGCTCTTGGAGCAATTGCGGCAGGATTGAGATTCTATTCGGCTTACCCAATGTCTCCATCTACGGCAGTGATGGAATATCTTGCATCCAAAGGTGACGAAACAGGAATCGTAGTTGAACAAGCGGAGGACGAAATTGCCGCAATCAATATGGCAATCGGAGCATCTTATGCAGGCGCCCGTGCAATGACAGGGACCTCTGGAGGTGGATTTTGTTTGATGGTGGAAGCCCTTGGGCTTTCCGGTATAGCAGAAATCCCATTGGTCGTAGTTGATGTTCAGCGTCCAGGTCCTGCAACTGGTTTACCAACTCGTACAGAACAAAGTGATCTAAAATTCGTTATTTCAGCATCGCAGGGTGAGTTTCCTCGTATGGTAATTGCTATTCGTAACCACGAGGACGCATTTTATCAGACAATAAGGGCATTTCATCTAGCTGAAAAATATCAGATTCCAGTGATTATTCTAAGCGATCAGTATCTCGGAGACGCATCGGCTACTGTAAAACCATTTAAAATTGATGGTATTGAAGTCGCAGCTCCAGCAACATCTCATGAGGGCAATGAAGAATACTTACGTTACAAATATACTGAGGATGGCATATCTCCACGACTTCTGCCAGGAAAAACGAATAATTTCGTGTCAATCGATAGTGACGAGCATGATGAACGTGGTTGGATCACAGAGTCCTCAGAAGTACGTAATAAAATGATGGCAAAACGTATGAAAAAACTTGAAAACCTCAAAAAAGAGCTTCAGGAGCCTGAATTTATTGGGACGGATTCTTTTGAAACGTTACTTGTTGGTTGGGGATCAACATATGGTCCTATTGTGGAAGCAGTGAAGATTCTTAATGAAAAATCAAAGAACCAATACGCAGCATTGGTATTTGGGGACGTGTATCCACTCCCTCAAAAGTTGTTAAAAGAAAAAGCTGACAAAGCGCAACAAATTATCAATGTCGAACAGAACGCAACAGGGCAGCTGGCTGATCTCATTAGGGAGCAGACCGGTATCACTTGCACTGGAAGCATTTTGAAATATGACGGGCGTCAAATATCGGGTGAAGAGATCGCCGAGCGTATTCAAAAGGAGGATTTGACATGAGCAAAAATACATTCTGCACTTACGAAACGGCATGGTGTCCCGGTTGTGGGAACTTCAATATTCTGGAATGCCTAAAAACCGCCTTAGAGGAACTAGGTAAAGATCCTTATGAAGTTATGATGGTGGCGGGAATCGGCCAAGCGGCAAAAACACCACAGTATATCAGTGCTAATACATTTTGTGGACTACATGGTCGTTCTTTACCAGCGGCGGTGGCAACTAAAATAGCAAATGTTAACCTGACAGTAATTGTCGATACTGGTGACGGAGATTCTTATGGAGAAGGTGGCAATCATTTTATTCACAATATTCGCCGTAACGTAGATATTACTCATTTTGTGCATGACAACCAGATTTATGCCCTCACAAAAGGCCAAGCGTCTCCAACTTCAATGGAGGGTCTTGTCACTGAAGTGCAGACAGATGGAAGCATGAACACGCCACTTAATCCAGTACTGATGGCGATTGCAGCAGGAAGTGGATTTGTTGCTAGGGCATTTACAGGACACAAAGAACAGCTGGTTTCAATTATGAAACAGGCAATAGAATACGAAGGATATGCAATAGTTGATATTCTACAACCCTGCATCAGTTTTAACAAAGTGAACACATTTGGATGGTACAATAAACGTGTATATAACTTAGATAGTTCCTATGATCCATCCAACAAGCTGGCGGCAATGGAAAAAGCGATGGAATTCAATGACAAAATACCACTTGGAATTCTTTATCAGGAACCAAAAAAGACATATCATCAAAAGAATACGGTTCTAAAAACTGGGATTCAACTGCTAGACCAAGTAACAGATCCTACGGTAGTGAAAAGTCTACTCAAGGAATTTATATAAATAAAAAATAATGATTAAGAGGAGGTAATTTAATATGGCAGTTAAAAATGCAATGACTTCAGATTTTCTTCATTCTGCTTATGGCGGAG
This sequence comes from [Clostridium] fimetarium, assembly GCF_900111235.1. Lineage (GTDB taxonomy): Bacteria > Bacillota > Clostridia > Lachnospirales > Lachnospiraceae > Clostridium_N > Clostridium_N fimetarium. The sequence goes on from NZ_FOJI01000005.1 coordinate 128,607, forward strand.
AAAGTATGGCACACATGAGGTATCTTATCTGGGCCGACATGGCAAAAAAAGAAGGCTTTCCTAATATAGCTAAGTTGTTTGAAGCTATCTCATACGCGGAGAGGGTTCATGCATCAAACCATTTCAACGTAATTGATGGTGCCACGGCAGATGCCACTGTACCTGCAGGCGGCGTTTTTGGAACGGGTAAGACTGTTGATAATCTGCAAGGTGCCATCAATGGTGAACTTCATGAAGTGGAGCAGATGTATCCAGTCTATCTAAATACTGCAGAGTTTCAGAAAGAGACAGGAGCACAACGTTCTTTCCACTTTGCACTAGAAGCTGAAAAAATGCACGTTGAACTATTTAGACAGGCGCAAGAAGCTGCAAAGCAAGGTAAAGATATAGAGTTGATTGCTGTTTATGTTTGTCCAGTCTGTGGGCACACAATAATTGACAATGCTCCTGATAACTGCCCAGTCTGTGGGGCCAAAAAGGAAATGTATCATAAATTCTAAATTAAAAATACAAAGGAGATTAATTATGGAAGAACCAAAGATTGCTCAAAAAATGCCTTATGCTGTTGAGGTTGAAGAAGGAAAAACTTATTATTGGTGTGCTTGTGGAAGAAGTGCAAGTCAGCCATTTTGTGATGGCTCACACAAAGAAACATCATTTACTCCAGTTGCTTTTACTGCAGAAAAAACTGAAACCGTTCACCTATGCGGATGCAAGCATACCAACACACCACCATTTTGTGATGGTACACATGCGAAACTTTAAACACAGCAACAATTGTTGCAATAATTAATTTGAAAGAGGGATATAATATGAGTGAAACAATATTTTATAGATGTGAAATATGCGGAAATATGGTGGCTTTAATTAAATCTGGCGGCGGAACACTTACCTGCTGTGGACAAGCTATGACAAAACTAGAAGCAAACTCGACTGATGCTGCAAAAGAAAAGCATGTTCCAGTAGTGACAAGTGAAAGTGGAAAAATCAAAGTAGCAGTTGGATCAGTAGCACATCCAATGACAGATGAACACCATATCGAGTGGATTGCTTTAGTGACTGGTAATAAAGTGGAGATCACTTATTTAAAACCAGGAATGGAGCCCAAAGCGGAATTTACGAATTATACTGGCGATGCTGAAGTCATCTTCACTGGTGAAAATGACGAGATAGTTCCAAACTGTGAAGGAAGTCCTTGTAATTTCGTTAATAGATCCCAAGTAGCCAATGAGGTTACAGTTTACGCATACTGTAATTTGCATGGTCTTTGGAAAGCGAACCTATAAGCGCACTTGAAATTTGAGTGTACCTTTGATTAACATTTTGAAATTAATAAATGATTCAGACAAAGAAATGATCCAGACAAATAAATTAATAAAACAAAGGAGATGATACGCAATGCTAAATAAAGAATTAGTAACACTATTAAACAATCAAATCAATATGGAATGGTATTCAGCATATCTGTATCTTGATATATACGGATATTATGCAGATAAAAACCTCAACGGTTTTGCAACGTGGTTTAATATTCAAACACAGGAAGAACGCGATCATGCGATGCTGTTTACAAAATATCTACTAAATAACAGTGAAAAGGTAACTCTTCAGGACATTAAAGCTCCAAATACAGATTTTAAAACTTTCCGTGAGCCTGCAGAGGCAGCCTTTGAACATGAGCTTAAAGTAACAGCGTCCATTAACAATATTTATGCGACTGCATATGAGCTAAAGGATTTTCGTACAATGCAATTTCTTGACTGGTTTGTAAAAGAACAAGGAGAAGAAGAAAAGAATACCGAAGATGTTGTGAAAAAATACGACTTGTTTGGTACTGACGCCAAAGGACTATATATGTTGGATGCAGAACTTGCAACTAGAATCTATGCACCAGCAAGTCTTGTAATCTAAGTAACGTTATAAAAAATGAAGAAAGAGGTTATTAATATGACAGTATATGATTTCAAACTAAAAAACATAAAGGGACAAGAGGTAACTCTTTCCGAATATGCAGGGAAGCTAGTGCTGATTGTGAATACCGCAAGCAAATGTGGGTTTACTCCTCAATACGAAGGTCTTGAAAAGCTTTATCTCAAATATAAGGACTTGGGTCTTGTAATCCTTGGATTTCCATCCAACCAGTTTCTTGAGCAAGATCCCGGATCTGATGACGACATTGCCTCATTTTGTCGCATAAATTATGGAGTAACATTTCCACTGTTTTCCAAAGTAGATGTTTGGGGAGAAACAGCGGATCCATTATTTAAATTCCTATCGGACGCTGCTCCGTTTAAAGGCTTCGAGATGGAGAAAGAAATGGGCAAGAAGATTCAGGGTGTCGTAAAAGAACACTATCCAGAAAATCTAGAGGGTAACGGCGTTAAATGGAACTTTTCTAAATTCCTAATTGGCCGCGATGGAGCAGTTCAGGCAAGATTTGAGCCAACTGTCACACCTGAAGAACTGGACTCAATCTTAAAAGCAGCACTTTAATATTAAATTCTAAAGGAAAGGCGGTCACACTGTTCATTGTGTGGTTGCTTTTCCTTATGTTATATTTTTATTGTAGCAAAATAACAACAAAAATAATGGAGGTGGGTAATTTGAACACAAATAATAGAAAAGTGGTTTTAGTAGGAACAGGGTTTGTTGGTATGAGTTATGCCTATGCAATGCTTAATCAAAATACTTGCGACGAGTTAGTACTTGTCGATATTGATAAGAAACGTGCCGAGGGGGAGGCAATGGACTTAAATCATGGACTTGCATTTTCAGGATCTCACATGAAGATTTATGCTGGTTCATATGAAGATTGTACGGATGCCAACATTATGGTGATCTCAGCCGGCGTAGCGCAAAAACCAGGTGAAACAAGGCTTGATCTTCTTCAGCGTAATACCGCAGTTTTCAAGTCAATTGTTGAGCCAGTTGTGGCATCGGGATTTAGCGGAATATTTCTAATCGCAACAAATCCAGTTGACATTATGGCCCATATTACACTTACACTTTCTGGATTTCCTAGTCAGCGAGTAATCGGAACCGGTACTGCACTGGATACCGCACGACTTAGATATATGCTTGGTGAATATTTCCACGTTGATCCACGTAATGTCCACGCTTATGTAATGGGAGAGCATGGAGATAGCGAGTTTGTGCCTTGGTCTCAAGCACTTGTTGCAACAAAGCCAGTTTTGGATCTTTGTAGCGAAGCAGGTGGGAAATTTTCATGCGATGGAATGACCAAAATAGGTGATGAAGTTAAAAATGCTGCGCAAAAGATAATTGAAGCCAAAAAATCTACATATTATGGCATAGGAATGGCAATGGTGAGAATCACGAAAGCAATCCTCAGTAATGAGAATAGTGTGCTTACAGTATCTACATTGCTAAGAGGAGAATACGGCTGTGATAATGTTTATGCGGGAGTTCCTTCTATCGTAAATCAAAACGGCATTGAAAGTGTAATCACATTGTCACTTACCGATGAGGAGCTTAAAAAATTCCAGGATTCATGCAATATATTAAAAAACGCTTATTCGGGTATTCAGTTTAATTAAACTATTGAGTTGTTTTCTACCTCTTAAACACCAGCTTTTGTAATATTTATATTATATTTGTAATATTTATTTAATAAAGATAAACTTTACATAATATGGTAATTTAATTACAATAAAATCATGAAGTTTGTGATTTTAAAAAAGCGAAGGGTTAGGGAAAAGAAATGAAGAGAAAAACAGCATCTAAAGTAGTGATACAGATTTTATTAGTAGCTATAGTAACTGTCGCCATAATTGTAACCTGGTTTATTTTAAAAGAAAATGGAACAAATAATGCAGAACCAGTAATACAAAATCCGGTAGGTACTGAGGAATCAAAATTTTCAATCAAATTTTCTTATGGCTCAGATGATTATTGGACAAAATTAGATATGACAAATGCTGGTTATAAAACACAAGGTGAATACGAAACGGCAGTACTTAATTATATAGATGAAATTGCTAAATTATTGGGCAAAGAAGATTGGTATAAGCAGTATACGAATGAGGATAATACTATTTATTTAAATCTAGAGCTTGATTTACACGGTGCTGAAGAACTACCATACTTAAAATACCCAGAAAAATCAGATACTAAAACTTTAATATTTAACTTAAATTATCCAATTGGTATGATTACATATTGTGATCTGCCATTAGTGAATGCATTGACTCATTTGGTAACATATGATAAACAGACTGGAGTATCATCATTTTCAAAGACGCTTGATGATGGTCTATGTGACTATGTGCAGAACCATTATTATTCAGGAAAAGGAATTATGATATGTGATCGCCCAGCGCAGGAAGCAAAGGAATGTAATTATTATGTTATTGATGTTCATAAGGTTGTTAAATTGGAACAACGTCATACTTCATTGGCATTTGAAAAATTAGATACAGAGAATAATGGATTTGCTATGAGATATAGATATTCATTTGTTGATTATCTAATACAGACCTATGGATTAGAGGCTGTTATGAAAGTGCATGATGGACTGGATGAAAGCGCATATAATTCATTAAGTAAAAATGGATATAGCGGTTTGATTTCTGATTGGAAGCAGTTTCTTAGTAAATATGCGGATTTTACAAGCAGTGAAGCCCAAATAGAATCGGATGCATGGGAAAGTAACTATTATTTATACAGAAGATATTTTGACTTTAAATATTAATATCATTAACAACAGGAATGGAGAAAATGATGAATCAGAATTTACATTTTAATAGACAGATGTATATGTATTATTCTAGACGTATTTGCTTGTAGCTGTTGTTACTCAACAAAGTTGAGTATATGCACAGACGTGAGCCCGTAGGTCTTAAATGTCTGTGTAGAAAATGTAAATATAATCAGAATGGTTCATTCTTGAAAGATTATAAATTATTTGCAGAATCGCACTAGACATATTTTATATGTAGGTGCGATTTTTTGCTTTATCAGTAGAAAGGTGGTAAATGATAATATGGGGTTGATTAATTATGAAAAAAGTAATGTGGAAGTTAGAAAATTTGTAGCAGATGACGCTAAAACAGTAGCATCCTTGATTCACAGGAATTTTCTTGAAGTAAATATTAAAGACTATGGGCAGGAAGCAATGGAAGAAATGGTAAGAACACATGATTTTAATTGGGTATTAGGAGTGGCAAATTTTGCACATATGTATGTGTTCTGCGTAGATGATAAAGTGGTTGCTTGCGGATCAATTGCCAGTTTATGGGGAAGTTTGGATGAAAGCATTTTGCTAACCGTATTTGTATTGCCAGAATATCACGGACAAGGGATTGGAAGAAAAGTTGTTCAGACATTGGAGCTAGACGATTTATTTACAAGAGCGAAAAGAATAGAAATCCCTGCATCGATCACGGCCTGTGAATTTTACCAAAAGATGGGATATGATTTTAAGGGTGGAATAAAGGAGTTAGATTAAGAGAAACATTATAGGATGGAGAAATTTAGAGGAGGAGTGCAGGAATATGAATACACAAATGAATAGACAAATGAATAAACAAATGAATAGACAAATGAATATTAGAAAAATGTTGATTACGGACTACGAAGGAGTTTATCAGCTATGGACAAATACACCAGGTATGGGGCTAAATAATTTGGATGATTCTAAGAGTGGAATTGATAAATATTTAAAACGGAACTCAAATACTTGTTTCGTAGCAGAAAGAGATGACACTATTATTGGTGTAATTTTGAGTGGGCATGATGGAAGAAGAGGGTTTATTTATCATACATCAGTAGCAGTGGTGGAACGTAATAAAGGAATTGCTACCAATTTGATCCGATTTGCAATGGAAGCATTGAAGGAAGAAGGAATCAATAAAGTGGCATTGGTAGCATTTTCAAAAAATGAGATTGGAAATGCTTTTTGGGAGAAACAAGGGTTTGCGGTTCGAAGTGATTTGGTGTACCGAAATAAAAATATCAATGAAACGATCCGGATGGATACTTGATCAATATGCAAAATGGAATGTGGAAAAGCAAGAGAGAAAAGCAAGGTATTCTTATTAAAATCTCATGGAACATAGAAAAAATTGTGATTTTATGGTAAACTAATTATAGAATATAATTTCCATAATAATAGAAAAGTTCAACAATTATTAGTGAAGAATCATTTGATTCTATAAGGAGTTTTGAATATGATTAGATGTTTTAGAAGTACAAAATTTATATATTATATCATCAGCTTTATTGGAAGTGTGTATATTTGGATGAAGCTATTATGGATTAACAATTTTTATCTTGGAGGATTATTCGCTATCATATGGATTATAGCCATAGCATTGATAATGAATTCGTTTGCGTGGATAAAAATGAAAAAGATTATAAATATTATGAGGGATGATTGTAATCCCGAGAAATATTTACAAATTTGCAATGAATTATTGTCTCATTGTAAAGACAAGAAATCGAGAACTCTTTTGATGTTAAATCTATCCACTGGTTATTTGAAAGCGGGTGATAGAGATCGCGCACAGATGATACTTGATCGTATAGATGAAAATGGAAAAGGTAGGCGAGGGGCTACATATCGGGCATCTTATTATAATAACTTGGTTTCCTATTTTTTCCTAGAAAAAGAAACTGGAAATGTGATTGCCTCAATGGAAAAATTAAAGATTGCTCTGAATAACAAAAAGTTGAGTCGTGTATATAAAAATAAATTCTTGTGTTCATATAACGAGAAAGAAAGCTTGCTAAATATGACAAATGACATTTATGATGGTGCAGAACAGTTGTTTAATGATGTACTGATAAGGGAAAATCATATGTTGGGTAAAGTATATGTAAAATATATACTTGGAATAATATATTTACATGATAATAGACTTTGCGAAGCAAGAGAGGCGTTTGAATTCGTAGTTAAAAATGGTGGAACTTTATTCTACGTGAAAATGGCACAAAAGCATTTAAAGAAGATGATCGAAATAGAAATCTAAATTAGTACTGATTTTATTCACCGAGTTGGATGAAACCCAGAGAATTATTTTTCCGAAAAATTAAGAAACCATGAGGAACAGGTATAAGCGATAAGGGGGATTAACATATGATAAAATGTTTTAAAAGTACAATGATTTTATATTTCGTGTTTAGTTTTATTGGAGGGGTACCTATTTGTCTAAAATTAGGCTGGGATATTAATTTTTATGTTGGAGTACTAGTTGCTACGATTTGGATTTTTACTGTTGCAATGTTACTTGAAATATTTGCTCAGATAAAAATGAGAAAAATTATAAATATAATGATGGACGATTGTAATCTTGAGGAATACATACGAATTTGCGATGATTTATTGTTTGATCAAACAAATAAGAAGTTAGTAACGTTATTGATGCTTAACCTATCAACTGGTTATTTGAATGCTGGAAATAGAGAGAGAGCGAAAAAAACGCTTAACAGCATTGTTGGATTTGGTAACGGTAGAGCAGGAGCCATCTATCTGGCAATATATTATAATAATTTAGTTGCTTATTATTTTATGATAAAAGATATTGAAAATGTGGTTGATTCAATGGAAGAATTCAGGATTGCTTTGGATAATAAAAAATTGAGCCGTATATATAAAAATAAATTGTTGTATTCATATAGTGATTCGAAAGTTTTATTGAATATGGCAAATAATATTTATGATGGTGCAGAGCAGGTATTTAATGATGCATTGTTAAGGGCAAAGCATATGCTGAGTAAAGTGTCCGCGAAATATACACTTGGAATAATATATTTACACTATAATAGATCGAGCGAAGCAACAAAGGCATTTGAATTTGCAATTAAAAATGGAGGAACTTCCTGCTATGTATCAAGGGCAAAAGAGCATTTAGAAAAGCTGAATATAGAAAAACTGAATATAGAAAAACTTTAAATGAATATCTATATTACCATGTTATGGAGAATCACGAGGCTATTAATGAATTTATTAATAGTACTGCATCAAGACCTTATATAATCTTTTTTTGTTGCAAAAAAATAGGTGGTATTTTACAAAATCGTATTAATAGAACGATTACAAATAAATCTTTCAATATAGAATATAAATAGGCCTAAAATATGACATAATTTTACATAATAAGTAGTCAAAAATTGCTGACGGCTACTGAATTGTATGTTAATATACGAATATATATATTAATTAAAATGTTGTTATAAAAAATCGGAGGTAAATATATTCTATGGATAAAATTAGAATAGTAATTGTGGATGACTCACCTTTTTCTATTGCTATATTAAGAGACATTCTTGAAGACAAAGGGTATGAAGTTGTTGGTGAAGCTGGTACGCTTGAAGAAGTAAAAGAAGTGATAAAAGATAAAAGACCAGCATTGGTTACAATGGATATGACATTACCTGGTACGGATGGTTTTGAATGTACACGAGCTGTACATGAAATTGATCCCAATATAAAAGTGATTGTTGTAAGTTCTATGATGGATGAAGAAATCGTGAATGAAGCAAAAGAAAATAATGTTTCTGCATATATTCAAAAACCAGTTGACCCAGATGAACTTATTGCCGCAATTAATAGGGTAATGAGTTCGGAAGAAATTTATAAGTTACTAGAGACAGACTCTTTTCCAGTATTTAAAGAAGCTTTATTAGATGGTGTAAATAGAATGACAAAAACCTTACTTACTTTTAAGGATGAATATTCTGATGACAAAGAATACATATCAAAGGGCATGACTGTGATAATTGGAATAATTGGTAAGTTTGCGGGTAGAATGGTAATCGATTTATCAAAAGAAACAGCAGATAATATGGCAACTGCATTACTTAGAAGAGCACCTAAAAATAATGATGAGATGATAGGCGCAATGGCAGAGTTCGCAAATATAATTTCTGGAAATGCATGCTCTTTATTAAATAGAAAGGATAGAGCTTTAGGACTTCGTGTAGCGCCACCTTCTATACTACATGGTGATAATGTTCATATTTCAGCTCCAAGTTTTAAGACAAATACCGCAATAGCAGAAACCAATTTTGGTGATTTGTTGATGAACGTAGGTTTTACAAGAGGTGAAGAAAAATGGATGTAAATCATGTTAATCCGTTTATGGAATCTTTCCTTAATGTTATGCCTCAACTAGGGTTTAGCAAAGTTGAAAAAGGGCATTTAAGCGTGAAGGGTAAAGATCTTTTGAGTTCAGGTGTAATTATAATAGTTGGAATAGTTGGCGCTATTAAAGGTAATATAGTGTACTCAATTGATATTGAAAATGCTAAGAAAATAGCATCCACTATGATGATGGGCATGCCTGTTATAGAGCTAGATGATATAGCAAAAAGTGCATTATCGGAACTAACAAATATGTTAACAGCGAATGCAGCAACTCGTTTCTCTGTTTTAGGAATTCCAATAGATATTTCAACGCCAACACTACTTCATGGAAATGATATATCTTTAAAGATGAGCTCAAATCAGGTTCTATGTATTGAACTTTTAGCTGATAATATTCCAATTGAGGTCAATATAGCTTTTGATAATTAATTTAATATTTTCACTATACAATTAAATATGCTCCCCTTGTAGTAAACAGATTTTTTGACTGCTTACTATAAGGGGAGCATATTGTAATTATGTAATTATGTAATTTTAGTAAAATGTAATGTTATTCTATTTGTCGTTTGCCCATCCAAGCTTGTCGAAGATATAGAAGAGCAGAGACAAAACCATACCGACGATACATGCGAGCACCATGCCCTTTAATTCGACTTGACCAATTTTAAAAGCAACACCGGAAAGGCCAGTTACAAATACAACTGAAGTCAGTGTCAGGTTGCGGCTACGGCTATAATCTACTTTAGCATCAACTAAGATACGGATACCAGAAGCACCAATCATGCCGTACAGCAGGAATGAAATTCCACCAATGACAGGGCCTGGTATGGTCTGAATCAATGCAGCAACTGGTCCGATAAAGGAAGCGATGATTGATAGGAGCGCTGCACCACCAATAACTTGTACAGAGTAAACTTTGGTTATTGCCATAACGCCGATGTTTTCTCCATAGGTTGTAGTAGGTACGGAACCTACAAAGCCAGAAAGCATTGTGGATATACCGTCAGCAAATAAAGAACGATGTAAGCCTGGATCTTTTAGAAGGTCTCTTCCTACAATTTTACTAGTAACAAGTTGGTGACCGATATGCTCTGATGCAAGTACTAAAATGACCGGTAGGATCATCAAAATCGCCTCAAGATTAAAGTGAGGAGTTTGGAAATTTGGTTTTACAAGTAAGCTTTTATGCAATGCATCTACAACAATCTGAGGTGTTACAAGATTAGTAAGTAGTGCAGTGATATATCCGGCAACAATTGCAATTAATATTGGAATGACAGCGAAAATTTTACGAAACAGTACATTGCCAAACACAGCAACAGCCAAGGTCACTAGAAAAACAATGACATTTTTGGAATCAATGGACCCATCGGTACCTGGAAGGATACCGGCGGTGGAAGCGGCAGTGCTTGCAAGTTCCAGACCGATGAGCGCAACGACTGGTCCCATAGCTGCAGCTGGAAGTAAAATGTCAATCCACTTAATGCCGAACTTATAAACGATGAAGGATAAAACGCAGAGGGAAAATCCGACTACGATAAAGCCACCTAGCGCATACGAATATCCCCATTTTGTAATTACCAGACCAGCTGGAGCAAGAAAAGCAAAGCTAGAGCCAAGATATGCGGGAGCTTTCCCTTTGGTAATTAAAATAAATATTATTGTACCAACACCATTCATTAGTAGTACTACGGATGGATTGATTTGAAAAAGAATTGGTACTAAAACAGTTGCACCGAACATTGCGAACATGTGCTGCAGGGACAGCGGAATCAGTAGATTAAAAGGTACCTTTTCTTCCACTTGAATAATTTTTTTGTTTTCCAATTTAAAACCTCCTCGAATTATTATCTCGAAAAAGTATATCACAGTATACGTTGAAGGACAACAAATACCGCTTAAAACATCTATGGAAATGTCGTAAAAGGCAGTAAAAATAAATATTAAACGAAAATATAAGTTATAATGAAGAAACTATGATAAATTAGTGAATTGTTATTGTTTCTTTTTTCTGTTATTATAAAAATCAATAGAATATATTTGAATTGTCAACTATAAAACCTATTACATAAAATAGAGATAAACATGAATGAGTTCATCATTAATATCCCTGATTTTAAGTGGTATAAAGGCACCAACGGGAGTGAATATGAAAAAAAATGGAATTATAAAAAACATAATCATTAAAGATGCTATTATAAAAAACAAAACAACTAGAAATAAAAAGTCAAGAAAGAATATGTCGATAATTAGCCTCTTTATAATTACATTTACACTTCTTTTATTAATTACTTCTGGAGGAATTGCATTATTTATATTTTCCAGCTGGAAAACATCAGCCAGGAGTAGTACTTTAGAAATCGCAAGTAAAATGAATCAGGACGTTTTCAATCAGATAGATTCTTATATACAGATTCCAATTACGATTAATACGGTTAATCACAAATTGATAGAAAATAACGGATTTTATATGGATAATGAGGATGCACGAAATAAATATTTTGTCAGCGTGTTAAGTGCCTATAATAAAAATGTATACAGTTTTAGTTATGGAACTGCTAACGGCGAATATTATGGGGCACGCCTGGATGAGAACGGGAACATGGAGATTATAAAAAACAATGCCCAGACAAATGGAGAATCTTGGTATTATTATGTGAATGATAATATGACAGCTGGTAGCTTTGCAGTGAATGCAGGTAAGTTCGATCCTAGAACAAGAGAATGGTATAAATCAGCAGTTCAAACCGGAGGCCCTGTGTTTTCTCAAGTTTACAAACACTTTGTTATGGATGATCTTACGTTATCTGCAGCATGGCCGGTCTATGATAAAAATAGAGAACTTAAAGGTGTTCTTGGCACACATATGCTATTAGCTGATATAGGCAATCATCTCAAAGAAATCACTAGTAGCAACAATAGTTCTGTAATAATTATTGAAAAGGATACAGGATATTTAATTGCCAATTCTATAGGAGCAGGTAATTATTCTACGTCTGATAATGGTGACATAAATCGAAAAACCATAGCGGATATCAATAATTCCAGTATTCAGAAGGGATATGAAGAGTATCTTAACTCAGGCAAAACTGAATTGTCCATCAGCCATCAAAAGGAGAACGCATTTATTAATATTCAACAATATCAGCAACCAGGTCTAGATTGGCTGATTATTTCCACAGTACCAAAAAATCTTTTAATATCGGAGTTGGATAAAAATATAAGCATGACTGTGTGGTATGTTATTGGCTCTCTTTTGCTTTCTTTTGTGATCTATTTTATCATTACACGTAGATTATTAAATCCAATGAAAAATCTACTAAACACCTCAAAAAAAATAGAGACAGGAGATCTATCCGCTAGAGTAGCGATTGTCAGAGATGACGAGATTGGTGAAATATCAGAGGCATTTAATAATCTCGCAGATAATATGCAGCATCTAATTATTAATTTGGAGGATCAGGTAGCCACTAGGACTAAAGAACTTCGCTTTTTAAGTAACCATGACTATATGACCGGACTTTTGAATAGAAGAAGCTTCGAAAATAAAATGAAGGAAATGGATACAAATGATAATCTTCCAATTTCAATCATATTTATTGATATAAATGGTTTGAAAATGGTAAATGATACCTTTGGACATACTAATGGAGATAAGCTGATTATGGAAGCTTCACAGGTCCTAAAAGCCAACATTCGTGACACTGATTTATTAGCTCGCACTGGCGGAGATGAGTTTGTAATGCTATTAATAAAAACACAACAGCAGGTTGCAAACTTATTAGCTACAAAAATAGAAAAAGAGTTTTCTCAAAAAAAGATCAAAGCAATTACTTGCAGTATGGCAACTGGAGTAGATACAAAAACGAAACATTATCAGGAAATAGAAAAAATATTGGAAAATGCTGAAAATGAAATGTACAAGGAAAAAATCGCTTCCAGAAAAAGTTTTGGCACTGGAGCGATTATGAGTATTATAAATGCACTCCACGAAAAAAGTGCTTTTGATAAGGCCCATTCAGAAGAAGTCAGCATATTGTGTGAGCAAATTGGACATGTGATGAATTTGAATGAAACAGAAATTAAACAGCTAAGAGATGCGGGATATTTACATGATATTGGAAAAATCGCCCTTAGTGATGAGATACTCAGTAAGGATACGCACAAGCTTACTGAGATAGACAAAGAAATGCAGAGACAGCATCCTGCCGTAAGCTATCGAATTTTATCCATGTCAGAAGATACACTGGATTTAGCAAATGGGGTTTATGGACACCATGAAAGATGGGATGGTTCAGGATATCCCAAGGGTTTAAAAGGTGAAGAAATCCCATTAATATCTCGAATAATTGCTATTGCAGAAGCTTATAGTAGAAAAATGATTTCTAGTGATAACACTCAAACCAGTAAAGAAAATGCTTTAAACTCAATAATAAGAGATTCTGGGAAAAAATATGATCCTTACATCGTTGAATTATTTGTTAATATGATAAATAATAAAAAATAGAAATAATATACAAATCTTTACACCACATTTACACTTTGAAGATTATAGATTTTACTTTATGACGGTATAGTATGTTTAACATATTAATCATTTAGTCGATATTTATAGGAGGAAAAAAGTGAAAAAAATGGTGGGAAACAAAATTTTAAAAAAGGTAACTGCAGCAATCCTTGCAACAACTTTTATAGCCAGTTCAGGTTATTCGATTTATGCTGCATCACTTAGAGAATCATGGAATAACGCAGCTTCAACGACTACTACAGGGACAACGCTTCAGGACGGATCAGTGGTTTACTCAAATGTTTATGCGGATCCAACTGCGTGGGCAAGTTGGAAAACAGATTGGGATAAAATCAGAAAAAATTATGAGCAGGTTGCATTAACACCTGGAAAAGATGCTTCTGAGTTAAATTTTGGATGGTATTCATATACGGAAGAAACACCGGCAGTAAGGTTGACAGATAGTCAGGGAAATGTAACGGGACAAACATTTTATGGTGTTCAAGATAAAAATTCATTAAGCAGTGTTACGGAAAATGCTGTTACTACAAATCTTTATCCTAATAAAGTTAAAATTACTGGTATTACAAAAGCAACAACTTATTATTATCAGTATTTTCTAGATGGAGGATGGTCAGAAACATTTACTTACAAATCGCAAAATACGGATGCTTTTTCAGTACTTTATGTTGGAGATCCTCAAATTGGTGCATCAGTCGGACAAGCGGCAACAGAAACAAACGCATTTACAAATACTACTGAATATTATGCAAGAAATGATGCGTATAACTGGAATCAGACACTTAATAATGCAATCAAAGCAAATCCTAAATTGAGTTTTATATTATCGGCTGGTGATCAGATCAATCAGACGAGTGTAGATTCAGCTGTTAAAATACTTGAACAACAGGTTGAGTATTCAGGTTTCTTATATCCATCTGCTCTTAGAAGTATTCCCATTGCAACAGTAATTGGAAATCATGATTCTGGTAGCGTCAACTACAAAAATCATTTTAATAACCCTAATTCATTTACGGAGGAAGTAGGAGCGTCTACTGCAGGCAATGATTATTTCTTCTCATACGGAGATGCATTGTTTGTGTGTATTAATACAAACAATTATAATTGTCAGACACATAAAGATTTAATCGATAAAGCAATTAGTGCATATCCGAATGCTAAATGGAAAGTCCTTATGTTCCATCAAGATATTTATGGTTCAGGAGCAGATCATTCAGATTCAGATGGTATGATTCTTAGAACGCAACTTACTCCAATCATTGACAAAGCAGGATTTGATGTTGTTTTACAGGGTCATGATCATACATATTCAAGATCTTATCAAATATCTTCAGATAGTAATACATATACAGCATTTGGTAAAACAGTTGATACGAAATCAAGTGCATTTCTGACACAGAATGCAGCATGTTATAATATTCTTACCAACATTGCTTCAACAAATAAAGTCATTAATCCAAAAGGTACTGTATATTTTGAAGCAAACTCTTCAACGGGAAGTAAATTCTATCAGTTAATTACGACACAGCAAAATTATATTGCAGCTAGAAGTCAGAGCTGGAAACCTACTTATTCGGTGATTGATATTAATGATGTATCGCTAACCGTTAGAACGTACGATGCAGCAACAAATAAGGAATTAGTAGCTGATGGCGGAATTCAAACAGCATATACAATCGTAAAATCGGTAGAAAAAACAAATCTAGAAAGTAAAATTTCAGAAGCAACCAATTTATTAAGTGATACAAGTAAATATACACAAGATAGCCTAGCAAATTTACAAAAAGTAATTGCAGCTGCAAAAGTAATCTTTGATAATGCTGAATCAAATTCAGTAGCTGTTGCAAGTGCATATACTTCAATAGACGATGCAATAAAGGCTTTGATAAACTCAGATGCCCAAGCGGTAAATACTTCATATGTACAGCCAGCCGCTGCGACACAACAAGCAGGTCCTGTTACAGGAGATAACCCTATGACATTATATATATGCCTAGTAATGGCAGTGCTATCATCATCGTTACTTATTACAATGTATGTTGCAGATAGGAAAAAACGTAAGGCTATTAGCAATGATGAATGTATTTGAAAAATCAATCGCTAGTTTAACTGGTTATATTAAGCTAAATAGAAAAAAAATAATTCGATTTTTAGTTGTATCATTATTGTTCGTAGTTTTTGCAATTTTTGTAAATAACTATAAAAACATAGAAAAAACAGAAATGGTATCAACGACTGGAAGAACATTTGAGAAAGCTGTAGTTACCGAAATTATTGCCGATAATCTACAGGAAAATGAAGTCAGAGCTGGAAATCAGACAGTAAATGTAAAATTATTATCTGGTGATTTGAAAGGTCATCTAATGACCGCAACAAGCAGCGACGGAAATTTATATGGTGCAGTTTGTAAAGTGGGAACGAAGGTTATCGTTATTGTTAGTACTGCAGGAGATAACAGTTTGGCATCTGTATATTCAATTGATAGAGAATTTCCAGTTTATATTTTTATCGCAATATTTATATTAATATTATGTCTTATAGGCGGTAAAAATGGAATTAAATCGGCACTAGCACTTGCCTTTACTGTTGGCTGCATCTTTTATCTATTTCTGCCTATGATTTATAGAGGGGTATCCCCATTTTTGGCAGCAGTTATTGTCGCGATTATTACAACAATTGTTACAATGTATTTGATAGGTGGAATAACGGTAAAAACAGTATCCGCAATTCTAGGGACAATCGTTGGTGTCTTAGTAGCTGGAATAGCAGCATATTTATTTGGTAAATGTGCAACTATTTCAGGAAATAATGTCTCAAATATAGATACACTTATATTTGTGGGACAGAACACAAAAATTCAAATTAGCGGACTTCTTTTTGCAGGAGTAATCATTGCATCACTTGGGGCTGTTATGGATGTAGCAATTTCAATAGCTTCAACAATAAATGAGATAAACGAAAGAAATCCTGACATAACATCAAAAGAACTTTTCAAAAGTGGAATGAACGTTGGAAAAGATATGATGGGTACAATGTCAAATACTTTGATTCTTGCATTCACTGGTGGTTCATTAAGTATTCTTGTAATCAATTATGCATACAATCTGGAATACATGCAAATGATTAATTCCTATTCGATTGGTATTGAGATTATGCAAGGAATAGCTGGAAGCCTTGGAGTTATCCTCACGGTTCCATTTGTATCAGCAATCAGCGCTTTATTTATGGCAAAGAAGAAGGAACTATAATGAAAATTATACTGGATAAATAATAAAGAAGTAACTAAAGTGATTTTACAAGCCATTATGATTCCGTCATAGTGGCTTGATTTAGCATTAAAGAGGAGGACAATTCAATCACAGCGTCTATTGGCGGAATATATCTTCTATATACGGAATAAATATAATGAAAGGACGTGTTACTCTATAATTTGAAAGTTATTTATACCTGATTTAATACTTTTCCAAGAGCACTGTAAATAGCTGATAAATTTATATTAGGTACAAGATATTTAAATATATGAGATGTCATTTTTTAAATAATCTTTTGTATTATTATGTATTTTTATGTACTTTTTTATTGGTATATATGATATGATTAAATGGAAATTTATTCTAACGAAAGTTAGAGTTCGTATTTATCATAACTTGGTTATACAATTGTATAACTTTAATAGATTTATAATTAAAAAGGAGAGTTATTATGTTCTGTAAAAATTGTGGGGCAGAATACGTTACAGATAAAGCTAAAATTGGGATATACTTTGTAAAAAACTAAATTATTTTTATAAAAAAGTTCATATAATTAGCCCTACAAATCAACCTTTTGGTTGATTTTTTTTGTTTATTCGAGGTTATTGTGACTATCGTATTAAAGAGCTCGATTGAGACAAAAGGAATTGTTGTACTATCACAAGTAAAATACACCTTTTTTAAAAGTAGATAATGAAATAAAATGACTTGATTTCAAGTATAAAGAGCTAGTATAATGGTAATTAGATAGATTGATTATTATAAATTTTTATAAGGGGGAATTCATATGATAAAATATCGAAAAAGAATAATTGCTACGCTACTTTGCCTTGTGTTTTTAGGCATTATAATTGTAAGTTTGGTTAAGTGCTCTGTGAAAATCCAAGCGACTGATTTAATGAAAGGAGTAACTGCAAAAGAGGTAAGCGGTAAGACCAGCGATGATGAATTTATTAATAGTTCAGCAAATTTCGCAGTAGAGTTATTTAAGAAAACAGTATCTGTAGATAAAAATACTCTTGTTTCACCGCTATCAGTAATGCTTTCACTTGCTATGACAGCAAATGGAGCAGATGAACAGACAAAAAAAGAGATGGAAACTTTACTTGGTGGAACAATTCCACTTAATGAACTCAATAATTATCTTTATACATATGTAAAAAATCTTCCATCATCAAAAAAATATAAACTTAAAATAGCGAATTCTATTTGGTTTAAGGATGAGGAAAGTTTTATAGTAGAAGATGATTTTTTACAGAAAAATGCAGATTACTATGGCACTCAAATATATAATTCCAAGTTTGATAGTCAAGCAGCAACAGATATGAACATGTGGGTCAATAGAAAAACAGATGGAATGATAGGTAATATTATCGACAAAATTGATCCTAGTAATGTGATGTTCCTTATAAATGCGATTGCATTTGATGCAGAATGGGAAAATAAATATAATGGTAGCACGAATGGAACCTTCACAGCTTTTAATGGAATCAAAAGCACTGTGAAAATGATGTCAACTAGTGAGTCAGAGTATATAGATGATGGCAAGGTGACAGGTTTTATTAAGAGTTATAAAGATAATAAATACAGTTTTGTAGCACTCCTTCCATACGAAGAAAGTTCAATTAATGATTATATCTCTACACTTACAGGAGAAAGCTTATTAGCTGAAATTAATAGTGCTCAACATATCTCTATAGAAACACAACTTCCAAAGTTCAGTTCTGAATATTCGCTTGAAATGAAAGATGCCTTGATGGCGCTAGGTATGAATACGGCTTTTGATGAAAACACAGCTAATTTTTCCAAGATGGGTAAGTCTTCGGGAGGAAACTTATATATTGCCAATATTATTCATAAAACATATATAACAGTTAATGAAGGTGGAACAAAAGCTGGAGCTTCTACAGTTACAAGGATGGGGGTTAAGGGAACGCCGATAGTTGGCAAGCCTGTAATATTAGATCGTCCATTTGTTTATGCAATCATAGATAATTCCACGAGTCTTCCAATATTTATTGGAACGGTTATGGACATTAAATAATATATTAATTCCATTTTGTAAATCAACCGATAAATCAACCCTACAAATCAACCTTTCGGTTGATTTGTTTTTTTTCGTTTCTAGATACAATAAATATATCAAATAAAGAAATAGGAAAGAAATGAGGAAAATTATGAATCCAATTGTAGAGGTAAACAGTTTAGAAAAAAGTTTTGGAGATAAGAAAGTCGTAAAGGAAGTATCGTTTGATGTGAAAGAGGGGGAAATATTATGTCTTCTAGGTCCAAATGGAGCTGGGAAAAGTACAACTATTAATATCCTTTGTGGTATTTTGGGATATGATGCAGGGGAGATGAAATATAAAGGAAAGAATATAAATTCATGCCTGACTGATTTCAAAAAACATCTTGGGGTAGTTCCACAGGATTTAGCAATATATGAGGACTTGAGCGCAGCGCAAAATGTCAGATTTTTCGCTTCGTTGTATGGCTTAAAAGGAAAAGAATTAGAGAAAAGTGTCAGCAAAGCATTGGATTTTGTAGGCCTGTTGGAAAAAAGAGTAGATAAGGCAAAAACATTTTCCGGAGGAATGAAAAGACGGCTAAATATTGCATGTGCAATCGCTCATGAGCCAGAGTTGTTGATTATGGATGAACCAACAGTTGGGATTGATCCACAATCCAGAAACCATATTCTAAGTTCCATAAAAAAATTGAGTCAGCATGGTATGACGATTTTATATACAACGCACTACATGGAAGAAGTAGAAGAAATTTCAACACGTATTTTGATTATGGATAATGGTACTGTAATTGCGGAAGGAACGAAGGAAAGTTTGAAAGAGGATATTTTTGATGAAAGACAATTTATATTAGAATTAGAAGAGGATAATAATCTAAATATTGATGATTTTTATAAGATTGAAGGTATCAAGAAAATCGAGAAAAAAGAACAGCAACTAATCATTACGACGTTAAAAAACATTGAGAATTTAGATAAAATCATTGCTTTGGTAATCGCGAGCAAGTCAAAGATCTTAAATTTATTTTGTAGAACTGCAAGTCTTGAAAATGTGTTTTTACGTTTAACAGGAAAAAGTCTAAGAGACTAGGAGGAGGAAAAATGCGAAATTTATATTTGATTAGTAAAGAAGATTTTAAAAATCTATTCAAAAATCCAATGTGGTTATTTTATGGAACATTATTTCCAATTCTATTAGTAGTGATTCTTGGATTTTTAGGAAAAGACGGATATGGAAGTGATGTGACTTCTTATGATTACTATGGGATTACGTTAATAATATATTCTATTCTAACAAGTGGTATGACTTCTGCAAATGCATTTATGGAAATAACCATTCGTAAGCCTAATATGCGTATCATTTATGCGCCTGGAAATGCAAAAGTAATCTATTTATCAAAAATAGTTTCCTCTTTCGTTTTTTCATTTTTATGTCATTTATTTGATGTTATTTTCCTATGTGTGATTTATCATATTCATATAAATGCAGTTCCACAGATTATTCTTTTGTTTGGGATGGCAGAATTATTTTCGGTTGGATTAGGGGTTATGTTTTGCTGTATCTTCAAAACCGAAGCAATGGCAAATCAGATATTAAGTATTGTGATTAATTTATTAGCAATCTTTGGAGGCCTGTTGTTTCCATTGGATGGATACGGGAAGATAGTGCGTAAAATCAGTTATCTATCTCCTGCAAAATGGCTGGTTAAGGCTTCGTTTTCTATGATATATGATAATGATTTTTCGTGGTTTTATCCTACAATTGTTGGGTTGATTATAGCAATATTAGCAGTTTTTATTATCTGTAATAAAACATTTAGAAAAGAGGATTGCATATGTTAGTGATATTTAGAAATGATTGGAAGCGGTTGATGGAAGAAAAGTTATATTTATTTGTTTCAATGGGACTTACAATATGTGCAGTTGTAGCGGCTATTGTATTAACAAGTACGATTGAAACAAAAGGAAATATCGCTTTGATATTACCCCAAAATCAGTCAGTAATAGAGTCTGTTTCACAATTTACAAATAGCCAATATTTTAATGTTTCTATTTTAGAGACAGCACCTCCTAAATCAGAGCTGGTCCAAAATAGATATGATGCAGTTGTTACCATCGGGGAGGACGGTGCATATAAGGTAGAAACAATAAAAAGTGATGAAATAAAAGCAATGATTTATGCAGCACTTAAAAATCCGAATACCTTTGTTCCTAGTATGGAGACGACAAGAAGAATTGGAACGAATATAATCGGATATATGATGATGTTTCTACTTATACAGGGGGTCCTCTATGCGAGATTATTTGCAGAAGATAAAGAAAGACACATGATTGAAAGGGTGGTTATGTCACCAATTGCTTTTCAAAAATACTTATTTGGGCATGCAGCATTTATGTTTGCTATGATATTTGTTCCGACATTTTGTGTAATGGCTGTGGCTCAGATACTAGGTGTGGTTATAGGATTTTCATTGCTAACATATGCGGCGTTGATAGCAGTTTTGGCAATTCTAGCAACTTCTTTTGCATTATTTTTGAATTCATTTTTCTGTGTGGCGGATACTGCTAATATGCTTGGATCATCATTGATTATGTTATCTACCATACTTGCTGGAAGCTTTTATTCTTTCACAAAAGAGGAAACGTTGTTTGATCGATTAATTCATATTTTACCGCAAAAAGATTTTATTAATTTTACAAATGCATTAGAAAAAGGCAATCTTACAGGGGCCATTAAAATACAGTTCTTGTATGTGGTTGGGCTATCTGTAATATTCTTTTTCATTGCAGTAATAAAAACAAAAAAAGACTACATTTATCACAAATAATCTTTCTTGACTGTCATGGTCGTAGAAAGTACAATAAAGTGGTAGAGTGGAGGTGGAAATTTGTGGAAGTAAACATACCAATCTTATCTGTGAAGTTAAAAATGCCACAGCCTAGGAAAAACTATATTATTAGACACAGTTTATTTGAACAATTAAATCATTTAAAAGATTGCAAAGTAGTAATTGTAAAAGCAGGTGCTGGGAGTGGTAAGACTACATTACTTTCTAGTTTTGTCATAGAGACAGGATTAGAACACGTGAGGTGGATTTCCCTTGATGAAAATGCGAATCAGACATTTGTTTTCTGGAACTATATGATTGAATCAGTTAAGGACTATTTAGAAGATTCGAAAACGGATTTCCAAAACTTTTTTGATGGTAATATGCAGAAAGAGAATCTTTGGAAGATTCTTTCTCTCTTGGTTAATAAATTAAGTATGGAGAAGGAGATTGTATTAGTGCTGGATGATTTCCATATGATTTCAGATGAGTTTCTTATTTCAACGATAAACTTCTTTGTTGAAAATATGCCAGAGAATATGCACCTTGTATTACTTACAAGAGAAATGCCTGAAATTTATCTTGGAGAAGTGGCGATAGAAGATAAACTTATGGTAATCGATGAGGATGATGTTAGACTGTCAGAAAAAGAAAGTAGAGAATTTCTGGTTGATACTTTGAAATTAAAGAAAGAACAAGGAATCATCACTTCAATGATAGAAATTTCAGAAGGCTGGATAGGCGGACTTCAATTGCTTGCGATATCTTCAAGAGATAGAAATGTTCAAACGATGGCAAGTTTTAAAGTGTCGAATCGTGTCCTAAATGATTATATTACAAAAGAAATATTTGAGTTCCTATCAGAGGAAGAACAAGGATTTTTAACTGAAACCTCCATTTTAAGATATTTCAACCAAAAAATTTGTGGGAAATATAAGCCAGAGATTGATTTCATTCCGATGATGGAAGCTATTTTACAGAAGAATTTGTTTGTAATTAATATTGATGAAGTGGCGGGACTTTATCGTTATCATGCCATTATGGCTGAATATTTAAATGGTATCTTTGAAAAACTTGATCAAGAAAAGAAAATAGAGCTACATAATTTAGCGGCTTCCATATATGAACAATTGGGAGACTTTGAGGAATGTCTTTACCATCTCTTCCAAATTAAAGACTATGAGAAAATCATGAAACTGATACTGAAAATGCCACAGACTGTGCTCACATTTTCCTATTTAATGAAGGTCCCAATGGAGGAAATATCAAAGAATACAGATTTTGCTTATCAGTATTTTTTCTATTATTACTCGAGTATGGATGAAGAGGCATGCGAAAGAATTTATGGCTTTATTACAGCAAATATGAAGGAAGATGAAACATTTGAAGCATTTAATCGCTCGGATATGTTCTTTAGTGCGAGATGGGACTTTAGTAATTCTAATATCTTATCACTAGAACAGATCAATAAACTTCCTCTGAATTCAATTACAACTGCGTTTTTATTAATTAAAGAGGCGTATTTTTTATATGCGGATTCAAAATTTCAACAAGCAATTGACTATTTAAATTGTGCAGGAGAGGTATATAAAAAAACTGGTAATATTTATATAGGATTTTTTGTGTTATCGGAAAAAGCACAGATTTTGGAAGATATGGGAGAATTGTCAAAATGTGTTGATTTGTATAAAGAAATGGAACCAATGGTTTCTCAAATAAAGTCACTGGCCTGTTCTTATTATATCGGTATTGCTGGACTTTTTATAAGACAGCTGTTTCTTGATAAAGCATTTGAAATGCTTGAAAATGCAAGAAAATGTATGAAGAGCGACGCTAACAGTATAGACAGAGCATATCAATATACGTTAGCAGAATATTATTATTTAAGTGGCGACGATATTATGACAGAAAAACTTTTGTTAGATGTTATGGGGCAGGAGGCATTTCAAAATATTTATTATTCCGGAAAATTATTACGGTATCCGATTTACAGAGGGCAACATAGTGAACTTGCAAAACAATTTGCAACTATGTATGCTGCATCTGATGATTTCATAGAAAATATGGACTGCGATCTATTGTATACGAGTATTCAATATGAACTTGGTAATAAGGAAAAAGCGATGGACCTCGTGGAAGTGTTAATCGCAAAGGCGAGAAAAATACAAAATAAATTAAAGATAGTAGAAGGAGATCTTTTAAAAGCACGTATGTTACTTGAGAACCAGGGAAATATAAGGGATATTCAGAATCTGTTTTTAGAAGCAGTTTCCTATGCAATAGATGATAGAATTGCCAATCCATTTTGGTTTGAAAGAAAAACAGCAAATAAAATAATGCTTGATTTAAAGACAGAATTGAAAAAGGAATTGACGGATGAGGAATTTGAATTTGTATCATGTGTCCTATCAGCAGATCCGAAACATGGAATGAAAGAGAACACAAGATACGAACATGAAAAGAAGAGGGACGATTTAACGGAACGTGAAAAAGAAGTGCTTCATGAATTGTCATATGGAAGTACGAATATCCAGATTGCAGAAAAACTATGTGTCTCGCTAGCAACAGTTAAAACGCACATTAATAATATATATGGAAAACTTGGTGTCAACAACAGAGTTGCAGCAGTAAACAAAATTAGAACTTAACTATAAAAGTTTATAACAAGGATTTTAAAAAAATGAAAAAAGATAAATTTAAAAGTCTCACATAAAGACAACTTTTTTTTGAAATAGTTAAAATTTTGGATAAGTTTATGTTATAATAATATTGATTTAGTAAATCAAATTAAAAATAATGGAGGTATGAATTATGAAAAAATATCAATGTCCTTGTGGTTATGAGTATGATCCTGAATTGGGAGATCCTGATAACGGAGTTGCTCCAGGAACAGCTTGGGAAGATGTTCCAGCAGATTGGGTTTGCCCAACTTGTGGTTTAGACAAAGATTCATTTGCAGAAATGTAATTAGTAAAGTAAAAACATGTAACTTACGAATGTGAATTATGATTTTTCAGGAAGAGGTAAATCTAATGAGCGAATTAAAAGGTTCAAGAACAGAAGCAAATTTAATGGCTGCATTTGCAGGTGAATCACAAGCTAGAAACAAATATACATTTTATGCCTCAAAAGCAAAAAAAGATGGATATGAGCAAATTGGTGCATTATTTGCAGAAACAGCAGCAAACGAGAAAGAGCATGCAGAAATATGGTTTAAGTTACTTCATGATGGAATCGCAGATACAAAAGTTAATTTAGCTGACGCAGCTGCTGGTGAGCATTATGAGTGGACTGATATGTATCCTACTTTTGCAAAAGAAGCGAGAGCTGAAGGCTTTACTAGGATTGCATATCTGTTTGAAGAAGTTTCGAAAATCGAAAAAGAGCATGAAGCAAGATATAAAAAATTATTAGCAAATATTGAAGATGGGGTTGTATTTTCAAAAGATGGAGATACAATTTGGCAATGCAGCAATTGTGGACATATTTATGTCGGCAAAGATGCTCCTGAAAAATGTCCAGTTTGTGATCATGCAAAGTCTTATTTCCAAATAAAAGCTGATAATTATTAATTGAATAAGAGATGTTAAAAGTGAACGAAGTTCGCTTTAAGGTTAGTTGCTTTCTGAGTTTTTTGAAAGCAGCTAGCCTTTTTTTGTTGAATTAAAAGATATAGATAAATGTTATATTTTACCTACTAATTATTTATTAATTAAAATATTTTGATAGAAATTTAATTTATACTTGACTTGGAGTTAACTTTAAGTGATATATTTGAATAAGAAGCGCTTAATGCAGTATCTTATAGTATTGTTAATTGATTAGGAGGAAATATGTTATTACAAGAAAAATACGAAATTTTAAAAGAAAATATGAAAAAAAGAGGCAGTGCAGCAATTGCTTTTTCAGGAGGGGTAGACAGTACCTTCTTGGTAAAAGTAGCACATGAGGTATTGAAAGATAAAATGATAGCAGTTACAGCTACTTCATCAACGTACCCAGAAAGAGAACTCAAAGAGGCAATCAAGTATGCGAAGGATATGGGCGTGAAACATTTGATAATATCTTCTGAAGAGTTGGATATTGAAGGCTTTGCAAGTAATCCTACAAACAGATGCTATTATTGTAAAAAAGAACTTTTTACAAAGATAAATGAGATAGCAAAAGAAAATGGCGTTGAATATGTATTTGATGGTTCCAATATAGATGATGACGGTGATTATAGACCTGGAATGCAAGCTGCACGTGAACTAGAAGTAATAAGTCCACTCAAAGAAGCGAAGCTCACAAAGGATGATATAAGAGAACTTTCAAAAGAATTAGGGCTGCCAACTTGGAACAAGCCGGCATTTGCGTGCCTATCTTCAAGGTTTCCCTATGGAAATGAAATAACTGCACCGAAACTTAAAATGGTAGATGAAGCGGAACAATTTTTACTTGATATGGGAATTAGACAGGTAAGAGTGAGACATCATGGAGAAATCGCTAGAATAGAAGTTGCACCAGAGGAAAGAACACGATTTTTTGATATCGATGTTATGAATAGAATAGGTGAACGGTTTAAGCAAATTGGATTTACCTATGTTACGCTAGATATGCTTGGATATAGAACTGGAAGTATGAATGAAGTGCTCACAGAACAAGAAAAGGAAATAGGACTACAATAGGAGGAATTACAGACATGGAACAGAAAAAATTAGGATTTGGATTTATGCGTTTACCTTTAAAGAATCATGATGATCCAACAAGTATTGATAAAGATATGTTAAATATAATGGTGGATACTTTTTTAGAAAGAGGATTTACCTATTTTGATACGGCTTACATGTACCATGAGTTTAAGAGTGAAATCTTTTTAAGGGAAGCGTTGGTTAAACGCCATGACAGGAATAGCTTTACGTTGGCTTCAAAGTTGCCAACCATGTTTTTGAAAACAAAAGAAGACCAAGTAAGAATTTTTGACGAACAGCTAGAGAAATGTGGAGTAGAGTATTTTGACTTTTATCTGCTTCATAACCTTGGAGTTACTAACTATGAAACTGCGAAAAAGTTGGATAGCTTTGCATTTATTCAAAAGAAAAAAGAAGAGGGTAAGATTAAAAAAATCGGATTTTCTTATCATGATTCGGCAGATTTGTTAGATGTGATTTTGACAGAACATCCAGAAGTGGAGTTTGTACAACTTCAGATTAATTATATAGATTGGGATAATCAGAGTATTCAGTCCCGTAAATGCTATGAAGTTGCAACAAAACATGGAAAACCTGTCATTGTTATGGAACCAGTCAAAGGTGGTACGCTTGCTAATGTTCCCCCAAAAGCTGAGGAATTATTAAAAGCGTATCATCCTGACATGTCAATACCTTCGTGGGCAATTCGATTTGCAGCAAGTCATGATAATGTTATGATGGTATTAAGTGGGATGTCAGATTTGGAACAGTTATTAGACAACACAGCATATATGCAAAAATTCATACCATTTGTAAAAGATGAATTTGATATTATCGAAAAAATTGTAAATATTATGAATGAATCAATCATAATTCCATGTACAGCTTGTCAGTATTGTGTTGACGGATGCCCCAAAAACATACCAATCCCTAAATATTTTGCATTGTATAATGCGGAGAAACAAGCTATCAATAAATTATTTTCAGCACAAGGCGCATACTATGCGAACGATATTAAGACATATGGAAAAGCATCTGATTGTATCGAATGCAAAAAGTGTGAAAAAAGCTGTCCACAGCATATTGAAATTATTAAATTCTTAAAGGAAGTGGCAAAGACATTTGAGTAGTAACGAATTGATGAATGGAGGAAAGCAAAGATGACGATTACCGAAGTAAGTGTAAGATTTGACCTTTCTCAAGATACTTTACGTTATTATGAGCGTGTCGGACTAATCCCACGCGTAAACCGTAATAAAAGTGGTGTTAGGGACTATACAGAAGAATCGTGTAAATGGATTGAATTAGCAAAATGCATGCGTTTAGCTGGAATACCAATAGAAAATCTCGTTGAATATTGTGTACTTACGCAGCAAGGAGATTCCACTATTGTAGCTAGAAAAAATCTATTAGTAGAAGAGCGTAAGAAGCTTGTGATAAAAATGGATGATATGAAAAAAACGCTAGAA
This sequence comes from [Clostridium] fimetarium, assembly GCF_900111235.1. Taxonomy (GTDB): domain Bacteria; phylum Bacillota; class Clostridia; order Lachnospirales; family Lachnospiraceae; genus Clostridium_N; species Clostridium_N fimetarium. The sequence goes on from NZ_FOJI01000005.1 coordinate 156,485, forward strand.
AGACTAAATTTTAAAATAGATAGATATGAAAAAGCAGAAGTGACAGGCGTTTTATCCTGGGATATGTGATGCTAAGGCGGAGGTAATAATGGAAACATATGACATATTAGCAAAAGTAAAAAGTGGAGATATTTCTGTTGAAGAAGCGGAACAATATTTTCGTAAAAAACCGTTTTTAGATATGGGATATGCAAAATTGGACACACACAGAAAAGTGAGATCTGGATTTGCAGAAGTGATTTTTTGTAGTGGGAAATCAGATGTTCATTTACTAAATATTTTTGGAAAATTATATGAAGAAGATGGCGAGGTGTTTGGAACTAGAGCTTCAGCTGCCCAATATGAATTTATAAAAAAAGACTACCCTAACGTTCAATATGACGAAATCTCACGAATTATTAAAATCGAAAAACCGGATAAAAAAAAGGTTGGAAAAATTGCAATATGTTCAGCTGGAACAGCAGATATACCTGTTGCAGAGGAAGCAGCACAGACAGCAGAGTATTTTGGTTCTCATGTGGACAGGCTTTATGATGTTGGAGTTTGTGGTCTTCATAGAATATTGTCACAGCTTGATATTCTTCAAAGTGCGAATTGTATCGTGGCAGTGGCAGGAATGGAAGGAGCACTTCCAAGCGTGATTGGAGGGTTGGTAGATAAACCAGTTATAGCGGTACCGACCTCAATTGGTTATGGCGCAAGTTTAAATGGACTATCAGCACTTCTGACTATGATTAATTCCTGTGCGAATGGAATTGCAGTTGTAAATATTGATAATGGATATGGTGCAGGATATATGGCAACGCAGATAAATAGGTTAGGCGTTAAGAATGAGGTGAAAGTATGAGCAATACCTTATATTTAGAGTGCTATTCTGGAATCAGTGGGGACATGGCAGTGGCGGCACTGATTGATTTGGGAGCAGATCAGATTGTTTTAGAGAATGCACTTGCAAGTTTACCAATTGATGGGTTTGAAATAAAAATTAGCAGAGTGAAAAAAGCGGGACTAGATGTTTGTGACTTTGATGTTATGTTAGATGAAAAGAATGAAAATCATGATCATGATATGGATTATTTGCATGGACAAGAACATCACCATGACTTAGAACATAGTCACGAAGATCACTACCATGACTCAGAACATAATCACGAAGAACATTATCACGAAGATCACCACCATGACTCAGAATATAATCACGAAGATCACCACCATCACAATGGAACCGATACCGATACGGAGCACTCATATAATCATGAACATCATCATGCTCATGATCAGAGAGACCTGCCACAAATCCTTGATATTATAAATAGAGCAGATATTACGGACAGAGCAAAATTACTGGCAAAACGTATTTTCACGATTATTGCACAGGCTGAAGCAAAGGCCCATGGAGTAGAGTTGGAGCATGTACATTTTCACGAAGTTGGAGCTGTAGATTCAATTGTGGATATTGTAGCAGTTGCAGTTTGCGTGGATAACCTTGGAATTACGGAAGTTATTGTACCTGAATTATATGAAGGGCGTGGATTTGTTAGGTGTCAGCATGGTACGATACCAATTCCAGTACCGGCAGTTGCTAATATTGCAGTAGCGCACGATTTACATTTACACATTACAAGTACTGAAGGGGAATTAGTAACCCCAACAGGCGCTGCAATTGTCGCAGCAATTAAGACCTCAGACAAACTTCCAGAGAAGTTTTCCGTTGAAAAAATCGGGATTGGTGCAGGCAAAAGGACTTATGACAGACCAAGTATGCTTCGCGCAATGCTTATTAAGGATATGATTACTGTATCGTCGCAGAAAGATTTTATATACAAATTAGAGACGAATATAGATGATTGTAGTGGAGAAATACTGGGCTTCGTAATGGAAAGACTGTTTGAAGCAGGAGCTAGGGATGTACATTATATACCTGTATATATGAAGAAAAACCGCCCTGCCTATCAGTTGAATATAATTTGTAAGGAAGAAGATATAGAAAAATTGGAACAGATTATTTTCGAGGAGACAACAACGATTGGAATCAGACGTGTTCAGATGGAACGAAGTGTATTAAAACGAGAGATAAAAAAAGTACAAACTTCCCTTGGAGAAGCACAGGTGAAAATCTGCAAAATCGAATCTGGAAATAGAGTTTACCCAGAATACAGAAGTGTTACTGAACTTTGCAAAAAACATCAAATGTCATTTCAAGATGTGTTTTTTCAGATAAAAAAAGAGTGCGAAGAAGTATAGACATGCATGATTGATGAATAAAAAACCGCTTTAATGGTCATCACAAATATATTCCAGATTAACATTAAAACCGCGTGATTCTTACATTAGAACCAAGCGGTTTTAATTTGCGAAATTATCATTATAAAATATTAATAAATAAAATAAATATAAATATAATAAAATTATTATAAAGAATAGGTTGACATTCCTTGTCTAACGAACTAACATGGTAGTATGTTAGATGAAAGAAAAAATAGTATTTTTAGGAGGAATCGATTATGGAAGCAGTAAATGTAATAATTGGCATAATCATGATTTTATCATTCTTTGGTATGATTTGGTATTGTGTAAAAGGTTATAACCTTATGATTGGATTTTTTGTTATGGCGATATTTTGGACTGTATTAGCATTAGTTGGAAATTTATTTGTTCCAAATGCTGCAATGGCAAAATTTAGCTTTGTTGGAGTACTTGAAAATGTATTCCAAGAGGGTCCACAAAATTATGGTAAGTCAATATTAGTAAATATATTCTTTGGAGCATTCTTCGGAAGAGTTCTGATGACTTCAGGAATCGCGTCTACCTTAATTAGAAAAACAGTTGAACTTGGTGGAGATAAACCGAGATTTACAATGTCGTTGCTCTGTATTATGACATCTATTATTTTCACTTCAATGACAGGTATAGGACCAGTTATCTCTATTGCAGTTATTGTTATTCCAATTTTACTTTCACTTGGATTACCAGCATCTATAACATTATTTGCTTTCATGGGTTCAATCATGTCAGGTATTTTTGCAAATATTGTTAATTTTAAACAGTATCAGGCAATGTTTGTTGCTGCTGACAGTAAATATGCAAGTTATACATATAATGAGTACTTTAATTTTGGTATCATTTGTATGGTAGTAGCATTGGTAGTAGTATTAGTCGTTGCTAATATTGCACTCAATACAAAGAAAGTTTCTCATGCCTGGGCAGCAACAACTACCAACAGGGGAGCTACTGAAAACAATGCACCTGCTATTTCATGGATTTCAGTTATTTTACCAGTAATTGGAGTAGTAGTATTTAAACTCCCAATTATTTTAGGATTCCTTCTTTCAAGTGCTTTTGCTTTAGTTACATGTAAAAAGTTAAAAGGTAGTTTTGTTGAAATTTGTAGTATGCTTGCAAAACTTTTTGCAGAAGGTGCAGTTGATGTTGCACCAATGGTTGGTTTCTTGTTAATGCTTTCTATGTTTAACAACGCAGCAAATTTTGCAGCTCCTTACTTTCAAACGTTATTAGGCGGGTTTATTCCTACTTCAGCAATAGTAATTGCGATTGCATTTGCAATCCTTACACCACTTGGATTCTTCCGCGGACCTTTGAATCTAGTTGGTTGTGGTGCGGCTATTCTAGCAGTAGTACTCTCAAGCCCAGCAAACTTCCCAATTGCATTCCTTTATCCTCTATTTGCAGTAACAACAATTGCACCACAGCACCTTGATATTACACAGTCTTGGGTTGCATGGGGATTTGGATATACAAAGGTAGCAACAAAGGATTACATGAAGATGTCAATTCCTACAGGTTGGGTTATTGGTATGATTTGCTGTATCATCGCATATTTTATGTACGGCGGACTAGTAGGCTAATGATATATTTGGTTAATAATAAAGTGTAAATTCAGAAATGGCTGCTATCAGATCATCGGTAGTAGCCATTCTTTAAAAACAATAGGTAAGCAAAGAATTAGTTTTATATTATAAAACGATTGAAAACAATAAAGCAAAAATGTATAATATTTTAGTTATGTGACATCGTATGTGATAGTAGAAGGTTAGGGGGATAAAATCAATTGGTATTAACGAATTATTTAAATAATGAAACGGCAAGAGAGTATGCGTTTCGCCAGATTAGAGATAATATAATTAATCTTGAGCTTTCACCAGGAAGTACAGTCAGTGGTAAAGATCTTGCATTTGAACTTGGAGTTAGCAGAACGCCGGTCATGGAGGCCCTACAGGAATTGAGTAAGAGCCATCTTGTTGAGATTTATCCACAGCGTGGATGTACTATTTCAAAAATTAATTTTGAGACAATAGAAGAAACAGCTTTTTTGCGTCGATGTTTAGAGAAAGCGATTGTAGAGGAACTTTGTGATACAATTGATGATGCAGGAATCCTAAAACTAGAAGATATTATTGAGTTGCAGGAATTTTATCTAAATAGAAACGATTCTAAGAAAATTTTTGAACTTGATAATGAGTTTCATCATGCATTATTCATAATGAGTAATAAGCAACAGACCTACAAGCTGATGAAAAGCATCCAGGGATGTTTTGACAGAGTCAGAGCATTGAGCTTGGATTCAATTAAGGATATACAGATTGTAACAGACCACAAAGCGATTCTAAATGCTTTAAAATCAAGGAACAAAGTTCTTTGCGGCGAATTTATAATTCAGCATCTTTCAAGATATAGATTGGATGAGAAAGACATCATGAAAAATAATCCCGAGTATTGTATAAATTCAAAAAAAGGAGATATTTGATATATGAATTTTTACTTCGCACCTATGGAAGGCTTGACTGGGCACATTTATAGGAATTCCCATAATGCTTTTTTTAATCATAACAATATAGAAAAATACTTTTCACCTTTTATTGTTGCAAATCAAAGTGAAAGTTTTAAAACACGAGAGTTAAATGACCTTTTGCCTGAAAACAACCAAGGACTCGTTCTGATTCCACAATTATTAACAAATAATGCAAAAGATTTTATTCATACAGCTAATAAATTAAAGGTAATGGGATATGATGAGGTCAATTTAAATTTGGGATGCCCCTCTGGAACGGTCGTATCAAAAAATAGAGGGTCTGGATTTCTTGCAAAAAAAGAAGAACTTGATGCTTTTTTGGATGAAATTTATTCCGCATCCATGACAAAAATTTCAATTAAAACAAGAATAGGAAAAGACAACCCAGAAGAGTTTTATGATTTGATTGAAATTTTCAACAAATACCCGATTGAAGAGCTTATTATCCATCCTAGAATTCAAAAAGATTTTTATAAAAACAAACCTAATCTTGAGATTTTTAAGGAAGCATTGAGTTTAAGCAAAAATCCTGTTTGTTATAATGGGGATATTTTTACAATCGAAGATTATAAGAAGTTTATCGAAAATTTCCCGAGTGTAGGTACTTTGATGATTGGAAGGGGATTATTAGCGAATCCTGCAATGGTCAGCGAAATCACTAATAATGCCAAACTTGATAAAAATATATTAAAGGAATTTCATGATCAAATTTATAGAGATTATCAAAGCATATTATTTGGAGATAGGAATGTCCTATTTAAAATGAAAGAGATATGGACTTATATGATTCAAGCTTTTCCGGATAATACAAAATATGCAAAAAAAATCAAGAAGGCTGAAAGATTATGCGATTACGAAGAAGCTGTATCAAGCTTATTCAAGGAACAAATATTATAGTCCCTTTCGCATTTGGTTAACCGTGGTGTTGAGTATAGGATGTCGTTTAAATCCTGCAATCTGACTTAATGGTTCCAAAACAAATTGCCTATTTTGCATGTCGATATGAGGAATTATTAAAATTTTGCTATCATACACAATATCATCATAAAAAATGATATCAAGATCAAGAGTCCTTGGTCCCCAGTGAACAAGACGTTCACGGTTCGCATTGTGCTCTATTGAGTTAAGTCTTGCAAGAAGTTCTTCAGGAGTAAGAAGCGTTCTGAGTTCAAGGCAGCCATTTAAAAAGTCATCTTGCTCAGTTATTCCGTAAGGCTTCGTTGTTAGAAAATCTGATGTTTGGGTAACGAAACAGTCATTATTCGTATCGCCAAGTTCTTTAATCGCCTGATTGAGGTATTCCTCTTTGTTTCCGAGGTTAGATCCTAATGAGATATAAGCTGTATGCCATCCTCTTTCAATATTCACTGACACATTTTCAATTGGAAGGGCAATTGGAGCCCATGGCTTTTTGATTTCAAGTTCTATCTTTTCAAGATTCTTCGTTTCGGTTAACAGCGCTTTTGCAAGACGTTCCGCAACGGTTTCAATCAGTTTAAATGTATGATCTTTCATAAATTTTTCAATAAAATTACAAATCTCTCCATAATTAATTGATTTTGTAAGATCATCACTTAAGCCGGCTGACCTTGTGTCCGTATATAGGACTGCAGATACTAGGAACTTCTGTCCAAGGACATTTTCTTCAGGAAATACTCCGTGATTGCAAAATATTTCCAGGTTGTTAATTTTAATTTTATCCATTATGGACTCCTTTCAAATCATCTAAAGATTGCTAGCACTATTTCATATTATTGTAAAATGGCCTCAGTCATTTTAATTACTCTACTGTTTTCAAGTATATCGTGAACCCTTACAAATGCGCAGTGTTTAATAACACCAATTACTGTAGTTGCTAAAGTGCCTTCAAGTCGTTGTTCGGCGGGAAGATTAAGAGCCAGTCCTATGACGGACTTTCGTGACGTACCAAGAAGAATCGGTAGTCCAAACATGTGAAGTTGTTCTAGATTGTGGATGATTTCAATATTCATCTCGTAAGTTTTTGCAAATCCAACACCAGGGTCAAGAATAATCTTATCGTTAGCGATACCTGCTTTTTTGGCTATATTGAGTGATTCACCAAGATCCGTCTCTAAATCCTTCATGAAATTGTTATAATTGATAGTTTCCCTATTATGCATCAGACAGCAGCATACATTGGCCTGTGCTATTACAAAAGCCATATTATTATCATATTTCAAGCCCCAGATATCATTGATCAAATCAGCACCTGCCTTAATTCCTTCAAGTGCAACTTGACTTTTGTAAGTGTCGAGGGAGATTGGAATATCAAAATTACGCTTAATCGCTTCAATAACCGGAACCACTCTTTCAATTTCTTCGTTATCCGAAATCTTTTGATAGCCAGGTCTTGTTGATTCACCACCGACATCAATGATATCGGCTCCATCAGTTATCATGTTTTCAACATGTCTCAGGGCGTTGTCAAATTGATTATATTTTCCACCATCTGAAAATGAGTCAGGAGTTATGTTTAGTATTCCCATAACATAAGTTCTGTTTTTCACATCAAATTCTTTTTTTCCAATAATCATTTCCATCCTCATTTCTGTACTGTTTTAATCGCTTCAATATTTTATCACGAGATTCATTTTCTCAATATTCCAGTTACAGGATGCCTTCGCATCGCATGTAAAGCAACTTCTAGACATCTTGTCAGCACGGTATAGTATTCTATTCAAGTCTTTGAAGATCATCTGCTTTTCATCCCGATGGGTTTTTATTGCAGATAAAATCATTTCGCTCTCTAATTCATTAAAGCAACAATCCTTTAAAATACCGCAGGCTATTAGAGCACTGGCTGTCTCGTGCGGGATGTTGCGAATATATTGTTCATGTTTTCCGATGTCGTGAAGCATGGCAGTTGCGTATATGATTTCTCTTGAAATACCAAGGCTTTCCTCCAAATTAAAAATCCAGGCGAGTCTTGCAACATCTAGAAAATGGGACATGTCATGTTTACAAAAAATCCTAGTATTCTCGTAGTCTTCGATTAAGTGGTATGCACATTTATAGATATTGTTATTTATTATTTTGTTAACCCGTTCCATTTCACCATTATCTATCATATCAGAACTCCTTACTTTGGATTTTAGTCATTGGTGCAATATATATAATTCTTTATCTGTGTATCCAAAGTCAATTATAGCATAGTCGAGAATATTGATTTACATTTATTCATTTTGCGCAGAGCTGCTGAAAGTAACAAGGTTAATCAAATCCCCCAGGTATGACAATGAACCAAATGCTATTATCACGTCATCCTCACCAGCAAGCAAGAAACTCGCTTCTACAGCTTCCTTAAGGCTGTTCATAGGTCTTGCCTCAATATTATAGAAAGAAATCTCGGTTGCAAGATCCTTTGCAGAAAGTGCTCTTGAATTATTGGGAGTCTCAATGGTAAAAATGGCACTCGCAAGAGGAGCGGTGAGTGCTATTATTTTTTTGTATTCCTTGTCAGCAAATATACCCATTATGAAAATCAGACGCTTACCCTTAAAGTATAATTCAATTGATTCCTTGAGCTGTTTTGCAGCATCTTCATTATGAGCACCATCTACAATAAAAGTCGGTTTAGAATAGATCAATGTAAAACGTCCAATCCATTTTGTGTTTTCTAATCCGTCGTAAATGGCTTGTTGTGATACATTCCATCCATGCTGATTGAGACATTCTATTACCTTCAGTGCCAAAGTGGCATTTTTAATCTGAAAACTTCCGGCTAGAGAAATCTTATATTGTTTATCTTTATAAAATAATCGCTGATTTTCAAGGCCATATTCTATGTTACTTATATCAGAAGGATCTACAAAATATAGTTCACAGCTTTTTTCTTTGGCGGTGTCTATAATTACCATTTTAGCTTCAGCCTTTTGAACCGCAGAGACAACAGGACAGCCAGGCTTGATGATGCCAGCTTTTTGTGTGGCAATCTGGGTCAGTGTATCTCCTAAAAACTGCATGTGATCCATACTGATAGTTGAAATTACAGAACAAATCGTTGTGTCTATTACATTCGTTGCATCAAGCGTTCCTCCAAGACCTGTTTCAAGGACGATGATGTCACATTGTTTTTCTAAGAAATATAAAAATGCGAGAGCGGTTTCTATTTCAAATGATGTCGGGTGGCTTTTTCCATCAGCAATCATTTTATCAATGACACTTTTAATCTGTGTCATTAATCTAGCAAAGCTCTCTTTTTCAATATACACTTCATTAATCTGAATTCTCTCACGGTATTTAAAAATCGTGGGTGAGATATAACGTCCAACTTTGTATCCGCTGTATTTTAAAATAGTTGAAATATAAGCAAGTGTTGAACCCTTCCCATTTGTTCCAGCAATGTGTATAAATTTTAATTTTTTTTGAGGATTACAAAGTTCTTCAAGGAGATTGCTCATGTTTTTTAACCCAAGGACACTTCCGAATTTAGCTGTTTCGTCTATGTAATTTCTTGCTTGTCTATAATTCAATAGTATTTCTCCAGTCTCAAAATAGTTGTTCTGATTATAGTACAAATCCACTAATTATTCAAGAAAAAGTGCTCCTTCAAATATTGTTCCCCATCTTAGATGCGTTCACAGTATTTGAAGTGCACTTTTTTATCTATACTTTAATATTTAGAAACAGTTGAAAAAGAAAATACTATTGATATCAAGTACTTCATAGTACCAACTTCCGTTACTCCAAATGAATCCTTCCACTGTCCGCCAATCAATAAAAGTTGGATAGAACCAAAATGAGCTACCATCCCATAGCCAGATAAATGTGAAATTATTTAGACAATTTATAAATGGACTTAATCTATTACGTCTTCTATTTAAATCGCGGTATTGAATATCGTAATCTATCGTTCTTCTAAGAGGTATTACTATTCCACGTGGTAAACGAGGTATCGTGTTAGGGGGTGACATTCTCGGTGGTCGTCTGTCACGAGGTGGTCTTGGACGATCAGGAGGTCCGGGACGATCAGGAGGTCCAGGACGATCAGGAGGTCCAGGACGATCAGGAGGGCCAGGACGATCAGGAGGGCCAGGACGATCAGGAGGGCCAGGACGACCAGGTTGATCAGGACGCTCAGGAGGGCCAGGACGCTCAGGAGGGCCAGGACGACCAGGTTGATCAGGACGATTAGGAGGGCCAGGACGCTCAGGAGGGCCGGGACGGCCAGGTTGATCAGGACGTCTACCCTGTCTTTGCGCATAAGAAATATCTTGTGCATCATACTCTAGTTCATCTATTTTTTTGAATATTTCAAAATCAATTTTATCCCAATTGTAATAGTTATTGAAATTATCGTTATTCAAGAGTTAATATCCTTTCATAATCAAATTACTCATATTATTGTATGAATATTATATGAAAGGGTGTAAATGAATAATATATAGATGTGTGTGAAATTCGCCCGTATTTTTCAATTTAATTACACATATAATTATTTGTAATACAAAAATCGAGGGAAATATGGACGAAAGGGAATTTGTTATAATTCTAAGTGATATTCACATTGGAACCACGGCACCTACCGTTTGGTATCGTAAAGAAGTGCATGAAAGATATCTCATAGCTATTTTAGACAGTATAATAGATTGCGCAAATAAGATACAAGAAGTGATATTACTTGGCGATATCTTCGAATTTTGGTCATATCCACCCAATGTAATACCTCCAACTTTAGACGATATTATTACGGCCAATCCTAATATATTAGGAGCGAAGGGAAAGCTTAGGCAGTTACTTAGTGCACTGAAAGGAAGAATCATATATATATGTGGAGATCATGATATAAATATCACAAAAGCAGATTTAAATAAACTTAAAAGTCCTGATGGTTACACCATAAAATATCAATCAGCAGCTTATATTCCAACATATGATACTGGTATTTTATTTACACATGGGCATGAATTCACTTTGCTAAATGCGCCGTATTTAATGAGTGAATTAGCTCCTTTACCTTTAGGGTATTTTGTGACCAGAGCAATTGCCTATAAGATACAAAAAGAGCTTAGTAAAAAGCCCGGACTGCCAAACGTAAATTTAGAAGAATATGGAGATTGTATCCTTACCGAATTACTCTCAAAAATTCCTTGTTTGCTTAAAAAATATGCGAATGGTCCTGATTTCGTAAATGAATTTATTGATGCGGTTGCATATTCAACTGGTATTCCAAAAGATTTACAGATTCATGTCGATGAAACCACTACTGTTACATTAAACAATGTCAAAGAAATCTATAAAAATTTGCTCAATGAGTTTTTATCTACCGATTTTAATAGAACCTATCAACCATGGTATGTGCAAAAAGATGCGCTTGAGAACTTTATAGATATTGTTTTTATGGGAAGCACGCACTCCCCTATAGTTGATTTCAGTGAGGATATGATTGATTATGTAAATACCGGTTCTAGGTGTCCATTGATTCTTAACCTTCGAGAAAAACAAATTACATATGAAATATATAACCGTTCAAAACAATTTGTAAGTTTAATGAAAGTAACAGACGTTGGAGAAAAAAAACTTACTTTTGGTTGGTCAGTATATAACGCTTCATGGGAATACTTTAGGGCTATGCAAGATGGTGTTCTTGCAAAAGCAAAAGAACTTGGAATTGATGTAATCAAACATGATCAAAAAAGCAACTCAGCAGAAATGATTACTGGTTGTTTTGATTTAATCAGTAAGGACGTAAATGCTTTGCTAATTTCACCTTATAATCCAGAAGGAGTTCCTACCATTGTTGCAGCTGCGAATAGAAAATCAATTCCTGTTGTAGTTATAGATGGAGGTACGGGTGGTGCTGATGTAGCGGCATTTATTGTTTCTGACTCCTTTGGTGGAGGTATATTAGCTGGTGAATATGCTTTGATATTATTGAAAGAACATTCTATAAAAAGTAAGAATGTAGCAATAATTAAGGCAGAAAAAACTGCTACATATGCATTACTGCGTGGTCAAGGATTTAAGAGTGTAATGACGGAAAAAGGATATGATGTCATCGCAGAAGTATCAGCAAATGGTGAGCAGGCTCTAGCATATGAAGCAATGAAGAATATACTAGTCTCATATGAGAATGACTTAGCAGTAGTATTTTGTGAAAATGGATTGATGACATTAGGTGCTGCACAAGCAATTGATGAAGTTGGTAAAAAAGGCAAAATCATGCTCATTGGATTTGATGCTGATCCATCTGTATTGACTGGAATAAAAGATGGCTCAATACAAGGAACCATTGCACAACAACCATTTAAAATGGGCGAAATAGGCGTAGAAATTGCAAATTCAATATTATTAGGAATACCTGTAACCTATGATGATTGGACAAAAAAAGAAATTTTGATGGAAGTATATTTGATTGATGAAAAAGGCGAGGCAAGAATTGGTATTATATAGTAATAAAGAAGGGGCGAAAAATATTGAATCAAAATTGTATTGAAAGAATTATAAGTGAAGATTATGCGGATTTTATCTTACAAAATGACCAGATCCCAGAAATCCTAACATCTATTCCTGAATTTTGTTATGACATTATTAATTACACTCATGCAGTTGCTTATCTACCAATTTCAGAATTACCAAATGATTTAATTCAAAAGTATTCATACAGCATATTTCCTAAATGTTACGGGCTAATGGATGTTCAAAGTTTAGAGGAAACTGGAATTACCCGAATACAAAATGTTCCTAATCTAAGTTTAACAGGGCATGGTGTATTAATAGGAATAATAGATACAGGTATTGACTATTCACATCAAGCGTTTAGAAATTCAGATGGCTCTACAAAGATAATCTCAATATGGGATCAAACAATTAATAATACTTCTTCTATACCAATGGGCTTCTATTATGGAACAGAATATTTACAAGACCAGATTGATTTAGCATTAAAGAGTGCAGACCCTTTCGCAATTGTTCCAAGTATTGATAATAATGGTCACGGAACTTTTTTGGCTGGAATAGTAGCTGGAACTAAAAATAATGCCAAAAAGTTTTCTGGTGTTGTCCCAGATTCCAGAATTGTGGTAGTGAAAATCAAACCTGCAAAACAATACCTTAAAAGCTTTTTTTTGATTCCACCGGAGGTCGACTGCTACCAAGAGAACGATATTATGCTAGGTATAAGGTATTTACTAGAAATCGCAAAAAAAAATTCCAGTCCAATATCAATATGTATTGGACTTGGAACTTCTCAAGGTTCTCATGAATCACGCGATGCGCTAAGCACTTATCTTACTTCAATCGCAGATCATAAGGGTGTTGGTATCTCAGTCGCAGCTGGCAATGAAGGAAATAGTGGACATCATTATTCAGCAATTGTAGACGAAAAGATTGGCTATGATACAGTAGAATTAAAAGTTGGACCTAATAGCAAAGGGTTTTCTATGGAATTGTGGGGTAATAGTCCAAATATATTCTCCATCGATATACTTTCGCCAACAGGTCAATATGTGCCAAGAATTCCTGCCAGATTAAAAGAAACGCGAGAAATCAAATTTATATTTGAGAGTACAAAACTCTTTGTTGATTATGAACTGGTAGAATCACAGACAGGGGATGAACTTATTCTATTAAGATTTGAGAATCCAATTGAGGGTATTTGGCGCTTTCGGGTATACTCAAGTTTTAATCTTGAACCTCAATTTCATATGTGGTTACCAATTAGTAATTTCCTTGAAAAAGAAACTTATTTTTTAAAACCTGATCCCTATTACACACTGACAACCCCGGGAAATTCGTTTATTCCAATTACAGCAACGGCATATAATTATGTGGATAAAAGTATATTTGAAAGTGCAAGTAAAGGGTTTACAATATCCAATATAATTAATCCGGATTTTGCTGCACCTGGTGTCGATATGATAGGACCTGAATCAAAAAATAATTATACTGTAAAAAGTGGAACTAGTATTTCAGCGGCTGTTACAGCAGGAGTAGTCGCAATGTTTTTAGAATGGGGCATAGTGAAAGGAAATCAAACGCAATTTGATACCTTACAAATCAAACGCATTTTAATTCGTGGCGCAAAAAGAAATCCAAGTATTACATATCCAAATAAAGAATGGGGTTACGGAATTCTAGATGTTTATAACGCATTTTTTAGTTTGAGAGGATGAATGTTCATGCTATCTAAGTATACATTATATGTTTTTATTTCCAACGTAACCTTTTTTAAGAGAACAACGTAATATGTAGTATATAATTATTTAATGAGGAGCAAATATGTTCAAATATCTTGTTGGAATATTACGCTTTTATATTATTGAAGGAGTAAGCAACTTAAAGAAACTTATAAAAAAGAAAAAAACGAAAACTGGGAAAATTAAACCACTTGATCCAGCATGTATACCAAAGTATGTTAATGAATTATTAAAACCACCAGTTTATAAGCCTTTCCAAATCAAGTCTAAGGCAAAAACAAAAAAAAAGAATAAATGTTGCAAGGAAAAGGAGAAGAAACACTTATATTTTGTTGACATCAGTGAGTTCAAGCAGCAGATTCTTCCGAAAGGATTTCCGAAAACTACAGTTTGGGGATATGGCGGACTTGTAAAGGATGCAAAAACAGGAAAAATAAAGTATTCAAGAAGTGCACCAGGAGCTACGTTTGAAGCGGTTAGAAATATTCCGGTTATGGTAAAGTGGATTAATAAATTGAAATGTTCTAATCGATTTGCCGTAGATCCGACGTTACATTGGGCAAATCCAAATGATATGCCAATGGAACCGCCTAAGCCTTGGCCTATGTTTCCACAGGGGTTTCCTGAGGCACAAAGGCCGGTAACTACAGTGACACATTTGCATGGAGGCGAGGTTCCTTCTATTTATGACGGTCATCCTGATGCGTGGTTTACTTATAATGGAAAGAGAGGCCCTGCATTTACAACATCCATGTACTCTTACCCGAATAAGCAAGAGCCTACAACACTATGGTATCACGATCATTCATTAGGTACTACAAGGCTAAATGTATACGCAGGCCTTGCAGGCTTTTATCTGCTACGTGATTATTACAATGGGAGTAAGAAAAAATCAGAATTACCTGAAGGCAAATACGAGATACCAATTGTAATACAGGATAGATCATTTTATACAGATGGCTCATTTTCATTTTATAATGAGGGAATAAATCCAGAAATTCATCCTTACTGGGTGCCTGAATTTTTAGGGAATACGATCATGGTAAATGGAAGTGTATGGCCGAACCTAAATGTTGAACGGCGTCAATATCGGATCCGCCTTTTAAATGGTTCAAATGCACGGTTTTATAATCTTGAAATGTCAAATCGCATGAAATTCATACAAATTGGAACAGATGGCGGTTTTCTACCAGAACCGGTGGTACTGAGCACACTTTTAATTGCACCAGGTGAACGTGCAGATATATTGGTAGACTTTTCGCATCTTGAACCAGGAACTTCAATTAAATTATTGAATAATGCAAATACGCCTTTCCCAGATGGGGAAGAACCTGACCCAAATACGGTAGGACAAATTATGCAATTTTCTGTTCCTATTAATTGTGCGAAACCAATAGAGCCAGAGAAACTCCCTGATAAGCTTAATAATATTCCTACGTTAATACCAGATTCACCTCAAAGAATCTTGACACTAAATGAAGTTATGGGACTAAATGGCCCTGAAATCCTACTTCTAAATGGACAAAAATGGGAAGCTCCTGTTTCTGAGTTACCAATAGTAGGTTCAACGCAGGAGTGGGTAATTGCAAATCTGACTATGGATACACACCCGATACATTTACACTTAGTGCAATATCAGTTGTTAAACCGTCAAGATTTCAATGCAGATGAATATAAAATGAAATGGGAAGAAATAAATGGAATGCCACCTTTTGACCATCCGACAGAGGTACTACCAGTAGAATGCTATTTGCTTGGGGAACCAATTGAACCGGATGACAATGAAAAAGGATGGAAAGACACGGTAAGAATGAATCCTAATCAGGTAACACGCATAATAGTGCGATTTGCACCACAAAATACTCCTAATTCGATTGTTAAGCCAGGAAAGAACAGGTATCCTTTCGATCCAACGCTCGGACCAGGATATGTATGGCACTGTCATATTCTAGATCATGAAGATAATGAAATGATGAGGCCATTCAATGTAATCAACAAATGTGAACATTGAAACGAGATAGGTTTTAAAGGATAAAATGAGAGCAGAAAGCCTAGGGTATTTTTTTCCAAGGTTTTCTGCTTCTTATAATTTAGATTACTAAATTAAAACGTAATAAATAGATCTTGTCAATCATATTTTGTATAAAAGCCATGTTCAAAAAGTTATGATGATAAGCCATTATAAATAGCCATTATAAATAGCCATTATAAATAGCCATTATAAATAGCTATAATAACTAGCTATGAATAAAAAAGGTAGGTGGAGAAATGTATGATACATTTTATAGCCCAGATTATATGATAAAATATCAAAATGAATCATTGAAACGTACGCAGGAAACTTTTCAGGCTTTCGTAGATGCTGTTATACCACGGACACCCGGGTTGGCCGAAGAATATGGTAGAATACAGTTTTTTGGGGCGTTGGATTCACATACAGATGAATATATAATATTGTCACTTAATTATTATTATATCCCGATTGCCGAGCCTACGGCAGAAATGCTTGATGTTGCAGCAGAGCATTTAGTCATTATGGATAGAAATAATAGATTAGTAAACTTTTCGAGATTTATGAGTGGAAGCGCATTTGCAGCAATTGAACCTAGTGATCGATTCCGTGCAATAACGCTATTGGAACAGATGAATGGTTATCTTGAAGATTTGCCAGTACCATTTAATGATAATCCAGAATTAGTACTATATACTACAAGTACTTTAAACAGATTTACTATGATGGGATATTATTCTGAATGGTCAGGGTATGGTTCTACACGTTTGGCTACACCAAATCAACGTAAATTAGAGTTTTATCCATTTAGTTGGAATCAGATAGGATATCCTGGGCCTTCACGGGGATATCGTGCCTTTAGAACAGAACCTTAGAAAAATACCGTAGGAAAGGACATTAGGAAAATAATATTTTGGAAAATGTGTAAAAAAGCACGTAGATGGGAGTTTATATGAATAATGATGCGGATGTGATAATAATCGGAGCAGGTGGGGGTGGCGCTGTTGTTGCGAAAGAACTGGCAGAGAAGGGGATAAAAGTATTGCTGATTGAGGCGGGCCCTTGGTATGGGAATAAAAAATGGCCTAATCCAAATTCTGAACCCGGTGCTGTAAGTGGGTCTAGTTATGATGATTTGAGTATTGATATATTGAAGAAAAGTTTTACAGATTTAGAAGATGATATGAATGATTCTATGTCTGGTAAATTCCGTTGGGGACCGGCTAATAGAGAGCTAAGTCCATGGCCTAGGAGTATTGCTGGAAGAGGTTTTACCTGGCAAAATTCTGGCGTAGGAGGAAGCACACTTCATTATTTCGGGAATTGTCCTCGTGCTTATCCACAAGCAGTAGATAACATTTGGCCGATACCATATGAAGAACTGATTCCATACTATGAAAAAGTGGAGACGACGCTACCAGTTTGGCCAGCACCGGCTACTGCAAAAGAAGACTTATTCTATTACGGAGCGAAAAAAGCTGGTTGGAAACGCTTAGAAACTCCAAATGTAACGAGCCCTGGATATCGACCACAGCCGAATGCAATTTTACGTCCCAATCCCCGATTAAATGATCCTGATTTTGATTTGGAAAATAACAAATCCGTTGGTTGTACATTAAGAGGACATTGTGTGAATGGATGTAATATGGGGCCAACGATAGAAGGAGTAGCAAAAAGATCAACATTTGTGAGCTATGTACCACGTGCGCTTCGATCAGGAAATATTGAAGTTCGGCCCAATACATTTGTTACGAAGATTTTGACAAAAGATGATGAGCAGGAAGGGGATTCTCAACAAAATGCGCTAAAAGAAATTAATAATAGAGAAGGGTTACATGCTATTGGTGTATTATATAGAGACACTTGGACAGGAGAAACAGGAGAATTAAGAGCGAAAGTAGTAGTAATGGCAGCCGGTGGAATAGAAACACCTCGTCTATGGTTAAATTCTCAATTACCTGAAAATGAGTGGGTTGGAAAAGGATTGGTTAATCACTGGTTTGATTGTGTAGCAGGTATTTTTGATGAAAAACAGTTGATTGATATTTTGGGGGTATCTGATATAAAACCATATGTTGGTCAGAATGCTGCGGCTAGATTTGATTACCCAGGGCTTGGTGTTGTTGAGATATTTGGTTTAAGTCCTGGATTATATTCTTCAATGATTTACGGAACTAGTGATAAAGGTTATAATTTCTTGAATAAATCGAAAGAAAAAGAGCCATGGGATATTGAAGGCCTAGTGGTAGGAGAACAACTCAAAGAATTTATGATAGATTATCCAAGAACATTAAGTATTTTAATATTTACAGATGATGAGATAAATCAAAAAAACGGAGTCACATTGGACCACGAACTCAAAGATGAGAATGGTTTCATTCCAGTCATTCGCTGTGAACCAAGTGATAAAGACAAAGAAAAAAGAGATAAACTAGCTAGCATTGCTTCAGAAATTTTAAGGAAAGCAGGTGCAAAAACAATTATTCGTTCTAACTGGCCACCTAATATATATATACACATTCAAAGTACAATGCGAATGGGATATGTAACGGATACAAATTGTGAAGCAAAACAAGTAAAACGGCTATATATCGCAGATAATAGTGTGCTATATAATGGGTTGGGTGGACCGAATCCAACACTTACAACCCAGGCGCTAGCAACGCGTACAGCAGAAAAAATTATTGAAAAGTACTTCGGACCACGTTGATTTAATTATTTATTACAGTTATAATGAATTAAAATAATACATATTACAAGCGACATATAAAAACTGAAAAATAATCTAAAAGAGGAATACAGATAAATGAAAAAATTGACAATAGTATTGTTGATTGTAATAAGTCTTATTACATTAGCAGCTTGCTCAAACAAAAATGAAAGAGGTACAACTTCAAATGCTGCTACTCAAAATCAAGTTAGCACTTTAGCAGAAGAGGCCTCCAATAATAACAATAATGAAATTCAACTGGATAAAGTTACCGCTAATGTAGCGGTCGAAGTGAATGAAGCAGTCGAAGTGAATGAAGCGGTTAAAGTGAATGAAGCGGTCGTATCAACTGTGATTTCAGAGGCTCGTTTAATAGTCATAGATCCAGGCCATCAATTAAGAGGAAACAATAATCAGGAGCCAGTAGGTCCAGGAGCAACAGGAACGAAAGCAAAGGTAACTGGAGGAACATCCGGATGCGTTACTGGCTTAAGCGAATATGAACTAAATCTACAGGTCTCATTGAAATTAAAAAAAGAACTTGAAAGCAGAGGCTATCAAGTTCTTATGACACGTATGAGTAATGATGTAGATATTAGCAATAGAGAAAGGGCCATTCTTGCAAATGAAGCAAATGCAGCTGCATTTATAAGAATTCATGCAAATGGTTCAGAAACTAGTAGTATTAATGGAGCTTTGACTATCTGCCAGACATCTTCAAATCCATATAATGCTGCAATTTACAGTAATAGCAAAGCTTTGTCTGTATGTGTTTTAGAGAGTTTCACATTGTCGACAGGAGCTGCTAGGCAATCTGTCTGGGAAACTGATACCATGAGTGGTATAAACTGGTCACAAGTCCCATCCACAATTATTGAAATGGGCTTCATGACCAATCCAAGAGAAGATGCACTCATGGCGTCAGATGATTATCAAAATAAAATGGTAATAGGAATTGCAAATGGAATTGATTGTTATTTCACACAATAATATTTATTTGTTATTTTGTACAATAATATTTAATTGCCTTCCCAACGAACGCAGCAGTTCCTTCTCCACCGGCATGATCAATGTTTTCTGCAAATCGGCTATCGCCAGTATACATTTGGCCAAGACCTGAAAGAATTTCATTTGTACAATTATAGAAATTAGCTGTTATCGTATTTTGCAGGGCTTTCACCTGATTTTGCGCTGATTCAGACTCGGGTGACTCTTCTAGCAACATTCCAAATCCAACGAAATTCTGCATAAGCAAGGTAGTAGCATTTCCGAAATCCTCCTTTGAATCATTCTTTGATTTTGATTCAAACTCTTTATAGGCCTCTGTTTGGCCCCAACTTGCTTTCGCTTCTGCGGCGTATTCATCAATTTTTGATGTATCAAATGCTTTAAAATCCAATTTTTTTACCCCAATCATTTTTATTTCAAGAGCAAGGTCTATCAAGTTATCTAGGTGTTCCTTTTTTAACTGAAGAAGCTTTATTTGTTGCTCCAATGCTTTGTTTTTATCAAAACTTGAACAGTCTAGAATTTCTTTGATTTCTTTTAATGGAAATTCCAATTCGCGGAATAATAAAATATGTTGTAAACGTTCTAGCGTTGTATCGTCATACAGTCGATAGTTGGATGCTGTTACATCACAAGGATGCAACAAGCCTATCTGGTCATAATAGTGTAGTGTGCGCACACTTACACCTGTTCGTTTGCTTACTTCATTTACCGTTAACATATTCCTTACCTCCTCTTGTTAATTGTATTATAAACTATTACGTAACGTAAGAGTCAATTGTTTTTTTAAAATAAAATCAAAAAGTAATATTAAGGCCCACGCTTTCATATACAAGCGCGGGCCAAACTCATTTATAAGTTGATTTTATATAATCGAATGCTTCGTTATTATCTTCACACCTATAAATTAGAAATTTTATTGGACTTAAATATTTTAGCTATTACAATAAACATTTACATAAATATTGCATTTCCCATCACTATAGACAGGTTTCTTTTTCGACATACATTTAAAGTCATTGTCGCTACGGTCGCTGTCGCTACGGTCGCTACGGTCGCTGTCGCTACGGTCGCTGTCGCTGAAGTCACTGTCACTGAAGTCGCTGTCGCTGAAGTCACTGTCGCTGAAATCATTATCTTTTTTGCATTTATTACAATAGATATTTATTGAAACATTACATCCACAGTCATTTTTTTTTGAATGTTTTTCCCAATCACAGCTCCAATCCCAATCATCTTCGCAGAGGTCGTCATCAGAAGTGGACCTTTTTTTACTACTACTTAAGTTAAACATAATATAAAGCTCCTTATTAATTAGTATAATATATTTTATGTCATAATCAGAATGGTGTTACAAAATAAGTTCTATTGTCGAAATTTATAATCAAATTAAATATTTTTAGGATTTATGGTTATAATATTACATTATTACCTTGCACAAGTCTGAAATAAGAGGGAGATTTATTATGAAGAATAAAGATATAATAAGCCAAGCATATAAAATTAGTGATAAATATAATGTGATATTAAAAGGAAATATAAAAATCTGTGGAAATGTAAATTGTATATTATTTGCACATTATTGTAAGAGTACTTTATTTTACAAAGATTTTTTCCATGTTTCTAGTTCTATTTTTCGAGTGAATAAAATTGCAAATAAAAATTTAAAAGAAATAAAAAAACTTCTAGTACGAAATGGATATAAGAAAGTATGGAGCAAAGGTGTTTTCTCTTTTTATGGTGATTTACGACCATTAGCTGTAGAAGCAGGATTTGGAAAGTGGTCAGAAAGTGGGATCATTTCAAATGAAAAATACGGTACAGATTTTATGATTACAGCCATTTTCTATCAATGATTCAAATTATAATTCATTTACAAAAAGATAATTGGTCTAGTAACGCTACTAGGCCAATTATCTTTTTTAGGTTAATAGTAAATGAATTAAATGTGTATTATCTATCTTTTTTTAATTAACTTAGAAATATCATCTTGCAAAGCAATCAGAGCCGGAAGTAGTATCGGCAGAAAAACAAAGCATAATGTTACGAGACCTACAATTACTGCAATGGCTAATTCAATTAAAAGGTATAATCCTGATGGCATTAGTGTGGCAAATGTTCCACCTAATATGATTCCGGCGGATATTACTACGCCACCTACATTTTTTGATGCAAGGATAATTGCTTCCTTTGGAGACAGCTCAGGATACTCCTTATAACGCATCAATAGGAAAATACTATAATCAACACCAAGCGATATAATTATAATGAAGACGAAAAACGGTATATAGGAAGATGTACCTTCGAGTTTAAATATATTTTGTACGACAAAGTTAGTTACATTCATTCCAATATAATAAGCACCAAGTAAGGCACCAATTATATAAGTTGGAATCCAAAAGGATCTGATGATTAGAAGAAGTACAAGGAAAACACATATAAGTATAATCACTTTTGTTCTATTCAAATCACTGGTTAATATTCGATTCATATCATTGGTGACAGAGCTTGGGCCTGTAGTTCCCAACCTTGAATATGACAGAACAGTTCCATTCAGTACATCAGGTAATGTATCATTTATGGTTTGAATCGTATTTGCTGCATCCATTGAATATGGATCATTATTCAAAATGACTGTTAACTTTGTTGTTTTCCTGTCACTCGACATGTAAGTATCTAAAGATTTTTTGAAATCGATGCTAGTTAAGGCTTCTTTTGGGATGAAAAATGTCTTAGAGCTTGTTAATTGTGACATAAATGCACTTGTTTTTCCAAGGCCATCGGATATATCACTAAGTCCATTACTACTTTGGTCAATACCACCTTTTAACTGACCCATTCCACTGGAAAGCGTAGTCAAGCCGTCATAAAGTTGTTGTTGACCATCTTTTATTTTTCCGACACCAGATTTCATAGCTTCCATATTTGCAATTATTTCTTTTTGCCCGGCACTGGTCGCATTTAGTCCATCAGAAAGAGCGGTAGCTCCATTTTCAAGTTGATCTAGTCCACTCACTATTTGCGATTGTGCTTGAACAAGCTGATTTAGGCCATCGTTTGCACGCTGGAAATTTAAATTTAAAGAATCATAGTTTTCGCCTAATACTTTTAATCCTCCATTTAACTGAGCCAAACCGGTTTCAAGAGAAGAACCTGTAAGCTTAAGTGCTAAGTATTGCTCATCCGTGGCTAATTGATCTGAATATTTTCCACCTAATGCTTCAATCAGCTGATTCATACCTCCAATACTTTGTTGTATGGTAATCAGTTGCGGTTCAATGCCCTTATAGCCTTCCCTTAATTGAGCGTATCCTCCTTGAAGCCCAGATAAACCGCTGGAAATAATTGAAATATTATTATTAATCGTACTAAGACCTGTTTTTAATTGTCCGATACCATCACTGATATTAGCAGCACCGCCTGCACCTTGAATCATTCCGCTATCAATTTGATTTAGGCCATTAGTCATACTTCCAAGACCATTTTGTATATCACCGGTTCCTTTTACCAAGTCATTTACGCTCGAGAAATCTGGTGTAGTTAAGTTCTTACTGATGGTATTCAAACCATCATGGATTTTTCCAACTCCATCTTTCGTTGCGTTGAGTCCATCAGTAACTGTCTTTGTTTGATCACTGATATAGAATGCGTCAATTGGTTCACTAGTTGGTTGCGTTGCGCTAGAAACTTGTTTGACTCCATCTATACTTTTGAGCCTTTCTGTAAGTTGGTCTATCACTGCCATAGACTCATTATTATCCAAAGCATTAATGCTTTCAATAGCAACAGTAGTTGGCATAGCTTGACCTCTGCTGAAATGATCACCTACAATATTAAATCCAACAGCAGCCTGTGATGAATCACCCATTTCCTTCAGTGAGTCGAACGTTATTTTTTGCGTATTAAAGTAAATAGAAGGGATAATGATCGCCAATAGTATTAGGGTTGAAATGACAGGGTGGCGAACTGAAAAAGTAGTAGTTGTTTCCCATAACTTGCTCTCCTTATGTCCAGAAGTATTTTTAGAAGGCCAAAATAATCGCTTTCCTAAGGTCTTCATTATAAATGGAGTAAAGGTTAGAATCTCTAGCAATAAAATTGCAGTTCCGATCGCAACAACAGTTCCTGATTGGTATATTCCATACTCTGCAAAGCTTAAGCTAAGAAATGCAATAAATACGGTAAGTATGCTGAAAAATATAGTCTTACCAGCTGTTTTGTAAGTAATAGCAATGGCTTCATCAATAGAATAACCGTGGCTTAATTCTTCTTTAAATCGATTAAAGAGCAGTATATTATAATCGGTTCCAATACCAAATAAAATCAGAATCAGCAGCATTTGTGTAAGGCTGGTTATAGGGAAGTTAAGCTTATCAATCAGTTGTGCCGCAATTCCCATAGAACACATATAGGATACCCCTACGGCTAAGAGAGAAACGATTGGAGTGACAATGGAGCGAAACATGAGCATGAGTATCACTAGAATAAATATAACCGTAATAATAGCGCTCTTGGCTACTCCTGATTCTGTTGTTTTTAAATAATCATTTGTTATAAAATCTTCTCCAGTGAGGTAGTAAGTCACCTTTACATCGGTTAGCTTACTATCTATTAGATTTTTGATATCATCTACTTCTCGCCCTTTTTTGTCAAGGTTAAAAGGAATCATTAAAGTTGTCTCATCACTAGACAAGATTGAACTCTTTGCTTCAGGTATGTTGAAAGGATCGACAATATTATCCATACCAAGTTCAGCCTTGTCAGCTTGAATTGTTTTCAATCCATTTTCAATTTGCGTCATATCATCATTTGTCAGTTTATTCTCGTTAAAAAAAACGATGATATTGTTTTTTCCAGTTGCTGTGCTCATATTGTTTAGAATAGAAGCTCCTATTTTTGAGGGACTGTCAGCACTGACATCACCTTGCCCTCTTAGTCTTAGTATTGCATTAATATCAGGTTGAAAAACCGTAAGTAGAACTGCCGCGATAATCCATACACCAAAGATTACCCAACGCATTTTTAATATTATTTTCATATAAATCTCCTATATAACTATTTTATTTTTAAAAAAAAGTATAACTACACTTGCTTAGTAGTTTGTCACCGCCTTTCAATAAATGTAATGTGAATTTTTATATAATTAGGTGTCTTTAAAATTACCACATATAAATAAGTGAACATTCGTTCATTTTTAAAGTCACGTAAATTCATTGATAAAACATTTTTGATATAATGGTATAATATATTGCAGTAATGAACATTGGTTCATTATTACAATCAAAAAAAAAGAAAATGTTAGAAAATTAAATTCGTTGATCAATATCTGTGAAAAATATATTGATTAATTGGTCAATAAGAAAGCTGATCTCAACACCATCATCGTAATTTTTCAAAATGGTATAAACACCTTCAATTAAAGTTGTGGAAAGTACATAAGTAATGAAAGTATCTTTAACTACAATGTTTTTTTCTTTCAATTGAGGTAAAAGTTGTTCTTTTAGAATGTTGTCTGTCAACAATACCATATGCTCTTTGATATTTTCATACTTTGAACCTTTGCTTTTATCTAGAAGAATTAAAAGTTCTGAACTGTTCTCCTTGAAGATATCCAAAATTTGAACCTTGATATCCATTATTTCACCAATCGGATTGGAGCAGGAATCAGTTGACTTCTGAAGATTCAATACATTCCTGAATAGTTTATTATAAACGGGTTCAATTATCGTATCAAATAACTGTTCTTTATTATTAAAGTATCTATACATGCTACCTGTTGAAATTCCAGCGTTATGGGTAATATTTCTTATGGAAGCATCAAGAAAGCCTTTGTCTTTGAATTCTTGAAAGGCTGCTTTTAGTATTCTTTCTTTTACATCTTCTTTTAGATATTGCATGAATGAACCTCCGTTCACTTTTGACTTGTATTATAGCTCATAATAATATAAATGTAAACATTAGGAATTATCTTCGTTGTAATTTTCATATTGTGCGGTAAAATAGTTTATCTTACAAGCAACTTTTTGCAAATGTATTTGCATCTCCTGAATTTGTTCTTCAACATTTCTTTTATGTTCTATCAGCAGATCACATCGTTTTTTTAGCGTTTCGTTGCCTTGTAAGCTCAACTCAACAAAATCCTTTATCTGTTTAATTGACATTCCAGTATTTTTAAGGCAACAAATCAGCCCAATCCATTCCAAATCATATTCCGAATACCGACGTATTCCACTTTCACTCCTACTTACGGAAGGTAGCAAGCCCTCTTTTTCATAATAACGTAAAACATATGGCTTTAAATTCGTTTTTTCCGATACTTGTTTTATAGAATAATTCAAAATTTTCTCCTTAATTAAATGTTATTATTGACTTAAAGTTGACGTTAAGGTTTATAATAAATAGTATACATTATGCTAAAATGTAAATCAAGATATATCTAGGGATAATTATTCGATAAAAATTTTTGTGTTTTTAATCTAGGTATCTGCAAATAATGCGAATTACTTTCGCAAAGCAGAGAAGGAGCAATAATGAAATCAATAACAGATTGTTATGAATTACAAAATGGAGTGAAAATTCCATGTGTGGGTTTCGGTACATGGCAGACGCCTAATGGAGAAATTGCAGTATCTTCGGTAAAGGAAGCTATAGCGCTAGGATATCGTCACATTGATACAGCTGCCGGATATGGTAACGAAGAAAGTGTCGGCATTGCTGTAAAGCAAAGCGGTATCAAAAGGGGAGAACTTTTTATAACGAGTAAACTAAATAATCCAGATCATGGTTATGTGAATACGTTAGCAGCTTTTGAACAAACTATGAAAAATCTAGATATGGATTATCTTGATTTATATCTTATTCACTGGCCAAATCCTATCAAATACAGAGATGTATGGCAAGAAACCAATGCAGGATCATGGAAGGCAATGGAGGAATTGTATGCGGCCGGGCGCATTCGTGCTATTGGAATTAGTAATTTCTGCGAACGTCATATAGAAGAGCTTATGAAGACAGCAAAAATCGCACCAATGGTTAATCAAATAAGACTTTGCCCAGGAGATACACAAGATGAGATAACTACTTATTGTAAATCTAAAAATATTTTACTAGAAGCATATAGTCCACTTGGAACGGGTAAGATATTTGAAGTGGAGGAATTGAAAGTGCTTGCAGACAAGTACGGGAAGTCGATTGCTCAGATTTGTATCCGTTGGAGCTTACAGATGGGATTCTTACCTTTGCCTAAGTCAGTAACAGCATCCCGTATTAAGGAAAACACCAATATTTTTGATTTTGAGCTTTCAGCACAAGATGTGCAGGCAATTTCAAATTTAAAAGGTTGCTGTGGAACTGCTACCAATCCTGATACAAAAACATTTTAATAGAAATTAACATATATGTGTAAAAATAATATAGGAGCGTAATGTGCATGAAAAAAGTAGTGATAACAGGCGTAAGCGGACGGCTAGGCCCCTACGTAGTAGAACATTTTGTGGAGATGGGATATGATGTTTTGGGAGTTGATATAACCAAACCAAAGCAAACCTTATCAAAATTTATGACGGTTAATCTAATGAATATTGGAGAATGCTATGGTGCACTGGCCGGTGCGGATGCCGTTGTTCACCTTGCAGCAATTCCTGTAGCATACAGTCATCCTAACGAGGTGACCTTTCAAAATAATGTGATGACCACATATAATATCCTTGAGGCGGCAGCAGGACTAGGTATCAAGAAAGCTGTGATTGCGTCAAGTGAATCTTCCTACGGAATCGTGTTTACCAAGCAAAATATGGAACCTCAATACGTTCCGATGGATGAAGATCATCCACAGCGTCCGGAGGATTGCTATGGATTGTCTAAAATCGTAGCGGAGAAAACCGCAGAAATGATAAATCACAGATGTGGTATGCAGATTGTCTCGTTACGTATCGGTAATATTATTGCTACTGATATGTATAAAAATTTTCCTGGATTTATTCGCGAGTCAAATAAACGCCGCAATATCTTATGGAGTTATGTAGATGCACGAGATATTGCAGTTGCGTGCAGATTGGCTATTGAAACAGAAGGGCTTGGATATATTGCACTCAATCTATCGGCAGACGATACAAGTATGGATATTAAAAGCAGTGAACTAATGAAAGCAGAATTTCCAGAAGTAAAAGACATTCGCGTACCGCTTGACAATTATCACACTTTGCTTAGCAATGAAAAAGCTAAGAAAGTACTTAATTGGCAACCCATTCATAGTTGGCGTGATAATATATCAAATATCTAAGTTTGCAAAGTAGATTTAATATTTTAGAGGAACCTAGTAGAATATAAAATGACATGACAAAGCTTTTGGTGCTAAATAGAAAAGGAGAAATTATGAATAATTGGAAATTTGCAATTGATATGGAATTAGATGGAGAAAAATACTATAGAGAACAAGCAAATATCAATAAAGACAATGGTCTGAATGTGGTATGTCTTATGCTTGCTGAGGATGAAAAAAAGCATGCTCAGATTCTAACGGATAAGATGAATGAAAAGTCTTTTCAGTTAATAGAATCAGATACTCTTTTAAAGGCTAAAAACATATTTGAAGGTATTGGAAATATAAAAACTGAGGGTAAAGAAATTTCTAGTCAACTCGATTTCTATAGAATAGCGACAGAGAAAGAAAAACAAAGTATTGATCTTTATAAGGAATATTTAGCGAAAGCTACTGCAAATGAAGAAAAAGAGTTGTTTGAATATTTGATTGAGCAAGAAAAGCATCACTATGAAGTCCTTGATAACATCGCTTCATTACTCTTAAAACCAGAAGAATGGGTTGAAAATGCTGAATTTGGTATTCGAAAAGAGTACTAATATTCATTAATCAAAAAGATCAATTATTCGTTACAGGATAATTGGTCTTTTTTAATCTGTTTATTTAATAGTGAAATCTTATTAATAAGGTTCAAAAATACATGCTAAAAAATTTTGAAAAAAATTGTTGACCAGATTCATAATCTAGATGATAATATTAAGAAATAGAAAATTGTTTTAAAGCTAGTTATCATTTTAAAATCTTCATAAATGGAAATAGAGCATATTAATAATTCAAAAAGGATGGTCATTTATGTTAGATGATTACAGCAACATAGAGTTGCTTGATGAGATGTTTGAAGGAGTTTACTTCGTTGATTTAAACAGGGTAATTACCTTTTGGAATAAAGGAGCAGAGGAAATCACGGGTTTTTCAGCCGAAGAAGTGATCGGTAAAAATTGCTACGATAATATTTTAGAACATGTAGATCAGAGTGGTAAACAATTATGTATTACTGGTTGTCCACTTCATCAAACGACCCAAGATGGAATTATTAGAAAAGCGAACATATTTCTACGCCATAAAGCTGGGCACCGTGTTCCTGTTTCAATAAAGACAATTCCGCTATATAAAGACGAGAAAATAATAGGATCTGCTGAATTTATGGTAATTACTCCATTATTAGTTAATATAGAAGATGAGGCTGAAAAATATAAAAGTCTTGCTTTGAAGGATCATTTAACGGGACTCCCAAATAGAAGATACACTGAGACTTATCTTGATTTGAAAATGAAGGAATATAAAACTTTTAATATACCGTTTGGGATAGCTTTTATAGATGTTGACCATTTTAAAGTGGTAAATGATACTTACGGTCATGATGTTGGGGATGAAGTCCTTAAAATGCTTGCTAGAACCTATGTTAATTCAACGAGAGGTAACGATTTGATTGGGCGTTGGGGTGGCGAGGAATTTTTAGCAGTATTTACAAATTGTCAGGAAAAAGTATTATTTAGTTTGGTTAATAAAATTAGAATGTTAGTTGAAAGTTCAAGATTAATAGTGAGTGATACAGAGCTAAGGGTAACGATTTCAATCGGCGCGACTATGGTTAAACCAGACGATACTATAGAATCCATGATAAAAAGAGCCGATTCTTTAATGTATAAAAGCAAAGAGGATGGAAGAAATAGATGTACAGTAGAATAATAAAAATTTATCTAATAAAAAATGATTAAACTATGAAAGGAAAAGTTGAATATGAATTATAGAGTGAATCCGAAAAACAATGATAAATTATCTATACTTGGCTTTGGTTGTATGAGGTTTACAAAAGATGAGAAAGAATTGGAAAAGCAGATAATTTATGCAATAGAAAATGGGGTCAATTATTTTGATACAGCATATATTTATCCAAATAGCGAAGTCGCTTTAGGACGAGTTCTTGCAAAAGGATATCGTGATCGCGTTAAAATAGCCACCAAAATGCCTCCATACTTAATAAAAAAATACGAAGATTTTGATAAAATTTTTAATGTAGAATTAGGACGTTTGCAAACGACCTATATTGATTATTATTTAATACATATGGTTACAGATGTTAATATTTGGAATAGACTTGTTGAATTAGGCGTTTTAGACTGGATAAAAGAAAAGAAAGAAAATGGACAGATTATTAATATTGGATTTTCTTACCATGGTGGTAAGGATGAATTTATCAAGATCGTAGATGTCTATGAGTGGGAATTTTGCTTGATACAGTATAATTATCTTGACGAGAATAAACAAGCTGGAAAAAGCGGATTACAGTACGCCGCATCAAAAGGGTTGCCCGTTATGATAATGGAGCCACTGCGAGGTGGGAAGTTAGTTACGAATCTGCCAAAAGAAGTTTATAAAGTATGGGAAAATGCATATGTGAAACGTTCGCCAGCTGAATGGTCATTTCGTTGGATTTGGAATCATCCGGAAGTTACAGTTGTATTGTCAGGGATGAATTCGCAGGAGATGGTAGAAGAAAATATTAGAGTGGCATCGCAAGCTGAGGCAAATACATTTACAGAAGATGATTTTGAATTGTTTACGCAAGTGCGAACTATTTTAGATGAAAAAATAAAAATCCCATGTACAGGATGTAATTATTGCATGCCATGCCCTCACGGTGTAGATATACCAACTTGTTTTTCTTGCTACAATGATAGAGAAATTGAAGGTAAAATGTCTGCTTTTGGTAAATATATTATGCAAACTAGCATAATAAGCAAACCTCACAATGCTTCACTTTGTACAAAATGCGGATTATGTGAAAAACATTGTCCACAAAACATTGCAATTAGAGACGAGTTATCCAACGTATCAAAAGCGATGGAAAAGTTTTACTATAAACCTTTGAAGTTTTTAATTAAAAAGTTCATGAGATTATAAATAAATGTTAATAAATATATCCCCTTTGAGATGTTTTCAGAGGGGATGTCTTTGTTAGAAAAGGTCAGGAAACAGTCGAGGGGAGACAGCCAAAATCATAAGAAAAAAATTTAGTGCAACATTATTAGTGTGGCATTCGTAATACATAGTAGGAGGGAAAAATAAAAGATTTATTGGAAATATAGTTGCAGAATCAGTTTTCTAAAACTCCAATGAAAATTATAGAATATGGTATGTTTGTCCTATTATATTTTATTCGATTTTATTAAGATTAGAAATAATAAAGTTCCTGAATAGGGCGCCTTTTACTTTATGGTGTGACGACGGGGAGCATAAGTTATAATTTTACAATCAAATTTACTTTTAAATGTAAAGAACTTGTTGTATAATATGAGTTAGATATATTTTTAACATTATTTTGGACTTGATTATTAATTAAAAAAGGGAGAAATATTATGCTATATAAGTTTTTCTATTAGCTTACGTGACTGAATTGATATTTCGAGAGGGAAATTAAATGAATAAAACGAACAAAAAAAGTAAGACAAATAAAATAAAATATATAGTTATTGTTGCTGTCCTATTATCGATTGCAATCGGGGCGTTATTCATATACAAAAAATCACCTTTAATTAGCACTGCTATTGAAAATTCTACAAAAGCAAGAGCAACTGAAGTAGCGACAGAATCACACATATTGGCAGTGACATTGAACCAGGCATCTTATGAAGAAGAGATTGGGGATACATTTGATATATCTGGAATAGATATGGAGATTACTGCAGATGGTACTACGTTAGTAGAATTTGTAGATGGTTCTGCATCAAAAGAATATGATAGCATCGGAGAAAAAATAGAGCTGGTAATGATTACAGATAATTATCATAATTCTAAGACAGTAGCAGTAACAATAATTGTCAAAGATACGCAAGCTCCTGTAATAAGTGGAGTTACAGATTGTAGAATTACAGAAGGGCACAAGTTTAACGCCCTTGGAGGGGTAGCGGCGATAGATAATGCGGATGGAGATGTAAGTAATACATTAGTATGTTCTGCGTATGATACTGATATTGTAGGGACTCAAAGCTTAACGATTACAGCGGTAGATAAAAGTGAAAATACATCTAGCATCGATTTTGAATTGGAAGTATTAGCTAAACCCGTTTTAGCGGTTGAGACGGTTCCAATTCTAGAGAAAACCTATTTAAGTGTATACAAAAACGTAATACCATATGATGGTAAATTGCGCTCTATAACCTGTTGGGGTGATAGCTTAACAAGAGGTCATGGAGCTGACAATAGTATTGTAGTAGGTGGAATCAGTGGAGCGACAGAGACAACTACACTCGCAAAACTAACTGGAAATACAGTTTATAATATGGGTGTTAATGGAGAGGACAGTAGGACTATTGCATCCAGACAAGGTGGCATGGAAATGTATGTGAATAACATTACAATTCCAGCTAGCGGAAGTGTGTCATTTACTAAAATAGTATGTGAAGATGGTAATGTAATAGATGTTGCTAGAACCGACAATAATGCGGAAAAAGAATGCTTTAATGCTTGTACAATTGGTGGAATAACTGGAAAGCTTTCTTATGATGGTGACACATATCTATATACTTTTAAAAGAGCAGTAGATGGAGCAGAACTGGTAATTGTTACTAACACAGCAATTATAACACCAACATCAATTGCTAGAAGAGATGATATACTGGTTCTTGAAATGGGTAATAATAACGGATGGGAAGAAGGATTTGGAGATGATAGGTCTCCATCCTATGATGTATTAATTGCACAGTATGATGCAATGATTGAATATAGTACATGTAAATATTTTATTATTGTTGGTGATACGGATGGATCACAAGAAGAGAGAAACTCTTGGGATGTCGCATTAAAACAAGCTTATGGTGATCATTATATTAATATGAGAGAGTACTTAGTAACGAATGGGTTAGCAGACTGTGGACTAGTAGCGACATCTGCAGATTTAGAAATGTCGCAATTGGGAGAAGTACCAGATTCGTTAAAATCAGATTGGTCACATTTGAATTCATATGGATATTATTCAAAAGGGAAAGCGATATATGCAAAAGGTGTTCAACTAGGATATTGGAAGTAACCAATCAAATTTATGTTAAAAATGTTTCTTGGTAATAATAGAATGATATATACAAAGGGACTATGTGATTGAGCATAGTCCCTTTTACTTGAGCTAATAATTGTAATTAATTATATGTGGGTATATAATTTAGAGAATAAATTTAGTCGCAATTAATTGATATTAGGAGAATTTACAAAGAAAAGAGTAGTATATACGCAAGGGGGATTACTATGGCAAGGCGGTTAAAGGAATATATAAAATATATGGACAAACAGTTGAGTAAAGAAATGTCAAAAGAGGAGAAAAGAATATACAAAGATGACCTTCTAATTCAAATTGGATTTTTTCAGCATGAGCGACTTATTCACCTCATTGTTACAATCACCTTTGCAATATTATCCATGATGTCAATTTTTTGCAGCTTTTCATACCAGAAGGTAGGTTTGTATGTTTTAATTCTACTACTTTTGTCTCTTTTAATTCCTTACATAAAGCATTACTACGTTTTAGAAAATGGCGTGCAAAAATTGTACGTATATTATGATCGATTAAAGAAGGAATAAAATAGGTGTGAGTTTTTAAATTGTATAAGTGATTAAGTTACGGATAATAATACAAATGCTGATATAATGATAATTAGAAGACAATAAATTATAAATTTTTTATAAAATAATTTCAATCTATAAAAAATTAATTTTCTTAAGAATTTAGGAGGAACAATAAGATGTTTGGATTTTTGAAAAGCGATAAAGACAAAGCCATAAATGTAAATGATATGGATAATTTGATAGGAAAAGTGGAACTGGTCGATATTAGAGAGCCTTATGAGTTTAAAGGTGGAAGCATAAGGACAGCCAAGAATATTCCTATGGGTAATCTTTTAAATGAACCTAACAAATATTTAAACAAAGAGAAAGCATACTATATTATGTGTCAATCAGGTGGAAGAAGTGGAAGAACTTGTAGAGCACTTTTAAAACAAGGATATAATGTAATAAATGTTTCAGGCGGAATGGGTTCATATGTAGGAACGAAGAGAAAGTAGATAAAGTAGATAAAGAGGCAGGCCCATTTGGGCCTGCTTCTTTATCTACATTTTGTGGATATATTAATTTCTAAGATATTTTATAATTTCAGTACCTGCAAGTGCACCTTCATATACTGCTTTCGATATCTGCAATAATCCACCAGTACAGTCACCAGCAGCATATAGGCCAGGAATGTTAGTAGCCATTGTTTCATCTGTTACAATTTTATTGTTTTCTATTCTTGCTCCCAGTTTTTTAGCAAGATCAACACTTCCTGCTACTCCTATGGCAATAAATAAGCCAGAAATACTAAGCGAACTTCCGTCTATGAAGTTGATTCCTTCAAGTACCTCATCTCCGGAAAGGGATTCGATTTTATTTGTATTTAGTTTGATGAGATCTGGAATAAAAGTAGTTGGTTCCTTACCATTTGTTACAATCGTAACAGAATTGGAGGTTGGAAGTAAATCAAGTGCTTCGTGAATCGCATATTCTCCATTGCCTAAAACTGCTACATCTTTTCCTCTATAAAAAAATGCATCGCATACAGCACAGTAACTAACTCCGTGGCCCTCGAATTCCTTCAGACCTTTTATTGATGGAGTTGTTCGAGAAGAACCAGTAGCAATTACGATGCTATCAGCAAGATATTCATTTTCTTTTGTTAATACAGCTAGTTTGTCGTTATAGGAGATACCAACAACTTCTTCAGTTAACATTTTCGCACCAAGTCTTTTGGCTTGAACAATTCCATTTTGTATAAGGTCCTTGCCAGAAATTGGTTGCTCAAACCCATAGTAATTTTCTATTTCAGAAGCTTTTCCTAAAGAACCAGAATCTTTTCCTATGATTGTAGTATCTATTCCGGCTCTAGTTGTATATAAAGCTGTAGAGATTCCGGCTGGACCATTTCCAATGATAATTACATTTGACATTTTAATTTCCGCCTTTCCTATATATAAGTGTTATCTTAATATGCAGTATTTGTTTCCGTTTATATTGTAAATTATAACAAGGGTTATCATATTGGTCAATATCAATATTATATACATGACATTATATACACGATTCAATCTCAATATTATATATACGATTCAATCTCAATATTATATACACGATTGAATTTCATTATTATATATAAGTTTAAATAGTTAATCGCAGCAATCGCAGTAAGAATGGAAATAAGAACTATATAATGCTATAATAAAATTGGTTTTATATAAAATACAAATAATTTTTGCAAATGGCGATGTAATAGATAAATTTCGTTAAGAATATGATAGAAAAACATTTAATATTAAGAGGAAATA
Source organism: [Clostridium] fimetarium (assembly GCF_900111235.1). Taxonomy (GTDB): domain Bacteria; phylum Bacillota; class Clostridia; order Lachnospirales; family Lachnospiraceae; genus Clostridium_N; species Clostridium_N fimetarium. Next base: position 191,851 of record NZ_FOJI01000005.1, read on the forward strand.
TATACTAGGAGGTTACTAATGAGTATAGGATATGCATGTATTGCTATTGGACTAAAGGGTGCAGATCAAAAAAGTTGCATCACAAAAAATGCGAGTGAAGCGAAACTGAATGAACTGATTGAACATAATTTAAATGTTCTTGAAGTCATGATTGATTATAATATTAAAAATAATATCAAGTTATTTAGAATCAGCTCTGACATAATACCATTTGGATCAAGTCCAGTGAATAATCTTAAATGGTGGGAGATATTTGAAAGCATCTTTCAAAGAATTGGAAGTAAAATAAAAAAAGCTAGTATGAGAGTGTCAATGCATCCTGGGCAATATACAGTCTTGAATTCTTTAAATGAAGATGTTGTGAATAGAGCAATCCTGGATTTAGAATATAGTGCACGCGTACTTGACAGCCTTGAATTAAGTGCCAAACATAAGATTATTTTGCATATTGGCGGGGTCTATCAAGACAAGGAACAGGCCATTCAAAGGTTTTGTGAAAATTATAATCTTTTAAATGAAGCGGTCAAACGAAGACTTGTAATTGAAAATGATGACAGAAGTTATAATATTTCTGATGTCTTTCAGATAGGCATAAATATGAAGATACCAGTTGTTTTCGATAACCTTCATAATAAAGTGAATCCATATGATAGTAATCTTGATGAGGTATATTGGATAAATGAGTGTAAAAAAACATGGAAAGAAGTTGATGGCGTACCAAAGATTCATTATTCACAGCAGGCGCAGGATAAGAGAGTCGGTTCTCATTCCGGTACAATTAGGATCAATGAATTCATCGAATTTTATAATCAAATTGATTATGATAACATCGACATCATGTTGGAAGTGAAAGATAAAAATCTTTCAGCAGTCAAATGTATCAACTGTACATCCACTGAAAGAAAAATTAAAACACTTGAGTTAGAATGGAGCAGGTATAAGTATAAGGTGCTTGAATGTTCACAAGAACATTATTTGATGATAAGAAAACTATTGATAAATAAAGCTGATTATCCGGCAATTGCATTTTATAATATTATCGAGGATGCATTGCAAAAAGACATTAATAGTGAAAATTCAGTAAATGCGGCACAGCACGTTTGGGGGTATTTCAAAAACAAGGTAACAGAAGCAGAAAAACGATCATGCTTAAAAAGTATAGAGCTTTTAAAAAAAGGAGAAATATCTTCAAAGTCCACAAAAAATATTTTGTGGAGACTGACTGTGAAATATGATGAAAAATATCTTCTAGATTCTTATTATTTTGATTTGTAAATTGCTAAAATTAATTTTATATAAATTCATGAACTATAGATAAGTTAAAATTATTACTACAGCAAGTGCTTCGGTATAATAAATCATTAGAAGCAAATACTAAATAAGGCTTCAAAGAACAAAAATATAAGGAAATGAACATGAAAATATATATGGAAAAAATACAAGAAATAATACAAGAAATAATACAAGGAATAATACAAGAAAAGTGATTAACAAGGAATACAAGAAAAGGAGACTCCATGATAGAAAAAAAAGCAATCATAGAAGCAGGATGGAATTTTGATAACAGTTATGCTCGTTTGCCAAAATCGTTTTTTACAAGACAATCTCCTGCCCCTGTAGGCACACCGAAGCTTGTTATTCTCAACCATGAATTGGCGATATCGCTGGGATTGGATGAACAGGCGCTTCAAAGTAAGGATGCGGTAGCAATTTTTGCGGGGAATCAGATTCCTGAAGGGGCGCTGCCAATTGCGCAAGCTTACGCAGGGCATCAATTCGGCCATTTTACTATGCTAGGTGACGGCCGGGCGATTCTTTTAGGGGAACAAATTACGCCACTTGGTGAGCGTTTTGATATTCAACTCAAGGGTTCTGGTAGAACGCCATACTCTCGCGGAGGCGATGGAAGAGCGGCAATTGGACCTATGCTTCGCGAATACATCATTAGCGAAGCAATGCATGCGATGGGAATTGCAACTACACGTAGCTTAGCAGTTGTGACCACGGGTGAGTCAATTATTCGTGAAAAAGAACAGCCTGGTGCAATCCTTACCAGAGTGGCAAAAAGCCATGTGCGCGTTGGAACGTTTCAATATGTTTCCCAGTGGGGAACCGTTGAGGATTTGAGGATTTTAGCTGATTACACATTGCAAAGACATTTCCCTGTAGTTAATGATGTTGAAAATCGTTATCTTTACTTACTTCAAGAAGTCATCAAGCGTCAGGCCATCTTGATTGCAAAATGGCAATTAGTTGGATTTATTCATGGAGTGATGAACACTGATAACATGGCCATTAGTGGGGAAACCATTGATTATGGACCTTGCGCTTTTATGGATGCTTATGACCCAGCAACCGTATTTAGCTCTATTGACACGAAAGGCCGCTATTCATATGGGAATCAGCCGCAAATGGCCGCTTGGAATTTAGCTAGATTTGCCGAAACGCTAGTACCTATATTACATGCCAACCAGGATAAAGCTGTTGAAATTGCGCAAAATGCGATTACAGAGTTTGCGGACTTGTATCATAGTAATTGGATAGCAGGAATGAGAGCAAAATTGGGGATATTTAACGAAGAGCCAGACGATGAAGCGCTTATTCAAGACCTATTAAGTATAATGCAAGAGTATCATGCAGATTACACCAATACCTTTCGAGCATTAACAGTTGATAAACTAAAAGATTCTAGCATGTTTAAAACGGCGGAATTTGAACAGTGGTATGTACAGTGGCAGGTAAGACTTAGCAGGCAGCAGGAAACGATAGATGCCGCCCACGAGTTGATGCGAAGTTGCAACCCTACGATAATTCCTCGCAACCATCGGGTAGAAGAATCACTAGAATCCGCAGAAAATAAGAAAGATTATAGCTTGATGAATCGGCTTCTAGATGTTATTTCGAAGCCTTATGCATATTTTCCAGAACAAAATGATTACTATACACTTCCTGAACAATCAACTCAACCTTATCGAACCTATTGTGGAACATAAATTCAAAAAAAGTATTTCAACTATAAAATTGATGAAGAGTATTATTTCATTTGGTATTTATAATGATATAGCATAGATATCTATGCTATATCATTATAAAAATATTGGTAAAAAGATAAATCTTGACGTTTTGTGTAGATAATGTATGTTACACTAGATACATGTATAATAGATAAACATTTTTTAAATAGAAACACATATAAATATATGAGCTTGGACGGTGATGAAAATCAAGAAATTACCCAATATTATTACTATGATGAGAATTGTCTTTTCACCGATATTATTATTTATAAATCCATTAACTCCTCTATTTTTATTGATCTATGTTATTTGCGGTTTAAGTGATGCGTTGGATGGATATCTTGCCAGAAGAAGTGGAGCAACAAGCCATTTTGGAGCAACACTTGACAGTATTGCAGATACTATATTTTTTGTCATAATATTGGTGGTATTTATACCACGGGTTAAAATCCCATCGGAAATAGCTGTTTGGATATTAGGAATTGCGTTAATTCGTTTGGTATCACTGGCTATAGGCTTTTATAAATATCACGGATTTGCATTTCTACATACATATGCGAACAAAATAACTGGACTAGTATTATTTTGTTTTCCATTGCTATATTTTTGCACAGGGATAATAATTACTTCTTGGTTTATATGCATCTGTGCAAGTATCTGTGCAATTGAAGAATTATTAATTAATTTAATATCAAAAAAATTGGCGCTAGATATTAAAAGTATATTTCATAGAAATTAATGAGTCTTTTTTATTATAGATAAGTTATTAATTAAAAAATAAGATGAGGGTAAGGAGAAATAATGGAATATCAATATTCAGAATCTATGAATAAATTATTAGAAAGACGACCAAATAGAAGGGTGCATATTATCTTAATAGCACTTATGGTTATTACGATTATTGGAAGTGTTTTGGGTTACGTATTCGTAAAAATTGAAATAAGTAAAAGTAAGGAAAATGTACAGACGTTTAATCCCAAGAGTGCAGAATCAAGTTATAGTAAGTTAACCCCAGAGTATTTATCAGATGAGTTTGCGGCTGAGTACGATGATAGTATAAATTATCTATTCGCGATTGATAAGGATAATAATCCATACATAGTAGCGGTAAAAGCAGAAGATATGAATCAATACAAAGACATAATAGACTATACATATTCGAATACAGGAAGTGCTCCTGCCGAAGTTACATTAAAGGGTACACCACGAAAGATAGATGATGAAATAACTGGTTTGGCAGTTGATTCATTTAATACGTTCTATAACAGTAATGTGGTTAATACGAGTAATTTTAATACAGTATTTGGAGATTATTATTTGGATACGACGCAACAGCCATCAGGAAACTATGCATTTATGAGCTTGTGCATTTTGATTTTCTTGGTATTAGCTTTTATTTATATTTATCTAATGGATAAGGAAAGAAAGAGTTTCAAACTTCGTAAGACTACATTAGATAGACTAGATAATACAGCAATTAAGGATGCTGATAGGGAAATTAATGAAATAACAACCAAATATTTTGAGTCTCAAAGTCTATATTTAACGAGCAGTTATATCATTAGTACAGTGCACGGATTTGAGATTATAAAATTATCAGAAATAAAACAAGTTTATGGATGTGTATATGGCAACAACAAGAAAAAGCCTAAAAGTTCTATTACGGTTGTAACAAATGATGATAGACAACATGAAATTGCTATCATTAAACTAGATAATAGAGGGAATGAATTATTAAATGATATAGTAAATAATATAAGAACTTGTTTGCCAGATATTGTATATGGCTTCGAAGGCGGTTTTTATACAAGAGGTATGGGTAATAATAGTATAGATATTGATACAGATGCACAATTAGTTAAAAGCAATGTAGTTCTTGGTACGATAGGAGCATTTATTGGAGCCATGCTCGGCGGTGTTATTTGGATTATTATTGGAGAACTTGGATTTATAGCTGGGATAGCTGGATTTGCAATGATGTATTTTGCAATTAAGGGTTATAGTGGATTATCGGGTCGCTTAGATAAAAAGGGACAGATTATTTCTTTAATCATTGCCTTAATCATGATTTTTGTTGCTGATTATTCATCATATGCTTTAAATTTCTGTAAATATTATTTTGATGGTAATTATAGCATGAATAATTTAGTTACATCATTTAAAAATCTACCAGAATACCTCACATATGCCGATGTTTGGGGCTCTTTCATTAAAGATTTGGCAATTGGTTATGCACTCTCAATTTGGTCGGGATTTGGTATTTTTCGTTCGGTTTTTTCAAAAAACAAAAAAGTAAAATAATTGATTTTCCATTTGCACGAAACGAAATAGATGTACTAAGATGCGCAAAAATACCATAAAGAATAAAAGCCGATAAAGCGGTAGACAGGAGTAGTTATGAATGATGATAATACTAAAGTAAAAATCATGGAATTAAGAGAAATTATGAAAACTATTTCTGATGATATGATAAGTGATGAGAAGGAAGGTCTACCACAACCTCCAATGGAGAAACCGTGTGGAGGGAGTAAGCTTATTTCGCTCACCAAGGATTTTGATAATGTGGTAAAAAACAATAACTATTTAGATTTGCTTAATTCTAGAACTAGTAAGCGTATATATACAGATGAGGCCCTTTCTCAGGATGAACTAGCGTTTCTGCTTTGGGCTACACAAGGAGTGAAGCAAGTAGTGGGTAAACAAAAAAAAGCGACACTTCGTACGGTTCCATCTGCTGGCGCAAGACATCCATTTGAATCCTATCTTTTTATAAATCGAGTAGATGGATTGGAGCCAGGGTTATATCACTATTTAGCGTTGGAACACAAGTTGGAATTTATAAAGTCAGTTGAAAATCAAGTAGACAGGCTAAGTGAGGCATTTTCGGGTCAGACTTTTTTTGCGAATGCAGCAGTGTGCTTTGTATGGACGGTAATTCCTTATCGTAGTGAGTGGCGTTATGGTAAGATTGCACCAAAATATGCATTGGTTGATGTAGGGCACGTATGTCAGAATCTCTATCTTGCAAGTGAAGCAATTAGCTGTGGTGCTTGTGCCATTGGTGCTTATAGTCAAGAATTAGCAGATGGATTGTTAGGATTAGATTCAACACCATCATTTGAAAATGATAATGAATTTATAATTTATGCTGCTAGTGTTGGAAAGTTGAAGCTTTAGATTCTAAATAGAGTGCATTTAGATTCATATTAAAATAAGGTCAATGAAAAGTGCATGTAAATGACTTTTTCATTGGCCTTATTATTATTATTATTATTATTATTTATTGTTATTTCATAAAATAATCAGTTAATTCTACGGGCCCCTCTAATACTTTTCTACCGATATACAAGACTCGATCAGGTCTTGTCATAATGGACCATTTAACTAAAGCAATACTTCCATTTGCAATTTCAATTCCAGTAATGCACCTAGGATGGACACAGCATCCATCATTAAAATATAAAGGTTCTCCAACTTTAGGGAATGCTGGAACGTGGGTATGGCCTGCTATCAACATGTGTTTGGTATTTTTCACCCAACTAATCATGTTTTTTTCTATATAATTTTTCTTTTCACTATTTCCAGAGGTACTTGTAGGATCTTGAATGCCAATAAGTTCTAAAGGTTTCCATAAATAGCGAACCAGAAAACGAGATAACATCCATAATTCATCATTTATAAAATCACCCTGATGACCATGAGCTAGTAAAATTTTATCATTTGTATTTCGGTACTGAAGGATTAATCCTTCAGTTATTTTTATGCCAGGAAAAAGTGCTCGCTTAGAATTGGAACTATCACAATAGAATGAATTGCAAGTTTTTTGAATATAGCGAGGATTTCTTTTTACAATATCATGATTACCATATATCAGATGCAAACGTCCTTCTCGATAAAAAAGGGACATAAGCCAAAATGCATCACTATGATTTTTGATAATGTTTTTCATCTTTCTATTTTCCCAAAGCTCGTCGCCATCTCCAAGCTCGACATATGTGAAATCTCTTTTATAATAATAGTCAAGTGCGGTAAAAAAAAGACTTTGATTATTTGAAAAATTATCACTCCAATTACCTTCTCCACGATGACAATCGCTCATAATAATAAACTTTGAGGTTTCATCGAAGTGGATAACCTTTGAAGTTGACATGAGCGAGGATAAGCGTTTTGAAGTAGACATACCATCATTCCTCTCTTTTTTCGTCTGATTTGTTAATGAAACCGCCGAGGTTACGAAATGAATCAAAAATTTGAGGTGATTTACCGACATTCAAAATTTGATAGTACATTTTTGGAGCTCGATTTCGTAAAATTTCCAATTTATCCAGAGTATCATTAGACTCATCAGTCATATTTTGATAAGTGCTACAAAGGGATTGGTTGTTCTTTTCCATAATATAATCAGTAAAAGCAGTTCGAGTAAAAGGCTGTGCTGTATGAGGTTTGTCGAAGTTAATGTTTACAATTCGCCCACTAACTGAGTATTCATCGTTTTTGTATCCTGCATTTTTTAAAGCTTCTACAAAGGCATCACACATATTTGTATCATATAATTCAAGTACAATATCCATGGAGAGCTCGGATGGTTTTGAAAATTCACCAAGTTTAAAACCAGTTAACCACCAATGATATCCGTTTCTAGTAAAAAGTAAATCTTTATCTTTTCGAAAAGCAAAGGCCATATTAATGCGGTCTTCATCACTCACACTGTAATAAAATGTTCCATTAAAAAACCCTGGAATATTTAGATTCGGTCCTTTCGTATAGTAAATACCAATCTCACCGCCGGTAGTCATTCCATATTGTCCCTTCCAAAATTCTATTAACCAATTGATTCCGTTATACTCAAAATGGATGGGTTCACAATCTATAATCATACTAAGCGTTGCGCATGTTTCATCATAAAGTCTACAATAACCCAAATCTCTTTGCCAACATTCCATTAGTGAATAAAATACATCTTCGTACATATCATAGGCGAAGCCATATGGCTTTAAATCTTTGTTTAATTTGTTGAGCTGTTCTGTACTATTACCTTTTATATAGGTACTTGACTCATTTGCTTTTTTTTTGACTTTTCTTGGTTTATTTATAATAAAAAAGATTATGATCGAAATAGTTATTAAAACAGCTAAAAAGCCAAATATAATCCCAAATATATTAAGGGATATCATTAAGAAAGATGAAGTCCCAGTAATTTGTCCCAAAGTAAATTCTTCTGCTTGATTTAGTAACATAAAATATCTCCTTAAAAATATGTTATATATCATAATATTCGAGAACAAGAGAACTTGTTATAAAAAACAGTATGTACTTTGAAAAAAATTTCAGAAACATATAGGTGTCATAAAAACAGAGGAATCCAATTTATTTACATATTGCCTTTTTATGTTATAATATTAGTAAAAAATGGAATACATCCTAGAATATAAACGATGTTGAAGGAGACAAATATATGAAGCGAAAATACGTATTGTATATTGGACTCTGCATTTCTGCAGTTCTTATGCTTGTATTTATTATATTAAAAGCATGTGGAGTATTAGAAAATAAAGGAACCGGAGAAAAAGGAGGCGATTATATGCAAGTATCGAACGAAAAAGTAACATCCACGATACAAAAACAAACTGAGTCAAATAAAGATAATGGATCAACGATTATACCCGTGGCATCAAAAGATATAAGTACAATCCCTCTAGAAAATCATGGAAAACTGTCCGTTTCAGGAACCAATCTAGTTGACTGTAAAGGTAATCCATATCAGCTTAAGGGCGTAAGCACACATGGACTTGCTTGGTACCCAGAGTATGTGAATACTGATACATTTAGGACCTTGAGAGATGATTGGGGAGCGAATGTTGTAAGACTAGCAATGTATACAGAGGAGTATGGCGGATATTGTAATGGCGGTGATAAGGCTGCACTTAAGCAACTCATTAATAATGGTGTCAAATATGCAACCGATCTTGGAATGTACGTGATAATTGATTGGCATATCCTTAGTGATTATAATCCTCAGAAGAATAAGGCAGAGGCGATAGCGTTCTTTGATGAAATGTCGGACAAGTACGCAGGATATACAAATGTAATCTATGAAATATGTAACGAGCCACAGCAGTCTAGTTGGGTAAAAGATATAAAGCCTTACGCAGAAGAAGTCATTACCACAATAAGAAGCCATGACAGTGATGCTATTGTACTTGTTGGAACCAATACATGGTCACAAGATGTAGAGGACGTAATTGGCAATAAGATAAATGATAACAATACTATGTATATCCTTCATTTTTATGCTGGAACGCATTTTGATATCATAAGGAATAAGCTGATTTTGGCCAAAAGTTCGGGAGTGCCAGTATTTGTAAGCGAGTGTAGCATTTGTGATGAAAGTGGTAATGGTGGTATCAACTATGATTCCGCTAATACATGGCTCAAATTACTAAATGAAAATAACATTAGTTTTATTGCATGGAGTCTTAGCAATAAGAACGAATCTTCAGCACTAATTAATCCGGAATGCAACGCGCTGAGTGCATGGAGTGATAGTGATTTGTCAGATACAGGAAAATGGTTTAAAAATTCGATAGGTAACCAATAAAAAGGAATACTTGTTTTAAAAAACAGAATATATCGAGGATATATAATGAAAAATAAATTAGTTAAATTTACAATAATAATATTTGTGGTTGCATCCGTTGCGATTATAGGAGGTAATGAAAAAGCAATCCATAATAGCTCGCAATTCAATGAAATTACAAAAAATATGTGGGAATCAGAAAATGTAGCAATTATAACTGGTGATTTATATGGGCATGCAACGTATAATGAATCCACGTTTGCACTTGCTAATTTAAATGACTATTGGAGAGTTCATTCACAAGTATCAACAGAAGTGCCAACAGAAGCACCGATAGAAGCGCCAACAGAAGCACCTACAGAAGCACCTACAGAAGCACCAACAGAAGCGCCAACACAAAAACCAACACAAAAAACAGCATCAGATGAGAAGCAAAAAGACACATCAACTGATAATCCAAGCACCATCATAACCGATGATGAGGCAAGAACAAAGGCAATAGCACTAAATAATTCCTATAGAAATATGGTGTCAACTATCCTTAACGAAACAAATGCAATCAGATCTGGGGTCGGCGCAAGTGCGTTGAGTGAAAATGCGACATTGACTCAAATGGCTATGTTTCGGGCGGCAGAAATGGCAAATTCGACTGTGCTTTCACACACAAGACCGAATGGGTTGGCTTGTTTTACGGTATATGATATATATGGCTATGCATATACTTCGGCGGGTGAAAATCTGGCATGGAATTCAGATAATCTAAGAAGTCCAGTTAAAGATTGGGCTGGGTCGGAAGGCCATTACAAAAATATGATTAGCACAGCATATAATCAAATTGGCATAGGAGTTGCACCAGGTGTTTGCAACGGACATCAAGGATTCTATTATGTGCAGGTATTTAGTAATTAAAGTGTTTAATGAATTAAAAGAAAAAACTAGAATAGCGCATATAGAATATAATATATTTAAAAAATAAGTATAGTAAAGTGACCATTTCCAATTATAGGGTGGGCACTTCACTATACTTTTTTTGGCTTTAACGTAACTTTAATGCAGCCCATAACATTTCTAACACCCATTTAATATTGCAAATGATATATTTGATAATAAGTATTAAAGATTATATGTTAGGTTAGAATTAAAGAAATCAAAAAAATGAACGGAGCTGAAAAAAATGGTAAATTCAATGAATCAATATATTTTTTATATTGTCATTTTAGTTTTATTGGCAATTCCATTAGGACTGTATATTGGAAAAGTTATGAATGGTGAAAAGGTATTATTATCAAAAATATTAGTACCATGCGAAAAATTAGTCTATCGATTTTTAAAAATTGACAGTAGCGAAGAGATGAATTGGAAAAAGTATGGAGCATGTATTCTCTGGATTAGTGGAATCAGTTTCACAGTATTATTTCTAATTCTATTATTACAAGGTATTTTACCTTTTAATCCACAAGGTATAAAAGGAATGGGCATACCTTTGGCATTTAACACTGCGGTAAGCTTTGTTACAAATACGAACTGGCAAGCATATAGTGGTGAAGCGCAGGCATCTTACTTCACACAAACGGTAGGGTTTACAGTTCAAAATTTCATATCAGCAGCAGTTGGAATTTCCGTGTTATTTGTAGTGATTAGAGGCTTTATAAATAAACAAAAAGAACAACTAGGGAATTTCTGGGTAGATTTTACAAGAATTATTTTATATGTTTTAATTCCATTGTCAATCATTCTATCAGTGTTATTAGTATCACAAGGCGTTGTACAAAATCCTGGTTCTTATGAAACTGTAAATTTAGTACAGCCAATCACATTAGACAATGGTCAGACGGTTACGCAGGAAATAGTTCCTATGGGATTAGCTGCAAGCCAAATCGCGATTAAGCAACTAGGAACAAATGGAGGAGGATTTTTTGGAGCTAACTCAGCATTTCCATTAGAAAATCCAACCATACTTTCAAACATTCTAGAAATGCTATCAATACTTTTGATACCAGCAGCACTTTGCTTTACGTTTGGAAGAAATATTAAAAATAAAAAACAGGGCATTGCGATATTTTCAGCAATGATGATCGTTTTATTGACTGCATTAACAATTACTGCAATCAGTGAACATACTGGAACACCACAAGTTACAAGTAATACTTCGGTAGATTCAAGTACGGTTAACCAGTCCGGCGGAAATATGGAAGGCAAGGAATCAAGATTTGGTATAGCCTCATCTGTAACCTGGTCTGTATTTACAACAGCTGCTTCAAATGGTTCTGTAAACTCAATGCTTGATTCATATACCCCAATGGGTGGAATTTCATTAATGTTGTTAATACAGCTTGGTGAAGTAATATTTGGTGGAGTTGGGTGTGGACTATATGGAATGATTGGATTTGCAATATTAACAGTATTTATAGCAGGATTGATGGTCGGTCGAACGCCAGAGTTTTTGGGCAAAAAAATTGAACCTTTCGAAATGAAAATGGCAGTGTTTGCTTGTCTTGCAACGCCAGTGGCTATATTAGTAGGAAGTGGAATTGCAACACTAGTTCCATCTATAACGAATAGTTTAACGAATTCAGGCGCTCATGGCTTTTCAGAAATATTATATGCATATTCTTCAGCTGGAGGTAATAATGGTTCCGCATTTGCGGGTCTTGCTGCAGATACTCCATTTTTGAATATTTCACTTGGAGTTGTTATGTTATTTGCAAGATTTGTGCCATTGTTAGCGATGTTAGCGATAGCTGGAAGTCTTGCTAAAAAGAAAAAGATAGCGGTTACAAGCGGTACTTTATCAACGACCAACACAATGTTTGTATTCTTATTAATATTTGTAATATTATTAATAGGAGCATTAAGCTTTTTCCCAGTGTTGGCACTTGGTCCAATTGCAGAGCATCTTAAAATGATAATGTAGACAGGAGGCGGTTAAAATGAAGAATAATAAAAAAAGTGGTAGTATAGATAAGAAAATGATTACATTAGCAATCAAAGATTCATTTAAAAAATTATCACCAAAAGTACAAATAAATAATTTGGTTATGTTTTTGGTATATGTATGTGCAATTTTGACAAGTGCGTTATTCGTACTTTCATTATTTGGTATAAAGGATGCACCGTCAGGTTATATATTCGGAATCGCAGTTATTTTATGGTTCACAGTTTTATTTGCAAATTTTGCAGAAGCAATAGCAGAAGGTAGAGGAAAGGCTCAGGCTGATTCACTTCGTGCAGCAAAAAAAGATGTCTTGGCTCATAAAATTCAATCCTTAGATAAAAAAGATAAGCAGGAATCAATATCATCTGCCTTGTTAAAAAAAGGTGATTTGGTATATATCAATGTTGGAGAACAGGTTCCAGCAGATGGTGAAGTTGTTGAAGGTGCCGCATCAGTTGATGAAAGTGCCATAACTGGTGAATCCGCTCCCGTAATTAGAGAAGCTGGAGGCGATAGAAGTGCAGTGACGGGCGGAACTACTGTTATTTCAGACTGGCTTGTAATTGAAGTGACCAGTGAAGTAGGAGAAAGCTTTCTTGATAAGATGATCGCAATGGTTGAAGGATCTGCAAGAAAAAAGACACCAAATGAAATTGCTTTGCAGATATTTTTATTGGCATTAACAGTAATATTTATACTTGTAACAGCGTCATTATATTCATTTTCAGTATTTTCTTCAAAACAAGCAGGAATTGTAAATCCAATCTCAATCACATCACTAATAGCACTTTTGGTATGTTTGGCACCAACTACAATAGGAGCATTATTGTCTTCAATTGGTATAGCGGGAATGAGCAGACTAAATCAAGCAAATGTCTTAGCGATGAGTGGTAGAGCAATAGAAGCTGCCGGTGATGTAGATATTCTTATGCTTGATAAAACGGGAACAATTACACTTGGAAACAGACAGGCAAGTGAGTTTATGCCAGTTGATGGTCACAGTATTGAGGAACTTGCTGATGCTGCTCAATTATCTTCATTACCGGATGAAACACCGGAAGGTAGAAGTATTGTAGTACTTGCCAAAGAAAAATTTAATATTAGAGAACGTAAATTAAATGAACTTAAAATGGAATTTGTCCCTTTTTCTGCTTTGACGAGAATGAGCGGTGTTAATATTAAAGACAGTGAAATACGTAAAGGTGCAGCAGATTCTATGAAGGAATATGTGCAAAATTTCGGTGAGATATATAGCGAGGAATGTGACCTGGCAGTTCAAAAAATCGCAAAATTAGGTGGAACGCCTCTTGTAGTTTCAAAAGACCACATCATTATAGGTGTGATTTATTTAAAGGATATCGTTAAATCCGGCGTAAAAGAAAAATTTGCCGATATGAGAAAAATGGGAATTAAGACAATCATGATAACGGGTGATAATCCATTAACAGCAGCAGCAATTGCGGCAGAGGCAGGGGTTGATGATTTCCTTGCTGAAGCGACACCAGAAGGAAAATTAACAATGATAAGGGATTTCCAGGCAAAGGGACATCTTGTAGCAATGACAGGTGATGGAACAAATGATGCTCCTGCATTAGCACAGGCCGATGTAGCAGTGGCAATGAATACAGGCACACAAGCAGCTAAAGAAGCAGGAAACATGGTGGATCTGGATTCTTCACCAACAAAATTAATTGAAATTGTAAGAATTGGTAAACAACTCTTGATGACCAGAGGCAGTCTTACAACGTTTAGTATCGCAAATGACCTTGCAAAATATTTTGCTATTATTCCTGCTTTATTTATTGGAATATATCCAGAATTGACAGCTTTAAATATAATGAGACTGCATAGTGCACAAAGCGCTGTATTTGCAGCAATCATATATAATGCTCTGGTTATTATAGCATTAATACCATTGGCACTAAAAGGAGTTAAATATAGAGAAGTTCCAGCAGGAAAGCTATTGTCACAAAATCTTTTGGTATATGGTCTTGGTGGTATAATAACACCATTTATATTTGTTAAACTGATTGATATGTTAATTGTTGCAATAGGCTTAGCCTAGGAAATGAGGAAATTATGAAAAATATAAAATCAATATTACCCAAAGCTGCTGTTTTAATTTTAATTATTACAATCATTTGCGGAGTGATTTATCCCCTTATAATAACTGGAATATCACAAGTATTCTTTAATAATAAGGCAAATGGAAGCATTATTGAAGTAAATGGCGTAAAGTATGGTAGTGAGCTTTTGGGTCAGCAATATACGAGTAATGAGTATATGTGGGGCAGAGTTATGAGCGTAGATACATCTACATTTACGGATAGTGAAGGTAATTCAGTTATGTATGCGAAAGCAGCATCTAATCTAACACCAGCAAGTGATGAATATAAAAAGCTGATTGCCCAAAGGGTACAAAAAATTAAGGATGCAAATCCAGATGCAGATACCGATAAAATCCCAGTTGATTTAATAACTGGTTCAGGAAGTGGAATTGATCCTGGTGTCAGTGTTGCGGCTGCAAAATATCAGGTGGCT
Organism: [Clostridium] fimetarium; assembly: GCF_900111235.1. Taxonomy (GTDB): domain Bacteria; phylum Bacillota; class Clostridia; order Lachnospirales; family Lachnospiraceae; genus Clostridium_N; species Clostridium_N fimetarium. The sequence goes on from NZ_FOJI01000005.1 coordinate 206,921, forward strand.
CGAATCGCGAAAGCGCGTAATTTAAGTGTAAGTGATGTTAATAAAATCATTGATAAATATACAACAGGTAGATTACTTGGAATTTTTGGAGAAAGTACAGTGAATGTCCTAAAAGTAAATTTGGCATTGGATGGTATACTGAATTAAGGAATGTTATAATGATATTTAGATTTGAGGTGAAAACTCATGTTGGAGGTGTTGAGTGAATAACCATTTATCATTATATATTTTGCCTTGCCTTTCCTTCAAGTAGCATATTTTTTTGCAAGCCTCAGAGATGATGAAAAGTCTCACTTCGTTCGATTTTCATCTGAGTCTTGGAAAAAATATTAGCGCTACTTTCAGCCGGTCTGCGGCAAAATATATAATGATAAATGATTATTCACTGGTTACGTTGTGATGTGAGCTTTTACATTTAAATTAAGATATAATTATAAAATAAGGGAACAAGCGAATTGGTAAGTAAGGAACGGTAAGTGGAGGGAGGGGTTAAAATGAGAGAGAATTATCGGGATCCGGATGCGATTTTAAAATATATTGAAGAAAATGAAATGCAACAAGGAAAAGGTAAACTTAAGATATTTTTTGGATATGCGGCAGGTATAGGGAAAACTTATGCTATGTTGGAGGCTGCGCATGTTGCAAAATCAGCAGGAATAGATGTGGTAATTGGCTATGTTGAGCCACATACAAGACCGGAAACGATAGAACTGACCAAAGGATTGGAAATGATTCCTACAAAATCCGTTAGTTATAATAATATTTTGCTTAATGAGTTTAATTTGGATGCCACATTGAAGAGAAAACCGCAGATTGTTTTGGTAGATGAACTTGCTCATTCGAATCCCAAAGGATGCAGGCACGAAAAAAGATATCAGGATATTAAAGAACTTCTTACAGCAGGGATTGATGTATACACTACCGTAAATGTTCAGCATCTGGAAAGTTTAAATGATATGATTGCAGGAATTTCGGGAATCATAGTAAGAGAGAGAATCCCAGATTCTGTATTTGACGAAGCAACACAAGTGGAATTGGTAGATTTTGAACCGGAAGAATTATTAGAGCGCTTAAAACAAGGGAAAGTATATAAAGATAAACAAGCTAAGAATGCATTGAATAACTTTTTTACTATAGATAATCTAGTGTCGCTTCGAGAAATTGCATTACGAAGAATGGCTGATAGAGTAAATATGATACAAGAGAAAACATTACTTAGAAATAGAGAATCAGATGGAATATCAGTTGAGCATATTTTGATATGTCTATCACCATCGCCTTCTAATGAAAAAGTCATTAGGCAGGCAGCTAGAATGGCTAGCGCTTTTCATGGTAAGTTTACTGCTTTTCATGTCGAGACTTCAGAGTTTTCGGAATTATCAAAAGATAATATAGAAAGATTGAATAGAAACACAAGACTTGCAGAGCAATTAGGAGCTAAGCTGGTAACTTCTTATGGTAGTGATATTGCAGAGCAAATTGCAGAGTATGCAAAAGTTGCAAGAGTGTCAAAAGTTGTGCTTGGTAGGACATATACAAAAAGAACTATGTTTTCTATAAAGGAAAGCTTTTCAGAACGACTGACAAAATTAGCACCACAATTAGAAATATTTTTGGTACCAGATGCGTATGAAAAGAAATATGTCATAAGAAAAAAAATTACTATAAGTACATTACAAAGAGCAAATGTTTTTAATGATATCATGGCATCAGTGGGTATCATGGTTGTTGCAACATTAATAGCTTATTTATTTCGTTATATGAATTTTAGTGATGCAAATATCATAATGGTATATATACTAAGCGTTTTATTCACGTCCCTAGCTACAGGTCAAAGAAAGTATAGTGTGATTTACAGTATTGCAAGTGTGTTTGTATTTAATTTTTTCTTTATTGAGCCAACGATGACATTTACAGTTAGTGATCCGCAATATATTGTGACGGTTGTTATTATGTTTGTAACCGCATTTATTAGCTCTTCATTAACACAAAAAGTAAAAAATCATGCCAGGGAGGCTGCAAAAAAAGCGTATCGTACAGAAATTCTTTTAGAGACAAGTCAGAAGTTGCAAAAGGCGGATACTTCTAAAGAAATAATTATAAATACGGCAGAGCAATTAGGAAAACTGTTAGAGAAAAATATTCATTTTTTCTTTGGTAATCCGGAATATAATAAAGAACCTTATTTATATAAGGTTGCTGAAAAGCCGGAATATGTTTTAAATAAGGAAGAACTTGCAGTTGCTGAATGGACGTTTAAGAACAATAAACATGCTGGATTTTCAACTACAACGCTACCCGGAGCAAAGTGCCTATATCTTGCAGTGCGTAATAGTGAAAAAGTATTTGCTGTGGTTGGAATTGAGATGGAGGAAAGAGAAATTCCTGCATTTGAAAAAGACATGATGAGCGCTATTTTAAACGAATGCTCATTGGCACTAGAAAAAGAAGAATTGCTAGGAGCACAAAAGGAAGCGGATATAAAGTTGCAGCAAGAACAGCTACGCGCTAATTTATTACGTTCCATTTCGCATGATTTGCGAACTCCGCTCACCAGTATTTCAGGAAATGCTGGAATTTTAATTGGAAATGCCGATAAAATAAGTAGTGATCAAAAGCAAAAGCTATATGTAGATATTTATGATGATTCCATGTGGTTAATTAATTTGGTAGAAAACTTGTTGTCTGTTACCCGTATTGAAAATGGCACAATGAATCTGAATTTACAGGCAGAATTGTTGGATGATGTCATTTCAGAAGCGCTAAGACATATCAATCGAAAAAGTATAAAACATAATATTGTTGTAGATCAAGAAGATGAGTTTCTTATGGCAAAAATGGATGCCAAATTAATGATGCAGGTAATTATTAATTTAGTTGATAATGCGATTAAATATACGGAAGAAGGTTCAAAAATACAAATTTCTACAAAAAAAAGAAAACATCAAATTATCATAGAAGTATCTGATAATGGGAAAGGTATTGAAGACGAGCAAAAAGAAAAATTATTTGATATGTTTTATACAGTAAATAGTCCGGTTGCTGACGGACGCAGGGGAATGGGTCTTGGACTTGCGTTATGTAAATCCATTATAAATGCACATGGAGGACAAATTAGTGTATATGACAATAAACCGAGTGGAACTGTTTTTCGATTTACTTTAAATGCAGAAGAGGTGAATGTAAAAGAAAAAGCACTTTTACAAGAAGGAATGCCAAGCATTCTTTAATTATGCGCATTGCCTCGCAGAGCGAGCCAATAAAAGATGTGCAGAAATGGGAGCAACAATAATGATATATGGAAAACCAACGATTTTGGTTGTTGAGGATGATCCACCAATTAGAAATCTAATAACAACTACATTAGAAACTCAGAATTATAAGTATATGACGGCTGAAAATGGAACAAAGGCTTTACTTGCAGCGACTTCAGGTAGTGCGGATATTATTCTATTAGATTTAGGCCTCCCAGATATAGATGGCGTAGATGTGATTAAAAAGATACGTTCATGGTCTGTGGTACCGATTATCGTAATTAGTGCTCGTAGTGATGATAGGGATAAGATACAAGCCTTGGATGCAGGAGCAGATGATTATATTACAAAACCTTTTAGTGTGGAAGAACTTCTGGCCAGACTTCGCGCTACATTAAGAAGAATTCAGTATTTGGAATCAAGAGGTGCAGTGGAAGAATCCGTCTTTCACAATGGCAATTTAACAATTGATTATACATCTGCAGTAGTAACATTAGATGAAAAGGAAATACATCTGATGCCAATAGAATATAACTTGATATGTCTTTTGGCAAAAAATGTTGGAAAGGTTCTAACACATCATTTTATATTAGATAAAGTTTGGACAAATGCAATAGAAAGTGATTTGTCTTCTCTAAGGGTATATATGGCTTCTTTACGTAAAAAAATTGAAATTAATACGAGTGAGCCTAAGTATATTCAGACGCATATTGGAATAGGGTATCGTATGGTGAAAATAGACAGTGAATAATTATCTCACGATGATTATTTAATTATAAGTATTATAAACTAATTAGATGCATTTAAAATAGATTTATTGGAAGACATTTGATAATATTTGATGAATATGATAAAATTAAAGTATTAATTTATTGAAAATTAAAGGAGATATTCCCTATGAATTCTAAAATCATATTAAGTGCAGATAGCACATGTGATTTAAATGAAGAACTGAAACAACGATATGACGTTCATTACTATCCTTTTCATATTATATTGGAAGAAAAAGATTATTTAGATAATGTAGATATTACTCCTGATGATATCTATAAAAAGTATTATGATAAAAAGATCCTTCCAAAGACAGCAGCGATTAATGTTTCTGAATATGTGGAATATTTTCAAAAATGGGTAGACGATGGATATGAGGTCATCCATTTGAACTTAGGAAGTGCAATTTCAAGTGCACATCAAAACTGCCTCCTTGCAGCACAGATGTTAGAACATGTTTATCCGATTGACAGCTGCAATCTTTCAACTGGAATCGGCTTGCTAATTATTGAGGCCGCGCAAAGAATTAAATCGGGTATGAAAGCAATAGAAATCGTAAAAGAACTAAAAACAATGACAGAAAAATGTCATGCAAGCTTTATTTTGGATACGTTAGCATTTATGCATGCAGGTGGAAGATGTTCTGCAATTGTTGCGCTTAGTGCAAATGTACTTAATTTAAGGCCTTGTATTGAAGTGGATAATACATCAGGTAGTATGGGCATTGGGAAAAAATACAGAGGTAATCTGGAAAAGGTCTTGAAAAAATATACAATTGATAAGCTGAATAGTTATACCAATATTAAAAAAGACAATATTTTTATTACACATTCTGGTATTGACAATTCTTATATTGAATTGGTACGTGACATCATAAAGAAAAACGCAGATTTTAAAGAAATACATATTACAAGAGCAAGTTGTACGATATCGTCACATTGTGGACCAAATACACTTGGTATTTTATTTATGACAGAATAGATATAAATACCCATTTACGCCCTCTTGTGATAGGCAGTTAAAATAGAAAACTGTCTATTACGAGGGGGCGTATTTTTGTTTGTATGAGAGCGAAGTTAAAATTTAAGTGACTAATCATAGTAAAATACGCTAAAGAATGGTATAATTACAAAAGGCTTAAAATTAAAAGCTGTTTTTACAATACTGATTTGAATTTTCGCATGCGAAAAAAATTTGCATTAAGCGACTGAATAGGAGTTTTAATATGGAATTTAAAGAACTAAATATTATGCCATCTATACTAAAGGCATTAAATAATGAAAATTATATAGTACCTACACCAATACAAGAAAAAGCAATCCCAATTGTACTTGAGGGTAGAGATTTGTTAGGATGTGCACAGACGGGCACTGGAAAAACAGCAGCGTTTGCGATTCCAACGATACAACTGCTGAGTGAAGAAAAAAATATAAATATGACGCATAGAAGTATTCGTGCGTTAATAATAACACCAACAAGAGAACTTGCACTTCAGATTTATGAGAGTTTTTGCACCTATGGTAAATATACGGAATTAAAATGCTGTGTAATATTTGGTGGTGTATCTCAAAAGCCTCAGGAGGAGAATTTGAGAAAAGGCGTAGATATTCTTATTGCAACGCCTGGAAGATTGAATGATTTAATGAATCAAAAACTTGTGAATTTATCGCACATCAAAATATTTATATTAGATGAAGCCGATAGAATGCTTGATATGGGATTTATTCATGATGTTAAGCAAATCATCACTAAAATTCCAGATAAAAAGCAAACACTTCTTTTTTCTGCAACGATGCCACCAGCAATCGAAAGGATGGCAAGTACGATTTTAGTAAATCCAGTAAAAGTTGCTATCACACCAGAATCAACTACCGTGGAAATGATAGATCAGTATTTATATTATGTAGATAAAGAAAATAAAAAGAATATCCTACTCCATATATTAAAAGACAAGTCCATTGAGTCCGCATTGGTATTTACTCGTACAAAGCATGGTGCTGATCGTGTAGTTCGTGCCCTTGCAAAAGAAAAAATCAATGCTCAGGCAATACATGGGGACAAGTCACAAAATGCCCGTCAATTAGCACTAAGTAATTTTAAAAATAAATCACTTCGTGTTTTGGTAGCAACTGATATTGCCGCAAGAGGAATTGATATCGATGAACTTTCACATGTTATTAATTTTGATCTTCCCAACGTACCTGAAACTTATGTACATCGTATAGGACGTACTGGTAGAGCAGGACTTGGCGGCGTAGCGATTTCTTTTTGTGATTTTGACGAAAAAGAACAGCTTGCAGATATTGAAAAATTGATTCGAAAACATATAACGGTTGTACAAGATCATCCCTATCCACTATTGATTAATACACCATCAATTAAAGAGACACAAACAAGGCAAAAATCTTCACAAAATACAAACTCAAGAAATGATTCAGAACCAAAGAGAAAGATGCGAATGACTGCAAATGGAGCCCTCAAGGAAAAAAGGGGTTTCCGCAATAGCGCAGAGCCAGGTAAAAGATCAGAATCAGGTAAAAGACCAGAATTAGGTAAAAGACCAGAAGCAGGAAAAAGATCAGAGGCAGGAAAAAGATCAGAGGCAGGAAAAAGATCAGAGCAAGGTAAAAGACCAGAGCAAGGTAAAAGATCAGAACAAGTTAAAAAGATCAGAACATGGTAGAATGACTAGAAAAAATAGCTAGAGTAAAATAGCTAGAGTAAAATAGCTAGAGTAAAATAGCTAGAGCAAAATAGCTAGAGCAAATAGCTAGAGTAAGTAAAAGGCTTGAGCAATTGAAAAAAAGATAAGTTATGTAAATTATATAGATTATGTAAACCAGATACTACAAATACGTATCTGGTTTTTGCTTTTCATTCTCCAAATGCCATCTGCCCAATGCCATCTGCCCAATGCTAAATGCCACCTGAAAATGTCAAGTATAGCAATAAGGCATTTAAGCCTATGATTATCCCCGTAATGAAGCAACCCATAACATTAGTAATCGGTTTATTGACTAATGAACCCATCAAATCCTTACGTTTTGTTATCATCAGCATCGGTATAATCGCCAGAGGAAGTGCGAAGCTTAATGTGACCTGACTTAAAACTAGAGCTTTCATTGGGTTGATTCCCAATGCAATAATAATCATTGCAGGAGTCATTGTTATGAGTCTCCTAGCATTTATTGGAATATTTAAACCTATAAATCCTTTCATGATTGTTTGTCCGGCCATTGTTCCAACTGCGGAAGAAGATAGACCTGAGGCTAGAAGGGCAATTCCGAAAGCGCCACTAGATAATGATCCCATTAATGGTGACAATGAAGTATGAGCTTGCTCAATACTATCCACAATCAAATTATTTCGAAAGAAAATTGATGCAGAAACAATTACCATTGATGCATTTACAATAAAAGCAATATTCATAGCTACTACAATATCAAGTTTTTCCATTTTAAAATGCATTCGCTTATCATCTTCAGTCAGATCTTTGTTTCTGACTTGAACGAGTTGAGAATGTAGGAAGATGACATGAGGCATTACAGTAGCTCCAAGCATACCGACGGCGATTAGAACGGCATTTCCATTTGGTAATGAGGGAAGTAAGGTATGTAGACCTACTTGAGCCCAATCAGGTTTTGCCAGAAATAATTCAATTCCATAAGCAATACAGATGACAGCTACTAGAATGGAAATGATGATTTCGATTGCACGCTGTCCGTATTTTTCCATATATACAATTAAAAATGTAATTACACCAGTTAAAATTCCAGCGTACAACATGGGTATTTTAAATAGGAGGTAAAATCCGAGTGTTCCACCAAGAAATTCTGCTAGATCAGTTGCCATCGCTCCAAATTCTGCACAACTCCATAAAATCCAATTTGTTTTTTTCCTAAATAATATTCCGCACATTTCAGGTAAATTATGGCCAGTTGCGATGCCAAGTTTCGCTGACATAGATTGTAAGAAAATTGCCATTAAGTTACTCCAAAGAATCACCCATACTAGACTGTAATTAAAAATGGAACCTCCACTAATATTTGTGGCAAAGTTTCCTGGGTCGATATATGCTACACTTACAATAAAGGCAGGCCCAATGAAATTGAAAATATTTCTTATATTCTTCAGCGCCTGTACGGGTCGAAATACATTTTCGCTACCAATACCTAAGTTGGCGGCTATCGCTGATTCTTCACTAAAGGTTGACTGTTCATTCAAGAAACCACCTCTCTCTTATTCCATAAATCATGTAAAATGAAAGTAGTTTGTATAAGGTCGTATAATTAATCAAACTAATTTTTTGCATAATTTAAAGTATGTATCCGTATAAGTATTTGTTACATGGAATTTATAATCATGGAATTGGATTGTGAATATTAGAGAAAGAAATACAAGAAAGATTAAATTTAAGGGCTGCTTCTGTATCAGGGCTTGTGTAAGGGGTTTTTAGAATACGAGAAAAGTATTTTAATCTCATCACTGCACAAGGCCTATAGTAATCTAAAAAATGAAATCTAGTAAATTCAAATAATTCAATTGTGGTGTGCATTGGGGTTCAGTTAAATTCATTGTATTCTAATATCTTTTTATAGGCATAAACCACTAAAAATAATATAGCAAAAATCCCGAAATTCTCTAAAAAGCTATTCATATAATCACCTCTATTTAATATTGATTCTTAATTCAGTATATTACTCCTAATATTAATTTTGGATAAAACTTATAGCCCATGAATTAAAATAATATTAAAATTAATATTCAAATTATAAATAGATTAAAATAGAGCAAAAAAAGGACTTAGTATTCAGAAATTCCCGGACAAATAGTCAGGTTCATTTCAAAGAATACGAAGTCCTTTTTAAAATAGTTCATTAAAGTGCGGCTTTACCTTCGGCGAAATCGCTTACACGGATTACATTAGATACATCATAAACAAATATTTTTCCATCGCCAATTTTGCCAGTGTGTAAAATGCTTTTTATGGTTGCTAATACTGTGTCTACAGGTATGCTACAAATTACAATTTCTATCTTTACTTTTGGTAATAGTTTGACATCTAATTCTGTTCCACGATAGTATTCTTTGTGGCCCTTTTGCATTCCACAACCTTGAACATTCGAAACAGTCATGCCTGTAATCCCGATTTTATCTAATCCATCTATTAAATCATCAAGCTTTGTCTCTGATGTAATAATATCAATTTTAGTGATTTTGTCATTCATAAATGGTACTCCTATCTTGGCTTAATTATATTATAAAACACTTATATTTCAAACTACGTTATTTAATTATAGTTATATCATAAATTGTTAATTTAATAAAGTAAAATTAATAAATACTTTAAATAACATTGTAAGCCTTTTCGCCATGTAAAGATACATCTAACCCAATAGATTCGTCTTCCTTGCTAATTCTCAATTTAATAAATAGATCAATGACTTTCAATATTATAAATGTTACAACAGCAGTGTATAATATTACAGCTCCAACTGCGATTAACTGAACTTTGAAAAGTTCAAAGTTTCCATAGAATAAACCATCAGCACCTGCAGAATTTACGGCTTTAGAAGAAAATATTCCGGTTGCAATTGTGCCCCATATACCAGCAACACCGTGACAACCAAATACATCAAGTGCATCGTCATATCCGAGTTTAGCTTTCAAAAAGACGATTGCAAAAAAGCATAAGGTTCCGCCGACTAGTCCAATAAACAAAGAGGACATAGGAGTTACATATCCACAACCTGGTGTTATTGCAACAAGACCAGCGATTGCTCCACTTATTGTTCCAAGTGTTGTAGGCTTTTTGTGAATTAACCATTCGCAGGCAGCAAACCCGATTGCACCTGCAGCTGCAGCTGAATTTGTAGTTAGGAAAGCATTTACAGCAGTTCCATTTATGGCAAGTGCACTTCCGGCATTAAATCCAAACCAGCCAAACCAAAGAATTCCTCCACCTAAAACTGCCATAGGTATATGGTGTGGCTCTGAAACTTTTTTCTTCCTTTTTCCAATCACGATTGCGGCAACAAGGCCAGAAACACCGGAATTTATCTCTACAACAAGTCCTCCTGCAAAATCTTGTACACCTAATTGTTTTAACCATCCAGCATTTTGTCCGGAACCACCCCATACCCAGTGTGCGATTGGAGCATACACAAAAGTACTCCATAACAAAATGAACATTATAAAAGCTGGGAATCTCATTCGTTCTGCGAAAGCGCCTGAGATTACAGCACCAGTTACGACTGCAAACATCATTTGAAATATAACAAATAATAACTGTGGAATAGTTGTTGAATAATCAGCATTCGGTAAAATGCCAACATTGTTTAAAAAGGAAAAATCCAATCCGCCAAATAAACCGAATTTATCTGGACCAAAGGCTATAGAATATCCAATAAATATCCACTGCACAGATATAATAATTAATGCTACATAGCTATGTAATGTTATACTCAGTACATTTTTGCTTTTTACCATACCTCCATAAAATAATGCTAAGCCTGGTATCATAACCATGACCAAAGCTGCTGATATGAGCACAAAAGCCATATCACTTCCATTAAGTCCGTCCATTCGTAAATCTCCTTGGTTTTAGTTTTGTTTTTCTGCATTAAAAAAGCGTCCAGAAATAATAGAATTATATAATTCTATTATTCTTAGACGCCGTTGTCTTATTTAATTAATAGCATATAAAATGCTCTTGGTTAATTAACTATATTAACTTTATACATTATAATTTTTAATTAATGAAAATACAATAGATTCTTTATTTTTTAAAGCATAATTAAAAATAAGTTTATTTTGGAATATTTTAAGACAATAATTACCAATAACACTATGTTTGACTTTTGTTAATTATAGAAGTAAAATATCATTAATATATAGCAATACAATATGATAAGTATGAATGTCTCTATCGTTCATGCTTGTATGAATGGTTTCATCATTCATATTAGTATGATATTTAAACAATTCTATTTAATGATTTATAGCTATAGTGGCGACGGAATGGAGGAAAATATGAACGCAAATATTACAAGGGTACAAGCCTTCGAATTATTAAAGGATTATAACAAGGATGAATTTCATATTGAGCATGCAGAAATCGTTGAAAATACAATGCGATATTTTGCAAGAAAATTAGGGTATGTAGAAGATGAAGAATTCTGGGGAATCGTAGGACTACTTCATGATTTAGATTTTGAACAATATCCAGAAGAACATTGCATCAAAGGGCAAGAAATTATGAGAACCCATGGAATAGATGAAGCAGTAATTCATGCAACAGCAAGCCATGGATATGGAATTACAGTAGATATTAAACCAGAGCATGAAATGGAGAAAGTTCTATTCGCAGTGGATGAACTTACTGGTCTTATTGGTGCGGTTGTATTAATGAGACCATCAAATAGTATTCAAGATCTAGAAATCAAGTCTGTGAAAAAGAAATATAAAAATGCAAAGTTTGCAGCAGGATGTTCTAGAGAGGTTATAGAGCGAGGCGCAGCTATGCTTGATTGGGAACTAGATGATTTAATCCAAAAGACAATAGATGCGCTTAAAACATTTAGAGACTAAGAGGAAAAATAACAGATGGAAATCAAATTAAGATTGGCAAAATTGGAAGATGCCCAAGACATTTTGGATATTTATATCCCTTATATCAATGATTCAAATGTAACGTTTGAGTATGCAGCACCTTCTCTGAATGATTTCGAGAATAGAATGAAAATAATAATGAAGAATTATCCGTATATCGTTGCCGTTTGCAAAGAAAAGATTGTAGGCTATGCCTATGCACATAAACATATGGAACGAGCTGCTTACCAATGGAATGTGGAGACTTCGATTTATGTGAAAGCTGACTTGAAACACCAAGGGATTGGTACATTATTATATCGTAAATTATTGGAAATATTAAAAGTGCAAAATGTTCAAAATGTTTATGGATGTGTTACATTACCGAATGAAAATAGTGAAAAAATGCACTATGCATTTGGTTTTCAATTGGTAGGAAAATTCCATAACACAGGATATAAATTTGGTGAATGGCATGATGTAGGGTGGTTTGAACTTTACATAGGAGATAAAGACGTGACCCAGCTGAACTTAAAAAATAGTCAGGAACATTTGATTATGAAAGAAGTTTTGCCAATAGATGAGATAGAAGAACAAGTTGATTTAATACTAAAATCTAGATAATGAGTAATAAAATTTCAATTAATCATAATTAAAATAAATCCGAATAACAAAATTAAATAGAATATATTCAAAAATATATTGACAAATAAAAATATATGGTATACTATTACATACAATTCATATATATATACTATGAAATGGAGGGAACGATTATGAACGTTGGAATAAAGGTTCAAACAAGTGAGTTTAAGATGATAAAGATGTGTTGCTGTCACAGTATGTTTATGCCAATGAACATAGCTACTTTTCCTATACCTATGCAAACCTGATTATTTTGATTTGATAATTATTAATTGTCAATAATAAACAGGTGCATTAATTTGTATCTGTTTTTTTAGTTTGAAAATGTGTCTTGCTAAAGCAAGCCTCAGGAATGGAGATATGAATGGAATCAATTATACAAGTGAAAAATTTATCCAAGACATTTGAAAACGGAGTAATCGCACTTGAGGATGTCAGTATTGACATTCATAAAGGTTCCGTATTTGGGATTATTGGAATGTCGGGTGCCGGTAAAAGTACATTGGTACGATGTTTAAATTATTTAGAAAAACCGACAAGTGGAAATGTAATTATAAATGGAAAAGATTTAAAGAACTTATCAAGTAACGAATTAAAATTTGCTAGAACGAAGATTGGAATGATATTTCAAAGTTTTAATCTTCTAATGCAACGAAATGTAATCGATAATATTTGTTTTCCTATGGAAATTTTAGGAATTAAAAAAAAGGATGCTCGTAAGCGGGCAAAGGAATTGCTTGATATTGTCGACCTTAGTGACAAAGAAAAGGCATATCCGGTGCAACTGTCCGGTGGTCAGAAGCAAAGAATCGCAATCGCAAGGGCACTTGCAAATAATCCAGAAATACTTTTGTGTGACGAGGCTACAAGCGCATTGGATCCCAATACTACAAAATCAATCTTGAGATTACTAAAAGAGATTAATGAAAAATATCAAATTACAATTGTTATTATTACACATGAAATGGCAGTCATCCAGGAAATATGTACGGATGTGGCAATTTTACAAAATGGTAAGTTGGTTGAGCAAGGTAGTGTAACAGAAATATTTACTGCACCAAAGACAGAGGAAGCAAAAAAACTTATATTCCAAGAAGAAACAAAGATCTTACGGATGCAAGGAGAACATTGTGTCAGGGTTGTATTTAGTGAAAATTCAGCGTTTGAACCCGTAATTGGAAATATGATTTTACATTTTAAAACGCCAGTTAATATTTTGCTTGCGGATACAAAAAACATAAATGGAGTAGCTGTTGGTGAAATGATACTTCAATTGTCGGAAAAAGAAGAAATTGCAAATCAGATGATTGAATATTTGAAGGAAAGAAAGTTACATGTAGAGGAGGTTCAAGATTATGTTATTCACTGATACAGTAATCAAAATGATTATTCAGGGATTATACGATACCCTATATATGACAATCATTTCAACTTTAATGGCATACGTACTTGGAATCCCCCTCGGAATTGCACTAGCAATAACAGATAATAAAGGTATTAAACCTAATGTACTTATTTATAAAATACTTGATTTGATTTCTAATATTATACGAAGCGTCCCATTTTTGATTTTACTTATATTAGTTATGCCAATTACAAAGTTAATTGTAGGTAAGACTTATGGATCTAGTGCTACTATTGTTCCACTGGTAATTGCAGCAGCACCTTTTATTGCTAGAATGGTAGAATCATCACTTCAAGAAGTTGATAAGGGAGTGATTGAAGCAGCACAAAGTATGGGTGCAGGAACATTTACAATCATATGGAAAGTTTTGATAGTTGAAGCTAGAACTTCATTGATTGTTGGAATGACCATAGCACTTGGAACAATTCTAGGTTACTCTGCAATGGCGGGAATCGTTGGTGGTGGAGGACTCGGAGATATAGCTATTCGCTACGGATTTTATCGTAGTGAAACAGATATCATGATAGCTACAGTTGTTATTTTAGTTGTATTGGTACAGTCGTTACAGGGAGTAGGAATGATGGCTTCGAGAAGATTAGATAAAAGAAAGTTAAATTGATTTTTTTGTTTGGTTTAAATAATTAGACTTATAAAAATAAATATGAAATCGCGTATAAAACGCAAAAGGAGGATATTATGAAAAAAAGAGCATTGGCATTACTATTAACAGTGGGATTAGTAGCAGGGGTGTTGGTAGGCTGTGGATCAGGTACTTCATCAAACAATTCAACAGCATCAAAAGGAACAATAACAGTTGCCGCGTCTGAAACACCGCATTCAGAAATATTAGCAGAGGCAAAGACAATTCTTGCACAACAAGGATGGGATCTTCAAGTTACTGTATTTCAGGATTACGTTCAGCCGAATTTAGTGGTAGAAAGCGGACAGTTTGATGCAAATTATTTTCAGCATGTACCATATTTGGAAAGCTTCAATAAAGAAAACAAAACAAATCTTGTAGATGCGGGTGATATCCACTATGAACCATTCGGAATCTATCCTGGAACTAAAAAAGATCTATCTCTACTTACAAAAGGTGATGTAATTGCAGTTCCAAATGACACTACAAATGAAGCAAGAGCGCTGTTATTACTTCAGGACAATGGAATTATCAAATTGAAAGACGGAGTAGGGTTATCTGCAACTGTAAATGATATCAAAGAAAATGCAAAAGGCGTTGTAATTAAAGAATTAGAAGCTGCTCAGGTTTCAAGAATAAAAAGTGAAGTTGCATTTGTAGTATTAAATGGAAATTATGCACTAGAAGCAGGATTTTCTGTTGCAAAAGATGCAGTAGCATACGAAAAAGCTGATTCACAAGCTGCAAAAACCTATGTAAACATTATCGCAGTTAAAAAAGGAAATGAACAAAAAGAAGGTATCGTAGCATTAGTGAAAGTCTTGAAGTCTGACGAAATCAAGCAATTTATTAATGATAAATATGCTGGAGCAGTAATCCCATACTAAGGTTAGTGATTTTTAAGTAATATTGAAGTTCATATATTATAGATAATTCATAAAACTGACCAGACAGCTGGAGGTTTTAGATAAGATGTAAAACTTGTCTAAAGCCTCCAGTCTTTATTTTAAAGACTAGGTGATGCAAGGGATATTCCGTACCAAAAAAATATTTAATAGTAAAAAAATATTGACAAATTTCAAAAAATGGTATAACATTACATACAATTCATATATATATACTATGAAAAGAAAAATACCTGATTTCACTGATCTAATAATTGTTTTATGTCAATGATGAACAGGTGCATTTACAATATTTGCATTTTCTAACATAAACAGTTCAGGATAGTGAAAGTAGTGGGGTGGTATATTTGAAAGAGGTTAGCAGTTATGATAAGCTAGAGGGCGAAGATATAAAGCTTTTATTAGAATACATAAAAAAAATCAAGTATGGTTCAGTGACCGTCAATATACAAGATGGAAAAATTGTTCAAATTGAAAAAAGTGAAAAGATACGGTTATAAAACTGACTAGACAACTAGAGGTTTTGAAATTTGCATTATGCAGATTCCAAAGCCTCTTTTTTTTATCAAAAAATGAGTTTCAGATAGCATTAAATACGATGCAGCAAAAAACCATTTTAAGATCAATAATAAAATAAATAGGGTGATGTATTGAATGATAGCAAGAAGAATATACGATTTTTAATTTTAACCCTTGCATGGCCTGCAATAATTGAATATGCATTACAGACAGTAGGATCATATGTAAATTACATAATGGTGGGCCAATTAGGAATTCAAGCATCAGCTATAGTTGGACTAAATTTTGAAGTGAACTTTTTAGTAAAAGGAATCAATATGGCAATTGGAATTGGCATATTAGTATATATTGCAAAAGCAGTTGGAGAAGGCGATTATACAAAGATTCAAAAAGGAACGAAACAAGGTGTATTAATCGCAATCATAGTTGGTGTTTTAGAATTTATAGTTATGATGTTAATATGTCCAATATTACCGAGTTGGCTTGGAGCTGATAAAGCAATCCAGCAAAATGCGGTTCAATACTTTTTAATAATATATGCACCTATATTATTTATATCAATTAATATAATCATTGGTTCGATGCTAAAAGCTGCAGGTGATATGAAGACACCAATGTATGTAAATGTTTTTGTAAACTTTGTAAATATAGTTTTAAATTTTCTCCTTATATATGACAGTCATACATACGGTGTTGGAAAATATTCAATTCATATAATAGGCGCAAATTTAAATGTAATCGGAGCTGCAATAGCAACTTCCATAGCGGCAGTACTCGGTGGAATATTGATGCTGATCGGTTTGTATAAAAATAAAACTGTAGCACCAGGAAAATTAACTTTTATGATAGATAAACAAATCATAAAAAAGTTTATGGTAGTTGGTATGCCTGTATTATTTAGTAGAATTATTTCGAGCTTTGGTAGGGTTTTATTCACAGTATTCATTGCAGGATTGGGAACTACAGCTTTTGCTGCACATTCAATTGCATTTACTGCAGAGTCAGCATTTTATATTCCCGTTATTGGGTTTCAAGCCGCAGTTACAACCATTGCAAGTATTACAGCGGGAGAGAAAAATCAGGATAAATTAAATAAGATCACAAGCGAAACCGTTAAAATGACGTCTGGCATCATGATTTTGATGGGAATTATACTTTTTGTATTTTCAAAGCAGATTATTCAGATATTCACAAAAGATTTAGAGGTTATTACCATTGGTAGTAATTTGCTCAGAATTGTTTCGATAAATGAGCCGTTATTCGCAATATATGTTGTGTTAGAAGGAATATTTAATGGGATTGGGAAAACGAAAATACCGTTAAAAATATCATTGATATCTTTATGGTGCATCAGAGTTATGGGTACATTGATTTGTTTGAAGATTTTTAACATGGGATTATATTCAGCATGGATATGCATGATATTAGATAATATAGTTCATTGTATTTTATTGATATATAGCTATAAAAGAAATCAAAAAACTTTATTATGTTAAAAGAATTTTCCTAGATATATAAAATTTTTTAATTTAAGGAGGAAATGGTTATGGTTAAGGCCGCTAATAGCTTAACGGAACTGATTGGAAAGACACCACTTCTAAAACCGTCCAGGTTTATAGAAAAAGAGGTCCCCGGTGCTGAGCTTTTTCTGAAACTGGAGTATTTTAATCCAGCAGGTAGTGTAAAAGACCGTATTGCATACAGTATGATTTTGGATGCGGAAGAAAAAGGATTACTAAAAAAGGGTACTACGATTATTGAACCATCTAGTGGAAATACGGGCGTGGGAATTGCATTTGTGGCAGCGACTAGAGGATATGATGTAATCATAACGATGCCAGAAACGATGAGTGTGGAACGTAGAACCTTGTTAAAAGCACTTGGTGCAAAGGTTGTGCTTACACCAGGACCGCTGGGAATGAACGGTGCTGTCCGCCGAGCTGAGGAGCTTCGTAGTTTGACTTTTAACAGCGTCATTTTACAACAGTTTGAAAATCCAGCCAATCCCAGCATCCATGCTACGACTACCGCATTGGAAATCTGGGAGGATACCGAAGGTACTGTGGACATTTTCATAGCGGGAGTTGGAACCGGTGGTACGGTGACGGGCGTTGGAAAGAAATTAAAAGAATTGAACCCGGATATTCAGATTATTGCAATTGAACCGTATGAGTCCCCTGTACTCTCAGGTGGAACGCCGGGTCCCCATAAAATACAAGGAATTGGGGCTGGTTTTATCCCAAAAGTATTTCGATTTGAGATTGTGGATGAAATATTTACCGTACGAGGCATCGAAGCAATAGAAACCTCTCGCCAACTTGGAAGGCAAGAAGGGCTCCTGGTGGGAATTTCTTCTGGTGCAGCAGCATTTGCAGCAGTAAAAATAGCGAAAAGACCAGAAAATAAGGGTAAGGTAATTGTAGCCCTTATGCCCGATACCGGAGAGCGTTATCTAACTACTGCATTATATCAAGATTGAGAGGTGATTAACATTGTCTACATTTATTGAAAGACCAAGATCGGCTTGTGCATTATCAGGAGCACTGGCAGCAATTAGTACATTACCAGGAGTCATACCGATTATCCACAGCACATTAGGCTGTGGTGGTGGATTGGCAGGAGCCACTTCTTTTGGTGCAGGATATTTAGGATCTGGTTATTGCGGCGGATCCAGTGCGCCATCAAGTGGAATTACGGAGAAAGAAATTGTTTTTGGAGGAGATAAAAGACTTCATGAACAAATCACAGCAACACTTGAAATCATGGAAGGAGAGTTATTTGTCGTAACAACCGGTTGTATGACGGAAATGATTGGTGATGATGTAGAATCAATCGTAAGTGAATTTTCAGAGGCAAAAAAACCTGTTATTGCCATTAGCACACCAAGCTTTGTAGGGGATTCCTATGTAGGTTATGAAATCTTATTAGATGGAATTTTTAATAAATATCTCCCGATTTCGAATGAAAAAGATGACAAGCTCGTTAATATTTTCGGCTTGGTTCCAGGATATGATCCGTTTTTTAGAGGTGATCTAGAGGAAATCTCACGTTTGCTTAGAAGCATTGGATTGCGAGTTAACACCTTCGTTACACCGGATCAGACATTTGAAAATATTAAGCGCGCACCAAGTGCTGGGTTCAACATCGTCTTTTCGCATATCTATGCGGGTGAATTTGTACGCAAATTCGAAGCAAAGCATGGTACTCCATTTTTGGAAACAAATCTTCCAGTTGGTGCGGAAGCAACAGATTGTTTCTTATATGAGATTGGTGAGCGAATGGGTATTGGTTTAGAAATTATAGAAGCACTTATCGAGAAGGAAAATAAGGAGTATTATGGTTATTTTTCACGCGCTGCAGATGTATTTAGCGATGGAGATATGAAGTATTATGCGGTTGGAGTAACAAACTCCAACTATGTTATTCCCTTAACATCTTTTTTACAAAAAGAATTGGGATGGGTAGTGTTGGATTCTTTTGTAACAGATCGGTTGACGAATCGACAAAAGGAGTCGCTAAAAAAGATTTATGAAAAAGAATTTCTTGATTCAGAATTGATTTTTGAGACAGATACAAGTAAAATCGCAAAAACCATTACAAAATATCTTCCAGATAATCAGGGTCAACGTTATTTTGACGCGATAGAACCTCTATATATCGTAGGAAGTTCACTAGAAAAAGGTCTTTCTACAAAACGAAATGCACCACTGCTAGGTATCAGCTTTCCTGTCTATAACAGAATTATTTTAGACAGAGGGTATGCGGGATATCGTGGAGGATTGCATCTGTTTGAAGATTTGATTAGTGTAATCGTATCACCGAGATAAGGAGGAAAAAATGGGCTATTATGAACAAGAAACACCGCCAGCAAGAGAAGAAAGATTGATTGTTGGAGACAGTTTTGCAGGAAAAGGTTGTGATGCCTTGGATTGTGCGAAATCTGGTTGTATGTTAAGAAAAGGACGCCGTTTCTGGCAGGCAAATGCTTGTCAGATGATGCTTTCCTTAATGATGGCAGTTACGGTAGAAAACAGTGTCATTATTTTGCATTCTCCTATTGGATGTGGTTCGATGTTACATTCGTTGGAAATCGCTTCGGCCAGAGGGAAATCACGACGTGGAAAAGCCGCTACAGGTGCAATTTGGCTGTCGACTAATCTACAAGAAAGCGATGTTATTAATGGAGGGGAAAAAAAGCTTAAAGATACTATCTTGTATGCAGATCGAGAATTCCATCCGGAAATTATTTTTGTAGTATCTACGTGTGTGCCCAATATTATCGGTGATGATGTAGAAGATGTTGTAAAAGAGGTTGGAGAAGGGACGCAGGCTCAAGTGACTGCTATCCACTGCCCAGGATTTAAGAGCCGCGTTGTGGCAAGTGCATATGATTCTTTTTATCACTCGATCATTAGTCACATCCAATTAGATCCAATACCATATAAGGATTATCAGCCAGTAGAACGATTTGACCCAGACTATGGAATCAAAATACGACGATTTAACGCACAAAAGCAGATGACCGTAAACATTTTTAATGCAACATCAATAGGACCTGATGATGAAGCGGAACTAGCGCGCTTGCTTCATGCGATTGGCTTAAATGTGCGTGTATATGCCGAGTATTCGAGTGCACAAGAATTGCGCCTAATATCACATGCAGGGCTTAATGTGAGCATGTGTAATGTTCATGATGATTATATACTGAAATATTTGGAGGAAGAATTTAATATTCCATATATTATCTGTGGCATGCCGATTGGTTTTTCCGGTGTCAGAACTTGGTTATTAGAAATCGCAGAGCATTATGAAATAGCAGACAAAGCAAAAAGCCTGATTGATTCCGAAGAAAAACAGCTAAGGGAAGCACTAAAGCCATTGCTACCTCAAATACAGGGGAAACGCGTCATGATTGACGGTGGAGTCGTACGCTCTCTTTCAGAAGCAATTATGATGAAAGAATTAGGAGTGGAAGTGATTGGAGTAAATGCATATCATTACGATGATGGTACTGATCCTGTGTTACGTCAATTTTCGCAGGAGTGGTCTGATGTGCCATTTGCAGTGAGTAATCAGATTTATGAAGCAATCAACCAGGTTAAGAAATTAAAGCCGGATTTGGTTATTTCTCACGCAGGTACCCATGGGTGGCTTGCAAAGGCGGGAGTTCCTTCTATGCATCTGTTTGACGTAGAAAAGCCTTTCTTTGGATATGCAGGAATCTACCGATTCGTGCGTAAGATGCAGTTTGCCTTAAAAAATACGTCATATGTAGATCGCCTTGCAAAGCATACGCAGCTGCCATATAAAGAGGAGTGGTATGACAAAGATCCATTCTACTATATTACGGATTAATATTCAGTTAGCAGAAAACAAGGAGGCATTGACAAATGAAATATAATTTTGACGAAATCATAAATCGTAAACATACAAAATCTATTAAATATGATTTTTTTAGTATGACAGGCAAAGTGGGATATAATACGATTCCTTTGTGGATTGCTGATATGGATTTTCGGACACCACCATGTGTGCGGGAAGCTATTATTCAACGAGCAGAGCACGGAATTTTTGGCTATTCGGCTACAGATGATGATTATTTTATTGCAGTACAGCAGTGGTTCTTAAAACGTCATAATTGGAATGTGCAACCAGAATGGATGATACAGACAAGAGGAATTTTAAACGCAGTATCCGTCATTGTATCGGCACTAACGAAACCAGGTGATGCAATTTTGTTGCAATATCCATCTTATCATCAGTTTAACTCGATAATCGAAAATACCAGAAGGAAAATAGTAAAAAATCCTCTTATTTTAGAAAATGGAACATATAAAATTGACTTTGAGGACTTTGAACGACAGATTGTGCAAAATGATGTAAAACTCTTCATTCTTTGCAATCCGCATAATCCGGTAGGAAGAGTATTTACAAAAGAAGAATTGATCCAAATGGGAGATATTTGTTTGAGGTATGGCGTTTTGGTACTCTCTGACGAAATCCACCAGGATTTTATTTTTGCCCCACACAAGCATTTTGTATTTGTGGATGCAAAACCAGAATTTAGAGATATTACAATTACCTGCACGGCACCGACAAAAACTTTTAATCTCTCTGGTGTGGCTATTTCTAATATGTTTATTATTGATGAAGACTTGCGAGATGACATTAAGGATGAGATCAAAAGGCGCGGAGGTGCGGGAATAGGAATCTTGGAGATTCTGGCTTGCCAAGCAGCATATACGGATGGTGAAGAATGGTTGGAAGAGCTACTTTCCTATCTTTTAGAAAGCATTGCTTATGCAAGGAAATTTTTTCGCGAGAAGCTTCCTGAAATTGACGTTATTGAGCCGGAAGGTACATATCTTTTGTGGATTGATTGCCGAAGACTTGGCTTTTGGGCAAAAGACTTGGATTCGTTCCTTGCAGATGAGGCACAGGTTACTTTAAGTGGATCACCAGGTGCGGAAGGTTTTCTTAGAATCAATCTTGCATGTCCAAGGTCGACGCTAGAAAAAGCATTTTCTCAGTTGGAGAGGGCGGTTAAAAAACTATAGCTTCATGAGGTTATGGACAATTGACATATTGAAAAGGTAATCAATTCAAGGAGGGAAGCAGTATGATTGAGATAAAAAATGCAAGAAAATCCTTTGGTAAATTAGAAGTCTTAAAGGATGTATCCATTCAGGTAAATAAGGGTGAAGTGGTTGTTATTTTAGGACCTAGTGGTTCAGGAAAAACTACATTGCTAAGAAGCATAAATTTCCTTGAAAAAGCGGATGCAGGGATTCTTACAATCGGGGAGAAAACAGTTGATTTAAAGAAAGCATCAAAAAAAGAGATATTGGATATAAGAAAAAGAACTGCATTTGTATTTCAAAATTATAGCTTGTTTAATAACAAAACTGCTTTAGAAAATATAACAGAAGGTCTTGTGATTGCAAGGAAAATCAACAAAGCGGATGCACAAAAAAAGGCGATAGAGACACTGGAATGGGTAGGCCTTTTGGATAAAAAAGATTATTATCCATTTCAGTTGTCAGGTGGTCAGCAACAGCGAGTAGGAATTGCGAGGGCAGTTGTTCTAGAACCAGAGGTAATACTATTTGATGAACCCACATCGGCTTTGGACCCGGAACTCGTAGGGGAGACCTTGGAGCTAATTAAAAAAGTAGCAAAAAAAGGTATCACAATGATTGTTGTTACTCATGAAATGTCATTTGCACAGGATGTAGCAAGTAAAGTTATCTTTATGGATGGAGGCGTTGTTGTAGAAGAAGGGACTCCGAAGGAAATATTCAACCATCCGAAAGAAGAACGTACAAAACAGTTCCTGGCCAGAATTCTTCCAACAGATGAACTATATTACATATAGTCTAAGAACGGTTGTGAGGGATTATTGTTGAAACACACCCGAGTCAATAATAAAAGCTTGATTGGTATTTATAGGTCAATGTAAAAGTGAAAATGGTATCAGAAAGGGAGAAAAATAATGATTATTCGATTAAGAATTATTAGTGAAGGATATTTGGGGGATTATTGTTGATTAAATTCTAAATCCCTTTAAATATAAAACAAATCAAAAATAAGAGGAGAGTTAAATTATGAAGTTTAAAAAGAGATTATGGAAAAAAGTAAGTAGTATAGTTCTTGTAGCAATCCTTGCAATATCTGTTACCGGTTGTGGGAAAAGTGTAAGCACATCAGCAGATGCTTCTAATGTAACAGTAGTTAAAGTAGGAACTGGTAATGGAATGCCACCATTTTGTTCTCTTGATGCAAATGGAAAGGCAGTAGGTTATGATGTTGATGTGTTAAAAGAAATTGATAACCGCCTAGCTGATTATCAATTTGATATACAATCATTGGATTTTACCACACTTTTAGTATCCCTAGATTCGGGTGCATTAGATGTAGTATCACATCAGCTTGTAAAGAGTGATGTCCGTAAAACAAAATATTTATTTCCGGATCAATATTACTGCTTATCACCATTGTCATTAGCTGTAAAAACAGATAGTGGAATTAAAACATTAGCTGACTTAAAAGGAAAATCAATCAATGAAAGTCCATCTAGTTATGAATATTCTTTATTAACAAGTTATAACCAAAAGACATTAGGAAACACATTAAAAATCAATGCTGTTTCAGATTTGTCAACGGCTGATAATTTCAAACAGGTAGCGAATGGGCAAGTAGACGCAGCGCTTACTTACCAATCAACATATAAATCAGTACAAGCGGATCTAAAGATTGACAACATTAAATTAACAGATACAGTTCTTGTAGAAGATACATATATTATGTTAGCAAAAGGACAAGAAAAATTAACGGCCGCAATCAATCAGGCATTAAAAGATATGTTAAGTGATGGAACACTTGCTACAATAGCAAAGAAAAATTTGAGCGAAGATGTTTTTGCAAATTATACCAGTTTGATTCAGACAACAAATTAATATCTATTTGAATAATATCTATTTGTTGCAAAATAATAGATGAGAAAATAATAATCTCAAATATTATGTTGCAGTAAGTATAGAAAAGGAGTGATAGAATTTTGAATAGTACATTTAAACCAGAAACAATTCTAGGTTACATACCAAAAATATTACAAGCTTTTCCAGTCACTATGGAAATCCTGTTGGTGTCTTTAATAATAAGCTTGATTATAGGAGTACTTATTACCATGTTGAGTTTAAGCAATGAAAAATGGTTAAAAAGAATTGCCCATTTTTATATTGCATTTATGAGAGGGATTCCAACGCTTGTTTTGATTTTCCTGATTTATTTAGGTTTGCCACAGCTAGCATTGAGCTATGGGATTAATTTGTCGAAAGTTAGTAAGATAACTTTTATTATTATCTGTTTATCATTGGGTAGTTCAGCCAATATGGCTGAAATGATGAGAACTTCTTACTTGGCAATTGATAAAGGTCAAAGAGAAGCCGCATATAGTGTAGGAATGAAAGGATTTCCAACATTCTACAGAATCATCTTGCCACAAGCTTTTGCTATTGCAATTCCAACATTAGGAAATAACATTATTATTTTGTTTAAGGAAACATCGTTAGCATTTTCAATTAGTGTTATTGATTTGATGGGAAAAGCTAGGTTAATGAGTACACTTAGTTATGGCGCAAACAAATTAGAGGTATATATTGCGGCAGGAATTGTATTTTGGGTTAGTTGTATTATATTGGAGAAGCTGAGTAAATTTTTAGAAAGAATCTATACAAAAAGCAGAAAGAAAGTAGTTATTTAGGAGGAGTTTTATGATCAATTTTAAATTTATCATCGCATCATTTCCTGAAATTATTAGGGCAATTCCTATTACACTTCTAATGGCATTTGTTTCTGCAATAATTGGTTGGATACTTGGATTTGGAATTGCGTTAGTCCGAAAATATAAAATCCCCATAATTTCTCAGATATGTGCTATTTTTGTATCATTAATGAGGGGAGTTCCGATGGTTATCTTGTTGTATATTTCCTATTATGCTTTACCAATTATAATTTATAGGTATGGAACAGGAGTTGGATTAAAGCTTGATATCAATGTATTACCGGCCGTTGTATATGCAATTATAACATTGACCCTTGGTCAGGCTGCATATGCTTCAGAAATATTTCGCTCTGCACTCGCAGCCATAGATGAATCGCAAATGGAAGCGGCTTGTAGTGTTGGTATGACAAGAAATCAAGGTCTACAACGAATTGTATTTCCACAGGCGCTTGTAATTGCAGTCCCTAATTTAGGAGGTTTGTTCGTTGAATTAGTAAAGGGTACTTCCTTGGCATATTATGTAGGCGTTTACGAGATTACTGCAACTGCCAATCTGTTAGCTATGCCGTCCTACAATTTTATTGAGGCCTATATAATAACAACAGTAATTTATGAAGTTATTAGTTTTATCTTCAATTTTTCCTTCCGGAAAATTGAAAACAGGCTCAAGAAATTTCGAACGGGAATTGTTGCCTTATAAAATATTCAAGGAAGATATGTTTGTGTTAAGATATTAAAAAAAGTATATAAAAATAATGAAAAAAATTGAAGTAAAAAGCATCCAATGATGGAAATATATCGGAGGAAGCTTTTTGCTGTATATTTAAATATATTTATTTAGATTAGTGGAACAATTTTAATTTCATAATTAGTGGATTGATTTTAAATTTAGGGTTGACAAAGCAATTCATTCATAGTATAAATATTAAAACAATATTTCATAGTAACCATACTATTTAAGTATGATATATTTAGACGATACATTTGAGTTTCGCATTACAGATGTTTAATAGACAAATAATATTAAACTAGGAGGATTTTTATGTTAGATATTAGAACCCCAGAACAGTATATTAATGAAGTAGGAAGTATAAAAAAAGCTGGAGAGTATATAGGAAAATACGGAAAAAATGCATTGATTATTGCAAGCGCTAAAGCCTTAGCCACAGTAAGTGATGATATTTTTTTAAGCCTAAAGGAGAATTCAATATCTTATGAAGTAATTCAATTTACAGGTTATCCTACATTGGCAAAAGCAAATGCATATTCTGAGATCGCAAAAAATACCAACATAAGCGTTGTTATAGCGATAGGCGGCGGTAAAGTACAGGATGTATCAAAGGCTACTGGAGATTTAGCAAGACTTCCAGTAATCGCAATTCCAACCATAGCTGCAACATGTGCTTCTTGGGCAGCTGTATCCATTATATATAATGATGAAGGTGATTTTGAACAAGTACATCTAAATAGATTTACCCCTAGGTTAATCATTGCGGATCCTGAAATCATCTTGAATGCACCAGAAAGATACATAAAGGCCGGGATTGTTGATACATTTGCAAAATGGTACGAAACTATTCCAGGAATCACAGGAAAAGATGATGCGTTGCCATTACAGATTTCTGTAAATGGAGCGAAAATAGCACTTGATCTTTTAAACGAAAAAGGCTTAAAGGCTGTTGAAGATAGCAGAAAAGGTGTCATTTCAAAAGAAGGAATTGATACAATTGATGCGATTATATATTTGGCTGGTTTTGTTGGTAGTTTCGTAGGGGAAAGAGCATTTGCAGGATTTGCACATCCATTTTACCATGCATCACGAAGAATACCGTCAACAAGACATATTCTACACGGAGAATTAGTTTCCTATGGATTAATTACACAGCTTATACTTGAAGGAAAACAAGAACAGGAAATATTTGAAGTCATTCGAAAATTTGACCAATTTGATGTTGCATTTACATTAGAAGATATTGGCCTTGCAGAAGATTCTAAGAATAAGCTCACAATAATTGCAGAGAGAATATTGAAGGAATTCCCAGGCTATACGAAATTAGGCTTTGGAACAACTGTTGAAGAAATTGTTGCTGGCTTATATAAGGCTGACGAATACGTAAGGAAATACAGAAGCGCGTAGGAAGGGAGTTGCGAAAATGGCTGTTAAAGAAAGAGAAGCATTAGGCAAAATTAATAATTACATAGCCGCAAGAACGCTAGAGTCGGTAAAAAGGGAATTTGGACTTACAGAGGTAATCAAACTCGCGGGAAATGAAAACAGAATTGGATGCTCGCCATTCGTACATACGGCAATCCAAAATTTTTTTGGCCAGTTATCCTACTATCCCGATATGAAATGCACCAAATTGAGAGAACAACTTGCAAAAGAATTTGACATTGATGGGGAACAACTAGTATTTGGAAATGGTTCATTTGAACTTATTTCATTTGTCGCTCAAACATTTTTGGAAAAAGGAGATGAGTCCATAATTTCAGTACCTTCATTTGGATGGTACACAAATGTAACTTTGCAGATGGATGCAAAACCAGTAAATGTTCCACTAAAGAATTTCACAGTGGATTTACAAGCTGTTTATAATGCAATTACTGATAAAACCAAGGTGATCTGGATATGTAATCCTAATAATCCTACAGGGACATTATTAGACCAGAAAAAGCTTTTAGATTTTATAGATAAAGTAGGAAAAGACATAGTTATTGTTTTGGATGAGGCCTATATCGAATATATTGAGGGCGACTATCTTGATACTACAACACTCATCACTAAATATGACAACTTAATTCTTCTAAGAACATTTTCAAAGGTATATGGTCTGGCATCATTTAGAATTGGATATGGGATTGCAGATACGGACATTATTCTTAAAATGAATAAAGTAAGGCCACCAATTAATATAAATGCACTTGCACAAGAAGCAGCAGTGGCTAGTCTTGGCGATAAGGAATTTAAGAAAATAGTCCAAGATAATAATAAAAAAAGTCTTGAATTTTACTATTCTGAATTAGATAAATTAGGCCTAAATTATGTAACGTCAAATTGTAATTTTATATTATTTGATACAACAAAAGACAGTGTATGGATTGAGAATGAATTCATAAAGAGAGGGTTTATCATACGGTCAGGAGTTGAATTTGGATATCCGACGTGGGTTCGAATTTCAATTGGAACATGGGAGGATAACGTAAAAGTCATTGAGATACTACGAGAGGTGTTACTTAATACACAGAATGTGTACTAAGGGCGAAGATAAAATGACTAATGGTTAGCAACAAAATGATTAATATATAACACAAAATGTTTAATAGAAAATAGTGAAAAGAGTTTTGGTCTTGAAAAACAGGCTTGAAATTATAAAAAAGAGTGAGACGAAAGGTTTCCCAAATGGGAAGGTGAAAAATTATGAAAAAGATTAGAAGAGGTCAATTTGGTAAAAAAGTGAGTACAATATTACTCGTTATAAGCGTTTTATCAACATTTGTATTAGCAGGCTGTGGAGCTGATAAGACAACAACATCAACAGCAACATCATCATCAACAATAGAGTATCCATCAAGTTTAAATAAGACAGTTGTTCTTAGAGTAGCAGAAACAGGTTGGGATTCTTATAATCAATTACTAATTGCAGCAGGATTAGATGATACCCCATATACGGTTGAATATGCAATATTTCAGGGTGGAAACTTATGCCTTGAAGCAGTGGCAGCAGATAAGATCGATTTTACAGGCTCAAGTGAAATACCACCAATTTCAGCATCACTTGCCACAAACGGAGGGAACTTTAAAATCGTTGCAGTAAGTAACTCAAGTCCACAAAATCAGGAACTTGTGACGATGGGAACTTCAGGAATTAAAACAGTTGCAGACTTAAAAGGTAAAAAAGTAGGATATATCAAAAATACAACAGCACATTACTTCTTGTCACAAATGCTAACAGCTGCAGGTCTCAAATGGAGCGATATAACACCAGTAGAAATCACAACAGCTGATGGCGTTACTGCATTAAAAGCAGGTAGTATTGATGCATTTGCAAGTTACGGAAACTCAATCAATGCAGCTAAAAATATTGGAGCTGTAACATTAAAATCAGCACTTAAAATTTTATCGGGTAATTTCCCTTATGAAGTATCAGACAAAGCGTTAGCGGATACCAATAAGAGAGCTGCCGCAGCGGACTATCTTGCAAGATTACAAAAAGCAAATGAATGGCAAAAAAATAATCTTGATAAATGGGCAGAGATTTCAGCAGATCCAACAGGACAGACCTATGATGATGCTTTAACATTATTAAAAGCTACGTATGCTGATTTTGCTACATCTGTAAAAATTGCTGATGATGCAATCATCAAGTCAGAACAAAGCGTGGCAGATACATTTTATGAATTGGGATTATATGCAACAAAAGTGGATGCTTCAAAATTATACGATAAATCATTTTCAAGCGATTACACAGCAGCACTAAGTAAATTCAAATAGACGGAGGTTTGTTAATATGGATAGGCTAAAACAAGCAATTAGGTTAATTGTTCCATGGTTACTACCAATATTTCTTATAATATGGTGGTACTTAGCAACAGTAAATACAACAACTGCCTCAATAATGCCGGCACCAGGTAAGGTTTGGGATAGGGCCGTTAAAATGCTAAAGACTGGTCAGTTACAAGAATACACAGCAGTTAGTACGCAAAGAGCATTACTAGGTTTATTGATAGGTGGTGTGATTGGCCTTGTTCTTGCTATACTAACCGGTATTTCAAAAACTATAGATCTCGTTCTTAATACATCTATACAGATGCTTAGAACAGTTCCCGTACTTGGCGCAATCTCACTTATGATTATCTGGTTTGGGATTGGTGAAGAAGTTAAGATATATATGGTTGCATTTGGAGTGTTTTTTCCAATCTATATTAATACATATCATGGAATAAAAAGCGTCGACAAAGGTTTAATCGAAATGGGAAAAGTTTATGGATTGAACAGATTTAAATTATTTATCAATGTTATATTACCAAGTTCATTATCCTCAATATTAGTAGGGTTACGATTATCACTTGGAACAATGTGGCTTATTCTCATAGCAGCTGAAACAATTGCAACAGACGCAGGTATTGGTTATATGGCAATGAGTGCAAGAGAATTGATGCAAATGGATAAAGTCGTATTATGTCTACTTATCTATGCACTTCTTGGTAAATTATCTGATGTGATTGCCAGAGCATTGGAATTCGTACTTTTAAGATGGCAGAGAGCATAGAAGAGGAGATGGCTAATGGGAGAAAATTTAACAGGATATGAAATAAAAATTGAGAACCTTAGTAAAAGCTTTGGAAATCTGGAAGTCCTAAAAGATATCAATCTTACGATACCACAGGGACAGTTTGTTGCTATCGTAGGGCATAGTGGATGTGGGAAAAGTACGTTGCTGCGAATCATAGAAGGACTTGATATTCCAACAGTAGGAAGTCTTAGTGTAAATGATAAGAAAGTAAATGGCGTTGATAGCAATGTAAGGTTTATATTTCAAGATGCAAGACTTCTTCCCTGGAAAAGCGTTTTAAATAATGTACTAATAGGAACAAAAGATAGAGACAAGAAAAAAGCAGAAGAAGCCTTAGCGCATGTAGGGCTTCTTGAAAGAAAAAAAGTATGGCCAGGAATATTAAGTGGCGGACAAAAACAAAGGGTTTCACTAGCGCGCGCATTATCAGGGGAACCATCCGTGCTGCTACTTGATGAACCGCTTGGTGCACTTGATGCACTTACAAGATTAGAGATGCAAAATTTAATCGAAGGTTTATGGAAAGAACAAGGGTTTACAGCAGTTCTCGTCACGCATGATGTAAGTGAAGCTGTAAAACTTGCGGATAGGGTAATTATAATTGATGGAAATTCAGTAAAATTAGATTTGGAAATATCACTACCAAGACCTAGAGTAAAGAATAATGATAGTAGTTATTTTGAACAAAAGATTTTAAGCTATCTTATGCGAAGCGATGATAAGACGGATGATTTCACTATTTAATACCCTCAAAAGATAAAAAGATATCTACAGGTAGACGGGATTGAACAGTGCAAAACATTCTTTCTCCCCACCATTTTGCATTAACACTGATTTTTAAAATGAAAGAGGTGAGAGGAAGTGCCAGACAGAATACGTTTACTTGGTCTAGATTTGGATGGAACATTACTAAATAATAAAAAACAGGTAAACGGGCCTGACGAAGATAGAATAAAAAAAGCAATGCAAAAAGGTATTATTGTAGTACCAGTCACAGGTCGGCCCCTAAAGGGGATCCCAGAAAATATTAGAAAACTGTTTTACAGTTCCTATATGATTACATCCAATGGTGCAGTTACAACGGATATCAAACTTCAAAAAAATATAGATTGTGCTTATTTGAATAGTAAAAAGGTACTCGATATAGTGGAATTACTTCAGTGTCAAAAAGAAGAAGTAATGGTTGAGGTTTTTGCAGATGGAATTGGCTATGTTCAAAAGAAACAGCTTGATATGATCAAAGAATTGTACAGAGGAACAAACCTAGAATCATATTTTCATACTAGTAGGATTCCAATAAATGACATAAAAAGCTTTATAGTAAGTAGAAATGATGATATTGCCGAAATTTCGATTATGACACGATCGATTGCGATTAAGAATAAAATCAAAAAACTACTCAATGTGTTTGCTGATATCAAGATAACTTCATCTGTTCAGACAGATTTAGAAATAAATGCTCAAAATGCTGGAAAAGGGTTAGCACTTTTAAGATTGGCAAAGAAACTAGGTATTCAAAGTTCAGAAATTATGGCATGTGGCGATAGTGGAAATGATATTGAAATGCTACAATCCGCAAGAATAGCAGTTGCAATGGGTAATGCAAATGAAGAAGTGAAAAGCGTTGCCGATTTTGTAACATCGAGTAACGAAGAAAACGGTGTCGCGTATGCAATCGATAGATATATATTCAATGAAATCGTAGGAAAGTAAGTGAATAGGAAGAAAAAGGGTTTATATAAATGTTTGATATTAGAAAAGCAAATAAGTATGACATAGTGGTGGAGTTATTTGGTATGATATGGAGTTGACATACATAAACTTTAATGATAAATCAGACTAAATATATCAAGTAAGTATGAAAAGAAAAGAGGCCTATTATGACAAATGCAAATAATTATGAAAATCTAAAAGCATCTCACCCATGTTTTGGTGGACATAAGAATAATAAAGGAAGAATCCATCTTCCAGTTAGTCCAGGATGCAATATACAGTGTAAGTTCTGTGATAGAAAGATTAATGATGTTGAGCAAAGACCTGGAGTTACTTCCAAGGTGATTACTCCAGAAGAATCATTAGATGTAATTAAAAGGGCATTGGAATTGTGCCCTGAGATTACAGTTGCAGGGATAGCAGGACCTGGTGATACACTGGCCACAGATAATGCCTTAAATACATTTCGATTGATAAAACAAAGCTATCCAGATCTTCTAAAATGCATGAGTACCAATGGTCTTTTATTATATGAAAGAGCAGATGAAGTAATAGAAGTTGGAATTGATTCACTTACTGTAACAGTAAATGCAGTAGATCCAGAGATTGAAGCAAAACTGAATTCTGCCATATTTTATCATGGGAAGAAGTATGAGGGAATAGAAGCTGCAAAAATTCTTATTGAAAACCAGTTAAAGGGAATCAAAAAGGTAACTAGCGCAGGAATTACCGTTAAGGTAAACAGCGTATTGGTACCAGGAATTAACGAAGAACATATTCCTGAAATTGCAAAGGCAGTCAGTGAAGCTGGGGCATCTATTTATAATATTATTCCGCTTATTCCACAACATGAATTATCAGATTCTCCAGCGCCAACCTGTGCGCAAATTGACGATGTAAGAACAAAAGCAGGACAGTACATAGATGTATTTAGACATTGCCAAAGATGTAGGGCAGATGCGATTGGGGTACCGGGCGAAAGTGATTTCGGAGACCAGATATACCAGAGAAGAATCTCTCATAAAGATACTTTCTCACATGGATAATTAAAACAGGTAGGAGGCAGAATATGTCATACAAGATAGCGGTGGCATCAACGGATGGCAAAGTGGTTAATCAGCATTTTGGAAAGGCAGATCAGTTTTACATCATTGAAGTTGACGATGAAAGCAAATATGAACTAGTAGAACTGCGAAAACTGCCTCCGGTCTGTCAAGGTGGTGATCATGATGATGATGCAATAAAAAGAAATGTAAAATCATTATCGGACTGTCAATATGTATTGGTTAGCAGGATTGGGCAGAGAGCAGAAAATGAATTAGAAGGTCATGGAATTAGTGTATATATTATACCTGACATAATTGAGGATGCATTAAATAAGTTGATTTCTTATGTGGAAATAAACAATATGATAAATAATCTTGCAAAGTAGGAGGAAACGAGATCAATGGGAGAAACATATTCTGGTATTCGAGAAAGTAGGCCGAATACTTATAATGATTTAGGTGATAGTAGTAAGAATATTGAAGAAAATTTTGACAAAGGATGTTTAAAGAGGGCAGATAGAAGCTTTGCGCAGGGTTTACAGTGTCAGCAGATAAATAGCATGGCGGCTCTTATGTCCTTAGATGATGCAGTATTCATCGCACATTCGCCGCAAGGATGCGTTGGATGTGCTACAATGGCGACCGATGTATTTCGTGTAGGCCAGGCCCATAGAGGTGTGAAAGTAATTCGTAATCCTCGAGTAATCGTATCAAATATTGATCAAAACGATGTCATTTTTGGTGGTGAAAAGAAGCTCGTAGAAGCGATTAATTTCGCGAAAGAAAGATATAATCCAAAACTGATATTTATCTTTTCTTCTTGTGCATCAGGAATTATTGGAGATGACATTGATTCCATAGCGAAAGAGCTTCAGGAAGAAAGTGAAGCTCTGATAGTACCAATTCATTGTGAAGGCTTTAAATCTAAAATATGTGCTTCTGGATTTGATTCAGCATTTATATCAATATCAAAATACATATTAAAGGAAGAAAAACTGCCTAAGACGGAAGGGCTTATTAATCTATTTGCGCCTACGACTGTAAGCTATAAAGATCAGGTGGAAATAGAGCGAATGTTAAGCGAATTGGGGCTTAGCGCTAATTATATACCATTTTATAGTTCTCTTGAAAGTATCAAAAAAATCCCATCAGCAATCGCATCTACTTCTATATGTAAGGTGTTTGCGGATGAATTTATGAAAGAACTTGAAGAAAAATATGATATTCCATATTCGCATACAGTTATGCCCATTGGAGTGAGAAATACAGATAAGTGGTTTAGAGGTCTTGCAAGTATTGTAGGCAAGGAAAAAGAAGCAGAAGAAATCATTGCAAAAGAACATGCACGAGTATTACCGGAAATAGAAAAGATAAAACAACGCTTACAAGGTAAGCGAGTATTTATTTGTGGTGGAACAGGTCGCTCATTTGCAGCTGCAGCACTGATTGATGACTTTGGTATGAAGCTTGTCGGGCTTGAGACACCTACTTATGATGATGATGCGCAGCTTGATATCGAGTATCTAAATGGAATACATAAGGACTTTGTCGTAGATATAGCGAATATGCAGCCATTTGAACAAATCAATCTTGTAAAGAGATTAAAACCAGATGTATTTATTGGTGTGCCAACATGGGCGGCCAGACTTGGAATTCCAACTACTCATGTTCTTGACATGAAACGCCCAACAATGGGATACGATGGAATACTTTATCTTGGTAATAAAATAGCAGATCAGATAGAAAATCCAGGTTTTAATGTGAAGCTTTCAAAACATGCAAGACTTCCATATAGGGATAGTTGGTATGAAGAAAATCCATTTAAATATATAGAAGGATAGGTGATAATATGTCAAAAGTAACAGAGAGCCCAAGAGGCAACTGCGTTCTTGGTGGAATAAATGCTGTTTTAGGAGCGGTTGATAGAGTTTGTCCAATATTTCATGCAGGCCCTGGCTGTTGTATGCAAACATCTGCTGGTGAAGCAGGACAGTCGGGTGGAAAGACTCCTCACTTTGTTTCAAGTGTTTCCATACCTAGTTCAAATATGTTGGAAAAAGAAGTCGTATTTGGTGGTGTTGATAAGCTTCGAAGTACAATAAAAGGCACATTAGAAGTGATTGATGCCGATGCATATTTTGTATTGACTGGATGTACAGCTGGTATTATCGGTGATGATATCGTTAGTACAGTAGAGGAATTCAGCCAGGAGGGTCATCCAGTATACGCCATAGAAACACCAGGTTTTGCTGGAAATAGTGAATATGGTTATGAGGTTGTATTTGATACATTTCTAGATCAGATTATTGAAAAAGGAAGGCCCAAACAGAAAAATCTAGTTAATCTTCTTGGAATTATTCCATATCATGATCCATTTTGGAGTGGAGATTTTGAAGAACTAACAAGGATTTTAAATAAACTTGGATTGGAAGTGAACACCTTTTTCACAGAACATCAAGGAATTGAACACATTAAAAATTCTTCAGCAGCAAGTTTAAATATAATCGTAAATCCTTGGTTACTTCAAGGTGCAGCGACAAAATATGAGGAAATATTTGACGTCCCAAGTATTCGTATTGCAGGTATTCCAATAGGAGCAACAGATACAACTGTATTTGTTAGGCAGGTAGCAGAGGCACTTAACCTAGATAAAGCGTTGGTAGAAAAAGTGATTGCCGAGGAAGAGGATTATGTATATAGCTATTTAGAAGCAGCAATTGGTCAGCTAAGCTGGAAACGTTTTGCTGTAGTTGGTGATGCTAACTATGCGATTGGGATAACAAGGTATTTAGCAAATGATTATAGCTTTACACCACAAGTTGTAATTATTACAGAACCAATGTTTCGTGAAAATGATAAGGAACTCATTACAAAGCGTCTTACTGAATTGGAATATGCGAGACCGCCAAAAGTATATTTTGAGCCGGATCAATATAATATAACCAAAATTCTAGAAGAAAATGACGAAATCACACTTTTGATTGGAAGCACGAATGAGAGAGAAGTCGCTTTGAAAAAAGAAATTCAGTGTAGTGTAATTATGTTCCCGATTACAGATCGGTTAATATTTAACCGTACCTATGCTGGATACAGAGGCAGTTTGACGTTGATTGAAGATTTGTATGATAATTTATAATAATTAGGCGAATAAAATCTGAAAAAACACTACAATTTTCGTTGTAGTGTTTTTAATAGAAAGGCGAAGCGTTAATTGGCTTTATTTACATTTTCCACAAGTAGCACAATCTGTACATTCATTTGAAATCAATGGGATAGAACTTAACTTGATACTAGCGATATCACTAATCTTAATTGTAAATGCATCTAGACATGAGAAGGTAATTGTTTCACTATCAAATTTAACGTTCAAAGGAACTAATTCAGTTTCTTCAATGCTAGTGCTACTTTCAACATAGGAAGGGGCCAGATAATGAATTTTTCCTGCTTGGTCTGTGATTTTAATAATATCAGTAGAAGTAACAAGTTCTGCAACTTTATTTCCAGTGCTATCAAAGATTAGAGAATTCTGATCGGCGTGAATTTCCATAGCACTAGAATCATATGCATGAAGAAGTCCAATAGGAGTTTCTATCGCATAAGGGCTTTCCGGTTCTAATGAACGTAAACGACCATCACTTAGGAATGAAAATCCAATTCTTGTTTCAATTATTCCAAATGGGGTAGGAACAGACGCTGTTTCACCAGGGAAAAAGGATACACTTTTAACTTTACCATCAGGATAGAAAAAAATACTATTCACTTTTAAATGAAAGCTTCTATTTAACATATTAAATGTAATTCTTTTCATTAACTCAGCTTCATCCGTTTCTAACCACATTCCGTTAACTGCTCCGTTTAATGGAAATATTCTTTTCAGAGAGCCATTTTCATAAAAAGTGACAAGTTCGGCCTCAATGACTCCAATCGGAGTGGGTATTGCAGTCGGTTCCTGTAAATCGATACTTTTTATAGTTCCACTTGGATAAAACAAAAGACATTTTGTGTTTTTTCTTCTTCCCGTAAAATCTTGAAAACGTGGAATTAAGATACCAATCGAGGTGTTTAGTTTGTGTTCACTATCTAAACATAAAGAATCAAGCTGGCCATTTTCATGGAGAGAATATCTTGTTACATTATTTAAATTACCGTATTTAGTTGAAAAACTCTGCATATTTAACCTCATTTCTTAACTGATTTTAAAGATGTGCCTATCAAATTTGTGTATAGCAGTGCCGACACAAACTTGTACGTGAACGATAAAAGCATTCACACATATTCAATCATATCATAGCATATATATATGAATAGTATAGAAAAAGAATTTTCAGTTGTCAATCGATATTTATTATTTTGAATTTTAAAAAGAAATGACAATATAACTGTTGACAAATAACAAAAAAGTAGTTATAATTCATAAAAATAGAATTCATACAAACATAGTATGAAAAGTAAGAAATACATCAAGACATAGTGATTCGCAGTAAGCAAAGTGGGTTATCAATATCCAGTTTGACTTTTATAAATGATGGAGGATAGATATATGGGAGAGCTTAGACAAATTGCAATATATGGAAAAGGCGGAATTGGTAAGTCTACAACTGCACAGAATTTGACAGCAGGGCTTGCGGAACTGGGGAAACAAGTAATGGTAGTTGGATGTGACCCTAAGGCAGATTCTACAAGATTATTATTAGGGGGATTAGCCCAGAGAACAGTTCTTGATACTTTAAGAGAAGAAGGTGAAGAGGTTGATCTTGCATCTATTTTAAAGACTGGGTATAGAGGCATTCGATGTGTGGAGTCAGGAGGACCGGAACCTGGTGTTGGATGTGCAGGACGAGGAATTATTACTTCAATTGGATTGTTAGAACGATTAGGTGCCTATACATCTGATTTGGATTATGTGTTTTATGATGTTCTTGGAGATGTAGTGTGTGGTGGTTTCGCTATGCCAATCAGAGAAGGTAAGGCTAAGGAAATATACATAGTTGCAAGTGGCGAGATGATGGCATTATATGCAGCAAACAATATTGCAAAAGGAATTCAAAAATATGCAAAAAAGGGTGGAGTTAGAATCGGTGGAATAATTTGTAACAGTCGTAACGTAGACCGTGAAATTGATTTGCTTCGTGCATTTGCACAAGAATTAGGAACACAATTAATCTACTATATACCAAGAGATAACATTGTACAGAGAGCTGAAATCAGAAAGCAAACGGTTATTGAATACAAAGCAGATGCAGCGCAGGCAGAAGAATACAGAAATCTTGCAAAAGCAATTCAAAATAACACACACTTTACAATTCCTACACCAATGTCGCAAGAAAGATTGGAAGAGATTTTAGTAGAATTTGGATTAATGGATTTGAATGATGATTATAGAATCTAGTTAACAAAATAGATTGTAAAATATAATGAAATTTGCTATTGTGAACTTGCGGAAAAGAATTCCGCTTAAAAAATATTTTATAAAAAGGAGTGTATACATTATGGCTAAGATTTTTGGAAGTGTAACAGAGTTAATTGGTGGAACACCATTACTTGAAGCAAAGAATTATGCAAAGAAGAGAAATATTAATGCTAGGTTAATCACAAAGTTAGAGTACTTTAATCCAGCTGGAAGTGTTAAGGATAGAATTGCTCTTGCAATGATTGATGATGCAGAAGCAAAAGGCGTTTTAAAGGAGGGTTCAGTAATTATTGAACCTACTAGTGGTAATACAGGAATTGGTCTTGCATCTATTGCTGCGGCAAGAGGATATAGAATCATATTAACAATGCCTGAGACGATGAGTGTTGAAAGAAGAAATTTATTAAAGGCTTATGGAGCAGAACTAGTATTAACAGAAGGTGCTAAGGGTATGAAAGGTGCAATTGCGAAAGCAGAAGAGTTAGCAGCAGAAACACCAAATTCATTTTTACCTGGTCAGTTTGTTAATCCTGCAAATCCAGAGGTACACAGAAAAACAACTGGACCAGAAATCTGGAATGATACTGACGGAAAAGTCGATATTTTTGTTGCTGGAGTTGGTACAGGTGGAACTGTTTCTGGTATTGGTGAGTATTTAAAATCACAGAATAAGAATGTTAAAGTAGTAGCAGTGGAACCAGCAAGCTCTCCAGTATTATCAGAGGGTAAGGCCGGACCTCATAAGATTCAAGGTATTGGCGCAGGTTTTGTTCCAGATACATTGAATACAAAAATTTATGATGAAATAGTTACCATTGAAAATGACGATGCTTTCGCAGCTGGAAGAGAATTTGCTCATACAGAAGGAATCCTAGTTGGAATTTCATCAGGTGCAGCATTGTATGCAGCAGAAATCTTAGCAAAGAGACCTGAAAATGCGGGCAAAAATATTGTTGTGTTGCTTCCTGATACTGGGGAAAGATATTTGTCTACAGCGTTATTTGCAGATTGAAGTTGAGGGAGTGAGTGAATATGGATTTATAATGATCCGTTTTACTTGCCTTTCCTTCAAGCAGTATGGTTTTTGCAAGCCTCAGGGATGATGAAAAGACTCGCTTCGCTCATTTTTCATCTGAGTCTTGTAAAAACCATGGACACTGCTTTCAGCCGGTCTGCGTAAAATGGATCATTATAAATCCATATTCACGGTTACTTTTTTGGGGAAGCGCTAAAAGCAAAAAGACAAAAAAGATATTATCATGGTATACATTGGATAATGATGGAGTAGGTACTAAAAAAAAATTGAGGAATTTATAGATAAAACTATGAATTCCTTAAAAAATAATGCTTTTCCTAGTAAAATAGTATAGAATATATGAATTCGAAACGGGTTAGAATTAGTATATTTGATTTATAAGGTTAGGAACTATTAAGCGGTAGATAGTGTTTAGAGTGGAATTCAATATAAGAGTGAAATTTAATATAAAAGTGAAATCAAAATAAGAGGCATATTCAATGTAAAAGCGGAATGAAGCATTTAAGGGAAATAAAATAGAAAAATGAAAGGTGCAGGGTATTAATATGGCTATGCAATTAGACATTTCTGATATTGGAACTAGAGAAAGTAGATTGGGTTCAATTACGGGCTATGTGGGAGATTTAAAGGATTTGGCGACTCAGAGTAATTGTGGTTCACTAAAAGGGTGCTCTCGATGTTTTTCTCAGTCTAGTACATGTCTTTCCGGGTGTGCACTAAGTCAGTTGGCAGGAATTCGTGATGTGGCGGTTGTTCATCATGGGCCATCAGGTTGTTCAGTAACGGGAACTGGAATTTATGCAGTTACGAAGCAGGTAGCAGCAAAAAGAGGAATTATAAATAATTCTGTATATATTGGAACTGATATGAATGAAGAAGATACCATCTTTGGCGCAGGGGATGCACTAAAGGATATTGTACTTGAGACATACAGAAGATATAAACCGAAGGCGATATTTGTAAGTAGTTCTTGTGCAACAGGAATCATAGGCGAGGATATCGACAGCATTGTTGACGATTTGAGGGAAGAAATAGATGTTCCTATTGCAGCAGTACATTGTGAAGGTTTTAAATCTCGTATATGGGCAACCGGATTCGACATTTCAGATCATGCAGTATTATCTACGATCGTACAGCCACCAAAGCAGAAAAGAAATACGATAAACTTTAAAAACTTCTTTGAAAGCGCAAGAAACGAAATTATAGAAATATTTAAAAATTTCGATGTGGAACCTACTTTCTTATATGCGAATGCAACCGTCGAAGAACTTTCTCATATATCAGAGGCACTAGCAACTGTATGTATTTGTGGAACACTTGGAAATTACTTAGGAAATGGCCTAGAAGAAAAGTATGGCGTTCCTTATATAAGAACAATTAACCCATTAGGCGTTGTCGGCTTTGAAACTTGGCTTAGAGAAATTGGAAAAGTGATTCATAAAGAAGTTGAAGTTGAGAAATACATAGAAGTAGAAAGAGCAAAATATTTACCTAAAATTGAAGAAGTAAAGAAAGAGTTAGTGGGACTTAAAGCAGTACTTGGCATGGGACCCGGTTATACCTTTGAAGTATCAAGAGTTCTTCAGGAATTGGGAATAGAAGTGCTTCATGCAGCAGCTTGGCACTATGACAAGAAATATGAAAATGGTGAAGTGCCACCAGCGATGGAATATTTACTTGAGAATAATCCTAACTTTGAAGTAAGTGTAGCGGATCAGCAAAACTTTGAAGTGCTTAATATTTTAAATAGATTACAGCCAGATGTATATCTATCACGTCATCCAGGTTCTACCGTTTGGGCAATCAAACAAGGATTTCCAGCAGTATATGTAGCAGATGAATATATGATTTTTGGATATAAAGGTACTTTGGATTTTGCACATACGGTACTCGATACAATTCGTAATAGAAGTTTCGAGAAAAATCTTGCTAAGAGAGTAAAACTTCCATATACCGACTGGTGGTATAAACAGGAATCAGGACTTTTCTTAGATAATAAATAGATGGAGGTCAGATTAGATTATGGCAAAGATATTAGATAAACAAAGATATAAATGTGCGATGAGTGCAATGTCAACCGTTCAGGCAATTGAGCGAGCAATCCCGATCCTTCATTCTGGTCCTGGATGTGCACAGAAATTATCAAATTCATCAGGAAGCAGTGGATATTTTTCCCCTAACATTTTTCCATGTACCAGTATAAATGAAGAGGATGTAGTGTTTGGTGGAGAGAAAAAGCTTCGTTCCACTATTGAAAATTCACTTAAGATCATTGATGCGGATTTATACGTAGTTCTTACAGGATGTACACCTGAAATCGTTGGTGATACGGTGGAAGATGTGGTTAGCGATTTTAAGGATGCTAAGAAGCCCGTAATATTCGCTTCTACGCCTGGATTTAAAGGTAACAATTATAAAGGGCACGAATGGGTTGTTAATTCGATTGTTGAGCAATATTTAGAGCCATCAGATAAAAAAACAGTGGGACTTGTAAATATTTGGGCGGATGTACCTTATCAGGATGAATTCTGGTCTGGAAATCTAAGAGAACTTGAAAAGCTAGTTGCAGAGCTAGGATTGATTCCTAATACAATATTTGGCTACAAAAGGGGGATAGAGAATATAAAAAAAATTCCAGAAGCACAGTTTAATCTGCTCGTCTCACCTTGGGTAGGGCTTGAAAATGTAAAGCTTATGAAAGAAAAGTTTGGAACACCTTATTTACATTATCCAACACTCCCAATTGGAGCATTTGAAACAAGTAAATTTCTTCGAGCAGTAGGTGAATTTGCAGGTCTTGATAAGGATAAAGTGGAAGCAATCATTGTAGAAAAAGAAGAGTATTACTACTACTATATTGAGCGATTTGCAGATTTGTTTCTGGAGACGAGAGTTATGTCAAAGAAGTTCACAATCGTTTCAGATGCACAATATGCACTTGGTATTACGAAGTTTCTTGTAAATGATTTGGGATTATTCCCTGCAAAACAGTTTATTGTCGATGATACGCCAAAAGAATTTAGAAATGATATCGAAGGATATTTCAAAGATTTAAATTATGATATTGAAGCAGAAGTTATCTTTGCAACAGACGGATATAAAGTACATAAAGAAATAGAAGAAACCGATTATCATGGCTATCCATTAATTCTTGGCGGATATTGGGAAAAGGAAATAGCCGCAAAAGTAAATGCACATTTCTTAAATGTATCTTGGCCGGTGAATGAACGTT
This sequence comes from [Clostridium] fimetarium, assembly GCF_900111235.1. GTDB lineage: Bacteria > Bacillota > Clostridia > Lachnospirales > Lachnospiraceae > Clostridium_N > Clostridium_N fimetarium. The sequence continues at coordinate 249,664 of NZ_FOJI01000005.1, forward strand.
TAATTATGAATGGGTTCTATGTGGGGTATGATGGTGGATTGAAGCTGATTGAGGATATTTATTCTGTTGTCAAGACTAGATTTAATTAAGAGGGGTAGGTGGTGAGTGAATATGAAGTTATCATTATTTATTTTGCTTGCCTTTCCTTCAAGCAGCATGATTTTTTGCAAGCCTCATGGATGATGAAAATGCTCACTTCGTTCGATTTTCATCTGAGTCTTGGAAAAAACATGGGCGCTGCTTTCAGCCGGTCTGTACAAAATGAATAATGATAACTTCATATTCACACCTACTTTATCGGTGGGGGCGGAAAGACGAAGACAAAAGCATAAAGACAAAAGCATAAAGACAAAAGCATAAAGACAAAAGACATAAGACATGAGGTCATAAATATTATATTTAGATAGTTGATGGATTTACATTATAGGTGCCGTGAAGGGCGGAGGAGGATATTGATATGGGAAAAATTAATAAATCGATAACGGAGTTAGTGGGAAATACACCATTGTTGGAGTTGGTGAATTTTGAAAGACAGAATGGTTTGGAGGCTGAAATTGTAGTGAAACTTGAGTATTTTAATCCGAATCAGAGTGTAAAGGACAGAATTGCATTGGCAATGGTTGAGGATGCGGAAAAGAAAGGGTTACTGAAACCTGGATATACCATTGTTGAGACTACGAGTGGAAATACGGGGATTGGTTTGGCAGCAATTGCAGCTGCAAAAGGTTATAAGTTCAGAGTATATATTCAGGATAATGTAAGTATAGAAAGATTTAAGGTTATTAAGGCATTTGGTGGGGAGACGATTAAACTTTCAGCAGAACCTGCAGTTGCCAAAGTACTTGCAGAAACTGGAGGAGATTTTGTTGCTGCTATAAAAGCTTTGGAAAAAGAAGTATTGTCAAAAGAAAAGGATATATTTTTTGTGAATCAGGTTGCAAATCCTGCAAATCCTACGGTACATAAGGCTACGACTGGACCAGAAATATGGGAAGATACAAATGGAAAAATAGATATTTTAGTAGCAACAGTAGGTACGGGTGGTACGATATCAGGCGCAGGCGCTTATCTTAAATCCAAGAACCCTAATTTGAAGATTGTAGCTATTCAACCAGGTCCTGGTTCACTTCCTAGTGAAGCCAATCCGACACCGCCTGATATCACTGGAGTACATTCGTTTTCAGGGATACCAGAAGAAAGAATCCCTTCTACTATGGATTTGAGTATCTACGACGAATTTTATGAAGTAGAAACCCCACAAGCGTATGAAGCCGCAAGAGAAGTGGCGAAGTCAGATGGAATCTTAATTGGTACTTCATCAGGAGCAGCAATATATGTAGCCAAAGATTTAGCAAAAAAGCCACAAAATAAAGGAAAACGAATTGTCGCTATCTTAGCAGATACAGGCCTTCGTTATTTATCAACAGGTTTATTTGAAGAAGTATAATAGTTAAATGTCGTTCTAAGACAGAAATGAGGTTGTTATGTCATATAAGATAGCCGTCGCTTCTACAGATGGTATTTATTTAGATGCCCATTTTGGAGGTGCATCATCATTTCTAATCTATGAAGTAAATGCCGACGGTAGTTATGAAAATAAAGAAAAGCGAATCGTTCTAGGTGCAAATGAGGAAATAAGTAGTAGTTTAAATTGTTCAAGCAATTCAGACTGTGCCAAAAAATCAAGTTGCACAAGTTCCGACGAAAATAAAAATGGAAGCACTGGTGGATGTGGTGGTCATTCTGATTCAAAGATTGAAGCAAACGTAGCATTGATAGCAGATTGCCGTTGCCTACTTTGTAATAAGGTTGGAGCTGGGGCAGAAAGACAGTTGGAGCGAAAAGCAATCACAGCATTTCAAGTTAGCTATAAAATTGATGATGCACTTGCAAAAATTATTAATTATTATACGAAGATTGATAATCACATTTCCCTCCGAAACGCCAGATAATAATAAAGGAATAGAAAAAGGAACTTATTTATTACATATAAGTTCCTTTTTATATTCTTTATATTGAAGTAGTTACAACAGATGTTTTTTTATTTAAATAGGATAAAGCGATAGATAAAAGTAGTCCAACGAAAACAAATCCCGAAAGAACGAAGGTCGCTGTGCCAAATCCAGTAGCTACAGCTTTCACTGGGACTTGGTTACTTAAGGCTTTTAGCTGTGAGGCTGACATAATACCTATAAATAATGATGAACCAATTGCAGATGCAAGTTGTTGAAGAGTATTTAGAATAGCTACCCCATGTGGATAAGATTCTTTTGGTAATGTATTAAGCGCAGTTATTTGAGAAGGTGACATTGTGAGTGAAATCCCAATATCAATTGCAACAAATAACACAATGATTTTAATAATAGATGTATCCGTATTGGCATAAGATAAAATAAGTAATGGTACAAGTATTATAGCAAATCCAACAGGTACTAAAACGTTTGTCCCAAATTTATCATATAGTTTGCCAGCGATAGGGGTTACAACTGCAGATGCAAGCGATGCCGGGAGTAATACCATTGCAGTTATAAATGTGGTTACTTCAAGCGCACCTTGAAGAAACATGGGCAACATGACAGCCAGAGTAAATATTGTCATCATTGAAATCATAACAAGTACGGTTCCTATTGAAAAGACTGGATACCTAAATGTACGTATGTCTAACATTGGTTCTTTTAATGAAAGTTGACGTTTGCAAAATGAAATTAAAGATAGTATTCCAATTATGAAAACCAAACCGGTTATCTTAATGTTTTGACCTTCACTAATACTACTTAAAGCATATATAAAGCCTCCAAATCCTATGGTTGATAATATAATTGAAATAAAATCAATCTTAGGTTTTGTAACAGTTGATGTACTAACTATATAAATCGAACCGAGAATCATAGCTAAAATTATAATTGGAATTAATATAAAAAATAGTGTATGCCAATTAGAAAACTCTAATACAACTCCGGCAACTGTTGGACCAAGCGCAGGACCTAGGATAAGTGCGGCGCCACATAATCCCATTGTTGCACCACGTTTTTGAGGGGGTGTTACCACCAAGACAGTATTCATCATAATCGGAATTAGCATTCCTGTTCCGGCTGCTTGTAAACCTCTTGATAGTAAAAGCATTATAAATGATCCTGAAAAAGCTGCACATATTGTACCTAGTAAAAATATGGACATTGCTGATAAATATAACTGCTTTGTTTCGAATGTTTGAATTAAAAAGGCGGTAACTGGTACTAGAATTGCAACAATAATCATATATGCAGTGATAATCCACTGTATGGTTCCTGCTGTAACATTCATTTCCACCATTAGAGATGATAATGCAACATTTAATATTGTTTCGTTAAATACGGATATAAATCCACTAAATACCAATACTGCTATTATTGCATTTATATTGGTTGATCTTTTTGTTTCCATTCAATCTTTCCTCCTATTGTTAGACCGGTCTATATAATAGCCCATAAAATTAAGACTGTCTCAAATGAAGGAATATGAAAAATTATTCATATTCTCAAATTCAATAAGGCAGCAATTTTATTTGATATATCTATATTTTATTATATAGTTAATAATCTAGGTATCTGTTCAGCAATTAATCTAAGAGGATTACCATTTTTCTTTACCAATGAATAAGTAATTCCGCCTTCTATCATTTCGGAAATTACACATCCTAATTTATATGCATTATCTTTATCTATTCCAGATTTGATAAGTTTTTCAGCATAAATATTTTCTAATGAAGTGTAAATTTCTAAACAAGCATTTCTTAAAACATCACTTGTTAAATATGTTTCTAAGGCGATTAAGCTTATCGTCATATCTTTGGTTTTTTGGTCGCTATCAATTGCTGTCGCGATTATTTCTATAATAGATACAATAGCTTCAACTGGATTTTCAATATTTTGTAGGGAAACTAAAACTTTAGATTTAATTTTTTCGCCCTCAGAATATATGGCTGCTAAAGCAAGTTGTTCCTTCCCTTTAGGAAAATGGTAATATAGTGATCCCTTAGGAGCACCACTTTCTGCTAAAATCTCGTTTAATCCCGTTGCGTAATAACCCTTTGTTTCAAAAAGTTTGGCAGCAGTTTCTATCAAGTTTTCTTTTGTATTTATCTTATTATTCATAGCGATATACCTTCTTAATAAATTATAGTGACTGGTCTATTAGTGATAATACTTATTTTTTGTATAAATGTCAATATATAATTTACAACTACTACTAAATGCTAAAATTATCAATATGAATTATTATTATATTTTATCAAACTAATCCACCGATTATAACAATTCGAACATCTTTGTTATAGGAAACTCAAAATATATATAGAATATTGCACAAAAAAAATATGCGTTAAATTTTGAAAATGTAACAAAGTTAATAAAAAAGAGCGATAGCCCTTACAATAAGCGCAATACTTTGTTATGCTATAGGTAAGCAAGAATGGATTATTATGCTGGGAGGTTTATTATGCATGAAATAAATGAAGTAAAAAGTAAAGATTTCGATAGTTTAATGGATAAAAATGTGACACATAGAAAGTATGGTAATGGCAATATCGTTGAGGTCAATGATAAAATCATTAAAGTCAAGTTCGATAAAATTGAAGGTGTCAAAAAATTTATATACCCCGATTCATTTAATGGCTATATGACATTTGAAAATAAAGAGTTACAAGTTGAAACAATGAGATTGCTTGAAACAGAAGAAGCTAAAAAAAGAGTTGAAGAAGAGCTTAAGAGACAAGAGTATGAAAAAAAAGAAGAAGAAAAAAGAAATGAAAGTAATGATAAATTAAAAAAACAAAAAAAAGCGACAAAGGCAAAAGCAGATAGAGATCAAGAGAAGGCTTTGAAATTACTGAAGGAAGAATTAGGCGAAGAGCAGGCCGTTCAAGTATAAGCTTTATGCGTTATATGACGCAGTAACTTAAAACAAAGAAAGAATATGGAAAAGATTCCATATTCTTTCTTTGTTTTAAGTCATAGTGTGTTTAATCACTTGGATTTGATGAATGTATAGCTATTTCCAAATTCGTCAATGCCTGCACTAGTACACTTCGTGGACATGCAATATTGATTCGTTCAAATAACGCTGTTTCCTTACCAAATATAATTCCGCCGTCTAACCAAAGCTTTGCTTTGTCAATAACGATCTTTTCGAGTTCCTTATAAGATACTCCCAACGAGCTACAGTCAAGCCAGATAAGATAAGTGCCTTCTGGCTCAACAAGTTTTATTTCAGGTAGTTTTTCTTTGATAAAAGTTCGGGCGTAATCTAGATTTCCCTTTAAATAAGTTTTGAGCTCTTTTAGCCATTCATAACCATTTGAATATGCGGACTGACACGCAACTAGACCTAAAGTGGTTAGTTGACTGTATCCGCTGGCATCAAGCTCATGAATAAATCCATTTCTTATGGTCTTGTTTGGGATAAAGATGTTTGAAGTCTGCATTCCAGCCATATTAAAAGTCTTGCTTGGAGACGTGCATACGATTGAATTATTTGCAAATGCCTCACTTATGGAAGCAAAAACCGTATGCGTGTGGCCTGGATACGTAAAGTCACAATGAATTTCATCAGACAACACAATTACTTTATGTTTTAGGCAGATTTCACCCAGCCGTGTAAGCTCCTCTTTTGTAAATACGCGTCCGGTAGGATTTTGTGGGTTGCAAAGCAAAAATAATTTCACATTCTCATTTATGATTTTTGCTTCAAAGTCATCAAAATCAATGCTATATTTTCCGTCTTCATAAACCAGCTGACTGTTAATCAGTTTACGATTATTGTCATTGATACATTCAGAGAATGGATAATATACAGGTTGCTGAATTAGAACGCTGTCCCCTTCTTTTGTGAACGCTTTAATTGCCAAAGCAATGGCATACACCACACCAGGTGTTTTAATAAGCCATTCTTTTTTGATTTCAAAATTAAAATGATTTAAAAACCAATCATGTAGCGGTGTAAAGTAGCTTTCTTTCGTATCGCTATAACCAAAAATACCGTGCGCTACAGCATTTTGAATATCAGAAATAATTACTTCTGGCAGACGAAAATCCATGTCTGCAATCCAAAGAGGAATTAAGTCATCTCGGTGTTTACGCTCCATTCCAAAATCATATTTTAGGCTATTTGTATTTCTGCGGTCTATAATTTCATCAAAATTAGTCCCCATATAGTCAGTCTCCTTTATTAGATAATAAGTTAAAATGCTTGAGATAAATCATAAATTAGATCATCAATGTCTTCAATTCCAACAGACAGTCGTAGAATTGTAGGAGTGATGCCAGTTTCTTCACGCTTTTCTTGTGATAGATCAGCATGTGTCTGCGTCATAGGATAAGTGATTAATGTTTCAACGCCGCCAAGACTTTCCGCAAAATGAATCAACTGAACGGAACTAAGTATTTTTAATGCAAGATCCGAAGTTTCCACTTCAAATGTTAACATGCTACCAAAGCCTCTTGATTGTTTTTTACTGATTTCATAGCCAGGATGATCGGGAAGCCCTGGATAATATACATTTTTCACCTTTTCATTTGTTTGTAACCAAGCTACAATTTTAATCGCATTTTTTTGCTGCCGTTCCATACGAATTGATAGGGTCTTGATTCCTCTTAGAATTAGCCAGCTATCAAATGGAGCTAGCCCAGAACCTATCGTTTTTATGATAAATCTAAGCTTTTCTGATAATTCTGCGCTATTTACAACTAAAAATCCAGCGAGTGTATCATTATGACCGCCAAGAAACTTTGTTCCGCTGTGAATAACGATATCAGCACCAAGAACAAGCGGATTCTGGAAATACGGTGATAAAAAAGTATTGTCTACAATAAATAACAAATTGTGCTTTTTTGCTATTGCAGCAACTTTGACTATATCAGTCACATTCATCATTGGATTGGTTGGGGTTTCCACATAAATTGCTTTCGTAGAAGGTGTAATATAAGATTCGATATCATCGTTACCTGTATCGATATAATCAAATGTAATTTGATTCTTATGATTGATGTTGTCAAATAAACGAATAGAACCGCCATACAAATCATTTCCAGAAATGATGTGGTCACCAGGACTAAATATTTCCATAAGTGCAGAGATTGCAGCCATGCCACTAGAAAATGCAAGCGCATCATATCCGCTTTCCAGTGAACAGACAATATCCTCTAGGTGTTCTCTGGTTGGGTTTTGTAAACGGCTGTAGTCGTAACCAGTACTGTTTCCAACCCCAGGATGAGCAAAGGTAGCTGATTGATAAATAGGAAAACTAATGGCCCCTGACTTATCACAAGAGGTCCCTTCCTTATCACTATATAAACATTTTGTTGCAAGTTTATAATTCATTTTTAATTTCATGCATTTAATTGCGCTTTAATCGGTTTGAAAGAAGATCTGCGCAGCATGTCTCCTCATAATAATTTCTTCCAAACATTAGGTTTATTAGATTTAATCCTACAATATAATAACATATTCCATATTTACTTTGTAGGAATACTATAAATATATATTATCAAATTCAATTCGTCAATAAAAATTTAACAATTCCTATTGACATAGTATGAAATATATGATAAAAATAATATGTAAACCACAAGAAAGCAAATTAAGGGAATGCATGAAGAATATAGAAACGTAAATCAATGTAGGCAAAGCAATAATGCAAATCAATGAATGCAATCCACAAGTATTCAAATCTAATATATGTAAACCATTATAATAAGAAGATAAATTTACAAATATATTTTAACTAAGAATAAGATAAATAAATTTACAAATTGATTTTAATAATAAGGAGGTTAAAAAATGAAAATTTCAACAAAGGGACAATATGCATTACGTATGATGCTCGATTTGGCGATTAATAATACAGGTGAGTACATTACAATTAAAAGTATTGCTGCGAGGCAGTCATTACCTGAAAAATATATGGAACAGATTATGACAAGCTTATCGAAAGCAGGATATGTAAAAAGTATACGTGGATCAAAAGGTGGGTACCAATTGGCGGATAAACTTGAAAATTATACGGTTGGAATGATTCTTAGGACAATAGAAGGTAGTTTGTCACCAGTTTCTTTATTAGACGATATCCCCAATTCTAGTCTACAGAGTCAAAACTGTGTAACCTTTGATGTGTGGAAAGAATTGAACGATGCAATCAATAATGTAGTCGACAATATTACGTTGGAAGAGCTTGTACAGCGCCAATTAGCTAAAGCCGGAAATGACTATATGATTTAGAATAAAAAATTGACTAATCTAATATCTGAGAGTATTATATATTTAATTCCTATTATTCAAGTGTAGATGAAGTGAATACTAGGAATTAGAAACGAATAATATTTCTGCATGAAGATATCATACATACAGAAGGAGGATTTTAGATGAAAGTGTCAACAAAAGGAAGATATGCTTTAAGATTAATGCTGGATTTGGCTATACATGGTAAAGTCGATTTAGTAAGAATTAGGGATATCTCAGAAAGACAAGATATATCTGACAAATATTTGGAGCAGATAGTGTCAACCTTGAATAAAGCAGGATTTGTTAAGAGTATCAGAGGCCCACAAGGTGGATATCGTTTAACTAGGGAACCAGAACAATATACAGTTGGAATGATATTAAGACTTACCGAGGGAAGTTTAGCACCAGTAGCTTGCTTGGAAGACGATGAAAATCAGTGCGCTAGACAAGGCGATTGTGTAACCCTATTACTTTGGAAAAAACTCGATGATGCAATTAAAGGTGTCGTTGATAATGTAACACTTGCCGATCTAGTAGACTGGCAACAAGGTAAAGTAGATAATTACGTAATATAGTCATTGGTGAAATTGATAATTGTATCATATAACACTAATGGAAAATCGGTAATTATGTATATAGACATACTGAAAAAACGATAATTATGTATATAGTCTTATTGAAAAAAATTAATTATGTATGTAAGTAAAATCCAAGAAGCCGCATTTATGCCGGCTTCTTTTTTTCGTATTTCGAGACAACGTAAAATCATTACTTTGGCTTTGCAGTATCATTTGACGGTATGCAAAAGTTACTTATGTGTTTATTTTGTGCGCCAAGATAAAAAGTTCGTTGTCTGACGAACGCAGTGAGGAGTTCGAACTTTTTATCTTATCTTTTAGCACAAAATAAACACATTAGTAACTTGCATACAAGGAGATGATACAGCAAAGCCAAAGTAATGATTTTACGTCCGTTCCAAAATAAAAAAAGAATTAATACAAAACCTATTGACAAAGTAGGAAAAGAATTTTATAATTCATTTAATAAATCCTAAATCATAGATAGGGAAACGAAAGGAATGATAAATATGAGAAAATTAGAGAAGGAAAATCATTATCTACCGGAGAGCTTTCGAATGTGTCGATGTTGTAGCTAACTTCAGCAAGCAAGGATAATAATTACATAAATTATGATTTATAAATAAAAATAAAATAAAATAAAAAGGGCATATTAATGAAAATATGCAAAGGGAGAATATTATGAGTGATAAAATCAAAAGAGCAGACAGAAAATTGAAATTTGAGACATTGCAGTTACACGTAGGTCAAGAGAGCCCAGATCCAGTTACAGATTCAAGAGCAGTTCCAATTTACCAGACATCATCTTATGTATTTCGTAATTCAGCACATGCAGCAGCAAGATTTGGTTTAGCTGACGCTGGTAATATTTATGGAAGATTAACAAATCCAACACAGGGTGTATTTGAAGAAAGAATTGCAGCACTTGAAGGTGGCGTTGCAGCACTTGCAGTTGCTTCAGGAGCAGCAGCGGTTGCATATACAATTGAGAATTTAGCACAACAAGGAGATCATATTGTTGCAGCGAAGAACATATATGGCGGAACATATAACTTATTGGCACATACATTGCCTCAATATGGCATCACAACAACTTTCGTTGATGTATTTGAAGAAGGAGCAATTCAAAATGCAATCAAGGAAAATACAAAAGCTATATTGATTGAGACATTAGGAAATCCAAAGTCAGAAGTTGTAGATATTGAAGCAATTGCTAAAATCGCACATGATAATAAAATCCCATTAGTAGTGGATAGTACATTTGCAACTCCTTATCTTGTTAGACCAATTGAATATGGCGCTGATATTGTTGTTCATTCAGCAACAAAATTCATTGGCGGTCACGGAACTGCAATTGGTGGCGTTATTGTTGATAGTGGAAAGTTTGATTGGGAAGCATCTGGCAAATTTGCATCTCTTACAGAACCAAATCCAAGTTATCATGGAATTAGCTTTACAAAAGCAGTAGGACCTGCAGCATTTGTTACAAAAATCAGAGCTATCCTATTAAGAGATACTGGTGCTACATTATCACCATTCCATGCTTTCTTATTCTTACAAGGATTAGAGACACTTTCACTTAGAGTTGAGCGTCACGTAGAGAATGCACTTAAAGTAGTTCAATACTTAAATAATCATCCTCAAGTAGAGAAGGTACATCATCCTTCTGTTACAGATGATCAAAGCCAAAAAGATTTGTACAAAAAGTACTTTCCTAATGGTGGTGGATCAATATTTACATTTGAGATCAAAGGTGATGATCAGAAGGCAAAAGATTTCATTGATAATCTAGAATTGTTTTCACTCCTTGCAAATGTTGCAGATGTGAAATCTTTGGTTATACATCCAGCATCTACTACACATTCACAGCTTTCAGGTGAAGAATTATTAGACCAAGGAATCAAACCTAACACAATTCGTCTATCAATTGGAACTGAAAACGTAGATGATATTATTCAAGATTTAGAAGAAGCATTTAAAGCTGTACTATAAGGAATAATAAGTTGTTGTTCAAAGGCCCTTGGATATCGTATAATAGCTTGTATAAAGAGAAACTTATATAAAAATATTAATAGATTGGGTGGGAAAAACATATGAAAATAGAAGTATGGTCAGATTTTGCATGTCCCTATTGTTATCTAGGGGAGAAAAAATTAGAGAAGGCAATCGCCGAGGTAGAATTAAAATCCCCTGTGGAGATTACATTTAGAAGTTTTCAGTTGAATGTAGATGCAGGGAGTTATAACGGTCAGAATATTAATACTCTTATTTCAAAAAAATATGGGATTACTTTGGATGAAGCGAAAGCGGCAAATGATAATATTGTTAGTCTTGCAGCAGAGGTAGGTTTGAATTTTGATTTTGAACATCTAAAACCAGGAAACACAGCACTGGCTCATGAAGTTTTAAAATTTTCAAATTCAATTGGAAAAGGCAATGAAGTAGCAAAACGTATTTTTGCAGCATACTTTGAAGAAGGCATAGATATTGGCGATAAGAATAATCTTCTCGAACTTGCAGAAGAGGTAGATATTGATAAGAATACATTACAACTAGATTTAAAACTTGAAAAATATACTAGCGAAGTTATTAAAGATCAAAATGAAGCAATTCAACTTGGTATAACAGGTGTTCCATTTTTTATTATTGATAACAAATATTCAATATCCGGGGCTCAAAGTGTTGACTACTTCAAAAAGGCTTTAGAAAAAGCTATGGAGGATTAGTTCAGAGTTGAGGAATATGCATTATTAAACGGCAGCAAGGTTAAACATGAATTTGTGAAATTTGATTTGCAAATTTAAAAAGATAAGGTATAATAAAACTATGTTTATAAAGGTTAAAAGGCAGCAGTCATATGATTGGTGCCTTTTTTCGGCAGAGAGGAATTCAGATGATATATTTAGATTATGCTGCAAATACACCAGTAAATAGTGAGGTTTTAGACTGCTTTTGTGAGGAAAATAGATCCTTTTATGGCAATCCAAACTCTACTCATAAATTAGGACAAAACGCAAAACAACATATGGATGAAATTACCGCAAATATTGCGAATTTACTTGAAGTAAAGCCGTCTGAACTCATATATACTTCGGGTTCTAGCGAATCCAATAATCTAGCAATAAAAGGTGTGGCTTATACCTATAGAAATAGAGGAAAGCACATCATTTCAACATGTTTGGAGCACTCATCAGTGAGTGGAGCCCTGACTGCATTAAAAAATCAAGGTTATGAAATCGATTTGGTGGATATCTTACCAAATGGTCAGGTTGATATGGATCACTTAGCGGAATTAATAAGAAATGATACAATACTCATTTCGGTGTGTTATGTGGACAGCGAGTTAGGAATTTTACAACCGATTGAGGAAATAGCAAAACTTATAAATGACAAACCAAACTGCTATCTACACGTTGATGCTACTCAGGCAGTTGGAAAAATTAAAATCAACATGGAAAACATTGATCTGTTATCATTTACTCCCCATAAATTTTATGGGATTAATGGATGTGGCATTCTAATCCGCAAAGAAAATGTAGTTTTGGAGCCTTTAATACATGGTGGAGCAAGTACGACTATATATAGAAGCGGAACACCAGCATTAGGTTTAGCAGCTTCTATTTACACAGCGCTTCAGATTGCCTATGAAGCATTGGATAAAAATTATAATTATGTGGAAAAACTCAATCAAGAAATAAAATCGCAACTTTTAAAATATCCATTGGTTAGAATAAATAGTACAGAAAAATCAATACCCCACATCTTGAACCTTAGCGTGAAAGGTGTAAAGGGTACTGTATTTCAACAGGAATTATCAAGTAGGGATATTTGTGTATCAGTGAAGTCCGCATGCTCTGTGGAAGCGACGATGTCAAGACCAGTGTATGCAGTTTCAAAAGACAAGAAAAATGCAATGTGTTCATGGAGAATCAGTCTTAGCCATTTGACAACCAAGGAAGAAGTTGATACATTTATGAAGGCGTTTGATGAATGCTATAAGAAATTGACGATTTAAAAGGTGAAAAAGAGCTGAACTGGTTTGAAAGTAATATATTGAAACTATATACGAAAATATACATTGAAGCTATATTGAAACTTTATATTGAAACTATACATTGAAAACATGCATTGAACCATGTATGTTGAAAGGAAATTACCATGGAAAGATACGAAGAAATAGAGAAGAGTATTATTAAAAAATATAGAAAACCTATCTGGAGACAGTTTACAAAAGGCATCAATGAGTATGAGATGATCAAGGAAAATGATAAAATTGCGGTTTGTATTTCTGGCGGAAAAGACTCCATGCTTCTTGCCAAATTAATGCAGGAAATACAAAAACACGGTGTAATAAAGTTTGAGTTGGTTTTCCTTGTAATGGATCCTGGTTATAATGAGATTAATAGGCAGACGATAATTAATAATGCAGAGTTATTAAATATTCCGATTACGATTTTCGAATCAGATATATTTGATGCTGTGGCAAATGTGGAAAATACGCCATGCTACTTGTGTGCTAGAATGCGAAGAGGCTATTTATACAGTAATGCACAAAGGCTAGGCTGTAATAAGATTGCACTAGGACATCATTTTGATGATGTAATTGAGACCATACTTATGGGGATGATGTACAGTGGTAAAATAGAGACCATGATGCCCAAGCTCCATAGCAAGAATTTCGAAGGAATGCAGCTAATAAGGCCTATGTATAAGGTAAAAGAAGCTGACATTATTGCATGGAAAGAATATAATGACTTGCAGTTTATTCAGTGCGCATGTAGATTCACTGAAAATTGTTCAATATGTGACAATGGTGGTGGCGGCTCCAAAAGAGAAGAAATGAAGAAGCTCATCAAAAAATTACGTCTAACGAGTGATGTGATAGATATTAATATCTTCAGAAGTATCCATAACATTAATTTAAATACGGTAATTGGTTATCACAAGGACGACGTTGAGAGTAGCTTTTTGGATGACTATAACGACTAGTAGCACATGCATAGACACTTAGATACGTAAGATATCATATAGGATAGAGCATATTGACGACACCCATTGAATATGGTAATATTAACCAATGGGGTATAAATTAAAGGGGACAATTAAACAGGGTAAGAGGCTAAGAATTATTAGCGTTGCTTAACTATGAATTTTGCCGAGAATATTTATATTCTCGGCTTTTATTTTATAAAAATTAAGATATATTTATTGGAATTTTACAGTAAAGTGAGGTTTATATGAAAAAGGTTAAAATTACATTGGTATCAACTATTGTATGTATAAATATAATTACTGCAATATGCTTGGTAAGCTGCCAAAATAATGAGAGCGGTAATACTTTTGATAATAGTACAAGCAGCCATGATGAGGTATCTAGTATATCTTATGAGCTAAGAAATGTTTCTGTGGATTATACAATAAATGAAGAAGTATTTTCAGATACATCACATATAAATAGTAATGTTAATATTAAGTACCCACAATTAATTGGTGATAAGAGAGATTATTCTGAGGTGAATAATTTTATTAAAGAAACAATAATGGAACATTTATATGATTATGGTGTTGATTATTCTAATTTAACCATTACTGTTGATTTTAAAATTACGTTTAGCAATAAACGATTGATTAGCATTGTGTTTAGTGGATTTGGTAATGTTAGAACAGCAGCACACCCCAATAATATCTTTTATTCATTAAATATAGATCTAGAGGCTTGTTCAAAAATAAAGCTACAGGATATATGTTCTATTAATAGTAATTTAGTTAAGATTTATAGGGAGAAATGGGCACAGCAAACAGATGAAGTAAGAGCGGTTATTTTGAGAGATTATAATGATGATGATTTAATAAAAGCATTCACTCAGGCGGATAATTTAGGTAGTAGTGTATATAGTTATCTAACTAGTAATGGAGTAGCATTTAGTCTTTCTGTTTCGCATGCAATTGGAGATCATATAGAAACTGAAATTAATTACCAGGAAATAAAAGATAACCTTAAAATAAAAGAGTGAATATTTGAAAATTAATTATCTTAGGAAAATGTTCTATAGTAGAAAGTGTTGTTAAAAATAAAGACTACTGGATTGTCAATATTTTTCTAAACAACTTTTTTAAGGGTATTCATTCTGTATTGGACTGGTGTTTGATATTCCAGCGAAGAATGAATTCTGCGGTTATTAAACCAATTAACATAGTCAGCTAACTCCAATTGTAATTGATAAAGACTTGCAAATGTCTGATTCTTTACAAATTCTGTCTTGATGATTTTAAATGTTGCTTCAGCAACGGCATTGTCATATGGGCAGCCTTTATGGCTTAGTGACCTCTGAATATCAAAGACTTCAAGTGTTTCATCAATCATCTGGTTCTTGAATTCATTGCCTCGGTCTGTATGAAATATATTTATATCACCAAGATTTTCTTTCACTGACATAAATGCCTGTTTTACTAATGCTGCAGTTTTACGTCGACCAGAACTATAACCAATGATTTCGCGGTTAAAAAGGTCAACAAGTACACATATGTAATGCCAGCTCATTCCGACTCTAACATATGTTAAATCACTTACTACTACGTTTCTATATGACTGTTCGTTAAAATGTCGATCAACAACATTTTCCACTTTTGATTCATTACATGTATCTTTTTGTGGATGAAATTGAGCCGTAGTATAAGAAGATACAAGACCTTCCTGCTTCATGATTCTGCCGATTCTTCTACGAGATGAAATGATATCTCTATCGGCAAGCTCTTTCTTGATTTTTCGCGTTCCGTAATTATTACGGCTCGCTTTAAATATATCAACTATGGCAGATTCAAGCTCAGATTCATTCCGATTCTTGCTTGCTTCATAATAGTAGGTACTTCTGTTAACCTGAAGGACGCGACACATTGCTGATACAGAGTATTTGTGAATATTCACCTTAATCACATTTACTTTCGTCCTAAGATCAGCGCCGCTTGTTTTAAAATATCATTCTCCATCTCTAACACTTTTAATTTTTTCTGGAGACGGATCAGTTCTTCTTGCTCAGGGGTACGATTGTCCTTCTCTTTGAAAGAACCAGAACTCTCTGCCTGGATAATCCATTTATCTAAGAGTGAACTAGCAATATCATACTCACGTATGATGTCGCATTTTCTTTTACCGTTACGGTAGAGATCAATAATTTGTTGTTTAAAATCTGATGTATAAGTACGTCGGGTTTTACGAGGGGCTTTTTCGGACATAATCAATCTTCCTTTCATTTATATGAATTCATTGTATATGCCCTTTAAAAATCTGTCTAGTTTATTATAGCCGATCCAGTTGGCGCTTTAACCTAGGTGACTATTCCATAGGTTGATCCACATAATGAAGGTCGATTCTATAAATATAAGTAGGATAAGGGTAAAAATATGATTAAACAAAAAGTATTTATATGTATCCTTTTGTCGATTCTGTTAATGCAGTCTGCTTGTTCGCATTCGTCAGATCCATTTGATACATCATCAAGCAGGATAACATCTGATGCATCATTAGGGGGGGATATATCCTCAGACAACCATTCTTTCTTTTCTGTTGATGATATTAAGAACGCTGAAATAATTGAAGAAAACGAACATTATAAAGTCGTTAAATTGAATTTCCTGTTTTACTATAATATATTTGAT
Source organism: [Clostridium] fimetarium (assembly GCF_900111235.1). Classification (GTDB taxonomy): domain Bacteria; phylum Bacillota; class Clostridia; order Lachnospirales; family Lachnospiraceae; genus Clostridium_N; species Clostridium_N fimetarium. The sequence continues at coordinate 266,154 of NZ_FOJI01000005.1, forward strand.
GAAAATCATAGAATAGTGAAATCAGGCGGACCATTGAGTCGCCAACCCCACATTTTAATGGTAAGCGATCATCTTGTAAGGTTCACATTGCAAGCAGGTACAGGAATAGGGACTCAATGGGGGTACTACTACGACACAAAAATGGATATGCTTTCAAGTATCTTCCAATACATTTTTGACCAGTGCAATGGCAAAGTAGCATATGGGGGGGTAAACAAGGTTATTGTAAGAGATATTTTTGATGAGACCAAGTATTTTCTTGAAATAACATCTTTTAAAGAACCTTTTTCAAATGTGGTCGAGCCTATCACCAATGTAGAATTTACAGACAGTGGAGCAAGTGTAAAAGTTTCATATCTTACAGGTGTTAATTATCAAGAAATATCAGAAAGTTTTGACTTGAATTGACTTTTTGCAATATCATAAATAATCGAATTTAAAAAAATATTAAAATCCTGCAATTGCAGCCAGATCATGAAAAAGCTCTATTAGAGGCTAAAAAGATTGAAATAAGAAGGCGTGGTAATTTGATTTGAAAAGAGAAATGGAATTTATTGTTACAATTTTTATCTGTATTTCTATTGCAACTAATCATTTGTGAAATAAGAGTGAGGATGCGTGTGAATAAAAAATTACGAATTATTGTAGTAGTATGATGAAATTTTAAAAATTAGAATAGGTGATTAAATGAAAAAATATCGTATTACAAAATATAATCCTTTCCTTCGTGATAAACAAGGACGATATGCTTTGAGTGAATGGACATCATATGCTGATATTGGAAAATTATATAATGGTGAAGTATTTGAGCCTAATGAATATATATGTGTCGAAAACAAATATATTCAAGTGTTAATGATGATATTAAAAGATAAGAGTATTGATACATTAGTAGTCAAAGATTTGGAAAAATATTTCAGCATTGCTGAAGCAGTGAAACTTCTAAACGATAGTGATTTGTCTTTATCAAAAAAAGAAGAAGAATTATTTGAAACTGTAAGGAATGAAAACATAATATCGATTAGTCAAGTGGATGAAATGACTAAATTATTATTGAGAGAGTGTTTATGGTGCAAATTAAGGACTCAGGAAAATAACTTGTTTATTCAGGTCGGATATGATTTTTATTTGTATATATATTGTGAAAATATACCACGAAAAATTATTAGTGATGTTAGCATGTTTCAAATGTATATAGAAGAAATGGATATATAAGATGTTTGAATTAATATTAAACTTGCGATTGAAACAAGAAGTAGAATATCCAGAAAATGATCAAGGGAAGTTATTATTGGATTTGTCCTGATTGTCACGACTTTAAGGAACTTTTTCAGTGGAAATAATGAGCAAGTTATAGATGTATATTGCTGAGATGATGAAATGATTTTTTGGGATTGTTGATAATACGTTGAGTTATTATATACTTAAGTAAGGAAAAAGGAGATTTATGATTAAAAAATACAATAGAGATTATGTTATTTTTTTCAATAAAATGGACTTCGATTATTCCAATATTATCGGGTATTGCATCACTTATTATTTTTGTATTTAAATGGTTTGATAGTTATGCGTTTTTTTTTAATATAATTTTTATTGTATCTGTATATATTTTTATACTCAATGCATATCCATACTTACATAAATATTATTATAGCCAAAGCGCAATCTATATATGCTTTGGAAAGCTTGTAACTAAAAAAATATTATACAATGATATTGATACAATAGTAATCTACAATGCAGTTTACACTAAAGGAAGAGGCTCAGCTACTTACGGGAGAAAACTTGAAGAAAAACATATAATAGATGGTAAAAAAATATTTTTACAATATGCTTATTTCTCTTTTTTTACTTCTGATATCATTTGTAAGCAGCTAAAGCCAAAAATGACAAATATAGAAATTCCAGGTGATTGTCGTAGAAATTCTTTATTTGGTGCGTTGTGTTTCATTGATTCATTTAGAGATTTATTGTCTCATGTTGTTCCTAAAACATATATTCTTGAAGACGTGTATTTAAGATATCAGAAAGATTTTGATGAGATTATTTCACAACATTACCGATATATTGATAACTTTTTCATCGTCTCTCAGGAAAATATTAATTATATAAATTATCCAAAGTAGAAGATAAATAAATATATAATATCACTAAAAATTTGCTTTACTAATATAATGCAGGAAAAATTATATAAAATTTAATTTATAAAATTAATCATAGCCGCAGAGCAAACCACCAGCTAAGCTGGTGGTCTTGATTAGAAAAGTATTAAATGCTTTCTATTTATATAAACCATGCTTGGAAAATACGTATACAAAATATTTTTCATCTGTATTTAAAACTGTATCGTGTATCGTAATAAATGCACATCCTTCTGATACACTATTAACTTTTCCATTTGAATCAACTGTAGCAATATCTGTATTACTTGAGGTATATGTTGAATTGGACCTAAATGGAACTGATGAACTATAGTGATTTCTTATAACAATGGGGTTAGATGTATTATTACCGCTTCTATAAGTTTCGTAATCTTCTGGTGATAAAACAATAATTAACTTAGCAAACATACCACCATTTGTAGAATCAAAAACTACAAAATCATATCCAGTGTTAATCGTATTAAGTTTTAGGGTACTGCCCTTTAACAAACCGGCTAAAATATTTCTTGTCCCTAAAGTATAACTATCAACATAATTAGAAAAGGTAGAATATTTTCCAAGTTGTAAAATACTTACATTATTCCAGAAGGAAAAATCTGTGTATGAAATTGTAAAAGATTGAGAGTCATCAAAATCAACTGAATTCGGGGCTTGCGTATAAACTTCATTCTTAGTAGTTGGAGCTTGGGTGGTAAGAACTTGCGTAGTGGCTTGCGTAGTAGCTTGTGTAGTAGCAGAAGTATCTGAAGATGCTTGAGTTTCTTGTGTTACCGTTATCTGTTGTGCAGGGCTTTCGGTTACCGTATTCGCCGTAGTATGAGTAATGTTTTCTGTAGATGAATTATTCTGTGCACTATTTGGATAAGATGTACTTTGTGTTTCTTTTTGGGAAGATGTATTAGATTGTAATGCTAAATCCTTTGATTCCATAGAACTATTAAGTGAATTTTTTCCTGAACCTATTGTAGAAAATGAAAATACTATAATTACAATAATAATTAATAGTACAGCTCCCATTGATGATGTAATCAAGAGATTTTTTTTAGAAATTTTTACGAATTTTGCTTTTAATTTATTAAAAATCATATGAATAAGTTCCCCCTGTGTTATATTTGGTATATTATACCATTAAAATTATAGATGCTTCAATATATTTATAAATAATTGTGAAAGAAATGTAGATCTATAAAATTCTCAGTAAGTTTGGAATATTGTTAATTGCCACAAAATGTTTTTGTATAAAATAGTAAATTAGATATGTTCGAGAAAGGCAAGTAACCAATGGAGTATGTTTGTAATTATCGAAAGAGTGTAGAAAGGGTTAAGGATGAAACCAAAGAATAGGAACGCCTATTTTTATGTATATAAAACACAGATCTTAAAAGGTCTGGCATATAAGTTTGATGTGTATGGCAATATTTTAATGCAGACGATCATCATGGTGGCAACAGCATATTTTTGGAGAGCTTTATTCAAAAATGCTGATTCGGTGCAAGGAGTTACAGTGGATACGATGCTGACTTATACGGTGGTTTCTTCCATGATTTCTGTGGTGCTGACTACTAATGTAGAACACAGAATCACACTTAGTGTTAGAAAGGGCACGATTGCCATTGATATGATGAGGCCGGTAAATATCTTTAAAGTTTTTTTTGCTGAAAACTTGGGCGGTGTAACGGCATTACTGTTTCAAAATCTGTTGCCTATCTTTCTCATTGGAAGTGTTTTGATCAAATGTTTGTATGCCTCGGTATAGTATCAACTGTGGTGGAGAATTGCTTGTAATTGTGGTGGCTCATGGGAATAATGAAGTGTTTTTACGACACATTTACGACAGGATTTTTGAAAAAATTGCGAAAAAATTGAGATACGTTAATGTGAATTGAGTTGCTAGGCTATGATGAAAATGTAATATTCTTTCAATTGACAATATGGCATATATACCATATACTAAAAGTAAGCAAGTGAGGAAAAAAGTGAATAAATTTACAATAGAGTTTTATGAAAGAGAAAATGGGGTTATACCAGTAGAAGAATTCTTACTTAGCCTTGATAAAAAGATGCGTGCAAAAATTCTTGGAATCATGGGCATACTACAGGAAAAGGGAAATCAGTTAAGAGAACCTTATAGCAAACATCTTGACGATGGAATTTTTGAAATCAGAGGAAAAGTTGGAACTGATATTTCCAGAGTTCTATGCCTAAGTCAGAAATAGAAAAAGCTAAAGCATATCGAAATAATTATTTAGAAAGGTGTGAGAAGAATGAGAAAATATGATGATTTTCTAGCAGAGCAGTTACAGGATGAAGAGTTAAAAAAAGAATATGACAATCTGCAACCAGAGTTTGATGTGATTCGTGCAATTGTGGATGCAAGGGTATCTCAAAATCTTACACAGAAGCAATTAGCAGAACGCAGTGGCATTAATCAGGCGGATATCAGTAAGTTGGAAAATGGAACGAGGAATCCATCTATTAACCTGTTAAAAAGATTGGCTGATGGAATGGATATGGCACTTAAAATTGAATTTATACCAAAACAGAAGATTTAGTGGAAGAAGCTTTATTGGGTTATGAAAGTAATCTGATAGAGCTTTTTGAGCCAAAGGAATTCTCGCTGTCGTAAAATCAAGAGAAAGTCAATAAAATCAAGCGTTTACAAGGAGAATTAATAGATGACAAAAGTACTATTTGTATGCCTCGGCAACATTTGCCGCTCTCCGATGGCGGAATATGTATTTAAAGATATTGTAAAGAAAAAAGGATTGGAACATGAGTTTTTTATTGCTTCAGCAGCCACAAGTTCAGAGGAAATAGGCAATCCAGTACATCACGGTACAAGGAATAAATTAAGGCAGTATGGTATTTCAACGGATGGGAAAAGAGCTATTTTGTTAACTTCTAAAGACTATCAAAATTATGATTACATTATTGGCATGGAGCAAGCAAATATTCAAAATATGAATCGAATATTAGGACAAGATATCCAAAATAAAATATATCGGTTATTAGATTTCACAAAAAGCCCAAGAGATATTGCAGATCCTTGGTATACTGGGAATTTTGATTTGACGTATAATGATGTCCAAGAAGGTTGTGAAGCGTTGTTGGAGTATATTATTACAAATGATTTAAAGAAAAAAATATTTTAAATTAAAAATGTATGTATACATCCCACTCAATTGACAGTTCCACCGTATTATGGTAACATATGAAAAACACATAAATCCCATGAGGGAGTAGTTTGCGCATACCAATGCGTTTTTAAGTCAACATCATGGCCTTTTTTAGGCCTGGCTTATAATTAAATGACCAGACTCATGTGTAGACACGGCGTTTGCCTATCTATACATGAGTCTTTTTGTATAGTTTGACAAACTTATGTAAAAACTAAAAGAGGATAGTAAGGAGATTGAAAATGAAATATTATAGTGAAGAAAAAGAGCAAGTATTAATTGCGCTCAACAGTAATGAAGACGGCTTAACTTCTGCGGAAGCAGAAAAAAGAATTTTGGCGAATGGAAAAAACAAAATAGCGGAGGGGAAAAAGGTCTCCACTGTGGAACGATTGATTGCACAAATGAAAGATCCAATGATTATTATTTTGATTGTAGCTGCAGTTATTTCTGGAGTTACAGCCGCATATTCGCATGAAGGATATGCTGATGTTATCATTATTATGCTTGTTGTTGTCATTAATGCAATACTTGGTGTTTATCAGGAAAGCAAGGCGGAAAAAGCAATCGAAGCTTTACAACAGATGGCAGCGGCTACCAGTAAGGTACTTCGCGATGGACAAATTGAAATCGTTAAAAGTGAAGATCTTGTTGTCGGTGACATCGTTATTTTAGAAGCAGGCGATGCGATTCCGGCAGATGGTAGAATTATCGAGAGTGCAAGTATGAAGATTGAGGAATCTGCATTGACAGGTGAAAGCGTACCAGTTAATAAGATGATCAATGTGCTAGGATTGGATGGTACCCCTGTTTCTCTTGGTGATAGAAAGAACATGGTCTATATGGGAAGTGCTGTCGTTTACGGACGTGGTAAAGCCGTTATAACAGCAACAGCAATGGAGACTGAAATGGGTAAGATTGCAGATGCCATTTCTAAGACAGTAGAAGGACAGACGCCACTTCAAATTAAGCTTGCGCAACTAAGTAAAATACTCAGCGTATTGGTTGTTGGAATCTGTGTATTTATATTTGCATTCAGCCTTATTCGCGAAGGCGATTTAAGCGGACAGACGGTATTGAACACATTTATGATTGCAGTAAGTCTTGCAGTTGCAGCTATTCCAGAAGGATTAGCGATGGTTGTTACAGTCGTATTGTCAATTGGTGTAACTAGTATGTCAAAGCGTAATGCGATTATTCGTCGACTTACAGCTGTAGAAACATTAGGCTGTGCTCAAATTATATGTAGTGATAAAACAGGTACGTTAACACAAAACAAGATGACAGTAGTGGAACATTTTGGTGATGTGAAGTTGCTAGCCACTGCAATGGCTCTTTGTAGTGATGCCGAACTTGACCTTGAAAATCATGCAACTGGTGAACCAACAGAGTGTGCACTTGTTAATTTTGCATACAAAGAAGGTCTTGCGAAACAAGATTTAAAAGATAAGGCACCAAGAATAGGTGAAGCTCCATTTGATAGTATGAGAAAGATGATGAGTACTGTTCATGAAACTGCTGAGGGAATCGTTCAATATACAAAGGGAGCGCCTGATGAAGTCTTAAAATCTTGTACTACTTATTTGAAAGATGGCAAAATATTGCCTCTTGATGAAACTATGAGAAAAGAAATATTTAATACAAATAAAAATATGGCACAAAAGGCTCTCCGTGTTTTATGTGCAGCACAAAGAACTTATGATGTGAAACCATCTAGTAATGAACCATCTTTACTAGAAAAGGAATTAACATTTATAGGACTTACAGGTATGATTGATCCAATTCGACCTGAAGTTAAGGACGCAATTGAAGAATGTAAGAGCGCAGGTATTACTGCGATTATGATTACAGGTGACCATAGAGATACAGCTTTAGCAATTGCAAAAGAGCTTGGCATTCTTGAAAATGAGTCACAGGCAATTACAGGAGCAAATCTTGATACAATTAGTGATGAAGAATTTGAAAAAACGATTGGTAACTATAGAGTATATGCAAGAGTTCAGCCTGAGCACAAGGTTAGAATTGTAAATGCATGGCGTAAAAATGGTTTCATTACAGCAATGACTGGTGATGGCGTAAATGATGCACCAAGTATTAAAAGTGCAGATATCGGTATCGGCATGGGTATAACGGGCACAGATGTAACTAAGAATGTGGCTGATATGGTTCTTGCAGATGATAACTTTGCAACAATTGTTGGTGCAGTTGAAGAAGGTAGAAAAATCTACGATAACATTAGAAAAGCAATACAGTTTTTACTTGCTTCAAATATGAGTGAAGTATTAAGTATTTTCTTTGCAACAATAATGGGATTTACGATTTTACTTCCAGTTCATTTGTTATGGATTAATCTGATTACAGACTGCTTCCCAGCACTTGCACTTGGAATGGAAAAAGGCGATGCTGATATTATGGAAAGAAAGCCTCGTTCATCAAAAGATGGAATCTTTTCAGGTGGTGTTGGATTTGATGTAGTATATCAGGGAATTCTTGTAACAATCGTAACACTTGCAGCGTATTTTGTAGGTCATTATATGGAATCAGGAGTATGGGAAATTACAGAAAGTGCAGATGGTATAACCATGGCATTTCTTACACTGAGCTTTGCAGAGATATTCCATAGTTTTAATATGCGTAGTCAACGTGGAAGTATATTTACAATCAGCAATCAAAACGTATTTTTATGGGGAGCAGGTATTCTAAGTCTTATAATGACAACAGTTGTTATCTATGTACCGTTCCTTGCAAACGCTTTTGAGTTTGAACATATTAACTTAACAGAATATGGAGTTGCTGTACTTTTAGCATTTAGTGTAATTCCGATTGTTGAAATCGTTAAGTTTGTTCAAAGACATATGACTAAGAATAAGTAAATGAATAGAATGGAAACGGTTTTATGAAAGAAACCGTGGTAGAATAAATGCACACATCATAGTTATAATAGCTATGATGTGTTTTTTTACAAAAAAATAAAATATTATTTCATAATATATATGATTAAGGTGTCATAATAAGTTTTCCTATGTCACCGTTAGTTGAGTATAAGTTTGAAAAATTAGGTTTCCAGAAAAATAGTATTTTTAAGAGGAAATTATTTTGTAAAGTAAATCGTGAATATTAATTTCTGATTATTCATTTATCGCAGACCGGCTGAAAGTAGTGCTTATATTTTGTCGAGACTCAGATAAAAAATGAGCGCAAGCGAGTATTTTTATCATTTTTGAGGCTCGTAAAAAATATACTACTTGAAGGAAAGGCAAGATAAAATGAATAATCAGAAATTAATATTCACTCGACACCTTTCATAATTATTTTTGACACCCTAATCATACATAAATAAAATTATTAATCTAATTTATGCATATACATAATATAGTATAAAGTTAAAAACAGTATTCTGTAATTTGTCTAAGGAGGACTTATGACTATTGAAGATCGCAAGAAAATCATAAGTAATGATTTTGCCAATGCAATTGTAGAATATAATCGAACGGATAGAGGTATGGATATATTTGCGGGTTATCCAAGGAATATTATAAATGAGATGTACGAAATTATTTATTTCCCAATTTCCAAAATCTCTACTAAAATAGTGTATGAAAATGGATATGCAGTAATACCAAAACTATATGGATTGTTAGATACGATTAATTTAGATGCAATGGGGGTAAATAAAGTTCAAAATGTTCCCAAATTATCCTTGTTTGGAACGGGCGTTTTACTTGGCTTTGTAGATACTGGAATTGATTATACGAATCAGATTTTCAAGAATGCTGATAATTCTACAAGAATTGTTTCAATCTGGGACCAAACGATTGAAAACATAGAAGCACCAGAAAATATCTTTTATTTTGGAACAGAATACAGCAGGCAACAAATTAATCAAGCACTAAAAAGCGAAAATCCTTTTTTGGTTGTACCTAGTAGAGACGAAATCGGTCATGGAACTATGCTCGCTGGTATAGCTGGCGGATCACGAGATGAAAAAAATGATTTTCAAGGAGTAGTACCACAGTCTGAAATCGTAGTTGTGAAATTAAAACAAGCAAAGCAACATTTAAGAGATTATTTCTACATTCCAGAGAGCGCAAATTGTTATCAGGAAGATGATATTATGCTTGGTATAAAATATCTTACAAATATTGCATCACTTCTTAATAAACCAATTGCTATATGTATAGGAATGGGAACTAGTCAAGGTGCACATGATGGCTATGATATATTATCAAGTTTCATAGCGTGGGTTGGAAATTTTAATGGTAGAGGAATTTTGATAGCAGCAGGAAATGAAGGGAAGACGCAGAGTCATTATTTCGGAACGATTGATCCTAAAATAGGTTTTGATAACGTTGATCTTGTGATTGGAGAAAATGATAAAGGTTTTGCGATGGAATTGTGGGGATATGCACCGAATTCCTATTCAATTGATATTTTATCACCCAAGGGACAATATGTACCTAGAATAGTGTCGAGATTAGGTGAGAATAGGGAAATAAATTTTATCTTTGAAAATACTACTGTATATGTGGATTATCTTGTTATAGAATCTCAAACTGGAGAACCTATGATTCTGATTCGTTTTCAAAATGCAGCACCAGGACTTTGGAAATTTAGAGTATACGGAAATGGAAAAGATGATGCAGCGTTAAAGTTTCATATATGGCTGCCTATAGTAGGTTTTATTTCAACGGGTACATATTTTCTGAATTCTAATCCCGATACTACAATAACTTCACCTGGAAATACTCCATTGGCTGTAACGATAACAGCATATAATGCATTAACTGAGGGTATTTATCCCAATTCCAGTAGAGGCTATACAAAAAATAATTATATTAAACCAGAAATAGCTGCGCCTGGAGAAAATGTATTAGCTCCTATACCTGGTAATATGTTTGTAAGAACTTCCGGTACCAGTATAGCAGCCGCACATGCAACTGGAATTGCAGCAATGATTTTGGAATGGGGAATTGTAAGGGGAAATTATTATTCAATAAGCACCGTACAAATTGGAAGATTTTTAATACGCGGTGCTGATACAGATGCGAATCTGATATACCCAAACAATATATGGGGATATGGCACAATTAATATCTATAATACATTCCTTAGTCTAGGCAGCAGGTTGCCACAATAAATTAGCTTCTATATTAGAATATAGATAGTTGGTTATCCCACTCGTTGGATAATTGAAAACAGATTGAAGAAGTTATATACAAACAAAGATAAAAATAGTAAAAAAGAATTGTAAGTGTTATAATCATTTACAAATGTTATTGGTATGTATAGGAGTGCATTTTAGCTGAGGAAAATACCAATACGATAACATGTATGCTCGTACAGATTAGAGGTAAATGAGAAATGAAAAAGATTAAATCAAAGAAAAAGCTTATAAAAAATTTGATGATTATGATGGCAATAATGCTTATATGTACTACGATATCATTGTTTTTTGATCATATTAGGATGTCTGAGTCAAATACAGTTATGATATATTTACTCGGAGTTCTTTTGTTTTCATTTTTAGCAGAAGGATATATTTACAGCTTCTTTGCTTCGGTTTGTGTTGTACTTTTATATAACTTTTTTTTCATTGAACCATTATATACGCTCAAAGTAAATAATTCGGATTATCTACTTACTTTTTTTGTAATGTTTATTGTTGGCTGGATTACCAGTATGCTTACAATAAGAGTGAAATTGGAGAGACAACTTGTAAAAGATAGGGAAGAGTATATATCTTCATTGTATTTTATTGAGGAAAGACTCCTCAATGTAAGAGGTGTAGAGGAATTAGCCAAAGTTTCTGCTGAAGAGATTTCAAAACAGTTTAATGCAAATGTTCTTGTGGAATTTTTTGATACCACCGGTATCTTATTATGTAGAAATATAGAGGGGGAAGAGGTGTTCAAAGAAAATAATGATTGTTTGGCGTGCCTAGAAACATATCAATCTGGGAGTCCTTGTGGAAGAGGAACTACGCTTTTTCCTAATGCCAAAGCATACTATTCGCCTGTTTTAAACCACAATGGGGTACTAGGTGTAATGGGAGTTTCATTGGTGGATAATCTATCTCTTTCAAATGCGCAACGGGCCTTTATTGAAGTTATCTCACCGCAGATTGCAGTCGTGTTGGAGAAGGAAAGGATTTATGAGAAACAACAACATACTAAGATGGAGATTCAAGCAGAACGTTTGCGTGCCGATATGTTGCGAACAATATCTCATGATCTTCGAACTCCTTTGGCGGGTATTATGGGAATGGCAAGCACGGGATTTGACAATTATGATAAAATAAGTGACGAAGTTAAGAAAAATTTCTTGCAAAGTATTTATGAGGATGCAGATTGGTTGAATGAATTAGTTGAAAATGTATTACAGACAACACAATGTGAAGAAGGCAAAATCAAACTTAATATTGCGGAAGAGGCAGCAGAGGAAATTATAACTGCGGCAGTGACTCATGTAAAGAAACATACGCTTAAACATAAAATATTTGTTGAAATACCAGAAGAAATAATTTTAGTACATGTTGATGGAGTATTAATAAGACAAATAATTGTAAATATTTTAAATAATGCAATTAATTATTCCCCTGAAGGAAGCGTTATTATTGTTTCGTTATATAGTGAAGAAAATCATGTGTATTTTGAAGTGAAAGATAACGGACCTGGTATTTCAGAAGAAGAATTTTCGCACATATTTGAACGCTATTATAATAAAAATGTTAATAGTAGTACAAAACGTAAAGGTATGGGTTTAGGGCTTTCGTTATGTAAATCAATTGTAGAAGCGCACAATGGAAAAATAACAATTTGTAATAATGAGCCTCATGGGACAATTGTTAGATTCTATGTTTTATCAGATAAGGAGACAAAATAAATGAAACCACTTATTTTGATTGTAGATGACGAAAATTCAATAAGAAGCTTTCTTCAAGTTTCAATTGAAACCCAAGGATACAAATGTATTGATGCTGCTAACGGTGCTAATGCACTTATGTTGGCTATCTCACATAATCCAGATATCTTAATTTTAGATCTTGGATTACCAGATATGGATGGCTTAGAGGTGATTAAGAAACTCCGAAAGATATCACAAATGCCAATAATAATTATATCTGCGCGTGGGCATGACCGTGAAAAAGTCGAGGCCCTTGATGCGGGTGCCGATGATTATCTTACAAAACCATTTAGTGTAACGGAATTACTAGCTCGAATTCGTGTGATATTGCGTCATAAATCAAATGACAATGTATCATCAGAGGCAGAAACCTTTATATATAAAATAAAAGACTTGATTATTGATACAGATAAACATAGGATCTGGAATTATAATGAGGAGATCCGCCTCACACCGTATGAATACAAGGTTCTTGTTTTATTAGCTAAAAATCAAGGAAAGGTCCTTACACACAGATATATTATAGAGAATATCTGGGGTGGAATAGTTACTGAAGATACCCAGGCCTTACGCGTTTGTATGGGAAATTTGAGGAGAAAACTCAGTGAAGATCCATCGCAACCGAAATATATAATAACAGAAATTGGTGTCGGTTATCGCTTGACTGATGAATAAAAATAATACTTGAAAAATATAGCCTAACGATAATATTAAATTATTGTTAGGCTATATTTTTTTCGCTTTTTTACATAAAAATTATACAAACAAACTCAATGCTTACACAAAACTTATATGAAAAGATATATTCTTAAAAATAACTTCTCGGAGTTAGCATCTACTGGTGCAAATGTAAATTGACAATTGAATATTGGTGGTTTTGGAAAAAAAGAAGAGATTTTGTGTACCAGAAATAGACATAACGCAAGTTATGCCTTAAAATAGGTATTGTCCTTATGGACATTAAGCGGTCAGCTTAAATGTTTTTTGAAATGCCTCTACAG